>NZ_BLYC01000029.1 GCF_019721995.1 Bathymodiolus japonicus methanotrophic gill symbiont | reverse complement strand
TCAGCCTGAGCTTTTTATAGTCATGGATAAATTGAGCCTGTTTCTCAGGATTAAATTTGCGTGGAACTCCTTTAGGCTGTTTATAACTAAATCCATTCTGATGTAACCATTGAGTCATGCCAGAGACACTGTATTGAACGCTATCGCTGAAAATCAGGGAAACGTAGCCTAAGCGAAGTGATGATTTTTAGTCCGCGATAGCCGTAGGGCCGTTGTTTTGTCGGAGTCTGAGCGTTAGCGAAGGTGGAGACAAAATAAAAGGCCATCCGACACGGCGTCAAGTCATTTGGAGCCTATGTTCCGACCCCTTGTTGGGTCGGGACGAGGGACGAGGACGAATCGGGGCCGCCGGAGGCATAAGTGGTCGCGTTAAGTTTTTGCTGCTTGCTTGGGCTGGGATGCCCAAAACAAGCTTTCGCAAAAATAGCGACTCCCCAAACGTCTTGACGACATAATCAAACAATATGGTGTACATGGACATAGGTAATACCTAATAAATAACCTGTTAATTCATCGGTTTGCTCTGATGACAAATAACTCTTTGAAACACCATTTTCAGGTTTCAATTTTTGTGTTTTTTGGAAGTCACGGAGATGACGAAGAATCGTTGTTTCATGTTTGCGTAATGCTTGAGAAATCTGAGAAACTGACCAGTTTTCTGAGCTTAATAAGACCGCTTTAATTCGGTCGCTCTCGCGCACATCACGCACTTTACTGTGATGTAACTCTAACGCTTTTTTATCCTTTGAACTCAGTGTAATTTTCATGATCTGTAGCTTGCATTGATTTCATTAATTTTTCAAGCACCTTCAATAATTTTGAGTATATATCCTACGTTAGGGCAGGCATATCGATTGAAAGAGCTTTTTAATGATTTATGGTCAATGCCCGATAAAGTATCGGCTGAAGCCTTTCTAAAGCAGTGGTGTGAAGAAGTAGAAAAACCTAAAATCTCAGCATTTATGAAGTTTGTAAAGACCGTTCGAGCCATTGGTCTGGCATTATTCATTTCGTTGAAACGAAGATTACAAATGGAATTCTTGGGGAATTAATAGCAAGGTCCAACTGGCCAAACGGCGAGCAAGAGGTTATCGTAATATTAATAATTTTATCAATATGATTTACTTTCTTTGTGGTAAGTTAAAATTCGACTACCCACTGTATTTCACATAGAGCCAATAATATACGTGATGAAATTTGTATTTCATCACGTATATTATTGGAAACTGAAGTTTCCCAATAATTATTTATGGTAAAATTGAAGCTATGCTACAACTATATGAAAAAAATAGTCTTTTCATTCGTTTCAAATGCTATTGCCTAAGGGGAATTAAGTAGGGGTTTGCTATAAACATGGCAAAACCACCTAAAATAAACCTCGATACACCAGCATTGTGTATTTCAGCTACTCAATAATTGGGAAACTTCAGTTATTGGAAATAATTAGCGTGTATATGACATTGGTCCAATGCCATTTTTACGTTCTTTCGCCTGTATGTTTTTTACAAGGCCACGAATTTTCTCTAAGTCTTTTTTTGAAAATTTATTTCAGTTTTCATTTTCTTTTCCTTACAAAAAAATTGTCTAAGATTTAAGAGGGAATAGATTCACTCACTATAAATAGAATTTTAAAAAAATTCTATTTTACTATAGCACAATACCTTCGCAAAGTTAAATTTAAGCCAAAAATGACAATCTTACGCCTATATAAATTAACACTCGATGTTCAAGTTTTTCCATCCCATTGCCATCAAACTCTTACCTTCACCCAGCAGAACAATACTTTAATGATGCTGTTGGCCCTAACCCATCTTCGTCACTATTGATGATGTAGTTGTTATAAATCAATTGGTTGAAATTTTAAAAATAGCCAGTTGGCACTACAGATTTTGTGTTTTTTGTATAAAATGTTGAATTTTTTAGAGTATTTTTGTCGAATGTAAATTACACTCAAATAATGATGATTTTTTTGACAAAAGTCAATGAATTTATCGACAAAAATAATATAAATGGCACTATAAAACTTTCAAAAAAAACACCATTGATTTTAAAGAGAATTTTTCGACAAAAAATCGCTTAAACCGATGAATCAATAGCTTAGAAAGATAAAGTATAATCCCCCAGCAAATCCAGACAAGAAATCAAAGCAATCTTATTCCAAATTAGTTACTATTTGTAAAAAATTGGAGTATTAAAATGAGCAGAAAAAGAACGGTCTACAGTGCTGAATTTAAAAGCAAGTTGGTATTAGAAGTTTTAAAGAATGAAAAAACACTGCAAGAAATTGCCAGTGCAAATAACATCACACCTAAGAACCTACAAAACTGGAAAAAAATATTCTTAGACAATGCAGAAATAGCAATGGAGCCCTCCAAAGCCGTTAAAGATTACAAAGAGGATCTATTAGCAGCTCAAGAACAAAATGAGATGCTCACAAAAATCGTAGGAAAAATGACGGTTGAAAAGGAGTGGCTCGAAAAAAAGCTAAAAAGCTTGGACTCATCTGATAGAAAACAGTTGATTGAGCCCAAGCTTAACACTCTACCTCTAACACAGCAGTGTGCATTATTAGGATTAAATAGAAGCAATCTCTATTACAAAAAAAGAGAGAATAAAAAGAAAGAAGAGATCAAAACTCAGATTAATCACATTTTTAAAGACATCCCTATTTATGGTGCGGCTAAAGTACACCAGCAGTTGCTTGAAGGTGGTTTTAAAGTCAGTTTAAACACGGTGGCGAGTTATCGGCAGCAGATGGGCTTGAAAGCCGTATTAGCGGTAAAACAAGTCAATACAACGATCCCCATAAAAGAACATAAAAAATATACTTATAAGCTTAGAGATCTTGATATATCACACGCTAACCAAGTTTGGAGTACAGATATAACCTATATTAAAACCAAAGAAGGGATGGTTTATTTAGCGGCGATTATTGATTGGCACTCAAAAGCAGTGCTCGCCCATAAAATATCAAACACAATGGATTCTTTTTTAGTTATGGATGTATTAGATGAAGCGCTTTCTCTCTACGGAACACCTGAAATTTTTAATACGGATCAAGGCAGTCAATACACCAGTGAAATTCATACCCAACGACTAAAAAACAAAGGCATTACTATTTCTATGGATGGAAAAGGACGAGCAACGGATAATATTTGTATTGAACGGTTTTGGCGAAGTGCAAAATGTGAGCGTATTTATTTAAATGAATATGGTTCAATTAGAGCGTTAATAGAAGATGTTGATGACTATATTGAGTTTTATAATCATCAACGGTTTCATGAAACCCTGGACTATAAAAAACCAATGAATGTATATAGAGAAAGTATTTTAGCTAATGAACAGCAGAATGAAGCGGCTTAGGAATATGGAATAAGGATTGTTGAAAAATCTGTCTTGACTCTTTGGGGTGCTATACCCTTCAAGTCATTGATTTATAATTCGCATTAAAAATTCATCGTAAAAATCCCTTTAGAATCAATGGTGTTTTTTTGAGGGTCTCTGTAGTGCCATCTTAACTTGCTCTGACCCTTGATTTTCCCTGATTTTTCACCGATGCTAGTGGTATGTATATTCGAAGAACCAAAACAAAAAGCCTTGAAGACGGCTCAGCTTATTTCACTTACCGCATTGTAGAATCTGTGCGTATAGGAAAACAAGTCAAGCAACGTACATTGCTCAATATAGGTGCGGACTTTACGATTGATAAAAAGTACTGGCCCTTGCTGACGGCCAGAATCGAACAATTACAGCAAGGTTTGGAACCACATCAGGAAGAGCTATTCAATTTAGCCGATGATTTAAATCAACTTCTGGAAGCAACAGCCCAGCGCTATAGCTCACTGATGACTGCAAAACTGTCACAACCGCTAGATTCAAAAACAACAACGCGAGATTTTCATCATGTCGATATTAATCATGTCGAAGCCATTAATGCCCGTAGTATTGGTGTTGAAACCCTGGCACTGCATGCCGCACAGCAGTTACAGCTAGACGAAAAACTCATGGCGCTGGGCTTTAATAAAGTAGATACGGCGACGGCCCTGGGCACTATCATAGGACGTATGGTTTCACCCGGCAGTGAACTGCAAACACATGACTGGTTGCAAAATCGAACAGGCCTGGGCGAATTACTGGGTCATGACTACGGTAACACCAGCCTGACGCGATTATATACAGTCAGTGACAAGCTACTCAAACATCAGGCAACTCTTGAATATTTTCTGGCTGACCGAGAGCAGACGTTGTTCAATTTAAACCGCAAGATTGTATTGTACGATCTGACCAATACTTATTTTGAAGGCCAGTGCGCCCGAAACCCGAAAGCGAAATTCGGTCGCTCTAAAGAGAAACGCACTGATTGCCCGTTGGTTACTCTGGGGCTGGTTCTGGATGGTGACGGCTTTCCATTGAGTAGTCAGGTTTTTCCCGGCAACGCCAGTGAGCCCGCGACCTTGAAACTGATGCTTGACGAACTGCGAGACAAGGATCCCTTTCATCAAATAAAGCCGGTGGTTATCATGGATGCCGGCATTGCCAGCGCTGACAATATTGCCTGGTTAATCGAACAAGATTATCATTATCTCGTTGTCAGTCGAGAACAACATGTAAAAAACCCAAGAGATCAGAAAACTCCGGTAGCGGTCAGGGATACCCGGGACAGCAATGTTGTTGTTTATCGTGAAGTTGATCAAGAAACCGGGGAAACCCGACTCTATTGTCATTCAGAACAAAAAGCAAAAAAAGAACAAGGTATCCGTAATCGCTTCCATGCTCGTCTGGAAGAGGCCCTGGAAAAACTGCACACAGGTCTGAGCAAAAAAGGCACCCTTAAAAAATACGACAAAATACTGGAACGTATCGGACGACTACGTGAAAAACATAGCCGTGTTGCTGCAGATTACACCATTAACGTTATCGCGGATGACAAAAAAAACAAAGCCATCGGTATAGAATGGCAACGTAAACCTGAAAGTGACCAAAAAGATAAGCACTGTGGTGTTTACTGCCTAAGAACGAATATCCCTGACTGGTCGGAAGAACAGTTATGGCTAACCTATACCATGCTGACTGAGATTGAAGCGACCTTTAGAAGCCTGAAAACCGAGCTAGGCTTGCGCCCTGTCTATCACAAAAAAGAAGAGCGGGTTACCGGACACCTATTCATCACATTATTAGCTTACCACCTGGTACATGTACTGCGTTATCAACTTAGATTGCAGGACATCCATCTAAGCTGGGAAAGCATTCGCAACAGGATGTCGACCCAGCAACGCATGACCATTACTTTACCCACGGATAACGATACAATCATTCACCTGCGAACCACAAGCAAAGCAGAAACCAGACAAAAACAAATATACACTGCGTTGAATATTAACCCCGACCCGATTGGAAAAGTTAAAACGATCGTTGATATGAAACCTGTAGTGCCAACTGGGGCCGATTGAAAAATTCAACTCATTGAAATAATGGGAAATTGACTGTATATGTCACGAAGATAGGCTAAGAACCTACAAAACTGGAAAAAAATATTCTTAGACAATGCAGAAATAGCAATGGAGCCCTCCAAAGCCGTTAAAGATTACAAAGAGGATCTATTAGCAGCTCAAGAACAAAATGAGATGCTCACAAAAATCGTAGGAAAAATGACGGTTGAAAAGGAGTGGCTCGAAAAAAAGCTAAAAAGCTTGGACTCATCTGATAGAAAACAGTTGATTGAGCCCAAGCTTAACACTCTACCTCTAACACAGCAGTGTGCATTATTAGGATTAAATAGAAGCAATCTCTATTACAAAAAAAGAGAGAATAAAAAGAAAGAAGAGATCAAAACTCAGATTAATCACATTTTTAAAGACATCCCTATTTATGGTGCGGCTAAAGTACACCAGCAGTTGCTTGAAGGTGGTTTTAAAGTCAGTTTAAACACGGTGGCGAGTTATCGGCAGCAGATGGGCTTGAAAGCCGTATTAGCGGTAAAACAAGTCAATACAACGATCCCCATAAAAGAACATAAAAAATATACTTATAAGCTTAGAGATCTTGATATATCACACGCTAACCAAGTTTGGAGCACAGATATAACCTATATTAAAACCAAAGAAGGGATGGTTTATTTAGCGGCGATTATTGATTGGCACTCAAAAGCAGTGCTCGCCCATAAAATATCAAACACAATGGATTCTTTTTTAGTTATGGATGTATTAGATGAAGCGCTTTCTCTCTACGGAACACCTGAAATTTTTAATACGGATCAAGGCAGTCAATACACCAGTGAAATTCATACCCAACGACTAAAAAACAAAGGCATTACTATTTCTATGGATGGAAAAGGACGAGCAACGGATAATATTTGTATTGAACGGTTTTGGCGAAGTGCAAAATGTGAGCGTATTTATTTAAATGAATATGGTTCAATTAGAGCGTTAATAGAAGATGTTGATGACTATATTGAGTTTTATAATCATCAACGGTTTCATGAAACCCTGGACTATAAAAAACCAATGAATGTATATAGAGAAAGTATTTTAGCTAATGAACAGCAGAATGAAGCGGCTTAGGAATATGGAATAAGGATTGTTGAAAAATCTGTCTTGACTCTTTGGGGTGCTATATTGAACGGTTTTGGCGAAGTGCAAAATGTGAGCGTATTTATTTAAATGAATATGGTTCAATTAGAGCGTTAATAGAAGATGTTGATGACTATATTGAGTTTTATAATCATCAACGGTTTCATGAAACCCTGGACTATAAAAAACCAATGAATGTATAGAGAGAAAGTATTTTAGCTAATGAACAGCAGAATGAAGCGGCTTAGGAATATGGAATAAGGATTGTTGAAAAATCTGTCTTGACTCTTTGGGGTGCTATAGCCTAAAGCACCTCCTTACACACAAGTCCTAAAATACGCCTTTTAGCTTTCTGGCCATTTGAATACCATATACGCAGTCCTGAATCCTCTGAAAACCGATCCAAATACTTTTCGCACCAGGGTCACCATCTGATTTACGCCCTAAAAAACCACCCAATGTCGCTAAATTTCTTAACACGGCATTCAGTGTAGGCACTTTTTTGGGTATCTTTTTGTCCAATAAACCATAAGATGATTTCCATTCTAAAGGATCAAAGATTAATTCAGCAGGCAAGTCAGGACAGATGCGACCTAAGCGCATAAGATACATCACCCGCCAAGCAATAACCATGGCCATGACTAAGGCTTTTTCAATGCGCTCTTTACTGGATAATTGAAGCTTTTCAACCTTGCAGCCCACTTTCAAAATATCAAAAAACATTTCTATTTCCCAGCGACAGCGATACCAGTCAATCAACTCACAGGCTTGATCTTCACTTTCTACCCTTCGATTGCTTAATAAGCGCCATATGAGCGGTGACTTCCCTTTAGGCGGGTTGATTTCTTTTGCCTGAACCAAAGTTACTTCAATACCTTCTTTCCCTTTTACGGGGAAAGTGCAGCGTAACACTTTAATTTCTTGCTGAACTTGTCGCGATTTTTCGCCTTTTTTTCGTGGCTTAATAAAACTAACGCGACTCATAACCTCTTGCTTATCGACGCTATCCCACAGTGTTTCATCCGCTGATAATTTACGGTTATGCCTGGCTCTTACTAGCCAGTCAGCAGGCGTATTTAACGCCTTACTTCTCTGCATAAGACTTAAAATATCACCTTCTCTATCGGCCACATAAACGAGCCGACTTTTAGGGCAACGTTCGGCCATTTCAGCGACACGTTCATAACCTTCTATCCAGCGATCACTTTCTTTTATCGTGGGATTATTTTGATCTTCTGCTTTGCTTTTTCCTCTTGCCCACATCCACGCATCACTAACCCCTAAAGGGAGCCGGTCTGGTGTAATGCAGAGTGTCGGATGCAAGTACATGCCTCTTTGGGCATCGTAAGATAAGCGACCTAAATCCTCAGTTTCTTGTCCATTAAAATCTAATTCTGTCGTATCTTGTAAGCATAAAATAACGGGCTCTTCACTGACTATAATGCGCTGTTCAACTTGATCTGTATGGGCGACTAACAACTTTTCCCATGTCACATTTTCATTTGCATAAAATCGATAAGTCGCTTGTGTTTCAGCCCAGCCTTGGCAAGCCTGAGGAATGCTTAGTTTAGGCGCTTTTACAAAAGTTTCTATCAATTTAACTGCTCTTTTATTAAGCCGTGAATCACCTAAATCTAAATTACAAAATTCCATTTCTGCCCAAGTCTCAGTCATCGTTACTAAAATAATGAGATTTTACACTCTTATATCAGACTTGTGTGTAAGGAGATGAGCCTAAAGCCATACTAAATAAAGATTCATTATTCATGGTATTATTATCGCACTACCCACTAGGATTCACATAGAGCCATATTTTTTTAGTTATCTGATTCAGATTAACAGAAGATCAGTAAGCTTCAAAACAATTCCTTTGGTCATGCGATGATCGACATAAAGCACTGACTTGCCTGTAACCATGGCCCATTTTTCCAATTTGTCGTATAATTCTGAACTGCTATACCTATCAAACTGCAAAAAGCATTCGTCCAATAAAAGAAGCTTGGTATTTCCCGATTCTTCACGAATGATTTCAAAAACATCATCAACACTAGTTCCAAACTGTTGGCACTCGATCCATTTGATGGCTTGTAAAAATTCGCAATCATAATATTGTGCCGAATACAATACCCCATTGTTTTTATTTAAGAATATTTGTTTCATTAGGCTACTTTTTCCAGCTCCAGACTGGGCATCAAGTTTGTTTAGTCCTTGATTAAGAGAAAATTCTTTTGATTGGCATTGAATATTTTCAATAAGCATTGATTCTATTTGAATTGAATCTTTTTGGGAAAATGTACTAATTTTATGATTAGATTCACTATCTTTGCTAAATAATTCAATTTTTTTGTATGCGTCAAATTGAACCGAGAATCCAGAAGTTGCGGCAAACAGGCGAATACACTCAGAATCAATTGCCAGTAGAGAACCTAAAATTAGTGCCCGGATAGGGCTGCTAACTTCAACGATGCCAAATGAAATAAAAACACAAACATATATGATTCCTAAACCTATATTTCCATATAAGCCTATTTTTTCCTTCACTGAAATTAGGTGGAATTTAGCCTCTGTCCAAGAGACAATTCCCTTTAATAAAATTTGTTCTCTTAAAGCCAGTGTTACTAAATGAATAGGTGTGGTATTTGGAGCAGATTGAATCAACGTTACGTTATCAAGGTCTTCGATGAATTTAGAGGAAGAGGTGACGAGAAGCTGCCTTGCTTTTGATAAGTCAGGGTATATAAACAAATAAATCATAGTAAAGAAAATAAGCAAGGCGGTGGCAAAAAAAAGACCTATAATTCCGATATTCCAGTACATCATTATGGCTGCCACAGAAAATAAAGAAATTATCCAAACTAAATCATGGCAATAGAAGGCGAATGCTTCTACGACATAATTGAGTTCAACAAACAATGATGTGTTCCAATCCTGCTCGGTAGTGCTTGTCGATGTTAGTCCAGAAAATATATTTGCAACGGAAATTTTCCGTATTTTCATCTCAACTAAACACCCTGAAATTAAAATCAGAAGTATACCAAAAAACATTGCAGTAATAGCTGTAATCCATTTAGCTGAAAGGTTATCGGTTGAGCCAGCTTGCATATAAATAAAAGCATTGAGGGTTGCCGCCAAAATGGCTGGAAAAAAAGTATATTTTACTAATTTCGCGAAAAATATAAATTTGTTGAATCCACCAAATACTTCTTTTTCCGAAACGGAACTTTCTCCTTCTGTATAGTATTTATCTTTTTGTAAATCCGAGTAAGTCGCTTCTGATTCGGAGTCAGTTCTGAGTGTGTCGGCACTACGTCTTGTTAAATAAATAAATCTAGCAACCAAATTTGAATCAAGCCATTTTTTTATCAATAACTTGTTATTGTTGTCTAGCGAATCAAAACTGATATCTAATTCAACCCGAATATTTGATTCACCAGCAATTGCTACTGCCCTAGCAAATATTAACCGCGTTCTTTGACCAGCAGATATATTGCCTCCCTTTTTGTGTATTATGTAATCATTTGAAAAAGGGTCGTCCAACTCAAGTTCAACGCAAAGCCCCATGTGATTAATTACATTTCTTGCATCGGCATTTGGGAAAATCACATTATCAGTAAGAGTTCCTTCCCAAAGCTCCTGACTATCACCTATTATCACAGGTTGGTCAAGTTTCGAGTTGATTAAAGAACCCAACCGGTTATCCATCTCCAATTTGATTCTTTTTAGCATCTTTAGAGCCACAATTCCCCTTGGAAGCCGAAAAAAACTCGATACTATGGGAAGACCGACCCAGAAGAGTTGCTTGGAATTGAGAAGCTCGTCCGGGGCTACATAAGAGTGGATGATCGAAACCACTATAAATGGAGCAAATCTAGAAAATGCGTTAACGTATATTTCAAGTGACTTGAGAAAAGAATCGGCATTACGACAAAACATTTCAAATTTAAATATTTTTGATAGTTGGCGAAACTGTGCGCCCGAACGTTTATTGACGCCTTGATAGCTGGTGCGAAATTTCGTAAACGAATTAAGTTTTCCTGTTCTTAGGTCTGTCAGTTTTTGAACGTGGCGGTAGTAGAAATTAGATTTTTTCACCAATTGGTTTATAAATGGAACAAAAGGAACTAACCCCAGTATTACCAAAGTTGGTAAGAAGCCGAATTCAATAGTGGATAAAATGCTTAGGACAACAATAAAAAAACAATCAAAAATAAACTGGTAACTTTCAATAAGGTGGTCGGTGTAAAGATTGTAATTCCGATATATAATTTTTCCTGACCCAGGGGTTGATATATTCCTGTATGTAAATCGTTTTCTGAAAATTTCTCCAGATCGATTTAGTATTTTTCTTGATGCGAAAAGTCTAGCTAGGGTAATCGGAACTTCTAAAAATGTAAGAAATGCTACAAAATATATATCCTGCGTGTTAAAAGTTTCTTCAGTAACCAACCTGGAAAAACTAAAACCCATTGCAACAGGAATTGAAGATGAGGCAATACTAGCTATAAAAAGCAAAAGGACCCATAGGTCAGCCTGACGTTGAAGAATTTTTAAAGTCGTTATTTTAAAATTTTTCAATTATCAATACCCCTGAATTCGTATAATAAGTGCATAACCCTCTGGAAGTAGTAGCTAGCAATATACCAGTTGAATTAAGACAAGACATAGGTGTAAAGTAAACAGCCAGTGAGGTAGTAATGACGAAGCGGCTTTTGTGCGTAGTCGTTGCGGACGCAGGGCGTTCAGGGCATCTCCCATCCGCTGCGTAGGTGAACGAATTATGGCGACAGGAGTCCCGTAATTTCGTGAGGTAGCATGGCGCGCCTGTTTAGCGGGTGGTTGTTTAGTGAAATTGAGAATTATGATAGCAGATAACGTGGAGAAGTTAACTTTATGCAACAGAATCGACAAATTCAATCACTGTCCGACAGAACCATTAATTTCAATCAATTCAATTCCCTTGCTCCAAAAGTGTTCAAGTGACTCAAACCCTAAGTCGCTCGCTAATGCATCCAATATTTCTACTGCATATTTCCTTTTTGAGCAGGAAATTTTACAGGAATCGAAATATACACCACATAATTCTTTTATATCTATAGATAAAGAAGAAGTATCTGATACAAAATCAACAATTGTAAATAGGTCAATCCATCGGGGGTATCGAAAATTTATAGTGCCCAAATCAATCCTTGTTAGCACACCGTTAGACATTCTATAATTTTCGGCTTTATGGTCATTTATAGAAAATGATGGCTCTATATTCCAATCATCAAGGGCAGCCTTTATTAATGGGAGACCTGCTTCATCAAAATCAGGGGGGATGACATTAGCACTTTCAACCAGTGCGGATATCCCTCGAAAATGTAATCTCCCCAGTAAGGAGAAAGCATTTTCTATATCATTGGCTTTTATTTTTTCCGTCTCGAGAAACTCGAACTTAATAACTAACAGATCATCCGACGAATCTAACATTTGACAAATACCCTCACCTGACAGGATCAAATTTGCAAGAAGTTCTCGCTCATATTCTTTTCGTGATGAGAAAATTTTGATCACTGCACTATTTCCGATTCTGAAAATACCGCTTTCATTACTGAATTTAATCGCGGTGAGTGATTCGCTCTTGGTTCCTAGATAGCGATCAGCAATGGTTTTAAATTTTTCGATTTTCCATTTAGAAGGTAAATTATTTAGTCCCTCGATAAAGCGCCCTTTTAGCAGAGTACAAAAAATACTATTATCTATTTTTTTAGTCGACATTCATAAATATGTATCATATTTCTTAGCTGCTATTCCATTCGGCATAAATTCAGCAAAAGCGGTGTAGAGCATTCCGATAACAGAATCTATTGGCGTTCCCACGTACCATTGAAAGATTCCAGCATGGGCTATCTCAGCGATTGTAGCTTTGCCATTTATAGCTGCTACTAAATCATGTGTGTGAATCTTGAATCCAGATGGATATTGAATCAAAGCTAGTTGATCAGTGAATTCTTCGTATTCAAATTCAGATTTTGAGAAATCGAATACGTATTGACACGATTGAGATCCGTTTACTAGCTGAACACAAAATCTTCTGGGGCCTAATGCACCATTAATGTACGAGTCAGTAAATATAAGTCGGTGCCCACAGCTAGAAAATAGAAGAATTTGTTTCAAATACGCAAGCCACTGTGTGATCTTTAAATCTGTATCATCCGATTCTTCCCGATTGGCACTAATCTGCTGTGTAATGCTAAATGGTTTTCTAACATCCCCTGATGGTGCATCACATTTTATGACGAATTCTGAATCAACCTCTCTTAACCACCTAATTCCATTCCAAGAGTAGAAGTGTCCAGCTTCTGGGGCATCTACAAGTACATTCAAACTCATCGATTCCACATCCTTAGCTAGGAGTAAATTACTGAATGTCGATCTAGGTCTCTGAACATTTACTAAGTCGTATTGACCGCCAGTTAAGAAATAAGCTTTGGTTGCATTCAATGGGTTGATATGCAGAGGAAAGACATTTGACATGAACCGGAAATATGATTGTGGTGTCCAGTGCTGTAATTGATCACCAATAAAGTTATCATTCGCCGAATATCCTACTTCCTCCCATTTCTGGAAATGGTTCACTACAATTATTCCTGCCGGAATAGAGTTCCAAGATTTAGGTATGAATTCTAGAATACTATCTGGAATAGCTGTGTCTGACTGGATATATATCCAGTCTTGTGAATCTGTCAAAACGTTAGACTCACTAACCATCAGGCTGCACACCCGACTATCCCAAAAAACAGTATCTGAGCTTGGCGGAACGAACTTCAACCCCATGGATTCGCTCTTGAACTCTTCAGCGATTCTTAGAGCTTTCAGTCTTTTCTCACAGCCTGCGATTCGGCAAAGTGCCTTCTGTGCTTCCTTTGAAAAAGTATTAGGAAAAAAATAATTTACCCTTTTAGGAAGCAGTTCTAGGGATTTTAAATCGAAATGCTGGAAATACTCAGTTGTTAAAAATACACCGTCGATTGATTCATATAATTTGTGTTCAATCGATCTGCCAGGAGTTACATAAAAAGGTAGTTCGTCGCACGTTCCAAATGTTTCACGTAACAAAGGATCTAGTAAATAATTTTTTCCATTTAACTCAATGATCCAACTCTCATGTCCTAGATGGGTTAGTTTCATTTTCGACCTCCCATCGAAATTTTTTTATCTACCATCTTAATTGCAAGGTTTTGTTGATTGTGCTCACCGAAATATGCGTAGAAAAAAGGGATTGGGTTGCAGTTTTCATTTTCATATTCAATCTTAACTGAAGAACCTGTAAGGTCCCATATTTCTACGGCACCATCCAAAACCGCGATGAAATCAGAAATAAACATTGTTACTTTACTCGGTGCCGTACAAGATGAGTGGCTTTCGCTAATAGAGCCAGTACATAGGTCGACACTAAGTTTAAAAGATATATTTAAATCAGGTGTGGAAAAAATGAAATCAATCTGCGGTGAAAAGTTATTAGAAATAATGTATCGATTGAAAGCAAATTTTCCAGGTTCAGACAATAATATCCCTGGGAGCATATCTTCAATACATTGGCGTATCCTGATTTTTGCATCGCTTAATTCACATTCGGTTATTTCTTCTTGAATATAAGGATAAAATAATTTTTCAGTGGATACTGGTTTAGGCAATCCAAAATCTTCGATGATTTTATCTTTCGTCGTTAGAGTGATCCAAGATACTCTCTGCGCCGTAGAGACAATGTGGTTTTTTATTGATATCACCTGGCCTGGTATTAAATTCCAGATTTTTCCTGAACTGAATACGTGGTTCAATTTTTCCACAATCAAAGCACCGTCCGAAAAAGGTGGGGGACTCAAGTCCTCTGTACCTTTTATAAATCCACCACCACAAATCGCAATATTTTCAATCTCTGGGAGACCTTTCAAGTAAGAAACTAATAACTGGTCATAAACATTCAACAAAGCCGGGCCATTTTTAGCAGGAACTTCGGATTCTAAGGACAAAGCATTCTCAAATGCTGATCTTCGACCATAGTCTGTTATTTGTGCATTATTAGAAACTGCAACAATATCTGGTTTTTTTTTGTCGTTTCGTTCGATCATTCCTTCATAGTTCGACGACATAGCTGCATCTACTGCTAAAAAGAAGCTAGCCTCTGAATTCAAATCTTCAAATAATAGCTGATAAACTCTGTTTTCCCAGTAAGGCGTGCTCTGATCCGCATGAAATAGTGTTATTTTGATAGATCCGATAGTAATTGGTGTTAACTCATTAACAATTTTGACATCATACCCCATCTTCTTGCATGCATACTTAACATTGTTTAGCATTAATGCTCCAACATAGACTGGAGGCTTTGGGGAAATTTCGTTTAGTGATTCGATGCAAAAATGATCAGCGTGTTCGTGGCTTAAAAAAATAGCATCAATTTTCGGCATTTCCGCAATATCTATATTCCTGAATGGAAAAATTGAACAGAATGATCTTTCGCTCGCACCAAAAACGGATTTTAGTAGGGGATCAATCAAAATATATGTTTTTTTAGATGATATAAGCCATGACTGATGGCCAATAAAGGTTGCTTTCATACTATTCTCGTCAAATGTTTTATCGTGATTTTACTTCTACGTGTTTCTACAATTTCCTATGTACAGAAACTCTTTTGACGTTACTCTACAAATATTTTACTCAACCACTATGCACTGAAAGTGCATAGGTTGCGACTGGACTGAAAGTCCAAAACTAACTATTCAAGAATCATGCTTCCACTATCTTTGTTTGAAGGATCGCGGTGGTGCTCAAGATATTCCTGAACCATTTCTTCAGTAATGTTTCCTGTCGACCAACCTCCATAACCTATCGCCCAAAAGTGCCGCCCCCAATAGCGTTTCTTTAAGGCAGGATATTCCTACTGCAACATGCGAGAAGTACAACCTTTCAACCGCTTTACTAAATAACTGATACATAATTTTGGAGGATATTCTATATGCATGTGGACATGATCTTTACTTACCCTCCTTTTAAGATCTGGACATCCTCTGCATCACATACCTGAATTATCAATTCACGACAACGCTTTTTAATATCGCCCTTTAATATCGGATATCGATACTTTGTTACCCATACCAAGTGAGGCGTGAGCCGTGAATCGCGTAACTGTATCACCACTTCGCCTTTGCTCATTCATAGAACAAGGTTTAACATAAGTGTGTAGCAGCTAAAGCACTTTGCACTAAAGTGCATAGTTTTGACTAGCTATCTGGGACCAATAAAATTATAATTTAGCACGTTTTTGGTTCTGTCGCAAAAAACAAATCACCATATTACCTACGATCATAAGATTAAATTTAAGCCAAATAAGGTTCGCATGTTCATCTAAAAATGGTTCTATTTTTCAAGCCATTGCTTTTCTAAATACCACATGGTACTTGGCTTTAACACTAGGTTATCGTAATTTTAACAATGTGGTGAGAATGGTTTTCTCCTGCGATGGTGATTAATATACCTGGTTCTGTCGCAATAATTATCAAAAGCACAGACCTCCTGGTCTTCAGGCATAACTATCCTGCTAAAGCCATAAACTGCTTATAAGCAGGAATATTTTCCTCAGACAATTGCCCCTTTCGGATCATATGTGCTGTTTCAATTCCATCAATGGTTGCTTGAGCGGAGTGAAACGCTTTAAAGCACATCATTGGCTTTGTTATTTTTTTGATAAATCGATGATCCTGTTCGATGATGTTATTCAAATATTTAACCTGTAATATGTCGATCATAGTGGCAAATCCAGCGAGGATTAACAAGAGGTTAATATTGGCTAATCCTGCATAGTTAGCGCCACTTTTATCCATAACGACCTTATCAAGAAAGCCATTATTGTTAATCGTTTGTTTGAAAAATTCGGTTGCAACCTCTTCATCACGGTACTCAGAAAGCATGAAATCAAGCGTATCCCCGTGACTATCAACAGCTCGGTATAAATAGGTCCACTGACCCTCGCTGAAAATCCTGGAAACGGAGCTTTAGCGAAGTGAAGATTTTTAGTCCGCGATAGCCGTAGGGCCGTTGTTTTGTCGGAGTCTGAGCGTTAGCGAAGGTGGAGACAAAATAAAAGGCCATCCGACACGGCGTCAAGTCATTTGGAGCCTATGTTCCGACCCCTTGTTGGGTCGGGACGAGGTGACGAGGACGAATCGGGGCCGCCGGAGGCATAAGTGGTCGCGTTAAGTTTTTGCTGCTTGCTTGGGCTGGGATGCCCAAAACAAGCTTTCGCAAAAATAGCGACTCCCCGATAACTTTGATATACGTTTCATCCATGCGCCACGATTTATTGGTTCCTCGTTTCTGAGATTTAGCTTTCACAGCAATGGCAGGAGAATAACGGATAACCCAACGATTGAGCGTAGCATGATCCACTTCAACACCTCTTTCTTCCATAATTTCTTCAAGGTCGCGATACGAAACGCCATACCTGACATACAGGCGCGCCATGCTACCTCACGAAATTCCGGGACTCCTGTCGCCGTAATTCGTTCACCTACGCAGCGAATAGGAGATGCTCCAGCCGCCCTGCGTCCGCCACAGACTGAGCACAAAGCAGCTCAGTCATGGCTACCACAAATGGCTCTACGGCTATTCGGGATAAAATTTTAGCCTCCCTCGCGCGCTATCGCGCACTTCGGATTGGCAAATTTCCCTGCGCCTTCTGGAGACTATCAGCCCGTCCGGGGCTGACAGCGGGGGAGTCGCTATTTTTGCGAAAGCTTGTTTTGGGCATCCCAGCCCAAGCAAGCAGCAAAAACTTAACGCGACCACTTATGCCTCCGGCGGCCCCGATTCGTCCTCGTCACCTCGTCCCGACCCAACAACAGGCGCGCCATGCTACCTCACGAAATTCCGGGACTCCTGTCGCCGTAATTCGTTCACCTACGCAGCGAATAGGAGATGCTCCAGCCGCCCTGCGTCCGCCACAGACTGAGCACAAAGCAGCTCAGTCATGGCTACCACAAATGGCTCTACAACTATTCGGGATAAAATTTTAGCCTCCCTCGCGCGCTATCGCGCACTTCGGATTGGCAAATTTCCCTGCGCCTTCTGGAGACTATCAGCCCGTCCGGGGCTGACAGCGATTGTTAGGGCTGCCAAGGGGATGCGTAGTTAAAGAATGAATAAACTAGGTGCGGTGGCAAATGGTACGTATCAACAGCGAAGAGTATTGTTGAATGATAATCGGGGACTAGAAATCATCACTTCGCTTAGGCTACGTTTCCCTGATTTTCAGCGAAGGAAATAAATAGTCTTTCGGGGAGTCGCTATTTTTGCGAAAGCTTGTTTTGGGCATCCCAGCCCAAGCAAGCAGCAAAAACATTAACGCGACCACTTATGCCTCCGGCGGCCCCGATTCGTCCTCGTCACCTCGTCCCGACCCAACAAGGGGTCGGAACATAGGCTCCAAATGACTTGACGCCGTGTCGGATGGCCTTTTATTTTGTCTCCACCTTCGCTAACGCTCAGACTCCGACAAAATAACGGCCCTACGGCTATCGCGGACTAAAAATCTTCACTTCGCTAAAGCTCCGTTTCCAGGATTTTCAGCGAATGTAGCTATCTCGATAACCTCTGCCACTCTATCGAGAGCAGTCCCCGAATCTTTGAAGCATACTTTATTTATCCCTCCCTTAGGTATGCCGCTCACTCGAGTCATAAAGCAAGACCTACTCTCCCCCGCTATCCGAGCATATCTCACTCTAGCTTTACATCCCAACAGGTGTCCTTGGTGGCTTTGTCGTACAGACTTAATTATGCCGTAAGGTTCATCTGTGAGTTTATTACAGAGCAAGAGCCTATACCCCACGTATTTATAAAAACAGGGGACAGATAAACTGTTTATATAACACAACTTATTCATCTGTCCCCCTTTCCAGCAAACACGAGGGGACTCCAGGCTTCACTATATTTTTTGAGTGGGTAGAGCAGGTGAAGAGATCTAATCGGGGGATTATTAATTCAATACATCAGAACCGCAAAGCCGGCATGGGTTAGACCGGTGTCTGTTTTTATATAAGTGGGGCAGGAGGCTTGGTTTTGGGATAAGTGTTAAAATATCTTGAAAAAGACTTGCAATCCAAAATAAAGTAGCTATTATATTATATAATAGCTGTGAGAAACAGATAGATATATGGAATAAGTCCTGCTCCCCATCAAAATAAATTAATGGGGAGCAGGACTTATTTTTACTACGCACTATAAAGATGAAACCTTTAGCCGGGAGATTCTTTATAGGGCTTTAATTGCTAGACAACTATGAGGACAACACAGAGCATCTAACAAGATTTTCCAATACTACAAGTGCATTATATCATGTATTTCAAGAAAGTCTAGTTGTTCTGCTAAAAAGTATGAATAAACTACATAAAAACACCCCCATTCAAGATAACACCGATTGTGCCACTGGGGTATCTACATCAAAAACAAAACTAACCTCAAGATCATAACAAACTCCTGAAAGATCGTGTAAAACTGGGCCATTTGCTCTTAGAATGATTGGTTCACAATTTATCAAGCCATCTAGGTAGTTTGAGAGGTCCGAGTTAGTTGGAAGCTCATCTTCTTTACTTAACTTTGATATAATAGGCCAATTATCAGGTTTAGATGACGGTAATAATGAGCTACAAAGCCCACCAAAAGGAGCCACCTGAAGTCCTAAGGCGGAAACCTCATCATACGATGCTTTTAAGTTAGTATAGGCAAAAGAAAGTGTTCTTAGATAAGCTGATAGTACAACACTTTCTATCTGAGTAGAAAAACTGCATGAAATCCTGTCTTGCCGATAAAACTGATCACCACAAAAATCGTAAGGATTAAAATAAAAGAAATCTTGTCTAGTAGAAATTATATCCCACTCAGATGACATATGCTGGTAGAGAGGATAACCCAAGCGGTCACCCAATTCATTTATAATACCAAAGTAAACTGGAGCCATTCCGTCTTTTGATTTTTCAAACCTGTCTGACTCAACGTAACTATCAGAAGTTAACTTAGAGTGATAACAAGCTATTTCTCTTTGATCGTCATCTTTATATCCAAGCCTGCGTAATATTTCATCAGAAAGAATGGAAGGGTATTTAATGAAATCCAGTAACTCCTCATCTGAAAATATCTGCCCTTCTGTTAAAAGAAGAATTGATAGTAAGTCTGTTATTTCAATCTCGTAATTTTGCTTTCCTAGATGTTCCAAATACAGCTTTCTAAAGTCAGGACTACTATTAAGCAGAAGAGAAAATTCATTTGCTGTCCTTAAACGCGCTAAGCGGTCGGGCCATTTAGAATACAGAAGCAGCAAACGGGAAGCGACTTGATCTGATAGCACTGGCTGTTCATACCAATGAAGGGATGAGATAGGAAGGTGTGCAATTTCATTTTCCAGGCTTTCTAACATCACCTCAGTTATGCGGCAAGCTAAATCAGGTTGTTCGGCGGATAGCAAATAGCTCACTAATTGGCTCGTAGGAACAACAACCCATTCGTTTCTTCTGAGTGTTATGAGCTCTCCCTTTGTTGTATCAATTAAAAGAGTTTTCCAATCGGATTTATAAATCTTTGCATATTTATTTAAGCATTCTTCGGCCCTTGACCCCGACCATCGTCCCCAATGGTTATTTGTACGTATATCCCGAATAGCCCATTGATAGGCTTTTTTTGTTCCTTGAAGCTTCTGGCTTATTGAGAATATGACATGCAGGCTGCGTCCCAAACGTATTGAGTCGCTATGTTCGTCATTCCAAACTTTTTCAAACGCTTTAATGACATCGAGGCCACGATCTTGTTCTACCCAATAGGATATCCAAGACTCAAGAAACTCATCTGCCAAGTAGAGACCTCTATCATTAAGTTCTTCATCTAGATCATCTAACTGCTCTGGCGGGTAAGTTTCTGGTTTTATATCGATATTCTTTTCTTCAAAAGAATTTGAAGAATGTTCTTTTGGTGCGGGAGGAAACCCTCCAAGAAAATCGCATTGTGATTTATAGAGTGGCGACAACGAAGGGTTTTTCTCCGCTCTATCTCTTAATTTTGATAGAGCTTCATAAGAAGTAAGGCATCGTAAAAAAGCATGTTCGGCAGGAGTGTTTAGGGGGAAATGTTCAACAAATTTTTCTAAAATATCGTGTGCTATAGACCAGTTTTGGTTGCTTAAGTGATAGTCAAACTCATCAACTAATCTTTCAGGAGAGTGCTTTGCCAATAAGTCTATATACCAGCCAGGAATATGCCTGATTTCCTTCTCTGTATAATCAAATATATCGTTTGTAAAGGGGGCTACACGGCGTAACCAATCAGGGATATTGCCTACACCATATTCAGAGCATGCCTCCATGGCTTCGTATAGTTCACTGAAAGTAGTATCTTTTCTCCACCCATATCCTAATGTATGTTGAGCTGCCCACTTTAGGCACTGTTGCGTTTCTTTGTTTAAACTTAGTAAGCAGGATAACTTTGCAAGGTCAAGGCTATCGTTTGCCAACCTTGAGGTGTTGTCCTGTTTGGCAACTAAAGAAGATAAAGAGGTTCGGATTTCCTGTTCTGAAACCTCTTTTGGAATAATATGTATGGATTTGTAGTTTGCCTGCTCCAGCCAAGATTGAGAATGCCACCAGCTATTATCTTTCAATGTTTCAAAAGATTCCGAATTTAGCTTTTTAAGGCTTCTGGTATTGCTTAGCAAGAGGTACATATCCAAGGATATGCGGGTAAGTGTTTTGGAAATAAAATGCCAAATTCTTGTGCTATCAAAATCGCATTCCTTACGAGCAGGTAATTTTGCCTGCTTGATTAATTTATATATTTCAAAAATATCTATGCCATCTTCTTTTTCTACTTTTGTGGCAATATAGTGTGCCGCATATTTGAAAGCGGATGAGGCCTTACTGATAAATAATTCTACGCTATCAACTGACACATTGACGGGGTTCTCTATATTGACCTTTTTCTCTAACTGTTTAGCTAAAGAGATAAAGAAAAGGTTATAAAAGTAGTCATCAGTGGCATTTTCATGCTTATCTGGAAGCGAAGGTTTTTCCAGAAGCTTGGTATCTATAGACTGCTTTTCTAACAATAGAGCGATAACTCCCAGTGCGCTTGATCCAATCTGATTTTTTTCAGGACGATTGGTAAGCTCTATCCCTTCGTTACAGCATGCCAATACGAAATAATCCCAATACAGATATTTAAATCCATCAGGTACTACGGATGATGGAATCTCCAATATTAAATGGCCATTTCCAGCTACAACTAACTGATTGAGTGTTTTTTTAAAGAAAGTTTCTTTGTCTCTCAGCTGGTTTAGAAAGGCGAGTATCCTTCTTATATCCAGACTAGAAATATTAACCAGAATGTCAATAACGGCATTGGTTAATGTATCAATTTTGTCACTTTGTGATGAATCCCTGATCCGGGCGTAAAATTTTAACCGTCTCAAAACTTCTTCTAGGCAATCTTCAGCTACTAAGTTATCTCTGTCTTTAAAGAGAAGAGATACAACTGGAATTTCTTTATCATCAAGTAGCCGTAAGTTATCTGCTCTCCATAAAAGCCCATAGCTTTCAGGATTCCATTTAAGCGCACATTTTAAAAATTCATCATATTCTTGTAGCTGGTATTCTGGACCATTTATTAGCCTGATCTTAATAAGGCGTAGGCCAACCAATTCCGGAAACATATTATATTCAAGCGCAACTTTTTCAGCCATTGAGATAATATGTTCAATATGCTGTAAGGGATAACCTTTACAAAAAGATTCTACTAACCATTCACGGTTAATCCCGTTGATCAGAGGCTTTACTTCTTCCAAGTTTGCTTCAACTATCCATTCCCAACCCCATCGCCAATACTCAGGTGCGGACTCTGCCAACCATTTTTGTACTTTTAGTAATAGTTCATTGAGGGAATCTTGGTATTCCTGCTTGTTTTTAAGAAAAACCAAGATGCTTCCATGAAAAGGAATAATTCCACTGCGCCTTTTTTCAACTAGGTGCTGTATCTCGTGAAAAGCTTCTTTAAAAAGCAGACTATCTTGAAAGCAGGAACCAATACTATTCTCGTTAGGCCAAGGAAATTCGACACAGGCAATTAATAAAAGTATTTCTCTTGCGCTTGCGGATAAGTTAGACCACAAAGTTGCGTAATAGTTATGAATGTCTCCATCTGGACAAGTTGGAAGTCTTTCTATGTCGTATTTATTTAAATGTTTCTTATATGATGTGAGGCTTTTTATTGAGTAAATTAAATGCAAAGGATACCCACCCGAAACTTTAAGAAATGCCTCAGATATTTCGACCAGTTCTCTTGCTTTATAATCCTCCGTTCCGATTAAGGTGACTTTTTTGCTATTTGATAGGCCCTCTATCCAGCATTTAATTGCACTCAGATCCATTAGTGGTAAATTTAGCCAGTATTGATCTCTAGGCACATTAGAGGTCAGTGAGGAGGGAAGATGCGTGTCACTGACCGGCTGTGTTCCTAAAATTAGGCAAATTTTGTCACGTAATGGTATGAGTCTATTTATCAAATGTCCAAGTTGACTAATGTTTGGACGCTCTCTTCCTACATGGTCCAGCCCGTCAATAATTACAATTAATTTTTTGCTTTGTTGGTTAGCTTCATCTGAAGCCATTCTTATCCATTCGTCGAGATTTTCCAGATCATAATCACGAGAAATGAACAGTGAAGAGAACAATAGCTGTAATTGGTTTTGCAAAGAGCGTGCTGCATTAGGATAAGAAACTCTATCAATCACGCTTTGCGCAGATAGTGAATAATGATGTCTAATTACAGGAATGTCTTGTTCTATTATTTTTTCAGTCAAATAGGAGAGGTAAGTGCTTTTCCCCATACCAGGGAGTCCTGAAATAACCCAACAACCAGTTGATTTTATTTTCTCAAGAATATCCAAATGAAATTCTTCCGAAGGAGGCGTATAGCCTTCTGGGATTTCAAAAAACTGAGATATTGAACGAGAAACACCTGCTGTTAGAAGCTCTCGTATATGGTCAATTTTAATTTTTCCAACAGGGGCAGGTTCATTTTTTCGTGTAGCCCATCTTTCAACAGCTTTTAAAAAGCGGAGCCATCCTTCTTCAGTAGGGCAGTGATCTGGTATCAGCTCATCTTTTAATTTGTTTTCAAGATCCTCTATTTCTGGCTGACTATGATCAAATGTAAAGATATCAAAAAATTTCTTGGCTTTTTGGTACCCTTCGAGCTGTTCTTTTATCTTTTCTAAATACCTTTCTGGGATTAGATCAATATTAATTTTGTTGTTATGGAGGGACTTGGCAACTTCATTGTCAGGAATACGATTAGTTTTTAAGGCTGCAATAGATAAAAGATTTTCTGCATTATATTTTGCAGTATCACTTTCCCACTTTTGTAAAAATGATGTGCCCCGCTTAGTTTTATCTAATAACCAGTCAAAACTAAGTTTCAAGTCCTCCCGTTTAGAATCTATTGTAAACTTTACTTGAAAAAGTTCGTAATACCCCTCTTTATTGAGAGCAATAATATCGTCAAGACCTTTGAAATTGCCCTCAGTTTTTGTTCCTTCAATACAGACCCACTGATATTTATCCGGATTATGAAACCATTCCACTAATAGTTGGATACACATAAAATCTTGGTATGTGTATCCAACTCTGGGTAATTGCGTGTGTTTAATACTATTTGTCATTCAATATGGTTTTAAAAACCTACAATGTTTTATGTCTGTAAGCGTCAATTAAACCACACATTCTAAACCCCTTTAAAAAAGGGCAAGATAATACCTCCAATTAACTCCAGAGGTATTTATGAGTCCATCTCAAAATATGGCAGCTATGCAAGAGCACATACCGCAATGGCGAGCCAGCCGTTTAACGCAGTCCGAGTATTGCAAAGCGCATGATATCAAGCCGCATATCTTTAGTTATTACAAAAAGAAATTCAGTTCGTCCTGTTCGTCAGCTCAACAAACCAGCCAATGGGGTTCTGTCGCATAACTCCCACCTTCCCGACGTTATCTGCTATCATAATTCTCAATTTCAATATAAAGGTGGATCATATGCTCAGCTTCAAAGGCACTCACTTTCCAAAAGATGTCATTCTTTATGCTGTTTTCTTTTATGTCAGGTATGGTGTTTCGTATCGCGACCTTGAAGAAATTATGGAAGAAAGAGGTGTTGAAGTGGATCATGCTACGCTCAATCGTTGGGTTATCCGTTATTCTCCTGACATTGCTGTAAACGCTAAATCTCAGAAACGAGAAACCAATAAATCGTGGCGCATGGATGAAACGTATATCAAAGTTAAGGGACAGTGGACCTATTTATACCGAGCTGTTGATAGTCACGGTGATACGCTTGATTTCATGCTTTCTGAGCACCGTGATGAAGAGGCTGCAACCGCATTTTTCAAACAAACGATTAACAATAATGGCTTTCCTGATTAGGGGAGTCGCTATTTTTGCGAAAGCTTGTTTTGGGCATCCCAGCCCAAGCAAGCGGCAAAAACTTAACGCGACCACTATTGCCTTCGGCGCCCCAGCCGTCCTGCGTACGTGCCACTTCGCCACACCATCGTAAACTCGGCGCAGGCTACGTAGCACTCCCTCAAATGACTAGACGGCGTTTCGGGAAACCTTTTATTTTGTCTCCACCTGCGCTAACGCTTAGATTCCGACAAAACAACGGCCCTACGCCTACTGGGGACTACCAGCCCTCGCTAACGCTCTCCATGGCTGGCAGCGAAGGTCGTTATGGATAAAAGTGGCGCTAACTATGCAGGATTAGCCAATATTAACCTCTTGTTAATCCTCGCTGGGTTTGCCACTATGATCGACATAATACAGGTTAAATATTTGAATAACATCATCGAACAGGATCATCGATTTATCAAAAAAATAACAAAGCCAATGATGGGCTTTAAAGCGTTTCACTCCGCTCAAGCAACATTGATGGAATTGAAACGGCACATATGATCCGAAAGGGACAATTGTCTGAGGAAAATATTCTTGCTTATAAGCAGTTTATGGCTTTAGCAGGATAGTTATGCCTGAATACTAGGAGGTCTGCGCTTTTGATGATTATTGCGACAGAACCATTTAAAAGCATCATGCGGCTGACTATTAAGACAGGACCAATAAATGGCCTATTTGAGGGCTATTCTGCAGGAGACTAAAAACCACAAAAATAAGGCTAAAACTCTGTCAAGAACTTTTTTAATTATTTACGCTGAGTAGTTACTTACATTGTAACTATTTTCAACTAAACAACCACCCGCTAAAAGCGGGTGGGTTAGAGAGACTGGCGACTGAAAGTCGGGATACAGGGCAAATAGCCCTGTTATTTCAGCTCTCCATACTCTGTTTTAAAATTGTCATTCGGGTTGGCGTCAAAATGGTGATCAAGATAATTCTTTATCATTTCCTCAGTCATTTGCCCTACCGTGACACAAAAGTAACCCCTAGCCCAAAAGTGCTTCCCCTAGTACCTATTGATTTCAAATGCTTCGCAAGTTTTCCTTACCAACTCTCTTACACCCAAGCTGATATCACCTTTTAAAACTTGGTATCTGTATTTTGTTACCCAAACAAAATGATATTCAATATTGTAGACTGTATGACTGCCATAATGATAATCCATCTTTAGATTGTAATATTTGAGATAAATCTGTTCGCCTGAAAGGCGAAGGTTTTAACCTTGCGAATGGAAAATAAATTCAACTGGCTCCTTGTAGCAAGACAGTTGAATTTCAGAAAATTAAATTGACATAAACAAGAAATAGAATAGACTAAATGTACAAACCGATAGGTATTTTGTACATTTAGTCTATTATTTAAAAGAGTATGCAGACAATGAAAACAATGACATCATCAGAAGCTAGGCAGGGCTTTAGCACTATGCTTTCTACTGTATCCCATGAGCCAGTTAGTATTTCTAAACAAGATAAGGAAGTTGCTGTTGTTATTTCTTTTGCTAGATATAAAGAACTTAAAAAACTAGAAGATATTTTATATGGAAAAGCGGCGGAATTAGCTATAAAAGAGGGGTTCGCTTCTCAAAAAGAAACAGAGGATTTACTTGATAGCATCTAAAAATGAGAGATTACAAATTAACCAGGCAAGCTTTAAAACAGTTAAAATTGCTTGCAAAAAATGAAATCAAAACAGCAAAAAAGCTCAAAGATGTCATAATTCAATTAAGAAAAGATTTAATCAGTGGTGAAAGCTTACAAGGATACAGTAAATTCAAAAAAATCCGTGTCGGTAAATTTAGGCTGATTTACACTCTCCAAGAAGAAATCTTACTAATTGCAATTATTGAGAAAAGAGAAACGGTCTACAAAACCTTTGAGCATTTACTTAAAAATTCTAGTTTTTTAGATATTTAGAATAGAATTTATATATTTTAATTTAATATAACATCTATGATAAAACTAAACACCCACCCGCTAAAAGCGGGTGGGTTAGAGAGACTGGCGACTGAAAGTCGGGATACAGGGCAAATAGCCCTGTTATTTCAGCTCTCCATACTCTGTTTTAAAATTGTCATTCGGGTTAGCTTCAAAATGATGCTCAAGATAATTATTTATCATTTCCTCAGTCATTTGCCCTACCGTGACACAAAAGTAACCCCTAGCCCAAAAGTGCTTCCCCCAGTACCGCTTTTTTAATTCTGGAAATTCTTCAAAAAGCTTTCTTGCACTTCGCCCTCGCTGCCAGCCATGGAGAGCGAACGCGAGGGCTGGTAGTCCCCAGAAGGCGTAGGGCCGTTGTTTTGTCGGAATCGTAGCGCTAGCGTAGGTGTAGACAAAATAAAAGGCATTCCGAAACGCCGTCCAGTCATTTGAGGGAGTGTTACGAAGCCAGCACCGAGTTTATGATGGTAATGGCGAAGTGGCACGTACGCAGGACGTCTGGGGCGCCGAAGGCATTAGTGGTCGCGTTAAGTTTTTGCCGCTTGCTTGGGCTGGGATGCCCAAAACAAGCTTTCGCAAAAATAGCGACTCCCCGTCTCTTTTTTTATGCGCTTTGCGCGCTTCTCGGTTAGGCCGTTTGCTAACTTTACTCATGATTTCTATTGGGGGTAGTATTTAGGATAGGAAAGCATTATATAGCAAATATAAAATGGCTTTTTATGCCAATACCTTGGTATTGTATGCGGGTTTTATTTCATGCGTCAGGGCTGGGTTATGCGACAGAACCATTTAATAGGCTTAGTTGCAAATTAGTTATTTTTAAAAAAATTATGACAAAGATTGCCAAAGTATGTCATAAATAGCACTATCTTATTTTAAAGCAGGTAATGAAATGGCTACGATGAATATTTCGGTTCCCGATCTAATGAAAAACTGGGTTCAATCTCAAGTGAGTACTGGAGTTTATGCAAACACCAGTGATTATGTTCGTGATTTAATTCGACAAGATCAAATCAAAAACGATAAGACACTGGCGTTACAGGCTGCCATTACTAAAGGATTAGATAGTGGAATAAGTGAGAAGTCATTTGATGAAATTATTGAGGTAGCGCGTAAGAGTCTTAAGTCTCATGCGTTATGAGTCAGTATTTCTTTTCTAAAGAAGCTGAGAAAGATCTTATTGATATTTATCGCTCTGGTTTTCTAGCGCATGGTAAACATCAAGCAGAACAATACCTTCAGAGCTTAAAAGAAAAGTGTCAGTTCTTAGCGACTAACCCCAAACTTTCTCATGAGAGAAGAGAACTTACACCGCCTATTAGAATTAACGGTCATAAGCAGCATTTGATTATTTATTTAAGCAATGAAGATTCTATTACCGTTGTTCGTATTTTGCATAAAAAAATGGACGTACCAAACCACTTAGATCATTAGTCTGTATTAACCCAGGCTTAAAATAACAAGTGTAATTATGTAATTACACTATTGTGATATTAAATTTTAAAATATTGTAACCCTTTTTAAAAAAAACTGGTTAGAAACTATTTTTGTACCTATACCCAAACGAAATCAAGATGCAGGTTATTTTATCTCGTCATCCCTGCATGCTTTTAGCAGGGATCTATTGAATATACATGGATTCCCGGGAAAACCCTCGGGAATGACGGTCGGGGTAATTCCTGCACCTTCAAGTAGTTTTGGTATATACCTTATTGCGACAGAACCTTTTTCATTGCCGGAGGTAAGCGGTGGCAAAATGGAAACTAAATATTACCTCTAAAATCTGCCGTAGTCCGTACCCTGATCTTTAAAGCCATTCTTTAACAGGGGATTTATTAACAATTTCAGCCCTTTAGTTTTTTTACAGCGTTTATTAACTCTATTTACGTAGAATCATGGCAATTTGAAGAAGATTATTGGTGATTATGACGGAGTTAATAATACACTTGTTTTTTTACATCTCTAAACAGCGTAGATATTCCCTATCTAGTGAGTGTCAAATTGTAGAGTTATCAAATTGTCTAAGGAAAATACGCCTGCTTATAAGCAGTTTATCGCTTTAGCAGGATAGTTATTGCGACAGAACCTTATTTTCTCTGTCTGTCCTTGGTAGGCAGTGACTTTTTTATCTGACATCATCTTCCCTGATATTGGTTGTTTATAAGCTAAAAGTGAAGTTGTCTTTTGCGTGTTGGCTGAGTAAATCGTATATCTGAATACTATCAACCTGCATAGCATTAGCGGCATCCGGTATTAAAATGCGTTTTTTGGATTGTGGATTACTTAGTTCATGGGTGTAGCCAGTCTTTTCAATCATTGTAAACTTAAACGTTTGCTGAGTTCCATCACAGTATCCGGCTTAACATTTAATAAACTAGCGACTTCTCGTAGCATGGTATGACCACTCATCTCCTGGGTGACAATTGCTTTAGTAAAACGCTTACTGTTTCTGATAGGATAATTCCTATAAGCGTCACCACCACCTGCAGTCTTGCGTGCTTTGCTCTTTTCGGCAATATCCTGGTATGTTTGCCAGTTAATTTTTCCCAAATCAAATGCGCGACGGGCAATCACTAACTGACTGACATTAAAATATTTACTCAGTTGCGTAAAATCCGGCATCTTGGTTTCATTCCAGGATTTTAAAAACTGTTTACGAGGAGTGAGTATCTCAGCAGCTATACGGTTACACAATACTTCTACTTTATTATTGTCAGGCTGCTTTTTTACAGGTATATCAGACACACCACTTTCACCTAACCAGATATGGGCAATTTCATGCGCCAAGGTAAATATCCAGGCGGCCTCACTGTCTTTACCATTAATAAAAATTAAAGGTGCTAAAGGATCAGCAATAGCAAAACCCCGAAATTCATTGACAGATAAACTTCTTCCAGTATTACTTTGTACAATGCTACTTTTAAAAACCAGAATACCGATTTTTTCCGCCTTTCTGCTGAGTAAGGAAAAGAAGTCTTTAGAATCTTTGCACTGCTTCCTCTCCTGCTCTGTTAAATCTAAAGTTTCTACAATATTAGTCGCAATGGCTTCTACCTCTAGTTGACGACTAAAGGGATATTTGCCGACAAAAGCCAGTTTTTCAGCACCTTGTTCCTGCAGGTATTCAAGATACCAATCCTGCTTACGAAGCACATCATCAAGCACGGCAAAGAAATCAGAACTTAATGGTACATGATCTGGAACTTGTCTAAGGTCGGGTAAAGTACGTTGTATAGCACCCCAAAGAGTCAAGACAGATTTTTCAACAATCCTTATTCCATATTCCTAAGCCGCTTCATTCTGCTGTTCATTAGCTAAAATACTTTCTCTATATACATTCATTGGTTTTTTATAGTCCAGGGTTTCATGAAACCGTTGATGATTATAAAACTCAATATAGTCATCAACATCTTCTATTAACGCTCTAATTGAACCATATTCATTTAAATAAATACGCTCACATTTTGCACTTCGCCAAAACCGTTCAATACAAATATTATCCGTTGCTCGTCCTTTTCCACCCATAGAAATAGTGATGCCTTTGTTTTTTAGTCGTTGGGTATGAATTTCACTGGTGTATTGACTACCTTGATCCGTATTAAAAATTTCAGGTGTTCCGTAGAGAGAAAGCGCTTCATCTAATACATCCATAACTAAAAAAGAATCCATTGTGTTTGATATTTTATGGGCGAGCACTGCTTTTGAGTGCCAATCAATAATCGCCGCTAAATAAACCATCCCTTCTTTGGTTTTAATATAGGTTATATCTGTGCTCCAAACTTGGTTAGCGTGTGATATATCAAGATCTCTAAGCTTATAAGTATATTTTTTATGTTCTTTTATGGGGATCGTTGTATTGACTTGTTTTACCGCTAATACGGCTTTCAAGCCCATCTGCTGCCGATAACTCGCCACCGTGTTTAAACTGACTTTAAAACCATCCTCAAGCAACTGCTGGTGTACTTTAGCCGCACCATAAATAGGGATGTCTTTAAAAATGTGATTAATCTGAGTTTTGATCTCTTCTTTCTTTTTATTCTCTCTTTTTTTGTAATAGAGATTGCTTCTATTTAATCCTAATAATGCACACTGCTGTGTTAGAGGTAGAGTGTTAAGCTTGGGCTCAATCAACTGTTTTCTATCAGATGAGTCCAAGCTTTTTAGCTTTTTTTCGAGCCACTCCTTTTCAACCGTCATTTTTCCTACGATTTTTGTGAGCATCTCATTTTGTTCTTGAGCTGCTAATAGATCCTCTTTGTAATCTTTAACGGCTTTGGAGGGCTCCATTGCTATTTCTGCATTGTCTAAGAATATTTTTTTCCAGTTTTGTAGGTTCTTAGGTGTGATGTTATTTGCACTGGCAATTTCTTGCAGTGTTTTTTCATTCTTTAAAACTTCTAATACCAACTTGCTTTTAAATTCAGCACTGTAGACCGTTCTTTTTCTGCTCATTTTAATACTCCAATTTTTTACAAATAGTAACTAATTTGGAATAAGATTGCTTTGATTTCTTGTCTGGATTTGCTGGGGGATTATAGATAGAGAAAGATCGAGAGGAAAGGGTCGATATTTTAATAACCCATATACAGATGCTATTTTAGCTCAGACACGAGAGCATGAAATAACACAAGCCATTGCACGGATAAGAGATGTTAGATCACCGCATCATAAACAAGTACTTATTTTAGGATCACTTGCTATTGATTTAAAAATAGATCGTGTTGTTACCTGGCAAGAACTGGATGTAAAAAATCAGCAAACAGATGTGATTAATTGTTACACACAACATGATGGCAGATTTTTACGGGCGGCTAAGGTGCTATCTGAATTAGATGACAGCTGTTCTCAGGATGGCTGGGCCAATCGAATCAAGAACGATAACAAGCAATACATTTTACCGATGAGTGAGTGGGATATTCAATGCTGCAAAGCATTGAGTGATGCAAGTAAACCAGGGGAAGAGATTAACTTTAATCAGCATTTATTTCCAGAGATTAAAGCGTTAAAAGACATTAAAATACCTGGTAAAAATCATACTTATCGCGTAAATTATGATGCAGACCGACACACGGAAGAGTCCGTTGTAACGTGGGTTGCAGAGATTTTAGAGGGAATAAAATAGAATGTTTTTTAAATAAATAATTTGTTAAAAATACCATAATGGTTGTGATAGTGATTTTGTAAGCGTTAACCAAGGTCAACTCAGTTAGAAGCTAATAAAAAGAATAAAAGAGAGACGGTAGGTTATACCAATCCCAATAAATTCCTACTCCAACAATGCCCATTTACGTGAGCATAAACTATGAACAGCCTCAGCACATTTCGCAAACTTATTCCATGCTTGGCAACATACCGATACAATTTCATCATAATCTTCAAAACACCGATTTGAAAAGTCTGACCGTCGTAATTGTTGCCAAATTTGCTCGACTGGGTTGAGCTCTGGTGAATAAGGAGGTAACGGCATTATCGTTATATTAGTAGGCATATCAAGTTTTTCAGTGAGGTGCCAAGCAGCGCGGTCAACAATAAGTAGAGCATGTTTACTTGATGTTACCGTCGTTGAAATAATATTAAGGTGGTGCTGCATACCTTCAGTATTCGCTTTTGGCATAATTAACCCCGCCGTTTTGCTATTCTCTGGACAGACGGCACCAAAAATATAAGCGGCTGTAAATTGTTGTTGCTGAACAATACGCGGACGTGTGCCTTTTTCTGCCCAAATACGACTGACTGTACCGCGCTGTCCGACTCGCGCTTCATCTTGAAACCATACCTCGATCTGAGTTAAATCAATATCGTTTGGTAATAAGTCTATTGCACTGTCTCTAAATTTTTTTTAAAATCATCTTGTTTTTCTTGGCTTTGCTGCGGGTGTTTTGATCGAACGGTTATCCAAACTAAATCTAATCGATTCATTCGCTGAAAATCAGGGAAACGTAGCCTAAGCGAAGTGATGATTTTTAGTCCGCGATAGCCGTAGGGCCGTTGTTTTGTCGGAGTCTGAGCGTTAGCGAAGGTGGAGACAAAATAAAAGGCCATCCGACACGGCGTCAAGTCATTTGGAGCCTATGTTCCGACCCCTTGTTGGGTCGGGACGAGGTGACGAGGACGAATCGGGGCCGCCGGAGGCATAAGTGGTCGCGTTAAGTTTTTGCTGCTTGCTTGGGCTGGGATGCCCAAAACAAGCTTTCGCAAAAATAGCGACTCCCCGAAGGTTGTATACACTATTGAGACAACACTTAACTTCAAACTGGTCTGCAAGTAACTGCTGTATATCATGTCCCGTTATTCGACCACCGGAACGATTTTCTTGAAGTGCAATCACTGCATTTTTAAAATCAATTTCTTGATTCTCCTTAAGCTTTCGCTTTGCCCCGCTTCGGGGTGATTCTCTAAGCCCATCAAGTCCAGAGACTTTAAATCGTTTGACCCATTTTTGAACTGTTTCGGTACTGACACATAAAAATTGTGCAACCTCGTAGTATTCTCGCCCCTCTTGTAGGTGTGCCATTCCTAACCAGCGAATACGAGTACGGGAATGTTTTTCTTTTCGTGCAAAATCATGAAAATCATAATCTTGCAGTTCTATTGGTAACTTTCTTGGACGTGCTATTTTCTTGGCTCTCTTTATCTAAATAGTAAGGGGGAGATTAATTATAATCTAATTACAGCATGAATATTCTGGGATTGGTATTAGTACCATTTCTAAGGTTTATTGGTACAAATTAAGTTAAAATACTGAGTCAGCTATCTAGATATAAAAGGCAATAAGTAATGAACAAATTAATTATGGTTATTCTGATAGGAATAGCTAGCAATGCAAATGCAGACACATCTTATTTTGGGAAAAGTTGTGAACAACAGTATAAAGATGCATGGTCTGAATGCAATGCTGATTATTATGGAAAATGTAAGTTTTTAGGTAAAAAATATAAGCCTACTTGCGATCTAAATATAGAAGGTAAAAGAAATTCAGATTGTGCAAATCAATATAAGGCTGCATGGGCTAGATGTAATGCTAAATACAACGGTAAATGTACTTATCTTGGTAATGAATACAAACCAAATTGCGAATTGTAGTTTGTAATGGAGTGGTTTAAAAAACTATCAGAAAAAACAAAAGAAGTGGCTTCAATGTATACGGGTACTTTTGTTGTTGTTATGGTATTAAATCAGTTTTTGTTTTTTGGTTTTTGCTTAAACCCTATCTGTTTAATTGCAGCAATGCCACACGTATTACTTATAACCGTAGTAATAGGAACTTGGTTAAATAAAGATAATTTTACGGTGACTAAGCAGGGTGATGGAATACCCAATATAAGTAAGCAAATCATCTCTAAAGAAGACAAACGGATCTTACTTAAAGAATATGAAAAATTACCGGAAACCCCAAATTTTAAATCTTTAGCAAAAGTTAAGTTTATTGGACGGTATGAGAAATCATTGTTTCCAGGGTATTTTTCGAAATTATTTAATGTCACTAAACATAAAGAGATCAATCTCGATAAAACAAAATTATCCAGCCATACAAAAAATGGGGAAAATAATTTAATTGGATTGAGTGCAATAGATGATGTTTCTTTATCCGAAGGGATCATTTGGAGTAGGTTACAAATAACTCTCAATACGGGTGAAAATCTAAACTTCACAGGGATTCCGAAAAAGCATTCACGGAAATTTCATGAGCTATTATCACGATCCTTATTTGAAATTTATTACTATGAAAAACTCTTAGAGGCTTGTGAAGCTTTTCATAACTACCCTAAAAAAGATCAGTATTTCAAAAAAATAACGCTAGATAAGGTACTCATAGACATTTCTAGTTTTGGTCATTCATTTACTTATCTCGACAGACCACCAGAAGATCAAGTTTGTAGTAATGTTTTTGATTTTGTAGTCTTGCTTGAAAGTAAAGGAGAGCTTGTTAGAGGTAAGCACAATCATCTTTTTATGCAAGATGAGAAAAATAAGTACCATTCTTTTTTTTCCGAGGTTGAAAAGAACCCTCTAACAGAACGTCAGGTTGAGGCTTCAATTATTAATGAAACGGCTAATTTAGTTATTGCTGGTGCGGGGTCAGGAAAAACAAGTGTCATGGTTGCCAGAGCAGGGTATTTAGTCAAAAAAGGCTTAGCTTTTGAGGATGAAATATTATTAGTTGCCTTTAACAAATCAGCCGCCACTGAGATAAAAGAGCGAGTATATGAGAAATTACAACTAGAGGATATTAAGGCTAAAACATTTCATTCTTTAGGCTTAGAAATCATTGCTAAATCAACGAATAAAAAGCCATCATTAGCACCTTGGGAACAAAGCTCCTTAGCACTAGAAAAGTTGATTTGGGGCATTATTGAAGAACAAGTAACAGATGTTGAGTTGTATGCAAAGTTACTTAAATTCTTTGTTTATCATGTTTCAACGTATAAAAGTGACTTCGATTTTGAGAATGAAGTCGAATACAATAATTATATTTATGATAGTAATCTACTGCCCATAAGAGAAACTTTAATTACGCTGAAGAATGCGGAAAGAGTAAAAAGTTTTGAAGAACTTGAAATAGCAAATTTCTTATTTATAAATGGAATCGACTATGAGTACGAGCGTGCTTATGAGTTTGATACCGCGACTGAGCAGTATGGCCAATATCACCCTGATTTTTACTTGCCAGAGTATGAAATATATTTAGAGCATTTTGGAATAGATAAGAAAGGAAATACCGCTCCATTCATTGATAGAGAAAAATATAATGAAGGAATTAAGTGGAAACGTAATTTACACCAAGAAAATGATACGACGTTAATCGAAACATTTAGCTGGATGAGAAGTGAAGGTCACTTACTTGAAAGTCTAGAGAGAATATTAAAAGAAAATGATATAGCGCTTAACCCAATGCCTTATGAAGAGGCACTTAAGCAGTTAAAGGATTCAGGGCGAGTTTCAACATTTGCTAAGATTATGGCAACCTTTATTAATCATGTGAGGTCTAACAAGCATAGCTTTGCTACTTTACGCGAAAGGGCTTTGCATGATGAGCGGTCACAATTATTTATAGATATTGCTGAACCAACACTAGAACGATACGAACAGATTAAAAAAGAAAAGGGCGTTATAGATTTTAATGACATGATTGAGCTTGCAACAAACTATGTAAAGTCAGGTAAGTACAAGTCGCCTTATAAGTTTATTTTAGCTGATGAGTTTCAAGATATTTCAGTGGCAAGAGCAGAACTAATACAGTCATTGTTAAAGCAAAAAGAGGACTGTGTTTTAACTGCAGTAGGTGATGACTGGCAATCTATCAATAGATTTTCAGGTAGTGATATATCAATTTTTAGAGACTTTTCTGAGTTCTTTGGATTTTCAGAGGTCGTAAAGCTGGATTACTCTTTTCGATATAGCGATAAAATATCTAACGTATCTCAGAAGTTTGTAGAAACAAATCCATATCAAATAAAAAAGGAAATTAAGACACTAACAAAGGCTGTAGAAAAGCCTGTTTTACTGTTTTGGGATGTAAATGATATTCATAACACTGTCGATAATATTTTACGGCGAATTACAGAGAAACAAGACGATGCTAGTGTATTAATTCTAGCCAGGTATAGATTTAAGTTATTAGAAAACTTTAAAACACTACAAGATAAGCATACCAACCTAACGCTAAGACAAATGACAGTACATGGATCAAAAGGCCTTGAAGCTGATTTTGTTGTTATATTAGGATTAGAAGGTGGTAAATATGGATTTCCATCAAATATAGAAGATGACCCCGTTATTGATTTAGTGTTATCTGATGGCGAAGAGTTTGAGCAAGCAGAAGAGAGACGGCTATTTTATGTTGCGCTAACCAGGGCAAAAAAGACTATTTTCATTTTAGGTGACCAATCAAACGTCTCCCCTTTTAGCAAAGAAATTCTAAGTGATGAATATGAAGAAGAGGTTTTACATGTAACGTCTAATAAAATTCTTCCTGAGCATTGCCCTAATTGTTCCAGTGGGTTGGTCAGTATCAGGCAAGGAAACTATGGCCTCTTTTACGGTTGCTCTAATTTTAAATCAGGGTGTACTTATACTAAGCCTGTTAATTCTTGTCCTGAGTGTTTCGTAGGTATTATTCAGACAAATAAAACGACAGGTGATCACTCATGTCACTTATGTGATTTTTCCCCTCGGATATGTGTTCGATGTGGTGGGTTTATGAATTTGAAAAAAGGGAAAAACGGTGATTTTTATGGGTGTAGTAACTACTCAAAAAATGGGTGTAGGTATACTGAGAGTAGCTAATTCAATTAATTAGCTACTTACATAGTCTGCTACATAGGTATACTAGGGTTTACACAATTAAGTAATGAGGGTTTATCTTCAAGAAATATTTTATGCTGTGTAATATTTACTCTAAATTTTAATAAATTGAGACTTTATTAGTGTTCAAAAATAATGCAAATAAAACGGTTTTATCAATCTATAAGCCAGTTGAATTACCTATAAATAATAATGATGAATTAGCACTCGAACTAGATGTAGAAGCCATTGCTAAACAAGCCGCTCGTCAAAATATTCCAGATTCAACAGCCCGTGAACCGGATTCAAATGAATTGAATTTATGTTCAAAACTAGAAAACGACATGCTTCAAGCACAAAATAGAGCAGAAGAATCTGTGGGACACCTTCGTGATGCTATTTTAATGTTAAGCGCTAAAGAGGAAATAAATGCAGCTTATGAGCTATCTAATGAATTTGACAAACATTTATCTTCTAAATTAAGTACTAAGCTGGAGGGTATTAGCGCAGAAAAGGAAAGGTATCAGTCGGTAAGTGATGATTTACATTCTTTTAAGAAAAAAAATGAACTTAGGCGAATGCATCACTATCCCGATAGCCAATATTCAACGTATGCTTTTTTTATCATAGCAATCATCATAGAATCGATTTTAAACGGAGTTTTTTTTGCAGAAGGTAGTGATGCGGGACTTATTGGCGGTGTTAGTACCGCACTAATAATATCTCTTTTTAATGTTTTTTTTGGTGGGGCTGTTGGAGCATTTGCATTACGATATAAGAACCATTACCAACACTGGAAAGTAGTAGTCGGCTGGATTGGAGTTTCTTCTGGAATGATAATATCCGTTATACTTAATCTATTAGTTTCGCATTATCGAACAGCTATGATACTTGACCCTGACAACGCAGCTTTACAGGCAGTGGAAACATTTAGAGAAGGAATACTATCTATCTCGGATGTGAAATCATGGTTGTTATTTCTTTTAGGTATTCTTTTTTACTTAGGTGCTGTATATAAAGGCTATAAGGCTGATGATGTCTATCCTGGATACGGTTCTTTGGCAAGAAAGCGAGATAAGCAATATGGTTATTTATCTGATGATAAGAGTAGTGCTGATGACACTATACAAGAGGCGCATGAATATTTTGTAGAAAATCTCGCTAGTTGTTTTAAATCAGTCCAATTAAAAAGCAAGCAAGTAAACGATTTTGCTAGTGGTTTTGAACAGCAAAAAACAATTTTGAAGTCATATCATAAGCACTTAGAAAAGGCTCTAAAATACATCATTACACTTTATAGAGATGTAAATGTGGCTAATAGAAGTTCAGATAAACCTATAATTTTCAAACAACCGATTGATGCAAGTTTGGATTATAAAGAGTTAGAGTTTGATTATAAATGTAAGCGTGATGAACTACATAAAGATAGAGAGAGACTTGCCGAAGATTTGAGTGGAATCAGGCAAAAATTACTTGTAATTAGAGAGCAATACCAAGACATCGTAAATAAAAAGGCAAGTGTATGAGTCGTAGAAAGAGACAGCAAGAAGCAGACCGAAAAGGAATTATTTTACTAGGGTCTGTTATTTTATTATTAGTAGTCGGAATTTCTGTATTTTATTTTTATGTTAAGCCTACGGTAAAACGCGACTCTGAAACTGCATGCAGAATAGATAAAAAGGTACCCAGGGAGACAGTTGTTATTATTGATGCAACTGATAATTTTAATGAGACACAAGCATTAAGGATTAAAAAACAAATAGAACTCATGTTATCTTCGGCTATTACTGATGAACGTTTCTCACTTTATGTTCTTGATGAAACCATTGGTCAGAGGAGCCAAAAATTTAGTGTTTGTAATCCTGGAGATGGAAGTAATAAAAGTGAACTAACATCTAATAAGAGGAGAATAAAAAAGAACTGGGAAAATCAGTTTTATAACCGCTTTACAACTGCTGTCGATGAATTGACGGTGGCTCATACAGCTATTCAATCCCCAATTCTTGAGATGATAAAGTTTGTTTCAGTGAATACCTTTTTAGATAGCCCAGCAATTAACAAACGTTTAATAATTGTTTCAGATATGCTCCACCATACACAACAATACTCGCATTATCTAGGCAGTATGGATTATACAAAGTTCTCAAAAACATCTTATGCGCTGGCAATGCAACCATTACTTGAAGGGGTTGATGTTCAGATTTTTTATCTCATTAGAGAAAAAAATATTTCACTTCAAAATCGAGGGCATATCGAATTTTGGAACCAACATATATTAGTAAATAATGGATTCGTTTCATCCGTTAAAACTGTTAACTGAGGTAAACATGAAAAATGAAGGTTTAGTTAGCGGACGTACGGCTGTTCAACATAAATATGCATCAATTACGACTCATTTCATTATTGCGCTATTTATCGGCAGTACACTAATAAGCGTAGGAGTACTATTTAACTCGACATTACTTGCTGTAATAGCTCCTGTAACAGTAATGCTGCTCTATATTGGTGTAGCAAATAAGGATACTCAGTTGTCGCAATCTATAATTGGTGACAGCTATTATTATATGGGGTTTGTTTTCACTCTTGTTTCATTAGGTTCTGCACTCTTTTATTTATCCATAAATGATAATGTTGATATAAATACTATTGTAGGAAGTTTTGGTGCAGCTTTGGTTACTACAGTGATAGGGCTAGTAGCTCGTTTAATTACCACATCATTTTCATTTAAAGCGACTGGACAACGAAGGCGCTTAGAAGACAGTATAGAAAAATCGTTAGCAACCTTTTCAGAGCAACTTGAAACACTCACATCAATGAGTATTTCATCACTTACTAAAGTGCATACACATACCGAAGCTACATTAATAAAGGTTCTTGAAACTTACGAGAATGTTAATGAAGAAATGTCAGAAAATTACAGGAAATCAATGTGTAATGGTGAGGAAACCATATCAAAGTCAATCAAATCGTTAGCGGAGAGAATTGATGGAATTAAGGTATCACCTGACATGGTTTCAGATCCAATTAAACAATCATTTAATGAAATTTTAGAAACCTTAAAAAGCCACAATGAAAGCTACGGAGAGTTGAGTAAAACAATGACCAAAACCAATGCGAAACTTTCAAAACAACTTGAAAATTCTGGATCACAAATCCAGGTGCATGTTGATAAAGTAGAAGTAGCGTTAATTGAAGCTGTTGATCGCCAAATGATAGCCTATGAAAAGTCGCTAGGATCTACAAGTAAAGAAATAGTGGCTAGTTTTGATACTATTAAGGTTCTTCAGGTTGATTCTGAACAGAATTTATCTGTAGAACTCGAAGGTTTAAGGCAACGAATAAGTGAAATATCTAGCCTCTTATCTAGGGCATGTATGCCACTTCAAGAATCAAGTAAATTACTTGGCGATAGTAATGAAAAAATGAAAAAAAACATCTCTGGTTTTTCATCGCTTTCGAAAGAACTTTCTCAAACTATAGCTAGTTCACAACAAAATATGACAGGCCTAGGTTCTATGAATGAAACTGCGGTTGACTTAGTGAAAGTTATGACAAGGTTAAATGAAGTATTGAATCAAACGATTACTCAAAGCCAAAATGCTGGTTTTTCCATGGAAGGTTCTGCAAAGTCTACAGAGGAAGCTAGTAAGCAACTTGCAAAGGACATTACGCAGGTTTATGGGGAATTAACTATCCAAATTCAAAAAATTAGAGATGACTCTTAATGAGTGACCTCATCGATGAGCCCAATAACTCGATAATTGAAACATCTCTAGCTGAACTTGCATTCTCACTTTTTTTTATTCTATTGATTTTTTCAGTCTTTACAGTTGATAAAGCACATTCTGAAAAAAAAGAACTGGAAGAAGAGGTTAAACTTCTTCAAGCTAGTTTAGATACTGCAGCTGAAGTATTTACAGGAGATAAAGACTTTGACCCTAAAGAAATATTTAAGGAGTTAACGAGAGGACGGAAAGCTGAGGAAAAACTTAAAACGACTTTAGCAGATAATAAAATACTAAGTGATCGTTTAAACTCACTGAAAGAACTAGAGGAAAAACTAAAATATTCACCGGAAGATATTACTAAAAAGTTAACCGAGTTGATCGATATAAACGAATTACTTGGAGGTGAAGAGGGAGAAAAAGAGCTATTAGAGAAAGTGAAAGAATTATTACGAAACAACAACAACTTCAGAGGCCAAAATAAAAATTTAAGGGCTAAACTTATTAAAGAAGGTAATGGGTTAGATCACCCCCCATGTTGGGCTGATGCAAATACTGGACGTATTCAATATGTTTACAATGTAATCATAAATGAAAGTTCTCTCGAATTTATTCCTGGCTGGCCTAGTTCAAGAAATCAAGATGCCCTTACTAACCCTAGTATTATTAAGGTAGCAGGGGTGTACACAAGTAATGAAAAGATGTG
>NZ_BLYC01000028.1 GCF_019721995.1 Bathymodiolus japonicus methanotrophic gill symbiont | reverse complement strand
CCCGACTCTAAATAATCCTTAAACTTCGCATGAATATCATCCGCGCCTTTAAAACTAATCGACTGCCCTTCATCTAACACCAACACATCATGCTTGCCTAATAAACCAATCTCTTTAGTGGTTAAATTTTTAAATAATTGCGCGTTGCTTAATGCGCCACCACTGTTCAACCAAACATGACGACTTAAATTAGAAAAAATAAACGATTTACCCGTGCCTTTAGGGGCTAATTCCATCATATTCAAGTTATTTTGAATCATCGGTAAAAGACGCAATAACAAATGATTTTGCTGTTTTTCAGTATAGGCAAAAGGCTCATACCCCATCGTTCGCAATAACAAATAAATCCATTCGCGGGTAGTGAATTGTTCACGCGCTTTGATTAAATGAGTTAAATTGACTTTACCCGATTGCATAGGATGAAATTCACTTAATTCAATAATCTTTTTCTTACCTTCATCACGCAAAGATAAACGCCCCGCCCCCCATTGTCCGCCTTCTAACATGGATTCGTTGGTATCTAATACTTCATGAGTAATAGTAGCGTTACGCTCATCTAAGCAAGGAATAGTTAATAATTGTCGGTTATTCGCTAAATCAATCCGCACTTCAAAACGATCTAACAAAACAACCGATTCACCTAATTGTAAACGGCGTTTAATTTTATCTTTTTCCGTTTTAGAGGGTAAATGCTTGCTCATAAAGTCGGTAATCTCTTTATGAACTTCTGCCTCAGATTTATTACCTGTTTGAAACCTTGAAACCATCCATTCTTCAACAAAGCTCGGAATACTGCGATTATCACGGATTTTCAATTGTCTAACTAAGGCTTTATCTATAATTAATTCGCTAAAGGTTTCTCGAATTTTATAATCTAATTGTTCTTTATTCATTAGCTAAACATATCCTCATAACTTTGTGTTGCAAAATCTTTTTCAAGTAAGGGTTTGGTGAAAAGGCAATTTATTAGTTTGTTATTAACTTCATGCGCACCTGTACGGTCATAAGTTAATTGCAGCGATAAGGTTCTTAATCCTGATTGCTCTACAGGAGCTGAAAAACTTAACAGTAATTTTTGAGTACTATTTTCGGCAATTGTCGTTAAAGAAGCTTCACCTATAAACGGAGCTTCAAATTTTATGCAGATATTATCTACGCGAACACTGGCGACTAATTCAACACTTAATTCCCATGACTTTTCTGCAACACGCTGGCATTTTTCATTTAATACTTTGAGTTCTAAGGGCGTTTTAATACTGTCAGGAATTTTAGAGGTCAAGGTAACAAAAGGAATTAACACTTCTTCGGGGGTTAAACCGCCATGTGATAACAAGGCTTTTCTCGTCAACCTAAGGCGTTTTTTAGGAATTAAAAACGCATTTTTATCAGCATTAGGGACATAAGAAAAAGCCTCGTTTTTATTTTGATAGGATTTAGCCACTTCAAAAACTCGCTCTTTAACGTCACCTAAATTACCCCCCTCATAGCTTGCTTGGGTAACCGTCATGCCATGATCGGCGGTAATTAAAAACACCACATCCCTATTCATAGAGCCTGCATCTTTTTTCCATTTCTCAACAGACGACATCATTTGACTTAATATATTGCTAACATCCTTTCGATGATTTTTAAATTCAATACATTTATGTAATTGCTCATCGATTCTGTTTTCAAAAAACACCAGTAAATTTGTTTTTTCATTAAATTTTTTATCTGTGGCTTTCCAACTGGTGATAAATTTTAAAGACTTCTCTTCAGGTAAATATTTTTTATAGCGTTGCCGAATGGCGGTTTCTTTATCGCTAGGTAAATCACAGGTTTCTGTACCTGTAATTAATGCCATTTTGCCAATTTCGGTTAAGGTCGGGATGGGCGCAAACAGGGTTTCGCTAGAGCGGGTTAAGTGTTCAATTTTAGAACTGCTTTCTAATAATAAATCGGTATTTAAAGCGGATAAAGCATCCACCATGCAAACAATGACAAGGTAGTTTTGTTTTAAAAAGGATTCAACACGCTTAGAAAATTGTCGCCAATCAGCATCAGAACGCGCAATTCGAGCTGATTTTTTAAGTAACCATTCGGTAAAACTTAAATTAAGATGTTCTTCAATGGCTTCATCGGATGAAAATTTTTGTCGCATTAGCTCAAAATAATCTGTACTCCACGCCAATACTTCATCTGTAGTCGCACTTTCGGGCAACACTGAAAATTTACTACGCTCTAATTGTTCAGTTATTTCTACCGCTAACTGGCTCGCTTTTTTATCTTGAAAACTTTCTAATTTAGCTACTAATTCAGTAGAAATAAGGGCGTTATTTTCCAAAATTAGTAATAGCAATTTATCTAAAACCGTTGTCCAAGGTGCAACTATTAAATCAGCAATATCACTCGCGTTTATGTTGCCTTTTTTAATTTCAAGGCTTATTAAGTCTAATGCGGTTAAACAGTGAATCGGTAATTCTTTTGCATCCTGTTCTTCTAAGGTTAATAAAGGTACGGTTAATAACAAAGCGGGTAATGATTCACCTAATAAAGGTAACTTAAATTGTGTAAGCTGTGCTTGTAATAACTGTTGATGTTGCTCATAAGCAAGTGTGATAAAAAAATCATTAAGCGATGAACTTACAAGTAACTGCTCTATTAAAAGTAAGGCTAAGTCTTCTGAAAAATCAAAGGCAAGCTGAAAATTATTAACAAAACGCGCTTGAATATCTGCTATTTTTAATAAATGCGAAAACGTTTCTGAATGTTTAATTGATGCTCTGGTAAAGGCTGGAAACTTTTCACTTAATAAATCAGCATCACAGCTTTTAATAATCGTGTCGATTAACGGAATATCTAAGCTAGTAGCGTGTTGATGAGTGAGCAAGCCTAACTGAATAATTAATTCGTCTGATAACCATAACGGCAGATTTTCATCAACGCGCTTTCTATAAACAGTACGCGGAATTAGTTGCTGTATTGGCAACACCCCCTCTACGCCGTCAAAATATCTAAAGCGTTCAAATAAAGCTAAATTATTAAAGCGAACGCGTAACAAATTGCTATCTTCATGCCTTAAATGTTGATTAATGGTTTGCCATAATTGCTCAATCGCATGGATTGATGTTTCGGCAACTATCGCTTCTTCCGTATCAATATTAAAGCGGTCAATAACAAATATAACAGTCATTTTTAATCCCTATAGTGCTGTAACACTTGGTTTAGCACGTTGATAATTTTTTCTTTGGGTAGTTTAGATGCAGAAAAAATATAACGAATTTCATTGACGATCCCTTCAAGCTCTGGGTTTGGAGTGATAATAGGAGGTGGAATAATAGGAAGTGGGGTAATGGGAGGAGCGATAGGTTCAGGGGTTAATACAGCTTGCTCAATTAACTGTTCAATTGCACCTGTGCAACGTCCTATATCTGAATCAGAACATTCATCAAATGAACGCGATAGCATTTTCTCTATCACTGTTTTAGGTTCTATATCTTCTGCATCATTAGTTTCTACTAACAAGTCTGCTAATTGCTGGGCTTGTCCTGTGCCAATTTGTTTTAAGCGCGTGACAATGGTTTGTTTTTCATCTTTATTAACAGGAAAAGCATCATCCCAACACAATTTTATTTCATGTAATTTAGCATCTTCAACTTTTAAAAAATCATTGAATAAGGCTTGTACCGCAGCAATGACTTTAGAAACATCATGAGAAGGTAAATCCTTTTTGACATCTAAAATATCTATTAAAAAATCGGCTAATTCTTGCGAACTTTTGCCAACAGTATTTAAAAAAGCAACCAGTTTTTGCGTTTTAAAATCCAATTGATTTGATGCTTTAACGCCCTCAGGCTTAGTATTAACAAATTTCCTTAATTTAGCGGCACAAACGGTTGCGTACTCTTCGTTAGTGAGAGCTTCATCCTTTTCAATACCAAGAGATTTCCCCATCAAAAACAACATTGCAAATTGTTTTCCACCAAACTCAGATAAACGAATTTTTAACTTACTACCTTCTTTAAAGGCTAAGGTTAAATTCTTAGAAAAACTATTGTCAGAGCCAACCCAACGCAAGCGTTTTACTTCTTGACGAATGGCTATTGCTGTAAATATAGGTAATGTACAAGCAGGAATACCATAAGGAGCAGCCATCAATTTTTTTCGTAATTCACTCACCACATAAGCATCTTTACGATTTTTTCTTAACAAACTATCATGCAGAAGTTTTAAGACCGTTTTTAAATGCCCTTCGGTTTCAGTGATTAACTTTATATCCCAACCACCCGAACGCTCAATAAATAATTGATTAGCACCTAAAACCCCATCAATTAAAGACCCTTCTTCACTGGTATCAGTGAATCCTAATAAATCCTTTTGATAAGAAGGGTTTTCATCAAATTTAAGAATACGTTCAACTATATTTATAATTTTTTTATAGCCTGTATATTTTTCATTTCTTAAACCATTCATATTCATGGCTCGAATAGTAATTTCTTGAGGATAAGTCGCGGCAACATCAACCGCTAACAATTCTTTAAAACCATGCCAACTTTCACAGCTTAAGAGTTCACTTGAACCTGCTTGATAAATCTGACATTTAGCCGAATTTAACCCCGACCGCCCATAAAATTTTTGTAAAAGCTGCTTAATCGCTTGACGATTACTTTCCCATTTTGCTTCTAGTTGTTTTTTTACATTTTCTGAGGAGGCTGAACTTTTAAGCTGCACATTAATCGCTAAATAGCGGCATAATAAATCATTAAACTTAAAGCTAATATCATTTTCAATGGTGGTTTCTGATTGAATCCCTAACACAGGAATCCAAAAGAAATGATTAGCACTAGGCATTTCTTGAATCTGTGTTTTTAGGGTATTTGCCTCTTGCTGAGTATCGGCTAAAACTAAAAAAACCTGTGCCGATAAAGATAACCCTTTTGTTTTAAGTTGTTCGGACAAAAGAGATGGGGTTAAAAGATTCACCGCATAGGAACGAATAATTCCGCAAGCTGAGGGTTCTAAATCATGCTCTCCGAGTATTGGCAGAATATCTTCCTGCATATCAGGATAAGTTTCTAATAAATATTGATAACTGTGTTCCGAAAACGAATCTATTTCTTTTTCAATTAAGGATTCACTATCAACACCGCTTTCCCCTGCAAATAGCCAAAAATGGGTAACAGGATTTTTCCAAATTAAGCCTGCATCTTTTAAATAGGCTGAATGTTGATTTAAGGCTTCTGAGTGGGCAGTATTAGGCTCATCATCATAAAGTACACAAGCTAATAGCTCATCGCTGGCTTTAACATTTTCTAATAATTGCGCTAATAGCAAGACACTTAAAATATCTTTTCGTATTTTAATCTCTTCGGCTGAGTCGCCATTCACATTAGAAATAGCCTGCTCATAACGTCGCCAATCGCTTGGTGATTCTTTTTTAAGATTATCGGCGTAATAGTGTAATAACTGAGGTAGACGAACTAATTCTTTTTGCCATAAATGATGGTCATTTAATTCAGCATTTAAAATTTCACCTGCATTATCACGAAAAAAAGTTAAGGCGGTTCGGTTTGCTTGTGCTAGTTTTGATAAGTTAAATAAACCGACAGCCATTACAGGGTGGAGAGGATAGACATCTTCAAAGACTTGTTCTAAATGTTCATTTAAAGATTGGAATAAGGGTAAAGATTTACAGGCTTCTAATAGTTTTAATTTAGCTGGTTGATCTTGGCTTAATAATTGTTTTCCTTGTTCTGACCACGTTTTTTGCATTCCTAATAAATGATAACCATCACTTTCAGCCGCATTCAGTTCAATCTTAAAGGCTTTATTAAAGCGTCCTGAAATTTTCTCTAAACTTTCTTTAATGACTTCTGAGGCATGAGTTCTATCGCCGTATTCTTGAAAAGAAACATGCGTCACCCCAAAGAACAAAGTATGTCCTGTATCGGGTTCACAGACGGTTTCGATAAACTGTTGTAAAGACATGATTTCTTGTCCTGCATTTCGCGCAGTATTACCAATTAAATCTTCCAGTGCATTACCAAATTCATCCCATAAAACCACAATGCCGCCATAGTTATATTTTTCAGCAAGGTTTTTACCTGCTTCTAAATAGGCATCAATATAATTTTTACCGCCTGCTTGTGAAATATCAAAAGCTTGACCAAAACACACCGCTTCATGCCAATCTAAAAACACCTCTAATGCTAACGGTTGATGACCTTTTAAATTAAATAACAGGTCTTCGGTTGAAATATAATGATGCGATCTTTTTAATGTCCATTGTGATAAATCAGCATCACTAAAGGCTTCATTATCATCAATCATTTTTTCAAAGCGTTTCACGCATACTTCGTATTCTGTAGACGGCAGAATCGCTTTTATATCAAGTTCGCTTTCTCTTTGTAGGGCATCAAACAAACCCTCCATGAGTTTCGCACCTAATGAAGTTGTACCTGAGGCATAAAGTGAAACTAACAAATAAGGTTTAGCTTCCTTATCTGTTTTAGGTAAAAAAGCTTCTTTAAGCTTATCCGCGAGTTGATTTTCACCTGCAAGGCAAAGTCGCTCAATTAGTTTAGAAAAGCCTTTGGTGCTTGCGCCATCGCGCAACAGTTGTGCTAACACAACGGCTAGATGGCTTTTTCCTGAGCCATAGCTTCCATATAGATTTAAAGCGCGTTGTTCAAATTTTGCGCTAGGTAATACGGCTTCTGCTAGATGTTTAAAGACTTGAATGGCGGCTTGGGTGGGGGTGTAATGCGCGACTAAGGCGTTATTAGAAATGCCTTGTTCAAGTATGATTGCAGCACTGGTTTGTTCTGGGTTGATTTGAATTACATCATGTAGATTCATTCTTTTTCCTTATAGAGAGCTATTCTGCACGAGTGGGTCGCCAAATTTGTATGAATAAGCCATCAAGCGGTTGTGGTTTAAAGTAGTTATGGTTTATTTGTTGAAATTCATTGCTTGCGGTGAAGACCAGCACTATTTTTATGTTGTCGTGCCACATGGCGAGGGTTGACCAGAAGGCGGATTTATCGGCTAAGCTCCAGTAGCTTGTCCATTGTTCGGGTTGGTGAATGATAATGCCTTCTTTTTGGACGGCTAGGATTTGTTTTTCTAGGTTTTTTTTGTTGGTTCGTGCTTCTGGGGCATTTTGTATGCCTGAGTATTGCCAGAGTTCGTAGTTTGGCAATAGTCCTCTTAATGTTTGGGTTACGTCGTCTAGGTCATGGAGGTTTTTACTGGAGATACCTATATTGCGATAGCGGATGTTTTCTTTTTGGTGGTATTGCTCTAGGTTGGTTTTTAGGGTGTTTTGTAAGTAGTTTAAGTCCATTGTTATTTTTCCTTATAACCAAGTATCTTGACCTTTTTGCAATAGCAAGAGGATGGTTTTGTTAGGGTCGTAGTTTTCTTTGAAGGATATGGAGTTTAGGTCAACGGCATGGTCGAAGCTGAAGTAGCTTTGCCATTTGTGCATTTGGCTCATGCGTTGTAGGTGTTGGCGTAGTTGGTCTTTAGGGCAGCATAAGAAGTGTGGCAAGCCTGTTTCTTGTATGAGTTTTGAAAAATCAATGCTATCACGGCTTTTAAAGTGGCTGAATTTAGCCATTGCTAGGGCGTGAATGATGATTTCATCTGAGAGTATTGGCGAGCCTAAGCGTATTGAAAGCCGTTTATCATCGGGTGATTTTTTAGATTCTATTAAGGCTAATTCAGCTAAAGGATTACCATTAATAAGCATTTTCCGAACACTACTTGATAACGATTCAATGGTTGAATCTTTATATTGTTTTCCAGTTTCATCAACTAAATCAGTTTGTATTTTAGTAAATAATTTATTCCAATCAATCCAGTCCTTAGTAATAGATTCCAGACCTAAAAAAAAGCTAGGATAGGGTTCACTTATTTTTGAAAAACATAAAGATAAATGAAAAGCCCACCACGTTGACGATTTTGCTAATTTTGGGTCATTAGTCAAAATAGCATAGCCAAAATCTGTGAGTTCGTACTCTCTTGAAGTCCTTTGGTTATCTATAAGTTGAGCGGAAGCCATCCAGCCTTTAATAGTATTTAAACGATTTGCTCCAGCTATAAATTTAAGTCGAGCGGCTCTCATTTTAGCTTTTGTAAAAATATCTCTTTCAGATTTTACTATTTCAAGACCTTGGCTAACCCACCATCTGGTTACAGGTTCACCTTCATTACTCATTAACGCCATTTTTCTTCCTTTATGCTTTGACTCGTTGACTAAGGGTAAAAAATTAAATTTTATAGTTTTTTCAAAATAAGTATTCTCAAGATAATCATATATTCTTTTAACGTTTTTTTATCGTCTATCAGTGCTTTATAAACATCTTCTGAAAAGCCACTGCGTATATTTTTCTTAAAAAGTTCTAATTTTTCTAAATCGCCAGAACTTAATGATTTTAAAGTTTGTCCATTTTCCACTTCCCATAAATTATCATTTATTAAACGACCAAAAGCATTCGCGGGGAGTCGCTATTTTTGCGAAAGCTTGTTTTGGGCATCCCAGCCCAAGCAAGCAGCAAAAACTTAACGCGACCACTTATGCCTCCGGCGGCCCCGATTCGTCCTCGTCACCTCGTCCCGACCCAACAAGGGGTCGGAACATAGGCTCCAAATGACTTGACGCCGTGTCGGATGGCCTTTTATTTTGTCTCCACCTTCCCTAACGCTCAGACTCCGACAAAACAACGACCCTACGGCTATCGCGGACTAAAAATCATCACTTCGCTTAGGCTACGTTTCCCTGATTTTCAGCAATGAAAATTTCTATGGTTTAATTTAATGGAATTTTTATCAATGATTTTATTGTCCTAATCGTTAGTAAAAACTATGCACTTTAGTGCAAGACTTTTAGTAAACTCTCATTTATGAGGTTTCATTTTGATTTAAATTTTGGGTGGTGGGTTAAATCTGTTATTAGGCATGAATATCTCGTCCAAATTCGACTTTATTAATTAATAGTCCAATGACAATATCATGCATTTGTTCTATTTTGGAAAAACAGATTGTTCGACGCGTTAAGCGTTTAATCCATGTTCTAAAATTTAGGTTTTTTCGTTCAATTTTTTGAGTGTTTTGTTTGCCTATTTCATGTTCATTTACATCTAAGTTTCGCTCATAAGCCCCCCAGTCATCTGTATAATATCTGCTTATTTCAAAAGGAGTCAGTAAGGCTTTTAGCTCTTTGAAAACATCATCTTTACGCTTGCCAAATACATAAGCAATGACTGTATTAGTCGCATGATCAACAGCATGCCATAACCATCGCTGATTCGACTTTTTACCTACAAATGACCATTGTTCATCAATCTCAACTTCTTCGCAAACAAGCTCCAGCCGGACGTCTAAAGGTGTTTCTGATTTTTGAGATAGAAAAACAGGATTTACCTGTACAAGGCTATCTTCTTTGCTTTTCAGGATGCTGATGACTGTATTTTTATTGATTTTCAGAACCCGTGCGGTGTCTCTAATACCCCTGCTATTAATAGCCATTTCGACGACTTTTTCTTGGACTCCAGGCACACATGCATTATAGCGATAGTCCAGCATAAATGTTTGAGTTGGGCAGGCACTATTTTTGCAGCGATACCGCTGTATATTTTGAGCATTCTTTCCTGATTTCATGATAGTGCTACAGCGACAATTGTGGCAACTTACTTCTTGATAACATTTCATTCGAGGAATTATGATGTAAACCTTTTACTTCTCCTAATTATTTAAGTGAAATAACAGATTTAACCCACTACCAAATTTAAATCCAAATTATTGAGATATTAAAGTAAACAACTCATTGGTTGAAAGTTAAACGAATGAGAGCGTTGGTGTTCTCCTGAGTTATATAAATCTCCAAGTATGTTTTTCTTTAGTCGGCTTTAGCCGATGAACGACTTTCAGTCGTAAGTCAAACTATGTATCTTTTAGTGCATAGTTTGTTGATTTAAACTTTCATCAATATTTGAATAATAAATCAGTCTATCTTCCCCATGAGAAACTTTAGATAAGGCGTAAAGAAGAACTAAAGGTTTATAAAGTGAATAAACTCCATTAACCTTTCGGACTGAAATATTTTTAAAGAGTGAAAACAAAGAGTCGGAAGTCATTATTTAAAACAAATCATACAGCCATCATCAGAATCATCATCCAATAAAGAATCCATTAATTTTTTAGGCTTTTTAAGGGTATTTTGTTCTTTAATTAATGCTTGCGCTTTAATTTCATCTTTTCGCATTAACATTTCATCTAACGATTCATTTTCTGACCACGTATGATTTCGTCCTTTATTTTTATGATAAAGCTCAAATTGTCGCGCTTTTTCAAATAACTCAGGATGATTATCATGTAACCCCATCCATTCAACTTTACGTTGATAAAAACAAAAATAACATCCAGAACGACTACGCCAATCGTAATATTTAGGCATCCCTAAACCTGATTCATCAAGAATTTTGACAATATCATCTTTATTTAAACCATCTTCTTTAAAGGGGTAAACAGCACTAATATTTGACTTTGTGGAAACATAACCTTCTCTGTAAGCTTCATCCGCACGAATAGCCACATAACTAATAACAGGGTTATTACCTACAAATTCCTCAAAAGGTTTGAGTTTTAAATTTGTTGTACACCAGCGAGAACGCGCAGTAGGTAAAAAATTTCCATTTAATTTTAAATAATAATCAAAATCACGCCCCGCATTAAGACGAGTAATTTCTTTACCTAAATAATCTTCCATTAAATCAACAAAAGCTAAAGTTTCAGGAAGTTCTGCACCTGTATCAGCAAAAAAATATTCCATATCTGGCTCTTTATCACGCATATAAATAGCCAATGCCGCACTATCTTTACCGCCTGAAATCCCTAATAAATGCCGCACCTTTTTTTCCTTAACCATTAAACCTCCTATCTATTCAACTCATCACCAGAGCTAAAAGTTATTTAAAAACATCGTCTAAAGTCGTTGCTTTTTGAGAATTAACAATCCATTTATTTTCCATTCGCAAGGTTAAAACCTTCGCCTTTCAGGCGAACAGATTTATCTCAAATGTTATAATCAGTGAATGGATTATCGCTACGGCAGTCACACAGTTTACAACATCGAATATCATTTTGTCTGGGTAACGAAGTATAGTAGTTTCTGCGCCACCGAATATAGCCCCGAGTGAAATAATGCGCAGGATAAAAGGCACCTCCTTACACACAAGTCCTAAAATACGCCTTTTAGCTTTCTGGCCATTTGAATACCATATACGCAGTCCTGAATCCTCTGAAAACCGATCCAAATACTTTTCGCACCAGGGTCACCATCTGATTTACGCCCTAAAAAACCACCCAATGTCGCTAAATTTCTTAACACGGCATTCAGTGTAGGCACTTTTTTGGGTATCTTTTTGTCCAATAAACCATAAGATGATTTCCATTCTAAAGGATCAAAGATTAATTCAGCAGGCAAGTCAGGACAGATGCGACCTAAGCGCATAAGATACATCACCCGCCAAGCAATAACCATGGCCATGACTAAGGCTTTTTCAATGCGCTCTTTACTGGATAATTGAAGCTTTTCAACCTTGCAGCCCACTTTCAAAATATCAAAAAACATTTCTATTTCCCAGCGACAGCGATACCAGTCAATCAACTCACAGGCTTGATCTTCACTTTCTACCCTTCGATTGCTTAATAAGCGCCATATGAGCGGTGACTTCCCTTTAGGCGGGTTGATTTCTTTTGCCTGAACCAAAGTTACTTCAATACCTTCTTTCCCTTTTACGGGGAAAGTGCAGCGTAACACTTTAATTTCTTGCTGAACTTGTCGCGATTTTTCGCCTTTTTTTCGTGGCTTAATAAAACTAACGCGACTCATAACCTCTTGCTTATCGACGCTATCCCACAGTGTTTCATCCGCTGATAATTTACGGTTATGCCTGGCTCTTACTAGCCAGTCAGCAGGCGTATTTAACGCCTTACTTCTCTGCATAAGACTTAAAATATCACCTTCTCTATCGGCCACATAAACGAGCCGACTTTTAGGGCAACGTTCGGCCATTTCAGCGACACGTTCATAACCTTCTATCCAGCGATCACTTTCTTTTATCGTGGGATTATTTTGATCTTCTGCTTTGCTTTTTCCTCTTGCCCACATCCACGCATCACTAACCCCTAAAGGGAGCCGGTCTGGTGTAATGCAGAGTGTCGGATGCAAGTACATGCCTCTTTGGGCATCGTAAGATAAGCGACCTAAATCCTCAGTTTCTTGTCCATTAAAATCTAATTCTGTCGTATCTTGTAAGCATAAAATAACGGGCTCTTCACTGACTATAATGCGCTGTTCAACTTGATCTGTATGGGCGACTAACAACTTTTCCCATGTCACATTTTCATTTGCATAAAATCGATAAGTCGCTTGTGTTTCAGCCCAGCCTTGGCAAGCCTGAGGAATGCTTAGTTTAGGCGCTTTTACAAAAGTTTCTATCAATTTAACTGCTCTTTTATTAAGCCGTGAATCACCTAAATCTAAATTACAAAATTCCATTTCTGCCCAAGTCTCAGTCATCGTTACTAAAATAATGAGATTTTACACTCTTATATCAGACTTGTGTGTAAGGAGATGTCTTAAAGGTCTATCAACTGTAATTTTGTGTGACGGTGGGTCAAATGACAGAGGAAATGATAAAGAACTATCTTGAACACCATTTTGAAGCAAATCCAAATGATAATTTTAAAACGGAGTTTGGAGAATCAACATAACAGGGCTATTCGCCCCATATGCGCCAACTTAAGGCACTACCACTCAAGCGAAAGCCACCAGTAGTTTTTCCACGCGAGGCGGTAAACCTTGTAATTGACGCTTACGTGAACGTTCTTCCATTACTTTTTTAGCCATAGGCAGGTTTGCTTTTTTCCAAAAGAACACCCCAGTGATAATTGTTTTCATCTCATTTCTAATCTGTTGTAGTTAAATATAGTTAATACTTATTTGTTAGAGGAGGACTTTTTCTAATAAAATTTATATTTATTATGAACTTATAAATATAAGAGATTCGTAAAGTAACGAAATAAACATCCGTAAAGTAACAACTCTGAATCCGTAAAGTAACACTTTAATCCGTAAAGTAACGAACGTTAATCCGTAAAGTAACACTCCTATATTTAGAAGGATATGAGGAGTCTCAATACCTTCGCCAAAATTAAAATACACTCATTTTTAATAGTTTTAATGATATTTTATATAAATTCCTAGAAGCACGACACTTTTTGCATTAAAATCATTATCAATAATTCCTAGAAGCACGAATATCAATGGCCAATCCTCTACTTCCTATAAGGCATAAACAACAAAATTTTTTTAGTTGTGATGTTTTTGATACATATAAAGATGATTTAGCCTCTATGGAACATCCTGTGTTCAGCTTATCTACAAAAACTGACTTTAGAGTGCTTGAGTATGAAAGTAATAATGGAGACCGAATTAAGATAACACCAAGTTATGTAGATGGGTTAGCTACTATTCATGATAAGGATGTTTTGCTTTATATTGCGAGTAGCTTAATAAGCAATGTAAATAAAGGAGATATTCCTGCTCAAAATGTTAGGTTTGTTGCATATGATTTTCTAGTATCAACCAATAGACAAACTGGTGGTAAAGGCTATCAAATATTACGAGAAGCTTTAGCTCGCCTTGTGGGGACTAGAATTGAAACAAATATTGTAACAAATGGTACGAGAGTTATAGAAAATTTTGCTATTTTGGAATCATTTAAGATTGTTGAAAAGCATCCAGACAACGGACGAATGATTGGCATTGAGGTAAAACTTTCTGATTGGTTTTATAACTCTATAATAGGTAAAGAAATTCTTACTATCGATAAAGAATATTTTAGGCTTAGAAAACCGACAGAAAGAAGGTTGTATGAATTAGCTAGAAAGCACTGTGGAAAACAGAAGTCTTGGAGTATTGGATTAGAAACCTTGCGTAACAAATTGGGGGCAACAGCTCCTATTGTAAAGCTTAAATATAATTTAAATAGGATATCAGAATCTAACCATTTACCAGGATACACAATATCAATTCTTGGGAACATAGTAACTTTTACTCGTAAAACATCTGAAGTTTCTCAAGGGAAAATGGATAGCAAAAACAATGAGGTAATAGAGTTACTTCAGTATCATGGTATTGGCCCTATAATAATAAAAGAATTAGTAAGCAGCTATGATTCCGACAGAATTATAGGTAACATTAATTATGTTCTAGAACAGGATAAAGGTATAATCCCCCAGCAAATCCAGACAAGAAATCAAAGCAATCTTATTCCAAATTAGTTACTATTTGTAAAAAATTGGAGTATTAAAATGAGCAGAAAAAGAACGGTCTACAGTGCTGAATTTAAAAGCAAGTTGGTATTAGAAGTTTTAAAGAATGAAAAAACACTGCAAGAAATTGCCAGTGCAAATAACATCACACCTAAGAACCTACAAAACTGGAAAAAAATATTCTTAGACAATGCAGAAATAGCAATGGAGCCCTCCAAAGCCGTTAAAGATTACAAAGAGGATCTATTAGCAGCTCAAGAACAAAATGAGATGCTCACAAAAATCGTAGGAAAAATGACGGTTGAAAAGGAGTGGCTCGAAAAAAAGCTAAAAAGCTTGGACTCATCTGATAGAAAACAGTTGATTGAGCCCAAGCTTAACACTCTACCTCTAACACAGCAGTGTGCATTATTAGGATTAAATAGAAGCAATCTCTATTACAAAAAAAGAGAGAATAAAAAGAAAGAAGAGATCAAAACTCAGATTAATCACATTTTTAAAGACATCCCTATTTATGGTGCGGCTAAAGTACACCAGCAGTTGCTTGAAGGTGGTTTTAAAGTCAGTTTAAACACGGTGGCGAGTTATCGGCAGCAGATGGGCTTGAAAGCCGTATTAGCGGTAAAACAAGTCAATACAACGATCCCCATAAAAGAACATAAAAAATATACTTATAAGCTTAGAGATCTTGATATATCACACGCTAACCAAGTTTGGAGTACAGATATAACCTATATTAAAACCAAAGAAGGGATGGTTTATTTAGCGGCGATTATTGATTGGCACTCAAAAGCAGTGCTCGCCCATAAAATATCAAACACAATGGATTCTTTTTTAGTTATGGATGTATTAGATGAAGCGCTTTCTCTCTACGGAACACCTGAAATTTTTAATACGGATCAAGGCAGTCAATACACCAGTGAAATTCATACCCAACGACTAAAAAACAAAGGCATTACTATTTCTATGGATGGAAAAGGACGAGCAACGGATAATATTTGTATTGAACGGTTTTGGCGAAGTGCAAAATGTGAGCGTATTTATTTAAATGAATATGGTTCAATTAGAGCGTTAATAGAAGATGTTGATGACTATATTGAGTTTTATAATCATCAACGGTTTCATGAAACCCTGGACTATAAAAAACCAATGAATGTATATAGAGAAAGTATTTTAGCTAATGAACAGCAGAATGAAGCGGCTTAGGAATATGGAATAAGGATTGTTGAAAAATCTGTCTTGACTCTTTGGGGTGCTATAATGAAGTATTTTGGTATGCGTTCCCAATATTCAATTGTATTAGAAACATTATTTTCATGTTTGTTAAAAATTGAGCAAACAAATCATGTTGAATACTCGCTATTGTCGACTGGAGGCTTTTTAAGTTGTTTGTTAGCTGTCATTGATTTATATTTTTAAAGTTAATATATAACGTACAAATAAAACTATAGAGTTTTATAGTATCAAATTCTATACTATAAATTTTTAGTATTCTCTCCGTATTTTATTAAGAGCATTTTGATAGCTTCCTCAGCTAACGCTGAAAATCAGGGAAACGTAGCCTAAGCGAAGTGAAGATTTTTAGTCCGCGATAGCCGTAGGGCCGTTGTTTTGTCGGAGTCTGAGCGTTAGCGAAGGTGGAGACAAAATAAAAGGCCATCCGACACGGCGTCAAGTCATTTGGAGTCTATGTTCCGACCCCTTGTTGGGTCGGGACGAGGTATAATCCCCCAGCAAATCCAGACAAGAAATCAAAGCAATCTTATTCCAAATTAGTTACTATTTGTAAAAAATTGGAGTATTAAAATGAGCAGAAAAAGAACGGTCTACAGTGCTGAATTTAAAAGCAAGTTGGTATTAGAAGTTTTAAAGAATGAAAAAACACTGCAAGAAATTGCCAGTGCAAATAACATCACACCTAAGAACCTACAAAACTGGAAAAAAATATTCTTAGACAATGCAGAAATAGCAATGGAGCCCTCCAAAGCCGTTAAAGATTACAAAGAGGATCTATTAGCAGCTCAAGAACAAAATGAGATGCTCACAAAAATCGTAGGAAAAATGACGGTTGAAAAGGAGTGGCTCGAAAAAAAGCTAAAAAGCTTGGACTCATCTGATAGAAAACAGTTGATTGAGCCCAAGCTTAACACTCTACCTCTAACACAGCAGTGTGCATTATTAGGATTAAATAGAAGCAATCTCTATTACAAAAAAAGAGAGAATAAAAAGAAAGAAGAGATCAAAACTCAGATTAATCACATTTTTAAAGACATCCCTATTTATGGTGCGGCTAAAGTACACCAGCAGTTGCTTGAAGGTGGTTTTAAAGTCAGTTTAAACACGGTGGCGAGTTATCGGCAGCAGATGGGCTTGAAAGCCGTATTAGCGGTAAAACAAGTCAATACAACGATCCCCATAAAAGAACATAAAAAATATACTTATAAGCTTAGAGATCTTGATATATCACACGCTAACCAAGTTTGGAGTACAGATATAACCTATATTAAAACCAAAGAAGGGATGGTTTATTTAGCGGCGATTATTGATTGGCACTCAAAAGCAGTGCTCGCCCATAAAATATCAAACACAATGGATTCTTTTTTAGTTATGGATGTATTAGATGATAGCACCCCAAAGAGTCAAGACAGATTTTTCAACAATCCTTATTCCATATTCCTAAGCCGCTTCATTCTGCTGTTCATTAGCTAAAATACTTTCTCTATATACATTCATTGGTTTTTTATAGTCCAGGGTTTCATGAAACCGTTGATGATTATAAAACTCAATATAGTCATCAACATCTTCTATTAACGCTCTAATTGAACCATATTCATTTAAATAAATACGCTCACATTTTGCACTTCGCCAAAACCGTTCAATACAAATATTATCCGTTGCTCGTCCTTTTCCATCCATAGAAATAGTAATGCCTTTGTTTTTTAGTCGTTGGGTATGAATTTCACTGGTGTATTGACTGCCTTGATCCGTATTAAAAATTTCAGGTGTTCCGTAGAGAGAAAGCGCTTCATCTAATACATCCATAACTAAAAAAGAATCCATTGTGTTTGATATTTTATGGGCGAGCACTGCTTTTGAGTGCCAATCAATAATCGCCGCTAAATAAACCATCCCTTCTTTGGTTTTAATATAGGTTATATCTGTACTCCAAACTTGGTTAGCGTGTGATATATCAAGATCTCTAAGCTTATAAGTATATTTTTTATGTTCTTTTATGGGGATCGTTGTATTGACTTGTTTTACCGCTAATACGGCTTTCAAGCCCATCTGCTGCCGATAACTCGCCACCGTGTTTAAACTGACTTTAAAACCACCTTCAAGCAACTGCTGGTGTACTTTAGCCGCACCATAAATAGGGATGTCTTTAAAAATGTGATTAATCTGAGTTTTGATCTCTTCTTTCTTTTTATTCTCTCTTTTTTTGTAATAGAGATTGCTTCTATTTAATCCTAATAATGCACACTGCTGTGTTAGAGGTAGAGTGTTAAGCTTGGGCTCAATCAACTGTTTTCTATCAGATGAGTCCAAGCTTTTTAGCTTTTTTTCGAGCCACTCCTTTTCAACCGTCATTTTTCCTACGATTTTTGTGAGCATCTCATTTTGTTCTTGAGCTGCTAATAGATCCTCTTTGTAATCTTTAACGGCTTTGGAGGGCTCCATTGCTATTTCTGCATTGTCTAAGAATATTTTTTTCCAGTTTTGTAGGTTCTTAGGTGTGATGTTATTTGCACTGGCAATTTCTTGCAGTGTTTTTTCATTCTTTAAAACTTCTAATACCAACTTGCTTTTAAATTCAGCACTGTAGACCGTTCTTTTTCTGCTCATTTTAATACTCCAATTTTTTACAAATAGTAACTAATTTGGAATAAGATTGCTTTGATTTCTTGTCTGGATTTGCTGGGGGATTATAGTTTGATTTCATTTTCTGTTAATTCGTCAGCACGCTGTTCTTCTTGGTTCATCCAAGCAGGTTTATTGTTCATGGCTTTTCTTCTTTAGTTTTGAGAGTTGTCTGATTGTTTGAGGAGAATTGCGCCAAGAATTTTTGAAATTTCACGTCGCCGTTCACCCACCTTATAAGCTTTGTTCATACTGCTATCAAAAATACTTCTATAGTCTTCTGATGCGCGACTAAAAACGCCACTAGAAGGAATAACGAATGCACCTTGCTCTTTTAAATAGGCAGTGGTGCTTTTTTCGCTTTTTCTGTGTGCCTGTCCACCAGTTACTACGGTAATAACTTCTTTATTTTTAGTTTTTGCACGTTTAAGCGCGTCAATATAAGTTGCATATTGGTCACGCGCAGGTTTTAAAGGCATGACGAGCAAATGGGTACTAGGAACTTCCCAGTCACTAGCTTGATGGTCAAAAAAGACAATATCTACATCGGGCTTTTCTTGGGGAATTTCACCTAAGACTTCAAAATTAAGGTTTCCTTCTCTGAAATAGTTTATTGATGTTCCCTGCTGATCCTGACAAATAACCATTGGTTTAATACCAATTTCTATAGATGCCGCTGCTAAATTAATCGCAAGCATTGACTTACCTTGTCCTCCCTTTGGATTCCAAATACTCACAAGTTTTATATTTTTCATAGACATAGCCTCATTATAGGTAACTATAAAACTCTATAGTATGTGGGGTTATAGTATAGAACTATATAGTAATTAGAAGTAGATTTTTATTGTGTATTTAAACTTATTCAGGCTATGCTTTAAACTTGAAATAACCCTATTTAATTTTTATGACGACAATTTATCTTGATTATGCCGCAACAACACCTGTTGCTGAAGAAGCTGTTTCGCAAATGTTGCATTACTTAAATCACACAGGAATTTTTGCTAACCCTGCTTCAATACAACATCAGTTAGGGGAACAAGCAGAGCAAGCGGTGGAAAATGCACGTTCTGAAATAGCGGCACATTTCAATGCACAGCCTAAACAGATTTTTTTTACTTCTGGGGCAACTGAATCTAATAACCTAGTATTAAAAGGTTTGGCTCACAGTCAAGCACATCACAAAAAGCATATTATTACGTCGGCAACGGAACATAAATCGGTGTTGGATTGTTGTAAACAATTAGAGCGGCAAGGTTTTCGGGTGACTTATTTAAGACCTAATCGTAAAGGTTTGCTAGATTTGCATGAATTGGAGACGGCAATCAGCGATGAAACGTTATTGGTTTCAGTGATGCAGGTTAATAATGAAACAGGTATGATTCAAGATATTGCCGCTATTGCTGAGATATGCCAACAAAAACAGGTGTTTTTTCATATCGATGCAGCGCAAAGTGCGGGTAAATTGGCGATTGATTTAAACCAAATCTCGATTGATTTTCTTTCCGTTTCAGGACATAAATTTTACGCCCCTAAAGGTATCGGTTGTTTGTATATTCGTCATCGAACTAAAGCCGCATTAATGCCGTTATTACATGGTGGAGGGCAGGAGCAAGGTTTACGCGCTGGCACATTACCCGTACATCAAATTGTGGCAATGACAACGGCGTTAAATTTACAACAACAACGCTTGCAAATGGACTGGGATTATTTAACGCAATTAAGACAATGTTTATTAGAGGCTTTGAGTCAATTAGACGGTGTACAACTTAATGGTGATACGCAACACAGTGTTCCGCATATTATTAACCTGAGTTTTGAGGATGTACCTTCAGAGGCTTTATTAATTGCTTTGCGTGAAACCGTGGCGATTGCCTCAGGTTCAGCGTGTAACAGTGGTGCAATGGAAGCTTCGCATGTATTACGAGCGATGGGGATTGAAGGCGATAGGCTTTATAATGCGGTGCGAATTAGTTTTGGTCGTTATACTACCGAAGCAGAAATCAAACAAGCTGGGCGGAAAATTTGTGAACAGGTTCAGCGTTTACGCGCATTAGCATTAGCTTAAAGAGGTTGTTTATGGACTATCTTGAATATAAAGTTTTAGTTAAAAATATAGCACCCCAAAGAGTCAAGACAGATTTTTCAACAATCCTTATTCCATATTCCTAAGCCGCTTCATTCTGCTGTTCATTAGCTAAAATACTTTCTCTATATACATTCATTGGTTTTTTATAGTCCAGGGTTTCATGAAACCGTTGATGATTATAAAACTCAATATAGTCATCAACATCTTCTATTAACGCTCTAATTGAACCATATTCATTTAAATAAATACGCTCACATTTTGCACTTCGCCAAAACCGTTCAATACAAATATTATCCGTTGCTCGTCCTTTTCCATCCATAGAAATAGTAATGCCTTTGTTTTTTAGTCGTTGGGTATGAATTTCACTGGTGTATTGACTGCCTTGATCCGTATTAAAAATTTCAGGTGTTCCGTAGAGAGAAAGCGCTTCATCTAATACATCCATAACTAAAAAAGAATCCATTGTGTTTGATATTTTATGGGCGAGCACTGCTTTTGAGTGCCAATCAATAATCGCCGCTAAATAAACCATCCCTTCTTTGGTTTTAATATAGGTTATATCTGTACTCCAAACTTGGTTAGCGTGTGATATATCAAGATCTCTAAGCTTATAAGTATATTTTTTATGTTCTTTTATGGGGATCGTTGTATTGACTTGTTTTACCGCTAATACGGCTTTCAAGCCCATCTGCTGCCGATAACTCGCCACCGTGTTTAAACTGACTTTAAAACCACCTTCAAGCAACTGCTGGTGTACTTTAGCCGCACCATAAATAGGGATGTCTTTAAAAATGTGATTAATCTGAGTTTTGATCTCTTCTTTCTTTTTATTCTCTCTTTTTTTGTAATAGAGATTGCTTCTATTTAATCCTAATAATGCACACTGCTGTGTTAGAGGTAGAGTGTTAAGCTTGGGCTCAATCAACTGTTTTCTATCAGATGAGTCCAAGCTTTTTAGCTTTTTTTCGAGCCACTCCTTTTCAACCGTCATTTTTCCTACGATTTTTGTGAGCATCTCATTTTGTTCTTGAGCTGCTAATAGATCCTCTTTGTAATCTTTAACGGCTTTGGAGGGCTCCATTGCTATTTCTGCATTGTCTAAGAATATTTTTTTCCAGTTTTGTAGGTTCTTAGGTGTGATGTTATTTGCACTGGCAATTTCTTGCAGTGTTTTTTCATTCTTTAAAACTTCTAATACCAACTTGCTTTTAAATTCAGCACTGTAGACCGTTCTTTTTCTGCTCATTTTAATACTCCAATTTTTTACAAATAGTAACTAATTTGGAATAAGATTGCTTTGATTTCTTGTCTGGATTTGCTGGGGGATTATAAAATATCCCTTTAGGAAAAAAATTACCCGACTCAATCGAGGCGAAGCATTCCACCAGTTAAGGCGTGTAATAGCTGAAACGAACGGTAAGAAATTCAGAGGCAGTCATCATGCAGAGTTAACACTGTGGAATGAGTGTGCGCGCGCTTGATTGCCAATTGTGTTATTCACTATAACGCTCAAATTCTCTCAGAACTCAAAGAATTCAATGAGCACGAAGGGCGCTCGGAAAACCTACAGGCGTTAAAACGAATATCGCCTGTAGCCTGGTTTCATATTAATTTTTCGGGATTTTATTCCTTTGCTGACTCTGAAAATAGCCATGATTTCTCAGCGCTAGCCAGAACAGTTCATTTAGAAGCATAATAAATCTAAATTTGAGGTGATTTTTTGCAGCCGTAAATTACGGAGGAGAAGAAGTGAAGCTAGGCTTTGTAAAAACGTAGGGCCTCTGCATAGTGCGTATTGTAAGGATTGCAGCGCATTAAGCGAAAAATATCGCGTTTATGCACAAACCCCCACTTTAAATGTTCCTTATGAATGAGGCCAGTCGGTGCGGAAATTATAAACCAGCTTTCAATAATCACCTTCGCTTTTTTGGAAGTTATTTTTCTGAAAGTCTATATTATTTTAAAAATTAAAACGCTCTATTCATTAAGCCTAATACTTCAAGCTACTTAACTCACCTTCAACCCCGCCTCAAACTCATGCGGATCTAACTCTGCTAACTGCGTCCTCACTCGCGTTCTCAAATCTTTAGCAGGATTCAACACATAAGCCTCATAATCAGGATGCTCAGGATTCAACAATAACAACTTAGATAATGCTGTCGCCAAACGTGTCACCGCATTAGAATCGCGCATATCTTTAAGATGCAACTCAGGCACATCACCAAAAGGAAATTCCGTATGACTTACCGTGCGTAACTGATGTAAATATTCACCAAACACATCCGCCTTAATCCCTAAGCCATCCGCCGCACTATCGGTACTAAAACGCGGAATCTCCCACCCCGCAATAATGCCGTGAAACCTATCTATTAACGCACTATCATGAAACATCTCAGGCAAATGACGAATATAATCCACTCGCCTTGGCTCACCATCCTCATATAAATCAATATTTGCCAAAATCATCAAACCACATTCACTGGTGATTTTGTCATTACCAATACTGTAATGCCCCGACTCTAAATAATCCTTAAACTTCGCATGAATATCATCCGCGCCTTTAAAACTAATCGACTGCCCTTCATCTAACACCAACACATCATGCTTGCCTAATAAACCAATCTCTTTAGTGGTTAAATTTTTAAATAATTGCGCGTTGCTTAATGCGCCACCACTGTTCAACCAAACATGACGACTTAAATTAGAAAAAATAAACGATTTACCCGTGCCTTTAGGGGCTAATTCCATCATATTCAAGTTATTTTGAATCATCGGTAAAAGACGCAATAACAAATGATTTTGCTGTTTTTCAGTATAGGCAAAAGGCTCATACCCCATCGTTCGCAATAACAAATAAATCCATTCGCGGGTAGTGAATTGTTCACGCGCTTTGATTAAATGAGTTAAATTGACTTTACCCGATTGCATAGGATGAAATTCACTTAATTCAATAATCTTTTTCTTACCTTCATCACGCAAAGATAAACGCCCCGCCCCCCATTGTCCGCCTTCTAACATGGATTCGTTGGTATCTAATACTTCATGAGTAATAGTAGCGTTACGCTCATCTAAGCAAGGAATAGTTAATAATTGTCGGTTATTCGCTAAATCAATCCGCACTTCAAAACGATCTAACAAAACAACCGATTCACCTAATTGTAAACGGCGTTTAATTTTATCTTTTTCCGTTTTAGAGGGTAAATGCTTGCTCATAAAGTCGGTAATCTCTTTATGAACTTCTGCCTCAGATTTATTACCTGTTTGAAACCTTGAAACCATCCATTCTTCAACAAAGCTCGGAATACTGCGATTATCACGGATTTTCAATTGTCTAACTAAGGCTTTATCTATAATTAATTCGCTAAAGGTTTCTCGAATTTTATAATCTAATTGTTCTTTATTCATTAGCTAAACATATCCTCATAACTTTGTGTTGCAAAATCTTTTTCAAGTAAGGGTTTGGTGAAAAGGCAATTTATTAGTTTGTTATTAACTTCATGCGCACCTGTACGGTCATAAGTTAATTGCAGCGATAAGGTTCTTAATCCTGATTGCTCTACAGGAGCTGAAAAACTTAACAGTAATTTTTGAGTACTATTTTCGGCAATTGTCGTTAAAGAAGCTTCACCTATAAACGGAGCTTCAAATTTTATGCAGATATTATCTACGCGAACACTGGCGACTAATTCAACACTTAATTCCCATGACTTTTCTGCAACACGCTGGCATTTTTCATTTAATACTTTGAGTTCTAAGGGCGTTTTAATACTGTCAGGAATTTTAGAGGTCAAGGTAACAAAAGGAATTAACACTTCTTCGGGGGTTAAACCGCCATGTGATAACAAGGCTTTTCTCGTCAACCTAAGGCGTTTTTTAGGAATTAAAAACGCATTTTTATCAGCATTAGGGACATAAGAAAAAGCCTCGTTTTTATTTTGATAGGATTTAGCCACTTCAAAAACTCGCTCTTTAACGTCACCTAAATTACCCCCCTCATAGCTTGCTTGGGTAACCGTCATGCCATGATCGGCGGTAATTAAAAACACCACATCCCTATTCATAGAGCCTGCATCTTTTTTCCATTTCTCAACAGACGACATCATTTGACTTAATATATTGCTAACATCCTTTCGATGATTTTTAAATTCAATACATTTATGTAATTGCTCATCGATTCTGTTTTCAAAAAACACCAGTAAATTTGTTTTTTCATTAAATTTTTTATCTGTGGCTTTCCAACTGGTGATAAATTTTAAAGACTTCTCTTCAGGTAAATATTTTTTATAGCGTTGCCGAATGGCGGTTTCTTTATCGCTAGGTAAATCACAGGTTTCTGTACCTGTAATTAATGCCATTTTGCCAATTTCGGTTAAGGTCGGGATGGGCGCAAACAGGGTTTCGCTAGAGCGGGTTAAGTGTTCAATTTTAGAACTGCTTTCTAATAATAAATCGGTATTTAAAGCGGATAAAGCATCCACCATGCAAACAATGACAAGGTAGTTTTGTTTTAAAAAGGATTCAACACGCTTAGAAAATTGTCGCCAATCAGCATCAGAACGCGCAATTCGAGCTGATTTTTTAAGTAACCATTCGGTAAAACTTAAATTAAGATGTTCTTCAATGGCTTCATCGGATGAAAATTTTTGTCGCATTAGCTCAAAATAATCTGTACTCCACGCCAATACTTCATCTGTAGTCGCACTTTCGGGCAACACTGAAAATTTACTACGCTCTAATTGTTCAGTTATTTCTACCGCTAACTGGCTCGCTTTTTTATCTTGAAAACTTTCTAATTTAGCTACTAATTCAGTAGAAATAAGGGCGTCCTAAAATACGCCTTTTAGCTTTCTGGCCATTTGAATACCATATACGCAGTCCTGAATCCTCTGAAAACCGATCCAAATACTTTTCGCACCAGGGTCACCATCTGATTTACGCCCTAAAAAACCACCCAATGTCGCTAAATTTCTTAACACGGCATTCAGTGTAGGCACTTTTTTGGGTATCTTTTTGTCCAATAAACCATAAGATGATTTCCATTCTAAAGGATCAAAGATTAATTCAGCAGGCAAGTCAGGACAGATGCGACCTAAGCGCATAAGATACATCACCCGCCAAGCAATAACCATGGCCATGACTAAGGCTTTTTCAATGCGCTCTTTACTGGATAATTGAAGCTTTTCAACCTTGCAGCCCACTTTCAAAATATCAAAAAACATTTCTATTTCCCAGCGACAGCGATACCAGTCAATCAACTCACAGGCTTGATCTTCACTTTCTACCCTTCGATTGCTTAATAAGCGCCATATGAGCGGTGACTTCCCTTTAGGCGGGTTGATTTCTTTTGCCTGAACCAAAGTTACTTCAATACCTTCTTTCCCTTTTACGGGGAAAGTGCAGCGTAACACTTTAATTTCTTGCTGAACTTGTCGCGATTTTTCGCCTTTTTTTCGTGGCTTAATAAAACTAACGCGACTCATAACCTCTTGCTTATCGACGCTATCCCACAGTGTTTCATCCGCTGATAATTTACGGTTATGCCTGGCTCTTACTAGCCAGTCAGCAGGCGTATTTAACGCCTTACTTCTCTGCATAAGACTTAAAATATCACCTTCTCTATCGGCCACATAAACGAGCCGACTTTTAGGGCAACGTTCGGCCATTTCAGCGACACGTTCATAACCTTCTATCCAGCGATCACTTTCTTTTATCGTGGGATTATTTTGATCTTCTGCTTTGCTTTTTCCTCTTGCCCACATCCACGCATCACTAACCCCTAAAGGGAGCCGGTCTGGTGTAATGCAGAGTGTCGGATGCAAGTACATGCCTCTTTGGGCATCGTAAGATAAGCGACCTAAATCCTCAGTTTCTTGTCCATTAAAATCTAATTCTGTCGTATCTTGTAAGCATAAAATAACGGGCTCTTCACTGACTATAATGCGCTGTTCAACTTGATCTGTATGGGCGACTAACAACTTTTCCCATGTCACATTTTCATTTGCATAAAATCGATAAGTCGCTTGTGTTTCAGCCCAGCCTTGGCAAGCCTGAGGAATGCTTAGTTTAGGCGCTTTTACAAAAGTTTCTATCAATTTAACTGCTCTTTTATTAAGCCGTGAATCACCTAAATCTAAATTACAAAATTCCATTTCTGCCCAAGTCTCAGTCATCGTTACTAAAATAATGAGATTTTACACTCTTATATCAGACTTGTGTGTAAGGAGATGATTCCTAAGCCGCTTCATTCTGCTGTTCATGTCAGCTAAAATACTTTCTCTATATACATTCATTGGTTTTTTATAGTCCAGGGTTTCATGAAAACGTTGATGATTAATAAAACTCAATATAGTCATCAACATCTTCTATTAACTAAAATACTGATACTGCTTCAACTCATTGGATAAGTTAAACAAGTTATCTTTTTCTGTTATTTTTCTAAGTACCTTTTTTTATGCCTGTTTTTTGCTTTATTTCAAATTCAAGGCTGGCAGTAGGGTAGAGTTTAGGGTGGATATTAATCGCATCTAAAAAAATATAACTGTTCGTGCCGCTGTTTCCCAGTACTTCAATGCCTTTTACCTTGATTTTTTTAACTAGCTTTTGGTTATAAGCATCTATCGCATCTAGTCTGTAAACTTCATTATATTTTTTGTCTTTTTTATGGGTTGCTGAATAGCGCAACACACACAAGGGGTTAAATTCTTTAAATAAACTTTCGGACTTACCAAAGCGTTGCGGCTCATCAATAATTAGAATAGGTCTGGCTCTGCTGATAATATCAATCGGGCGTTCTGATTGAAGAGCATCAAGTTTTTGATAAATTTTTCTTGCGGATTCCCCTCTAATTTCTTTATCTTTTTTCTTTGCATTAAAAGCCTGATAATTCATAATCAACACTTCAATATTTGCAGTATTGGCAAAACTTTTAATATTAACAATATTGGATTTATTTTGTGTATTGTAGATAGAAAAGCGGATTTTCTTGCCATACAAATCCTGAAAATGATCTGCTGTTATTTCTAGGGATTTATGCACACCTTCACGGATTGCAACCGATGGCACCATAATAATAAACTTACTCCAGCCATATTTCTTATTCAGTTCGAACATGGATTTAGTGTAAACATAGGTTTTACCCGTCCCTGTTTCCATTTCAATACTGAAGTTCGGTGTGCCGTCTAAGGTTTCTAGTTGCTTGCTAGTATTAAGCCCTTGTTCTTTCTGTAGGGCTTGAACATTTTTAATCAGTTCTTTGTCATTCAAATCAAACTTTTTATTGGCAAATATTTCATGGACTAACAGCTCTGTTCGCTCCGTTATTTCTTTTCTATGCCCCTTGGTTTGTCCTGCAAAACAATCGACCACGGCTTGCGTAGCATCACTTTGGTAGCCTTGCTGTTTAAACTGTAATTTAATATCGTTAGCCATGTTATATCACCGTAATTAATGTTTCATGTGAAAGCCTTTTAAAACGTTCTTCAAGATTAATACGGTCTTTGCTTTCAGAAAAACCACCATCTTTAAACACCACTCTAAACGGCTGTAACTGGGCTATTTCATCAATGATTTGTATGTTGATATTGTCATCAAAACAGGCGACTAAGGCGTTAGTTTGCACAATAAATACGCTGTTACCGTGCATTTTCTTTTGTTCTATCGGTAGGTTAAGCTCTAGCCCTAAATTTAAAATAACTTGGGTGAGTAAATCATCAGGGGTTCGCTCTTCCTTAATATTGCTTGCTAAAGAAAATAAGTTATCTTGAGATAGCTGTTCAGGGTGGTAATAGACTTCTTCCATATTGCTTGAGTCTGTCTTATAGACACGAAAGCCAATATCCAGTTTATCAATGCCTATTTTATTTTGGTTGTCTTCTACTATATTAGTACCTGCTCGTCGGATACGCTCTTTACCTATTTCTGCAATGTTTTTGTAGCCCGCTTTATAGGCTTCAGATTTTTCATCAGTTGCTTCAGGGAGCTGTACCATGATGAATTTTCGCGTGCCTTTGTCTTCCGCGTTGAGTTGCATAACGGCATGGGATGTGGTGGCAGAACCTGAGAATAAATCAATTATAATATCGTCATCCATTACGCCACTCATTTTTAATATGTGCCCAACAAATTTTGATGGTTTTGCATAATCAAAAATATTAGCCATGAATATTTTCTGCAACTCGTTACCTCCTTGTGTAGTGTTATATTCTGAAGACAACACTACATTTCTATATGGGTAGTTTCTTTCTACCACTTTCCCATGATGATCCATCTTTTCATACTGTTTGGAATATACAGCCCAGTTATTATTATTTCCTTTTTTTATTACAATAAAATTATTTTTTATTCCCCAATCGACTTTTGTTCTACTCCACCGCCAGTTCCAGTCTCCAGTCTTCTTTCCTGTATTTCCAGGCCATATTTCTGTATTATCAGGAGATAAAATTGAATAATTCAGAGCATCGCTATAGTGCTCTCCCCTCATCATTCGATCTAATTTATTTGTCAGGTACTTTCCTCGAATTGGTTCGTCTTGGTCTGACAACTTATAGTTTGGGTTTTCAATAATCCTTCTGCCAAATTTAGTTATATTTTTGGTTTTAGAAAAACAAACTATGTATTCCGATTCTTTAACTATGCATTTTTCATCATGCCCGCCGCCACTTTTAGATTGCCAAATAATTTCTGCTACAAAATTCTCTTCCCCAAAAACGTCATCACAAATTTTCCTTAAATTATGCACCTCATTATCATCAATACTGATAAAGATAACCCCATCTTCTTTCAATAAATCTCTAGCAACTACCAAGCGTTCATACATCATACTCAACCAATCAGAATGAAAACGGCCATTGGTATCGGTATTTCTAAACAGCTTGTTATCTTCCTCATCCGTTGTGCCTAGTTCTTCTTCATAATCTGCTTTTTTAGCGGCGAAATTATCTTTATAAATAAAATCCTTGCCTGTGTTGTAAGGCGGGTCAATATAAATCATTTTGATTTTACCTAGATATGACTCTTGTAAAATCTTCAATACCTCAAAGTTATCGCCTTCGATATACACGTTTTCTGTGCTATCAAAGTTCACGCTGTCATCTCGGCACGGGCGTAGAGTTTTAGTGATAGGTGTATTGGCCTTTAATAAAGCGGCTTTCTTTCCAGGCCAATCTAAGCGGTAACGCTCATCGACATTATCAACTAAGACACTGGATAAACTTTGTTTTAATAGGTCAAAATCAATGGCTCTTTTGTTGTTGCCATTTTCATCTTGGGTCTCTGTCATTACATTAGGAAATAGCTTGGCAATCTGTTCCATGTTCTGCTCAGTAATATTCGGGGTTTGCATTTTTAATTTTTCGATCACGATACGTCCTTTATAAGCTGTAATTGCTGCTGTTTATCTAAAAATGTCTTGTTCAACTCGACTTTTCTATTCATTTGCTTTTCTTTACTGATTTTCTTAGTCAGTAAGGCAATGTCTTTTTCTAGCTGTTTGGTTTTATGGTCAGTTTCGATAACCACCTTAAAATCCTTTTGTTTTGTTGTTTGATTTTTAATAAAAGCTTTAATCAGCTTTTGGTAGACTTGCTCTAAGTCTGTGCCTGTAAAATCAAACTGAACAGGCTCATTCCATTCTGAAAAGTAATAATCTGTTGGCATTGGTTTTTCAATATCACTTAAACCTTTTAAAGTAATAGCATAAGCAATATGTTCATTAAATCTGAATTGATAAAGAATTTGATAAGGAATGACTTTATCAATCAGCGCAAGAATGTTTTTAGGAATAAGCTGCTCTTTTAATTCAATCTCAAAGACTTGTATTTCTGTCACGGCGGCTGTTTTATTGATACCTAACGTATTTTCTGAGAGCTTATATTGCCAAGTGATTTTTTGTATTTTATTAACAAAATCATCTTTTAATTTAGAGCTTATAGCTGCTTTCTCATAGAACTTGGTTTTGGCTATAAATCGATTAACTAATGCGCTATCAGGTAGGTGTAAGCTCATTATTTTATGACCGTAAAGGTGAGTAATTCAAAGTCTTCTAGCCCTTTAATACTATTGACTAATGCGCTAGTTCCACCTTCTGAAAAAAGGCTGTCTACATCACTCTCTTCTTTGGTATTTAATATAGCGTTTATGGAATCACCGAGCATGTCTGAGTAAGCATCCATATTATTACCATCGTCTGTTTCTAAGTTAAAGTATTCGTAAGCGTCTCTAATTGGCTCATCTTTGCCTTTTGAGAGCAGTCTTAATATATCAAGGGTATGCTTTACATTGAGGTGATTAGAAAGTATTTCCCCATTTTCTTTAATATAGACAAGATAGAACGGGTGTAGCTGGTTGATACTATCAATATTAACGTCACTATTAATATTTTTTAGAACAAAAATAACCCCTTCATGGATGCCTTTTTCAATGATTTTATTACACACAGTATGTATGCCACTTGGGACGCTCTCTAAACTGCCATTTTCATTAATGTAATTCACTAAGTCCATGCGGAAATCATTAAGCCCTAAGTCCGTAATAGACACGCCTGTATCTACATCTTCTATATCAACAACTTCATCTTGTAGCTGTTGCAGTTGTTTTTTCCTGAATAATAAATCAGAAGATTGATTAGTTAATACGTTGTCTTCACCTGTGGCAGTCATATCCACCATGAACATTTTACTTTCAACTCTATTTTTTAAATTAATGTAATCATCTAAGGAAAGTTGCGGCCAGAAGTTAATAAGCTGGATAACTTCGTTTTGTGACCCGATCCTATCCACTCGCCCAAAGCGTTGAATTATTCTTACAGGATTCCAGTGAATATCGTAGTTGATTAAGGTGTCACAATCTTGCAGGTTTTGCCCTTCTGAAATACAGTCGGTGGCAATTAATATATCTATTTCTGGGGCGGTTGTGTTGCCCCTACTTTTAGAACGTGGTGAGAAGTTGATAAGGATATTATTAAATTCATTGGCAATGTCTAATGTGGTTTTATTTTTATCTGATCCCGTTATTTTCGCACTCTCAAGGTTATGCTGTTCTTTGCTATAGAGTGCTGTGTTTTTATATAGGTAATCTACGGTGTCCGAAAAGGCACTAAAGATGATGATTTTTTTATTGACGTCATTAATGGGGTTGTTGGTCTTATTGGTTATAAATTGTTTTAGGTCTTGTAGTTTTTTATCATGCTCAGGTGTGACTTGTTTTATTTCATTGAGCAGAGCATTAGCTATTTCATAATCTTCTTGTAAGTCTATCTTCCAGCCTGATGTATTCATATCCGCGAGGTTGATTTTTACTTTATCGCCAATACTAAACTCAGTGTCTAGCCAATCATCACTTTCAACATCTAAATTAATATCATTAACCTGTGGCTCATCGGCATAGCTTTTGGTGCCATTTTGTTCAAAGTCTTCAATGTTATTGATATTGCTTTCTATTCTATTAACCAGTTTTTCTAGGGTAATTCTAAAGGAATCTACTGAACTCTCTAACCGTTTAAGTAGGTTGACTCGCATAAGCGTTTGCAGGCTTTGTTCCCTATGTGATTGCTTAAAGCTAGAGCCTTGATGGGTTTCAGTATCATATAAATCACTATAAAACTGTACCTTACTAGCCAAAATATAGTTCATAGGTGAGTAAGTGCATAAGTTCAGCTTGGATAGTTCTTGGTATAATTCGGCTATGCCAATAAAGCCTTTGAGTTCTGTAATATACGAGCGGTGTGTGATGGGCTTTAATCGTGTTGGAAACTTGCCAATTTTCTCCATATCGTAATATTTTTCGATATGTTTTCGGCTTCGGGCAATGGTGACGCTATCGAGTAATTTAAAGAAGTCAAAATTTGTATTTAAACGGCTTAAAAGTTGTTGGCTAGTACGTTCTTTATCATCTAATTTAGACCAGCCATTAAATATTTTTTGTGAGTTCTTGAGAATGCTATCGACTGATTGGCTAACATCCATGTGGTTATCTATGACTTGGGTTTGCCCTTCATAAGCTAGCGCAATCTGGTTTTTAAGGTCAGTAAACTTATTATTTACTGGTGTGGCTGAAAGCATTAAAACCTTTGTTTTAACGCCTGCTTGCATGACTTGGTGAAGTAATTTTTGGTAACGGGTGATTTTATCTTTTTTCGGGTCATTGTTCCTGAAATTATGGGACTCATCAATTACCACGAGGTCATAATTTCCCCAGTTAATTCTTGATAAATCAATGCCATTTGAAAATCCTCTGTTTCTTGATAAATCGGTGTGATACAAAACATCGTAATTAAAGCGGTCTTTAATTAATGGGTTGTCATCATAATTATTTAAGAATGTTTTCCAGTTATCGCCTAGTTTTTTAGGGCAGAGTACCAATACAGTGCGGTTGCGTTCTTGATAATACTTAATAACCCCTAACGCTGAAAATGTTTTACCTAAACCAACACTATCAGCCAAAATGCAGCCATTGTGACGTTCTAATTTGTTAATAATGCCTAAAACAGCGTCACGCTGAAAATCATAGAGCTTGTTCCATATAACAGATTCTTTAAAGCCTGTTTTTTCATTGGCAAGTTCATCTTCAGAGACATCTTCTAAAAATTCATTGAAAATATTATGTAGGGTTACATAGTAAACAAATTCGGGTGAGTTTTCTTTATATAGCTCCGCTATGTAGTCAATGACTTCTGTTGTAACATCCTTTAATACTTTTTCATCATTCCATACATCTTCAAAATTTTGGGAATATTGCTGGGTTGTATCTAAATCATCCGTTTTGATGATTTGATTTAAAATAGTATTGTCTTTTTGATAACCTAGTCCTGCACTGGTGAATTCATTGATCCCCATATAAACAAAGTTACTTTTATCATTTTTTAATCTTAAATGCGGTTGTATGTATTGATTTACAGCATTTGTTTTGAAGGAAGCCTTTTGTTCAATCCATTTTTTACATTCTTGTGCAATAGCTTTCCCTGTAAGTTCATTTTTTAAATTTATCTCAAAATCAGAACCACTGATTGCTTTTTTTCGATGATTAGAATTGATTTGAAACTGTCTTTGCTCTCTTTTGTTTTTATCCAGTTCTATAAAGGTAGGGTCGGTGAATATAAACCTGAGTTGCTTAATTTTATCGAGTTCTTTTTTTAATGCTGCATACCCATAAATAGAAAATATACCTGCTGCAATATCAACTTTACTACCCGTAGTAAAGGTTTTCTTAAAATCATCGCCAACTTTATCGGTCTTGTTATTAAAACTTTCTATCACAATGATAATGCCCTATTTTCTTTTTAATTCCCGATCAATAGTATTAGCTGAAACACCTAACAACTCTCCTACTTCGGCTTGTGTTTTCCCACTGTTCAATAATTGGCAATGGGATGGAAAAACTTGAACATCGAGTATAAGACTATCTATCCATATCCTTACTTACTTCATTAGCGATAACCTTGGACTCCTTCCGGTTCTGTCGCAATAATTATCCAAAGCACAGACCTCCTGGTCTTCAGGCATAACTATCCTGCTAAAGCCATAAACTTCTTATAAGCAAGAATATTTTCCTCAGACAATTGCCCCTTTCGGATGATATGTGCCGTTTCAATCCCATCAATTGTTGCTTGGGCGGAGTGAAACGCTTTAAAGACCATCATCCGCTGAAAATCATGGAAACGGAGCTTAGCGAAGTGGTGATTTTTAGTCCCTGATAGTCGACAGGGCAATTCGCTGATTCGACGTGTGCTAGCAGCACGCGAGAGGAGCAAGAATTGCCTTCCGAATAGCCGTCCAGCCAGTGAGGTAGTAATGACGAAGCGGCTTTTGTGCGTAGTCGTTGCGGACGCAGGGCGTTCAGGGCATCTCCCATCCGCTGCGTAGGTGAACGAATTATGGCGACAGGAGTCCCGGAATTTCGTGAGGTAGCATGGCGCGCCTGTGGAAAGTGAATGCCTTTGAAGCTGAGCATGTGATCCACCTTTTATTGAAATTGAGAATTATGATAGCAGATAACGTCGGGAAGGGGGATTTATGCGACAGAACTAGATTAAAGCCTGTTCTTTTTCAGGCAATGGAAAAAAAGAAGATTGCCCCTTTTTTAATGCGCTGCGCCCGTCAAGCTTACACGGCACATTTTCCAGATAAGGAAAAAGCGGAAAATCTGGCAATTTACCGAGCGGGGCTTTGGTATTCATTGATAACAGGCCATAAGAAACCGCTTACAATTGAGGTTGCACTAGGCATCATGGGGAGACTTTACCCCCTTGTAAAGATGCAAGCAGAATTTGAAATACTGGACGGTAATCCCACCGCTGAAAATCATGGAAACGGAGCTTAGCGAAGTGGTGATTTTTAGTCCCTGATAGGCGACAGGGCAATTCGCTGATTCGACGTGTGCTAACAGCACGCGAGAGGAGCAAGAATTGCATTCCGAATAGCCGTCCAGCCAGTGAGGTAGTAATGACGAAGCGGCTTTTGTGCGTAGTCGTTGCGGACGCAGGGCGTTCAGGGCATCTCCCATCCGCTGCGTAGGTGAACGAATTATGGCGACAGGAGTCCCGGAATTTCGTGAGGTAGCATGGCGCGCCTGAAATGGCTCTACGGCTATTCGGGATAAAATTTTAGCCTCCCTCGCGCGCTATCGCGCACTTCGGATTGGCAAATTTCCCTGCGCCTTCTGGAGACTATCAGCCCGTCCGGGGCTGACAGCGATTGAATATTGAAGAAAGAGCCGCTTATTTACGAAAACAGGGGAAAACCGAAAACATGCGCTTTCATAAAAATATTATTCTTTCAGTCAGGAAAAAATACATCTGATTAGAAAAGAAAAAATTAAGATCTAAAGAATTTATTTTGTTTTTTTAATAGATAAAACGAAAGTTTCATTTTCGGCCTAATTAACTGGCTCTTGAGCTTTTTCCCTTTGAAAGCATGAAAATATAGGCCGTAATCGCTTGAGGTTGCCCGCTGGTGCGTTTTTATCGCTTAAATGTACAAACATACACAAGAGATTAGCAACCCTATTCAAAACCTTTTAAAATCGCTTGCTGTTTTTTTGGATATTTTTAGAACGATGATAGAGGGGGAAAATTAAGGAAGGTTGAAGTTATCCACAAAGGGAAAATACAAGAATAAGTATTTAAAGAATAATATAAGAAAAGAATAGGGATTTTTGACAATACAAAAAACCTTTATTTATTAAGGTATTAAGTTGTTTTTTCTGTTTTAACTGGGAGGTTATGCCCCTACCTTTGGCTTAACTGGGAGGTTATGCCCCTACTTTTTTGGCTAACTGGGAGGTTATGCCCCTACTTGCGGGAGGTTATGCCCCTACTTTTTTGGCTAACTGGGAGGTTATGCCCCTACTTGCTAGACATAAAAACACGTATTTTTTGTCATAATAGTGGCTATTTTGTTAACTGGGAGGTTATGCCCCTACTTACTGGGAGGTTATGCCCCTACTTATTTGGCTTAACCGGGAGGTTATGCCCCTACCTTGGGCTTGACTTATCCACAAGTAAACCTTGTTTTTTTGCTTCAACCGCCTGTAAATTTTCGCGTTTATTAGCGGCTTTTTGTTCGGCTATAAATTCAGAATGTGCGGTCAAAGTATATTTAACCTCTGCTATCTTGCGCCCTTCTTTTCGTTCCTCTGTTTCATAGGTCAAAATCACCCCTTTTTCTTTAAGCTCTTCCAATGAAGATAAAACTTTTTTTCTATTGTCTTTTTCATCTTTTAATCGCAAAAGACCGCTTGCTTGCTTCATATCCGAATATAAAAAATGATAAGTATTCATATAATTAGCATTTACAAAACGATTTATCAGCCGTTTATAAATCCATCGTGTAAGCTGTTCCTCACAGCCCAAAAAACGCGCATAATTAAACTGTCTTGCTTGTAAGGTATTAACTGCATGGGAAATAAAAATAGGAAATCTAGCAACGTGTAACGCCTCTGTATCGGCTAAATATTCCGCCCTATCCACACTGCAATAATCTTGTAAAATAGAACCTATATAAATTTCTTTTCCATCCTCATAGACTGTTAAAACGCATTTGCTCATTACTTCAAGGCTATGCTTAATCTGTGAATATTTCCGCTCACAGCCTTTATTTTTCAATTCTCGGCGAATCATCGAGTAACTGAATTTCACCCAGCTTTCAACCTTTCTAGGGTCATGCACCCCTAGATTTTGCTCAGTGAATATTTTTTTTAAAACTTCCTCTATAATTTCCTCGGCTTTAGTTGGGAAAAATGCCTTTCCTTTTCCATCAGACTGCTTAATTAAAGCGGGTTGAATATCAATTGAATAAGGTAAAATATTACCGTGCTTATCTTTTACTTTATATTCATAACTATAGAGCTGTGCTAGTCCTTCCGTCGTTCTAAGCTTATTTTGCTCCTGCGCTGACAGAAAATATTTAGGGATACGTTCCCAATATTCAACCGTGTTGGAAACCTTGCTTTCATCCTTAGCTAAAAATTGAGAAAACAAATCATATTGAAGACTTTTAATGGCCTTACTTGGGGGGTTTTTAACCGCCTTTTTAACTGATTTTTTCTTAATTACGGTCATTTGATAAGCCCCCTAAATTCTTTTTCTAAGTCCTTCATTTTCTCTTTTTCAAGTAAGGCAACTAAAGCCCTTTCAAAAGTTTCTTGATCGAAAATTTCCAGCCTTGCGCCTATCTCTTGAAATAATTCCTTAACCCCTGCCCGCGTTTTTAAATTGCTTTGTACCGTATAAGGTGACTTAGGCCGTACCCTTTTTGATCTGGGCTGTCTACTGGTAAATCCTGCTTTTTCGGATGCGGTTTTAATTTCTGCCTCACTTGCATTGCTTCGTGAATGTCCTTTAGAGCTGCTTATAACTTCCTCAAGGTCTAAAGTATCCTCTGGGTCTATTTCCTCTATCCCTAGCCCTGTTCTTTCTTTACCCATGTTTAGCACTCCTTTTTTCTTCATCCTGATTGTAGCCCTTAATTTTATTGATTACCTCATGAGCATAAGCAAAGGCATTTTGCGCGGCTTTTTCAATTCCTGACACTTGCTTTTTATCTAAATCATTCACAATACCACCAAAAGAAATAATAGCGCGGAACGCCTCGCGCTCAATCAGGCTACATTTAAAAATATCAAATCCCGCTTGATCGAATTTGCTTAATATATCCTTTAATCCTCGCGGCTGTATGGCTGGGTTTGTTCTGGTCATTAAGATAGAAAAAGGAATATTACGCCGCGCAATTTTACTTTGTGATCTAATCAACTTAATAGTTTTAACCACTTCTTTAGCGTCATAATGCGAACCCTGACACGGTAAAACAACCAAATCAGCGCAATGAATGGCATGGGTAACGCTTATATTAGCCGTCCCCTCAAGATCAACAACCACAAAGCCGCTTTGCTCTTGTGCTTGTTCTATATCATCTAACAAAGTATCTTCATCAGAGCTTTTTAAAGCAATATTAGCGGGGCATCCATCTTTTAAAGCCCATTCCGCGCTATGCTGATTCGGGTCTGCGTCTATTAATGTCACTTTAATATTTTTACTTGCCCCAAGTCTGGCAAGCTCCCCAGTTAAAACAACGGCGGCGGTTGTCTTCCCTGCCCCTCCTTTCGAGGATGCAAAAACAATTGTAGTCATTTTTTAAACTCCTAAATAATAAAAGATATATAGATAGCTAGAACGCTATCAAATAAAGATAGATAGCTATTAAGCTATCTTATTAAGAGAGTAGCAGGATAGCTATCTAAAGTAAACGGATAGCTTAATTGTTAGTAGTATATTTATATAGCTATCTGTATATCTTTTATTGTTTAAGTAGTAGTTTGTAGTAATATTACTACTACTCCATACTACATAAATCAGGTGAAACTATGGAACGCAAACCCAAGGTAATACAAGCCGTGGTAAATGCCGCATGTGAGCAATTACGGTTCTGTCGCATAAATCCCCCTTTCCGACGTTATCTGCTATCATAATTCTCAATTTCAATAAAAGGTAGATCATATGCTCAGCTTCAAAGGCACTCACTTTCAAAAAGATGTCATTCTTTATGCTGTTTTCTTTTATGTCAGGTATGGCGTTTCGTATCGCGACCTAGAAGAAATTATGGAAGAAAGAGGTGTTGAATCGGGGAGTCGCTATTTTTGCGAAAGCTTGTTTTGGGCATCCCAGCCCAAGCAAGCAGCAAAAACTTAACGCGACCACTTATGCCTCCGGCGGCCCCGATTCGTCCTCGTCACCTCGTCCCGACCCAACAAGGGGTCGGAACATAGGCTCCAAATGACTTGACGCCGTGTCGGATGGCCTTTTATTCTGTCTCCACCTTCGCTAACGCTCAGACTCCGACAAAACAACGGCCCTACGGCTATCGCGGACTAAAAATCTTCACTTCGCTAAAGCTCCGTTTCCAGGATTTTCAGCGGTGGATCATGCTACGCTCAATCGTTGGGTTATCCGTTATTCTCCTGCCATTGCTGTGAAAGCTAAATCTCAGAAACGAGAAACCAATAAATCGTGGCGCATGGATGAAACGTATATCAAAGTTAAGGGTCAGTGGACCTATTTATACCGAGCTGTTGATAGTCACGGGGATACGCTTGATTTCATGCTTTCTGAGTACCGTGATGAAGAGGCTGCAACCGAATTTTTCAAACAAACGATTAACAATAATGGCTTTCCTGATAAGGTCGTTATGGATAAAAGTGGCGCTAACTATGCAGGATTAGCCAATATTAACCTCTTGTTAATCCTCGCTGGGTTTGCCACTATGATCGACATATTACAGGTTAAATATTTGAATAACATCATCGAACAGGATCATCGATTTATCAAAAAAATAACAAAGCCAATGATGTGCTTTAAAGCGTTTCACTCCGCTCAAGCAACCATTGATGGAATTGAAACAGCACATATGATCCGAAAGGGGCAATTGTCTGAGGAAAATATTCCTGCTTATAAGCAGTTTATGGCTTTAGCAGGATAGTTATGCCTGAAGACCAGGAGGTCTGTGCTTTTGATAATTATTGCGACAGAACCATAAAGCGTGGATTAATCGACTGTTGGGCAGTTCACTAAAAATCACAAAAACCAGGCTAAAACCATGTCAAGAACTTTTTTAATTATTTACGCTGAGTAGTTACTTTCAGGTAATCAAAAGGTTCCAGGTTATTAGCAACGGCTGTTTGCACAAGACTGTAAAGTAGTGCGCTGGCATTTGCACTGCGTGGTGTCTGGTTAAACAGCCAGTTTTTACGTCCAATCACAAACGGTTTGATATGCCGTTCAGCTGCATTATTATCAATTTGTATATTACCGTCATCAATATAGCGGATCAAGCTACCCCACTGGTTAATAGTGTAACGAATGGCTTTACCTAACAACGTAAATGATAAGTAATTTATATTCATTGATTTCTTAAGAAAAAAAACCAACGCTGAAAATCATGGAAACGGAGCTTAGCGAAGTGGTGATTTTTAGTCCCTGATAGGCGACAGGGCAATTCGCTGATTCGACGTGTGCTAGCAGCACGCGAGAGGAGCAAGAATTGCATTCCGAATAGCCGTCCAGCCAGTGAGGTAGTAATGACGAAGCGGCTTTTGTGCGTAGTCGTTGCGGACGCAGGGCGTTCAGGGCATCTCCTATTCGCTGCGTAGGTGAACGAATTATGGCGACAGGAGTCCCGGAATTTCGTGAGGTAGCATGGCGCGCCTGAAAAATCAAAACCCTAAACCCTAAAACCTTATTGAAAACAATATCTTAAGTGGAATATTCTCAACTATAAATGCATTATATACAAATATAAAAAAAACAAAAAGCAAAACAACGTAAATGACAAAGGGTTTATATCTAATTGTATATATATATATATATTGATTTCTTAAGAAAAAACAAAACAAATTAATAAGGAGAAGGCTTTAGAAGAAAACTTAATCTATACCCTCTATAGCTTGTCTAAAATACATTTATAGTTAAAGACAATCCATTTAATGGGTTGTTTTTAATAAGGTTTTAAAGGTTTAGGGTTTTGATTTTTTTTGGTTTTTTTTCTTAAGAAATCAATAGATATATGGTAGTGGGTTAAATCTGTGTTTTTGCATGAATATCCCTGCCAAATTCCACCTTATTTATTAACAGACCAATCACAATATCATGCATTTTCTCTAACTTAGAGAAGCAGATTGTTCGACGAGTTAATCGTTTTATCCATGCTCTAAAATTCAAGTTTTTACGTTCAATTTTTTGGGTGTTTTTCTTACCTATTTCATGTTTCTCAGCATCGAGATGACGTTCATAAGCGCCCCAGTCATCGGTGTAATAACGACTGATATTTAAAGGCAAAAGTAACGCTTTTAATTCTTTGAAAACAATGTCCTTACGCTTGCCAAAAACATAAGCGAGTACCGTGTTGGTTTTATGATCAACAGCATGCCATAGCCAGCGTTGATTGCTTTTATTTCCTACAAAAGACCACTGTTCATCCATTTCGGCTTCATCACAGCAGACCTGTTCTAGTCTGACTTCCAATGGTTTCCCTTGATCAAAGGTCTGAAAAAGAGGGTTCACTTGAACAAGACTGTTTTCTTTGTTTTTTAAAGTACGAGTCACCGTATTTTTATTGATTTTAAGAACCCTAGCCGTGTCTCGAGTGCCACTACTATTGATAGCCATTTCGACAACGTGTTCTTTGGTTCCAAATTCACATGCTTTATAACAATATTCCAACATGAAGGTGTTGGTTGAGCAAGCTGTGGTCTGGCAACGATATCGCTGCACACCACGATCGCTACTACCTGATTTCATCAGGTTGGAATTAGTACAGTTAGGGCAGGTGATTTCTTGATAATATTTCATGAGGGAATTATGCAATAAATCACTTTCTTATTCTATTGCTCTCATGCTAAACACAGGTTTAACCCACTACCAGATATATATACAATGAGATATAAACCAATTATCACTTACGTTGTTTAGGGGGTTTTTTGCGTAGTTGAGGCGTCTACTCTTTAAAAGAAACTTACCCATCATTGCTTATATCAAAAATGTAGTATAGCTTCCTATGATGAAGCTAGTACTTGAACAACTAAAAAACCGAAGGTTAACTCTTAGCCTAAAAGCATCTCCTTACACACAAGTCTGATATAAGAGTGTAAAATCTCATTATTTTAGTAACGATGACTGAGACTTGGGCAGAAATGGAATTTTGTAATTTAGATTTAGGTGATTCACGGCTTAATAAAAGAGCAGTTAAATTGATAGAAACTTTTGTAAAAGCGCCTAAACTAAGCATTCCTCAGGCTTGCCAAGGCTGGGCTGAAACACAAGCGACTTATCGATTTTATGCAAATGAAAATGTGACATGGGAAAAGTTGTTAGTCGCCCATACAGATCAAGTTGAACAGCGCATTATAGTCAGTGAAGAGCCCGTTATTTTATGCTTACAAGATACGACAGAATTAGATTTTAATGGACAAGAAACTGAGGATTTAGGTCGCTTATCTTACGATGCCCAAAGAGGCATGTACTTGCATCCGACACTCTGCATTACACCAGACCGGCTCCCTTTAGGGGTTAGTGATGCGTGGATGTGGGCAAGAGGAAAAAGCAAAGCAGAAGATCAAAATAATCCCACGATAAAAGAAAGTGATCGCTGGATAGAAGGTTATGAACGTGTCGCTGAAATGGCCGAACGTTGCCCTAAAAGTCGGCTCGTTTATGTGGCCGATAGAGAAGGTGATATTTTAAGTCTTATGCAGAGAAGTAAGGCGTTAAATACGCCTGCTGACTGGCTAGTAAGAGCCAGGCATAACCGTAAATTATCAGCGGATGAAACACTGTGGGATAGCGTCGATAAGCAAGAGGTTATGAGTCGCGTTAGTTTTATTAAGCCACGAAAAAAAGGCGAAAAATCGCGACAAGTTCAGCAAGAAATTAAAGTGTTACGCTGCACTTTCCCCGTAAAAGGGAAAGAAGGTATTGAAGTAACTTTGGTTCAGGCAAAAGAAATCAACCCGCCTAAAGGGAAGTCACCGCTCATATGGCGCTTATTAAGCAATCGAAGGGTAGAAAGTGAAGATCAAGCCTGTGAGTTGATTGACTGGTATCGCTGTCGCTGGGAAATAGAAATGTTTTTTGATATTTTGAAAGTGGGCTGCAAGGTTGAAAAGCTTCAATTATCCAGTAAAGAGCGCATTGAAAAAGCCTTAGTCATGGCCATGGTTATTGCTTGGCGGGTGATGTATCTTATGCGCTTAGGTCGCATCTGTCCTGACTTGCCTGCTGAATTAATCTTTGATCCTTTAGAATGGAAATCATCTTATGGTTTATTGGACAAAAAGATACCCAAAAAAGTGCCTACACTGAATGCCGTGTTAAGAAATTTAGCGACATTGGGTGGTTTTTTAGGGCGTAAATCAGATGGTGACCCTGGTGCGAAAAGTATTTGGATCGGTTTTCAGAGGATTCAGGACTGCGTATATGGTATTCAAATGGCCAGAAAGCTAAAAGGCGTATTTTAGGACTTGTGTGTAAGGAGGTGGCCTAAAAGAAAGAGACCTGATGTTTCGTATCCGCATATCACGTTAGCAGTAGAGATATATATCTTAAAAACAAAAGAAAAAAAACCAAAAAAATCAAAACCTTAAACCCTTAAAACCTTATTAAAAACAATATCTTAAGTGGAATATTCTCAGCTATAAATGCATTATATACAAATATAAAAAAACAAAAATAAAAACAACGTAAATGACAAAGGTTTTATATCTCATTGTATATATATATATATTGATTTCTTAAAAGAAAAAAAGCAAAAAATAGTTGATGGGCTTTAAAGCGTTTCACTCCGCCCAAGCAACAATTGATGGAATTGAAACGGCACATATCATCCGAAAGGGGCAATTATCTGAGGAAAATATTCCTGCTTATAAGTAGTTTATGGCTTTAGCAGGATAGTTATGTCTGAAGAGCAGGAGGACTACGCTTTTTGATAATTTTTGCGACAGAACCCTTCGGATTGGCGAATTGCCCTGTCGCCTACCACGGACTAAAAATCATCACTTCGCTTTAGCTCCGTTTCCCTGATTTTCAGCGATGGTGAATTCAAACTAAAAAGCTAACAAATAAAGGATGACTTCGGTATGACAAAAATTGTAACTCTATATAACCACAAAGGTGGTGTGTCAAAAACAACAACGACCTTCAATCTTGCTCATTTTTTGGCACAAAATGGAAAAAAAGTTTTAGCGGTAGATGCTGATCCCCAATCAAACTTAACAGAGTTAATGATGTCTCCCATAATTGCTGATCTTGATGAAAAGGAAAGGACAGGAAGTGAAACAGAAATTGAAGGAAGCAGTCTATTAGATTTACTAAAACCCAGAATAGATGGTGATATATCTGAAATATCTATCGAAAGTGTAAAGACAATTAAAATAGCTGAAGGGCTTGAATTACTCAAAGGTGATGTTAATTTAAGTATTATAGAAGATTCTTTGGCAGAAGCTCATATACAAAGATTTTCCAATAAAACCCATGAAAAACGAACATACGTAGCGATGGGGGATATCTTAACAAGATATGGTGCTGAAAATAAAATTGACTATATTCTTATCGATGTAGGCCCAAGTTCAGGAGCATTAACAAGGTCATGCTTTTTGATATGTGATGGGTACTTTGTACCAACAGCACCTGATCGATTTAATGTGCAAGCAATTGGAACATTATCGACAATAATTAAAAAATGGATGCAAGATCATTCTCAAATATATAATGATTTTTATGAGTTAAAACTACCTATTCGGCATGGGCTGCCACAATTTCTAGGTGTAATTCTTCAAAATTTTAAAATTAGAGGTGGTAAGCCAAAAGCAACTTATCAAATGTGGATGGAGCGTATCCCAGAAAAAGTATCATCCTCATTACTTCCTTCAATTAGTGAATTTAATACTGATGAAAAAGATATTACAAGCGGATTGGCTAAAGATAAAATTGTTGTATCAAAAATTCGTGACTTTGAAGGGTTAATTCCAATAATGCAAGAGTGTGGTAAAGCCATGTTTGATATATCACAAAATGACACAAAAATTATTTCAGCCTCTAATGGTAAAGCTTGGAGTGGTGCTCCTTGGGAAGGAGCCCAAGAAAGGATGGCAACATACCGCCAATCTATATCAGAAATAGCAACGAATTTGGACTTAATTAAGTAATGGCTATTGAACTCAAGGAATATATAGTCGCTTTTATAGATTTATTAGGGTTTTCGGCAATGGTACAACATGATTGCGAAAGACCAAAAAAAGAACATCGTTACATTAAAGTTTTATATACAATTCACCTTAAAACTAAAGAGCTGAAAAAGACAATAATTGGCCTAGAAATAACACAGTTCTCTGATTCCGTCGTGCTGGCTATACCATATAGCCAAGAGAACTACAAAAAGGTCGTAGACGTTATTTCAAACTACCAATATGATTTGCTTAATGATGGAATATTATGCCGTGGTGGTGCCTCATACGGAAAACATTTTTCAACTGAAGATTTCTTGTTTAGCAATGGAATGATTGATGCTTATAAGATTGAATCTACCATTGCATTAACTCCAAGAGTTATAATTAGCAAAGAGTTAATAGATTTAGTTTACCCTGCTAGTGAGCTGTCAAAAAACGAGCACTTGATACTCGAGAGTGATGGGTTGTATTTCATAAACTATATGAAAAATGGTAATGCTGATGATAGTTGGAAAGCAATATGTAAAGTAATTCCCGATGAATTAAGTGACAACCCTTCAATTAGGAGTAAACATATCTGGCTTATTGACTATTACAATCACCAGTTTCCAGAATCAAAACGAAAAGATAACCACCGCTTTGTTAGCCCTGACGCATGAAATAAAGCCGCATAAAAAGCCATGTTATATTAAGCAATTGGGTTTTAAATACCGAGTTTTCCTTGTTTTAAGCGATTGTAAGGCGAATAAAAAAGTTCTTCGAGGTCGTAGATGTTTAAGGGGACATTTTGTGATGACTATAGCGATAGAAGCAATAAAGCGTGGATTAATCGACTGTTGGGCAGTTCACTAAAAATCACAAAAACCAGGCTAAAACCATGTCAAGAACTTTTTTAATTATTTACGCTGAGTAGTTACAGGGGGAATACATAAAGTATGCTTCAAAGATTCGTGGACCGCTCTCGATAGAGTCGTAGAGGTTATCGAGATAGCTACGCTAAGACTATTTATTTCCTTTTATCATTCAACAATATTCTTGACTGGTGATACGTACCATTTGCCACCGCACCTAGTTTATTCATTCTTTAACCACGCATCCCCTTGGCAATCCTAACAATTCGACACTCACTAGAGGAGAGTGGGGGTAGATGCACTGATGGCGATGTAAAAAAAACAAGTGTATTTTTTACATCACCATCCGCACCAATAATCACCTTCAAGTCGCCCTGATTCTTCGCAAATAGAGTTAAAAAAGGCTGTTAAAAAACATATCATGTGTTATCGTTAATAAAACCCCATGTTAAAGAAGTAAACAAATGAAAATAGGTTACGTCCGGGTTTCAACAACATTTCAAGATACATCACTACAAATAGACGCGCTTAATGCAGCTGGTTGCGAAATAATTTATAAGGAAAAAGCGTCAGGAAGTAAAAAAGACAGACCCGAACTTGAACAATGTTTAAAGTCTTTAAGGAAAGCTGATACGCTGGTTGTCTGGAAACTAGACAGGTTAGGAAGATCATTACAACACTTACTTGAAGTTATAAATGATCTTGAAAATAAAGGAATCGGTTTCACTTCATTAACTGAATCAATAGACACGACTACAAGCACAGGCAAACTTGTTTTTAATATATTTGGCTCACTTGCAGAATTCGAACGCTCATTAATTAAAGATAGAGTAAAAGCCGGCTTAGAGGCGGCTAGAAAAAAAGGAAGAATTGGAGGAAGGCCCTCAGCTCTTGATGAACAACAAAAGGAAATGGCAATAACGATGTTCAACGGCGGTGCATTGAAATCTGATATAGCAAAACATTTTGGTGTTACGAGACAAACTATTTACACCATACTTCAGGCGCGCCTGTCAAGATAAAATTTTAGCCTATATCACCCCAAAGAGTCAAGACAGATTTTTCAACAATCCTTATTCCATATTCCTAAGCCGCTTCATTCTGCTGTTCATTAGCTAAAATACTTTCTCTATATACATTCATTGGTTTTTTATAGTCCAGGGTTTCATGAAACCGTTGATGATTATAAAACTCAATATAGTCATCAACATCTTCTATTAACGCTCTAATTGAACCATATTCATTTAAATAAATACG
>NZ_BLYC01000027.1 GCF_019721995.1 Bathymodiolus japonicus methanotrophic gill symbiont | reverse complement strand
GATAGGATTAGAATAATCTTGCCAAGCAAACTAATCAGCGTACAGGTAAGCCCTAAGTAGGTCAACGCTTAACTCAAACCCTGAGGCATCTTTAAAACTTTTTTCCAGTGGCTGTCTAGGGAGCCTGGGTATAAGTCCCGCATTCCGTATTCGGATACCGACTATTTCAATTTATCCGAAAAAGACGTTCGTATTGCAACCGCACGGAGGGAAAAGCCCAGTTCCTACAATGGAACAAATTAAGCATGTTCTTGAAACTATGCCAAATAATTCAGCTATAGAGCGGCGTAATCGTAGCCTAATAGCGTTCATACTTTTAACGGGCGCACGAGACAGTGCTATTGCATCTATGAAATTAAAGCATGTTGATATTAGTGGTCATAGTGTATTTCAGGATGCGCGAGAGGTGAATACTAAATTCAGCAAGACGTTTACCACTTTCTTTTTCCCTGTTGGGGATGATATTCAGCAAAATTGTTGCTGATTGGGTGCGTTACCTTAGAGAGGAGTTGCTTTGGGGGGATGATGATCCTTTATTCCCTAAGACTAACGTGGTTAATGGCGATGATAAAATGTTTGAAGCCTGTGGCTTCAAAAGAGAACATTGGAGTACAGCTTCGCCTATACGGGCTATTTTTCGTAATGCTTTTAAATCGGCTAATTTGCCGTATTTTAATCCGCATAGTTTTCGTAAGACACTGGTGACACTTGGGCAGAAGATATGCCAGTCCCCAGAAGAGTTCAAAGCATGGAGTCAAAATTTAGGGCATGAACAGGTTTTAACAACTCTGTATAGCTATGGAGAGGTGCAACAATCTAGGCAAGGGGAGATTATCCAGCAATTAAGCACTCCGCGCGTTGAATCTGTTTATCCAAGTCCTGATGAGTTTCTCCAAGCTGTTATGGGACGGCTGGATGCACAACAAGGGGGAAACTCCGCGCCTCCCGTATAAGCGTCAGTTTACAGTAAGATATAATGCCTGTTTGATAACGTCAGCATCAAGTCCTTATCCACTCAAGGCGGTGCTGGCTAATGGTTTTTTTTATAAAGCGTGGTAGTTAATTTACTGAAGTTTCCCAATTATTGAGTAGCTGAAATACACAATGCTGGTGTATCGAGGTTTATTTTAGGTGGTTTTGCCATGTTTATAGCAAACCCCTACTTAATTCCCCTTAGGCAATAGCATTTGAAACGAATGAAAAGACTATTTTTTCATATAGTTGTAGCATAGTTTCAATTTTACCATAAATAATTATTGGGAAACTTCAGCTATACAATACCTTCGCCAAAATGAAAAAAACACTCATTTTTATGAATTTTACATCCTATAAGCGATTGATTTATATAGGTGTAAGATTGTCATTTTTGGCTTAAATTAAAATTGGCGAAGGTATTGCTATAATATTTTTATAGCGAACCATTGAACCGTAAACGAACCACCCCAAAGGAGGTCATAGCATGATTGAATTATCAAAGGCGCGTGTTAAGCAGCTTGAAATAAAGGACGCGGTACTAATGCCTTATTATGATACAAGCGACCCGCGATATTTTGATAAAGGGAAAAAGAAAATGGCAGAAGATGAAGAAAAACAAAGCTTTTTATCTGATAATTGCGAAACATTCGCAGATTTAGAAGCCGCATATAACAACGTAAAAGACCCAGAACTTGCAAGGCGGCTAAAAAGCTTGAGTCGTAACTATAGAAAGCCGCCTAGAAATGATAAGCAATTAGATATATTTGAACCGCCGCCATTAACAGACATTGCCACTAAAGACGATATAAGTTTAATGGATATAGCTGTTTTTGGTTTGGGTAGAAAGCCACGTTTTGAACCTATTAAACATGATTTAAAAGATGCTGAAATAGTTGTGCAAGGTGGTACTGATTGCGGCATGGCAACTATATTTGATTATGATGTTTTTCTTTATATGATTTCATATTTAACCAATGAAATGAATAAGGTTAGGGAAGAAATAAAGGGAGGCCGTGAAGGTTATTTACCCCCCAGAAAAATAAAGCCCTCTGTCGCTGAACTTCTAAAATATTGTCGCCGAGATCATGGAGGCAAAAATTACAAGTTATTAGAAAAATCATTAGAGCGATTGAGTACTACTAAAATAAAGATAAGGCATGAAGGTAAAGGGCTTCGGCGTGTTGGTATGTTTAGTTTAATAGGTGATTACACGATTAAAACACAAAAAGAAACAGGTGTAATTATGTCTGTTTCTATTGATATTCCCCAATGGGTTTATGATGGAGTTGTAAGGGTTAATAATCCCACGGTTTTAACCCTGCCAAAAGAATATTTTTTATTAGATCAGGGGAACCATAGGTTTTTACATCGTTTATGTCGTAAAGCAGCAGGGAAGGGGGAAGCTAATTATAATTTACAAACAATTTATGAGCGGAGCGGTTCAACAAGTCCCTTTAGAAGCTGGAAAGCGAAATTTAAAAAATCTATTGAAGCTTTAGAAAATGATCCATTGCCTGATTATTCTGTTACATGGGAAAAAAAGAGCGGACGAATAAATATAAAAATGGTTTTTACTGGTTAAAGACAATTAGCGGACTTAGGGTGCAAAAATAGAGCTTGTGGATAGCAGCGGACTTAGGGTGCAACCTAGCGGACTTAGGGTGCAACCTAGCGGACTTAGGGTGCAACCTAGCGGACTTAGGGTGCAAATATTGGTATAAGCGACTGAATTATAAAATGAAATCAGCCCTAAAACTAATTAAAACTAATTAAAACTCTTTAAAACATTTTGGCTTGTGGATAACTTAACTAAAAATAAAAAAATAGGCTTTAGCATCGAGAGCAAAAAAGAATGAGTTGCCTGAGAGTATAATAACTAACAGGTCGAACCAGATTGCTGTAAAAAAAGTGTTAAACTCGATGTTCAAGTTTTCAGCTATAACTGGGCTAAGAAAAGTAAATTTTTCCGGCTTTGTTTTATAAGTGATTGATTTACAATGATGTTGATGCTTTCTTTGTCAGTAAAATTATCAATAAAATCAATCAGTTAAAAAACTTGAACATCGAGTTAAAGGGTCTTAATGTGAAGCACAATAGGAGGACTTATTTTATGCCGCCTTTAAGTAAAACTGATAGCTCAATTCATTAGAGTCAGATTCCCTTGTATTTTCTCATATAAGGGAATCTTTATGTATCGAGTATACGCTAAAAAAAGTTACTTCCTCCCTAGGGTAAAGAGTCGCCAGAATACTGTTGCTTGTTGCAATAAGCCAACCCTTTATTTTGGAATGGTTTACCGTTTAATCTTTGTTTTCTGTAACAGCTATAACAAACCACACACACAATTAGTCAATCGCTTATTGATGGGCATGTAAGCCCCTTAAAGACCCACAAAAACATTTAATGGGTGTGGTATGCAGGGGTTAGCTATTAAAGCGCCTTAAAAGCGATATAAAGCGCCTTTGGCGAAGAGCTGGCGCGCCATATTTACTGTGAGTTATCCTTTTTAGAGTACTCTGATTCAATTGTAAAAAACATCAGGCGCGTCCAAGATAGAAAATTCCAGATACGATAAAAAAAGTTACTTACCCCCTGGGCGAAGAATAAAAACAGGTTCATAACCAGGATTACACAAATACGTATCTTTTGCGACAGAACCCACTTTGCTTTTGCGTTCCATAAATCACCTGTTTATGTAGTAGTAAGCAGTAGTAATATTACTAAAAAATAGGATTGTTTTCCTATTAAGATATTTTTATTTTTTAATATCATAAAATAAAGATATTTATATATTTTACTATCGTAGTATTTTTATCTTCCTGTATTATTGTTTTACACAATTATAAAATAATGAGGTCATTATTATGGATGTTTGGTTTTTAGTTTGTTCTAAAGGGGGGTTGGAAAGTCTACAATTTCTACCAATATGGCGGTATGCGCCGCGAGAGCTGGAAAAAAGGTTTTGCTTGTCGATCTGGACGAGAAACAAAAATCCGCCGCGAATTGGTGGAAAAGACGGGAAATCGAGGACGATATAAAAGCGGTTATTGTTCCCCATGATATAGAAAAGGTAAAAGAGATTTACGGGTTTGCACAAAAACAGGGTTATGATTTAGTAATTTTCGATACTAAAGGCGCAAGCGATACCCTGCATAATGTGATTATCGGATTTGCAACACTTTGTATTGTTCCTGTTCAACCGTCTGTTTTTGATCTTGAGGCAATACCAAGCGCCGCTAATATGATTAAAAGCCTTGATAAGCCTTTTACTATTCTTGTTTCACGCTGCCCCCCAGTAGGTAATGAATTTGAAAAGTTGCGCTTAGGGCTTGCTGCTCATGGGCTTGTTTGTCCTTATTCGACCGTAGAACGCAAGGTATATCGCCACGCTGCGGGGCTTGGTCTTGGGGTTGGAGAATATGACGAAAAAGACAAAGCCGCCGAGGAAGTAAAAAATATTTATGACAGGCGCGCCATGCTACCTCACGAAATTCCGGGACTCCTGTCGCCGTAATTCGTTCACCTACGCAGCGAATAGGAGATGCTCCAGCCGCCCTGCGTCCGCCACAGACTGAGCACAAAGCAGCTCAGTCATGGCTACCACAAATGGCTCTACGGCTATTCGGGATAAAATTTTAGCCTCCCTCGCGCGCTATCGCGCACTTCGGATTGGCAAATTTCCCTGCGCCTTCTGGAGACTATCAGCCCGTCCGGGGCTGACAGCGGGCGAAGGTATTGTTAAAACATAATTAAAACAGGTATATCACCATGACAAGTACACAACAACGTAGCGAACTACAAAGCCAAATTTGGAAAATTGCGAATGAGGTTCGTGGGTCAGTCGATGGTTGGGATTTTAAGCAGTACGTATTAGGTGCTTTGTTCTATCGGTTTATAAGTGAAAACTTTGCCAGTTACATTGAAGCTGGTGATGGTAGTGTTCATTACGATGCTTTTTCCGATGATGATACACTCATTGCAGCAATCAAAGACGATGCAATTAAAACCAAAGGGTATTTCATCTACCCCAGCCAACTGTTTACCAACATAGCCGATAATGCCAATACTAACGATAACCTAAACACCGATTTAGCCACGATATTTTCCGCTATTGAAAGTTCAGCCAATGGCTACTCTTCTGAACCTGACATCAAAGGATTGTTCGCTGATTTTGACACGACCAGTAATCGTTTAGGTAATACTGTTGCCGATAAGAACAGTCGCTTAGCTGCCGTACTGAATGGTGTTAAGGGGCTAGGTTTTGGCAAGTTCCAAGACAACCAAATAGATTTATTTGGCGATGCCTATGAATTTTTAATTTCCAACTATGCCGCTAATGCAGGTAAATCAGGGGGTGAATTTTTCACGCCACAATGCGTAGCCAAGTTGATTGCTCAACTGGCGATGCACAAGCAAACAACGGTCAATAAAATTTATGACCCTGCCGCAGGTTCTGGATCCTTATTATTACAAGCAAAAAAACACTTTGATGCGCATATTATTGAAGACGGTTTTTTTGGTCAAGAAATAAACCACACCACCTATAACCTAGCGCGTATGAATATGTTCTTGCACAACATTAACTACGACAAGTTTAATATGATGTTGGGTAATACTCTAACTGAGCCGAAATTTAGTGATGACAAACCTTTTGATGCTATTGTCTCTAACCCTCCCTATTCAGTAAAATGGATTGGTAGCGGAGACCCTACGCTGATTAACGATGAACGCTTTGCGCCTGCGGGTGTATTAGCTCCGAAATCCAAAGCTGATTTTGCTTTTGTATTGCATTCCTTAAATTATTTATCCAGCAAAGGGCGTGCAGCGATTGTTTGCTTTCCGGGTCTTTTTTATCGTGGTGGAGCAGAACAAAAGATCCGTAAATACCTAGTCGATAACAACTATGTAGAAACTGTTATTTCTTTAGCCCCCAACCTATTCTTTGGCACCACAATTGCGGTTAACATCTTAGTGCTTTCCAAACATAAAACTGAGAACACAACCCAGTTTATTGATGCCAGTGGATTGTTTTAAAAAAGAACCAATACTAATACGCTCACAAAAGACAATCAAGCTTGATATGTTCTTTTGTGAGCGTATTAGTATTGGTTTCTTTTTTAAACAATCCACTGGCATCAATAAACTGGGTTGTGTTCTCAGTTTTATGTTTGGAAAGCACTAAGATGTTAACCGCAATTGTGGTGCCAAAGAATAGGTTGGGGGCTAAAGAAATAACAGTTTCTACATAGTTGTTATCGACTAGGTATTTACGGATCTTTTGTTCTGCTCCACCACGATAAAAAAGACCCGGGAAGCAAATAATCGCTGCACGCCCTTTGCTGGATAAATAATTTAAGGAATGCAATACAAAAGCAAAATCAGCTTTGGATTTCGGAGCTAATACACCCGCAGGCGCAAAGCGTTCATCGTTAATCAGCGTAGGGTCTCCGCTACCAATCCATTTTACTGAATAGGGAGGGTTAGAGACAATAGCATCAAAAGGTTTGTCATCACTAAATTTCGGCTCAGTTAGAGTATTACCCAACATCATATTAAACTTGTCGTAGTTAATGTTGTGCAAGAACATATTCATACGCGCTAGGTTATAGGTGGTGTGGTTTATTTCTTGACCAAAAAAACCGTCTTCAATAATATGCGCATCAAAGTGTTTTTTTGCTTGTAATAATAAGGATCCAGAACCTGCGGCAGGGTCATAAATTTTATTGACCGTTGTTTGCTTGTGCATCGCCAGTTGAGCAATCAACTTGGCTACGCATTGTGGCGTGAAAAATTCACCCCCTGATTTACCTGCATTAGCGGCATAGTTGGAAATTAAAAATTCATAGGCATCGCCAAATAAATCTATTTGGTTGTCTTGGAACTTGCCAAAACCTAGCCCCTTAACACCATTCAGTACGGCAGCTAAGCGACTGTTCTTATCGGCAACAGTATTACCTAAACGATTACTGGTCGTGTCAAAATCAGCGAACAATCCTTTGATGTCAGGTTCAGAAGAGTAGCCATTGGCTGAACTTTCAATAGCGGAAAATATCGTGGCTAAATCGGTGTTTAGGTTATCGTTAGTATTGGCATTATCGGCTATGTTGGTAAACAGTTGGCTGGGGTAGATGAAATACCCTTTGGTTTTAATTGCATCGTCTTTGATTGCTGCAATGAGTGTATCATCATCGGAAAAAGCATCGTAATGAACACTACCATCACCAGCTTCAATGTAACTGGCAAAGTTTTCACTTATAAACCGATAGAACAAAGCACCTAATACGTACTGCTTAAAATCCCAACCATCGACTGACCCACGAACCTCATTCGCAATTTTCCAAATTTGGCTTTGTAGTTCGCTACGTTGTTGTGTACTTGTCATGGTGATATACCTGTTTTAATTATGTTTTAACAATACCTTCGCCCGCTGTCAGCCCCGGACGGGCTGATAGTCTCCAGAAGGCGCAGGGAAATTTGCCAATCCGAAGTGCGCGATAGCGCGCGAGGGAGGCTAAAATTTTATCCCGAATAGCCGTAGAGCCATTTGTGGTAGCCATGACTGAGCTGCTTTGTGCTCAGTCTGTGGCGGACGCAGGGCGGCTGGAGCATCTCCTATTCGCTGCGTAGGTGAACGAATTACGGCGACAGGAGTCCCGGAATTTCGTGAGGTAGCATGGCGCGCCTGTCATAAATATTTTTTACTTCCTCGGCGGCTTTGTCTTTTTCGTCATATTCTCCAACCCCAAGACCAAGCCCCGCAGCGTGGCGATATACCTTGCGTTCTACGGTCGAATAAGGACAAACAAGCCCATGAGCAGCAAGCCCTAAGCGCAACTTTTCAAATTCATTACCTACTGGGGGGCAGCGTGAAACAAGAATAGTAAAAGGCTTATCAAGGCTTTTAATCATATTAGCGGCGCTTGGTATTGCCTCAAGATCAAAAACAGACGGTTGAACAGGAACAATACAAAGTGTTGCAAATCCGATAATCACATTATGCAGGGTATCGCTTGCGCCTTTAGTATCGAAAATTACTAAATCATAACCCTGTTTTTGTGCAAACCCGTAAATCTCTTTTACCTTTTCTATATCATGGGGAACAATAACCGCTTTTATATCGTCCTCGATTTCCCGTCTTTTCCACCAATTCGCGGCGGATTTTTGTTTCTCGTCCAGATCGACAAGCAAAACCTTTTTTCCAGCTCTCGCGGCGCATACCGCCATATTGGTAGAAATTGTAGACTTTCCAACCCCCCTTTAGAACAAACTAAAAACCAAACATCCATAATAATGACCTCATTATTTTATAATTGTGTAAAACAATAATACAGGAAGATAAAAATACTACGATAGTAAAATATATAAATATCTTTATTTTATGATATTAAAAAATAAAAATATCTTAATAGGAAAACAATCCTATTTTTTAGTAATATTACTACTGCTTACTACTACATAAACAGGTGATTTATGGAACGCAAAAGCAAAGTGGGTTCTGTCGCAAAAGATACGTATTTGTGTAATCCTGGTTATGAACCTGTTTTTATTCTTCGCCCAGGGGGTAAGTAACTTTTTTTATCGTATCTGGAATTTTCTATCTTGGACGCGCCTGATGTTTTTTACAATTGAATCAGAGTACTCTAAAAAGGATAACTCACAGTAAATATGGCGCGCCAGCTCTTCGCCAAAGGCGCTTTATATCGCTTTTAAGGCGCTTTAATAGCTAACCCCTGCATACCACACCCATTAAATGTTTTTGTGGGTCTTTAAGGGGCTTACATGCCCATCAATAAGCGATTGACTAATTGTGTGTGTGGTTTGTTATAGCTGTTACAGAAAACAAAGATTAAACGGTAAACCATTCCAAAATAAAGGGTTGGCTTATTGCAACAAGCAACAGTATTCTGGCGACTCTTTACCCTAGGGAGGAAGTAACTTTTTTTAGCGTATACTCGATACATAAAGATTCCCTTATATGAGAAAATACAAGGGAATCTGACTCTAATGAATTGAGCTATCAGTTTTACTTAAAGGCGGCATAAAATAAGTCCTCCTATTGTGCTTCACATTAAGACCCTTTAACTCGATGTTCAAGTTTTTTAACTGATTGATTTTATTGATAATTTTACTGACAAAGAAAGCATCAACATCATTGTAAATCAATCACTTATAAAACAAAGCCGGAAAAATTTACTTTTCTTAGCCCAGTTATAGCTGAAAACTTGAACATCGAGTTTAACACTTTTTTTACAGCAATCTGGTTCGACCTGTTAGTTATTATACTCTCAGGCAACTCATTCTTTTTTGCTCTCGATGCTAAAGCCTATTTTTTTATTTTTAGTTAAGTTATCCACAAGCCAAAATGTTTTAAAGAGTTTTAAAGAGTTTTAATTAGTTTTAGGGCTGATTTCATTTTATAATTCAGTCGCTTATACCAATATTTGCACCCTAAGTCCGCTAGGTTGCACCCTAAGTCCGCTAGGTTGCACCCTAAGTCCGCTAGGTTGCACCCTAAGTCCGCTGCTATCCACAAGCTCTATTTTTGCACCCTAAGTCCGCTAATTGTCTTTAACCAGTAAAAACCATTTTTATATTTATTCGTCCGCTCTTTTTTTCCCATGTAACAGAATAATCAGGCAATGGATCATTTTCTAAAGCTTCAATAGATTTTTTAAATTTCGCTTTCCAGCTTCTAAAGGGACTTGTTGAACCGCTCCGCTCATAAATTGTTTGTAAATTATAATTAGCTTCCCCCTTCCCTGCTGCTTTACGACATAAACGATGTAAAAACCTATGGTTCCCCTGATCTAATAAAAAATATTCTTTTGGCAGGGTTAAAACCGTGGGATTATTAACCCTTACAACTCCATCATAAACCCATTGGGGAATATCAATAGAAACAGACATAATTACACCTGTTTCTTTTTGTGTTTTAATCGTGTAATCACCTATTAAACTAAACATACCAACACGCCGAAGCCCTTTACCTTCATGCCTTATCTTTATTTTAGTAGTACTCAATCGCTCTAATGATTTTTCTAATAACTTGTAATTTTTGCCTCCATGATCTCGGCGACAATATTTTAGAAGTTCAGCGACAGAGGGCTTTATTTTTCTGGGGGGTAAATAACCTTCACGGCCTCCCTTTATTTCTTCCCTAACCTTATTCATTTCATTGGTTAAATATGAAATCATATAAAGAAAAACATCATAATCAAATATAGTTGCCATGCCGCAATCAGTACCACCTTGCACAACTATTTCAGCATCTTTTAAATCATGTTTAATAGGTTCAAAACGTGGCTTTCTACCCAAACCAAAAACAGCTATATCCATTAAACTTATATCGTCTTTAGTGGCAATGTCTGTTAATGGCGGCGGTTCAAATATATCTAATTGCTTATCATTTCTAGGCGGCTTTCTATAGTTACGACTCAAGCTTTTTAGCCGCCTTGCAAGTTCTGGGTCTTTTACGTTGTTATATGCGGCTTCTAAATCTGCGAATGTTTCGCAATTATCAGATAAAAAGCTTTGTTTTTCTTCATCTTCTGCCATTTTCTTTTTCCCTTTATCAAAATATCGCGGGTCGCTTGTATCATAATAAGGCATTAGTACCGCGTCCTTTATTTCAAGCTGCTTAACACGCGCCTTTGATAATTCAATCATGCTATGACCTCCTTTGGGGTGGTTCGTTTACGGTTCAATGGTTCGCTATAAAAATATTATAGCAATACCTTCGCCAATTTTAATTTAAGCCAAAAATGACAATCTTACACCTATATAAATCAATCGCTTATAGGATGTAAAATTCATAAAAATGAGTGTTTTTTTCATTTTGGCGAAGGTATTGTATAGCTGAAGTTTCCCAATAATTATTTATGGTAAAATTGAAACTATGCTACAACTATATGAAAAAATAGTATTTTCATTCGTTTCAAATGCTATTGCCTAAGGGGAATTAAGTAGGGGTTTGCTATAAACATGGCAAAACCACCTAAAATAAACCTCGATACACCAGCATTGTGTATTTCAGCTACTCAATAATTGAGAAACTTCAGTAAATTAACTACCACGCTTTATAAAAAAAACCATTAGCCAGCACCGCCTTGAGTGGATAAGGACTTGATGCTGACGTTATCAAACAGGCATTATATCTTACTGTAAACTGACGCTTATACGGGAGGCGCGGAGTTTCCCCCTTGTTTGTGCATCCAGCCGTCCCATAACAGCTTGGAGAAACTCATCAGGACTTGGATAAACAGATTCAACGCGCGGAGTGCTTAATTGCTGGATAATCTCCCCTTGTCTAGATTGTTGCACCTCTCCATAGCTATACAGAGTTGTTAAAACCTGTTCATGCCCTAAATTTTGACTCCATGCTTTGAACTCTTCTGGGGACTGGCATATCTTCTGCCCAAGTGTCACCAGTGTCTTACGAAAACTATGCGGATTAAAATACGGCAAATTAGCCGATTTAAAAGCATTACGAAAAATAGCCCGTATAGGCGAAGCTGTACTCCAATGTTCTCTTTTGAAGCCTGTGGCTTCAAACATTTTATCATCGCCATTAACCACGTTAGTCTTAGGGAATAAAGGATCATCATCCCCCCAAAGCAACTCCTCTCTAAGGTAACGCACCCAATCAGCAACAATTTGCTGAATATCATCCCCAACAGGGAAAAAGAAAGTGGTAAACGTCTTGCTGAATTTAGTATTCACCTCTCGCGCATCCTGAAATACACTATGACCACTAATATCAACATGCTTTAATTTCATAGATGCAATAGCACTGTCTCGTGCGCCCGTTAAAAGTATGAACGCTATTAGGCTACGATTACGCCGCTCTATAGCTGAATTATTTGGCATAGTTTCAAGAACATGCTTAATTTGTTCCATTGTAGGAACGGGCTTTTCCCTCCGTGCGGTTGCAATACGAACGTCTTTTTCGGATAAATTGAAATAGTCGGTATCCGAATACGGAATGCGGGACTTATACCCAGGCTCCCTAGACAGCCACTGGAAAAAAGTTTTAAGATGCCTCAGGGTTGAGTTAAGCGTTGACCTACTTAAGGGCTTACCTGTACGCTGATTAGTTTGCTTGGCAAGATTATTCTTAAATCCTATCGCCTGGTTAAAATTAAATGCCTTAAAATCCCGATATTTTGTATAAGATTCAAAGCGACTAATCGCCGCAGCTGCCGAATCTATAGATGATTCATCTTGTTGCTTACATTCTTTAAGGAATGTAAAATATTTGTGCTTAATACGCTCATTATCTGGATGGTGGTTCATAACTTTTTAACCTCTCTATTTGAGGGGGGGTATAGCAAAAATTGACACTAATGCTATAATATTGAATATTTTATTCACTTTACTCACCTTTAAGGTTAGTTGACATCGTGATGTCCTTTTGGTTATAATTTCTTTAAATTAAAGTTTCAAAATCAACTATAAAAAACATAACAGTCTAGTCTTTGAGAGACTCATAATGGGATATGCTTTTGAAAAATTAGCCCCGATGAGACTGCTACATTTTTTATGAAAGTTTGTAAGTATTCTCCATTCTAATTTAGAGAAAGATTCTATAAAATGGGTCTGCTTTAAACTCTTAAATCCTGTCTCCTGATCAAGCCAAAACGCATAATTAACTTATGTATTTCATCCGTGTTGAAGAGTCCTTATTGGAGTCACAATTTAAGGGGGGGTATATAGTATTGCTTAATCGTTTTAATGCTCTCGTTCATTGGACTGCCAATATCCCCTTAATCTCCTCTAATCTTGAGATACTATAGAATTTATTGATAATGTTTTCACACGTTGGGCAGAGTCCGATCAAGCGTACCTGATACTTATTTATAGGCTTATAATCAACCATGTTTTCAGCGGGTATCTTAGGAGCGCGACACTTTACACAATATATTTCAGACGACTTGCATTTCTTTTGATTACCCTCTCTTTTTTCTTGTAGATACCTCTTTAAATCCCTACCAAGAATTAACAGAGGACGCTCTTTATCAGTGGTCGCTAAGCCCTCTTTAATCCAAGAACGAACCGTGTTTTTATGAACAGAATATAAATAAGTGATCTGACTCACTGTATAACTACGATGGATTTTTACATTATTGGGATTTAGACGCTTAGCCATTATCTTTCACACCCCTTTCCTATCCAGCCTATTTCTCTACCACCTAGAGAAATAGGAGTAGGTAGAGCTAATATGGGTGGTTTTGTTTTGTTGCGACAGAACCCTTGAACTGCATTTTTCATAAGTTTTACCTCGTTTGATATTTAAAACGATGTAAACAAGCGCCTGAACAGCAATAACGGACAGCATTAAAACTAGATTAAATATTTCCAAGCCATTGAATACCAAAAGGGATTCCGTGCGGCTGTGTTGATATTTACTAGGGTTGACAATTAACGTTTTTATTAGGTATTATAGGGACAGGATTTAAGAATCCTTAACGCCCTTGTTTGTATAATGTACCTTAAAACATGTAATTTAATATTTTCCCTCTATGTTTAATATTGTCCTCTGCGAAAGGACTTGTTTACGGTTACAACACGCTTATCTCTTCTGATAAAGGAATAAGCATCTTGGTGTAGGAACTATTTCCGCACCAACCTGACAGTTTATCCTAAATATAAAGAAGCCTCAATGTTTATTTTTTCATTGGGGCTTTTTATTGCCTGCCATTAATGTTCCTAGATGTGACAGTGAACCTACTTTTCTTGTGCGACCACCCTGCAACGCGCGGTGTAATAAGGGTTTAATGACCTGCCTCTTTTAAATCACACACTAAGGACATAGTTTAACTTTTAATAAAATGAATGCTAACGACAAGAAAGAAATAATTAATGCTGGCACGGATAACATGTACAAACTAGCTGGCACTGTAATTATGATGGCTAACCTTGGTTTTATACCCACTAGGCTCAAAAAAGCCTTATATTTTTTCCATGGACACCTATCTTGTTACTGGGCTAGCTGGCTACTCAAATGGAAAGAGGGTGCCTTTGAAGCTGAGCATATGAACCACCTTTTATTGAAATTGAGAATTATGATAGCAGATAACGTCGGGAAGGGGGATCTATGCGACAGAACCATTGGAGGTATTATCTTGCCTTTTTTAAAGGGGGTTAGAATGTGTGGTTTAATTGACGCTTACATTTTATAAAGTGTATAGGTGAAAACAAAAACATGTACCCAATTGATAGACCTGAAAAAATATATCGTTATCAAAAAATAGACTTAGTGACAATGAACTCATTATTTCATGATAAGTTGTACTTTTCTGACCCCTCTAAGTTTAATGATACTTTCGAACGTAGCCCTGTAATAACAGGAGATTCTGAGATTGATGACTTGCGGTTGATATTGAGAAAACTAATTGAAGAAAGAACAGAAAGAGAGGTGCTTTCTTTATTAAGTAAAGTTGGTCTTAATGACATTAAAGCTATTAATTTTTCAAAAAAACGAGGAGATGAGAGGGCACGTTTTAGCCTAAAAGACGTTGCATATATGGCTACTAATCCAGACAATGTATTTTCTGATATAAACACTGCCGAATACGCTGGGTTAATCCGTAAAATTGATGATGAAATTAAGAAAAATTATACAAAAGGGGTGTGCTGTTTCTCGTCAACCATGGATAATAATCTTCTTTGGAGTCACTATGGTGATAGCCATAGTGGTTTTTGTATTGGATATGAATTCTTCAATCCCGAGGAATTAAACGGTAACAAAGGTCCAGATCTACATAAGGTTGATTATAGAGAAAAGCGGGAATTACTGACAAGCCTGATTTATAAAGCAGTAATCCATGATAACATCAACGCGAAAAATGATTTAGATTCTAAGGTTTTACTTCAAAAATCAAAAGGATGGGAATATGAGAAAGAATGGAGACTTTTAGATAATAAAGGCTCTCAGGAGTCATCTTTAAAATTAATTGACGTGACCTTCGGGCTTCGCTGTGACTATTCTATGATTGGGATAATCGTGAATGTATTGAAAGACAGGGTGAAATTTTACAAAATATATGACGCAGAGAAAAGTTTTGAGCTTCAAAGACACGAACTAGAACCTTGTGAGATATTGGCGGAATATCCAAGAGGGACTACCCGATATTGTTTTTCACCGATTTAGGGTTTCGTAACCGTTTTCACTTCTGAATATCGATCTTTATCAGCGGGGAGTCGCTATTTTTGAGAAAGCTTGTTTTGGGCATCCCAGCCCAAGCAAGCGGCAAAACTTAACGCGACCACTATTGCCTACGGTGCCCCAGCCGTCCTGCGTACGTGCCACTTCGCCACACCATCGTATGCTCGGCTCTGGCTACGTAGCACTCCCTCAAATGACTGAACGGCGTGTCTGTGAACCTTTTATTTTGTCTCCACCTGCGCTAACCGCTCAGATTCCGACAAAACAACGGCTCTACGCCTACTGGAGACCACCAGCCCTCGCTTTCTCTCTCCTTGGCTGGCAGCGATGGACTTAATACTAAAAAGACGAAAAAAATGGCTAAAACAATATCAGTATTTAACAATAAAGGTGGTGTAGGTAAAACGTCCATTATTTGGAATCTCGCAGCAACACTCTCAGAGATGGATAAAAGAGTTCTACTTATAGACTTTGATCCTCAGTGTAACCTCTCAATTGCAGCTATAGGTAGTGATGAGTTTTCAGCATTACTCAAAACTTCGACTCAACATCCCTACGGCCAAACTGTAAAAGCTTTTGCTTTGCCTTACATTCAACAGAATAGGATTGGTAATATTTATACTGTCAGTCCAAAGAAATCAACAAAAAATGGTAACCTTCACATAGTACCTGGTGATTTTTGGTTAAACTCATTCTCAGATATTCTCAATGTAGGTACTGATGTCATAGCTGGTTCTGGTTTATATCGTTTCATTCTTCCTAATTTAATCACAGAAGAATCTCAACGAAAAAATAATATCGAGTATGACTATGTTCTGATTGATCTTCCACCATCGTTTAATACGCTAGTGCGTTCATCTTTGTATTGTTCTGATTACTTTTTAGTACCCTGTACTCCTGATCTGTTCTCATCATATTGCGTAGGACTGATTGGCGAAATGCTTCCTTTATTTATCCAAGATTGGGAACAGGGCAAAGCTCGATACCTCCATAGCAACCCTACAGATGCGCTGATTGGATCTTTAGGAAAACCACAGTTTGGCGGATGGATATTCAATAATTTTGACACCAGAAGACGAAATGGGAAAAAAAATATGGTCGCAGCGGATGCTGTTCATCATGAGGCAATAAAAGTGGCTGTGCGAGATGAGTTAATTGCCGAGTTGAAAAAAATTACTTATTACTCTCCAATACCTTCATTTGCCGATGAAGAGCAAGTGGCAGGAATTGAAGATATTAATGTAATGGCTTCCGATAGTCTTTACCAAAATATCCCTTTACGATATTTGTCCAACGTCCGCCCTACAGGGGCTTTACGAGGCAGAGGAAGCTGGGCACAAAATCAGCTTGATCTAATGGATGAAATGTCAATTGAATATGATAATTTAGCCAAACATATCGTAACTCATTTTGGTAATGGGTTGAATTTGTAGGGTTCCTGTATAATTTGATTTTATGACCTGTTATCAAGAAGTAAGTTGCCCGAAGGGTTCTGTCGCAATAATTATCAAAAGCGAAGACCTCCTGGTCTTCAGGCATAGCTATCCTGCTAAAGCCATAAACTGCTTATAAGCAGGAATATTTTCCTCAGACAATTGCCCCTTTCGGATCATATGTGCCGTTTCAATTCCATCAATGGTTGCTTGGGCGGAGTGAAACGCTTTAAAGCCCATCATCGAGCCGTGGCTTAGTCTTCCGCCGACTAATTGAACAGGCTGTTGCTACTGAACCAGTCACTGATGCAGATATAACTTATGGTTATCAGTGGAAAAAACACAACATGTAGTTGTTGGTGGCGCTAACCGTCTACCCCCTTAACTAAATATTTCATGGAAACTCTACAAATCTCTCCAAGAATTCTAAACTGGGCTGCAGATAAAAGCGGCTTGAGCCTAGATGAGCTTGTTGATTTGCTAGACAAACCCCAAAAACATGATGACTTGGTTGCTGGGAAATTTTCCATTACAGATGCCGAAAAATTTGCCAAAAAGGCTCATATTCCTTTTGGTTACTTATTTCTTGAGCAGCCCCCAGATACTGAACAACGTACTTTACCCGACCTTAGACAAGTTCCAGATCATGTACCATTAAGTTCTGATTTCTTTGCCGTGCTTGATGATGTGCTTCGTAAGCAGGATTGGTATCTTGAATACCTGCAGGAACAAGGTGCTGAAAAACTGGCTTTTGTCGGCAAATATCCCTTTAGTCGTCAACTAGAGGTAGAAGCCATTGCGACTAATATTGTAGAAACCTTAGATTTAACAGAGCAGGAGAGGAAGCAGTGCAAAGATTCTAAAGACTTCTTTTCCTTACTCAGCAGAAAGGCGGAAAAAATCGGTATTCTGGTTTTTAAAAGTAGCATTGTACAAAGTAATACTGGAAGAAGTTTATCTGTCAATGAATTTCGGGGTTTTGCTATTTCTGATCCTTTAGCACCTTTAATTTTTATTAATGGTAAAGACAGTGAGGCCGCCTGGATATTTACCTTGGCGCATGAAATTGCCCATATCTGGTTAGGTGAAAGTGGTGTGTCTGATATACCTGTAAAAAAGCAGCCTGACAATAATAAAGTAGAAGTATTGTGTAACCGTATAGCTGCTGAGATACTCACTCCTCGTAAACAGTTTTTAAAATCCTGGAATGAAACCAAGATGCCGGATTTTACGCAACTGAGTAAATATTTTAATGTCAGTCAGTTAGTGATTGCCCGTCGCGCATTTGATTTGGGAAAAATTAACTGGCAAACATACTAGGATATTGCCGAAAAGAGCAAAGCACGCAAGACTGCAGGTGGTGGTGACGCTTATAGGAATTATCCTATCAGAAACAGTAAGCGTTTTACTAAAGCAATTGTCACCCAGGCGATGAGCGGTCATACCATGCTACGAGAAGTCGCTAGTTTATTAAATGTTAAGTCGGATACTGTGATGGAACTCAGCAAACGTTTAAGTTTACGATGATTGAAAAGACTGGCTACCTGATTGATGCAAACGTTTTTATTCAAGCGAAAAACTTTCATTACCGTTTTGATTTTTGTGCGGAATTTTGGCAATGGTTACAAGAAGGTAATCAGGCTGATGTCATTTACAGTATCGACAAAGTACTCAAAGAATTGAAAAATGGTAAAGCTGAGGATAAAGTGAGGCTTTGGGCTGAAGCCATGCCAGGTGATTTTTTTCTTGATGATGTTAAAGACCCAAAAGTAATGGAAGAATACGCTCAGCTAATCCAATGGGCGACGACAAATACGCACTACAAACAGCAAGCCAAAAATGAATTTGCCCGTTTTGAAGTCGCTGATGCTTTTTTAATCGCCACAGCCAAAGCATATGATTACACTCTCGTTACCCATGAACTAAGTAATCCACAATCCAAAAAACGCATTTTAATACCGGATGCCGCTAATGCTATGCAGGTTGATAGTATTCAGATATACGATTTACTCAGCCAACACGCAAAAGACAACTTCACTTTTAGCTTATAAACAACCAATATCAGGGAAGATGATGTCAGATAAAAAAGTCACTGCCTACCAAGGACAGACAGAGAAAATAAGGTTCTGTCGCAATAACTATCCTGCTAAAGCGATAAACTGCTTATAAGCAGGCGTATTTTCCTTAGACAATTTGATAACTCTACAATTTGACACTCACTAGAGGGGAACATTTACGCTGATAGCGGGAGTTAAAAAAACAAGTGTATTTTTTACATCGCCATAAACACAGCTAATCACCATTAACAAGACCTTATTTATAGTTAATAATGTTAAAAAAGGCTGTTAAAAAACTTATCTCATGCTATAGTTAATAAAACCCATGTTAAAAAAGTAAACAGATGAAAATAGGTTACGCTCGAGTTTCAACATCTTCTCAAGATACATCACTACAAATAGACGCGCTTAATGCAGCTGGTTGCGAAATAATTTATAAGGAAAAAGCGTCAGGAAGTAAAAAAGACAGACCCGAACTTGAACAATGTTTAAAGTCTTTAAGGAAAGCTGATACGCTGGTTGTCTGGAAACTAGACAGGTTAGGAAGATCATTACAACACTTACTTGAAGTTATAAATGATCTTGAAAATAAAGGAATCGGTTTCACTTCATTAACTGAATCAATAGACACGACTACAAGCACAGGCAAACTTGTTTTTAATATATTTGGCTCACTTGCAGAATTCGAACGCTCATTAATTAAAGATAGAGTAAAAGCCGGCTTAGAGGCGGCTAGAAAAAAAGGAAGAATTGGAGGAAGGCCCTCAGCTCTTGATGAACAACAAAAGGAAATGGCAATAACGATGTTCAACGGCGGTGCATTGAAATCTGATATAGCAAAACATTTTGGTGTTACGAGACAAACTATTTACACCATACTTCAGGCGCGCCATGCTACCTCACGAAATTCCGGGACTCCTGTGTCGCCGTAATTCGTTCTCCTACGCAGCGAACAGGAGATGCTTCAGCTGCCCTGCGTCCGCCACAGACTTGAGCACAAAGCAGCTCAGTCATGGCCACCACAAATGGCTCTACGGCTATTCGGGATAAAATTTTAGCCTCCCTCGCGCGCTATCGCGCACTTCGGATTGGCAAATTTCCCTGCGCCTTCTGGAGACTATCAGCCCGTCCGGGGCTGACAGCGAATGTCCTGTACAAAAAATACACAATATAACCCTATCCTATATGTACCGTGGCTTTAATCCAGTTACTCAAAAGTAATACACACTTTTATCAACAGTTCTTGTGGGTAACTACGATATAAGAATTGTTGCTCACAATTTACACATAGTAATGTCACAGGGTTATTTATCTCTGCATGGCGTGATACATACGTCTTAATGTGAGTTATCAAGACAATAAAGCCTCACTAATAGTAATAGTTAAATGCGGGTTGAACGGAAATCAAGTATTCATTAGGGTAGGTAAAATAGGGGGATAACTTTTACATGAAGGGTAAAGGTTCTGTCGCATAAATCCCCCTTCCCGACGTTATCTGCTATCATAATTCTCAATTTCAATAAAAGGTGGATCACATGCTCAGCTTCAAAGGCACTCACTTTCAAAAAGATGTCATTCTTTATGCTGTTTTCTTTTATGTCAGGTATGACGTTTCGTATCGCGACCTTGAAGAAATTATGGAAGAAAGAGGTGTTGAAGTGGATCATGCTACGCTCAATCGTTGGGTTATCCGTTATTCTCCTGCCATTGCTGTAAAAGCTAAATCTCAGAAACGAGAAACCAATAAATCGTGGCGCATGGATGAAACGTATATCAAAGTGAAGGGTCAGTGGACCTATTTATACCGAGCTGTTGATAGTCACGGGGATACGCTTGATTTCATGCTTTCTGAGCACCGTGATGAAGAGGCTGCAACCGCATTTTTTAAACAAAGGATTAACAATAATGGCTTTCCTGATAAGGTCGTTATGGATAAAAGTGGCGCTAACTATGCAGGATTAGCCAATATTAACCTCTTGTTAATCCTCGCTGGGTTTGCCACTATGCAGGCGCGCCATGCTACCTCACGAAATTCCGGGACTCCTGTCGCCGTAATTCGTTCACCTACGCAGCGAATAGGAGATGCTCCAGCCGCCCTGCGTCCGCCACAGACTGAGCACAAAGCAGCTCAGTCATGGCTACCACAAATGGCTCTACGGCTATTCGGGATAAAATTTTAGCCTCCCTCGCGCGCTATCGCGCACTTCGGATTGGCAAATTTCCCTGCGCCTTCTGGAGACTATCAGCCCGTCCGGGGCTGACAGCGATTGACATATTACAAGTTAAATATTTGAATAACATCATCGAACAGGATCATCGCTTTATCAAAAAAATAACAAAACCGATGATGGGCTTTAAAGCGTTTCACTCCGCCCAAGCAACAATTGATGGAATTCAAACGGCACATATCATCCGAAAGGGGCAATTGTCTGAGGAAAATATTACTGCTTATACTCGATGTTCAAGTTTTTCCATCCCATTGCCATCAAACTCTTACCTTCACCCAGCAGAACAATACTTTAATGATGGTGTTGGCTCTAAGCGCCCTAAATCTCTGCCAATCATATGTTTTCCTGATGGCATCAGCTGAAACACATCCTTTATTAATTCACCTAACTCTTTCAGCTTATCACCAGGATCTGGAAACTCTAGCAATGACGTGATGAACTCAAGCAGTACATCCACTTGAGACTTGCGCTGTAAGCTTCCTACGGTATACGCAGGTAGTTTGCTTTCAATGCGGGCTATTTGCTCTGGGTGAAGGAGAAGGCAATGGTCAAACAAAAGACTCAGAATCAGGCCACGGCTTGATCCCTCTTCATCTAACGCTGAAAATCAGGGAAACGTAGCTTAGCGAAGTGGTGATTTTTAGTCCCTGATAGGCGACAGGGCAATTCGCTGATTCGACGTGTGCTAGCAGCACGCGAGAGGAGCAAGAATTGCATTCCGAATAGCCGTCCAGCCAGTGAGGTAGTAATGACTGAGCTGCTTTGTGCTCAGTCTGTGGCGGACACAGGGCGGCTGGGGCATCTCCTATTCGCTGCGTAGGTGAACGAATTACGGCGACAGGAGTCCCAGAATTTCGTGAGGTAGCATGGCCGAGCCTGACTGATTTAGTGACAACAACTTCGTCCCCAATAAGACCCCAGGTACCCAAACACTTCTCACTTATATGGCTCTTAATCAATAACCAGCGTAATTCAGCCCATTGCTGTTTTTCCTCAAAAAAACGCTGAACAGTACGGTAACTACGCAAGAAAACCCTGCTCCGTTAAGGCTCCCACACATGGCTTGACGGCTATTCGGAATGGAATTCTTTGCCTCCCTCGCGCGCTGCTAGCACACTTCGGATTTGCGAATTGCCCTGTCGCCTACCACGGACTAAAAATCATCACTTCGCTTTGGCTCCGTTTCCCTGATTTTCAGCGAATGTGAGTCATTAGTTTAGTTTTCATCTTTTATCCTGTAGGGTTTCTAAAAGTTCTGTATTTCTTTTGTTTGTAGCCTTAATTGGCAAGAGTAATCGGATCCCAAGTACTGCGCCAAACATGTACCCATGCGTAACCGTCGTTGTCAAAATCCTCCATGTAGACTTGGATTGTGTAGGTCTTACCGACCTCAAACGTCTTGACTTGTAATTCCTCATTATCGACCCCCCTATCTCCATCACTCTCTCCCGAGGCGACCATAGAGTATCCATCAGGGTGATATATCTCCATCACGGTATCTTCATCAGCACTGTAAGTTTCTATGTTATACCGACCTGTAGTCTCAGGAGTAAACGTAGTTGTAAAGTGAGTCTGGTCATAGTCGTCTGTAGATAGCCAAAATTTCTTAGCAAGTCCTACGGTTAGATGGGACTCGTATTCTCTAAAAGGTTCTTCAGCCCTAACATTCAAGATGGCTTTACCTGACCAAGATCTACTTTGTAGATATACTTGGATTACATATCTCTCACCCGCTTCAAGATACTTATGTTGAAGCTCGTTATTATCATGCCCATCATCCCCATCGCTCTTGCCCGTATTTACAATTGACTGTTCATTATGATAAATCTCCATAACCGTGTCTGAAGGTCCATATGTCTGGAAGATATGCCAGCCCGATACTTCAGGATAGAAAGAAAACGTACGGTGAGAGTTCTCAGGGTCATCTCTAAGTAAATAAAGCACTTTGGCCATTGTCAAAGAAAGCTCAGGATAATCGTTAGCGCGTGCTTCTGCGGCTTTCCGTTTTTCCTCCTCTTCTGCCTGACGCTGTGCTTCTTCCTCCGCGATTCGTTTCATTTCTGCCTCTAATAGTTTCGCTGCTTCTGCGGCTTCTGCGGCTTCTGCGGCTTCTGCGGCTTCTGCGGCTTTCCGTTCTTTCTCCTCTTCTGCCTGACGCTGTGCTTCTTCCTCCGCGATTCGTTTCGTTTCTTCCTCTAAGCGTTTCGCGGCTTCTTCAAACCGTTTTCTATCTTCCTCATTCTTAGCCTTCTCCACTTCCTCTGCGGTTAAATTGGGAATTTCACCGGCTGGTTTAGGCACTGGGGTTTCCGCCTCTTCTCTGGGGCGGAATGAATTCCATTCCGCTTGAACCATGTTGTTGAATAAAATCATCAACACGACGACTGTCATTAGTTTAGTTTTCATCTTTTATCCTGTAGGGTTTCTAAAAGTTCTGTATTTCTTTTTTTTGTAGCCTTAATTGGCAATGCCTTTTTCTTAAATTGGTTCTATCGCAAGAATTTATTATAACGTTAAAGCTTGCTCATAACCGACATTTATGGAGCTAAGGCGCGGCCATGCTACCTCACGAAATTCTGGGACTCCTGTCGCCGTAATTCGTTCACCTACGCAGCGAATAGGAGATGCTCCAGCCGCCCTGCGTCCGCCACAGACTGAGCACAAAGCAGATCAGTCATGGCTACCACAAATGGCTCTACGGCTATTCGGGATAAAATTTTAGCCTCCCTCGCGCGCTATCGCGCACTTCGGATTGGCAAATTTCCCTGCGCCTTCTGGAGACTATCAGCCCGTCCTGGGCTGACAGCGTATGCGACAGAACCAGGAAATATCACACCTAAATTTGATGCTACTTTTGGAGGGAGTGTAGATGATGCAGGGCATTCATTATTAAATTGTGCGGTCACTGCAGGACTGGGTATCAATACACAAAGCCCCTTTTTTTTCTTTTTTAAGAGAGCTATAGAGTAGGTAGATTAATGCATGTAGAGGCTATATAACGACATTGTATTTTATCTGTCGTTGTTTTATTTTTAAATCAGAGTATAGTCAGGCAATATCTTTTTCTTGTCGTTATATTATCTTGGAAAATAAAAATCACCTAACGGTCGTTAAGTCCAATAAAGTTATTGAGGCCAGTTATCTATTGAGCCTTTCTGAGCAACGTGTGTTGTTGGCTTGTATAGCTCAAATTGATTCTATGTCCGAGTTAACAGAGCAATATCAGTTTGAAGTTTCAGCTTCTGAAATTGTTGATTTGGTCGGCTTGGATAACTTTTCAAATGCGTATCGAGATTTAAAGAAGGCTGCTGAAAAGTTGTATGATCGTAGTGTAACTATTGATGACCCTGATCCAGAAAATCCAAAGATAGCACAACGTAAAACCAGATGGATAAGCAGTATCGACTATATTCCTAGAGAAGGAAAGTTAGTTCTAAGTTTTGCTTCAGGCATTATTCCTTACATTTCTAAACTATCTAAAGAATTCACTAAATATAAGCTAAAACATGTTGCTAGGTTTGAAAGTATTTATTCTATTCGTTTATATGAGTTATTAGTGCAATGGAGTTCTACAGGGGAACGTGAAATTGAAGTTGAATGGCTTAAAAATCAATTTCAGGTTAGCAATAAATATAGTCGCTTAGGTGACTTAAAGAGGCGTGTGATTGAACCAGCTATAGCTGAAATTAACGAGCATTCCAATCTATGGGTGAAGTATGGTCAAAGGAAGTCTGGCAGGACGGTGACACACTTTCAGTTCCTATTTGGTGTAAAAGATCAACCAAAGCAAAGAAAAAAATTAACCGATGAAGAAATTAATCGTTTAGCTAAGCCTGGCGAAACTTCGGGGAGTCGCTATTTTTGCGAAAGCTTGTTTTGGGCATCCCAGCCCAAGCAAGCAGCAAAAACTTAACGCGACCACTTATGCCTCCGGCGGCCCCGATTCGTCCTCGTCACCTCGTCCCGACCCAACAAGGGGTCGGAACATAGGCTCCAAATGACTTGACGCCGTGTCGGATGGCCTTTTATTTTGTCTCCACCTTCGCTAACGCTCAGACTCCGACAAAACAACGGCCCTACGGCTATCGCGGACTAAAAATCATCACTTCGCTTAGGCTACGTTTCCCTGATTTTCAGCGAAGGCGGCTGTTGTTGCACGTTTCAACCCACAGGACATTGTCACAAAAATGAGTCTCTTTATAATAGCCGTCAATGACGGGGCTTGAGCCTTCTTGAGTCAAACCTGAAACATTACCGATATCGGTTAGGCTGTCTCCGAAAGAGATAATTTCATTAAAAGAGTGTGCCTGTCCCCTTGGAATGACGCCAAAAAATAGTAGGCTCATCATAATGATCAAACCTATGTTGTTTAGACTTTTCTTTTCTTTGTTTAATGGAAAATAAAAAAAATCATCCATTGAACGATCAAAATTCATCATTTTAAATATTTAGTAGTACCCGAATTTAGGTAGTATAGAAGTGGAACGACAGTAGCTCAGGCGCGCCATGCTACCTCACGAAATTCCGGGACTCCTGTCGCCGTAATTCGTTCACCTACGCAGCGAATAGGAGATGCTCCAGCCGCCCTGCGTCCGCCACAGACTGAGCACAAAGCAGCTCAGTCATGGCTACCACAAATGGCTCTACGGCTATTCGGGATAAAATTTTAGCCTCCCTCGCGCGCTATCGCGCACTTCGGATTGGCAAATTTCCCTGCGCCTTCTGGAGACTATCAGCCCTTCCGGGGCTGACAGCGTTTGGTTTTTACGTAATTGGCTAATCACCTGCGAGCCTCCAGATTCTTTAGCGGCTTCGTCCATAAAGGCTTTTTCACCATACAGCGCATCAGCCAGTACGCCTTTAATTTTAATCAGGCTATGCGCAACTTTAAACTCTTTTAATAAGCCTAATGCAATCTCTGTTTTGGTCGGGTAGGCACTGTCACGTTCAGGCTTAATAGGCCGATCTTTTTTTGCTATACCGCTCTTTTTCAACCGTTTATCTTCTTTATCCCACTGCTTTAAGGCTGGATCCGGCATATAAAAGAAAAAACCGACAGGCACTGTAATGGATGAGGTAACTAGCAGCAATAATACTATCGTTTGTCCATTAACATACCCGCCGGAGCCTTTGTGTTTCTGCTTGTAAACCTTATAAATACGTTTTGTAGACTTAGATCGTGCTCGGTCTGATTCATCAAAGGCCAACACACCTTCAGTAATGCCATAACGTTTTAAAATTAAGACCACACTCACCCGTAGCAACCAGTCCCAGGGTATACTTGCTTTACGAAACACCCAGGATAATGCGGCTACTTTGCAATCTCCAAGGCTTGCTCGCTCAAACTTAGCCCAGCAAATAGAGTTCATTAGCAGTATGCCCGTTAAACAAGTGCCCAACCAAGCGGCTTGAATCCGTGTCAAAGCGGCTCCGGGTTTTAGCTGATTGAGCGCATCATTTAAATCGTCAATATAGCTTTGGATAAAGGTGGCTGGGGCATTCATTAACATGGGCTTACACCGATAAAATTACAACAACCTCAGAATACCTGGTTTTACCTTCTCAATATCAAAAACTTGAACATCGAGTTTATGCTGTTTTCTTTTATGTCAGGTATGGCGTTTCGTATCGCGACCTTGAAGAAATTATGGAAGAAAGAGGTGTTGAAGTGGATCATGCTACGCTCAATCGTTGGGTTATCCGTTATTCTCCTGCCATTGCTGTAAGAGCTAAATATCAGAAACGAGAAACCAATAAATCGTGGCGCATGGATGAAACGTATATCAAAGTGAAGGGTCAGTGGACCTATTTATACCGAGCTGTTGATAGTCACGGGGATACGCTTGATTTCATGCTTTCTGAGCACCGTGATGAAGAGGCTGCAACCGCATTTTTTAAACAAACGATTAACAATAATGGCTTTCCTGATAAGGTCGTTATGGATAAAAGTGGCGCTAACTATGCAGGATTAGCCAATATTAACCTCTTGTTAATCCTCGCTGGGTTTGCCACTATGATTGACATATTACAAGTTAAATATTTGAATAACATCATCGAACAGGATCATCGCTTTATCAAAAAAATAACAAAACCGATGATGGGCTTTAAAGCGTTTCACTCCGCCCAAGCAACAATTGATGGAATTCAAACGGCACATATCATCCGAAAGGGGCAATTGTCTGAGGAAAATATTCCTGCTTATAAGCAGTTTATGGCTTTAGCAGGATAGTTATGCCTGAAGACCAGGAGGCCTGTGCTTTTGATAATTATTGCGACAGAACCCAACCGAGTTATGTAAATCTTCAAAAGATTTAAAGTACTTTATATGTGTTGAATCACGTTTCGTATTTTTCCATAATTTCTCAATCGGGTTAAAATCTAGCGAGAAAGCAGGAAGTCGTTCTACTGTTAAACGTTCTCTATTCGCTAACTTAAATTCCTTAACGACACCACTACCATGATAAGGTGCGCGATCTTCCGCTGAAAATCAGGGAAACGTAGCCTAAGCGAAGTGATGATTTTTAGTCCCCAGAAGGCGTAGGGCCGTTGTTTTGTCGGAATCGTAGCGCTAGCGTAGGTGTAGACAAAATAAAAGGCATTCCGAAACGCCGTCCAGTCATTTGAGGGAGTGTTACGAAGCCAGCACCGAGTTTACGATGGTAATGGCGAAGTGGCACGTACGCAGGACGTCTGGGCCGCCGAAGGCATTAGTGGTCGCGTTAAGTTTTTGCCGCTTGCTTGGGCTGGGATGCCCAAAACAAGCTTTCGCAAAAATAGCGACTCCCCGATAAGGTAGATTCTATTCAAAATGGGTTAATGATTCGGGTTTGTTTGGAGCATAGGAAACTAGCTGAAAGCGCATAGTGTTTGTTCTTTTTTTTAAGAAATAAAAATAAAAACTAAGTTAGATAAGTTAAAAGATAGTTAATATATGTTACAGGGTGAAAAAAAGCTTTGTGTGCATTGATATTAAAGGGATTGATTTTTTTTGTGGTTAGACTTCTACGACATTTAGTTAGACTTCTACGACATTTAGTTAGACTTCTACGACATTTAGTTAGACTTCTACGACATTGGTTAGACTTCTACGATAGCTTAGAAGGTATGATTTCATGGGAAAATGAGTGCTAAAAAAAGCAGTATTGACTGAATAATAGAAAGTTTTCGATACACCGACATTAAGTGTATCATTATTCAATCTTAAAGTTTTCGATACACCGATATTTATGAGCCTGCCATCACTTTCTAGTAAGAATGAAAATAAGGATTTTTTTATATGTGATGTTTTTGATTCTTTTAAAGATGATATTGCATCGATGGAGCATCCTGTTTTTAGCCTTTCAAAAAAACCTGATCATAGGGTTTTAAAATATGAACATAATGGAATAAAAATAACTATTAAGCCTAGTTATACTGGGTTAGCAACTATTTTGGATAAAGATATTTTACTATATCTTTCAAGTTCATTGATGAATGCGAAAAATTCTGGAGAGAAGATTTCTAAAACAGTTCGATTTACTTCATATGATTATTTAATTGCAACAAGTAAAGGTACCGGTGGTTTTCAGTACAATCAACTTCAAGAAGGACTTGAGCGTTTAAAAGGTACTGTTATTCAGACAAACATCAAGACAAATAAAGTTGAGACTACAGAAGAGTTCGGATTGATTGATGCTTGGAAGATTGTTAAAGAAAACGAACAAGGTCGAGCTTCATCTATTGAAGTAAGGTTATCTGATTGGTTTTATAATTCAGTGTTGGGTAATGCAGTATTAAGTATTGATAAAGACTATTTCACGCTAAGGAAACCAACTGAAAGGCGACTGTATGAGTTAGCTAGAAAGCACTGTGGTAATCAAGTAGCTTGGAAAATTAAGCTAGAAAATCTTAAAACAAAAATTGGTATTACTTCACAGATAAAGGCCCTTCGATTTAATATCAAAAAAATCATCGAAACTAATCACCTTCCTGAATACAACATATCAATGGAAAATGATGTTGTGATGTTTACACGAAAAGAACCACCTAAAGAAAGCAAAGCATCTCAACAACTACCTAAGCATGTTAGTAAAAAAGAGATTGAGAAGCTGGCTAAACCTGGAGAAAGTTATGACCAAGCGGAGAATAGGATTAAGCGGTTGAGGGATGCGTTGAAAAAGTGAGCTTAGAGGCTATAAGAAGTTTGGGGAGTTATGCCTGAAGACCAGGAGGTCTGTGCTTTTGATAATTATTGCGACAGAACCGGCAGTACACGGCACACTCGCTGAAAATCCTGGAAACGGAGCTTTAGCGAAGTGAAGATTTTTAGTCCGCGATAGCCGTAGGGCCGTTGTTTTGTCGGAGTCTGAGCGTTAGCGAAGGTGGAGACAAAATAAAAGGCCATCCGACACGGCGTCAAGTCATTTGGAGCCTATGTTCCGACCCCTTGTTGGGTCGGGACAAGGTGACGAGGACGAATCGGGGCCGCCGGAGGCATTAGTGGTCGCGTTAAGTTTTTGCTGCTTGCTTGGGCTGGGATGCCCAAAACAAGCTTTCGCAAAAATAGCGACTCCCCGATAAAAAATTATTTTAACTCTATATTATTGATATATAACATCTTTTTTGCTTGCAAAAATCCCCTATCCTTTCCTTTATTTAACCTTTTATATTTAACCTTGTAAAAGTGCCTTGTGGATAAGTTAAGTCAAAATTAAAAATCTGTATTTATCATCGTTTCCAAAATATCCAAAAAAAGAAAGCCGAGCGCATGGAGCAAATGGATTTAATCGACTGGCTGGACAGTAAGTGAGTAATCAGGCAACAACCGCCGACCCGATCGACACAGCACCGCCTTTTCATCATCAAGCAGTTAAAGAGAACTTGAAGCCTTGGAGCTGTCAGCCCTCACAATTTCCGAAGCAATCGCACATTATCAAAATATCTACCAAGAAAAAGCACAGCAAGCGATTTTAAAAGGTTTTGAATAGGGTTGATAATCTCGTACATTTAAGCGATAAAAACGCACCAGCGGGCAACCTCAAGCGATTACGGCCTATATTTTCTTGCTTTCAAAGGGGTAAAGATCAAGAGCCAGTTAATTAGGCCGATAATGGAACTTTCGTTTTATCTTCAAAATGTGATAATTTTTGGAATCTGCTCATTTGTTTCTCCTGGTTAACAGGCGCGCCATGCTACCTCACGAAATTCCGGGACTCCTATCGCCATAATTCGTTCACCTACGCAGCGGATGGGAGATGCCCTGAACGCCCTGCGTCCGCAACGACTACGCACAAAAGCCGCTTCGTCATTACTACCTCACTGGCTGGACGGCTATTCGGAATGCAATTCTTGCTCCTCTCGCGTGCTGCTAGCACACGTCGAATCAGCGAATTGCCCTGTCGCCTATCAGGGACTAAAAATCACCACTTCGCTAAGCTCCGTTTCCATGATTTTCAGCGATTGCGGGAACAACTTAACTAATTGATACTCTTGAGCAGACCTTTACGCAAAGCTTTTTTTACCCCCGCCCACAGGGCGCGGTTATCTTAAGTTGTAATATACTTGTTCACCACTAGGGTTACAGAGACTTTCGTCCATATATGTCCAGATTACGTTTATTGAAACAATATCAACTTTGCCCACTATCCATTGTGTTAATTGAGTGAATATAGATGACAAAAGAAAAAAATATTGAAGAGAGGTTAATTGGGAAGCTAGTAGATCTCAAGTATACATATCGGGATGATATTTGTGACAAGTTCGCACTTGAGAAAAATTTCCGTAAAAAGTTCGAAGTGCTAAATAGTGTAAGCCTCACTGAGTCTGAGTTCGCTCGCCTACGAGATGAGATTGTCACCGAGGACGTATTTAAAGCATCAAAAACATTGCGAGAAACAGGATATTTTCGACGGGAAGATGGAACTCCCCTACATTCGCTGAAAATCAGGGAAACGGAGCCTAAGCGAAGTGATGATTTTTAGTCCGCGATAGCCGTAGGGCCGTTATTTTGTCGGAGTCTGAGCGTTAGCGAAGGTGGAGACAAAATAAAAGGCCATCCGACACGGCGTCAAGTCATTTGGAGCCTATGTTCCGACCCCTTGTTGGGTCGGGACGAGGTGACGAGGACGAATCGGGGCCGCCGGAGGCATAAGTGGTCGCGTTAAGTTTTTGCTGCTTGCTTGGGCTGGGATGCCCAAAACAAGCTTTCGCAAAAATAGCGACTCCCCGAATGGTACTTGTGGAGTCAGAACGAAAACTGATGATGCGGCCATATCAAATATATGCGGTTAAAGCCATCGTTGACTGCATCCAACAAAACCCAGGCGCGCCATGCTACCTCACGAAATTCCGGGACTCCTGTCGCCGTAATTCGTTCACCTACGCAGCGAATAGGAGATGCTCCAGCCGCCCTGCGTCCGCCACAGACTGAGCACAAAGCAGCTCAGTCATGGCTACCACAAATGGCTCTACGGCTATTCGGGATAAAATTTTAGCATCCCTCGCGCGCTATCGCGCACTTCGGATTGGCAAATTTCCCTGCGCCTTCTGGAGACTATCAGCCCGTCCGGGGCTGACAGCGTTGGAAATGGCTATATTTGGCACACCACTGGATCAGGGAAAACACTAACATCCTTTAAAGCCTCTACGCTACTCAAAGACAATTCAAATATTGAAAAATGCTTATTTGTAGTTGATCGAAAGGATTTAGATCGTCAAACCCGTGAAGAATTTAATAAGTTTCAAGAAAGTTGTGTAGAAGAAAATACCAATACTGAAACGCTTGTTCGGCGCATGTTATCTGAAGACTACGCCGATAAGATCATTGTCACGACCATTCAAAAACTGGGGTTAGCACTGGACGAAAATAGCAAACGGAATAAAAGCAGGCTTAAAGAGGGCAAAACAAACCTACAAAGAGCGTTTATCTCCCCTGCGGAACAAGCGGGTTGTGTTTATCTTTGACGAATGCCACCGTTCGCAATTCGGTGAAAACCATAAATCCATTAAAAAATTCTTCCCAAAATCACAGCTTTTTGGCTTTACTGGCACACCCATTTTTGATCTTAACTCAAGCTACACACAAGTGGATGGTACAGACGGATCATTTAAAACGACCGATGATGTATTTGAAAAAGAAAAAGCTAGCTTTAAAACGACCAAAGATATATTTGAAAAAGAGTTGCACGCCTACACCATTACCAATGCCATTGACGATAGAAATGTACTCAGCTTTCATATTGATTATTTTGGCGAAGGACATAATAGTAAAAAACAAAAAAGTGAGAGCCTACCGACTGATGCCGTGGTAAAAGAGATATTGGCAAAGCACGCCGCAGTAACCAATCACCGCCGCTTTAATGCAGTACTGGCAACCGCTTCTATTAACCATGCGATAGACTATGTTGAAGAATTCAAAATTCAACAAGAACAGCAGCAAGTCGAAGATCAGAACTTTACGCCTCTGAATATTGCATGCGTATTCTCACCGCCTGCTCAAAGGGGAGCGAAAGATAAAACCAACTCAGATAATAGCAATGTAGATAAAAACAGCAAAGATATTAAACAACTACAAGAAGACTTGCCGCAAGAAAAAGCGGACAACCAAGTAGAGCCAGAAAAGAAAAAAGAAGCTCTTAAAGAAATTATTGCCAACTATAATCAGCAATATGGCACTAACCATAAAATTAACGAATTTGATCTTTACTACCAAGATGTACAGCAACGCATTAAAGACCAAAAATACAGCAATGCCGGTTTCCCCCACAAAAATAAAATTGATATTGTCATTGTAGTGGATATGTTACTGACAGGGTTTGACTCTAAATTCCTTAATACACTTTACGTGGATAAAAACTTAAAATACCACGGCTTAATTCAAGCCTTCTCGCGGACAAATCGCGTCCTTAATGACAGTAAGCCTTGGGGTAATATTCTCGATTTTCGTGGGCAAGAAACTGAAGTTAACGCCGCTATCGAGCTTTTCTCAGGGGCGGCTAAAAACCGTGCTAAAGAAATCTGGTTAGTAGATTCTTCCCCTGTAGCAGTTAAAAATTACCAAAAATCCATCGAAACACTAGATACTTTTATGCAAGGAAAAGGGCTGGATTGTAGCCCGTCAGAAGTGGCTAATCTAAAAGGTGATATTGCCAAAGCTGAGTTTATTAACCACTTTAAAACCGTGCAAAAGCTCAATACCCAAATTGAGCAATACACTGAGCTTAGTGATGAGGAACAGCAACACATAGAGACTGCTTTATCTATCGATAACTTGCGAGGCTTTAAAAGTGCTTACTTAGAAATAGCCAAAGACCTTAAGCGCAAGCAAGATAAAGATGGTGAAGGTATTGAGATCGAAGTGCAACAATTAGATTTTGAATTGGTGATCTTTGCTTCTGCTGTGATCGATTACGATTTCATTATGGGATTAATCGCCAAATCCACCCAAGACAGCAACAAAGAAAAAATGACACGCAAAGAACTAATCAACATGATTAGTAGCCAGGCAAACCTAATGGAAGAAAGTGAAGATATTATTGATTATATCAACAGCCTCAAGGTTGGCGAAAAACTAGATGAAAATCAAATCCACGCGGGCTACCAAGATTTTAAGGCAGATAAAGCTGCCAATGAAATAAGCATTCTAGCTATAAAATATGACCTACAGCCACAACACCTACAGGGATTTGTTGATACGATTATGAAGCGCATGATTTTTGATGGTGAGCATTTAAGTGATTTATTGTCACCGTTAGAACTGGGGTGGAAAGCACGCATAAAAAAAGAATCGGCATTAATGGAAGACTTAGCGCCACATTTACATAAACTGGCGCAAGGGCGTGAAATTTCGGGGTTATCGGCGTATGAGTAAGAAGAGTAAAAAAGGCCTGACGCAGCAGCTACTCCCCGCTGAAGGTGAAACTGTTCCCCAACTTCGGTTTTCCTGAGTTTCTGGGATGCAAAGGGAGGGTGGAAAAAAAGAGTTTAAACTTAGCCGTTATGGAAAATTTTATAGGACTACATATATGCGAATGACATAAGAGTAACGGAAAAAGGGTTTTATAGTATTCATGTCAGTGGTAAGATGATTTCGAAATAACGTTTTGTTATGATATTAAAGAGCTAATCTTCAAACTACGATATTCTTTGATTTGTGCAGAAATGGGTGGTGCGTTATGGACTGCATATGTAAGGTAATGGCTTGGGTAACACAGTGCATGCATTTTAAGAGCTAAAGATGTGATTTTGTTTTTGAAACTTTTATACCCTATGCATACGTTAGGCAAGTGGCTCGCTTGATTAAGGGTAGCAACGAAATTCTTAAACGGTGGAAAATTCATAAAATACTGTTTCCGTATTCCAACACTGCCAGAACAACAAAAAATAGCCGACTGCCTATCTTCCATAGACGATCTCATCACCGCCCAAGCCAAAAAAATAGAATCACTCAAAGATCATAAGAAAGGCCTGATGCAGCAGCTATTCCCTGCTGAAGGTGAAACTGTTCCAAAACTTCGCTTTCCTGAGTTTCGGGATGCAAGGGAGTGGGAGGAGAAGATCGGAGTAGTTCATGTTAAATGGAAACGTCATGACCACCCCAAAGTTCTACTGAACAGCGGTACTTAGCTCAGAACTTATTCCCATGTGATTGATCAGGAATGCACAAATAATTTTCCGTAGAAGATATGAGAGCAAATACAATAAAGCGATCAAAAGTTGATTTATAGGCTTGATTATTTTTGGATGATAACTCATTTTAAAGTTTGTAACGGAAGGTATGCGGTTCGATGGTAGCATATTAAACAAAAGAAAGACTGCTTGAGTCGCTATTTGTTATCAAATACTGATACATGCTAGAGACATCTCGATATGAATTCATGGAAAGGCAAAAATTTAGATCTAAAGGAAAAACAGAGTTTTTTTTGTATTTTCCACTACACCAAAACAGGAGAACAACAAAAAATCGCCGATTGTCTATCTTCCATAGACGATTTCATCACCGCCCAAGCCAAAAAAATAGAATCACTCAAAGATCATAAGAAAGGCCTGATGCAGCAGCTATTCCCCGTCGATAACGAGGAGTATATGTAAACAATCAATCAACCTATTTAGACTCGCTGGTTACACAAATGCACTAATCAGGGTAAAAACAAAAAGTATTTCAAATAAATATTAGGGGATTTATGACTAATTACAGGTTTAATCCTGAGCTATTCCCTAAGCAAATAGATAAAAACATAGAAGAGTCAACCTAATCATGACAAAAGAACAACACAAAGAGCTGGGTAGAACCCTTTGGGGTATTGCCGACCAATTACGTGGCGCAATGAATGCGGATGACTTTCGGGATTATATGTTGTCGTTTTTGTTTTTACGGTATTTGTCAGATAACTACGAGTTAGCAGCCAACAAAGAATTAGGCGCTGATTATCCTAAGCTTGAAGAAATCGATAAGCGTTCCCCCTTGGCTGTGTGGTATGAGAAAAATACAGAGGATATTGCCGAGTTTGAAAAGCAAATGCGCCGTAAAGTGCATTATGTGATTAAGTCAGAATACCTGTGGAGCAGCATCGCAGAGTTAGCTAGAACACAAGATGCTGACTTGCTTGTTACCCTACAGAATGGTTTTAAATACATTGAAAACGAATCCTTTGGAGATAATTTCCAAGGCTTGTTTTCAGAGATTAATTTAAATTCTGAAAAGCTGGGTAAAAATCACGAAGACCGGAATGCTAAACTCTGCAATATCATTTCAAAAATTGCAGAAGGCATTGCTGATTTTTCAACCGATAGTGATGTATTGGGTGATGCCTATGAATACCTGATTGGTGAGTTTGCGGCAGGCTCTGGAAAAAAAGCGGGTGAGTTTTATACGCCGCAACAATTATCCAATATCTTGTCTGAAATCGTCACCCTTGATAGCCAAGAGCCAACCACAGGCAAAAAGAAAAAATTAAATAAGGTGCTCGATTTTGCCTGTGGTTCAGGTTCGTTATTGTTAAACGTACGCCATAAGTTAGGCGCTAACGGTATTGGTAAAATATACGGGCAAGAGTCTAACATTACGACGTATAACTTAGCCCGTATGAACATGTTGCTGCATGGGGTTAAGGATTCTGAATTTGAAATCTATCATGGTGATTCACTGATCAATGATTGGAGCCTTCTTAATGAAATGAACCCTGCTAAAAAGCTAAAGGTAGATGCTGTCGTAGCAAATCCTCCTTTTAGTTACCGTTGGGAACCTAATGAGTCGTTAAGCGAAGATTTTCGCTTCAAAAGTCATGGGTTAGCTCCTAAATCGGCAGCTGATTTTGCTTTTTTATTACATGGCTTTAGCTTTTTAAGTGACGAAGGTACGATGGCCATTATATTGCCTCACGGCGTGCTATTTCGTGGTGGTGCAGAAAGCCGCATTCGTACTAAGCTACTCAAAGACGGCCATATCGATACTGTTATTGGTTTGCCTGCCAACCTATTTTTCTCAACAGGGATTCCTGTGTGTATTTTGGTGCTAAAAAAATGCAAAAAATACGACGATGTATTGTTTATTAATGCCAGCGAGTATTTTGAAAAAGGCAAACGTCAGAATCGGTTACGTGATGGTAAAGATGGCGAGCCAAATGATATTAAAAAAATAGTCGAATGCTATCAGTACAGAACTGAAGAAGTGAGATATTCTCGCCGTGTAAACATGCGTGAAATTGAAAAAAATGATTTCAACCTGAATATTTCACGTTATGTTAGTACGGCAAAGCCAGAGCCTATCATCGACCTAAAAGAAGTTCACAATGATTTAACATCCTTAGAAGAGAAGGTTTTGACAGCAACCAAAACGCATAATACATTTCTCGAGGAACTAGGATTGCCAGCTTTACCCTAGATAAATACATAGTCTACAAGGTGCTAGATGGCCTTTTCTGGTTCTGTCGCAAAACCCAAAACCAGCCTATTACCTACGATCATAAGATTAAATTTCAGCCAAAGAAGGTTCGCATGTTCAACTAAAAAGGGTGTGACTTTTCAAGTGATTATTCTCGCGAATGTCATATGGTACCTGACTTTCCCACTAGTTTATCGGATGGCCTGAGAAAGTTTTTCTCCTAGAGGATTTCTTATCCATTGGTTGCATAAAAACAGGTTACAGTTGATTATCACACAAATATTTATTTTTTGCGACAGAACCCTCGCCACTCATCGCGTGGTGAAGTGGGTGAAAAAAATGGGGATTCGAGAGTTTCTTTCTTTTGTCAAAGGAACCTTAACCGGCCCGTGGATTAGAAACGATTGGGCCGCACAGTTTTTGCGGCAACCTTCCGAATTTCACATCGAATAATTTCTTTGTGTACTTGTATTTTCAGAGGGCGAACAGTCCTTTTAGGAGGAGTGCGCCTTGCGTTTGTACAAATCACATTTAATAGACGATTCCCCTCATCATTGGTGAAATCCGCAAATAACATAGAGCACAATAAGATGATCTATGAGGAAGAAGTTTTGCATGCTATAAGACACCGGAATATTGCAAGGTTCATGCGTCAGGGCTGGCTGGACAGAACCCTTCAAAAAGGTGCGGGGGAGTCCCTACTTTTTCGAAAGCTATCCAGAAAAATATTGAAACTCATTGCATGGGTCTTTCAATTCTACAATATCGTTTATTGACAATTCAATTTTTGTTCCGTTTTTGTAACAAAAATCACTCTTAATAACACTACTGATCGTCGCCATGACTACATCATCACAATCATAAATAGATTCATCTACCATTTCAAAGTCGTACAATAAATATTCGTCATTATTTCTTAACTTGACCAAAACATCTTGTCCGTCTTCAAAATCTTCCAGCATAGAAGATAGATCAATCATCGATTATTCACCGTATAACCATCACCATCAGGGCGATAGTGCTTCACCTTTTTTGGCCTTCCTACGCTATAAGAACCATCGCCCTTTGGTCTATACGTTGGACCTTTTCTCGTCGTTGTACCTACCCCAACAATTTTCCCAGAACCATCCCTACCCGTTCTAATAGTTTTCAACTTTAAACCCTTACTTTCTTTTCGAAACTGATCCTTTGCAGCGTCTCTAGCAGGGATATTTACACGCTTTGTGGCATTAAAAACTTTAGTAACACCTGCCGGTAAGCCAGGTATTGCTAACGCGAATAGGTCAGCACCTAAATCGGAATAACCTGATGAAACAGCATGTTGATTATTGTTAAGATAGCCATAAGAAATTTTCCCTATATCATAGATGACATTAGCCACATCCCACAGAGTGTCAACGCACTCCCCACTAGGGTCAATAAACTTCAGTGGATTATTATGCGCATAAGCATACATATTCTGAGACTCAGGCACGGACATATAGCCAGAGAAAGGGTCTCTTGATATAAAACGTCCAATTTCAGGATCGTAGTATCGGGCTCTCAGGTAAATTAACCCAGTGTCGCTTTCGGCTTGCTCGCCAGCATACTTAAAATCATTACTGTGGACTTCCGTACTACTAACTTCTTCGCCAAAACTTCCGTATTTATAACGATTACGCGTCTTACCTAAACGGTCTTCTGTAGAAGTTACGTTTCGCCCTGGAGCGTCATATAAACTGAAGTTTCCCAATTATTGAGTAGCTGAAATACACAATGCTGGTGTATCGAGGTTTATTTTAGGTGGTTTTGCCATGTTTATAGCAAACCCCTACTTCATTCGCTGTCAGCCCCGGACGGGCTGATAGTCTCCAGAAGGCGCAGGGAAATTTGCCAATCCGAAGTGCGCGATAGCGCGCGAGGGAGGCTAAAATTTTATCCCGAATAGCCGTAGAGCCATTTGTGGTAGCCATGACTGAGCTGCTTTGTGCTCAGTCTGTGGCGGACGCAGGGCGGCTGGAGCATCTCCTATTCGCTGCGTAGGTGAACGAATTACGGCGACAGGAGTCCCGGAATTTCGTGAGGTAGCATGGCGCGCCTGCCCCTTAGGCAATAGCATTTGAAACGAATGAAAAGACTATTTTTTTCATATAGTTGTAGCATAGTTTCAATTTTACCATAAATAATTATTGGGAAACTTCAGTCATATAAATAGTATTGACTTTTATCTTCCTCAGCCGCGTCCCAGTCGTATGTGGCTGTACGACCAATGCCATAACTGTATCGGCGTTTTACTCTGTAGTTATTATCGGTTTCTAAAGCAACTTGAGATAAGCCAAAGTTTATATGATTGATATAGCGGGTGATGACGTCATTGACGGTTTTAGATACGCGATAACCAGCACCATCAGTTATAGATAACTGACTTTATTAGGTTCTGTCGCATAAAGTTCACTTCTCCGTGTTACCTGCTATTATGAGTCTCAATTCGAATAAAATAAGGTTCATATGCTTAGTTTTAAATGGCGTCATTTTGAAAAAGAAATCATTCTCCTATCGGGGAGTCGCTATTTTTGCGAAAGCTTGTTTTGGGCATCCCAGCCCAAGCAAGCAGCAAAAACTTAACGCGACCACTTATGCCTCCGGCGGCCCCGATTCGTCCTCGTCACCTCGTCCCGACCCAACAAGGGGTCGGAACATAGGCTCCAAATGACTTGACGCCGTGTCGGATGGCCTTTTATTTTGTCTCCACCTTCGCTAACGCTCAGACTCCGACAAAATAACGGCCCTACGGCTATCGCGGACTAAAAATCATCACTTCGCTTTGGCTCCGTTTCCCTGATTTTCAGCGAATGTGAGTCATTAGTTTAGTTTTCATCTTTTATCCTGTAGGGTTTCTAAAAGTTCTGTATTTCTTTTGTTTGTAGCCTTAATTGGCAAGAGTAATCGGATCCCAAGTACTGCGCCAAACATGTACCCATGCGTAACCGTCGTTGTCAAAATCCTCCATGTAGACTTGGATTGTGTAGGTCTTACCGACCTCAAACGTCTTGACTTGTAATTCCTCATTATCGACCCCCCTATCTCCATCACTCTCTCCCGAGGCGACCATAGAGTATCCATCAGGGTGATATATCTCCATCACGGTATCTTCATCAGCACTGTAAGTTTCTATGTTATACCGACCTGTAGTCTCAGGAGTAAACGTAGTTGTAAAGTGAGTCTGGTCATAGTCGTCTGTAGATAGCCAAAATTTCTTAGCAAGTCCTACGGTTAGATGGGACTCGTATTCTCTAAAAGGTTCTTCAGCCCTAACATTCAAGATGGCTTTACCTGACCAAGATCTACTTTGTAGATATACTTGGATTACATATCTCTCACCCGCTTCAAGATACTTATGTTGAAGCTCGTTATTATCATGCCCATCATCCCCATCGCTCTTGCCCGTATTTACAATTGACTGTTCATTATGATAAATCTCCATAACCGTGTCTGAAGGTCCATATGTCTGGAAGATATGCCAGCCCGATACTTCAGGATAGAAAGAAAACGTACGGTGAGAGTTCTCAGGGTCATCTCTAAGTAAATAAAGCACTTTGGCCATTGTCAAAGAAAGCTCAGGATAATCGTTAGCGCGTGCTTCTGCGGCTTTCCGTTTTTCCTCCTCTTCTGCCTGACGCTGTGCTTCTTCCTCCGCGATTAGTTTCATTTCTGCCTCTAATAGTTTCGCTGCTTCTGCGGCTTCTGCGGCTTCTGCGGCTTCTGCGGCTTTCCGTTCTTTCTCCTCTTCTGCCTGACGCTGTGCTTCTTCCTCCGCGATTCGTTTCGTTTCTTCCTCTAAGCGTTTCGCGGCTTCTTCAAACCGTTTTCTATCTTCCTCATTCTTAGCCTTCTCCACTTCCTCTGCGGTTAAATTGGGAATTTCACCGGCTGGTTTAGGCACTGGGGTTTCCGCCTCTTCTCTGGGGCGGAATGAATTCCATTCCGCTTGAACCATGTTGTTGAATAAAATCATCAACACGACGACTGTCATTAGTTTAGTTTTCATCTTTTATCCTGTAGGGTTTCTAAAAGTTCTGTATTTCTTTTTTTTGTAGCCTTAATTGGCAATGCCTTTTTCTTAAATTGGTTCTATCGCAAGAATTTATTATAACGTTAAAGCTTGCTCATAACCGACATTTATGGAGCTAAGGCGCGGCCATGCTACCTCACGAAATTCTGGGACTCCTGTCGCCGTAATTCGTTCACCTACGCAGCGAATAGGAGATGCTCCAGCCGCCCTGCGTCCGCCACAGACTGAGCACAAAGCAGATCAGTCATGGCTACCACAAATGGCTCTACGGCTATTCGGGATAAAATTTTAGCCTCCCTCGCGCGCTATCGCGCACTTCGGATTGGCAAATTTCCCTCTTCCATAATTTCTTCAAGGTCGCGATACGAAACGCCATACCTGACATAAAAGAAAACAGCATAAAGAATGACATCTTTTTGAAAGTGAGTGCCTTTGAAGCTGAGCATGTGATCCACCTTTTATTGAAATTGAGAATTATGATAGCAGATAACGTCGGGAAGGGGGATTTATGCGACAGAACCGGTCTGGCAACGATATCGCTGCACACCACGATCGCTACTACCTGATTTCATCAGGTTGGAATTAGTACAGTTAGGGCAGGTGATTTCTTGATAATATTTCATGAGGGAATTATGCAATAAATCACTTTCTTATTCTATTGCTCTCATGCTAAACACAGGTTTAACCCACTACCATAATCTGTACATAGCTTATAGATACCTATACGGTGATAAGTAAAACCGTACAGGTATTCTATTTATTAAATAATGCCTTTGTCTTTTGCTAGTGCCATATAAGCAATTCGAAGAACATTCATTCTATCAACGCCAAATTCTGTACCGAGTTGATCCAAAATTTCTATTTCATATTTATTGAAACGAGCTGTCATTAGTTTGTAGTTACGCGGAGCTTTGGGATCATCTGAAAATGGTTTGTCGTTTTTATCCAGCTCAACTTCTTTAGACAGTACAACCTCCAGTTCAGCGGATGTTTTATCAGCCTTACCAACAAACTCCTTAACCGCATTTTCATCAACTACTTCAGAAACTTTATTTTGTCCTCGAACCTTAAAATTTGTTTTTGCTTTCATTTCAGAACCTCACTCATGAAATCTTGAATTTCTTTCTTTGCTTTTGGATTGTTCATCTCAACAACACCCATTCCAATACCTTTTATCGCATCTCTATAAACCTTGCGCTCCCTGATGATCGTATCTAATAGTTCAATATCAGGATAATTCTCAAGAAATACCTGAGTTTCTTCAGCCTCATTGATGATAGGGTTAGTGGGTCCCATTGTAATCACAGCCTTAAATTTCAATTTCTCATTCAACATCTTGGCATCTGTGTATATTTCTTGCATCTTAGGTACAGTATCAAGGTCAAATTGACTAGGGCGGATAGCCATCACCAATATATCGGCTACAATCATACTTGTGCGCAATTCGGCTGAATCTCGACCAGCTGCATCAATTACTATGTATTCATAACGCTTACTTAAATCCAAAATAGATGCACGAACATCATCATATTTCTGGACAGAATTAACTTGTGGTAAATCTGAGTTTTCAGACCTATCAAGAAACCAATTTGAGCTTGATGCTTGCTTATCTGCATCAACAAGCATTACATCTTTACCGTCAACAGCTAATGCCGCTGCCATATTTGTTGCGATTGTAGACTTCCCACAACCTCCTTTTTGACTACCAATCAATATAATCATTTTCACCTCTAAATTGTTGCAATAAATCTAACCTGTTCGGTATTGAATAGGTTATTTATCTAATCTATACGGTACTCATTAGGTGCTTAATATAACCTATAAGATACCTTATGAATTAAGTATAGTGGCATAACTATCAGGTCCCAAATGTTTCAATGCAAAAAGGTGTTTTTATTTAAAGGAAAAACAAGGTATTCAGTGTTGGTAAGGCTTTTCTGGAATGAGTGGCGTGCGCACTTGTTGCGGTTATAAATCTAACCTTTAACTCGATGTTCAAGTTTTCAGCTATAACTGGGCTAAGAAAAGTAAATTTTTCCGGCTTTGTTTTATAAGTGATTGATTTACAATGATGTTGATGCTTTCTTTGTCAGTAAAATTACCAATAAAGTCAATCAGTTAAAAAACTTGAACATCGAGTTTAAGGTTATTATTGGGTATTGATAAAATACCTTATAGGTATTTTATAGGTGGTTAATCAGGGAAGGGCGGTTCAAGTTAATAGTTTAGTAATAAAGTCTTTATTTTTATCGATCTTCACGGGCATGCCAGATTTTCAAAATCACAACTTTTTGATCGATGATTTGATAACGAAAAATGTAACTATTTTTTCCAAATGAGGTAAATAGCTCACGGTCATTTCTTCCATCTAGAGTTTTTCCAATGGCAGGATTATTTAAAATGCTCTTTGCTGCTTTCAGGATTTTTTCAGATGATTTTTTAGCTGCACGGGAATTATGGGTTCTGTCGCATAAATCTCCCTTTCCGACGTTATCTGCTATCATAATTCTCAATTTCAATAAAAGGTAGATCATATGCTCAGCTTCAAAGGCACTCACTTTCAAAAAGATGTCATTCTTTAGCCTCGCTATATTTTTTATCCGATGGATGAATCAATTCTGGCTGTTGTGTTTTTGAAATCTATTCAAACACGCGCATTAAATTATAGCTCATTGCAGTCAGGCGCATTTGATTTTCAAGTGAGCGGGTATTGGAAGACCAAGCTTTAGTTTCCTTCGCTGAAAATCCTGGAAACGGAGCTTTAGCGAAGTGATGATTTTTAGCGAAGGTTGTCACAAACCGGTGAAGTTTTCCGGTTTCTGGATCACGGTAATCCACCACGTTAAATTTGATGCCCTTGTTTTCGTACACACTGTATGCTTCAACCCCTGTATTGATCTCATGGCGGGAGTCAAAAGGGATAGACTCAACCAGAGTCGCAATTGAATTTTCTTTTAGCATTGAAATCATGTAATTAGCATGTCGTTTCTGCCGATCCCACCAGACAAAGTCGGTGACGGCTTTATCGTAGACATAGAGATGTTTCTGAGAGCTGTTATTTCCCTTGTTTTGCTTTTCAATATGATTTCGTAACACAGGTATTTCTTGATGTCTCTGAGTTCCGTTTGTCACCAGACAAAGAAATCTGAGCAACCCACTTCTGAGATTCAACGCGTAAATCCCCCCGGCCGCATAAACTTTCCCCTTGCTGTTTTTTTCAGTATGGCAGGCATGATCAATAAAATGTCCATCCGCTGCTTCTATGGTGTATTCGTCAAGTTCTGGGAATGCTTTAAGATAATCAATGCCTTGCGATAGCAGTGTTTCAGCGTGAAGATGATAGCTCTGCTGTTCAAATGCCTCAAGCATACTTGTTCGTCTATGCGACTTCAGTGATTTAAAATACGTTGAGTGGGGAAGCAGCTGGCCATAAATCTGTTCATTGGTTTGGAGGAAATGGCGACCACTATCGACTACACTGATACAGCGTAATAACCCAAGGCGAATAAAGTCGATATCCTTCAACTCTGGGCATGAACGAGCCCACAAAGGATGACGCTCTGCTAACAGGGCACGTTCCATCGCTGAAAATCAGGGAAACGGAGCCTAAGCGAAGTGATGATTTTTAGTCCGCGATAGCCGTAGGGCCGTTGTTTTGTCGGAGTCTGAGCGTTAGCGAAGGTGGAGACAAAATAAAAGGCCATCCGACACGGCGTCAAGTCATTTGGAGCCTATGTTCCGACCCCTTGTTGGGTCGGGACGAGGTGACGAGGACGAATCGGGGCCGCCGGAGGCATAAGTGGTCGCGTTAAGTTTTTGCTGCTTGCTTGGGCTGGGATGCCCAAAACAAGCTTTCGCAAAAATAGCGACTCCCCGAACTTTCATTCGCTGTCAGCCCCGGACGGGCTGATAGTCTCCAGAAGGCGCAGGGAAATTTGCCAATCCGAAGTGCGCGATAGCGCGCGAGGGAGGCTAAAATTTTATCCCGAATAGCCGTAGAGCCATTTGTGGTAGCCATGACTGAGCTGCTTTGTGCTCAGTCTGTGGCGGACGCAGGGCGGCTGGAGCATCTCCTATTCGCTGCGTAGGTGAACGAATTACGGCGACAGGAGTCCCGGAATTTCGTGAGGTAGCATGGCGCGCCTGGCAGTGTTGGTGAATATGTTCAGAGAGTGGTAGGTCTTTAAGCATGGGTGATATCCGTTTATGAGGTGATTAAAACGGAAATTTTTAGAAAAATCTTTTCGGCAAATGCAAGCTTTATTTGAAATTATTTGTTGTTTTTTTACAGTGCCTACAGAGTGTCTATTTGCTGTTATAAGTAATTAAAATCAAAAAGATGGGAATATTCGAGTGGTGCTACCTTCAGGTAGGTTATAGGCTGCTTTGTTTAGGTACTTCTTCTTTCAATGGGAACACTGATGAGGAACATAGTGAAACTGTGAATCAAATGTAGCTTAATAAATGTCCTGTACAAAAAATACACAATATAACCCTATCCTATATGTACCGTGGCTTTAATCCAGTTACTCAAAAGTAATACACACTTTTATCAACAGTTCTTGTGGGTAACTACGATATAAGAATTGTTGCTCACAATTTACACATAGTAATGTCACAGGGTTATTTATCTCTGCATGGCGTGATACATACGTCTTAATGTGAGTTATCAAGACAATAAAGCCTCACTAATAGTAATAGTTAAATGCGGGTTGAACGGAAATCAAGTATTCATTAGGGTAGGTAAAATAGGGGGATAACTTTTACATGAAGGGTAAAGGGTAGGCAAAAAACTGGCGTGTTCACTCTAAATATGTGATGATTTTATGATGTGATAAATAGTTACACTTTCATAGAATAACAATTACGGGTGATAAAGTGGCATTAGTAACAATGACGGTTCTGTCGCAATAATTATCAAAAGCACAGACCTCCTGGTCTTCAGGCATAACTATCCTGCTAAAGCCATAAACTGCTTATAAGCAGTAATATTTTCCTCAGACAATTGCCCCTTTCGGATGATATGTGCCGTTTGAATTCCATCAATTGTTGCTTGGGCGGAGTGAAACGCTTTAAAGCCCATCATCGGTTTTGTTATTTTTTTGATAAAGCGATGATCCTGTTCGATGATGTTATTCAAATATTTAACTTGTAATATGTCGATCATGGTGGCAAACCCAGCTAGGATTAACAAGAGGTTAATATTGGCTAATCCTGCATAGTTAGCGCCACTTTTATCCATAACGACCTTATCAGGAAAGCCATTATTGTTAATCGTTTGTTTAAAAAATGCGGTTGCAGCCTCTTCATCACGGTGCTCAGAAAGCATGAAATCAAGCGTATCCCCGTGACTATCAACAGCTCGGTATAAAAAGGTCCACTGACCCTTCACTTTGATATACGTTTCATCCATGCGCCACGATTTATTGGTTTCTCGTTTCTCAGATTTAGCTGTTACAGCAATGGCAGGAGAATAACGGATAACCCAACGATTGAGCGTAGCATGATCCACTTCAACACCTCTTTCTTCCATAATTTCTTCAAGGTCGCGATACGAAACGCCATACCTGACATAAAAGAAAACAGCATAAAGTCGGGGAGTCGCTATTTTTGCGAAAGCTTGTTTTGGGCATCCCAGCCCAAGCAAGCAGCAAAAACTTAACGCGACCACTTATGCCTCCGGCGGCCCCGATTCGTCCTCGTCACCTCGTCCCGACCCAACAAGGGGTCGGAACATAGGCTCCAAATGACTTGACGCCGTGTCGGATGGCCTTTTATTTTGTCTCCACCTTCGCTAACGCTCAGACTCCGACAAAATAACGGCCCTACGGCTATCGCGGACTAAAAATCATCACTTCGCTTAGGCTCCGTTTCCCTGATTTTCAGCGATGGAACGTGCCCTGTTAGCAGAGCGTCATCCTTTGTGGGCTCGTTCATGCCCAGAGTTGAAGGATATCGACTTTATTCGTCTTGGGTTATTACGCTGTATCAGTGTAGTCGATAGTGGTCGCCATTTCCTCCAAACCAATGAACAGATTTATGGCCAGCGGCTTCCCCACTCAACGTATTTTAAATCACTGAAGTCGCATAGACGAACAAGTATGCTTGAGGCATTTGAACAGCAGAGCTATCATCTTCACTCTGAAACACTGCTATCGCAAGGCATTGATTATCTTAAAGCATTCCCGGAACTTGACGAATACACCATAGAAGCAGCGGATGGACATTTTATTGATCATGCCTGCCATACTGAAAAAAACAGCAAGGGGAAAGTTTATGCGGCCGGGGGGATTTACGCGTTGAATCTCAGAAGTGGGTTGCTCAGATTTCTTTGTCTGGTGACAAACGGAACTCAGAGACATCAAGAAATACCTGTGTTACGAGATCATATTGAAAAGCAAAACAAGGGAAATAACAGCTCTCAGAAACATCTCTATGTCTACGATAAAGCCGTCACCGACTTTGTCTGGTGGGATCGGCAGAAACGACATGCTAATTACATGATTTCAATGCTAAAAGAGAAATTCAATTGCGACTCTGGTTGAGTCTATCCCTTTTGACTCCCGCCATGAGATCAATACAGGGGTTGAAGCATACAGTGTGTACGAAAACAAGGGCATCAAATTTAACGTGGTGGATTACCGTGATCCAGAAACCGGAAAACTTCACCGGTTTGTGACAACCTTGCCAATGACTATTAACCCTGGAATCATTGCCATGCTGTATTTCAAGCGATGGACAATTGAAAAGACATTCAATAACACTAAAAGTAATTTCAAGGAAACTAAAGCTTGGCCTTCCAACGCTGTCAGCCCCGGACGGGCTGATAGTCTCCAGAAGGCGCAGGGAAATTTGCCAATCCGAAGTGCGCGATAGCGCGCGAGGGAGGCTAAAATTTTATCCCGAATAGCCGTAGAGCCATTTGTGGTAGCCATGACTGAGCTGCTTTGTGCTCAGTCTGTGGCGGACGCAGGGCGGCTGGAGCATCTCCTATTCGCTGCGTAGGTGAACGAATTACGGCGACAGGAGTCCCGGAATTTCGTGAGGTAGCATGGCGCGCCTGTACCCGCTCACTTGAAAATCAAATGCGCCTGACTGCAATGAGCTATAATTTAATGCGCGTGTTTGAAGAGAGTTCAAAAACACAACAGCCAGAATTGATTCATCCATCGGATAAAAAATATAGCGAGGCTCTGGAGAATAGGCAGCAACAGGCTCAAAAACGAGATCGTTTTGTGAATCCATTATTTTTCCAGGCAAGAATATCTCGTATCAGCTCGTATACCATTCGGGCAGTTCAAAACGCAATAATAACAGGAATGTCTTTACAGTGCTTTATGAGCTCTCTTGTGGCGAGGTTAGTTTCACGGCCTCAATTGATAGGGGAACACTGATGAGGGTTACAG
>NZ_BLYC01000026.1 GCF_019721995.1 Bathymodiolus japonicus methanotrophic gill symbiont | reverse complement strand
CTAAGCCGCTTCATTCTGCTGTTCATTAGCTAAAATACTTTCTCTATATACATTCATTGGTTTTTTATAGTCCAGGGTTTCATGAAACCGTTGATGATTATAAAACTCAATATAGTCATCAACATCTTCTATTAACGCTCTAATTGAACCATATTCATTTAAATAAATACGCTCACATTTTGCACTTCGCCAAAACCGTTCAATACAAATATTATCCGTTGCTCGTCCTTTTCCATCCATAGAAATAGTAATGCCTTTGTTTTTTAGTCGTTGGGTATGAATTTCACTGGTGTATTGACTGCCTTGATCCGTATTAAAAATTTCAGGTGTTCCGTAGAGAGAAAGCGCTTCATCTAATACATCCATAACTAAAAAAGAATCCATTGTGTTTGATATTTTATGGGCGAGCACTGCTTTTGAGTGCCAATCAATAATCGCCGCTAAATAAACCATCCCTTCTTTGGTTTTAATATAGGTTATATCTGTACTCCAAACTTGGTTAGCGTGTGATATATCAAGATCTCTAAGCTTATAAGTATATTTTTTATGTTCTTTTATGGGGATCGTTGTATTGACTTGTTTTACCGCTAATACGGCTTTCAAGCCCATCTGCTGCCGATAACTCGCCACCGTGTTTAAACTGACTTTAAAACCACCTTCAAGCAACTGCTGGTGTACTTTAGCCGCACCATAAATAGGGATGTCTTTAAAAATGTGATTAATCTGAGTTTTGATCTCTTCTTTCTTTTTATTCTCTCTTTTTTTGTAATAGAGATTGCTTCTATTTAATCCTAATAATGCACACTGCTGTGTTAGAGGTAGAGTGTTAAGCTTGGGCTCAATCAACTGTTTTCTATCAGATGAGTCCAAGCTTTTTAGCTTTTTTTCGAGCCACTCCTTTTCAACCGTCATTTTTCCTACGATTTTTGTGAGCATCTCATTTTGTTCTTGAGCTGCTAATAGATCCTCTTTGTAATCTTTAACGGCTTTGGAGGGCTCCATTGCTATTTCTGCATTGTCTAAGAATATTTTTTTCCAGTTTTGTAGGTTCTTAGGTGTGATGTTATTTGCACTGGCAATTTCTTGCAGTGTTTTTTCATTCTTTAAAACTTCTAATACCAACTTGCTTTTAAATTCAGCACTGTAGACCGTTCTTTTTCTGCTCATTTAATACTCCAATTTTTTACAAAATAGTAACTAATTTGGAATAAGAGTCTACGTGCTGATTTAAAAGCAAGTTGGTATTAGAAGTTTTAAAGATGAAAAAACACTGCAAGAAATTGCCAGTGCAAATAACATCACACCTAAGAACCTACAAAACTGGAAAAAAATATTCTTAGACAATGCAGAAATAGCAATGGAGCCCTCCAAAGCCGTTAAAGATTACAAAGAGGATCTATTAGCAGCTCAAGAACAAAATGAGATGCTCACAAAAATCGTAGGAAAAATGACGGTTGAAAAGGAGTGGCTCGAAAAAAAGCTAAAAAGCTTGGACTCATCTGATAGAAAACAGTTGATTGAGCCCAAGCTTAACACTCTACCTCTAACACAGCAGTGTGCATTATTAGGATTAAATAGAAGCAATCTCTATTACAAAAAAAGAGAGAATAAAAAGAAAGAAGAGATCAAAACTCAGATTAATCACATTTTTAAAGACATCCCTATTTATGGTGCGGCTAAAGTACACCAGCAGTTGCTTGAAGGTGGTTTTAAAGTCAGTTTAAACACGGTGGCGAGTTATCGGCAGCAGATGGGCTTGAAAGCCGTATTAGCGGTAAAACAAGTCAATACAACGATCCCCATAAAAGAACATAAAAAATATACTTATAAGCTTAGAGATCTTGATATATCACACGCTAACCAAGTTTGGAGTACAGATATAACCTATATTAAAACCAAAGAAGGGATGGTTTATTTAGCGGCGATTATTGATTGGCACTCAAAAGCAGTGCTCGCCCATAAAATATCAAACACAATGGATTCTTTTTTAGTTATGGATGTATTAGATGAAGCGCTTTCTCTCTACGGAACACCTGAAATTTTTAATACGGATCAAGGCAGTCAATACACCAGTGAAATTCATACCCAACGACTAAAAAACAAAGGCATTACTATTTCTATGGATGGAAAAGGACGAGCAACGGATAATATTTGTATTGAACGGTTTTGGCGAAGTGCAAAATGTGAGCGTATTTATTTAAATGAATATGGTTCAATTAGAGCGTTAATAGAAGATGTTGATGACTATATTGAGTTTTATAATCATCAACGGTTTCATGAAACCCTGGACTATAAAAAACCAATGAATGTATATAGAGAAAGTATTTTAGCTAATGAACAGCAGAATGAAGCGGTGATATGTAAGCTTATGCAGAGAAGTAAGGCGTTAAATACGCCTGCTGACTGGCTAGTAAGAGCCAGGCATAACCGTAAATTATCAGCGGATGAAACACTGTGGGATAGCGTCGATAAGCAAGAGGTTATGAGTCGCGTTAGTTTTATTAAGCCACGAAAAAAAGGCGAAAAATCGCGACAAGTTCAGCAAGAAATTAAAGTGTTACGCTGCACTTTCCCCGTAAAAGGGAAAGAAGGTATTGAAGTAACTTTGGTTCAGGCAAAAGAAATCAACCCGCCTAAAGGGAAGTCACCGCTCATATGGCGCTTATTAAGCAATCGAAGGGTAGAAAGTGAAGATCAAGCCTGTGAGTTGATTGACTGGTATCGCTGTCGCTGGGAAATAGAAATGTTTTTTGATATTTTGAAAGTGGGCTGCAAGGTTGAAAAGCTTCAATTATCCAGTAAAGAGCGCATTGAAAAAGCCTTAGTCATGGCCATGGTTATTGCTTGGCGGGTGATGTATCTTATGCGCTTAGGTCGCATCTGTCCTGACTTGCCTGCTGAATTAATCTTTGATCCTTTAGAATGGAAATCATCTTATGGTTTATTGGACAAAAAGATACCCAAAAAAGTGCCTACACTGAATGCCGTGTTAAGAAATTTAGCGACATTGGGTGGTTTTTTAGGGCGTAAATCAGATGGTGACCCTGGTGCGAAAAGTATTTGGATCGGTTTTCAGAGGATTCAGGACTGCGTATATGGTATTCAAATGGCCAGAAAGCTAAAAGGCGTATTTTAGGACTTGTGTGTAAGGAGGTGGTTTCAACGGCTTGTTTGGCTAGGTCTAGTAATTTTTTTGATTCGGTTTTAAGTTTAAAGGAAGCCTTTATTTTTTGTTCTATTTGGATTTGCAAGTCTAAATCTATAATAGGAATAAGTACTTCTTCTATCTTTGAAGGTTTCCAATGTTTAATTATTGATCCACCAGCATCTCGTTCGCTTTGCATTTGTACAACTAAACTATTTAAAACCAGTGTTAAATATTCAGGGCGTACATCATCATTTTTTAGTGTTAAATGCAGTAACGCGCCTGATGTAATAATATTAGTTTCATCTTTAACCGTATAAGCAATACCTACCGTATAAAGAGTATTTTTTTGCTTACCCTGAAGATTTTGGTTTGTCGGCTGTTGAGTGGGAGAGCGATGCTTTAAAAACACGCGCCCGACATCCAGCGTTTGAAATTATTTTTGTTTATTGTGAAGAAGATGGGTCATTAGATATTTATGCGCCTAAAAATACCAAAGCTGTACCTGAGTTGCAGAGAATATTTGCTAGAACAATTCTTAATTTAGAAACGCTCAGTAACGGTAGGATAGATAAGAGGGTTTATGATTTAGATCCTTTGGGGGATGCTGAATTTACCTTTCAAATTGCGCCTGAATCGGGTATTGAGCAGATAACGGTCACTCAGTTACGGCTTACATTAAAGCATGGTAGTAAACGGCGTATTTCTTTAGAAGCAGATACTAAAAATAATCCTCAAGCGGTTTATGTCTTATTGGAAGAGCTGAATCCACCCGCTTATTTTGTGACTCAAACCCGTGTAAAGGTTATTTTTGAACCCACAGTAGGCAGGCGCACCAAGACACGCACCTTTAATATTACTTACCCTAATTCCTGTGCGCTAGGGCATGATGGCGATGATTTAAAAATTCGTGAGATATTGGAGAAGTCGGGTATTGAGCCGCAACCCTAATAGCCAATATTCGTTATGACATTTAATGATGTTTTACTGGAGTTATTAGCGCACCTACGCGCAGAAAATAAGCCAATTATCATTAGCTGGAATACTATTCAAAATTGGCCTGATGGAACATTAGAGTTGCTCTTAAAAGTAGGGCTTCTTATACGTACTTCTGCGACTCAGTCTATTGAGTGTCATGCGTGTGAGAATCGTTGTTTTATGGATATTATCACGCTTATTCATGATGATCCTGCTTTAAGTTGCGCATTTATTGTTTGCGATGATGCTGAGATGCAAAGCCAAATGGGGCGGGTGCAGATTCCTTTGGTGCAGTTACAGCAATGGCAAGCCGATGTTAATCGGCTGTCTAAGGTAATTGCGGGATTGTTAGGGTTAAAAGATAAAATTACCTTCACAGTCAACCAACCTGTGATTAAGTTGGGTATGCTAAAAACGGCTAGAGGTCGGCGCTGGGTGACTTTGAATAGTTTAGATTTCTCGCTGGAAGTCAATCAGCATACTGTTCCTGTTGAAGAGGTTTTATATTTTGAGGGAGAACAGCTTTTTATTGACCAAGATGCTATTGATGATTTGCTCAATCGTGAGCCATTAAGGCAAGGTAAAAGCTATATCCCATTAACTAATAAGCGTGAAGCTCGTAAGCTTGAAACTCAAACGATGTATCAGGACTGGCAAGATGCGTATGTACAGCTTAAAAAACAGAACCCTACTAAATCTAATAAGTGGTGTTCACTTCAAATCGCTAAAATGGATATTGCCAACGCTAGGGACGCTGAAACTATTCGTAAAAACATGGTTAAGTAACAAAGTTGGGCGGAATTTTTGCGCCCAAAATATGAGTTATTAAGTTGTTGTTTTATTTGTAGTATTTATTTTATCTCAATAATTCTATTCTAAATTCAGTTCCCTTGCCTTAACTCAAAGCTATCTTGAAAATCTATATCTTATTGTTTTGTAATCAATATCCCAATTGAGTATTGGGCGGTAACTGGAATTTTATCGCCCAAATCGCCCAGATATTCTCTCTTTTCCATTAATCGTTTAAGAGAGCCAAACATGTCACACAAAATAGTAAGACTTCCCATTGTTAAAGATAAATCAGGTTTATCACGTAGCACTATCTATTTACGCATTTCTAAAAATGAATTTCCTGCTCCTATTTCTCTAGGAGGCAGGGCTGTTGGCTGGATAGAAGAGGAGGTAGATGATTGGGTAGCGGAGAAAATAAAAGCTAGTCGTTGTGAAAAGTAATGGCTAAGCGTCTTAATCCTAATCTGGCAAAAATCCATCGTAATTATACGGTGGAGGAGGTCGCTAATTTATTTTCTGTCCATAAAAACACGGTGCGTTTATGGGTTAAAGAAGGGTTAGAAACTAATGATAATAAACGTCCTATGTTAATTCTTGGTTCTGAATTAAAAATTTATTTACAGGAAAAAAGAAAGAGCAATAAGCGGAAATGTCAGCCGTTTGAAATTTATTGTGTACGTTGTCGAGTGCCTAAGATTCCTGCTGAAAATATGGTTGACTATGAGCCGATAAATCACCAACTTGGGCGTTTAATTGGTCTCTGTCCATCGTGCGGTGGGATTATCAATAAATACTTCAATATCGCCACATTAGAGCAAATTCAGGATAAATTAGACATCACATTACCGAAGGCACTAAAACACATAAACGAGAGTGTTAAACCCCTCTTAAACAGTGACTTTAAAAAGTGAGTTAAAACGATGATAAAACACAATGCAAATAATGAGCGTATTAAGCGTCAATATTTTATATTTCTTAAAGAAGCTAAGCGACAAAATGAGGCTTCAGTTGATGCGGTCGCTAAGGCAGTTAGTCGCTTTGAGTCTTATACAAAATACCGTGATTTTAAGACATTTCATTTTGAGCAGGCGGTAGGATTTAAAAAACATCTTGCCCAGCAAAAAAATCAGCAAACAGGTAAGGAATTAAGTAAGGCAACACTAAATTCTACCTTGAGGCAGTTGAAAACTTTTTTTCAGTGGTTAGCTATGCAAGCAGGGTATAAGTCGCGTATTAATTATACTGATACGGAATATTTTAATTTATCAGAAAAAGAAGTTCGTATTGCAACGGCGCGTAGGGAAACGCCAGTTCCTACAATGGAACAAATTAGGCATGTTATTGAGACTATGCCAAATAATTCAGATATAGAGCGACGCAATCGTAGCCTTATTGCTTTTGGTATTTTAACAGGTGCTAGGGATAGTGCTATTGCTTCTATGAAATTAAAGCATGTTGATATTATAGGTAATAGTGTATTTCAGGATGCGCGAGAGGTGAAAACTAAATTCAGTAAGACTTTTACAACGTTCTTTTTTCCTGTTGGGGATGATATTCAGAAAATTGTAATTGATTGGGTGCATTATCTCAGAGAGGAGTTGCTTTGGGGGAACGATGATCCCTTGTTTCCTAAAACCAATGTGATTACAGGTGATGATAGAACCTTTAAAGCATCGGGGTTTAAAAAAGAGCACTGGAGTACTGCTTCCCCTATACGCACAATTTTTCGTGATGCTTTTGAATCATCTGATTTACCTTATTTTAATCCGCATAGTTTTCGTAAAACTCTGGTTACTCTTGGCCAAAAGCTTTGCCAAACACCTGAAGAGTTTAAATCCTGGAGCCAGAATTTAGGGCATGAAGATGTTTTAACAACCTTATATAGCTATGGTGAAGTACAGCAACATCGGCAGGGGGAAATTTTTCAGCAATTAAAGGCTCCCCGCGTATCTGCTAATATTAACCCTAATGCTGATGATATTGCACAAGCTGTTATTAAAGCGTTGGCAGGTCAAGCAGAGGCTAATTTAGGTGATGTGGCATAATCGACTATTTTAAGTCCTTTTTTTCCCGCCAAACTCATATTGCCCGTGGCAGCTTTATCAATATAATCACTCCACCAAATCATAACAGGCTTTCTGCGCTCAAGGTAGTTGGCTCTGTTATAAGCGTTACGTACTTCGTTCTTGCCAGTATGGGCTAATGCGGCTTCAATTACATCAGCATCAAAACCTTCTTCATTAAGTACGGTGCTGGCTAGTGATCTTAGTCCATGTGCGACTAATTGTTTGTCAAATCCCATTCGTTTTAGTGCCATATTGGCAGTTTGGGCGTTGGTGTGTGTTCTTGGATTTCTATCTGAGGGAAAAATGAATTCACTACGAGAGCTAATAGGGTGCATAACGTCTAGTAATTCTAAACATTGCGGGGTTAGTGGGATAGTATGTGCCTTCTTTTGTTTCATACGCTCTATGGGGATATTCCAAAGCCCATTTTCAAAATCAATTTCATCCCAGCGTGTGCCAGCTGCTTCACTGGGTCTAACCATTGTACGTAATTGCCACTCAATAAGGCATCGTGTTGTTAATTTGATACTTGCTTGAGATATTGTTTTCATTAGCAAGGGGAGTTGCTCAGGTTTCAGGGTCGGTAAATGCTGTTTTGTGGGTAACTGAAAGGCTTTGCTTATACCCGTTAGTGGGTTACTTGAAATAATGCCTGTATTGACAGCGTAAACCATTATTTCATTGAGTCGTTGGCAGAGGCGTTTTATCGTTTCTAAACTACCTTTGGCGGCAATAGGTTCAAGGATTTCAATGGTTTTTATCGCAGTAATTTTATGTATAGGTATTTTGCCTAATTCTGGGAATATATGAAGTTCTAGTGAACGCCAAGTATCTGTTGCATGATTTTGAGTGACAGTTGTTTTTTTTACAGCTAGCCATTTTTCGGCGATATGTTCCAGTGTATTGTTATGGGCTATATCATTTAAACGGTTGGCATCTTCGCGGTGTTCTTTTGGGTCAATCTCTTTTGCGAGTAATTCTCTTGCTGTGGCGCGTTTGTTTCTTGCATCTGCTAACGATATGGCGGGATATGAGCCAAAGCTTAAAGAGGTACGTTTTTTTGTGTAGGGTCTAAAGTAGTTAAATATCCATAATTTAGATCCGTTGGGTTTTACTCTGAGAGCAAGCCCATCACCATCAACTAAATTAAATTCCTTTTCTTTGGGTTTTGCTTGTTTTACTTCTGTATTGGTAAGTGGTTTAGTAACTCTAGCCATTTTAGTAACACCGCATCTAATGAAGTTAAGGTGATGTTACTATGGATGTTACTAAAAAGCTAAGATTTTATGAAACCTTATAGGACTCTATAGGCAATAAAAAACCCGATAACCTAGGATTAACAAGGTGTATCGGGTCTTTTGTGAATCTTGTAAAACATTGTGTTGGTGGAGACGGGGGGAATTGAACCCCCGTCCGCGAGCACTCCGCCTTTGGATCTACATGTTTATTCCGCACTTTGATTTAACTAAAAGCTACCCGTCGAACCAAGATACTTTTAGCGATTTCGATTAGGTTTAGCGAGTCAGAACTCCGAACAAAGGTCTTAACGCGATCTTATGTAAAGTGACTCCTGGATGCCCCGAAAGACTCTACACGCATAAGCACATGTAGCCAAGAGAATGGTGCTGGGTTTAAGCAGCTAAAGCCATTGAGTAGTTTTCGTCATTTGCGAATACTTTAAGTTCAGTAGATTTTACGAGGTGTACTGTCCTCGACATGCACCTAAGGTTTTGCTACCCACGTCGAAGCCAGGTCGTCCCCTTTGGAGTTTTATTATAATAGATTTTTAATGGTAAATATGCTTTTTTTATTTAAAGTGTTAACTGGTTGGCATTTTTCAATGCTGTAGCTTTTCAGTGTACGCTAGTATTTGGTTTTATGCGCTTGGGTGGGGGAGGGCTTTTTTTTAAAAGTCATAATGGAGTTAATTTGAAGAATGGCAAAAGTATTAGTGTTTGGCTATGGAAATCCAAGCCGTGGTGACGATGCTATAGGGACTTTAATGATTGAGTATAAGGTGCGCCATGCTACCTCACGAAATTCTGGGACTCCTGTCGCCATAATTCGTTCACCTACGCAGCGGATGGGAGATGCCCTGAACGCCCTGCGTCCGCAACGACTACGCACAAAAGCCGCTTCGTCATTACTACCTCACTGGCTGGACGGCTATTCGGAATGCAATTCTTGCTCCTCTCGCGTGCTGCTAGCACACGTCGAATCAGCGAATTGCCCTGTCGCCTATCAGGGACTAAAAATCACCACTTCGCTAAGCTCCGTTTCCATGATTTTCAGCGATTGAACAAAACTATCAGTTCGATGGGCTGGAACTAACCCCCCGTGTCAGGATAGTTTTCGCCTTATTTGAAAAATAATAACTCAAACAAGGGGCGGAAAAATAAAACCATGATAACTCAATACCCAAAAGAAAGAAAGATGCCATCATTAACAAAACTGAAGTTTCCCAATAATTATTTATGGTAAAATTGAAACTATGCTACAACTATATGAAAAAAATAGTCTTTTCATTCGTTTCAAATGCTATTGCCTAAGGGGAATTAAGTGGGGGTTTGCTATAAACATCATCAGTGTTCCCCTATCAATTGATGCCGTGAAACTAACCTCGCCACAAGAGAGCTCATAAAGCACTGTAAAGACATTCCTGTTATTATTGCGTTTTGAACTGCCCGAATGGTATACGAGCTGATACGAGATATTCTTGCCTGGAAAAATAATGGATTCACAAAACGATCTCGTTTTTGAGCCTGTTGCTGCCTTATCTCCAGAGCCTCGCTATATTTTTTATCCGATGGATGAATCAATTCTGGCTGTTGTGTTTTTGAAATCTCTTCAAACACGCGCATTAAATTATAGCTCATTGCAGTCAGGCGCATTTGATCTTCAAGTGAGCGGGTATTGGAAGACCAAGCTTTAGTTTCCTTGAAATTACTTTTACTCGATGTTCAAGTTTTTCCATCCCATTGCCATCAAACTCTTACCTTCACCCAGCAGAACAATACTTTAATGATGGTGTTGGCTCTAAGCGCCCTAAATCTCTGCCAATCATATGTTTTCCTGATGGCATCAGCTGAAACACATCCTTTATTAATTCACCTAACTCTTTCAGCTTATCACCAGGATCTGGAAACTCTAGCAATGACGTGATGAACTCAAGCAGTACATCCACTTGAGACTTGCGCTGTAAGCTTCCTACGGTATACGCAGGTAGTTTGCTTTCAATGCGGGCTATTTGCTCTGGGTGAAGGAGAAGGCAATGGTCAAACAAAAGACTCAGAATCAGGCCACGGCTTGATCCCTCTTCATCTAATTGTTTGGCCTCACGCCCCCATCCTTCATAAAGCTTCCAGTCCTCAAAGAAAACCTCAATCAGCCATCTCAACGTATAGGCTTGAATAATATCTTGTGTGCGCCAAGTCAGGTCTGTCGCCACTAAATAGCGATAGTCGTTTTCACCGTCATATTTTAAGGCAATGACAAAGCGCTTTTTACTGTGAGAACTCACCTTTAATCGTGCACTGCTGACAGTCACTTTAATCTCTTTGCCGCCACGTACACGTATTATCTGATCAATGCCTTTGTTAATCGAATTAAAGTAGCTCTCGACTGACCTTATTCTACCTCTATATTCAATTTTTTGGTTTTTACGTAATTGGCTAATCACCTGCGAGCCTCCAGATTCTTTAGCGGCTTCGTCCATAAAGGCTTTTTCACCATACAGCGCATCAGCCAGTACGCCTTTAATTTTAATCAGGCTATGCGCAACTTTAAACTCTTTTAATAAGCCTAATGCAATCTCTGTTTTGGTCGGGTAGGCACTGTCACGTTCAGGCTTAATAGGCCGATCTTTTTTTGCTATACCGCTCTTTTTCAACCGTTTATCTTCTTTATCCCACTGCTTTAAGGCTGGATCCGGCATATAAAAGAAAAAACCGACAGGCACTGTAATGGATGAGGTAACTAGCAGCAATAATACTATCGTTTGTCCATTAACATACCCGCCGGAGCCTTTGTGTTTCTGCTTGTAAACCTTATAAATACGTTTTGTAGACTTAGATCGTGCTCGGTCTGATTCATCAAAGGCCAACACACCAAACAAGTGCCCAACCAAGCGGCTTGAATCCGTGTCAAAGCGGCTCCGGGTTTTAGCTGATTGAGCGCATCATTTAAATCGTCAATATAGCTTTGGATAAAGGTGGCTGGGGCATTCATTAACATGGGCTTACACCGATAAAATTACAACAACCTCAGAATACCTGATTTTACCTTCTCAATATCAAAAACTTGAACATCGAGTTTTAGTGTTATTGAATGTCTTTTCAATCGTCCATCGCTTGAAATACAGCATGGCAATGGTTCCAGGGTTAATAGTCATTGGCAAGGTTGTCACAAACCGGTGAAGTTTTCCGGTTTCTGGATCACGGTAATCCACCACGTTAAATTTGATGCCCTTGTTTTCGTACACACTGTATGCTTCAACCCCTGTATTGATCTCATGGCGGGAGTCAAAAGGGATAGACTCAACCAGAGTCGCAATTGAATTTTCTTTGTAACTACTCAGCGTAATTTAAACTCATAACAGATTGATTTAAAATAATAATTAATGTATCTCTCTGAATTTTAGTCCAATTTTCACCCCTTTTTAAAGGTGAAAATGACTAAAGTCAGGTTAAATTAAAATATATTCATTTGATTTTAAAGTTAAAAAACACGCTGAGTAGTTACTTTTCTTTTAGCATTGAAATCATGTAATTAGCATGTCGTTTCTGCCGATCCCACCAGACAAAGTCGGTGACGGCTTTATCGTAGACATAGAGATGTCTCTGAGAGCTGTTATTTCCCTTGTTTTGCTTTTCAATATGATTTCGTAACACAGGTATTTCTTGATGTCTCTGAGTTCCGTTTGTCACCAGACAAAGAAATCTGAGCAACCCACTTCTGAGATTCAACGCGTAAATCCCCCCGGCCGCATAAACTTTCCCCTTGCTGTTTTTTTCAGTATGGCGGGCATGATCAATAAAATGTCCATCCGCTGCTTCTATGGTGTATTCGTCAAGTTCCGGGAATGCTTTAACCTATCTTCGTCACTTTTATCTCTTCCGCTGGAAATCATGGAAACGGAGCTTAGCGAAGTGGTGATTTTTAGTCCCTGATAGGCGACAGGGCAATTCGCTGATTCGACGTGTGCTAGCAGCACGCGAGAGGAGCAAGAATTGCATTCCGAATAGCCGTCCAGCCAGTGAGGTAGTAATGACGAAGCGGCTTTTGTGCGTAGTCGTTGCGGACGCAGGGCGTTCAGGGCATCTCCCATCCGCTGCGTAGGTGAACGAATTATGGCGACAGGAGTCCCGGAATTTCGTGAGGTAGCATGGCGCGCCTGTCTTTGGCGTTGCCTTGATACGTTGTTTGGGTTTGAGATCAAGAATAAGCGCTTTTACACTTTCATGGCTTCTTCAACTTTGCCGTGGGCTGGGCTGTGGAAAACTATCTGGGAGCTGATTCCGTCTCCTGAAACAGATGGGCGCATATTGGTTGCACTGGATGACTCCATTATCACTAAAGTAGGCAAAAATATCTTCGGCTGTGAAGCCATTTTTGACCACGCGGCCAAATCGAATCAAAGCAAATATCCATGGGCACAAAATATTGTGTCGGTAGGGTTGCTGAAACAGGTCAAAGGTCGCTGGGCGTGCTTATTTTTAGATTTCCGATTTTATCTGCCCTTAAAAACAATTCAGGCAAAAAAAGAAACCGCCACGATAAGAGGGGAAGTAGTTCCTTTCCAGACCAAGATGACTCAGGCGGCTCAAATGCTGATTGCAATTGCAGAACATTTTTCCACCGCTCCGATATTGACAGTCACTGATAGCTGGTTTGGCAACAATGGCCTATGGAAGCCGGTTTACAAAGCTATCGGAAGCCGGTTTAATATTCTCTCTAGGTTAAGGTGCAATAATGTACTGTACGATCGTCCAGAAAAAAGAAAACCCAAGCAGAGGGGGCGGAATAAAAAGTACGGGCAGCGTCTGAGGTCAGCCACAGACATGGCAAAAACAGTACAACAAAAGGCCCGATCGTATACCGTGAATCTCTATGGAAAACAGCGTGAAGTCAGGGCTTATAGTCGCGTTGTCATGCTGACAACATTGAAACGACCCGTTCAGGTTGTCTGGGTGTTTCGTCGCACACAGTGGATTGCTTTGTTTACGACCGATCTAAGTTTATCCGTCACACAGATTATTGAGTATTATGGTGCGCGATGGAAAATCGAATCCGAGTTCAAAGAGCTCAAGCAAGACATAGGGAGTCAGAAAAGTCAGTGTCGAAATGCGCAGGCAGTGACCAACCATTTGAACTTCTGTATGATGGCAACAACGCTGACGTGGATTTACGCGGATCGTTTAAAAACCGATCCGGAACGTCGGCACAAAGTGAAGGGGCGAGCCAGTTTCGCATTTTCAGATATCCGCCGCATCATTGCCGAAGCGGCTTTGGATCCGGATTTTGAAAGGGTTTGCCCCAAATACAGCAGCTCCCCTGTAAATTCGGTGGTAGCCGTTTTATTACGAATGGTTGCTTGATGAATTTCTAAGAAACTTCAGTTTTATATGTGCAGAGCAGCAAAATAAATTTGTCCGTATAATATTGCCTAACTGAAGTTTCCCAATTATTGAGTAGCTGAAATACACAATGCTGGTGTATCGAGGTTTATTTTAGGTGGTTTTGCCATGTTTATAGCAAACCCCTACGTAATTCCCCTTAGGCAATAGCATTTGAAACGAATGAAAAGACTATTTTTTTCATATAGTTGTAGCATAGTTTCAATTTTACCATAAATAATTATTGGGAAACTTCAGTTGCCTAATAATCCTGAGAAATACTTAAACGCGGAATCAATAGCTTGTTAGTTGTCGCGTACGATCGAATTTCTTGGGATAATCTAGTGAACTAACTTTAGGCTACCCAAAAACGACTATGAGTATGCGTTCTGCAAATATAATGGATAAATTTTTTTATTGGTGGAGTACGCGTGTGCTTCGCTTTGCATGGCTGTTGATTGTTTTTTTTGTGCTCTTATGTGCGACCAGCCTGCATTACACGATAAATAATTTAGGCGTTAATACCGATACATCCACGCTGCTATCCCAGGATTTGCCCTTTCAGAAAAACCGCATACGCTGGGAGAATGCGTTTCCGCAAGATGCTGCAACTATTCTTTTCGTTGTGGAATCACCTACCGCAGAGCAGACGAGCATGGCGGCAAATACCCTGGCGACGCGTATTGCTGCGAATCAGCAGTTGTTTGAGTATGTATATATCCCTGATGATAATGCTTTCCTAAAGCAGCAAGGCTTTCTTTATCTGACTCCCGAAAAACTAGAAGATTTATCAGCTAAATTGATTGATGCTCAGCCTTTTATTGGCTATTTATCGCAAAACTATCACCTGCAAGGCTTACTGGAAATACTGGGCAAGGCTTTAGATAATACGGATGATAATTTGCCGATGAATCTGGATCCTTTACTGGAAGGAATAGAACAGTCTTTAGTCGCTGTGCAGCTTGAACAGCCTTTTGCTTTATCCTGGCAGAAATTACTGGACTTTAATCAAGCTAGTGATAGAAATACCTTGCGCAGTATAGTCAGTGCGCGTCCAATTGCTGACTTTAATAGTATGAAGCCGGTAGAAAAATCATTGAATTTTGCACGCGAAATAGCACGCGAGATCCAGGCAAAAGACCCGCAAGTCAGTATTCGCATAACCGGAAAAAAGGCACTCGAAGAGGATGAAATGCGAGTGCTTGCAGAAGATACTGTCTATTCGGGATTACTTGCACTGTCGCTAATTATCATCGTGCTATTTATTGGCTTGCGCTCGGTTAAGCTGGTCTTATGTACCTTGATCGTGCTGATTATGGGCTTAATTCTAACAGCGGGATTTGCTACGATTTCGGTAGGGCATCTGAATGTATTATCTGTTGCGTTTGCGATACTCTATATTGGTCTGGGTGTCGATTTTGCAATACATATCTGTTTAACCTTTCGAGAATGCTGGGAAAACAATATGTCCAGCGAAGATGCGATAAAAAAGAGCATTATCATGCTGGGCTTTTCGCTGTTTCTATGTGCACTAACGACATCGATTGGTTTTTTTGCCCTTATACCGACAGATTATGAAGGCGTGTCTGAGCTGGGGTTAATTTCCGGTGGGGGGATGTTTATAGGTCTGCTTGTGTCATTAACCTTATTACCTGCCTTACTGAAGGTATTTTCAATTAAGCAGCTAAGGCATCAGCAGGTAACAAGCCTGCCCGACTGGGTGAGTAGCTTTCCATTTCGTCATGCACGAAAAATTCGCTATGCATCTATTTTCCTGGCTATTTCCGCGTTATTTTCATTGCACTATGTTTATCTGGACTCAAACCCGGTAAATCTTAGAGACCCTAATAGTGAATCTGTGGTCGCTTTTAAAGATCTATTGAAGTCGAAAACCCGCTCTCCTTTTGTACTGATTGCATTAAGTGACTCATTAGCAAATGCAGAAAAATTAGCGAGTGAAATTCAGGCACTTGATACAGTCAATAAAACCATTACGTTGCAAAGCTTTGTTGCCAAGGATCAGCAGGAAAAGCTGGAAATCATAGAGGATTTAAGTCTGGTGATGGGGCCAGAATCAAATAGCTTTGATCGTCCACTAGAAGCCGCAGACTCACGTCAGGCATTGCTGGAGCTGCAAACAAAGATTGGCACCGCACTTGCGCATCCTACAGGTAAAGCATCTGTAGAGTTACTAGAAAAATTACACCGACATATTACCGAGTTTATTGTGTTTGCCGATGGTGGTGAATTATCCTCAGCTAAATACCAGCAATTTGATGCGAGCGTGTTGGGCTTATTCCCATATACCATGCAGCGATTAAATACTGGTCTACAAGCGTATGAATTTGGTTTGGATGATATTCCAGACTATATAAGTAGCAACTGGCTAAGCCCATCAGGTGTGTATAAAATTATTATTGACCCTAAATATGACTTGAACAAAGCTGAAAACCTGAAGGCTTTTGCTATTGAAGTACAGAGTATAGATGATTCTGTAACCGGGCTTCCTGTTTCTGGTCTAGCTGCCGGAGATGTGATAGCTGAAGTGTTTATTCAGTCATTTACTACGGCAATCCTGGTTATTTTTCTGGTTTTACTTATTATTCTGAAAAGCTTTCGCAATACCCTATTAGTTATCTGGCCCCTAATTCTTGCGGGCTTGCTAACCGCCGCAACTAATGTGCTGCTGGATAATCCATTTAATTTCGCCAATATTATTGCTTTGCCATTATTGATGGGTATGGGGGTTGATAGCGGGATTCATATTATGCATCGCTTGCATGCAGGTTTAGGCCCCAGTGAGCACTTACTGCAAACCAGTACGGCGAGAGGGGTGTTCTTTAGTTCCTTGACCACACTGCTTAGCTTTACCAGTCTGGCATTTACTAATCACCAAGGGATTGCAAGCATGGGACTGTTGCTAGCTATAGGTATTTCTTTTACCCTGATTTGTACACTAGTTGTCTTGCCTGCCTTTAGCGTTAGACGAGTACCGCTTTAGCGGCATTGAGAGTAAGTCTTATGAGTAAAAATAACCCCTATCAGCACCCTGTTAATATTATCTGCCTGGAGAGAATCAGTTGAAAATCGTTTTTGTTGCAGATAATGTAGATGGAGAAAAATCAGGTGGTGTGGTTTCAACTAGGCGGTTTATTGATTACTTTAAAAAAACAGATGATTTAACCGTTGCTAGTACCGGTAAAGCGGAAAAGAATAAAGTTGTTTTTCCTGCTTTTTATGTGCCATTTGCCAAGCAGCAGATGCAGGAAATGGACTTTTTATTTGCCTGGCCAAATAATAAAAAACTTGCTGCGGTGATTAAAGATGCAGATTTAGTGCATATACAGTTCCCGTTTTTCCTCGGCTATCAGGCGTTAAAGATCGCGCGCAAGATGCATAAGCCGGTGGTTTTTGGCTTTCATGTGCAGCCGGAAAATCTGATGTGGAATATAGGTCTGGATTACGAATGGCTGAATGCTTTTTTGTATCGTTTTTTTATAAAGACTTTTTATAATAAGGCAGACCTGGTGATGTCACCTAGTGTTTTTGGCAGACAGATGCTGGAGAAATTTTCTATCCAGGTGCCGGTAGAAATTATATCTAATGGCCTGCCAGAGCATTTTCGCCCCAGAGAGTGCGTTAGAGAGGCCGAATTTGCGGATAAGTTTGTTATTTTAATGGTTGGTCGACTAGCAAAGGAAAAGCGCCATGAATTAGTGATGCAAGCGATTAAGCAATCCAGGTTTAAAGATAAAATTCAGCTAGTAGTTACGGGGCAGGGGGCTTTGCGAGCAGAGTTGATCGATTTGGGTAATACTTTGCCTAATCCTGCTTTTTTTGAATACGTCAGCCAGGAAAAGTTGATTTCGCTGTTTAATACTGCTGACTTATTTATTCATGCCTCAGAGATAGAGTTAGAAGGTATGGCTGTTTTAGAAGCGATAGGTTGTGGCTTGCCAGCTTTGATTTCAGATGCCGAGCACAGTGCTTCAGCTCAGTTTGCATTAAATGATGACTTTTTGTTTTCTGCGGGTGATCTGGCAAACCTGATCAGTAAGCTGGACTACTGGATAGAGCATGAAGCTGAGTTAAAAGCATCAAAGCCAGCCTATCTGGAAAAAGCGCAAACCTATGCTTTTGATGCCAGCGTTCAAAAAGCTAGATCACTTTATCAAGGGCTGGTGGATAGCAGCAAAACCAATACCTGAGTATTCTGTTATTCTATATAACCGTGTTCTCTAAACCATAGTACAGAATCTCGATAGGCTTCTTTAACGGGAGTCGGTTGTAAGCCTAGCTCATTGATTGCACGGGTATGGGTGCCATATTTTCCGCAATTTAATAATCGAATAGAATGATAGTTAAAGCGTGGGTAAACATGAGGAAAAAACTTGCGCTCAATCCAGTCCTTAACTACGGCAATCTTTTGCATAATAAATGTCGGAATTACCAGTTTAGGTTTTTTTACGCCGGTAAACTCTTCCAGCCAGCCTAGTGTTTCACTCAGGCTATGTTGCTCACCAGTTAATAAATAGCGCTCGCCTATGATACCTTTTTCCATGGCTAAAAGGTGTCCTTGTACGACATCTTGAACAGGTGTAAAGTCAAATCCACCAGGAACCGATGCACGCATCTTTCCCTGAGCAAATTCGATGATGGTTTTACCTAATAGGGACGGTTTGAAATCCCAGGGCCCAACAATACCACTTGGGTTAACAATCACTGCTTGCAAGCCGCGTACCACTTCTTTATAGACTTCCAGCTCGGCAAAGGTCTTGGAAATTTCGTAGTCAGTGGTCATTTCATAAGGACTCACTGCCCATTTCTCATTGGACGCTCCGTCTGGGTTATTGCCGACTGCACCGAATGAGCTGCAGTGTACAACGCGTTTAACATCTGCGTGGCGGCAAGCCTGCATTAAGTATCGAGTGCCGAGTACATTGACGTCATACAGTTCATCACGCTCGCCATCACGAATGCTGACAAATGCAGCCAGATGGTAAACATAATCACAGTTCTTGACCGCATTGATAATTGAAGGCTCATCTCGAAGGTCGCCGTAGGCATATTCTACATTCAGACCATCTAATGCAGTATTATTACTGCCTTTACGTATAAGCACGCGAACCTGTTCACCGCGATCTAAGAGTGTGCGTACCAGATTTGCACCCAAATGCCCCGAAGCACCCGTTACCAGTGTTGTCATTATTGTGTTGATGGGTATGGGGGGTAGGTTATAGCCTATCCCCGGTTGTTAGGAAGTCTGTTTTTTATCATGGATAAATAATAGAGCTGAAGTTTCCCAATAATTATTTATGGTAAAATTGAAACTATGCTACAACTATATGAAAAAAATAGTCTTTTCATTCGTTTCAAATGCTATTGCCTAAGGGGAATTAAGTAGGGGTTTGCTATAAACATGGCAAAACCACCTAAAATAAACCTCGATACACCAGCATTGTGTATTTCAGCTACTCAATAATTGGGAAACTTCAGATAATAGAGTATTTTCTGCTAATCTTAGAAGCTTCAAAGTACTTGCAATTCATCCAGGGACGTTGGTGCTGTTAGGATTGCATTTCTAGCTCTTTGCTTTCCTCAAGCATTCGATTATACTCCTGTAGCTCTTTTTTAGTCAGTCCTGCACCCGGGAATATGTATCGCTCTTTTGAGTCCAGCTGCTTTTGTTTACGTAAGGCTTCTGTATGGATATACTCATTCCATTTTTTAATACTTAGCTTCTGGAATCCACCAACGATGGGGTTAAATTCAAGGTGCTGTATATGCGGATGACGTTCCTGTCCGAGCATTTCTTCCTGAAGAATAAACACATCTTCTTTAAGCAGTGGCACGATATAGAAGAAATTAGCGAGGCGAATAACTGTTTTGCGTAAAAACTTGGGGACTGGTTTGTTGATAAATGGAATTTCCAGTGGGCCGAGTAGGAACACGAAAAAACAGCGGGTGGTTTTTTCGTCTATCGGAGTCATAAATAACCAGTGTAAATATTTATCCGCAGTATTCGAGCCCTGATATGGGTAGTGATACCAGAGGGTCATGTCTTCAAGGCCTTCACCTTTCTTTTCGCCAGCTGTTTTAACCGCGCTACTCTGGCTCATGTCAGTTTCATAATCTACATAGATTATGTCGCCTTCGTGACGGGTGCCTAATAAGTGAGGATCAGTAAATGGCTTAAATTTACGGTGTAAAAATGCATGGTTAAAGTCACATACATTTTCTAAAATCATGCTGAAGTGCGCCTTTAAGGTAAAATCTAGCGGCACGAATTCCCATGGGTTTTCCTGTGTAAGCTGAGGGACTTCCGGGATATGGACTTTATCAGCCAGTGCTGGATCGCCAGGGAAAACCCAGATCAGGCCATATTTTTCCTGCACGGGGTAAGAATTAACCTTGATATTAGGCAGGCTATCTTTAGCTTTGCCTTTGCCCAGTTCGTGTGAAATACCTGTGCATTTGCCACAGCCGTTAAATGTCCAGCCATGATATTGGCAGGTGATTTCATTACCCTGAACGATGCCGGATGTTAAGCGTAACTGGCGATGTGGACAGCGATTTTCTATGGCGAAGACTTTGCCATCTTCACCGCGATATAGGGCGATAGGACTTTTCCAGAATATGACTTCTACAGATTTACCTTTTTTAAGCTTGGAGCTCATTTCCATGGCATACCAGTAATTACCGCTTTGTCCAATTGCACGCACTTGTTCGCGGCGACTTTTAGGTTGTTGTTCTTCAGTATTCATATTAATCCAAAAATAATAACGCAATATCTATGTGGTTATTGTAGCAGAAAACGACAGAATTACTTGTTAAATATAGCGATACGTACCATCATTAAAAAGCCCTTTAGCTTTTGCAGCAGGCTGGCTTCGGGGCGTATTTTCTCATGACCTGGAAGCGGGTGGCCTTTTGCCAGTTTGCCGATTTTTTCTTTAACAGCGGGATCCAGTTTGCCTGCCGCAGCCAGTTCAAAAAACAGTGCCTTGGTGTTACCTAAGTCAAAGAAATCTCTTTGCCATTCCCATTTGTAGTCACCACCATAACGAAACCAGGAGCCACCAATACCCTCGACTGTATAATGAGTGCCGTCTTCGCGTTTAGCTGGAGAAACCTGGGTCCATAGCCCGATCACCTCTCCCTGCTTTTCATCAATCAGAATACGGTGATAGGGATACTTCCATTCTTCGAAGCCTTCCATTTGCTCGCCTAAAGCCCACTTTTCAATTTCTTCTCGGTTACGCGCGACAAACTCTTCATTTGGGCCAATATTCCAGCGGTATTCGGCATCATCGATATACATGGCACCAAGGTGCTTTGGCCAGTTGCCATCTTTTTCAGCCTGGCGATTAGCCTCTAGCCAGCGCTCCACCATTTCTTCCATTTCTGCTCTTGGGTATGCAGCCATATTGATTCCTTAGTCCTGATTGATTTTTATTGCGCTGGTGGGACAGTATTTTGCTGCGGCCTGGGCTTTTTTAAGCAGAGTATTGTCCGGCGCTTCTTGTAATACCGTTAATAAGCCTTTGTCATCGACCTGGAATATCTCCGGTGCTTCCGCCATGCAGTTAGCATGTCCCTGGCATAAGTCATAATCAACCTCTACTTTAAAGCAGTTTGGTTTGCTCTCAGTGTTGGCCGCGCTGTTTTCATTTATTGTGGCGGCCTTATCTTGCTGGATATTAGTGCGTTTGGTATAGCGTACCATGCAAGGTGAACCCGGCTGTGCCACCATTTCCGTATAATCATCTTGATAACTTTCAGGCGATTCGACTAATTCAAAGTTATAGCGGCGTAAAAGAATCGCATAAATGGCTTTTAGCTGTAACATGGCAAACGCATTGCCGCTACATTTATGACGACCGCCACCGAAAGCAACCCAGCTAAAGGGCTGTGCATCTTCCTGGCGTTCTTTGGTAAAACGGTCGGGATCAAATTTTTCCGGGTCAGGAAAGATTTCAGCAATACGATGCGACACGCGAGGAGAAACACAGACATATTTGCCTGTTTTAATCACATAGTCCTTAAAGTGCAGGTCTTTGGCAACTTTACGAATTAGCATGATTAACGGAGGGTGCAGGCGCAATACTTCTTTAATCACGCGCTCGAAAATAGGAATTTCTCGTAAAGACTGAAATGTTACTTCACCATCATGGCCGTATAATTGGTCAAATTCTTCCAGTACTCGCTCCATTTCTTTTGGGTTGCGTGCCAGTTCCAGAGTAATCCAGGCGGCTGTACCTGCAGTCGTATGATGCCCAGCGAATAACGTACCTATCAGTAAGCCAGTAATTTCATGCGGAGAGAGCGGAGTACCATCATCATAACGCGTATCAATCAGCATCTGGAAGGCATCATCGCTTTTTTCTGTTTTTCTGGCGCGTTTTTCGATAATCCCGGTAACCAGCTCCTGTAGCCGAATGCGTGCTTTGTCGCGGCGGCGTAAAATAGGGATAGGCAGGTAGGGAAAAATAAATGCAATCGGGTGCATGCCCTTTTCCAGGTCATGATATAGCTGGGAGAATTCTTCATTCAGCTCATAACGGAATTCATTGCCCAGTAAGCAATGACTGGAAGTATAAATGGTCAATTGCTTCATAAAGTCTAGTAAATCGATTTCGCCCGTCTCTCCCCAGCCTTTAATAGCTTCTTCGACTTCCTGAACAATTATTTTTGAGTAGGTGCGCATGGGTTTGTCGCGCAATCCCGGCATCAGCATTTTTAGCTGCTGATCTTTAATATGTGGCGGGGCATCAAATACCACGCCTTTACCAAAAATAGGCGTCATTACCTTATAGGCTTCATTCTGGTCTAGCTGGGCATCTGGCGCGCGGAAGAAAGCTTCATTGCCCTCGGGTCCCGTGAGTAGAATCATTTGCTGATGAAATAAGCGAAATTCCCCAATTTCCCCGAGCTTGCTTCTAAGCATGTTCATATACTCGTAAGGATTTTTTCCGAATTTAAGCATATTACCTATTAGAGGTAGGGCGCCTGGCATTTTTGGGGGCTGTTTGCTAGTCGAAGATTGCTGTTCAGTCATAAAAGGTTTCGCTGGTCAGGATTTTGAAACAGATAAGATGCAGATCAAGATCTAAGCCGTTTCATCACGTTATGAGATTTTTTATTATAAATCTTGTTGATTTTACGCTGTGCTTGCATAATGTACAAACAATCTTATAGAGAAAAATAGGCAATATTTAAAATAGCCTTATACTATATAGGGTATTTTTGAAAAGATCATCAGGCTTAACTAATAGAGGTAATCGATGGATAAGGCAATATTTGAGGAAAAAAGAAGAAAGAAGTTTTTAATTCAATCTGTTATCTGGTTTGTTTTTTTGCTTTCACTAAGCTATTTTTTACCTGCATTAATGTTATTTTATGTGCTTTGTGGCGCTTATGATGTCAGTCGAAATAGCGATATAGATGGTAGGTTATTATATCGATACTTCTTTGGTAATGGTGTTCCAACCTGGGCCTTGTCACCGTTTAATATTTTAATGGATATCGTGACGTTACCGTATATCAACAAGAAAATTTATCAGTTACAAGACTTGCCGGAAGAATGTCAGCCGGAGATTAATGAGTTACTGGAAATCGTTAAGCAAGAAAAAGTGGTAGATGAGCTGGCCAGTCGTGCTGAAAAAATCAGACGCAGCATGATCTTCTTTAAATGGTATGGCAACAATATTGACAATTTCTATAATGTACCGGGATTCCATAAAGACTTTAAATATATTCGTACTATTGGCGTATCCGTGTTTAACAAGAAAGAGTCGACTGATGAGCACTTTGGGCCTTTACGCACCACTTTAAGAGTGCTTTACAATATTAATGATATTACCAGTAGGGACACTTATATTAAGGTACGCAACCATGAAAATCACTGGTGCGAAAGTAAGATGTTTATTTTTGATGATACCTTGCAGCATCGATCCCTAAATGAAACTGATGAGCCACGCTACTGCTTGTTTGTGGATATTGTGAGGCCGAGTAAGTGCCATTTTGTGATGGATTTATTTGTTAAGCTAGTGGCGGTCATTATGCAAAAAATGAATCATATTTTTTACAGTAGCTGGGTACCATTAAACTGAAGTTTCCCAATAATTATTTATGGTAAAGTTGAAACTATGCTACAACTATATGAAAAAAACAGTCTTTTCATTCGTTTCAAATGCTATTGCCTAAGGGGAATTAAGTAGGGGTTTGCTATAAACATGGAAAAACCACCTAAAATAAACCTCGATACACCAGCATTGTGTATTTCAGCTACTCAATAATTGGGAAACTTCAGATGGGTAGTTGTTGCTGACTAATATGCAATCTCAGTAGTGTGAGGGCGATGAAAATAATAAGCCTATTAATTCAATAGGGTGCGACAAACTGTCGCGCGTCAATATGCCACATTTTCAGATAACTTTAATCTGGATAGAATAGCGGCAACTCTTAAATATTTAAATCTTACCTCCATATGATTTTGTTGAGTTCTTAATGCATTTGGCTACCAAACTAGTCAAGTGCATTTTTTTTGCCCGCCACTTTCACTTTCTGTGATGATTTGCAGGGGCTATTAATTGACATTAGGTTGCTACACGGTAAAATTACGAGTTGTTCAATTTAAGCTAGGAAGGCTGGTGCTACAAGAGTACTTAAATTAAGTACTCTTAAATACAATATTATTTTACAAAAGTAGGAAGCTATTAAATGAGTCATACCTTATACGAAGCAAATGCGCAGCGCGTACATCGTTGTGAATTAGCTGTTCCTGGGTCAAATCCAGAAATGTTTGAAAAAGCATTGAAAAGTGGCGTAGATGTTATTTTTCTTGATCTTGAAGATGCGGTTGCACCTGATGATAAATTGCAAGCGCGTAAAAATGTTATTCAGGCGATAAATGATCTGGACTGGGCTGGACATGGAATTACTGTTTCCATACGCATTAATGGTCTAGATACGCAATATATGGTGCGTGACATAGTCGATTTGCTTGAGCAGTGTGGTGATAAAATAGATACAATACTGATCCCTAAAGTGGGTGTGTATAGCGATGTTTATATGGTTGAATCCATGCTTAACCAGCTGGAAATGCAACAGGGTTTAACTAAGAAAATAGGCATTGAATGCTTAATAGAAACAGCTCTAGGTATGGCAAATGTTGAAGATATTGCCAAGCAAGGAGCGATAGGCGGCCGTCTGGAAGCATTACATTTTGGCGTTGCCGATTATGCCGCGTCCAATCGTGCAAGAACTACAAATATTGGTGGTTTAAATCCGGACTACCCAGGGGATCAATGGCATTTTGCGATTAGTCGCATGACAGTTGCCTGTCGTGCTTATGGATTGCGCGCCATCGATGGACCTTTTGGTGATTTTAAAGACCCTGAAGGATTTAAAGATGCGGCAAGAAGAGCGGCAGCTCTTGGCTGTGAAGGTAAGTGGGCGATTCATCCATCACAAGTAGCTCTGGCAAATGAAGTATTTACTCCACCTGCTTCAGAAGTAGAAAAAGCCCGACGAATATTAGCAGCTTTAAAAGAGGCAGCAGCACAGGGTAAAGGTGCTGCGGCTTTAGATGGTCGACTAATTGATGCTGCTTCTGAAAAAATGGCAAATAATGTAGTCAGTACGGCAGCGGCTATTGCTGCAAAAGCATAACATATAGAGAGCTGATGAAAGGTCGCTATTGCGGCCTTTTTTATTGGATAAATTAGATCGTTTTTATAGAGGGTCCTATGGATATTCATGAGTATCAAGCGAAGGAAATCTTGGCTGGTTACGGTGTCAAAATTGCTGAAGGTGGGCTGGCGTATAGCCCCGAGGATGCAGTTCAGCGCGCCCGTGAAATTGGTGGTAATGTCTGGGCGGTTAAGGCGCAGATCCACTCCGGTGCTCGTGGGAAGGCGGGGGGTGTGAAAATTTGCTTTAGCCATGAAGAGGTTGAGGCGGCCGCTGATAGCATGTTGGGCAAACGCATGGTAACGCACCAGACTGGTCCCGCAGGGAAAGTATGTTCGCGTTTATATATAGAAGCCGGAACAGATATTGATAAAGAACTGTATTTTAGTTTTCTGGTGGATCGTGCGCATGAGCGTATAGTCATGGTAGGCTCTGCAGAAGGCGGCATGGAAATTGAAGACCTAGCGGAGAATAACCCCGATGCAATTAGAAAGATCCATATTGACCCAGCCGTGGGCTTGCTGGATTTCCAGGCGCGTAAAATGGCGTTTGCTCTAGGGCTGGAGGCTACACAAATCAGTCATGCAGTGAAGTTTATTCGTGGCTGTTATTGTGCCATGTGTGAACTCGATGGCAATATGTTGGAAATAAACCCACTGGTTGTTACTAAGAGCGGTGAGCTAATTGCCCTGGATGCCAAGATGGGCTTTGATGATAATGCGCTGTTTCGTCGCCAGAAAGTATCTGAATTGCGCGATAAGACGCAGGAAGATCCACGCGAAATGGCTGCTGCTGATCGTGGTTTAAGCTATGTAGGCCTGGATGGTGATATCGGCTGCATGATTAATGGTGCAGGCCTGGCAATGGCAACTATGGATATGATTGAGTTGGCTGGTGGGGAACCTGCGAACTTCTTGGATGTAGGCGGTGGCGCATCATCTGAGCGTACTGAAAAAGCATTTCGTCTAGTGTTGGCGGATGGTAATGTTAAAGCCATGCTGGTGAATATTTTTGCCGGTATTAACCGCTGCGACTGGATTGCAGAAGGCGTGGTGCGTGCGGTCAAGAAAATTGATATGCAGATTCCACTCGTTGTGCGCTTGTCAGGAACGAATGTAGAGGCAGGGCGTAAAATTATCGCTGATAGCGGTTTACCGATTATTACTGCTACAACTTTGGCGGAAGCGGCTGAAAAAGTAGTGCAGGCACGCAATGAGCAAGTAGCAAAAGAAGAGGCAGCATAATGGCGATTTTGATTAATGTGGAAACGCGTATTATTGTGCAAGGTTTTACCGGAAAAATTGGTAGCTTCCACGCCCAGGACATGATTAATTACGGCTCTAATGTAGTCGGTGGTATTACACCGGGCAAGGGGGGGCAAACACATTTAGGCCTGCCGGTATTTAATACTGTTAGAAAGTCTGTGGAACAGGTTGGTGCCGAAGCGAGTATTATCTTTGTGCCGCCTGCCTTTGCTGCTGATTCCATTATGGAAGCAGCGGATGCAGGAATTAAATATTGTGTGGCGATTACAGATGGTATCCCGACCCAGGATATGATGAAGGTTAAGCAATACTTGCGCAAATTTCCTAAAGGTGAGCGTATGATTCTGACCGGGCCTAACTGTGCAGGAACAATTAGCCCGGGGCAGGCGATGCTGGGTATTATGCCTGGACATATTTATCAGCAAGGGGTGGTAGGTATTGTAGGACGCTCAGGTACATTGGGGTATGAAGCGGCTGATCAAATGAAAGAGTTGGGTATCGGCATTTCAACTTCGGTAGGTATCGGAGGCGATCCCATTAATGGTAGTTCGCACCGTGACATCTTTGAAAAGTTTGAACAAGATGACGATACCAAAGTGGTGCTGATGATCGGTGAGATTGGTGGCTCGCAGGAAGTTGATGCCGGTAAGATTGCCAAAGAGCACATGAGTAAGCCTGTGGTCGCTTATATTGCCGGCTTATCGGCGCCAAAATGGCGTCGTATGGGACATGCTGGTGCGATTATTTCCGAGGCTGGCGAAGGCGCGGCTGAAAAGGTGGAGATGTTGCAGGACTTAGGTGTCACAATTGCTCCGAATCCATCGTCTATGGGCGCTACGATTGCTAAAGTGCTGGCAAAATTGTAAGCCTTATTTTTGTTTCATGCAGCCATTAGCCGTATCTTGCGTCAGAGTAAGGTACGGCTTTTTTATTTAAGTATTTCGCGCGAGGCTATTTAGTATCTGAAGTTTCCCAATAATTATTTATGGTAAAATTGAAACTATGCTACAACTATATGAAAGAAATAGTCTTTTCATTCGTTTCAAATGCTATTACCTAAGGGGAATTAAGTAGGGGTTTGCTATAAACATGGCGTAACTACTCAGCGTGTTTTTTTACTTTAAAATCAAATGGATATATTTTAATTTAACCTGACTTTAGTCATTTTCACCTTTAAAAAGGGGTGAAAATCGGACTAAAATTCAGAGAGATACATTAATTATTATTTTAAATCAATCTGTTATGAGTTTAAATTACGCTGAGTAGTTACAACATGGCAAAACCACCTAAAATAAACCTCGATACACCAGCATTGTGTATTTCAGCTACTCAATAATTGGGAAACTTCAGTTTAGTATAAGTGAGGGATAATGCGTAATATCAGGTTTCTTTCGGTCATGGATCGGATGATGATGGTTGATTTACTGAAAACGACCTTTTCAGTGCTGATCGTTTTAGTGGTCATTATTGTTAGTAGAAACTTTATCAAGATCCTTAAAATGGCTGTAGATGGGCTGATTTCTACTGAAGCGATCGCGAGCATTTTAGGGCTGAAAATTGTGCTGGCAAGTGCTAACTTTATGGTGCCTGCGGTATTTGTCAGTGTACTGATGGTATTGGGGCGTATGTATCGAGATCAGGAAATGTCAGCACTATCTTCTGCAGGGGCGGGGGTAGGCCGGCTGTATCTTGCGGTGTTTAAAACTATTATTCCGGTGGTGTTTGTGGCGGCTTGGATGTCCCTATATGTATCACCCTGGGCTGCTAGTAAAGTCGAGCAAATTATTTTTGAAGAACAACAGAATATAGGTGTGCGGGCAATATCTGCTGGAAAATTCAGTGAATACAATAAGAGAGATCTGATTTTCTATGTAGAGAAAATTAGTGAAGATAAGGTTATGCATGATGTTTTTGTGCAGAGTAAACGCGCTAATGAAGTTGGCATCGTGACCGCAGAGATGGCTGAGGTGCGCAATATAAATAAGGATCTGTATATTGTCTTTATCAATGGAGAACGGGTGCAGGGAAATGCGGGAACTGTTGATTTCGTGCTGGAAAAATTTATTGAGTATGGGATGCGTCTGGACAGTGGAGGTGGTGGAATACAGGTTAACCCGATAAATGGGATTGCTACCAGAAATCTGCTGCATACGCGGGATCTGGGAGAGTTGAGTGAGCTGCATCATCGGTTATCTGTGCCCTTAAGTATTATTGTGCTGGTAATTATGGCGGTGCCCTTAGCGCAGGTAAGCCCGCGTAGCGGCGTGTATGGCAACCTGTTTGCTGCTTTTTTAATCTATTTTAGTTTTGCTAATTTTGAAAAAGTGAGTAGTAGCTGGATGGTCAAAGGTGAAATTTCGGCATGGCTGGGGTTTTGGAGTGCTTACTTTCTTGCGGCTTTTATTATTGTGATTCTATTGGTCAGATTATATAGCCTGACCTGGATAGTAATGCAATTAAAAGGGAAGCGGGCATGAATTCATTAGATCGCTATATTATTAAAGAGGTACTAAAGGGCACGCTGATTGCATTATTAATGTTGTATGCTCTATTCAACCTGTTTTCACTCAAGGATGAATTAAACTATCGCGGAGTGGGTGATTATGACCTAAAGCATATTTTAATGTATCTGGGCTTAATGATTCCGCATTACTTATACGAATTAATGCCCTCGGCAGCCTTGTTAGGCAGTCTTTTTGTTTTAGGAGGGATGGCTAATCATCGTGAGCTCATGGCGATGAGAGTCTCAGGGGTATCGGTATTTGGCATTATCCGTTCAGTCATGTTTGCCGGCATGATACTGGTGACTTTTTCCTTTTTGATAGGCGAGTTTATCGGGCCTGATGCAGAGAAAAAGGCGAAAATCTTGCGCAGTGTTGCAAAAACACAGATGCCTGTTGCCAGAACGCAGCAGGGCTTATGGCTGCGCGACGGTAATCAATTTATTTATGCTAAGGTTATTTATACTGAAGGTGATATAGCCAATATTACTATTTATGAACTTGATGAACAACGGCATCTGCAGAAGCTAACTTATGCTAGAAGAGGGCGTTACCTGGATAAGCAGCGCTGGCTGCTTAGTGATGTGAATATATCTATAATTTCTCCGCAGGGTGTTAGAGGAGAGAGCGTAAAGGACTTTATCTGGACTTCAGTTATTGACCCCGGAGTAGTCGATGTGGTGGTGGTTGATCCTGAGAATATGTCACTGAGTGACTTGTCTAAGTACGTCGAATTTCTGCAGGAAAACAAGCAGGATGCAGCAAAATATGAATTGGCCTTTTGGGCCCGATTAATTAATCCTTTTATTACCCTGGTCATGTTACTGGTTTCTGCCCCATTTGTTGTCGGAGTGGGACGTGGGATTTCATTAGGGCCGAGAATGATGGTCGGTATTCTAATCGGTATGAGTTTTAATATTATCGATAATGCGGTGGGTCAGATGGGGATTGTTTATGGGTTAAATCCCTTGTTTGTTGCTGTCTTGCCGAGCTCCCTGGTGTTAATGGGCGCTTTTTATGCGATTAGCCGATTGCGTTAGAGACTTGCGGTGACTTGGGTAAAAGTTCTTTTCTCATCTTACGAAACTCTATTAAAGTAGGTTGGAATAGCTTTTGAGTTTTCCGGCAATGACACGCGCAAAGATATAAAAAACATTGTGGAAGTCACTGTACAAAACAAATATATTGCAACTTTTTGGTGGAAAATGCTATGCTATTCTACCCTGCGATTCGATATGAATAATATCAGATTTGGAACTTAGATCCTGCCATGTTTTACCATCTTTTTGCCATACGCGCCAGAGTATGCCGAGACCAAAGCAAAGCCAGGAAATACAGGCGGTAATATAGCGTATTAAGGCCTGTTTCCAGGTGATGTTTTTTTGTTCATGGTTCACCAAGCGTAACTTCCATGCCCGTAGGCCTAGTGTTTGCCCTCCATGCGTCCAGAACCAGCCATAAAATAAAAAGCTGACACTGAGTAAATAAAGACGAAAAGCAAGTAGGCTGGACTGAATGCTTACACTGCCATCATTAAGGTAGTGGAACAGTGCAGTGGTCAATAAGAGTACTGCAATGACCAGGATAAGGTCATAAAAAATGGCAGCGATATAACGAAACAAACCTGGCCTTGCAGGGGATGCAGTTAAGCCAGGTTCTTTAGGTTGTTGCGTAGCCAATTAAATTTTGAAAATGGCTAATCTTTGCCCTAGATGTAAGCAGTAGGCAATTAGAATAGCGAACATGCCGAAAGAAAATATAAAAGGCGGTTTATGGAAAAGCAGAATAAAAAGGTCAGATATCACTATCGCTGCTATAAAAGGATTATCTAGAAAAGCATCAAAAATTTTTTTAGGCATGGTTCCCCCAGTTTTAAGCTCACTTACATAAAGCTTAGGAGTTTGAAGTAAGTGATAAAAGTTGATTTTTATGATTATTTTAATATCAGCTGATAATTCTACTATATAATTTAGCATTATTGTAAAAATATCGGGTGCGTAGTCATGGGTGTGCTTATAAGTTGCGCAGTTTTTTGTTGTTAGCTAGGCGCTGAAACTAGCGCAAAACAGACTAGCTAGCTATTTCAGCAAAGCCATTCGCGGCAAAAAATCAGTGCTAGAAATACGCAGTCGTGCAGGCGCGCCATGCTACCTCACGAAATTCCGGGACTCCTGTCGCCGTAATTCGTTCACCTACGCAGCGAATAGGAGATGCTCCAGCCGCCCTGCGTCCGCCACAGACTGAGCACAAAGCAGCTCAGTCATGGCTACCACAAATGGCTCTACGGCTATTCGGGATAAAATTTCAGCCTACCTCGCGCGCTATCGCGCACTTCGGATTGGCAAATTTCCCTGCGCCTTCTGGAGACTATCAGCCCGTCCGGGGCTGACAGCGACCGTGTGAAGTACCATGGCTGTAGTATATGTTATTTTGTTGCTGGCAAAAAAGATTTATTCAACGGGTTGCTATGTTTTGCGCCAAGATACGAGGAACATAGACTATAATTATGTTAACGCCTTGATCGCAGGCTGTAGTTATCAAATGATAGACGGGAATATAGTCTATAAAATACCTTAGGGTAAGATAATAAAGGAAGAGAAAAATTTTAAGTTTTATAAAAAAAATAATAAATAAAGCGCAAAGTGTTGAGCAAAAAGATGTCGAGCCTAAGCCTAAGCCAAAGGCCGAAACAGGTCTGCAACCGGTAATCTACACACGTTCCGAACATAATATCTCGCGCAATCAAATCAGCAGCAATGCCTTGAAGGTGCTGTATCGCCTGAAAAATGAAGGCTATGATGCTTACCTGGTCGGTGGGTGTGTGCGAGACTTATTACTCGGACGCGAGCCAAAAGATTTTGATGTTGCAACTAATGCGAGTCCGGAACAGGTAAAACAGGCGTTTCGTAATTGCCGCTTAATAGGGCGGCGGTTTCGACTGGCGCATGTGTTTTTTGGCTGTGAAATTATTGAAGTGGCAACCTTTCGAGGGGTAAGTGAGCAAGTGCAGGATGTGCAGAAAACCGACCAAGATGGCCGTTTATTACGTGATAATCATTATGGCACGATAGACGAGGATGTGATCCGGCGTGATTTTACCGTTAATGCGCTGTATTACAATATCAAAGATTTTTCTATTGTTGATTATGTAGGTGGCATGGATGATCATCGCGCTGGCATGATGCGCCTGATTGGTGACCCTGAAACGCGGTATCGTGAAGATCCGGTACGCATGATAAGGCTGGTGCGTTTTGCAGTAAAGCTGGGGTTTTCGATTAATCCGGAATGTGGTAAACCTATTTATCAGTTAGCGGGATTGCTCGCAAATATTCCGGCAGCCAGATTGCAAGACGAGACTCTTAAATTGTTTTTATCGGGTTATGCCGTAGAAACATTTGAAATGTTGCGCCATTATGATTTATTTGCACATTTATATCCGCTTGCTGAAAAAAGCCTAAGCAGTGAAGAGCAGGGATTTCCCAAGCTTTTTATTGTCAGGGCTCTGGAAAATACAGATAAGCGCATAGCTGAAGGTAAGAGTATTGCGCCCTTTTTTCTTATCTCTACTTTTTTATGGGATGCGGTTAAAAATCAGGCCAGGGAAAATATCGCCGAAGGTATGCCCGAATCAGTTGCGCATCAGCAAGCGGCCAGCCAGATTATTTCACAACAGCTAAAAAGTACCGCATTTCCCAAATATATTGGTATGGCAATGCGTGATGTATGGGGCTTGCAATCCCGTTTTTGTCATCGTAATGGTACGCGTGCCTATCGTCTTTTAGACCACCCTAAATTCAGGGCGGCTTATGATTTTCTGCTATTACGCGCAGAAAACGGTGAAGCAGATCCCGAACTAGCAAGCTGGTGGACAGATTTTCAGGTTGCGTCTGCAGCAGGGCGAAAGAAAATGCTGGCGAGTATTAGCAGAGCTCCGCTTAGAAAGCGCAGACGTAGACGTAAGCCGGCAGTAAAGAAACAGCAGAATGACTAAGGAAATCGTATATATAGGACTGGGTAGTAATTTAGCAACTCCGGCAGCGCAGATACATACCGCACGTCAGGTGATTTCAAAACTGGATAGCGTATTAGAACAGGGTTTTTCAAGTTTATACTGCAGCCCTCCCATGGGGCCTCAAGATCAGCCGGATTATGTGAATGCTGTGATGGCAATAGCAACAGACTTGCCGGCGATTGATTTATTGCGCTGCTTGCAGCAAATAGAAATGGATCATGGACGGGTGCGTAAAGATGAGCGCTGGAGTGCAAGAGCACTGGATCTGGATATCTTGCTCTACGGACAGCATATTATTGATCAGGCAGACTTAATCGTGCCGCATTATGGCCTAGCTAAACGTGCCTTTGTTTTATATCCACTGCATGAAATTACTCCTATGCTCAATATACCTGGAGTAGGTGATATAACTAAATTACTTGAATCATGTCCTTTAGATGGATTGGTGAGAATGACGTCATGAGTCAATATGCAGACAATTCCCGGGTTAAACAAAAAACTATTGTTGACCTGCAGCAGATGAAACTGGCAGGGCAGAAAATCAGCAGCTTAACAGCTTATGATGCCAGCTTTGCTATCCTGTTAGATCAGGCAGGTGTTGATGTCCTACTGGTGGGAGATTCTTTAGGCATGGTGGTGCAAGGGCAGGCGAGTACTTTGCCGGTAACTATGCAGGATATGATCTATCATACCCGGGTTGTCAGTCGGGGGTGCCAGCAGGCATTTATTATTGCAGACTTACCGTTTATGAGTTGTGCGATAGCTATGCAGGCGGCTGAAAATGCTGCCCAATTAATTCAGCAGGGTGGTGCGCACATGGTCAAGCTGGAAGGCGCAAAAACTGCAATAATTGAATTTATGGTGCAACAGGGTATTCCCGTGTGTGCGCATTTAGGTCTACTGCCCCAGTTGATTAATCAATCAGGCAAATATGCCGTACAGGGCAAAGAAGAAAAAGCGGCTGCCAGGGTTCTTGCTGATGCCATAAAAATTGAACAGGCAGGCGCGCAAATGTTAATAGTGGAATGTATTCCAGCTGCACTGGCGCAACAAATTAGCGAGCAACTGACCATACCGGTGATTGGCATTGGTGCCGGAGTGCATTGCGATGGGCAGGTGCTGGTCGTCTACGATATGCTCGGTATCAGCCAGGGTAGAAAGCCGCGCTTTACAAAAAACTATATGTTGCAGGCAGATTCAATTGCCGGGGCAGTTCAGGCTTATGTGACAGAGGTAAAAGAGCAGATATTTCCCGCGCAAGAACACAGCTTTTAAGATGCTCTGTATTAACAAAATTAAGCCATTACGTGTGCAGATTAAGCAATGGCGCATGGCGGGAGAGTGTATTGCATTCGTGCCTACCATGGGTAATCTGCATGCTGGGCACTTGCAATTAGTCAAGGCAGCTAAAGCGCAGGCAGACCGGGTTGTGGTCAGTATTTTTGTTAACCCGACGCAGTTTAATGAGCAAGATGATTTTGCGAATTACCCGCGCACAGAAGAAGCTGACCTGGCAAAGCTACAGTCGGTAGGTATCGACCTGCTGTATATGCCAGAGAGGGAAGAAATGTATCCAGCAGAAATTCTCACCAGGGTTAGTGTTAGTCAGGTTTCGGAAGAGCACTGCGGCGCAGCACGACCAGGACACTTTGATGGGGTGGCAACTGTAGTGACTAAACTATTTAATATAGTCCAACCGGATAAAGCCTTTTTTGGCGAGAAAGACTTTCAGCAATTAATGATCATACGTGCGATGGTGACTGACCTGAATAGCTCGGTGGATATTATAGCTGTAGCAACGTTTCGCGAGTCCGATGGATTGGCCATGAGCTCCCGTAATACGCACTTATCAGAAGTGCATCGGCAACAGGCTGTGCAGTTATATCAAGCGCTTTGTCAGGCAAAACAGGCGGTTTTAGAGCAACAAACAAGCTTTGCTAAAATAGAGCAGAGCTATTTGCAGGTATTAATTGAGCAGGGTTTTAAGCCTGATTATTTCACTGTATGCAGGCGGCACGATTTAAAAGCTGCGACAAGCAAAGACACGCAGCTGATTATTCTGGCTGCTGCACGACTGTGTAATACACGCCTGATTGATAATATACAGTTAGATCTGGAGCTCTAGGGATATATAGATAATTATAATGTATATCATTGGGTTATATTATAGATTTGGGTAATTGAGAAAAGTAATGACTTGTCAATAAGGATATTATTTGTAATAATGATGAGTTCTGAAATTTCCAAAGATCATAAACTGATATGCAAATTACCATGCTTAAAGCAAAATTACACCGGGCAACCGTAACTCATGCTGAATTGGGTTATGAAGGCTCGTGTGCGATTGATGGGAATATACTGGATTACTCAGGGATAAGAGAATACGAACAAATTCAGATATACAATGTCAATAATGGTGAGCGGTTTACCACCTATGCAATTAGAGCAGAAGAGGGCTCGGGTATTTTTTCTATTAATGGTGCTGCAGCACGCCTAGCCTGCCCAGGTGATTATATTATTGTCTGTTCGTATGCTGAGCTTGATGAAGCAGAATTAAAAAATTACCAATCCACTCTGGTTTATTTCGATGATCTAAATAAAATGGTTCGCACCAGCCATTCAATTCCTGTGCAAGCTGCTTGAAACTAGTACAGAGCCACTAAAAAACTAACAACTTTCGTAAATATTCGGCTAACACATACTACCTAGAATCAGCGAGTTAGGCGGCTTCTAAACTGACGGCTCAGCGGATAAAGCCATAAGTCCTTGATTGGCACACTTTGTTTGCCAGCCGGCCCTAACTTGCCACGCCCTTTAGTTTTACCTACGTAGATCCAGTTGGCGGCTTTGTAACAAGTCCCTGCAAATTGCTCGGTATCAACAAACGTTTCCAGTAACACCGGACGTATGCCATAACGCTCTTCCCATTGCGTAGGAAGCCGACGAACTATCATGGATAACACGTGGATGCGAGATTTTTGGATTTCACCCAGGGCATCATCAGAAAACGGGCGTTGTTCACGACTAACGGTAGGTTTCTTTGTCGCTGTTCGTGGCTCCAGCCAATAAATTGATCACGTGGTGCAGTTTGCCAGGCGGCAGCACCAAAGCCGAGCGCTGCAATAACTTGCTCGTCAAGGGTGACGAAGTAGCGAAGCTGTGCGCCGGGTAGCGGCTTATGGCCCAGGTAGTGGTAGCGATGTATGTACTCATTCCATAACCGTGAATGATCACGGGTGATCACTGAACAAAGCTGGAGGGCGGAAAGTTCATGAACAGGTCGGAGGATAGCAGGTTGGGGGGCTGTTTGTTCAGTAAAACAGAGTTTCTGTCGCGGGGGTGGTTTACGCCGTGGCGGCGGCAGGGTGATAAGCCCATCCTCTGCCATGCGCAGCATGGCAACACGACATGACATGTCTTTAAGTCCTCCATCAGGCTTGTACCAGTCAAGCATTCTGCAGGTCAATCGCGAAAGTTCGGCACGCGTGCGCCCGGCATCCTCGGCAATCAATTTCCGCGTCTGTTCCAGTTCCTGCTTGCTAAAGTTTCGTCCACAATACCGTTTCATGGTGGTTGGGGCTGTTCTGATTCGGGTGGAGTCGCAGTCAATTCAGGCAAGGGTTTGCTCAACTGCTGTTTACGCTGCTCGCTCATCATCCAGGGAATAAACGGGCGGATGTCTGATGGAGGCTGCCCGCCATTGTTCGCACAGGCATTCAGGTAGTCGTGAAGCCAGTGATGTGGGTTCAATCCCCATAACAGAATTGTCTGAAAGAGTGAAAACATCATGGCGGCGAGTTTTGCACTCCATTGGCTCCCTGAGCCATAATAATTTTTACGCCCCATCCCGGGATTACGCATGCGCCGCTCGGCGATATTGTTGTCCATGGGCACCTGAGGATTAGCCACAAATACCATTAACCCTTCCCAGTGGTTATTCAGGCTGTTTAGAACCTTGCATTGAATGCGCGGTCATCAGTGTTCCCATTGAAAGAAGAAGTACCTAAACAAAGCAGCCTATAACCTACCTGAAGGTAGCACCACTCGAATATTTCCATCTTTTTGATTTTAATCACTTATAACAGAAATAGACACTCTGTAGGCACCGTAAAAGAACAACAAATAATTTCAAATAAAGCTTGCATTTGCCGAAAAATTTTTCTAAAAATTTCCGTTTTAATCACCTCAGCCACCTTTATCCAAAGCTATATTGACGATTTAAATGATGCGCTCAATCAGCTAAAACCCGGAGCCGCTTTGACACGGATTCAAGCCGCTTGGTTGGGCGCTTGTTTAACGTGCATACTGCTAATGAACTCTGTTTGCTGGGCTAAGTTTGAGCGAGCAAGCCTTGGAGATTGCAAAGTAGCCGCATTATCCTGGGTGTTTCGTAAAGCAAGTATACCCTGGGACTGTTTGCTACGGGTGAGTGTGGTCTTAATTTTAAAACGTTATGGCATTACTGAAGGTGTGTTGGCCTTTGATGAATCAGACCGAGCACGATCTAAGTCTACAAAACGTATTTATAAGGTTTACAAGCAGAAACACAAAGGCTCCGGCGGGTATGTTAATGGACAAACGATAGTATTATTGCTGCTAGTTACCTCATCCATTACAGTGCCTGTCGGTTTTTTCTTTTATATGCCGGATCCAGCCTTAAAGCAGTGGAATAAAGAAGATAAACGGTTGAAAAAGAGCGGTATAGCAAAAAAAGATCGGCCTATTAAGCCTGAACGTGACAGTGCCTACCCGACCAAAACAGAGATTGCATTAGGCTTATTAAAAGAGTTTAAAGTTGCGCATAGCCTGATTAAAATTAAAGGCGTACTGGCTGATGCGCTGTATGGTGAAAAGCCTTTATGGACGAAGCCGCTAAAGAATCTGGAGGCTCGCAGGTGATTAGCCAATTACGTAAAAACCAAAAAATTGAATATAGAGGTAGAATAAGGTCAGTCGAGAGCTACTTTAATTCGATTAACAAAGGCATTGATCAGATAATACGTGTACGTGGCGGCAAAGAGATTAAAGTGACTGTCAGCAGTGCACGATTAAAGGTGAGTTCTCACAGTAAAAAGCGCTTTGTCATTGCCTTAAAATATGACGGTGAAAACGACTATCGCTATTTAGTGGCGACAGACCTGACTTGGCGCACACAAGATATTATTCAAGCCTATACGTTGAGATGGCTGATTGAGGTTTTCTTTGAGGACTGGAAGCTTTATGAAGGATGGGGGCGTGAGGCCAAACAATTAGATGAAGAGGGATCAAGCCGTGGCCTGATTCTGAGTCTTTTGTTTGACCATTGCCTTCTCCTTCACCCAGAGCAAATAGCCCGCATTGAAAGCAAACTACCTGCGTATACCGTAGGAAGCTTACAGCGCAAGTCTCAAATGGATGTACTGCTTGAGTTCATCATGTCATTGCTAGAGTTTCCAGATCCTGGTGATAAGCTGAAAGAGTTAGGTGAATTAATAAAGGATGTGTTTCAACTGATGCCATCAGGAAAACATATGATTGGCAGAGATTTAGGGCGCTTAGAGCCAACACCATCATTAAAGTATTGTTCTGCTGGGTGAAGGTAAGAGTTTGATGGCAATGGGATGGAAAAACTTGAACATCGAGTGATAGGCGACAGGGCGATTCGCTGATTCGACGTGTGCTAGCAGCACGCGAGAGGAGCAAGAATTGCATTCCGAATAGCCGTCCAGTCAGTGAGGTAGTAATGACGAAGCGGCTTTTGTGCGTAGTCGTTGCGGACGCAGGGCGTTCAGGGCATCTCCCATCCGCTGCGTAGGTGAACGAATTATGGCGACAGGAGTCCCGGAATTTCGTGAGGTAGCATGGCGCGCCTGCTTAGCCTGCATTTTAAAAAGCGGACTAAAGATCCGCAACCCAATGTGCTCAAGTCGTTATGTGCACTTAGTAATACCAGGCGCCCCAACCACCCCAGGCATTCCAGTCCATGGCTGCATCCCGGTTCATTTCGGCCGTGCGCTGCTCGACGTTGAGTTTTGCATATTCCTGATAATTTTCCTGCGTACCCATATACAGGCATTTACAGAATTCAGCATCCGCATAGGCATCATAAACAGCTCCATTTTGGATATGGCTAATCACTTCTCGCTGTTTCATGGATTGAACATGCGCCAGCTTTCCGGGTGAATCTGCAAATTTAACTTTAAACCCGGCAGCCGCCAGCTTTTGCTCATCGCTAGTTGCATTGCTTTTTTCTATCATGGCACAAGCAGACAGCGTAGATCCAGCAAGTAACAGCATGCCTGCTGTTTTTAAAATATGTTGCATATTAAAATCTCCTTATCATGTTTCATAAATATTAATCTGGGTGAGGCTAGAAAAAATATAGCTTAACGTGTTTAGTATAGCAATTATTATTTCTAGTTCAGACTCATCGTGCTTAAAAAATTAAAGATTATGGTATCTATTTAAGTCAAATAAGCCTGCTCGTAATCCACGGTATTTTTCATGCTCTGCATTAAACCAGTCTACATAATGCCAGATTTCCGGATTGGTGCGTCGTATACCAAATTGCCTGTAAAATGCTTCTTTGTCATCGCTGTTACGCGCATGTTTAATGCCGTCAACAAATGACTGTAACTGATCTTTTTCTACATGAAAGAAAAAGTTCGGATAACTTCCTAAAAATCCAGGTACTACGGTTAGCGTGTCAAGGTCAGGCTCACTGCGTAAATCTTCTGATAGCATAAATGAGACATTTGCCAGTGCCTTATTCAATAATAACGTGTAAATCAGCTTGGTATTTTTGTCTTTATCTGTGACCTTGACTATGGACATTTCCGGCAACAAGCCTAGCTCTGCGCCTTTAAGTTTAGAGAGTTTGCTCATGGCAAGATCCGCTTGTTGCTGGAATGCTGTTGTCTTAGGCTTTATGCAGGCTTCCTGCTCACATGGGTTTATGGATTCTTTCTCACTCACTGCCTTACCTAGTCGCTGTCTAATTTGTGCAAATAACTCCTGCTTGTAGTTGTTCGTTTTATAGACCACAGCCGTCTCATGACCCGCACTGTAATAAGGTGTATTCAGATAAGTAGCAATGTCACCGCTAATACCCCTATACCAACTTTGATGTACCTTTTTCCGATGATCTGCGGGTAGCAGTCTAAGCAAACCACCTTCTCCATCCATACGTAAGAAGCCCATATACAGCCGGGTTGCAAGTTGATGATCGATAGAACCATAGACATTAAAGCCGGCAACCAGTAAATAGTGGATGCGCTCAAACAGCGGATAATCAAACAACCAGCCTGTTAAAGGTGTTTCTCCGACTAGACCTTCAACCACTGTTGCACTATCAAAGTGTCTGAAAATAGTGAGCGCGGCATTCTGATTATGACCATCGCCATCCCAGATATCATCGATGCCAAAACCACCGTATTCATCTATCAATTGATTGGAAAATTTATCTTTATTTTTAAGATATTCTTGTGCAAGGTTATTATATTTTCGCCAGCCAAATACCCCTAATTTGTCTCCAGCAGCACCAGGCAGGCTTAATATAGGATCCTGCTGTTTCAGAAATAGTGCAAATTTCTCCGCTATTCCGGTATCTTGCTTACGTCCATCCGGTTCCAGGAAAACCACCCAGAACCTATCACGTATTACATTTAAAGCAATTTGCCCTCTACATACAGGACCTTTAATAAACCCAGAAATAAAATATTGGGCATCATCCAGCAAAAAATGATAGCGCGCATGTCTTGGCAACTCAGAGAATGATGAAAATGGATTAGCTGCGACTTGAGGCAAATATGAGGGCAGCTTTGTAACCTTATAGTTCTCAGTAAAGAATAATTCCTTATACCGCTGCATTTTTTCTTCACTGAATTCATAGACAAAATGTGTCTTATCCACGATAACACCTTCTACCGGACGTAAGCGATAATAAAACCTGGCAACACCAGGGGCATCATAGGGAAGTACCGTAGCTATTTCCTCAATCGCCTGACCTGAAGGGGTTGTGGAGCGTACTAAGCGATAAAATTCCTTTTTGGGGTGTCTCTGGAAGTGAATATGCCCCAGAAACAGATGTTCAAAAATATACCGCGAAACCAGTTGTTGCTTTAAACTCTGGCGATTGAAAAAATGTTCCCACTCTGCAATTGCTTTAACTGCAACATTTGATGGCACGGGGTCAGCATCAAATTTAGCACCCTCCTGTAACCATTGCATAATGGTATATTCCTGCTTTAGTGATAGGCCGGGCATGGCGTAGGGCATTCCCCACCCTGGATGATCCCGTTTAAACCCCGCGAATTCGGCTACTGTGGGGCAGGATAATTCTCGACCCAGACCAAGATCGAATGAATCAGCTAATTTCCCTGACTCGGGCAGCGGGTTGCCCCGTTTTAATATTAAGAATTTAGCTAACAAGGAATTATTTATATTTGCCTGAGCTGAATTTACCCGTTCATTCAGAACTGGATAAAAGTCTTTTTCCCGCCAGCCTGCTGTCGATGTTGCATCAATAAACAAACGTGTAGGATCGATAGCTTCTAATCTAGCACCATACACAACTTGTTTGGTAGCGCCCCGGTCTAACCCGGTAGTGGATCCTAGTTTTAATTGACATGGCGCATCATAACAAGCATGACAGGCGACACATCTCGTGTCTAAAATAGGTTTAATATCCTGGTGATAGGAAATGGCATCTTTAGCCAGCGAATTATCTGCTGCGAGTGTGCGCAGCTTAGGTTCCGATGATCCATATAAAGCCTCAAAGTCTGGCGATTGGACTGTTTGGTAAACGGTTGTACAACCACTGATAATAATAAAAACAACAGCAAATAAGGTATGAGCTTTGGTACTGATATATTTTGGCATGGCTTGACCGTTATAATTGTTTTTATTGGGGCATCTGTACAATACAGTATATTTTAATTTCCCGTAATATTCTCAGCATTATAATAAAAGCGTCTGCTTGCTTGAATTAATATGTCACGCAGATAATACATTTACAAGAGCTGTTAAATCAGCAATCACCAATTTCAATGCCAGCTGGAATTTTCTCAATCTCCAGTAGACGTCCCTTTTCGGTAGTCGATATGGATAAAATAACATCAGGTGATCCTATATACCCTGCGCCTTTTTCCGGCCATTCAAAAAAGCAAATACTTTGCTCCTGCAAATAATCAGCAATACCAATCCACTCCAGTTCTTCAGGGTCGACCAAGCGATATAAATCAAAATGAAAAAACAACCGCTGTTGCAGCTGGTATTCCTCGACGATATTATAAGTCGGGCTTTTTACGGTTCCAGTATGCCCGGCTGCGCGCATAAATCCGCGAACTAGAGTCGTCTTGCCGGCACCTAAATCACCACTGAGAAAAACTACACATTTTTCAGGTAGTGCATGAAATAATTTCGCACCAAATGCTTCAGTTTCTGCTGCTGACTGTAATGAAAACTGCACTTTAATTAACCACCTGTCTTAAAAATTGTATGACTTCACTGGCATGCAAGCCCCGCTGCCCCTTTTTTTCTACTGCTATATCCGCTGCTAAACCATGTAAATATACACCTTGCTGCGCGGCCTCAAGCAAGGAATATTTCTGTACCAGAAAACTGCCAATCAAGCCGGATAAAACATCGCCCATACCTCCTGATGCCATCCCCGGATTGCCAGTGGTATTCACATAGACATCTGCACCTGCACATACCAGAGTTCCTGCACCTTTTAAAACGCAGATACCACCATATTGATGCTGTATCGCTCGCACTGCTGCATATCTATCCTGCAATATATCAGCGTTAGTACACTGTAATAAACGTGCTGCTTCACCCGGGTGTGGCGTCAGAATCCAGTTATCCGCATAGGCAGGAGATTCAGCCAGTAAATTTAACGCATCCGCATCAATCACTCGAGGTACATCCAGAGCAATTAAAGTTGGCCAGATACTTTGCGCCCAGTCACGTTGCCCGAGGCCTGGACCTAAAACCAGAACCGTTACCTTAGCACACAGGCTGTCAATATCAGCTATCTGCTCTAAGGCATGTCCCATTAATTCAGGGCAAAACAAATGCGTTTGTAATGCATGTGCTTTGCGTGTAGCCACACTAACCAGCCCCGCGCCACTATTTAAAGCAGCTCTCGCCGCTAAATGGATTGCTCCCGCATAGCCATAATCGCTACCCACTACCAGCACATGTCCGAAATCCCCCTTATGCGCGCTAGCTTTTCGCCAGGCGAGTTTAGCGGGTTGTATTAAATATTCATGCACAGCTTGTGCTTGAACAATAGCATCTGGTACTTCTAAATCAGCAAAAATCACCGTGCCACAATAGTCTGCCGCAAGACCCGTAAATAAGCCTTTTTTTAACACAATAAAGCTAATGGTAAAATTGGCAATTATGACACAACCCATAATATTACCCGTATCTGCATTTAAGCCAGACGGTATATCAACCGCTAGAACAGGAATATCCAGCGCATTAATATAGCCAATGGTATCTGCAAATTTTCCGCTGACAACTCGATCTAATCCAGTACCTAGCAATGCATCGACTACCAGATCAGTCGATTTATCCAACAATTTAACATCGATTGTTATTATGCCACCCGCAGCTATATAGGCATCTTTTGCCCGTGCTGCATCACCTTGAAGTTTATCTTCTGCCACCAGGGAAATTAGTTGTACATGATACTCTGCGCGTAGCGCGATGGTAGCAATTAAATATCCATCACCTGCATTATTACCGGCACCACACACAACGGATATTTTCTGGGCTTGTGGGTAATAATCCTGTATCGCCTTGAACCCGGCTTCTGCCGCTTTAGTCATCAATTGAAAGCCTGTTATACTAGGTACAGCTTGAGCCATACGATCTATATCTCTGGCTTGCTGTGCAGAATACAGTTGAGTAGGTAAAGTTTGCATAAGGTCGTGGCTTAAAATCAATAAATGAAAGTATTATAGAATGGATACCGCAAGCATTGAACTCTCCCTGCAAATTAAACAATGGGGTTATGAATTAGGCTTTCAGCAAGTGGGTATCACCGACACCAACCTACAACAGGCAGAGCAACGTCTGCATAACTGGCTTGCACAGGGCTACCAGGCTGATATGGGCTATATGTCCAAACATGACTTAAAGCGTAGCCGCCCCGCCCTGTTACAACCGGACACGGTAAGTATTATTTCGGTGCGCATGGATTATTTACCCGAAGCCCATGAGCCGATGGAAACCAACTTAAACAACCCGGTTGCCGCGTTTATTTCTCGTTATGCCTTAGGACGTGATTACCATAAAGTGCTGCGTAAACGCTTACAAAAACTTGCCCGGCGTATCGAACTGGAAGTAGGCACCTTTGGTTATCGTGCTTTTGTGGACTCTGCGCCAGTACTGGAAAAAGCCATCGCGGAAAAAGCAGGTTTGGGCTGGATAGGCAAACACAGCAATATCATTAATAAAAAAGCGGGCTCGTGGTTTTTTCTGGGAGAAATTTATACTACCCTGGCTTTGCCGGATGATACTCCCAGTCAAAACCACTGTGGGCAATGTACCGCCTGCATAGATATTTGCCCCACACAGGCAATTGTCGCACCGTATCAAGTAGATGCCAGGCGATGTATATCCTATTTAACCATAGAATTAAAGGGTTCAATTCCAGAAAACTTAAGGCCTTTAATGGGCAATCGTATTTATGGCTGTGATGACTGCCAGCTCATTTGCCCGTGGAATCGCTTTGCGAAGATCAGCAGCGAAGCCGATTTCAGCCCTCGGCATAATCTCAATGCACAACATCTGATTGAATTATTTAACTGGACTGAAGCTGGGTTCTTACATAAAACCGAGGGTTCGGCCATAAGACGTATAGGCTATCAGCAATGGCTACGTAATATTGCGGTTGCACTGGGTAATGCTCCTGCGTCTAGCTCAATCAGGCAGGCACTGAATGCTAAAGTACAGCACTCATCTGAGCTGGTCAGAGAGCATGTATTGTGGGGTTTGCAAAGGATGGAGGGTTAAGCTTATTCAGCTTTAATAGTAGAAGCTGCCACATTAGCGGACTAAAGTCCGCTCTACTAATGAATAACTGAAGTTTCCCAATAATTATTTATGGTAAAATTGAAACTATGCTACAACTATATGAAAAAATAGTCTTTTCATTCGTTTCAAATGCTATTGCCTAAGGGGAATTAAGTAGGGGTTTGCTATAAACATGGCAAAACCACCTAAAATAAACCTCGATACACCAGCATTGTGTCTTTCAGCTACTCAATAATTGGGAAACTTCAGATGAATAAGAACCAGGTCTCCTGCCTTTACCTTATTGAATAGATCCAGCACATCTGCATTACGTATTCTAATACAGCCATGTGATTCGGGCTTGCCTTGCATTAAATGATCCGGGCACCCGTGTATATAGATATAGCGCCAGGCACTATCCACCAGACCATAGCGATTGAACCCGGCTTCCAGACCTCCTAGCCACAATATTCTTGTTAAGATCCAGTCCCGGTCGGGATATTTTTGACTCAGTTCAGCGCTATAAATTTCACCTGTCGCACGTCGCCCGACAAAAACACTGTTTAAGGGCTGCTCTTTACCGATCCTGGCTCTGATTTTATGCCAGCCCCTAGGTGTGCATTCCGAACCCATACGCTCACCCGCCCCGTTTTTAGCCGTCGAGACTCGGTAGCTATTGACAACTTTTTTATTGTCAATAATATCCAGCGTCTGCTTCGCGATACAAACTACGATATATCGATTGGGTAGAGTATTTGACATGGTAATCATTGATCGTAGGGCGTGGCTTTAGCCCGCCATGTACTGAGAATATTATAATAAGGCGGGCTAAAGCCACGCCCTACGGTTTGTGTATCTACCTCACTTATTTTTTAAATAACGCAATCGACTCAACATGCCCCGTTTGCGGGAACATATCCATAACCCCAGCTTTAACCAAAGTGTAGCCTAATTCATTAACTAAAATCCCGGCATCTCTGGCTAGGGTAGACGGATTACAAGAGACATACATCACTAATTCCGGATCCCATTTTTTCAGATTATGCAGCACCTCAGATGCGCCTGCGCGAGAAGGGTCGAGCATCACCTTATTGTATTTTTGTCTTGCCCAGGCCTGATCACTGACATCTTTACTTAAATCGGCTGCAAAAAACTCGACATTAGAAAGATTATTTAATAGGGCATTTTCTTTGGCATGATTAACCAATGGCTGATCACCTTCTATACCTACAACATGTCCTGCTTTAGTGGCGATAGGCAAGGTAAAATTTCCCAGACCACAGAATAAGTCCAGCACTTTATCCTGTTCATTAAAGTCCATTTCCTGCATCACTCGATTGACCATTTGCCGGTTAATCTCATAGTTTACCTGGGTAAACATCGCAGGCTTGAAGCGAAAGGTGATACCCTGATCTGGCAGAGAATAAGTAGGTATTACTTCTGGCTCACCCTCTATCGGCACGATCGTATCCGGGCCTTTTGATTGCAGACACATGGAAATATCGTGCTGATGGCCAAAAGCACGCATGATTTCCTTATCTTCATTAGTCGCGGGTTCCAGTACGCGAAAAGCAAGCACACAATCGTCATCACCTATCGCTACTTCAATCTGCGGGATTTTATCTTTAATACTTAACTGGCCTATCATGGCTGATAAGTCCATTAATTTTTCACCGATAATAGGATGCATCACTTTACAGCTCTCAATTTCTGCCAGGAATTGATTGCGCCGCTCTCTAAACCCAACCAGCACACGGCCTTTTTTTGCTACATATTTAACACCCATCCGTGCTTTGCGGCGATAGCACCAGTGCGGCCCTGTTAATGGCTCCCAGATCTCGTTAACCTCAACTTTGCCGATACGTTGAAACTGGTCTAGTAATAAGTCTTGCTTAAACATAATCTGAGCTGCATCGCTGACATGCTGAAAACTACAGCCACCACAGCGACCAAAATGGGGGCACTCTGCTTCAACTCGCTCAGGCGCACGCGTGAATAGAGTTTCTACTTTACCTTCGGCATAGTCTCTACGGCTATCGGTATAAATAAATTCCAACTCTTCACCGGGCAAGGCTTCATCGATAAACACTACTTTGCCATCCACATGAGTCACTCCCCTGCCATCATGTGCCAGGGATTCTATGCTTACTTTAACCGGACCTTCGGGTAACTTTCTTTTCTTATGGTATCGTCTACGTGGCATTATATGTTTGTTCTGATTGTATGATTAAGCTTACTTGTAGAGCGGACTTGAGTCCGCAATTCCTGCAGTTCCTAGCGGACTCAAGTCCGCTCTACAGTGTTGCATTTCACATTTACTTGGCCTTGCCCTGCAAAGCCAAACGAATGATATCCTCACAGCTTTTATCTTCCTGCGCGATATTCTGTACCATTTTACTCGCATCCTGCGCTTTATAACCCAGAGCACATAAGGCACTGATAGCTTCTTGTTTCGCACTGCTTCTTGCTAAACCGCTGCCCTGCTCCGGATTGCTACTATCGCTAGTGGCAGAACTCTGTGCCGGTAGCTTATCGCGCATTTCTATAATCAGGCGCTCAGCAGTTTTCTTCCCTACACCCGGCAGCCGGATTAAGGCCGCAGTATCATTATCATGAATACAGCGATGAAATTCATCTGCACTTTGCCCGGACAATATAGTCAGAGCCAGTTTTGGCCCGACGCCATTAACCTTAATCAGAGTACGGAACATCAGCCGGTCGGCTTCAGTGGAAAAGCCAAACAGGATATGTGCATCTTCGCGTACCACCAGATGCGTATGCAGATGTACCGATTCCCCCATAGCAGGGAGGTTATAAAAGGTAGTCATCGGGGCTTCGATTTCATAGCCAACGCCTTGCACATCCAGCACAAGTATTGGCGGTGTTTTAGTCACTAACTTACCGCGTATAAATCCAATCATGAAGGCACGCCCTGATTTATTCGTCTTTGTGTTTGTTGCAAATTTGCATGGCAAAGGCTAATACCTAGCGCATCACTGGCATCTATTTGCAATTCACCGCTTATGCCTAGCAAAATTTTAACCATTTGCTGTACCTGTGATTTGTCAGCCGAGCCTTTACCTACCACCGCTTGTTTTACTTGTCGTGCCGCATATTCAAATACTGGAATATCAAATAACTGTACCGCACAAATTGCAGCGCCACGTGCCTGGCCCAATTTCAGGGCAGAATCTGCATTCTTATGCATAAACACCTGCTCTATTGCCATCTCGGTTGGCTGATATTGCTCTACTATATCGCTGATGCCAGCAAAAATTTGCTTTAAGCGCAGCGGGAAATTATCACCTTTAATACGCAAACAGCCACTGGCTATATATTGATAGCCAGTGGCTGTCTCGTCTATTACACCAAATCCAGTCAGGCGCGAACCTGGGTCGATGCCTAAAATTCTGGCCACGTGTTATGCATCGGCCAGTTGATTCATTACGTCTTCACTAATATCTGCATTTGAATAAACGCTTTGCACATCATCCAGGTCTTCGAGTACATCCACCAGACGCAGTATTTTTTCTGCATCTTTAGCATCTAATTGAGTTAAAATTTCTGCCTGCATGGTGACTTCACCACCTTCAGGCTCATAACCAGCCGCAACCATTGCTTCTTTGACATTTAGATATTCTTCCCATGCAGTCATGACATCTATCGAGCCATCATCATGAGTAATCACGTCTTCAGCACCCGACTCTAAGGCAACTTCCATAAGTGCATCTTCATCAACGCCGCAGGCATAGCTGATAATACCTACCTTATTGAACATATATGCAACGGAACCATCGGTCCCCAGATTACCACCGGCCTTGGAAAACGCATGCCGAACTTCAGCAACAGTACGATTACGATTATCAGTTAAACAGTCAGCCAGTACTGCGATACCACCAGGGCCATAGCCTTCATAGCGTACTTCTTCATAATTAACGCCATCCATTGCGCCAGTTGCTTTTTTTATCGTATTATCAATCGTATCGCGCTTCATATTAGCGCCTAGAGCTTTATCAATCGCTGAGCGCAACCTAGGGTTACTAGCTGGATCTGCACCACCTGATTTTGCCGCAACCGAAATTTCCCGAATGATCTTGGTAAATAATTTACCTCGTTTAGCATCCTGCCCAGCTTTGCGGTGTTTAATATTTGCCCACTTACTATGTCCTGCCATTGCTACTCTCTATAACGGTTGGGGGGGTAAAAAAGATAAATTCTAACATAAACAAATTAAAAATGCGGAGTAGGCTTTAGCCTACACAGCATTGATAAACATGTAGGCTAAAGCCTACTCCCTATTTACTATATCAGGCATCAGTGTTCCCATTGAAAGAAGAAGTACCTAAACAAAGCAGCCTATAACCTACCTGAAGGTAGCACCACTCGAATATTTCCATCTTTTTGATTTTAATCACTTATAACAGCAAATAGACACTCTGTAGGCACCGTAAAAAAACAACAAATAATTTCAAATAAAGCTTGCATTCGCTGAAAATCAGGGAAACGGAGCCTAAGCGAAGTGATGATTTTTAGTCCGCGATAGCCGTAGGGCCGTTATTTTGTCGGAGTCTGAGCGTTAGCGAAGGTGGAGACAAAATAAAAGGCCATCCGACACGGCGTCAAGTCATTTGGAGCCTATGTTCCGACCCCTTGTTGGGTCGGGACGAGGTGACGAGGACGAATCGGGGCCGCCGGAGGCATAAGTGGTCGCGTTAAGTTTTTGCTGCTTGCTTGGGCTGGGATGCCCAAAACAAGCTTTCGCAAAAATAGCGACTCCCCGATACCGAAAAAATTTTTCTAAAAATTTCCGTTTTAATCACCTCATAAACGGATATCACCCACGCTGTCAGCCCCGGACGGGCTGATAGTCTCCAGAAGGCGCAGGGAAATTTGCCAATCCGAAGTGCGCGATAGCGCGCGAGGGAGGCCAAAATTTTATCCCGAATAGCCGTAGAGCCATTTGTGGTAGCCATGACTGAGCTGCTTTGTGCTCAGTCTGTGGCGGACGCAGGGCGGCTGGAGCATCTCCTATTCGCTGCGTAGGTGAACGAATTACGGCGACAGGAGTCCCGGAATTTCGTGAGGTAGCATGGCGCGCCTGTGCTTAAAGACCTACCACTCTCTGAACATATTCACCAACACTGCAATGAAAGTATGGAACGTGCCCTGTTAGCAGAACGTCATCCTTTGTGGGCTCGTTCATGCCCAGAGTTGAAGGATATCGACTTTATTCGCCTTGGGTTATTACGCTGTATCAGTGTAGTCGATAGTGGTCGCCATTTCCTCCAAACCAATGAACAGATTTATGGCCAGCTGCTTCCCCACTCAACGTATTTTAAATCACTGAAGTCGCATAGACGAACAAGCAGGCGCGCCATGCTACCTCACGAAATTCCGGGACTCCTGTCGCCGTAATTCGTTCACCTACGCAGCGAATAGGAGATGCTCCAGCCGCCCTGCGTCCGCCACAGACTGAGCACAAAGCAGCTCAGTCATGGCTACCACAAATGGCTCTACGGCTATTCGGGATAAAATTTTAGCCTCCCTCGCGCGCTATCGCGCACTTCGGATTGGCAAATTTCCCTGCGCCTTCTGGAGACTATCAGCCCGTCCGGGGCTGACAGCGGCAGAGCTATCATCTTCACGCTGAAACACTGCTATCGCAAGGCATTGATTATCTTAAAGCATTCCCGGAACTTGACGAATACACCAGAGAAGCAGCGGATGGACATTTTATTGATCATGCCTTCCATACTGAAAAAAACAGCAAGGGGAAAGTTTATGCGGCCGGGGGGATTTACGCGTTGAATCTCAGAAGTGGGTTGCTCAGATTTCTTTGTCTGGTGACAAACGGAACTCAGAGACATCAAGAAATACCTGTGTTACGAGATCATATTGAAAAGCAAAACAAGGGAAATAACAGCTCTCAGAAACATCTCTATGTCTACGATAAAGCCGTCACCGACTTTGTCTGGTGGGATCGGCAGAAACGACATGCTAATTACATGATTTCAATGCTAAAAGAAAATTCAATTGCGACTCTGGTTGAGTCTATCCCTTTTGACTCCCAGCATGAGATCAATACAGGAGTTGAAGCATACAGTGTGTACGAAAACAAGGGCATCAAATTTAACGTGGTGGATTACCGTGATCCAGAAACCGGAAAACTTTACCGGTTTGTGACAACCTTGCCAATGACTATTAACCCTGGAGCCATTGCCATGCTATATTTCAAACGTCGGGGAGTCGCTATTTTTGCGAAAGCTTGTTTTGGGCATCCCAGCCCAAGCAAGCAGCAAAAACTTAACGCGACCACTTATGCCTCCGGCGGCCCCGATTCGTCCTCGTCACCTCGTCCCGACCCAACAAGGGGTCGGAACATAGGCTCCAAATGACTTGACGCCGTGTCGGATGGCCTTTTATTTTGTCTCCACCTTCGCTAACGCTCAGACTCCGACAAAATAACGGCTCTACGGCTATCGCGGACTAAAAATCATCACTTCGCTTAGGCTCCGTTTCCCTGATTTTCAGCGATGGACGATTGAAAAGACATTCAATAACACTAAAAGTAATTTCAAGGAAACTAAAGCTTGGTCTTCCAATACCCGCTCACTTGAAAATCAAATGCGCCTGACTGCAATGAGCTATAATTTAATGCGCGTGTTTGAAGAGATTTCAAAAACACAAGAGCCAGAATTGATTCATCCATCGGATAAAAAATATAGCGAGGCTCTGGAGATAAGGCAGCA
>NZ_BLYC01000025.1 GCF_019721995.1 Bathymodiolus japonicus methanotrophic gill symbiont | reverse complement strand
ACAACATTAGCCATTGCTAATAATGTAGTACAAGCAATAAGCATATTATTGATTAACCTCAAATAATAGAATCAGATACAATCAAGGCCATTAATCCATGAGCACATAAAGGCAATATAGAATGAGTACTAAAATATTAGAAGTGATGAAGAGAAAGCTAAGAAAATGCACCACAACGCACGACGTTGATAGGTTAATACTTGAGGTTAGGTATGACAGTAGTTTGTCTATTGATGCACGTCATGTGCTTACTTGGTACATCAAGAGAGCATTAGTAAGAATAGAGTACGTAGATCATCCGATACAATTCATTAGATATCGATGTGCTTATGGTGATAATCATCACAAGCTAAAACCAGAAGTTGCTAAGGCTATAGAACGAATACAGCCATTTATGCCAGCACCAGGCATTCTAGCGGTGAGACTATTCTGGCTCAAGGTAGAGCAAAGGAATGTAAGACTATCGAGGATTAGTAGCTATCACAAAGCATTACTGCTTAATCAACTAGGTTATATCCATATATCTATCACTAAATTTAAAAAGCATACTATCCAATTCAGGAGCAAAGAAGTTCACAGCAATAGAGAGATATTAAAGATATTGCATGAAAAGAACTTTAAGAACAGCATTGAAGTGATTGAGTGACGTTTAGATGATAACGCCCAGTTTTATGATCTAGCCCTCCATGATCTGGAACTAAATAAGCTATTATTCATAATCTACTGCGCCACTGCGCCACTGGATTCCGGAAAACTCCTAGGAAAGAAAAAAGTACCACTGTAATAATTAATATAATGACTTATATGACAATATAATACTTATTATTTAACTTATTTAATATAATTATAAATTATATTAGTTTCTTCATATCTAGTGGCGCAGTGGCGCAATTCTCTATAAATAAATAACAATCAATAACTTAGAGTGCGACACTGCACTTAAATCCAGTGGCGCAGTAGTGGCGCAGTGGCGCAGGTAATTGACCAATAATTGTACGAAAGTGCGCCACTGCGCCACTAGTGCGCCACTGAAATGAAATCCAGTGGTCGCACTGTAAGTCATTGATATTGACCCTTAATTGCGACAAGAAAATAAAAAAAATAAAAGTTTCTAGAATCCAGTGGCGCAGTGGCGCGGTAAGGCATTAAGTAGTTAATAATCAATAGCTTAGAGTGCGACACTGGATTTCAATAGCTGGGCGTTGACATACCAATAGAATAAGCAATTAAAATAAATATAAATAAAAATTTGACTTATAAATCAAATAAGGTATACTAGACACAACTTAAGAGAAAACGCCAACAACCACAACAACTAAAACTAAAACAGGAATAAGAGAATGAGCATGATAAATAAAATTGATATTAAAAACATTTATGGGGACATTATTTATTCCCACAAATTAAGTGTACCAGTTGAAGAATCTAGTATTAACGTAAAGATCTTAGAAGTGCTGAGTTTAAGAGGGTCTTGATCTTAGAAGTGCTGATTTAAGAGGGTTTGATTTAAGAGGTGCTAACTTAAGAGGTGCTGATTATAGATGCAGATTAAGATGTGCTAACTTAATAGATGCATGATTTAAGAGGTGCTACTGATTTAATAGATGCAGATTTAAGAGGTGCTGATTTAAGAGGTGCTGATTTAATGTGATTATGCTGCATATTGATTTCGTACTAATTTAATAAGTGCTGATTTAAATGGCGCTAATTACACACAAAGGCAGAAAAAATGTTGTATTACCGACGAAACGACAATATTTTAACCAAGTCGAAACGCTGAGAAGCGTCTATCAGGAATTATCCCCTGGTACTGATGAGACAGATTATATTAAATAGGAATAAATAAAATGAAAATAGTAGAGATAAAAAGACAGATACGATGACGTTATTTACTCGGTTGAGATATCCCCAGCATCTGAATACACTGATCTAAGAGGTGCTGATCTACGGGATGTTAAATTAATAGGTGCTGATCTACGATGTTTTGACTTGACTGGTGCTGATCTAAGAGGTGCTGATCTAAGAGGTGCTGATCTAAGAGGTGCTAATCTAACATGTGCTAATTTAAGGGGTGCTAATTTAAGGGGTGCTAATCTATTAGGAGCTTATCTAATGATGTCTGATTTTACAGGTGCTAATCTTACAGGTGCTAATCTAACAAGTTCTGATCTAAGATGTGCTAAGTACACACAAGAACAGATTGACTCAGCGATCACAGACGAAGTAACAATATTCTAACCAAGTCGAAACGCTGAGAAGCGTCTATCAGGAATTATCCCCTGGTACTGAAGAGACAGATTATATTAAATAGGAACAAATAAAATGAATAAAATAACAATTGAAGAAAAAGCACATTTCTATGACTTAGTAGAGAGTTCTATTACTGTTAAGTTAGGATATGATGAATTAAGGATTTCATTAGAGAGAAATTTAAAACTCCTAAGTCATAGAGTAGAAGACTACGTAGAAATAGATCAAAGGATGTTTGACGTTATAGAAGAGTTAGAAGCAGAATTGATCGATGCTAAAACTAGCAAGAGGTTATGCAATACAGTATAAAGATTTGATTATAGAGATAAGTGCTATAAGAAGGAAATTGAGAATAAGGTAAGAGATTAATTGAAAAGATATTTAACCTAGTCGAAACGCTGAGAAGCGTCTATCAGGAATTATCCCCTGGTACTGATGAGACAGATTAACTAAACTAAAACAGGAAGAAGAAAATGAGCATGATAAATAAAATTGATATTAAAAAGCATTTATGGGGACATTATTTATTACCCACAAATTAAGTGTCACCAGTTGAAGAATCTAGTATTAATCGTAAAGATCTTAGAAGTGCTGATTTAAGAGGTCTTGATCTTAGAAGTGCTGATTTAAGAGGTGCTGATTTAAGAGGTGCTAACTTAAGAGATGCAGATTTAAGAGGTGCAGATTTAATAGATGCAGATTTAAGAGGTGCTAACTTAAGAGGTGCTAACTTAATAGATGCAGATTTAATAGATGCAGATCTTAGAAGTGCTAACTTAAGAGGTGCAGATTTAAATGGCGCAGATTCAAGAGGTGCTAACTTAAGAGGTGCTAACTTAATAGATGCTAACTTAAGAGGTGCAGATTTAAATAGCGCTAACTTAATAGGTGCTAACTTAATAGGTGCTAACTTAATAGATGCTAATTTAAGATTTACTAAATTAATAGGTGCTAAATTAAGAGGCGCTAACTTAAGAAGTGCTAACTTAATAGATGCAGATTTAATAGATGCAGATTTAAGAGGTGCTAACCTAATAGGTGCAGATTTAATAGATGCAGATTTAAGAGGTGCTAAATTAAGAGGTGCTAAATTAAGAGGTGCTAAATTAAGAGGTGCTAAATTAAGAGGTGATAAATTAAGAGGTGCTAACTTAAGATTTGCAGATTTAATAGATGCAGATTTAATAGATGCTAATATGATACGTACTAATTTAATAGGTGCTGATTTAAATGGCGCTAATTACACACAAGAACAGATTGACTCAGCGATCACAGACGAAGTAACAATATTTTAACCAAGTCGAAACGCTGAGAAGCGTCTATCAGGAATTATCTCCTGATACTGAAGAGACAGATTAACTAAATAAAACAGGAATAATAGAATGAAAGATAGAACACCAGACGAGAATGGCAATATAAACTGCATTAATTGTATAAATTGTTTTAATTGCACAAATTGTGTTGACTGCACTACTTGTAATAATTGCAATGGTTGCGTGAACTGTAAGTATTGTAAGGTTTGTAAAAGTTGCAGTGATTGTGTAGGTTGTAAGGATTGCAAGATTTGTAATAATTGCTTTAATTGTGTGGACTGTGAGTATTGCAGAAACTTAAAGAGTGAAATATCCATTGTTAAATCTAATAACGATGGTAACAGTGGAAATTAATTAAATCGCACCAAGAACTTTTAAAATCAAGATTATTAAACTAAAACAGGAGTAAGAAAATGATTAATAAACTATTAGAATGTGTTTTTATTATATTCTTTTGCATTGGGCTATCTATTTTAATCACTTCAATCATAGTATTGGCTATTAAATTAAATTATCCAGCTGAATATGATGCTTTTTACAATCATGTTTACAATCATGTTTTACAGTTTCGTCAGTCTATCTGTAAATAAAACAGGAGTAATAAAATGAAATAGATTCATCTCCATTCATTAACGAAAATTATACTTTTGTTAAAACTGATCCAATTTTGCATGCACGTAGTATGTTCAAGCTATTAGATGAAGCTCTAAAAGTAGATGATGATCTAAAAGAAGTTAAAGAAAATGATGAACGTTATCTTGTGATTGATAATAATAAGTTAAGAGCAAGGAATAAATTATTATTTGAAGAAAATAAACGGTTGAGAGATTTAACTAAAACAGGAGTAATAAAATGAAAGATAGAAAACCCGACGCGCAAGGGAATATAAACTGTATTGGGTGCGTTGATTGCTTCCAATGTGTGGACTGCGTTAATTGCTATAACTGCACTGATTGTGTTAAGTGCGTTGATTGTTATAAGTGCCATGCTTGCTCTAAGTGCGTTAAGTGTTCTTATTGCGTTAAGTGTCATGGTTGCTATGATTGTGTCTCATGTAAAAGATGCTATGAATGTACTGATTGCCATGATTGTGATAATTGTTCTGAATGCGTAATATGTGTTTTTTGTATAGAGTGTAAAAGATGTAAAAAATGTCATGAATGCGAAACATGCAGCGATTTAAATTCAGCAAAATGGGCTTTTAGCGTCAAAGGAGTAATAAAATGAATAGTGAAGAGTTAGAAGAGCTTAAACAGGAGGCAGATAATGGCGGTTTGTCTGCAATGAATGAATTGGCAGAACACTATAGAGACCGTGAATATCCATATCTTGAATATAAATATGTTCAGATGGCTGCAGAACATGGGGATATTGAGGCTGCTAGAGTTTTCTCAATTATGAACTTTCATGGTATCGGTTGCTATGAAGATAATGAGCTAGCTATGTTATGGCATGAAGTTTATAAGAATAAATTAACTAAAATAGGAGCATTAAAGTGAGAATTGAAAAAGAATATTTAGCATATACGATTGATAAAGCTAGAAGAAATGATTACATCTCATTAGTAAAGTTATCTGAGCACTACCTATCTTTGGGTTTAACTCATATGGCAATCGATTTACTTGAGGTTGCAAGCAAGCATTCAGGAACTTACTACGCACAACAAAGGCTTGAAACTGTTAGAAAAGGATTAAGAAAATGAATACAAATAAATTAGAAAATAAAAAGGTCATAAAAAATATAAATGTTATTAAGGTTTATATTCCATTGTTTATATGCGCACTTATCCTTAATGTGTCGATTGGAGTATTGGTATTAAAACAATATCACCCTGAGATTTTAGACCTGATTTATTGCTCATTCAAGAGTAAACCGGTTGATCGTGTACCAGTAATATACGCTAATAAAGATTATATTGAAGCTCATGATGATGCTCTTAATAACTATAAAAAGACTGTTGTTGACTATAAAGCAGCCGTTAAGCTCTATCAGGCTACTAAAAAGGATTACGAGGTTGCTAGTGCTGCAATGAACATGGCAGATCAGAACTCTAAGTATGCAGTAATAAATCTTACAAAGCTTATTGTGATGATTAAGTAGAATACTTTTAACCTAGTCGAAACGCTGAGAAGCGTCTATAAGGAATTATCTCCTTATACTGAAGAGACAGATTATATTAATAAAACAGGAAAAATAAAATGAGTTTAGAACAATCAATAAATAACTTGAATGATTCAATCAAAGAGTTATCGGAATTATTAATAATTAGCCATAAACAAAATGGACTAATCCCTAACATACCTATTAAACAGGAGATAGAAAGAACAGCAGAAGAGTTAAAAGCCATATCCGATTCTAAGTCTAACGATGATAAAGCAATAGTAAAAGTTGATGGTGCTTCATTAATAGATCAGGTTTTAGAATTAAAGACTTATGCCATTGGACTTGTGAAAGCAGGAAAAGCAGATTCTAAGGATATTAAAGCAGTATTAACCAGTGCAGGAGTAAAACAGATGGCTGATATTAGTTCGTTTAAAGATTTCGATAAGATAAAGTCAGGAATTGAGAGCTTAATTAAAGAAGTAGGAGAATAGAAATGGAGCACGCACTTAGATCAGCGTCCGGAGCTGATACATGGATGAATTGCCCTGGAAGCATAAAAGCACAACAAGGTATTGAAAGCCAATCATCAACTTATTCAGAAGAGGGAACAAGGGCGCATAAGATGTGCGAGTCTATGCTCATGGGTGATATTACTCATAACATAGAACAAGATGATGAAATGGTTAGTTATTGCAAGTCATATGTCGATTATGTAAGAAGCCTAGTAAAGGATGAAGCGTCATTATATATAGAGAAGCGTGTAGAGTTCTCTTATTATGTTGAGGATGGGTTTGGAACAGTTGATGCAATGATTGTTGACCTTGAAGAATCAACTGTTCATATAATTGACTTTAAGTATGGTGCAGGCATAAAGGTTGATGCTTTCGAGAACAAGCAATTAATGCTGTACGCTTTAGGATGCTACCAGACCACTAATTGCATGTGGTCGATAGATAACATCATCATCCATATATTTCAGCCTAGAATGGATAATATATCAACGTATGAGATCACAATAGATGAACTGTTAGAGTTCGGTGAAGAGGTTAAGAAGGCATCAATGGCAACTATTGATGCTAATGCGCCAAGGATTACAGGATTAAAGCAATGTCAATGGTGCAAGGCAAAGATAAAATGTAAAGAGTTCTTAGGCATAACAACTAACGTTATTGATAATTCAGGAGATGATGAAACATTAAAATATATTTTAGATAATGAGAAGCTAATCAATATGGCAATAAAAACAGCCAAAGATTATGCTTTCAAGTCAATCAACGAAGGCAATAGCTTCGATGGCTATAAAATAGTTGAAGCTAGAACTAATAGAAAATTTACAGAGGAGGGACTAATTGAATTAAAAGAAAAGCTAGGAGATAAGGCATTCATAAATAAACCTATAACGCTATCTCAGGCTGAAAAGTTACTAAGTAAGGAGGAAGTGAATGGCATGACAATAAGAACAAGTGGCAAGCCTACGCTAGCTAAAGAATCAGACAAGCGTAAGTCATTAACTGATGAATTTGAGGATTTAACATGAAAGTAGATATTAATGAGATTAAATATGAAATAGATATATTAGAGGATAGGATAATTAAGATTAAAAAAGAAATATATGATCTTGAAGATAACCTTGACGAGGATTTTCATAGAAATAAGATTGACCCATATAAGCACGGATATTATGACAGCTTTAGGCGTTTAGACCGTGAGCTAATGGAGTCTAATTTTGGAGTGTTACGCTTAGAAATTCAATTACTAAAAGAGGAAAAATAAAATGTTAATTAAAAACGTAAGATGTTCATACCCATCAATTTTCGACAAAAGCTGTAATTTAAGACTGGAGAAGAAAGCTAAATATCAATGCACATTTTTACTTGATAAAAAGATACGTGACAACTTATGCACTTATTCAAAAAATGATAGAAGACTGCAAAGAAGAAAACAATGGTGATATTAAGGGTCAATTAATCCATAGTAATAAAACTTTTTATCAGAGATGGTGATGACGTAGCCTATCCAGAAGACACTAGGTAATTGGGTTATCAAAGGCAAAGAACAGATAGCAAAGACTTACTAGTAGATGAATACAGTACGAATAAAGAAGCTCAATATGGAGTATCAGACGAGCATTATATATGCTGGGTGCTATTGTCAATGCTTCAATATCTGCTTTGGTATTCAAACCATAAGAAAGGAGGTAAACGAAATTTTAGCTAACTTTTAAACGGTGTTCAGTTCTTTAGAGCATGGCGAGATCAGTTTGGTGAAAGTAATGACGTAGATGAATTTGAAGACTTAGGTAGTGATGATAATGAATTTGAAGATGTACCATTTTAACAATAGGAAATAATATGAACAAACTATTAAAAGTAGTAGCAATTGGGCTAATGCTGTCATCATTCAACGCACATAGTGCAAATGGCGGTAGCATTAGAATCGTAAACGACACAGACAAGTTTATTAATGTAACTTGGTCGGCATGGGGTTGTTTTGGGGTTTATGCTGGATTAACTCTTATATGTGAGAGTCAGCAGTTGAGACCTGGAGGAACTCAATATAGATATACATACGCTTGGGGAATAACAGGTACTTGGGTGAATGTTGGAATTAAAGAGCATCAATCATTTGATAATACTGTCAAGTGGCATCCATGCTCTACTGAGGGAAATGAAGATAATTGTGTAGCAGATCATTATGTTGTTGACACAGACTCTCATGAGACCGACCAGTGCATTGTGAAAGAGCATAAGGTGTACCCACCTTATCCACCAGAAGCATTAAAGAAAGAAGAGCCTGTAATCACTTATACATTTGACTGCCATAGAGAGTAACCAAGTCGAAACACTCCAGGTTAATAGCTTGGGGTGTCTATAAGGACTAATCGCCTTATACTGAAGAGACAGATTAACTAAATAAAACAGGAAATCAAAATGAATACTTTAGAAAAAGCACAAGAAATAGTAAAAAATGATGTTTTCTCATGCTTAACTACAATGGTCACTGATTCAGTTAATTATGATAACTTAAACTTTTATGATTTCTCTGGTTTCTTGGATTTCTTTGAATATGATTATATGGAAATGAATATTACTCAGATTATCAGTTCTGGGACGTATCAGATTCATTAATGAATAGTTTGAGAGATAAGGGCGAGACTGTAGTTGAAACGTTAGCATTAAATATATGGTGCAAAAAAGATACCATACAACCTATCTGCAAGGACTATGTTATCCAAGAGATAGCAAAAGATATTTAACTAAAACAGGAAATTAAAATGAAAGAATCTAAACTTGAAAAGAAAGTATGTGATTATGCGGAGAGTAAGGGATGGGGGAATGTTAAGACATACTCAAAAGGGTATCCAGATAGAGTGTTTTATAAAGATGGTAAAGCATTATTTATAGAGTTCAAGACAAAAAAAGGTGTTGTGAGTGAAGCTCAGAAGCATATCATGGAAAAAATTATGTAGTAAGTATGGCATGTATTGTTATCTGGTTAATGATTATGATTACGCAGTACAAATATTTAAGCATCATAATGAATTTAGCAGATAATGACACTACTTAACAGGAGTATGCTTCATCCATATCAGGTTAATGCTATAGAGTATGCAAAGGACAGAAAGAAATGCGGTCTTTTTCTTGATATGGGTTTAGGCAAAACACTTACATCATTAACAGTTGCAAGCGACATGTTAGATGATTTTCTAGTAACTAAAGTATTGATTATAGGGCATTTAAAGGTATGTAATACAGTATGGAAGCAGGAAGCAGAACGATGGGAGCATTTAAAGCACTTAAAAGTGGTTATTTGCACCGGTAGCTCACCATCCATAAGAATGGATAAGTTTAAACAGAAAGCAGATATTTATATAATTAACCGGGAGAATATAAAATGGATGACTGAAAACGGTTTAATGCGTGGTTTTGATATGTGCATTATCGACGAATCTACGTCATTTAAATCACATGGGTCTAATCGCTTGAAAGCATTAAAGAAAGTAACCGACTCATTTAACAGCTTATTGTTACTTAGTGGAACACCTGCTCCTAATGGACATATGGACTTATGGTCACAACTTTACTTAATAGATGGGGGTAAAAGACTAGGTAAGAATATAACAACATTCAGGGGACGATTTTGCACGCAAGCTCATTACTGTAAGCATGTTTATTTATTGAAGCCTGAGGCAATGGGTGAGATACAGGAATTAATATCAGATGTGTGTATAAGTATGGAAGCAAAAGACCATATAAAGTTGCCTGAACGTGAAAATATTACCTATGAGATAGACTTTACACCAGAAATTAATGGAATGTATAAAGAGCTATCAAAGACATTTGTTTATGAGTTAGATAGCGGAAAGGATATATTTGCATCAAACTCAGCAGTTCTTGGCAATAAGCTTTTACAGTTTTGTAATGGTGCGGTTTATTATGAGGATGATAAATATCATATCATTCATGATGAAAAGATAAATTCCTTAAGACAGATACGAGATGATTATCCGGACGATAATATTCTCGTTGCATATAACTTCAAGAGCGACTTAGAAAGGCTACAGAGTGAGTTTAAAGAGTCTGTAACTATATCAAGAACAGGCAAGGAGATAGATAGATGGAACAAGGGTGAGATAAAGATGTTGTTAGGTCATCCGGTTAGTGCTGGATATGGATTAAACATACAATTCGGAGGGTCAATAGTCGTATGGTTTGGGCTTAACTGGTCATTAGATGTTTATGAGCAGTTCAATGCCAGGCTATACAGGCAAGGACAGAAAAATAAAGTACGCATAATACATATTATAGCTAAAGGAAAGTTAGATACTTATGTTATGACTGCATTGAAAAAAAAATCAGAGATACAAAACAAACTTATAAAACAACTGAGGTATAAATAAAATGAGACTTTTGAACGATAAAGAGATTAGAGATTTCTTAGATTGCTACTCACCTGCATATATAATGAAGTCTACAAAACTATCTACCCAAACGGTTAGAAAAGCTAGAGGATATGTCTGTACAAATAACGGCGTAGGAATTTCGTATTTAGTTAGAGAGAAGATTACAGAGTTTATATTTAAAGAGAACGAAAGGCTGAACAGTATAGTGATGAATATATTGGTCAATAATAATAAATGAAAACAGGACTAGAATAATGAAAACAGGAGAAGAAGAATTAGATAGTCAAGATAATCATGTTGATGAAATGCTTAAAAAGCAATTAAGAGAAGTAATTGTATCAAAAGGAAACCACAGAAGTAAAAAACTAAATAAAGCATCTGCATTAAGCTTTCAATATCTTTATGTTAATGGTAGAGAAGATTTATATGAAGTGTGTAGGAATGAACTATTAGTAGTTGCAAAGGAAGTAGGGCTTTCAGATGAACAGTCAATAACATCTATAGACTGTGCGTTCCTAACTAAAGAGGATACGGACATGAAGCCTTATGAACGTCCTGCAAGTAATAACTTGGCTACTGTAACTAATATAAACAAAGATTTAGATATTGTTAAAAAAACTTATAAGGAATTAGATAAATATGTTAAGAGATATGTTCATATACAGAAGGGGGATGGTGTTTTTGACCTTGAAATGCCAGCACATGAGTCTCTATGTAGCTTAAAAGAGTTTAACTCTTCTAGGGCTAATGAGACTCTATTTACTAATGATGAAAACGGAAAAGGAAAGTTTCATGACTTATCTAAACTTTGGTTAAAACATGAAGATAGATTAAGTGCAAGGGGTGTGCGCTATTACCCTGGAAAAGAAAGAATGTATGAGCACGAAGGCATTCAATGGGTTAATAATTTTCACATGCCAGAACTGAAAGAGGATAAAGGGACTGATAAGCTAGATATATTCTTTAATCGTATGAAGCTTTTGTTTCCAGATAAGAAGGATAGAGAATGGTTTATAGGATGGATGGCCTATACTATTCAATTCCCATATAAAAGATGTAAGGTAACACCGCTTCATATATCAAGTAATCATGGTACAGGTAGAGGTTGGCTATTAGAATGCCTAAGTGCAATTATAGGTTCACGTAATATTAAGAAGACAAAGCTAAGTGTTCTTAGTGGTGATGGTTCAGCAGGACAGTTCCAAGACTTTTTTCATGAGTCGATATTATGCGCTATTGAGGAGGTAAGAGAAGAAGGAGCTAAACAGTATGCTGTATCAGATAAGATCAGGGATTACTTAACAGAAAACACTCTTGAGGTAAATAGGAAGTATGGTGGAAAAGATACGGTTGATGTGTTCACAAACTTTTTCTTTATGTCTAACCATCATGATGCAATTGTTCTAACTGAGGAGGATAGAAGGATTAATGTATTTGATACTGATTGTCCTAAAATGACAGTTGAAGTAACAAATATCCATTATGACTGGATAAAAACAGGAGGTATTAATCAGTTGAACACCTATTTGAGAGGTTTAGACTTAAAAGACTTTAACTTTCAGACTTCAATCCATAATGAGTCAAGAGCAAGACTTATTGGGAACTCTACTAGTGAAGCACAGGAAAACTATAATGACATAATAAATGATATTCCTGTAGAGTCTTTCACGCTAAAACAGCTTGTTAGGTTGATAGATATTTATTCAGATAATGATAGTTTTAATGGAGTTAAAGATAATCATGTAAAGAAATTATTACAAGCAGATAAATCTATGTTTACTACACATAAGAGACCTAGAATTAAATCATTATCCACGCGTTTTTGGTCAAAGAATGAGGATAAATTAGGAGAAGAACTAAAGAAAGATTATGCAAGGATGGAAATTCATATATCACAAGTTAGTTCTGGTATTTATCAGCCTAAAGATGATGTTGAGGAAGAAAATAACTATGATTTTTAAAGAAAAGTTAAGAAAAGTTAAGAAAAGTTAATATTTATTAATATTTCTTTAGTATATTAAAGAAAAATATGTATAATATAAACCTACTGTCTCATACAGTAATCACTCCTGTTTTAGCACCCTATATAGATTCCTAAATTTATATAGGGTGTTTTTTCATTTGTACCCAACTATTCTATATTCAACAAGTCCAATAGCATTATCGAATGTTAGTCCACTATCTGTTGGGTGAGCACCTTTGCTAAGATAGTTAGGTAGCGTCATACAGTCCTTAGATGTTGCATCATTAATCTTGAAATGAGTATTGTCATAAGTAATCGAGAAGTTATTCCATGCTTTAATCATTCCTTCTGTCTCACCCTGCGCGCCACCTTTTAGGCTAGATGTACACCAAGTTGATAATGCCGGCATTGCTGCTGTAGCAAAGTCTGTTCTTATTCTTACTAGAATATCAACTGAACTAACGATAAACTTACCATTAAATACATTCAGAGCCTGAGATGCCCATACAGAGTGTGGCTCACTCATTGAGTACATAGGAAGAGTCATCCAGCTAGTATCAATGTCATAAGGTGTGTTGTTATTCTCATACGTCCACCTGAAAACATACGTCCAGTTTGCACCACCTTTATCTGTCATAACGTCGAAAGCTTTTTTTGTCTTTCTATCGTATAAAGCGAACTGCAACTTATCTTTAACTGGTGGAGTAGATAGCATCTTAACAAGTCTATCTTTAGGGTCGTAAGTCAATGCCCTGCTAACCTCAGAGAAGTTTGTTTTTATAGACCCACCACATTGGTTAAGATATATCTTTTCATCCTTGGTGAATGCTGTAACGCCTGTACCGTTATTAATCAGTATCATGTCGTAGCTTAATACTTCACCACTATTAGTAGGTGCTGTAATTTTCTCGCTCTGCATGTCGTTCACTGTATTAATGGCTTTCTCGGTGAATGTAACGCCATAAGGATTAGGGTATTTCTTCCTAACACATACTTCCATACTACAGAACGTTGTACCTAACAAATCAACAATAGTATGCTTGCCATCATTTGAAGCGATAAGTATAGATGTAGAAGAGCATCCAAGATAAACATTAGTTTTATCAGCGCTTACAGTCCATACGCCAGTTGTTATTCCTGATAATGGGGGTTGAGCACCGCCTATATGTTTCAACGGTATAACAGAGCCTACTACCCATCCATTGAACGCCTTTAATACGATGAAGTTAATCTCTACGATATCAGGTGCTATGCCTTCAGTATGCGGGATAGTGATAAATCCATCCTTTTTTATCTGAGCATTCATTACTGCATTAGTCACAGGTATTTTAACGTCAAAGAATGGACGAGCAGATTTCAATGGCAATGAACTATGGCTAGCAAAACACCGTAGTTTATATTTATTAGCATTGGTTGTATTAATAGTGAAAACTCCACTGATTTTGTCTGCAAGGTCACCGCCTGCTGATCGCGGTAGAGTTAAAGCACCACCTTGTGGATTTACGACCTTAGTAGTTGAACCGTTATTAACGCAAAAAAGAGTAGGACAAACAATTCTGTCACCCACTCTATATTGCCCTACATTAGTTTTGCTGTCGCCAATATCATCTTCTACGCACTCAATATAAACGATTGATGATGCTATCGGTTTTGAGTTATTAAAGCTGAATAAAGTCGACGTAACATTTCCAAAAGGAATAGACTTCAAGTCTGAGATTGAGTCCCATGTAGGAGAGCCACTTGAACCGCTAGCAAAGCTTGGCATGATTAGTTACCTTATTTATTGTAAGTTTCTGAAACGTAAACAGTCTGATTATCTTGGTCTGCTACCGCGTACAGCTCACCTGTAAAGTCAAAACGATGCTGAACTGTTAGGCGTTAATGCTCCACAAATAGACTTAGCATCTGTAGTTGATAGAATTTTCACAACACCTGAGTTTCCCATGATCTGATTGAATAGACATACTCGCTCTTTTAGGTCTTGCACCGATCAACTTAATAATTGTTGTGCCTACTACAACAGTCGTGGGCTGCAAGTTTGTAGCGACAGGCACAGGGTCAACATTGATAGAGCCGGACGACATTTTTACATTAACAACGTCAGGGATAGTAACCGTAGGTTTACCAGTTATTGTTGTTGCTACATTGCCAGTAACAGTAACAGGCGTTTTAATAGTGACTGCTGTATCAGGTGCTAATGCCACAGCTCCATCAACTGTTACTTTTGACGGTAGCGTGCCATCAATAGATACCTTACCTGTTACAGTTACAGGGCTTTTAATAGTAACCGCTGTATCAGGAGCGAGAGCAACAGCACCATCTATCTTAACTTTAGATGGCATATCACCATCAATAGATACTTTACCTGTTACAGTCACAGGGTCTGGAATACTTATAGCTGGCTTACCAGTTATACCAACATTGCCTTTTACGTTAGCTGTTCCATCAATGCTTACATGCTTAGCAACACCACCCCCACCAGAACCAGGTCTTCTGAATGTTCCTTTAGTCATAATCATTATTTCAACTATTACTTCTGATGAAGATGAGTTGTACATAACAAAACCATTTTGCTCGTATCTACCCTCATCATTATTAATAAAGCTATCACCTGCAAAAAGCTTTGGGAAATCAGCATAGACAGAAGGAGTTGTCAGAGCTCCACCAGTAGTATGATATAAATCCATATCTATTGATGTTGTATCTGTTCCTGATATGCTAGAAATAAAGAAGCTTGAAAAAGTTCCAGGCATTTTTGTTTGAACTAGAATCATAAACACCAGGGTTATCAGCATCTTTAGCGGCAGGAACCACAGCTTCTATCATGTGTGAAATTCCTGATGGTGGTGTATGTTTAACTATCATAATATTTATCCTTAGCTCATTAGTCTTCCGACATTAATTAAAAGTCCTGGCGGTATAAGCTCATGAATGCCAGGAGGTGGTGGAGTTGGTGATGAAATACCGAACAACCCTAAGCTAGCCATAGATATAGCTTTATCGCTCGCTATTACGCCTATAGTTGCTAATGCTTTAGAGTTATTAACGTCAGGCATTATGTTGTCCTTGTCTGCACAACTTCATCATCCGCAGTCGTTACGGCTGTTATAGTAATGCCAGTAGATGTTATACCGCCATCGGGTTTAGAAGTTAATGGCTTTGCAGGGTCAAGTGCTAACCTTTGATGCGTTTCATCCAGTTTTGTTGCAGACGATGCTGTAAAACCACCATTGACACTAACTGATACAGGAGTACCGCTTCTAACGTCAATAGTACCATTGGAATTATCAATAAAAGTATTTCGTGCATTTGTATCTCCTATGCGTCCTACACTCATAGTGGTTAATGACATCTTCATTTCACCACCTGCTGTAGCTGTGTTTGTAGCATCTTGTTCAAGTATAGCGGCAGAAGCACCAGAACTAACCAGTAATACACCTTCATTAATGAATATTATCTGTGGCATTAATAGATATTCTTTAGCAGTTAGAATCTTATCCATTTTCCATGCAATGGGTATGAAGTCATCTGCTGTGAATTGCCATATCTTATCGGTTGCACTCCATCTTGGGTCGGATGCGAAGTCCGAAGCTAATCTAATATCTACATGACCAGAGTCAAAAATAAACATATCTGCAATTTTAGTCTGTGCAGTTGTTAATGTGTTAGGTAGTATATTATCGCCATTAGGCTTCTGAAATGGGTACAGACTAATTTTTGCTGTAGCTCCTAACGCTCCTGTAGGTTCAATAACAAAAGGTTTTGACTGGTTAGACTTATGTCCTTTCGCTATTCCGTAGTATTTTACAGCAGGGTCTACAAGGAATGTAACGTTTTGAGTCCCTGTTCCTGTCACTTGTTGATAAATAATACCAGTACGCACATTGGGGTCAAGAGAGAATGGCCATACACCAACACTAGGGTCTGAAACACCCGGTTGACAATCCACTTCTATAACTAGATTAGCTTTACCATCATTTCTAGCAAAGCGCATGTTAGTATGACCTGCAACGGTATCATCAACAAAGCCAGCAAAGGTATCGAATTGAAAGACACCTGTATTTGACTTTGCAATGAAACTATCTTTATCAAGTATAATCTCTTTAGGTGTTGGATCGACAATAGTTGCAGTTGCAGTTGCAGAACGCTTTAATTTCCAGCCAGTTTTAATGGTTATCACCTTACCATCTGTAGTGATAAAATCTTCTGGTATTGTGAAGTGGGTTGCAGCTCCTGAACGCATAGAGTCGTAGAACTGTGAGGCGTTGGCATAGTTTGTGAATATGACTGCGTTAGTGCTGGTGAATTCATCTTTTGCCATAATAGCAGGAGCATTAAAAGCAAATTTATATTCATTAGCTGAGAATGAAGCCTCCCTTAATCCATACTTTCTGAATTGAACACTCATATCCTTATCAATAGTCTGATCTCTAAATGAATTATATGTTCCACTTCCAGTTGGTCTAACTCCCCTCCATGCAGTTAATACATACGTTGAATTATAATTTCCATCTTGATTTTCAATTATAGTGTGGTTATTTGTTACAGTTCCACCGGGATTGACTACTCTATTAGACGATACTCTATACTTGAACCCACTTACATTGTTATTGTCTGTATCTGTAGGTTTAAGTGTTATGGTTCTTTGTATTTGACAAATAGCTGTAGATGCTTGTGGATAACCAACCAGAAAGTCTGGGTCTACTGAACCATCTTTAAAGTTAAGGGTATAAGTTGAGCCAGTATAAGGTTGTACTGAGAACTTTCTTGCTGAACTTGACTGAACAACAAAACCATCAAGTGTTGTGCTATTAACCAGTAACTTAGTAGAGTTAAGTCTATCACCTGAAATAAACCCCCTACCATCTGGATTCATTGATATTTTACCGTAAGTGCTACCAGTCCTAAAACGAAGTGAACATCCGGTTACACTTAATAAGTTAATCTCACCAGTAGGTGCTACACCCAGTCTTGCTTCTGTAGCGTATGTAGTCCTTATACCAATTATATCCACATCATATAACTGTGTAACAGAAGTAGCACTATCAAATGCTAGGTCACCACCATCAAGTAAAAATGTTGCCCCTTTTCCTACCCATCGTCCAGTTCCAGCTACCATCTCAAAAGCTGTTCTTGAGGATGCTGTATGAGTTAAATATATGGATGTTTTCCTAGTGTATGTATTGAATATATTACCTGATACGGTAATTACTCCCCCAGGGTTTGCAACAATCCTTAGGTCATTAGCAAACAGAAGTGTAAATCCACTTATATCTATCTCTGCTTGAACAGAGATATGATCTGTACATGACCATACATAGTCATTTCCACCAACCTTGGTAGCACTAGCCCAGTTAGTAAGCTCAGTAACCATCTCAGCTCTAGTTTTATTGGTTGTAATATTCAATACTGCCATGATATATACTCCTTTAAGACAAGTCGTTCCTTACAAACAGCTTCAAATTAAAATTATTACCTTCTCTAACTGGCATGGATATGTATTCTGATGCGTTCTCAGTGTGTGTAGTTAGTGGATGGTCGACTGCTGTAGTTTCTGCTGTACCTTCTGCCCAAGTTCTTAGAAAGATAGCACAGTGAGCGCGAGGTAATACCCTTAAAACTAACTCACCACGATTAATTACCCAGCTTGGTTGAGTTGCTGCATTAGTAGGAATAGTTAGCTCAGTGGCTCGCATAGGTGGTTGCTGAGCTAATGGCATAGGTGAACCATAAGCAGCACTCAAACGAGAATAAGTTTCAATAAATAATTTTGCCATTACTTTCTTTTATGATAGGGTTTAGTTATATCCATTATATACATAATAATATAGATGAATAGAATATTTTTAAGCTTAATTGCAATATTAATTCCTTTAATATCAAACGCAAGCCCTAGATTCCTTGATTCGGATATGACTTCTAATGTATCCCATCTAGGACAACGTAACTTATCCTTAGTTACTGGACGCTTTCTAACTCAAGATATAAAGAAACAATACGCTAGCCACTACAACTACGGTAATGGATTAGTTATTGCTCACTCAGACCCAAAAGGAAATGTATTCGATTTTGCAGAGTTCTCAGAACGCCTTGGTGATGCTTTAACAGCAATGGGTGAGAAGGATGCAGTTAAAATTAAAGAGAAGATAATCAAGCTAATGCCAGATAGATTCTCTAAAGAACTAACAACTGTAGATGATATAGTTTCTCAACCAGTATGGCAGAACCCAAAACCATCTCAAGATGAGTCTTTTTATGATGGCTATGCAAGGGATAGCGGGGCTGAAAGTGATGATAGTAATAAGAAACACACAAGCTATGAAGACTTTGACGCAAATGAAGAGTTCAAGAAGAGAGAAAAGGCAAAATACAGAGAGCATGATATAGATACTATAAGCATTACACCCGATGGGATACGTGACTCAACAATAACAGATAAAAATGCTCGTGACCTTAACAGTGGAATTGGTACAGAAGTTAAAGTTGCAATTGCCGCGGTTATTGCTTCTGTTGTAGGTGTCGCTAGTTATGGTATATACGTTCTTGTAACTGATGACCACGGTAAAAATGGTCATGATATCCCTCCTTGTAGACACACTAATTGTGAGAATAGAAAATGAAAGTATTAGCATATCTATTGATAGCAAGCATAACCCTGCTACCTTTCAAGTCTTATAGCTCACCAAGATTCATAGATAGAGATCATACAAATAATGTTTACCACCTAGATCACAGACATTACTCATTATTAACTGGACGGTTTCTAACTCAAGACCCTAAAAAGCAATATTCCAGCCACTATGCTTATGGCTCTGGGGATGTTATCGCTCATTCAGACCCTACAGGATTATTCAATATAGAAGAGTTCACACAGGTTTTCCAAGACTTATTGAATGAAGCTGGACAAGATAAAGCCAACGCTATCATGGAGAATGTAGTTAAGCTAATGCCTGAAATAGATAGCAAGCTACTCAGCAATTCACCTGATATTATAGTCACTTCAAACATGCTATATGTAAATCCTTATGCAGAAGGAGTCTACATATACCCACACTTTAAAGCAGACCATCCAGAAGATATGACCATACGAAATCCTGAAAAGGTCAAGGTAACAATCACAAAAACAGTAGAGCCACAACATGGAAGGATAATACTTGGTGTAGTTATAGGTGCATTAGCCATTGGTGGTACTGTAGGCATTATATTAGCAGCACTAGACCTTAAAAGTTTATGAAGAAGACCATAGCTTTACTGCTTATCATGACTAATACGGCTATAGCATCACCAAGGTTTATTGATAAAGAGCTTGATGGGTCAACGGCTCACTTGGGACATAGACACTTGTCACTAGCAACTGGACGCTTTCTAACGCAAGACATTGATAAGCAATACCCAAGCCACTATAACTATGGTAGTGGACATCCAATAACTGAATCAGACCCTACAGGAACTATTAACTATAAAGTAGTTGACGATGCAATAAAACTTCTTGATGATGTAATAGCTAGTGAAAGTGCTGGAGTAATTGAGGATTTACAGCATACTGATGCACCTAATGAAGCAACAAAAGCAACCATACAGAATAGTATTATAACGCCAGATAATATAAGCTTCTCGTTTGGAGACTTCGAGAGCATAACCGTTGAAAGAGAACCAGTAACTAAGGAGGTGAGACAACCGGTAGTGGCAAGACAAACATCATTAGATGTTGAGTTTTATGACGCTAAAGAGGTTAAGATAGAAAATGTAAAGAAAGAGAACAAAGAATGGTCTGCACGCACTAAAGCTGGAATAACTATTGGTGTTGTTGCATTACAGCTCATAGTTGCAGGTGGACTGATAGCAATTTTATTAACTAAAAAGTAAGGTACAAAATATGATGCACTACCTAGAAAGAATGATTACAGAACAAGAAATCTTAGTCGAGAAAATCATAAAATTAACAGACTTCTCGGAAACAGAAAGATACGAACAACTACCAGAGTTTAAGCAACGACTTATTATTAAGCAGTTAAGACTTATGGAAGCTTATAGTAAGGTACTTAGTGCGCGCATTAGTCTTGATGAATCAGAAGATATTGATGTAACTTTTGGTGATGAATAATGCCATACCCTAGCATAACGGCTACTAAAGATAAGCCATTCAAGTTAGGGGGTAGCCTTGTTAATGCAAGGCTATCGCAACTTACACTTGATGATGGTGGCTATATTGAAGTAAGCGCAGACGGTAAATTAATCATTGATGAATTAGTAATCAAGTCAGTAACAGAGCCAACCATACGTGTTTATGGAGTTGATGCAACACCGTATCTAGATGGCAAGCATGGTAGTGATGGCTGGCAAGGAAGAGTAGGTGATAGAGGTACTTGTCTAACTGTTGATGTTGCAGGAGGAGAGGGTGCTAACGGTGGAACTGCTGGTAATGCAGGTTGTGGTCGTGTCGGTCAGAGTGGTTTAAATGGTGCTGATGCTCCTACCGTTATTATTGATATTAAAGCAATCACAAACACTAACAGTATTGATATTTCAGTAGAAAGTAGAGGAGGTTCAGGTGCGAATGGTTCAAAAGGTGGTGCAGGAGGGACTGGTGGAGCTGGTGGCAATGGTGGAATTGTTCAGCCGTGTGGCACTCAGCATTGCAACTCTGGTCTTGGTGGTAATGGCGGTAATGGTGGTAATGGGGCTAATGGTGGTGCAGGAGGGAATGGAGGGAATGGTGGAGATGTTACGGTCTATGTACCTAAGAGCAACACAGGCAAAGTCAGTGCAGAACTTAAAGTCTCTAATCTTGGATTAGGTGGACGAGGAGGTCTAGCAGGACAAGGTGGTGCTGGTGGTATAGATGGCGGAGGAGATGGTCTTGGGTTAGGTTCAACACCAGGCATGCCCGGAAAAACAGTAGGAACAAATGGAAATGATGGTACTTCTGGTGCTGTTGGTAAGATAAACATAACAGAGGTTTAAAATGGATAAAGTAATTAGTGGGAAGTCACCACTTGTATTAACAGGAGATCATGTAAGCGAGCATTATGGAACTGTAACTGTTCAAGATGGAGGCTACATTGAAGTAAGAGCTGATGGATTTGTTACTATTGATAGTCTTGTTATCTCTGGAAATCCTGCTGCACCTTTCATTAGAGTGATTGGTGAGAAAGGAGCTGATGGAGCTTCTGGACAGCATGGTAGAGATGGTAACCATGGTGGAACAGGAGCAAACGCCACATGTTCATCCGGTGGTGGAGAGCCTGGAACGCCCGGAGGAGATGGTGGAGCTGGTGCTAATGGAGCTGATGGTTCAAAAGGAATGAATGGCGAGAAAGGTTCACCTTCCCCTAACCTTAATATAACGATCACTGCAATATCCGGTGAAGCTATGAATGGAATGACCGCTATTAGTGCTGGAGGTGCCGGAGGTAATGGTGGTGATGGTGGACTTGGTGGCGATGGTGGTCGCGGTGGCGATGGTGGTAAATATACAGGATGCGTTGCTTATAATAGTAATGGTGGTAATGGTGGCGCTGGTGGACTTGGTGGACTTGGTGGTTCCGGTGGTAACGGTGGCAATGGTGGAGACGGTGGAGTTGTTACAATCTCTGTCCCACCAGCTTACAACTCTTTATTTTTGTGTAAATCTTACCCAGCTAAAGGTGGTAAATATGGACAGGGGAATTGGTATGGTATAGGTAATATAGGCGGTATAGGTAGAGCTTCTAAGACAGCAAGGAATTGTGGACTGTCTGGTTCACCTGGACAAATAGTAGGAGCTTCTGGAACGTCAGGAGCTTCTGGAAGTGTAGGAACTATAACTATTAAATAGGTTAATATAAATGAATTATATAAAATCAATATTACTACTGTTTTCAGCAATACCTTTGCTGGCAATGCAGTATCAATCAAGGGCTGATGACTTTACGCCTTATATGCCAATTAAAGGCAAGTTCACTGTAGATGGTAAGGGGGCTGCTAAGTACAGTATTCCTATTGAAACAGTAAAAGCAAAATTACAACCTAACTTATCATTGTCTTATAACTCACAATCAGGTGGTAGTTATGTCGGTAATGGTTGGAGCTTAAATGGCTCACCAGCTATCCGCATGTGCTCACTTAATAAGAGACAAGACAATAAGTGGTCTAACATCATGATTAACATGGGTGTTGATAACTATGCAGTCAATCGTTTCTGCCTTAGTGGCTCAAGACTATCTGTAATTGCAGGTGATTATGGAGCTGATGAATCACAATATCAAAGTGAATTGATGGGTAAATACATTATCACTGCTAAAGGTAAGTGTGGTGATGGTCCATGTTCTTTTGAGGTTAAGAACTCAGATGGAACGATAGATGTTTATGGTGGTGATGCTAACTCAACAGTTCAATTTGAGAACAAAGACATTCTTATTTGGGGAATGAAAACCCATACAGATAAGTTTGGTAATCAAGTTGCTTACACTTACGAGCCTAGCGACAAGACAAACGTACTGTATCCTGCTGAAATAGATTACTTCTTTAATGCAGACAAGAGCGACTCAAGAAAAGTATTGTTCACTTACACTGCAAAGTCTGAAACTAACAGACAACAAAAGAGAATTGGACTGGGTGGTTATTCATTCAAACCAGATAAAGTATTATCAAAGATTACTACTCAGGATTTAAAAGGTGTAGCAGTCTTTAACTATGACATGACTACTGTGTATGACAAGTTCTCTGATACTTATGCGCTAACCAAGCTAACAAAAACGTCAGGTGATGGAAAACAGTCATACCTAGATCATACTTTTGGCTATAAAGACTATCAGCCCGGAGTTCCTGATTTTGTAGCTAATAACACTGTAACAATGCCATCTGATGGTGAGGATTGGAATGGAGTTAAAGTCGTTATTATGGACAAATACGGCGATGGGATATAATGGTGTTGGTATTATCAGTAATGAAAACAACAATGCTATGTTCAGTTTCGCTAGTGGTGATAAGGATGGCAAGCTTACATTAGCAGAAGACAGAATGGAGTTGGGTAGATTCTCACCAACTGATAAGTCTGAGGATGCTTTTACATTCATGGCTTTTGATAAAAACGGTGACGGCTTAAACGACCTTGTTAAGATAATTAAAGGTGATGATGGTATTGCTTATGCTAAAACTTTCCTTAGCTCTGCTGGTAAGCCTAACTTTGATGCAGACCCTATTGTCCAGAACCTAGGCAATAAGTATGTTGATACAGGTAAGATGCGAGCTACTTACACAGGGCGTGATATTAATGGTGATGGACTACATGACATTGTAGTTATGATGCCACATACAGATCAGCCTACATCAACTTATGATATTGTTGTTCACTATGCTGCTGTTGCTGGTGGGTTTCCTACTCATGATGACATTAATGGACAGATTGAGAACACTGTTATTCCTACTGTAGATCAGTCAATCAACTTTGCTGATTATGACAAAGATACATTATCAGACTTCTTCTTACTTAAAAAATCAGATGACAGTATCCTAGCCACTCCTTTATATAATAGACAGGGTAAATTCCTTGCACCTAATGGAGGTTCAACAAAGGATATTGCACTGGGTAGTGCTGGAGACTGGAAAGACTTACCAGCTTATAAGTTCTTGGACTTTAACAATGATGGTTTAAGTGATTTAGTTAAGTTCAACTTTAGCAAGACTCAACCAGTTACAGGTAATATCTACATGAACACAGGTAATATGTTCGGGGATATGCTTTCTGGCTCTGGTGTTGGTGATAATACTACTCAAGTGTTTACATTAACAGAAGCTGGAGAAGATGAAGCAAATGCACACAATACAACATTTGTTGATATTAATGGTGATGGTCAGCCAGATATATTAAAGTATCTTGGTGGAGATGGTGACCCTAAAGACCCAACAAAAACTTACTTTGATACATTCATTCATACAGGTAATACCTTTGCAAAAGGAAAAAGCACCAATCCGTTTGGAGCGCATACTCGTAATGTTGTATCAAGTATGGGTGATAATCCTTTAGCTTCAATAGTAAGTGTTACACAGCAATCTGGTCAAGTAGATGTTAGTGTTTTCATGAATACTATCGAGCCACCAAGACAAGAGCTTATTAGTATTGATAATGGAGCAGGACTTGTTTATGGCATTGACTATGAGAAGTTATCACCTTTCGTTGACTATGCAAACATTAAGCAACCTACCTATCCAAACATACTTTTAAGTAAAGTTAGAATGGTAGCATCTGGTTATTCAGAGACTAAGAATAAAGGTACATCTTATGGTTACTCTGTAGCTCATACGTTTGACTATATGTTTCCTATCTACAATAGACATGATTGGATGTTCTCTGGATACTCAAAAGTTCAGGAGTCTATCAAGTCTTTAGATAAGTTTATCTTGTCAAGATACTCTAATACGTATCCTACAAGAGGAAAGATATTAAGCAAAACAGTTGGACAACTAAGTACTGGTGTTGCATTCACTCAGAAGGAGAGCACTTATAACTCTATACCACGTTATCCTAAGGTAGACCCTGCTGTATCACTTGTCTATAAAAGTGGAATGGTAAGCACAACCTATCAGGACTCAAACAGTGGTAATGAATCACCTATTGCCTTTCAGAAGACATACACATACGGAGTCGATAGTGTGTGGGGAGTTCCATTATGGAGTTCAAGTCAATATCTTGGAGGTGAAGCTCTGTTTAAATGCTACCGTTACACAGTTAATGATGGTGGTAAGTCTATCTTTACAATAGGTGATAAGACAGGAACACTGTTTACAACTGATAAGACTCAGTGTGATGCGTTTGCAGGTAATAAAGCATTCAACGCTCCATATAAGAGAATAGATGCTGATCTTGACTTGTTATTAACTCAGTACTCAACTGATGGACTATTCAATCCTATTATGGATATGGTCTATTCAAGTGAGAACAAAGGTTATGCAACCAAGAGTTTAGTATATGACAAGAAAGGTAATGTCATTCAGACTACAGAGTCTAAAGACTATACCGACTTAACAGGTAAGTATCCTAAGAAAGAAAACCTTGTTGTTACAGACTTAACTTTCGATGCTAACGGTTATGTATCTAAACAGAATCAAGGTGGACTTGTTACTCTATCAACTGTTGACCCACGATTCGCAACTAAAGTGAGCAGCACTTCTGTTAATGGAGCTGTTACAACACATGACCTTAATAGTCTTGGTAGTGTTATCAATACAAAACTTAATGACTTCACTGTAAGCTCAGTATCTTTTGGCTCTGATGACGAAGGGTCTATTCAAGTCGGTTGATAATTTTGTTGCAAAAGGCGTATTAACCAAGAAGAGTTACGTTGATGGCAAGTCATCTGTATGGAAAGACACTACAACAACTAATGGCAATAAGCTTCTAACCAGTGGTGAGCTTGGTTTTGACTCAGACTCAGGACAACTTGTAGCTAAGTTTGCTCCTTACTTTGATAAAGCAGACGCTCAAGTAATTCAAATATCTTATGACAAGCGTTGGATTAAAACCCAAGAAGTGAGAGGTGATAGAATCAATCAGTTCTTACATAGCTTTTCTAAAGATGTTGCTACGGTTACTCATAAAGCTAATGACCCTACAGGTAAGTCTAAAGATGTTGTGGTGAGAAACACTCAATCACATGACTTTGTTAAGCGTACTAAAACCAATGCTCAAGCCGATGGAACAAGCACTGTTGGTACTTATGACATGGTAGGTAATCTGGTTAATGAGGTTGACTATCGTGGTCTTGTATCTACAAAAGCTTATGACTCTAATAGAAAGTTTATTGAGAATGTAACGCCTGATTCTGGCAAAGAGAACTATACCTATAGCGCAACTGGTAAGCTTATTAAGCATACACGAGGTGGTATTTCTAATGACTATACATACGATGCTCACGATAGAATCATTAATCGTGTACGTACAGATGTTGGTCAACACAGTGTTATTGATTACACATGGGACACAGCTGTTAAAGGTTCATTTAACCAAGGTATGCTTACAAGTATGACTGATGGTGTTGTTAAGGTTGATATGAACTATAACAAAGATGGTCATCTATCAGATAAGGTGTGGAGTTCTTCAGGTAAAAACCTACAGTCCTATGCCTACACATACTATGACGGTGGATATCCACTCTCTGTTACTTACCCTGATAAGTCTTTAGTGAACTACAGCTATAACAAGACTGGTGAGTTGAGCAATTTTCAATATAAAGCATCAACTGATAAGTCTTTTCCAGAAAAAAGCACAGTAAGCTTTAGCAACTATGGTATTAACTCTAAGCCATTACTTATCTCTTACGGTAAGAAACTGGCAATGACTAAAACTATTGATGGCTGGGGTCGCACTCTTGTTGACTCTTCTGCTAGTGGTAGTAAGACAGTATCTGTAGTTAAGTACTCATGGGATAAAGCAGGTAATATTGTATCCAAGTCAAACAATGGTGATGATACTACCTACACTTATGATGCACTTAACCGGTTAGTCACTGCTGATAACGCAAGACGCAAGTTAGTGTACAAGTATGACGCTAATAACAACTTGCTTCAAAATGGTGCTAATACGTTTGTTATGGAAGCTAAGACAAATAGACTAGCAACTGGTGTTATTGCAGGTAAGCCTATTACTTTTCAAGTATGATGCTAACGGAAGACTGTTAGGTGATGGTGAAGAGACTTATGAGTATGGAGCTAGTGGTAGACTTGAACGCATAACTCATGGAACGTCAGTCACTAACATTGGTTATTTTAATCAGATCAAAGTAAGTGATGACTTGGCATATTATCTTGATAACGGCTACGAGATACGTAAACAAGGTACAGTTAAACGTATCAAGGCTTTTAAGCAGTCTTTATTAGTTGTTAATCCTGATGGAACAAGTGATTATGTTATCCCTGATAATTTGAACAGTCAGTTAATGACTATTGACAGTTCAACTATTAAGCCAACATCAAACTTCGAGTATGAACCTTACGGAACATCACATGAAATCAAATAAGTTAGGACTTTTAATATTCCTTGCTTATTCATTCAACTGTAATGCTGAATATGTAGGCTCAAGATTTATCGGTCTTGAGTCTATACATAACTTGTCACACCTTGGAGAGCGTCATTATTCGCGCTCTCTGGGGCGTTTCATTACACAGGATGGATTTAAGCAATATCATTCACACTATAACTATTTAAATGGTAATACTCTAGCTAGTTCAGACCCTTATGGTCTTACTGGTGGTGATAAGAAGAAAAAGATAGCTCCAGCAGAAAAACACCCTGGAGGTGCAGAAGGTGGTGAAGCTGCTGCTGTAATTGAAGTTCTTGAAGACGTGGCTGATACACTTGAAGGAAATATTAATAAAGAAGATGTTAAGGGTGCTATACCAAAACAGCCATTTCAAAAATCTGCTAGGGTTGGTAAGACTGGTTCATCTAAAGGTAAAGCCGTTATTGAATCTAGTAATGGTCCTAAAGAAACTTATCCTTTGACAGAGTTCTTAGACCCAACAAAGCCTGCTACGGATGCTTCTTTAGATAAAGGTAAGCTAGTCATTGTTAGAGCTGATGAACTAGATCATGGACAGATACATAATGAAAGACAAGGACGTGGTCGTGCTGGCTCTAATAAGAGTGGTAGCAGTGGTAGAAGTGCTAACAGTAGGACTGGTCTTCTTGAAAATAACCCAATAAGTGGTTTTGCAATAACTGGAATGAGAGATGGCTTTGTTTTTAATTCTGGCGCAACATTCAACAGGATTGAAACCGATAGACTTGCTGCTGGTAATCCATCTAGTGGAACAGATGGATATGACACGTTTAATAATGTTGGTATTGAAAATGACCAGTATGAATATGATGACGCGCCTACAAATCATAAAATACGTAATCGTGTGCTTATAGGTGTTGGAATTCTAGGTGTTGCTGGTGGCGCTATATTCGGTATTGTAGAGCTTGTAGGTAATAAGAAAGCACCTGCACCTACTCCTCCTCCTTGTGTTAGAACTATAGATAACCCTTGTACTTAGTATGATGAAAAAAATAATCCCTTTTCTTTTAACTCCGTCAATAAGTGTAGGGGCGCAGTTTCTTGACCGTCCTTATTATGGGGATTTGGTGAGCCTTGATAACAGGTATCATAACCATAAGTTATCGAGGTTCATTACTCAAGATGCTATGAAGCAGTATGCTAGCCAATATGTATATGGTGATGGTTCAGTTATCTATGGTTCAGACCCTACAGGGAATATGAAGGCAGGAGATGCTAGTGGTTTCCTTGATGTATTCGAATCACATCCATTAGAAGATAAACGTAAATTAATAACTGAGGATATAACTAAACAGAAATCTGGTAATAAAAAACGCAATGCAAAGGACTCTGATAGTGGATACATACAAGCAGATAATGATATTTCACATAGAAGGTCATCAAGTGAGGTAGATATTCACTCATGGATACAGACAGATAGAAACTATGAAGGTACTCAAAGCGAAGGCTCAGGAGACTATAAAGATAGTAAAGGTCATTTAGGTATGCGTAATGAACAGGTTAAGAATGCACTAAGCAAGGGCATAGGATGGCATGAATCAACTCTTGATAATATAGAGGATAAAATATCATTAGAGACTAACTCAGCAAGATATAGACCAAAGAACACTTCAGGTATGTATAAAGTATTTAGAGAGTCATTGAGTGCTGATATTGGACAAGAGGTAAAAGCAAAGGTTCGTGCAAGAATGATTGAGGAGGGACTAGAGAGAAGAGCTTCAAGACTAGAATCAGCTAAGGGCTATTTGATTGGAGCGGGTATTGGTGTGGTTGTGTTTGGAGGTGGATTTACAGGGCTTTACTTCTTACTACATCATTGACAACGTCCTTGTCATCAATGTAGAGAACTAATTTATTTTATTCATTAAGTCTTAGTTCTATGTAGGTTGGTACATCAACAGTCCTAGCTTCATCAAATACTTCCTTCATAAAATCATTAAAGACCCACTCATTATCCTGAGAAATATCATTAATAAATGCAACTACAGAACAGTTTTCTGTGTCAGCAATGAAAGAATTTGCATCAGCCATATATAATGTATTATGGTTATAGATATAAATCTGCTTTACTTCTTTAAACTCAGGGTCTGATTCTGCGCATGAGTATCTGTAATGGTAACCATCATCCTCAGCAAAAGCACTTAAAGATAATGACATGATAAAGGATGCTACCAATGCTGTTATTACTTTTTTCATATTTGTTCCTATATTTAATTAATTTAATTATTTATTCTGTCTTATATTTATACTCTACAAAACAGCAGAGTATTATAACTAACATTCCAAGAATGGTACAAGGTGAAATATCAATAGACTACATTTAACATAAACTTTATTATATAAAACAATGAATAAGATAATATCAGGTTCTTTGCTTTTAATAGCAATGCAACCATCTATGGCGGCAAGGTTTATAGATCAAGATAGTATTGACGGAACAAGCGTAACGTGCATGGAGTACAGATGCTATTCCAATAAGCTTGGTAAGTTCCTTGCTCAAGACCCTCTAAAGAAAAGATACTCTCACTACGACTACAGCAGAGGGAATCCAATAAAGTACTCAGACCCTACAGGACAGGCATTCAGCCTTGCAAGCATCATAACAGAAGCTATTGCTGGACTAGGGATAGGTGCAACAATAATTATAACAATTGTATCTGATGGTGCAGCAGCTCCATTGCTTGAGGGTGAAGTAAATGAGATCACTGCATTAACAAGTGAAAGTGTTGCATCAACAGCAGAAGGGTTATCAAGCGCAGCAAATACAGCCGGAAGCGCAGTAGATAATACAGAGTCTCTAGCCAATGAAATTGTAACCAGTGTCGATTCGTCCGACGGAATGCAAAGCGCAGAGACAGGTTCAGATATGAATCTTGATAGCCAAGAAAATGACCCAAGAGAAATGGATAGTGATAAAGATGCTAAAGAAACCGATAACTCTTTTAAAGAGAAATCTCCAGAACATGAAACAGATGAAGGTTACGACTCTGAACCACCAGATGATGATGGAACTGAAACTAAAGGTGATGAAAATAAAAGCGAGAAGGAAAATAATGCTGAGAAAGATAAAGAGAAAGATAGCGACAAAGACAAGGCTACTGATAAAGAACCTGAAAAGAAAGACTCACTCCCTATGCGTATGGCTAAAAGGGTTATTGGTCTCATAAAGAGTGGTAAGGAGCTTATATTCTTTGGAGGACTCTCGTTTGCACCACAAATATATAGCGAGCTTAAACCAAAACCTGTACCTCAACCTAAACCACCACCAAAACCAAGATGAATATAATACCATTAGTCTTTGCACCTATAGTAACGACAGGTGCTTTCCTAGGTAATCAATCAGAAGGCAATCTTAGTTATCTAAACGCTAGATATATGAGTCATAGCACATCACGATTTATTACTCAGGACAGAGCAAAACAATATGCTAGCCAGTATGCCTATGGGGATGGCTCAGTTATCGCTTATTCAGACCCTACAGGGATGATGTGGGAGATAGAGAATGTGATAAGTAATGCTCAAGTGGCTGTAGTAGAAGATGCAGAAATAGTTGTCAAAGAAGATTTAGTGAGATTAGAAGTTCCTTTACTATCTAAGTCATTAAAGTTTGACAATGAAGTTATCCATGGAAACCTAGCAACAACTCATGCAGAGTATGAACAACTGATGCAAGAAACTTATGCACATAACCATCATGTGCTTATGGTTGACGTTGAGAAGAACAAAAGACAATACCAAGAGATACTAAAACAGTTCACGACTCGAAAGGCTAAAGGTTTGTTCTCATTCAGACAGTCATTAACAATGGAATCAAAGGCTGAGCTTACAGCACTCGTTAATCAGCCAGAACGATTCCTTACAGTACCATCACCTGAATATCAGAAAGAAATATATGAGGGTGTTGCAGAAAGAAAGATTAGAGCATTCATTGATGCAAAGAAAAGAGAGACATCACACACAATGCAGGAGTATGACAAGGATATTATCCATAATGCAGAGCATGCCCTGTATAAATATAATACTCCTGAAACAGAAGATACAATAAATGCTTTAGCTAGAGTAAATAAAGTAGACCCACTAGAAATGAAAAAACGATTAATCAATGAATTACTAGGTAGGGAATAATGGATATAACAGGACTTGTGCTTGCACCTATTATAACGTCAGGTGCGTTTCTAGGGCATCAACCTATCGATAACTTAACGTATCTAGGTAATAGGTACATCAACCACGGTACAGCTCGTTTCATCACTCAGGACGATTATAAGCAGTATTATAGCCATTATAACTATGGTTCTGGGAATGTTATCGCTAGTTCAGACCCTACAGGTAATATGTTTATGCCTGGCTTTGATTTAGATAAGTTAATAGATGAACAGACAACAAGTGATGATGAACTGATGGCTCAACGTGAACCAGAAGATTTACTCATATCAGAAAATAAAAAGAAAGTTAAAGCTAAGAGAAGAGGAGCTAATGTAACTAATATAAAGAACGCCATCATGGCAAGTAATGACGAGGTAGGTATTCTGCTTAAAAAGGATAATCAGGACGATTACTACAAAAGCAAAGCAAGGGAATTAATATCACTTGATAAGTCAATGAACATAACTGTAACGCAACAAGTAGAAAAGCAATTACATGGAGCAAGAATACAGACATACGATTTGCATGAATTAATAAAGAACTCAAAGTACTACAACAACATGGAGTATAAAAGAGTAGTAGCAGCAGTGAAAGGAAACACTGCAACTATTGAGGATATTATAGAGCACAAGAAGTTCAGGGATACATTGCATTATGTAGATAAATCAACAAAGACTGAGATACAAAAAATATCAAGGCATTCAGGAAGAAGCTATAGCGATATTTTAGACACACTAGTCGATCACTATATGAAATGGTAATCACATGAAACTATACCACGCATTATTATTAGCCCCCTGTATCAGCCATGCTGGGATGTTTATCGATAGAGATGATATAGGCAACCTAAGTTATCTAGAATCGCGTCATTTAAGCCATACGACCTGTAGGTTCTTAACTCAAGACAGCAAGAAGCAATACTCTAGCCATTACAATTATGGCTCAGGTAATATCATCACTCATTCAGACCCTACTGGTAATATGATTGCTAGTAATTATGTAGATAGCATTGAAAGTCTTACAGCAGAAATGGCATCAAGTGAAGATGACACATTATTGAAACAAAGAGTCAATAGCTCCATTCTCTATAGCAGAACGCCCACTAGACCCTACTAAGAAGCTTGTATCAGTAATTAAGTCCTCAGGTACCGGTCAAGAGTTAAGGGTCGAGGTTTACGACAATACAGCCTTTAATAAGATCAAGGCAAAACAGCTATTGTCTATGTCAAGATCATTAAAGATGAATGCTCGGATGGGACTTGAGGAATACTTCTCTGATAGCGTCAGCCAGGCAGAGTACAAGAAAATGATAGAGACAACTGTTACTGTAGATAAGCTAACCTTCAAAGAATTAACTCTTAAAAGAAAGAACGCACTATTAACACAATCAGAGACTCAAAAGCTCGCAGAGTATCACTCGATATTATCACTTAATACTTTAGAGAATGAAGCTAAGATAAGACTACTAGCAAACCAAAACGGTAAGTCAGAAAACGATATGCTAGCTGAACTTATTGACCACTACATAGAGTATAAAACTAAAATTAAATGGGAAGCAAAAAAGTAGGTTTTCGGAATCTACCGCGACACTGCGACACTGGATTCCGGAAAACTCCTAGGAAAGAAAAAAGTACCAGTGTTATAATTAATATAATGACTTATATGACAATATAATACTTATAATCCACAGTATTTAATATAATTATAAATTATAAAAGTCTTTGGTGTTTCAGTGTCGCAGTGTCGCGTTTCTCTATAAATAAATAACAATCAATAACTTAGAGTGCGACACTGCACTTAAATCTAGTGGATCAGTAGTGGCGCAGTGTCGCGCTAATTGACCAATAATTATACAAAAACGCGACACTGCGCCACTACTGCGACACTGAAATATATTCCACTGGATCATTAAGGGATTAGATAAGTCATTGATATTGACCCTTAATTGCGACAAGAAAATAAAAAAAATAAAAGTTTCTGGAATCCAGTGTCGCAGTGTCGCGGTAAGGCATTAAGTAGTTAATAATCAATAGCTTAGAGTGCGACACTGGATTTCAAGGTATTAGAATAGATAATGCTGGTTGTCGATGTCTAGCCAACTGAATGTGGTATAATATGTACTCAATTAAAAAACAGGATTAAAGATGAAAGAATTAACAGCACCACAATACAATAACCAAACAGTTGCAACTCTTGATGTTCTAGCTAAATTTCTTGGTACTTCTAAGAATACATTACAAGGAAACCTACAAAAGAACCCTGAAAAATTTATTGAAGGTAAGCATTTTTTCAATGTAAGTCATGAAGATCTCAAGTGTACTACTAGTACACTTGGGGAAGTATTTGATTATAAAGGAAATACTGGATTACAAGTATGGACTGAACGAGGTTGTGCTAGATTATCTAAACTACTTCGGACTGATGAAGCGTGGGACTTGTGGGAGGAAATGGAGGACAGCTACTTCAACGTATCTACTAAACAAGAAAATGCAATTAAACGCGACAAACATATTCTTGATAGAATGTTATGTAATGAAGGTTCTGTTCCAGATGGGTATTTCAGTGTGTTTGAAGAAACCACTAAACTAATTCACCTATTGCATTGCTCAGATATTGGATTTCCTAAGAATGCTATACCTGATATATCAGTTGGTAAAACTTGGTCTAAGTTTTATAAACATAATCGTTTAGATGATAATTGTTCAGATGTAAAAATAAAATACCTTCATTTTTACCCTGAAAGCTATAATCAATCAAAATCAAATCCACAAAAAGCATATTGCTATTCATTTGAACACCTAAAGAAATTCAGATGGTGGTTTAAAAATGAATATATAGTTAATCATTTACATGAATACTTAAAGAGAAAAAAAGTATCTACAGATGAAATTATTAGTATACTAAGTTGCGCATCAAAACCAAAAAGTCTTAACTAAAATTATGAATAAATTATTAATTGCATTAGCACTTGCTTTAACATCATCAATAGTTATATCAAAACCATCATCAATACCTGCAGATGACACAGTTGGTTCACGATACGTTCAGACAGTTCATGCTCCAAACTTCAAACTTATTGATGGTAGGTTGTTAAATGTAAATGAGATACTATATATAGAATATACTATTGCTTATCAAGCGATATATTTTATGAGCGCACTAAATGAAGTAAATAATATAGAAGTCAATGTTTCATTAGAAAATTTAATGGAAATTATTTTAAGTAATGACTGTAATAAATCAAAGGATTCATGCGTTAAAAAAGATAATTCATATATTAGTTTATATGAAACACCTGTTTTTATATCTATACTAGATTATAAACCTAATATTTTTAATATGGGTATCAGAATTAATATAAACAAAATTGAATATATAGAGGAAGATGGTTCTGGGTCTAAAATAATAATGGCTCCATATACTGAAATATATACAAAATTATCACCAGTTGACTTACAAGCTATTATTTACCAAGCTAGTCATTCAACCAAATATCCACCATGTAGAATTAACTATGGTCTTTGCTAACCAAGTCGAAACGCCGTGATGGCGTCTACAGTGATTAATTACGCTGTACTGAAGAGACAGATTAACTCAATTATTAAAATAGGAGTATTAATTTATATGAAACAATCAATTTTAGTTACAAAAGCAACACATTACAATGAATTAAATATTGTTTACTCAAAACATAAAACATGTTTAATCATAAGTAGTATATTTTCTATTACAGATGGAAAACTTATGAGTGACAAGAAATTTGGAGCAGAATATCCAGGATCAGAGATTAATTTTAATAATATTAAAGATACAATTCAAGTGAAAGAATCAGTTCATGAAATACATAACATGATTAATTCACAAAATAAATATTAAATAGGAAATAAAATGAAAAATATCCAATCAGAAATTGAAACAGTACAACACGCTATCAAATGCTTAGCTCCTGAGTCTTTTATTGAAGGAGTTGCAGAAGATGTAGAGATTACAGTTGACCAAGCCTGTAAGGCAGTTTGCATCTTGATTACACTACTTGAAGCAATTGATAAGACTTATTGTCCACCAGTCCCTCCAGAAGATATTACAACTCCTTTATCTTTAGGTACAGCATGGGCTAAGTCTCTTCATGAAGTTCTAGAAGATATTAAAAAATCAGGAGATGTTTGTACTTATCTTCCAACTGTAATTACATCTATTAAAACACTTGAAAAGGAAGTATGTACTAATCATTAACGGTCATAGTTCTTTAAGGACTTACCGTCTGCACTCCAACCTATTACTTTCCCTGCTTCTGGTGGGGGGAGTTGTAGGTTAATAGTATCATCTGTCATAGTATGTAAATGAATACATTTAATAACCTTTCTATTCAAGTACTGAGCTATTAATGTCAACCTATCCAAAGCACGTTCAATAGTCTTTGGATATAAAGCTTCTTGGTTATTAAAAACAGATAACTGATTACGCGCAAAGTTACCTTCAATCTGTAATTCATCTCCAATCGATGGAGCTAAAGTAGTCCTTTCATTAACTGTTCCTCCAATACCGGAAGCATTAAAAACCACCTCATAATCAGATTGATTTATTATCACTTGTCTACCAGAATGTGGTCCTGAGTTAAATCTATAGTAGACAATAATATCTTCTTTCTTCCAGGCTTTAAATCCAAACTGAAATGACGTTTGAGTTCCATTACCAATATATGGACCCGATACACAATTTGTTCTTGTTACTGACATATCTATTTTCCCGTCATAATTAATTTAGCTACTTGAGCTTTCGTTTTGTTATCCCAATCATCTAAAGCTTTACCAAGTCCAAATGCTGATTCTGTTATCTGGTGAGTTGCACCTACATGAGCCATAATACCTGCAAATTTAATTATGTTCTTTATATCTTTTTCCTTAAACTCACCATTAGCTTCAAATGGGTCAAAAGCTCTATTATACAACTCAGTAGAAAGATTTGCTGATGAACTCACACCTTTACTTAGAGTCTCAATACTTCCAAGTCCTCCACCATATCCTTTAACCCATGATGCCGCATTCCTAACTAAAGGAACTAAACCTGTTATGCTCATTAAGGTCTCATTAGCTATATTCTCTATTATATCTGTATCATTGTCGTCAACTTCATCTTTACCTTGTTGTGCTACAGCAAGTATTAATGATGGGTACATAACCACATAGAACATCCTACGAACAGCTTCACCCTGTGATATGCTACCACGCCTTGATGATCTAACTGAATCAATGATATTGTTTGTCATAGCCAGCATAGGTGTCATGAATTGTGTTAGTTGCTTTGCCAACTCATTTCTTTCAGCCCTAGACAATGACCCTAAGTTTTTCTGTCCTGCTGCTCCTTGAGTTCTCTCAACAACTGAGTCTGCGTAGATAGATGCGTCTTTATTTGCTTTATCAGCATCTACACCCTTAGACATAGACTCATCAAAAGACTTCTGTTTAGCTGCAATCCATACAGGAACATCAACTCCATAGAACTGAATAACCCTAATAGGCATCATCATAGCATCATTGAATTTAGATAGATGTCCACTCTGTCCTCGTACAGACATTTTTAATTCATTTAAGTCTCTATCAAAAGAGTTATGTTCTATCCTATCACGCATAATTGCACTAGACTCTTTCATATCAGCAATAAGAGCAGAAGAGTTTTGAGTTGCTAGAGTCTTGAAAGCATTAATAATACTTGCATGACCTAGATCACCTAATGCCGCTGATAATCCAAGTAACTGTTTTGGTGCTGTTCTGAATATAGAGCCACCAAGAATAGCTACAGTCATTCCATATCTAGTATGTTTAAGTAATTTATCAGCAAAGTTTTGATTTTCAGGAACGCTAGGATTAGCTACCTCTTTAAGCCATAACTGTAACGATTTTAACTCAGATTTACCTGCTGACTTCTCGAATGTTTTCTTGAACTTATTATCGCTCATTATTTTATTGATGCTATCAATAGCACCATAATGACTTATATACTGAATTACCTTATTGAAATGACCGAATATACCACCTTCTAAATCTAAAGAAACTGCGTACACTGAGTCTGTACGTTCATGCACTGAAGAAGTTGATGGTGATAAATTATCATTAAAATCTTCATTCATTAATGAATCAGTATCTGATGTTTTTGTTGTATCATGAACATCTTTGTTTCTTTTAAGTGGATAGTATCCACCCATCAAATTTCCATGTGGAGTTGACATCTCTATCCCTTCCTCTCGAACAAGGCTTATTCCTTTATACTCCTTATGTACAGCAGACAGCTTAGGGAATAATGAGTCCATCTGTTTCCATATACTCTGAACAAATTCAACCTCAGTCTTTGTTAGTTTAGAGATTATCTCTACTACAACAGGATGATTTATTGATGCGACCTCTCCTTTCTGTATGATTCCATAGCCTTGTAGTAGCTTCTGCATGTTTTTCTGAGTACCAAGGTTAAGTACAAAGGACAGCATCTTATCTCCTGTCATAGTGCCGTTAAAATGCTCATTACCAGCTAAAGAGTTTACTGTATGTAAGCTAGCCATTCTATTTACAAACTCTTTGCTATTGTACTTATTATTACTTATTATTGGTTCAACATGACTTTTCCATAACAAGTTCTTACTTCTTAACGCATCAACTAAAGGCTTGTCAAATACAAGTTGCATAACTGACTGTACAGTTCCTTTTGGATTAGATAGTGTTTTAATAATCCAAGGAGTAATGCTTATTGTTGATAGCATACTACGCAGAGAATCCATAACAACATGATCTTTTCCACCAACTCTAGAAGAAAGATTTAAATCTCCTCTGTTAGCATCCATTTCAGCATTTATCTTAGAGACTACTTCATTTAAGTCTTTAATCTCATTACCAACAATTACATCATTAGCAGTCTGTGATGCACGTATAAGTGAAAGAGCAGCATCATTTAATGCGTACATCTCACCAACAGTCATATCCTTTATAGGTGTTACCTTATCCTGCCATAGTACCTGTGGTGGCTTTCCATGCTCATTAGATGCTAACCATGCAGAGTAAGACTTAATACCATCTGCTGCTAACTCTTCTGGTATTATCTCAGCACGAGCAAGCATCACAGATAATCTATCCCAGAAACTATGACCAGCATTAACTATCTTAGCTGATGTCTTTTTGTTTTTGTACTTACTTAATTTCTTAGGAATAGACTTACTATCAGATTCAATCTTCGTTGCTTCCTTTGCCATAAAGAAATTAATCAACCTAACTTTTGCATGGTGAGCAGCAAAATCTAATGAACCATCTTTTATTGCACCTGTATAAGACATTGCAGCATTAACTTCTCTATTATGAAATGTTGATGTCTTTACATCACCTACTCTCATTGTATAGATAGCGTCAATAGCTGCTTGCTTAATAGCATTTCTATTGTCTTTTTGTCTTCCTAACTTACCATCTATATCGTTCAATTTTGATATAAGTTTATTCGCTTGCTCTCCACTTCTAACAGCATTAGCTGCTTCTGCATATAGTGCTTCATCTGATAACCTATCATCTTTAGATAAGGTTATCCTTTCTGCTTCATTTTTTATATCCTTTTCTCTTGTATTCATTTCACTAATGGATGACACAATCTGCTCTGGTGTTCCATTTATCTCTAAAAGACTTATTATATCTGTAATGCTACTTCCATTAACTTCTGTTAGACCTGTAAAGTTTGAGGGTAACTTAGTGACTCCCAATAAGTCTTTAACTTCATTACGGTTTAACTTTATTCCTTGTTGCTTTATCTTTGAAACTAATACTCGCATAGGGTCTGCATCAACATTCTTTTCTGCCTGATCCTTTGCTTCAACCTGTTGTTTCTTATGCTCTTTAGTCTGTCTCTTCTTTAGTATCCTGAATATCTTTTGAATACCTTTTGTCTGTGATTCCTCTTCTGTTAGTGGAATAGCATTCTTTCTATCTTTAGCTCGTTGTCTATTATAATCTGCTTTATCAGTTACTTCTCCAGCTTCTTGTGTCGCAAGGTCATTGTACATAAGCTCGTCAACCATAGACTTTTCCATCTGCTGTTTGGCTAACATAGAATTGAACACCTGCTGTATTTCAGGGTCTATTGACTCATTCACTAGATTACTTCCACTATAAGTGAACAGCATCCACTGTCGCCAATTCCTGAAAGCATCCCTTAGTTGTAGGCTTGGAGCAACACCCTTCATAATGTAAGACTCAAACTTACGAGCAAAGTACTCTTGAACCTTTACATAATTCTCACTATTTGAATTAGGTTCTTTAATAGCATTAGAAATATCAGACTCAGATATGTTTAAGTCCCTAGCCATAGCAGGAAACATAGGGTGTATTCTTGATACGTCACCAAGTGTCTGCTCAACATCGAAGAAGAAATGTGCTGTCTCATGAATAAATGTAGATAGGTCTTGTGTGTTACCTAGAGTTATAGTCCTTGTTGCAGTATTATAAAGTCCTTGAGCATTATCTATATTAGACTCATTAAGTCCATCGTAAGCACCTTTTATTCTAAGCCCCCACTGCTCTATCATTGTAGATGCTTTTGTGTCTGTACCCTGAACCATGGTATCAGCCCATGCAGGTATTAACTGACTTAGTAGCTTAGCCGCATTAGTTGATAGAACACCAGTGTCTTTAAGTTGTCCAAGCACAGTATCAGTTACAACCTTTATGTCTTCAAGTCTTGTTTGTTCTTCTATTGCAGCATCTAACTCCTGTGTTATTAAATTTGCCTCTTCTTGGTTTAATTTCTTTCTTCTATAAGGTGATGCACTATCAGGATTAAGTGCCATTAAGTTTCTAAACTTATCACCTCCTTTCTGTTTTAGATTATCAACCATAGTTACAGTAGGAACTTCTATTTTTGAACCTGAGCTTTCAGCATCCTGTATGGCATCATTTATTGCACCTAACCATGTAGAGTTTTCTGGTGTTACTCCATCCTGCTTTAGTTCTTCAATAACTAACTTAACGTCATGTGTATCAAGATAAACAGTATCATTGCTAGATTCTTTTAATATATCAGATACAACATCTCTGCCGGGGTTAGTGTTCTTACTTTCAAGTTCGCTTACAGAGTCAATTATATTGTCTAGCGTCTGTTGTTCCTGTTGCTCGTGATTAACTCTTGAATGTAACTGCATTGCCCTATTGGTGGATGTAATAACAGTAGGTACACCAACAAGCAATGGTGTTGCAAGCATAGCCTGTTTACTTGCATCAATAGCTTTATCGAATGTTTCTTGTGAAAATAACTCCTCTGCAACATCACCTGAGTCATAACTTCCACCACGTTTCTCTGATGTCCATTGCTTTGCAAGTTCACCAAACAATGTCATAACTACTTCTTGTGAACCCTCAACAATAGACTCAGATACTGTTGCCTTTCCAATATCCTTTACAGCATCAAATAATATCTTACGTCCTGAATCTGTTTTTAATGCGCTCTCTATAACTTCTCTTGCTATATTTGAAGCACCAAAAGAACCAGCAGCCTTTTTTGCTGATGAAAATAAAAATGCTGTAGGAACAAGGTCTAATGAGCTAGAAACTAATGCTTCTAGTGTTGCTGCTGTATTCACTATTTGTGGGTCTAATGTTTGACCCTCAACCTTCATCTTTGAATAAGCATAAGCAGCCGGAACATAAGTCTGATTAAAGGTGTTTTCTGCGAACCCTATAGCTCCACCAATTTTTGCTCCTATACCTAGACCGGATGCTGTACCTAATATAGGAACTGCTGAACCAACCACGGAACCAATAGAAGCACCTTCAATTGCACCAACACCAGCAAATAGAGCAGAGTCTATTAATGGAGGTAATATCTCTGATGTTGCAACAGCCATATTAGATAATAAAGAACCATCACTTGTTCCTGCCATCATCTGGAATTGAGACTGATCTAACTTGGATTTTAATTCTCCAGTTATAGGCATACCAGCAGATAAAGTATTGCGAACCTGATTACTTAGATATGAATCATTTACAATAGCCTCACCTTTTCTATAAGCAGTAGTAACTTTTTCAGTAAAACTATCCTTTGTATCTCCTGATAAATATTCATTCTGATTTAGATACTCATACAGCCTATCAAGCTTATCAAAGTCTGGACGCAGAATACCTGTATCCTGAGGGTTACGAACAATAGCATTAGATACTGGTGCTGATAGTTGCTTCCTATCGTTTTCGATCTCTAAGGCTCTCTGCGTAGCAAATTCAGGGTCTTCTTGTGCAGTCCTTATATCTACTTGTGCTTTTAAAGCAAGTTCAGCATCCTTATTGTTTGGAAAATCAGTATCAGGTGATCTACGTTGAAGCCATGAAGGGTCGAAATCTTCAATATTCTTTAACTGATGTAGTGCCTCTTCCTGAGTGCTTTCTTCAAGATCACGTTTTATTCCACTTTCATGTGCTTCTTGGAATGCTTCATCATTATCTGTTGAGTTCTTAGGAAAAAGACTCTGTCTTGGATTTGGCTCTATATTCTCTTGATCTATATTTTCAGGTTCAGATACTATCTTATTTACATGAGTCGATAACTTAGAATGTGGTAATGGTTTTTGTTCTGGTACATTCATTGCCATAGCTTATAAATCCTTACCTTTAAAATCATTAACATATATTCTTGCTAACTTTTCTTCGAAAGTTTCACCTTTTAATGTTTTTCTCTGTGATGCGGTATATATTATAGAAGCTAATATTGGCATAGGAAGTTCTAATAAATTACTTTCACCATCGAAAAATGTTCCTATATCAGGATATGTATAACCAATTCTTGAAGATATATTAATTATTTGATCTTTAGTAAGTCTTCCTTCTCCTGTTTCTTCTAGTTTATTTTCAATTAATTCATCTGCAAAATTTCCTCCTAACATTCTATAAACAGATTTAAAAGACTCTCTTTGCTGTTTACTTTTAATTTTTATACCAACACTTGTAGCTGTTGCATCAAAATTCAACATAACTTTATCAAGAGTTTTTTGTTTTAGAGTTAATACTCCTTTCTGTGTATCATCAATTGTTTTAAGTGATTGTTCAAATCCCTTTCCATTTATATCTAAACCTCCCTTCGTTATAATATCCATAAGTCCATTAATATCAAGTTTTCTTAATTGTTCTGTAGGCATAGATGACAAAATAGCACTAAGATCTCCATTACCTTTTCCCCAATGAGGAATATCAAGTACATATTGCCTATGTGCAGGATTCATGGTTGCTAGCAGTGCTTTAGGTATAGTGCTTGCACTTTGACCTCCCTCAACCATTTTAGATACCTCCGAAAAAGCATTAAGTTCAGCTTGTGTTTTATCCTGCTTATAATCAGTACTCTTCTTACGCATCATCTGCTCAGCTAACTTCCTTACTTCTGGATTTTTAATATATTTTGCTCTATTTACATTGCTAGATATAGATGCTCCTGGATGAAAGTTTGAGTCAACAAATGATTGAGCATAAGCAAGATTTGCATTTTCATCATCTACTTCTTCTAATTTTCCAAGCTTACTTTTAATATCAAATCTATGAGCTGATGTTAGCCATCCATCATATTGTTCTAGTAGCTCTCTAGCAGCAGGTGAATCACCATTAGATAGTGCTGAGTTCATAGCCTTGTAATAGAAAGTATCTTGGAATTGATTAATTGCATCTTCTCTTGCTTCTGAATCACCACCAGTTTTATCTACCTTCTGCATAACAGCAAGCAGTCCATCTTGATTCTGTAATGCTAGTTTCTTAGGGTCTGCATAGAATCTCTCTGCTTGAGTCTGAGCATTAGTCGCTTGATTATCTAATGACGCAAGCTCAGCAATCTTGTTCTGACGCATTGAATACTCTAATATACTTCCCTGCTCATTAACTAATGACTTATCTGTCTGTTCATTATATAGCTGTCTAGCAGCATAATTTAACTCCTCTCCATTAGACTCTTGTGCTAACTTTAACTTCTCAAGATATGAAGGAGCTTGACTTACAGCATTACTGCCTTGTTCATTATAATAACCATTTTCAGGGTCATATCCGATAAGACTTGCATTGGTATTGTATGCATTTACAGCGTTCCTTGCGTCAGTTTCATCTTTAATTTGCTGTTCTTTAGTTAATACCTTACTAAATTCTTCTAATGGATTAACAAAAGCATTAGTAGCAACTGAGTTACGTCCTGATACAGGATTGAATTTAGTCTCATGAAGTTCTGTTATTGGTATAGTTAAAGGCATAATTATTATTTACTTTTAGTCTTGTTGTACCATTTACTACCAACAGTATATCCATCAGCTAGAAATTTCCCACCACCACTTATTCCTGTACTTATAGCATTATTACGACCTTCAAATCTTGCTAAACCAGCATTTGAACGTAAAGAACTTGCTTGACTAGCTGTATTATAATCTAACTGTTCCTCCTCAAATTGATTACTTAATTCGGTACCCTCAAATATAGATAACGAAGTATCAGAGTCAAGAGACACACCCTTAGCAGCAGCAGTTGCTCTTTGAGTTGATAACTGTTGTTTCATTTTTAATCTTAATGATGCCTTTGCTCTAACATTTGCATTCTCTTTTTCTGTAGCAAGCTTTCTCTGCATGTCAGCATTATGTTTTGCAGATTTATTTTGCTGCACAGCCGATGATGCTGCTGCTCCAACTGATGCTGCTGCTGATACTGCTGCAATAATAATTGCTGCATACTCTGCCATTACACTAACTCCATAATATGATTGCCGTTAATATCTGTATCAATATCTCTAAATCCTAAAGCTAAATGCCATTTATACAATTTATCATCTCCAGACATACAAGAAGTTCTAATAAAATTAAACTGACTCTTTAATCTTTCTAATATCTGTCTGCAATTCCTAATCATTCTATATTTATTCTTTGATGCTCTATCGGTAAAAATAGCCCATATATAAACATCTGTATCTGAATTATCAGGTAGAGAAACTATAGCAACTGGTTCATCCTCAATTAGATAAGTGAATGCTCTATTATTATCTAAACTTTCTTGGTCAGTATCTTCATAAAAGTAACCTAAATCATCACAACTTAATGATATAGAACGACAGACACTTGTAAGATTATCTCTAATATAATCAAAGTGTTCTGATGTAGAAGGCAATACAGTTAATTCATTCATTATCAAACTCTGTTGTTAGTGATAGAAGGCAAAAAGGTAATGGGTAGTCGTGTTTAATATCAACAGTTCCAGTTTCATTTCTATTATTAGCTATTTTCAATGTAAACTCACCTGTCTTTAATGCTGCACTACCTATGTCGCTATATTTTGATGGCTTTAATGTAGTGAACTTCCCTCCTGTTTGTGCTGCCATAACACCTCTAGTTCTATATAACTCAAGATGAACAGCATTGACTGCCTTTTTACGACCCTTTAATGTTGAATTTATACTTGCTATAGGCATACTACGTAAAGTAGTCTCATAAGGCAATCCTACGTGTACTACCTTTGCCTTATTCCTTAACTTTATAGCACCGCCAGAAACAACATGTCCTTTCTCCACATTACCATCTGCTAGAACTGTAACTGTTTCACTCTCTAAATGGGATAGTCCACTTATATTGTCAACAGGAGTAGTTCCATTAAAACTAAGACCACAGTCAACATAGAAACAATTATTAATATCTTTATCTTCACGAGCAACCTGTCTTTCTACAAAATATCTATCAGCAGTACCTATTCTTCTCCGAACAACGTAATAAGTTGTTGTTATATTATTCCTTGGAATACTAGCAACTGACTGTATATATCCATCTGTAGTATGCCTATGAAAAGCCCATACTTTATTTTCCTTGTCATATGTTAATCCAATTACAGTTCCATCATCAAGAACACACCAGATAATCTTATAAGGTTCTTTTGCATAAGACATTTGAACTATATTCTTACCTTCTATCAAATGTTTAGACCTTATAGAAAGATCACTTGCTACTAGATTATCTGTTCTATCTATAGACTGCTGTATCGTTTCAAAAGCTATAAGTCTTCCGCCCTGCTCCTGTGTCATTATAATACTCTGGTCAGCAATAACAGGGCGTGTTGATGATGAACCATAAGCAGATACTTGTCTTGAACCAAAAGTTTGTGGCGTTAATACGAAGTCCTGACCTTCTGTTATCCTTATCTCTCCTTCAGCACTCAGTAATAATAAGCCACCTAAGTCAATTATATTACGGAATATATTAACTGTTCCAGATACTATTGTTTGCTGTATAGCATCGGTAGCTTGACTAGGCTTTGAACTTCTCATAGACTCAATATCACCAGCCTCTGTACAGTAAACACCTTGCGGATTATTGTCTGTAGATGCAAAAATCCTTCTCTGCTGATAAAACCCACAAGCATAAGGTCTATCACCAGCATTATTGAATGGATAGTTATCTATAGGTGGTGATAGACTCATATCAGGAGCATAGTTGAAGTCCTGGAAATAACCACCAACAGTACCATCACCAAAAGTATGATCGTTGGTTGCTGAACCTATAAATCCATATACATTAGCAAATTCAGATAATGCCTTATATACATTAAATGTAGGTATATCTGCTTTAGTATGAACTGACTTAATATGAATATCAACAGGTAGAATAGTACTTAAAGCAGGGACATTACCTGTTCTAGCAGATATTTCAAGAGATTCTCTTCCTTGATTATCTACTGCTGTTACTGCATAAGCATATCCTTTTCTATTAGGACCTACCAATGGATACACTAGATCTATGCTACTTGGTTTATCTACACGAATTGAAAAATCTAATGGGGAAATAGACCATACATTTGAACTATCCCTGCTCAATAACTGAGGAATCTGCTTACCATCTGTTAATGTTAGAGTATCTCCGAAAGGAGAATATGATATTGTCTTTGGATTGTCGAAAGGATGTGGAAGAGAAAATCTGTTATTTCCTATTTTAATGAACGAATCATTAGCTATAACCTCCATTTTATTTTTATGAAATACAAGTATAAATGACTCAATCTTATTAAATGAAAAAGGAATTAGTCTTACGTTCTGAAGGTCTGGTCCTGTTATCTCACCAGTAAAGTATGTTCCCTCACGGTTATAAACACCACCTTGTGACCTTATATAAGCATTCTCGCATTTCAATAGTGCTGAGTTATACCAATCAAGGTCTGCTCGTTGTGATACTTCATCTGAAACTTCACCTGCTGTGAAATTTCTCTGTGTCATTCTCATGTTTATCTACCCCTGGCTTCTAGTATACCTCCAGTTTCTTTATTATGTAATCGTTTATCCTTAAAATTGTTTTCTAATGCCATAGATAACACAGAACTATATGCACTCATAGCATCATTTCTTATTAATCTACCCTTATCAACTCCAAGTATAGGAACAGCAATATAAGATGATAAACGCCAAGTCATCGCTTCAATAAATAAAGGAGGCATCAAATTTTCATCAATAACGTCAACAAGAACCTTAGCAAAACAATTGTCAATATTTGTTAATAACACTTTTACGCCAGACCTAATTCCAGCTTCAAAGTAAATATCATTATGACTATTATGAATATTCTGGTTATTTCTATAATTTAAATTATTAGGTTTAATGAAAAGATTTAATAACTTTATAGAATCAATAGGGATATCTGTATACAAAATTCCATCCGAGTGGGTCATCTTTACTTAATAAATTAAGTTCACGAATATCTTTACAGAATCCCCAATTACCATCACTAATAACATTTCTACGTACTTCATCATAGTAAAGTCTGCATGCATGAGCTTCTATTGAGTCCTCTTCTATATCAACTATAGAAGACTCATTAACTTGTGCTAATGCTCTATTAGATATATCAATAGGAGAAATCAATTATAAAGTCTCAATGCCATCACCACTGATCTTAACACCAGCTTTTAAATCTTCTTGTAAATCACTCAAATCATCATTTTCTTTTAATGCTTTAGTGATTTTCTTTTTATCTGTTATTAGTTCTAACCAGTCTGGTGGGTTCTTAAACTTAACTCTTGTTACAAGAGTATGTCGTTCTGGATGCTCTGGGTAATAAAGCATTCCATTAATAAATCCTTTTTGCAATACATTATAAGCTGGCATTATGCTATTACTCCTTGTGTTCCACTAACAGTACCTAGACCAGATGTAATAACTGCTGTCTTATTCGCTCCAGGCGCAGTTGTACTCTGATAACGATAGACAAATTTAAGATACCTTCTTGTCCCTCTTGGAACTTCTTTGAATCTTAACTGATCTCCAGCTTTCGTTAATAAGAAGGTTGTTTGCACTTCAACAAAAGTAGTATTGTCATGTGAAGCCATAAGTATTAAACGAAAACTTGTCGTTAAGTTAGGTGATATTGAGTCAATCATACCTTGAATAGGGATAGGGTCACCTTGACCAATATCTCTAGGTAGATTATTTCTAACCCTAAACGGTTTAAGTCCGGGACCTAAATCAATCGTGTTAGTTGAATCAACATTATGTGAAGCTGTATCATTTGCTAAAGGTATACTTTGCTTGAATGAAAAAATAGATTGTTCTGAAAATATCATTTGTTTACTCCTTTATGTAACGTTAGCTTCATTGTTTAACAAAGCATTAGACTCTCTAAGAGAATAACCACGATAAGTCATTACTTCTTTACCATCTAATTCACCGGGTCTTAATCTAATGTAATTATCGCCTGTAGTTGAGTTAGTGTTCTGTGCATCTAATAACTCAAGAACCTCTGTGTTGCAATAAATAGCTGTCTTACCCATTGGTGATGTTCTTCCCCAGTGTCTATAGTGAGCCATTCTTAAATACTTATAAATATCAATAGTTCCCGCCTTAACAGCATCAATATCTACATTTGCAATACGGACAACATAACGCCAGTCTTCAATAGAAAGACCAATATCCCAACGGAACATATCCTCTTTAACATAGTATGGCAATCCAGTTGCATCTAGTACGCGTTGCTCACCCATATCTTGATGCTGAACACCAGCCATAGTTCCTTTAGGATATAAAAGAGCTGCTGCTGTATCAGACCATGTTACAAACCATATACTTGTATTCTTGTTCTGATTACCACCTGCATCAATAATCTGATCACCATTAATAGCTGACTTATCATTAAACCTAGGAGCAAATCCAGTAAATTGATCTGGGTCACCAACAACATTACCGTAGAATAACTTGCTTGCTACCTCTTGCTTCATTGACTCAAAATGTAATGTTGCTTCTTTAAGTCTATATGAAGCTGGGTCTGGCATTAACATTAACAGATCACTAGCTACTTCTGATCTTGCTTGCAAGTATGCAGTTGTATCTGTTACTTGAATCTTTCCAGATTTAGAAGAACCAACACCTTTATATAATCGACCCCAACTATTAGTTGGCATACCAGTTACAACTGTGTGTAAATGCCCTAAACCTCTATTACACTCAATAGCAATAGCATCCATGAGCATTGGATTATGCTCTGTTAGCATGTTAATAACAGGAACAGTAGAATTCATACTACCGTTCTGTTGATACATGTCTACTAAATCTCCAAACGTATTACCGATTGTAGCCATAATTTATTTCCTTTTCGTTTCGTTAGGATACATTATCTGTGCCATGTCAATATTAGACTTAGGAACACTACCTTTAATAGGCGCGCCATCTTCATTAATTGTTTTACCAATTTTATGGAAAGCTCTAATTATTTCAACGTTGTTAGCAACACCCGCGCTAACTAATACATCCAGTAATTTACTGCCACCATACTGCTTTATGGCACTGTTTGCAATAGCTATTTTAGGTTTAAAGTCCTTACCTTGAAAATCAGGGTCTGCCTTAGTCTCTTCCTTCATCTCACTATTACGCTTTTCAGCATAAGCTGTCATTGCATTAGCAAAACTATTGAACTGTTCATTGTTTATATTTGCAGACTTTAATTCAGGTTGCATAATATTCATGAATGTATCATCAAATTCACCACCACCATCTAATGTATAAGACTCTGGAATTTTAGACTCTTCTTCCTTTTTATCTTCTTCTTTAGACTCTTCATTTTCTTTAGACTCTTCTTCCTTAGATTCTTCCTTTGTCTCTTTATCATCACCAGATGATTCCTCAGACTGTTCATCATCACTAAGGAATGTATCAGGTTCTTTTTGAGTATCTAATAAATTAGAATCATCATTAGCATTATCTGATACAGATTCTGTTTCTGTGGATTGTGATTCGTTACTTACTGATTCTTCGGTCATAATCTTTTATAGCCTCTTCATTTAGAAATTTAAGATACTCACTAGGAGCATTGTTATTAATTATTTCAGTAATAGTATCTACAACAGCCCTCTTATTATGACAAGCAATAATAAAATCAGGGTTTTGTCCTTTATAATGCGGTGTAACCTGTTTAAGCAATATAGATAAAAATTCCCTAACTATCTTTTGTTTCATACAATCTTGAATGATTGATTGTTCTAAATCTTGTTCTTTCAATATTCTAAACCTCTTCTTCTTGTTTCATTTCATTAGTTGCCTTAGCAACACCGGGTGCAACTTTAGCAGCTTCTAATGCCATCTGCTGTTGTTGTTGTTGAGCCATTTGCTCTTGTTCCTGCTGATAAGCTTTCATAGCATCTTGATCTGATACTATCATTTTAGGTGGGCTAGACTCAGCAATACTAAATTCATTAATCGCTTGCACAGCATTTAACTTATGACGTGCCATAGGAAATGACTCCGATAACCCTGCAACAAATGCCGCTGTTTTCTCTACAGTGACCGATACGTCTGCTCTTTGTGCTTTGGCTAGTGTAGATATATATTCAAGCTCTAGGGATGTTCCTTGTAGCTCTTCTGGTGCTTCTGGCAATATCTCATGCTTAGCACATATATTGAATACCCGATCAGTTATATTTCCTAGTAAGTCGCTATGTATTCCAGTTAAAACAGGACCTAATGACAACATTGTCTCACTTGATCTAACATCAACCTCAGCCCTAGTCATTTCTCTTCTATCTGACTGTAACATCTGCTGGAATAAGTCAACATAGTGAGTGCTATCAATACGCTTTTCAATAGAATATATATCGTTGATAACTGCTGGTAAGTCATAATTCACATTATAAACAGGAACTAAACCAGCTTCTTTTGTATTATCAACTTGTATTATCTGTCCAGGCTCTAGTCCACCACTCCCTATATTATTTGTAGTAGAAGCATTCATTAACGCTGGATTAATTAACTTATCCAGTGCTTGATACTTATTGCGTTCTGCACGTTGTAACATCCTCATATCACCTAGGGATAACATGCCAGGTGAACGCTCTCCATATACTTTACCCGGGGATACATGCCACCTTCCGCACATAATAGGAAACTGGTCATAACCTGAGGTCATTAATACTTTATTGTTCCTTAAATCACTTATAGGCTCTGATACTGATGAAACACCATAATAAACATAAGTACTCACAAATTCTTTATGCTTAGACATTTTAGAGCTAGACTTCATGTTTTTATTCGGCTCTATAGCATGAATGATCTTAAACTCTGACGTATCCAAGTCATCTTTATATGAATATTTAAAGCTATCAGGTAATGCGTCCTTACCAAACTTATTGATAATATCATTAGCTGTCATAGTGAATACTCTATAGAAAGTATCAACCATTCCTTTTGAATTTATGTCTATATAGTATGTTCCTATCTCATAGCATTCAGTCATGATAACGTCGTCATAGTCATCATAAATTCCAATAGCTGATGTTCCGTAAGAACCTAAATCATAATAAACACTATGCAATGAACTATACATATTGCTCTTAGACATTACCTGTGAAATAAGATACTCAACTTGGCTAAGCCATATTCTTACTTCTGATTTCTCCATTAACTCTCTATCAGAGGTAACGAAATTAACCCATGGTCTTGCAGGAGAAGAAACACCAGACATTAGTCCAGCAGCTAACGTTCTTAATGCTCGCTTTGCTGTGTTATTAATGACAGTTGTTACTTCTTCCCTAGAATCACGTTTGCTGACAACATCAAACTTAGGATAACTACCAAAAAGTTGTTCTGATAAATCACGCCAATCATCTTCAAACGGCTGTCTTATAGATTGCAACGACTTTAATCGTTTTATTATCCTTTGTGATTCTGTTAAATCAACCATCTAGCTACCTAATAATGTTTTCTTATCATCGCCATTAGCTCGTGTAACATCACCAAGTGCAGCCGTAATTAAACTGCCATGCTGAAGTCCCCTCCTCTTTTTCTTATTCTTAGAGCTAGTTCTTCCTAACTGAAAGAATGGAGACTGTTGTGGTGCTTCTGGTGGCTGTACTACTGGTGGTGGACTACCGCCCATAATATTATCCTCTGAATAATGGATTATAATCTAAAACTTGTCCCGGCTTATTAATTCTATTTAGTCTGGACTTGTTATCATGTGATTGGTTATCTTGTGTTCTTGCTTTTATGTTAGTAGCAAAAGTCAAGACTAAAGCGTCCGCATCATCTGGTGAGCCTTTCTTGTCTTTCATATCTTTTTTAGACTCTATTACAAGCCTATCTTTTGTATCATGGAAGTATTCTCTAGCAGCTAATTGTGATGCAAGGTTAGAGTCATTATTCTTTATACATCCGTTATTTGCTAGCCATTCCCTTACTTTAAACCACATCTCAGATGTTTTATTGCCAAACTTACTGCTATTTGTAGCACAACCACCAAAATGTATCTCACGTGCAGGATATCCCATTTCCTTTAATCTATCATTTATTGGTCCACCAATTCCAGTTGCATCTACATTGATAATATCTGGCTTATACTTCTCTGCCATCTCAGATATTATATTAATCAATCTCATGGAATCTCTAACAACAGAGCCAGGTATTCTAATCTTTGGAAAACTCCTTGCGTCTGAACCTTGTCTTAATTGTATCACACAGAAGTCATTACCACCCCTTGCTACGTCAACTCCCATGATAATAGGTTCATCACCTATATTATTTATTTTACGTCCCTTAGCGTTGTCTATGCTCTTTGTTGGAATAAGCTGTAGATCTGATGCGCTAGGAAATAATCCTAATATCCTGACCCTAATATAATCCGAGTCAATTCCCCAATCTTCAATTAATGTCTGCAAGTATTTCTTGTTGGTGATTGCAGAGTCTCTTGAGTCTACAGTGTAAGTTATCCACCGATGTTTAAGTAAATTGAAACAATCATAGAAACGACCAAAACTTCTTGTAGGATTTCCGAATACAAAGTGGAATGACTCGCCATCTGTCTTACCACCATCTGATACTTCCCATATCTTATCAGGTACTGCGCTTGCTTCATCGAATAAATACCATGGACTTGATGTGGCTCCATGTAGTCCAGCAAACGC
>NZ_BLYC01000024.1 GCF_019721995.1 Bathymodiolus japonicus methanotrophic gill symbiont | reverse complement strand
GCGTTTCGACTTGTTTAAATCTCTTTTGCAATATCTTGAATAACGTAATCCATGCAAATAGCTTGTCCGCTTGTCATTCTGCACCAGATATTTAAGCCAAACTCTTCAACTACATTCTCGCCCTTATCTCTTAATTTTTTCTTTAGCCAGTCTGATACGTCCCAGAACTCTAAAGGCTCTTCCCATTGTTCTGTTTCTTCATCATATTTATAGAAGGCACCACCCTCAACCATCTGAGTTACCATTGTAGTTAGGCATGAGGCTACATCATTCTTAACAATTTCTTGAGCCATTTTATTAGTATTCATTTTATTAATTCCTATTTTATTTTGAGTTTAATCTGTCTCTTTATTATTCATAAGCAGCATCACTATCAGCATTATAAGCATCATAAGCAGCATCACTATCAGACTTATAAGCAGCATTAGCAGCATCACTAGCAGCATTATAAGCAGCAGTAGCAGCAGCAGTAGCAGCCTTATAAGCAGCAGTAGCATCACTAGTAGCAGCAGTAGTAGCAACAGTAGCAGCCTTATAAGCATCATAAGCAGCATCACTATCAGACTTATAAGCATCATAAGCAGCATCACTAGCAGCATTATAAGCAGCATAAGCAGCATCACTAGCAGCAGCAGTAGCAGCATAAGCAGTAGCAGCATAAGCAGCATCACTAGCAGCAGCAGTAGCAGCATCACTATCAGCATTATAAGCAGCAGTAGCAGCATCACTAGCAGACTTATAAGCATCATCAATAACTTCTTTTAAATTTTTCAACTTATTATTCATACTCTTATTCCTGTTTTATTAATAAAATCTGTCTCATCAGTACAGGGTGATTAATCACTGTAGACGCTTCTCAGCGTTTCGACTAGGTTAAAATATTGTTGTTTCGTCGGTAATTGCTGATTCAATCTGTTCTGGTGTGTACTTAGCACGGGTTAAAATAGCACCCCTTAAATCTGTGCCTGTCAAATTAGTACCGTGTAAAATACAACCTGTTAAATTAGCACATGTTAAATCTGCATGACTTAAATCTGTACCACTTAAATCTGTATAAATTAAATCTGTGTCAATTAAAACAGCATTCGATAAATCAGTATTTACGATTATAGTGTTTGACATATCAGTGCTTGATAGGCAAATCTTATGCTTCATTTTTCTATTCATTTTATTGTTTCCCTGTTGGTTTGTTTTTTTAAGTTATTTATTTAACTTGTGTCTATTATACCGCATTACTATCTAATTGCAACCTAATTCAGTTAATAAATTGACTATTTTCGTGTTTATTTTCAAGTTTTCAACCCCCCAAGCTCACAACCCAACAACCCATAAACTTCGTAAGTCATTGATATTAAGCTATAAACTGTATGCCGTACGCGCGTAAGAGAGTAGTAAGCCCTTGCCAAGTTAAAAATATGCACTCTCGTGCTGGTCTATATAAGCAAATGCTTATAAAGTTGTATGGGTTGTTGGGTTGTTGGGTTGTGATCTGGTAGGGCTAGCTGTGTCTATAAGCATATAAGGATATACTAATATATAGAACATTGGAACATTAGAACATTGGAACATTAGAACATTGGAACATTAGAACATTAGAACATTGAATATTCGAATATTAGAATCTTATTCAATTCCCATATAAAGTCGACCACGGGGTTTCGAATTCCGAATTGCGAAGTGGTGGGGTAGTCTCAACTCAAAAAAAATAAAAAAAAATGCAGAAACATTTATAATACAGTATCGAAAATATAACTAGGATAAGAAAATGTTACCAACAAAAACCATAATCATTTCATATTTAGAAGATATGAGCTATTCAGAAACGGCAAAGAGACTGAACCTCAGTTCGGCAGAAGTTAAGTTGGAGATACTAAATAACGCACATAAAGTAAGGGAATTAAGCGAGTTAAGAGACATAAGATTACAGATAGACAGCGACTGGGTATTAAACGAACTTCACGGTATGTATAAGGCAGATATAAAGGATATACACACAGATGATGGAGTTTTATTACCTATTAGTGAGTGGCCGGAAGTTTGGAGAACAATGGTAAGTTCTATTGACAGTAAAACCATAACAAGTCCTGATGGAACAATGATGGGAACAGTTAGTAAGGTAAAAAAACCTGATGCTCTATCGTTATTAAAAATGATTGGAGATCATACGGACATTAAGGCATTTAATAAGAAAGATGATTTAACAACAGAGAGAGATGACGTATTAAAAGAGTTACAAAATGGTAGAGAACGGGCTAAAGCTTTAAATCAAACGAAACAACTTGAAATAGTTTCAAATGGATAGCATACAAACTCTACAAGCCAAAGAAGTTTCGCGTTACTACAATAACCCGCTTGGTTTTGTATTGTGGGCTTTTCCATGGGGTGTTGGTGAGTTAGAAGGTAGAAAAGGTCCTGACTTGTGGCAAAGGGAGTTATTGGAAAGAGTTGCTGTTGAGGTTGACGCTGACCCATTCGACGGTATCAACAAAACAAGTCCTAGGCAATTTGCTGTAACCAGTGGACATGGTGTTGGTAAGTCTGCATTGACTGCATGGATTACTTTATGGCTTATGTGTACAAGGCCTATGTCAAAAGGAGTAATAACGGCAAACACAAGGGCACAACTCAGCAACCGGACATGGGCTGAGTTAAAGAAGTGGAAGAATCTTTGCATAGTTGGAGATTGGTTTCATTACTACAACAGTTCATCACAGATGGCATTACGTCATGTTGATTATCCTGTTGAGTGGAAGGTAGATGGTGTTCCATTCCAGAAGGACAATAGTGAGGGTTTTGCTGGATTACACAACGCTGGTTCATCCCCATGGTATATATTTGATGAGGCTAGTGCGATACCTCATGAGATATGGGTTGTTGCTAATGGTGGTAAGACAGATGGAGAGCCATTTCACTTTGTATTTGGTAATCCTACTCGTTCAAGTGGTGACTTCTACGACTGTTTTAACAAGAATAAGCATCGTTGGAATACATACCAGGTAGATTCAAGAAAATCTATGATGACTAACCATGAGTTGATTGCTGAATGGGAAGAAGATTGGGGTGAAGATTCTGATGACTTTAAGGTTAGGGTAAAGGGTGAGTTCCCGAGTTCATCAGACTTACAGCTTATATCAACAGCATCAGTTGATGAAGCTTCAAAGCGTGAAATATTTGTTCTTGATGATGAACCACTTATTTGTGGTATTGATGTTGCACGTGGCGGACCTGACTTCGGAGTTGTTCAATTTAGGAAGGGTAATGATGCTAGGAGTTATAAGAAGTATATGTTTCCTGGTGTATTAATTTCTGATACGACTAAGTTCATTGCAAAGGTTGTTGACATATTAAATGAATTAAAGCCTGATGTTATTAATGTAGACAGTGGTGCAATGGGCGGTCCTGTAAAAGATAGGTTATGTCAATTAGACTTTAAGGCTTACGAGATAGGATTTGGTCACAAGGCTATTCGTACAGGTAAGTACGCCAATAGGAGTGCCGAGATGTGGTACAATATGAAACAGTGGTTATTAAGTGGTGGCTGTATTAAATCACATGATTATGAACTTAGGGAGGAATTAACATCAAGGGAATTCACACATGATAGTAAAGATAGAATATTATTAGAAAAAAAGGACTTGATGAAGAAGAGAATGGGTAGGTCACCGGATAGTGCTGACGCTTTAGGATTAACTTTTGCTACGCCTATAAGAGCAGGTAATTTTCAAAATATGAGAGATGTTGCTAAAAAAACTAGAACCAGAACTTACAATAAATACCGGAGTAGATAACATGATAGATGAATCAGAAGAAAATACAATATATTTACAAACTATTTCAGATAAAATAATTGATAATTCTTGTAGTCGTAGAGTAGATATTAATAATGATGAACGTCTTGTTTGTGGTATTGATGTTTGTAGTTATATGAGAAACACAGTAACTATTCAATTTAGGAAGGGTAATGATGCAAGGAGTTATAAGAAATATTCAATTTATCTTGATTCAGTTAAAGATATTGACAATATTATTGATATTTTATATAAGGTAAAACCTGATATTATTAATGTATCAGGTGGTTCAATAGGTTCTCTAATTAAAGCTAGTTTATCCGAATTAGCATTTAATGCTTATGAGATAGAATTAGGTAAAAAACCTATTAATAATACACATTACTCAGATACAGCTAGTGAGTTGTGGCACACTATGCGTACATGGTTATTCAATTATGGTTGTATTAATGAAAATGATTTATTTATGAAATATGAATTAGAAACAACTGAATTTAAGATTGACAATAAAGACAGAATATCTGTAGAAGATAAGTTATCAAGGATAAATAGAGTTGGAATGTCATCTAACAGTGCTAATGCTTTAGCATTAACTTTTGCTGAACATGTCGTACCATCTAACTGTAAATGTAAATGTAAATGTAACCGTAAATGTAACCGTGATATAGAATAGGAGTAGATAACATGGGAGCAAGCACACCATCATTGCCACCTAGACCACCTGAGGCACCTTCGAAGTCACCTTTTTTCCTAATGGGAAGAGAGGAGGCAAAGAAGAGGAAGAAGTCAAAGTCATTAAAAAATCAGACGATATTGACTGGACCATCAAAAAATAAAGATTCAATGGGATCTAAACCTTCTAATAATAATTTATTAGGTTCTTAACATGGTTGAGCTATCAGATGTACAGCATATATGCCGTAGATTAAGGTCGTTAAAGAGGATAAGAGAACCATTCGAAGATGTATGGACTGAATTATCCAGCACTATACTTGGATATAGGGGAGTTTTTAACGACGACAATGGAAAGACTAGAGAAAGGAAGATAGACACAACAATAGTCAACAACACCTCAAGTATTGCATCAACAGTATTAGCTTCTGGTTTAATGGGCGGTGTATCTTCACCATCCAAGCCATGGGTTAATTTTGTTGTATCAAGCATTGATATGATGGAATCAACGGATATTAGAATATGGCTTGAGAAGGTAGAAAAGATTGTTTCAATGGTGATGTCAAAGAGTAATATATATAACTCAATACATACACTGTACAGTGAATTAGGAGTTTTTGGTACAGGAGCATTAGGTATATTTGAGGATTATGACAATGTCATAAGAACTGAATGTTATACAGCGGGTACTTATTACATTGATATAAACCATAATGGTATTGTTGATACTTTCTATCGTGAATTCACCATGACTGGAAGTGATATTGTTAATAAGTTTGGAAAAGATTCTCTACCTGTTGGGTTCATGGGTGATGATACAATTGATAAGCACCAGATTAAGTTTAAGATTATTCATTCAATAGAGCCTAACAGGTCTAATAAAATGGACTCAAATTTATCTAAGGATAAAAAGTTCACAAGTACTTATATTTATTATGAGAGTGCTGGTTCGTATGGTGATGATAATAACCAGATGAAGAATGGTAAGGTATTGATGAAGTCTGGTTATGATGAATTCCCTATCATGGTTGCAAGATGGGATGTTATACCGGGTGATGTATACGGAGGAATGTGTCCAGGTATACGTTCACTTGGTGATACAAAGATGTTGCAAAGTATTGAAGACCTTGTGTATACAGGTATAGAAAAACAAGTTAATCCAGCATTAGTAACTGGCCCATCAACAGGAAATATACCTCCTGATGGTGTTCAGGCTGGTGATATAATTGAAGTTGATAACTTATCAGAAGCTGGTGCACGATCTGTTTATGATGTGAGGATTGATGTTTCACATGCAGTTGCTAATATAGAAAAGATTGAATATAGAATAAAGACAGCATTTTATGAGAATTTATTTCTGCAAATGTTATCTTCTGATAGAAGGGAAATGACAGCTAGTGAAGTTGATGTTAGATCAAATGAAGCGTTAATCACACTAGGTCCTGTATTAACAAGACTACATAATGAATTGTTAGACCCTTTAACAGATAGGGTATTTAATGTCATTGCTAGGGCTAAGTTACTACCAGAAGCACCGGAAGAATTAGCTGGTCATGAGTTACAGGTTGAGTATGTATCGACTCTTGCTAAGGCTCAGAAGGCTGATGTATCACAGACAATAGAAAGGACAGCTGCTTTTATTGCTGGATTATCAGAAGCATTCCCCAATGCACGCCATAAGTTTGACGAGTTACAGGCGATAGATGAATTCTCAAAAGCAGAGTCAGTACCACCAAAAATAATACGTTCAAATGAGATTGCAGCACAGTTAATACAACAGGAGCAAAAGCAAATGCAAGAACAGCAACAACAACAGATGATGCTTGAAGCGGCAAAGGTAGCACCAGGTGTTATGAAAGCCGGTGCAGAATCATCTCAAATGGAAGGTGATGAATGAGAGAAGAAGAAAAACGTGAGCTATTACTAATTCAGGAATGTATGAAGGAACCTAATTTTAGGTCTTTAATGATTATATTATTATCAAGTTTAAGACCTAAGTATAGGGGTAATAATGTTGAATTTATAACTGCATCGCACCATAGAAACGATGTAATTAATTTAATTGAGGATAAGCTAAAGGAGTCACCATTAGATTATCTTGAAATGAAACTACAACAAATGAGAGAAGAACATGCCACAAGAATCAGAGAGCCAAGAATCAACACAAGAGATTAGTCAAGAGTCTCAAGATGCTTCATTAGATTTTTATAAGGACGATCAACCTAATAAAGAAGAATCAGTTCCTGAAAATAAAGAAGATAAGCCTGCTGAGGTAATGGCAGAAAAGGAATCTAAGGCTGATGAAAAAACAGAAGAAAAAACAGAAGATAAGAAAGAAGAAACTAAATCTGATATTCCTGAGTCTTATACATTAGAAGATGGTTCTGAATTTGATTCAGATTTTATTGATTCTATTTCCCCTTCATTAAAGGAAGTAGGAATAAATAATGAGCAGTTCAATAAGTTAGCAAAGAGTATCGAAAATTATTCTATTGCTAATAACGAAAAGATGGCAAAAGAGACAATGGCAGACCCAGACTTCTCAGGTTCAGATGCTACTGAGAAGTTTGGTATTGCTAACAATGCCATAAAGGAGTATGGTGGTGAGAAGTTGATGGGTGTCCTTCAAGATGCTGGATTACTTAACAATGTTGAGGTAATCAGAGCATTTCATAAGATAGGTCGTCAAACAAAAGAGGATGGTAGTCCAGTATCTGGCGAACCTGAATTTGATAATAGTCCTGGAGCTATTCTTAAAAGAATGTATCCAGACGATTAATTTAACGGAGAATACTGCATGGCACAACATGGAGATACTTACTTAGATTTAATAGATCTATATCAAAGAGAACCAGCGAAGATGGGCATGGTCCCGCTGATTAACATGCTGTCATATGAAACACCTATGCTACAAGATGCAGTTGTAAATCAATGTAATAGAGGGTCATATAACTTAACATCACTATTAACTGGTTTACCAAGTGGTAGCTGGGGTGCATATTATAAAGGAACTGCTCCATCAAAGACAAATAGAGTTCAGATAACAGATGATGTTGGTTTTTATGAGTCAATGTCTGTTGTTGATACAAGAATACTTGATGATTCTGCGAATCCTGCAAAGTTAAGACAAGATGAAGCTATGGGACATCTTGAGCATATGAGTCAAAAAATGGCAACAAGTATTTTATATAGCAATTCATATGTTGATAACAATGAGTTTTTAGGTCTAGCCCCGAGATTCAAATACTTTTCATGATGCACAGTCTAATCAAGTGATAAATGGAGGAGGGTCAGGAAGTGCAACGACGAGTATATGGATTTATAACGTGGGGTGATCGTCAAGCAAGTTTATTATATCCTGCTAATACAACAGCTGGTTTAACAAGGAAAGATCATGGTGAGCAACAAATGCAATCAGCTAATGGTGATACATATTTTGCCAAGAAAGAAACTTTTAGATGGCATATGGGTTTATCAATTAGAGATTGGCGTTATGTTGTACGTATTGTTAATATTCCTGTTGCTGGATTAAAGGATGGTACTTTTGATGTGTATAAGTTTCTGTCAGATGCATATTACAGGCATTGGGGTAGATGGAAGAAGTTGGGTAATACATATATGTACTGCAATTCAGAAGTAAGACAAGCAATGGACTTACAGGCAATAAACAGGGGTGCTGGAGATAACTTTATTAGGTTGCGACCAGGTAAAGATATTCAAGGTAGAGAGATTGAGAGTTATAGGGGTTTTGGTGTTCGAGAAGTCCCAAGTATTCTTAACACAGAAACTGCAATAACATAAAGGAGATAATTATATGATATTTTCTCAGAACAAAAGATGTTTGCTGATAAACAAGTGATTGCTTTGGCAAATAGTGCAGTATTAACTAGTGTTGTATTGGAGAATGATATAGATATAGGTGCAGCTCAAGTTCCTTATGGAGGTAAGTCGTGGATTACATAGAAATATTGGTGCAGGTGATGGTATTCCTATAATGGCATTTATAAATTCACATAATACTACTGGCTGCTACTGAATACTTTATGACTCTTGACGTAGCAAGTGGTCGGTGCATGGAGAGAGTTTTTAAGCGTCAAGAAACAGGTAGAGGTGACGAGATTATATGCATATTAAATATCTGCCAGATGATCAGAAAGATATTTAAGGGTGGTTTTAAATTATAAACAAGATGCTGCTTTAGCAGGTAAAACTGCTACAGTTACGGCAGCTGTAGGAACATATAAACCATCAGGTTCGAGGTATGTGTAATGCCAGCATATAGAGTTTTAGAAGATGGTTTCCATGACGGTGTTTACCGTACACCTGGTGGAGAACATGACCCTGTTATCACAAAAAAGAAGTTAATGCCTTGTCCAGATTGGTTAGAGTACGTAGTTAATGTGACTGATGCTCAAAAGTTAATAGACGATGATTCCAAGAAAAATAGGCAAGAGAAACAATCTGCTTCTGCATTAAAACGCATGAAAGATTCTATTGGTGAGGGGATTAAGACCTTGTGACCTCCGTTGTTGAAATATACAATAAGGCACTTGCTAATTTAAATGAGTCAAGTGTCATTAATGTGGATGAAGATTCAGAGGAGGCTACTATATGTCGTATTCATTATGATGACTGTAGGCGTTATGTAATTAGTGAAGGTAACTGGGGATTTTGCACAGATGTTGCTCAGTTAAGTGTATTATCTAAAGATGACGTAACAGGATGGGATTATGTTTATATATATCCACAAGTTGCGTTAAAGGTTATTAACTTATTTAATGCAGATGCCATAAAAATCAATAAGTTTAATGATTATTATAGTAATACGCATAATAACTATATAAAAGACTTTGAAACTCAGAACAGAGGAACAAATACAGTTATTTTGTCTAATCTTGAGAATGCTCATGCAAAGATAATTGTAGATGTCACTAATAACAATTTAATGTCACCTGCTTTTATTGACGCGCTTACATGGAGATTAACATCATTAATTGCTGTTCCTATCATTGGTGTAGATAGAGGACGTTTAGTTCAAAGAGATGCCATACAGGCTTATAATTCATTACTTAATGTTGCTTGGGTGAAAAATATAGGTGAGAACAAGAAAAGAAGAGATAATAGGAGTAACTTAGTAAAATCCAGGTGGGGTTAATATGAGATTAACGCAACGCTCTTTCACAGCAGGAGAAGTCTCGCCATCAGTTGGTGCAAGAGCAGATTTAGATTGGTATAGCGCAGCTCTTTCAGAATGTAAGAATGCTTACGTTAGGTCGCAAGGTGGAGTCTATAATAGAGAAGGTACACTTTATATAGACGAATCAAGATCATACAATGATGATGAAGTTAGATTAATTCCTTTTTCTTTTAATAAGGACCAGTCATATATATTAGTTCTTACCCGTAAGGTAATAGAAATTGTATATAAGGATAGCTTTATTCATCTTCCAGGCACAACAGATAGACTGCATATTGTTACTCCATTCGAGAATATCTGGAATATATCTAGGTCAGGATTTGCTGATACCATGACCATGGTTGATGGAGTAGTTGCTCCACAAGTACTGAAAAGATATTCACATACAGATTGGCGCATTTCAGCAATTGACTTCAGCGTGTCCACAGAAAAGCCTAATAGTCTTTCTATTACTCGTGCTAATGAAGAAAGTGGTTCAAAAGACTACTCATATGCAGTTACTGCAATAGGTTTAGATGATGTTGAGTCATTAGCAAAAGAAGGAAGAATATCAACAAAGCCTATTACATCAGAACAGCAAATGGTAATAACGGTAGGTTTGTTCCCAAAGGACAAAGTAGAATCATACAATATATATAAATCAATTTCACCAGGGTCAAAAATTTATGGTTTCATAGGTTCATGTAAGAATGACTTTCCAGGTGGACATGGAAATTTTTCAGGTAAATTCAATGATTACAATTACGAGCCAGATCTTCTTTTATCACCTCCTTTAGATAATAAGCCATTTGAGCAGGTTAATGATAGACCAAGATCTTGTAGTTTCTATCAACAAAGAAGAATATTTGCATCTACAAACAATGACCCACAGAAAATATTTTGCACTGAAATAGGCAATATTAGTTCTATGCGTTACTCAAAACCTAGTAAGCCAACTGATGCTATTATTCAAGAAGTAGTATCTAATTCGATCAACAGAATAAGACATATATTAAATCTAGGTGGTCTTCTATTATTAACATCAGAGGGAGAGATGAAAGTAACAGCAGGTCAAGATTCTGTTTTAACACCTGCCACTTTCGGAGCTAAAGTAATTTCAAGTTACGGTTCATCTAATGTTGTTCCAGCTCAGGTAAGAGATACTACTATTTTTTCTCAAGAACAAGGTGCTAGATTAATTGGACTTAATTTAGATAACCAGAGTACATCCGTTAATTCTGATATTATTGGTAATGATTTATCTATAAGAGCTGAGCATATATTTCAGGGTAAGAAGATTGTAGATATGTCATATTGCAAAGAGCCTTATAATATACTGTGGTGTGTATTAGACGATGGAACTATGGCAGGTCTTACTTACAATAGAGAACATAGAGTTTGGGGATTCCATCGTCATGAAACACAAGGAAAATATAGAACTGTAGCTACAATATCTAATGGTAATACATCGTCAACTTATATGGTAGTTGAAAGAAATGCAAATGGTGTTACGAAACATTATGTTGAGCGTATGGTTGAAAGAGAAGATACAAATTTAGTTGATTGTTTCTTTTTAGATTCAGGAAAGACATATCGTTCTCAAACACCAATAACAGTATTAACTGGCTTAACTTATCTAAATGGTCTTGTTGTATCTATATTAGCTGATGGTAATGTTATATCTGGAAAGGTAGTTTCAGGTGGCTCAGTAACGCTAGACTTCCCAGCTAAGGTTATTCATGTTGGATTGCCTTATGTAACTGAATTGACTACGCTAGAAATTGATTCAGCAAGAAATACTATGAAAGGTAGAAAAAAGAATGTCAACTCTATTGTCTTTGGTTTATATCAGACAAGAGGAGTAAAAGCTGGTCAGAGTGGACAACCTTTAGTTGAGTTAAAGGAAAGAACTGATGATAAGGAATCAATTAGTTTAAAAACTGGGGATGCTAATTTAGTAATAAAGAGAGGATGGGAAAATAGTGGTAAGATAAAGATATTACATGATGACCCACTACCTTTTGGATTAATATCAATAACGCCGGAGTTTGGAGTTGAATAAATTAAAGTGTGTTTTTACAACAGAACAGCATGTAGATTATGTCTTAAAGAATCTTCACCCAAGACTTAAGAATGATTTACTATATGCAGTAAGGTGTGGATTCCATTTGAAGGATGAAGCAATGAAACATAACTCAGCAGTCACTTATGTTTATGATGGAATACCTGTTGCTATTGCTAAAGTGCCCAATCATGAAGATACTACTATATGGGTTTTCTTTACTAAAGATGCCATTAATCTTAGATTTTGTCTGCATAAGAACGTAAGGAAAATATTAAATGGACTAACAAAAGAGTTCAAGTTCTTAAAAACTGTTTGTAGAAGAAATAATGATATTAGTTTGAGATGGCTTAAGTCATTAGGTTTTGAAGTTTTGGATAATCACATTGAAGGTAATTTCTTATATATGGAGAAAAGATAATGGCATTTATAGGAGCTGCTATTGCTGCTGCTGCCTCAGCTGCTGCCTCAGCTGTAGCAGCAGCTGGAGCTGCTATTGCGTCTGCGCAGCTGCTGTTGGTTCTGGAGTAGGAGCGACAGCAGCTACAGTAGGATTAACAACTAGTCAATTTATTAGTGTTGTTGGTCTAGGAGTATCTTCCACGGTGGCAGGTGTGCAAGGCGCACAACAGGCAGACATGCAACGTGACACGGCAGCACTTAACGCTAGGACAGCTGAGAATCAAGCTATTGATCTTGAGAATGCAAACGTTAGAGAGAAAGCAGATGCAAGGATGATAGCGTCACATCAATTATCTAATCAGAGAGCAATTGCAGCTGCTAAGGGAATTTCTCTTGATTCAGATAGTTCATTATCTTTATTTGATACCACATCATTACAGAGTCAATTTCAAGATGAAAGACTAGATTATAATTCTAATCAAAAAACAAAATCACTAAATCAGAGTGCAGACTTCTCTAGGTATGAAGGTAATGCAAGAGCGCAAAATAGTAGAATTGGTGCAGCAAACTCTATTATTAGTGGCGCAGGTACTGTTGCTGCAAACTGGTATAAGGCTACAGAGTAATGCCATTAACCATACCTACTTCGATAGGAGTACCACAAGAGAAATTCACACCTGTTGCAACTAGACAGTTAAGAGAGACTGGTAAACAACCTAGTGTAGTATCAGCATTGGCTGAACAGGCTACTAAGGTTGCTGGAGCTATTTTAGAGAAACAGGATGAACAGGATAGGATAACAGCAAATAATGCTTACATAAATCTTCAGCAACAGTCAAATATCTCTCTTTATGGAAAAGATGGATTTTATCGAACAAGTGGCCAGACTTCTTTTCAACAGACAGGCCCTGCTAGATTAAATTTAGAGAATATCAATGAAAAAATATATGCGGGTTTAACCAAAAATCAGCAAAAATATTACAATGTAAATTCCCAAAAGTTCTTATTGAGAAGTAATCTAGGTATTACACAGCATGAAATAACTCAAACAAAAGTAGCAAAATCTTCTTCTCTAACATCACAGGCTGAGAACGCTATAGCATCCGGTACTTTAGATTACTCAGAAGACTCATTAAGAGATGAAGCTTCAAGTGTTATGATTGCTGTTGGTGATTTAGCAAATATGAATGGATTGGGTTCAGAGGCTAGATTGTCTATGCTGAATGGATATAATAGTAAGTTATATTTTGGAGCAGCACAGGGTGCTTTGGCGCATGATGATTTTGGTCGAGTTCAAGAGATAATAGATCAACATGGTGATAGCATATTACCTAACCATTTAATATCACTTAAGAGCGCTTTAAAGACCCGTTATGAAGCTCATGAGGAAGATACTACAAAAGATGATTCTTATGCTATTGTTGATGTAACATTTAATGGTAAACGTGAATTTAAAAAAGAATATACAGCAGGCAAGAAGTTACGCTGGAGATTCTCTTAATCCTAAACTTGCAAGACAGATAGATTCAGATGTTAAGTCAAAGCAAAAGGAATTTCAGATAGTTACTAACCAAGAGAATACAAACCAGTATTCTGAATTAGCTGAAAGAATATATAAAGGAATGCCATTTGGTCAAATAACAAATAAAGAATTGATTGGGATGTCAGCTGAACAAGTATCTTCATTACAGAAAATAAGAAATACTGGATTCAATAATAATGATCTTATTAACAATCTTAGCAAACTTACAACAGAACAACTTAGAGAATTGAACATACCTCAATATGCTGCTGAGAGTGGACTTTTAGTTGATGCAGATGGAGTGAAGAAAGCGGTAGCATTTCAAGAAAAATCTAATAAAGAGTCTGCAACTAATAGACAGAAGGTTCATGGTAGGGCAGATAAGTTAATGAAGAAATTCAAAATACCTGAAGCTGTTGTTGGGATGTTTACTGATGTTCCTGATAAGTTTGAGGGTTTAGATGTAGACCTTGATTCAAATAGTGAAGAACAAGGACAGACTCAATTAATGACAAGTAAGACAGCCATATCAATGGTTGCTGGACAATTAATTGATGATGAAATAACAAGAAGAGAAGTTGCCGGTGAGACAACTGATCTAACAGATAATGAGATAATAGCTATTTTTCATAAAGCTGCTTGGACAAATGATTACAATGTTGGCATAAAAGACATACCTCCAAATCAACTGAGTAAAATTCTAAGTGTTATGAAGTCACAGGATATAGAAAACATACCAGGTAAAACAAGAGAAGAAACCATAATGAGTATATTTATTAAATATACAGAAAATGGCGGTACTTTCTAATGGCAATGTTGATTCCAGATAAAGAGACTGATGCACCTGATGTACCTTTAACTGTAAAGACTAACGACTCTATTCTTGGTCCAAGGACTGAGTCAAACTTATCAAATAGAATAAAATCAGATGGTCTAAGTGAAGACGTTGATATTGGTCATTCTAACCAAGATACAATAAGTTCAGGTATTCATTCAGCATATCAATCTATCTTAAAGGACGAGGTAGAGAACAAGCCACTTGACGTATCACTTCCACAAGTTTCTAAGTACATAAGGATAAATGGTGCATTAAATACTAATGATGAAGAATTCCCAACAACACCAGATGCTGAGTTAGCACTTAGAGCAAAAGTTCCAGTAAGATTTGCTAAACAGTTTCCAGAAGAAGCTGAACGTAAGGCAAGAGACAGGAAGCAATCCAGAACACAATTGAGTGAAGCAACTAAGAATGAGATAGATGCAAACCCTGAGTCCACAAGAATATTAAGAGATGATTTTGAGAATCTTGATAAATTCTACAAGATGCTGAATTATAGGCAACATATACAGGGTCACACTGATGATAGTTTCTTAGATAAGATAGGTGTTGCATGGAGTGCAGGTAGTTCAACAGCTAAGATGGCAGAATACTCAGATCAAGTTAGAGACGCACTTAGCAATGGACTTGACATACCTGATGATGTTAGTTCCAAGTTAAATAATTTAAGTTTCGATGCTTCAGCTGGTACTAGGGATGGTACTCTTTTATCTCAAATGGCTGTTGGAACAACTAGAATAGCAAAGCCATTGATAGACTCAACTGTAGAGTCAATTCCTGGTGCAGTTCAGGGTGCAGGCTATGGTACTGGTGCAGGAGCTGCTTTAGGTTCTCTTGTTCCAGGACTTGGTACAGTTGCTGGTGGTGTTAGTGGAGCTGCCTTAGGTGCTAGGGCTGGCGTTCTTGTAGGATTTTCTCAGAGTACATACGATCAAACATATGTTCCAGCTGCGTACTCTTACTCTCAGATGAGTGTTGATGGTGCTAGATTAGACCCAAAGATAGTAAACAGTGCGGCAACAATGGAAGCTGTTATATCAACAGGACTTGATGTTGTTTCTTTTGCAGTGCTGGGTAATTTAGTTGGGAAGGCATTTAATCCAACGAGACAAATAATATCTTCATCTTTAAGAACACCAGCTGGTTTAGCTGTTATAGAAAAGATGAATGAGTCGATATTAGCATCATCAGCAATAGCAGCAGTAGATATTGGTAAGGCAACGGCAGCAGAAGCTTCTACAGAAGCAATTCAGGAGATAGTACTAGATGCGTTTGGAGAATTAGCCAAGCAATGGACTTCTGAGTCACGTGGTGGCGAATATGAAGCTAAAGACGTGCTAAGGCCAGAGGTGATGGATAAGGCATGGGACGCTGCAAAAGAAGCTGCAATAGCTACTCCTTTGTTAGCTGGCGCTCCGATGATAATCCCTCCTACCGTTCGTGCAACAGTAAAGGCTTTTCAACACAAATCAAAAATTGAGAATGAGTTATCTGAGCAAGAAATATTAGATAAGTCTATTGAAAGCTTCAATGAGATGTCAAGTAAGAATACAGAGCCTGGTCGTAGGGCTTTCAGTGAAACATTAAAACAGCAAGGAATGGAAACAACATACCTTGACTTGATTGATACTAAACAAGTAATTGAGGAATTAAAACAAGATGGAAAGACACCAGAGAATTCAGAGTGGATAGGCAAGATACAGGAAGGTGTAAAGAAAGCTGAGAAAGAAGGCTCTAGTGTTCAGATTCCTACAGTTGAGATGATAAGTAATCTTGGTGAGAAGGGTGGAGATTTATTCAGGGATTTAATGACTATGAATGAGGATAACACTGCACCTAATAGAAGTGATGAAGTTAATGCTTCTATCGCAGAAAACATTAATACTGAGATGGAAGTTGCATTAGAAGAGCATACAAGATTAAAAGAGTTATCTGAATTAACGTCGTCAACACTTGAGAAGTTAGAGAGTACAGGCGTTCTTTCTTCTAACGCATCAAAAATGCTAAGTACATTAATCCCTGCATGGGCCAGTACTATAACTAAGAATTCTAAATTAACTCCAGAGCAATTGATTAAGGACTTTGGGCTAAAGATTGAGGGAGCGTATAACGGATTAGAGTCAAAGGATTTTGATGGTGCTAAAGGAAATTACAATTTAAGAACAAAAACAATCAATCTAGGTAATGACCAAGACTTATCTACTTTCCTACACGAATCAGCCCACTTCTTCTTTGATGTTGAACAGACAATTGGTGATATATCAAGGATAGAACCGATACTACCTGTAATGTCAAAAGACCTAAATATATCTGAGGAGGATATACGAGCTAACTTTGACGACCCTAATAGCAATCCGGATACGTATGTTAAAGTGCAAGAGTATTTTGCTCGTAAGTTTGAGTCTTACATTATGGAAGGAAAAGCACCAAGCATTGAATTAAGGGAAGAATTCAGAACTTGGAGACAATGGATGATGTTTGCTTATAAGGATAATGATTTAGGAATGAAGATAGATGATGCCTCACAAGCAATGTTTGACAGTCTATTGGTGGCTGAAAGAATGAGTGAGCAGCTGTCCGATGAATTAATGTATAACGATATTGATGCTCAACAGATAACTAGTGAAGTAACACAGTCAAAAGAAAAAGAGAGGAATAGACCAGAGCCTAATGCTGAGAGTCAATTTGATAAGATTGCTAAGTTATTCTTTAAGTCGTTAAAGCGTAAGCAATCAAAAGAGTATAAGAAATCAGTTGCACAGGCTAAGGAACAGGCAGAGTCAGATGTTAATGAGAATACTATTCATAGGTTAGTTGAAGCAATAAAGAGTAGTGAAGATATAAAGTTCGATAGGGAAGTTGTTAAGAAGTTGTTAGGTGTTAAGAAAGTACCTAATAAATTTAGGAATCTAACTCAGAAAGATGGGTTCAGTGTTGCTGATATTATAGACCTATATGACTTACCAAGTCATATTACTCCAGAAAAATTGGTCAATGAAATCTCTAACTTAATTCCTAAAGCACAGATGATTAAAGAAAGAACAAATGAGATAATGGCCACAAAAGTTCCTGATCTATCTGATTCTGCATTAATGCAACAAGTCGTTGAATCACTAAGGTCAAAAGACATTGCTGATGGTCTGTTAAAAGTATTGAATTCAACACTTGATGATGGTGGTAAGAAAAGACAGACTAAACAAGCAATAAGGCAGAGTGCAATTGATGCTGTGCATGATATGTCTGTTAGGGATGTTATCAGTAATCCATTCCATAAAAGAGAGGTAAAGGCAGCTAAAGAATACACATCAGCTATTGCCATAGATGACAAGCCAAGAGCTGAGTACAATGCTAAGCAACGGTTACTTAATTTTTTCATGGCGAAAGAGTCGTCTAATATTAAACGTGATTTCTATACTATAAGAAAACAACTCAGCAGATACAAAAGTAGAAAAGTACAGGGACGTATAGATCAATACAGCAAAGATTTATGGGACAGAATGTCTATTCAGTTAGGCCGTGCTGGTATACTTAATGAATCTTTTGCCAAAGGTCAACCTATTATCCCTTTAAAGGAAATGACTGTTGGTCAAATGTATGCCCTAGACACCTCAGTCAAATCTATTGCAATGGCTGCAAAGAATGAAAAGATGGTAATACTTGGTAGAGAGTCTGCTGATTTAGATACTGTTGTTAAGAATATTGTTGGTGAGATGAATCAGTACTCTAGCAATATTGATTTATCTGTAAAGGTTGGAGATAACAAGTCGCCTATTGTTAATATGTTACGTGGCCTTGTGTCTAACACATCTATAACTCCATGGGTTATTAAGACATTATCTAACCCAAAAGGAACTGAGCAGTCTACTATGCAGATGGCATTAGATAGACCTTTAGTTCTGGCTCATGAGCAGAACAATAAGTTATGGGATGAACATGTGTCGCCTATTATTGAGCAGTTCATGAATAACTCTAAGGAGTTTAAGGAGTGGATGAGTAGTCGACATAGTGTACCTAGCTTAGCAGACAACAAGTACATAAACAGTAATATGAAAGGTGAGCAGATACTGGCCTTTGCTCTTAATATAGGTACTCAAAATAACTTACAAACTTTATTAGCTGGTTATAACATCATAGAAAAGGATGAAACTGCATCAATAGAGAATGCTGTTGTTCAAGATGTTTTATCTAATATGGATAAGATGCAATGGGATATGGTTAAGTCTATTTGGAAGCAGATGGATTTATTATTCCCACATGTTGCTGATGTTTCTGTGCGTCATAAGGGAATTAAGTTAAAGAAAGAAGAAAGCATAAGCATAACCTTGCGCAATGGTAAGAAAATTCAAGGAGGTTATTATCCTTTATTCAGGGATAATACAATTCAAGTTGAATCTAAAGATACGCGAGTTGATACTGCCGATAATGCCACGACAACAGATAAGTTATTTTCCGGTGAAAAGGGTGCTAATGTTTCATTCAATCCATCATCAACTAATGATAGGACTAAAGCAACCTATCCTGTATTATTGCAATCTGGTTCATCAACGATTAATCACTTCAGAAGTCTTATCCATTATGTGACTCACTATGATGCTGTTGATAGTATCAATAAGATTATAACTCACAGAGACTTTTCTAGTACTTTCCAAAAGGTCGCTGGTCAGAATGAGTTAGAGTCACTTAATCTTTGGATTAAAGAGGTTGCACATTCTAGTCCGGAGGCTAATCAAGCAAAGATGGATGTTATCCTAAAGCACATGCGTTATGGGACAACGGTTGTTATGCTTGGCGGTAGTGTTAGCACTGTACTCAAGCAGACTCTCGGCTTCTTTAACTCCATAAGTGAGATTGGTGAAGGGATTGGTGCAAGAGGGGCTGTTAGGTTTATTAAGGCACTCTCAGTGCTATCAAGTAAAAATAGTTCTTTACTTATTAGTGATATGCTTAAGAGTAGTGCTGTTATGAGCGACCGTATAAATCACGGAAGTTTTGATAGAGAAGTTAATGAGTTGATGAATGGTCTTGAGGGCAATAACTCAAATATTTCAAAATTGAATTCTGCTATGATGTTTCCTATCAGGATTACTCAGTTCTATGCTGTTGATACACCAACATGGCTAGCAGCGAGACAAGTGTCATATGATAATGCTATGCGTGATGGAAAGACAGATAAGCAGGCAGAAAAGATCTCAATTGCTTACGCAGACTCACTAGTTGAGCGAACACAGGGTTCATCAGGTGCTAAGAATATGCCAATGCTTTTAAGACAACAACGGTCAGAAGGTATTCGTAATATTGTTTCGTTTATGTCTGCAATGCTGGCTATGATGAATCAGGTAGTCGATATTAAAAGGTCCTATAATAGAGGTAATTTCTCAGCATCAGAGTCAGCAAGCAGACTATTCTATAATCTAGTAGCTCCCGCTATGGCATTAACTGTTGCTCGCATGATGTTTACTTCTGATGATGATGCAGAATGGGGTGAAGAATTACAGAAGGAAGTGATTAGTTCAGCAGTTGGTGTTTTCCCTTTTGGTGACTCATTGAAGAACGCAGTACAAGGTAATGTTAAGTTACCTGGTACTGCTGAACAGATACTTAAAGGTGCTGATGCTAGTACACGACTTCTTCAACAATCTTATAATAGTGTATTTGATACTGGAGAATATGACAGTGATAAATTCAAAAAGGCAGTCAAAGGTACTGTATTATTTGCAGCTGTAATGGGTAAGGTTGGAGGAGCAAATCAGGTTGCTAGAAGCATTGATGGTCTTTTAGGAATGAAGAAATGGGACCATATGACAGCAAATGAGATTGCATATGAGTTATCTTTTGGACAACATAGGAATAACAAGTAATGACTGTATCAACAACTTCTACATTAGCTGGGCCATATCGTGGTGATGGTGTTACTAAAGTCTTTCCTTTTAATTTTCTAGTTACCTCAAAAGAAGACATTACTATTTATGTGACAGATGTAAACACATGGGCAACTGTTGAGTTTCATGCTCCTAATTATTCTATATCAGGGATAGGTAATCCAGAAGGGGGTACTATAATTTCAGACCATGCTCTACAAACCCATCAAATTGGTGTTATTGAGGGTTCAAGACCACTAACTCAGAATGCGGTGTTTAATAATCAAGGTGCATTCTATCCAAAGGAATATGAAAAGGCTCTTGATAGAATGACATTTATTGCTCAAGATATGTCAGCAAGATTGGACAGGTGCGTTCAACTACCTAATTCTATAGTGGGAATGGGATATGATCTAAAGTTACCTAAACCAGTTGCTGGGAAAGCAATAGGATGGAGTGCAGATGGTAAGTCACTTGTTAATATTTAGGAAACCCCACAAGCTCATAACTTGTGGGGTTGTGGAAATTACTTATGATTAGGGCATACTTTACTTTCTGTAGCTTTTACTATACCTATAGCAATAGATAACGCAGTACAAGCATCTTCTTCTGATGTTAGAACATTATAAACCTCACTAAGGAACGTATCCTTATCAATTTCATATGGTTCATCTTTAGACTCAGGATGTACTGGCGGTACTGGGAACGGTAGTTCCGGGTCTTGTTCATCTTCATCTTCATTTACATCTTCATTTCATCTCATTCATCTTCATCTACAATTTGATCTTCATTGATAAGTTGATCTACACCGTCATCGTCATCTTCAACTTTAGGAGCAGGCGTACAATAGATGCTTTCAACTGATTCTAATACTGTAGACAATAGACAGGCTGCCTTACAACCATCTTCTACGGTCATACTCACATTCTGTTTTTCACCACCATTTTTAACGTTAGGGTCAAGTTTGTCAATTAGATGAAGTACAAGTTCAATTTCTCGTTTAATATTAGACATGTTATTTTTCCTGATTTTTGAAAGAGATTAAATTATAATGTACTAGAAGCAATAAGTCATTATAATTTAATCTTTAACTAACATGAGAGAACAATGAATATACTAACTTTTTTTTCTGTACTATTTATCATTTCATTAACCCTAATGTCTGGATGCACAATTAATGACCCAGAAGTAATAAAACTGGCAACATATGAAGTTCCTGTGTATAATAGCCTACCTACCTAACTAAATAAAAGTAAAAAATATGAAAAAACTATTAACTGCTCTATTGCTTTCTACATTATCTTTATCTGCATTTGCACATCATGATGAGACTAATGATGCAGAACATGAAGCTGGTTATCTTTACACGTATTCATGTGGAGAAGATAATTTCGAGAACCTAGAGTCTATTTATCTGTATCTACATGATACAAAATATATTCAACAAGCAGATGCTATAAAGGATGATTCTTCTGTATGTAATATTGTAGCATTTGCAATTGACCCATCATTTAAGGACGGTTGGGTTACCAACGATAAGTTCGATTCAATTCTTGAAGATGGCCGAGCAATGGGTGTCCCGTTCTATATTGAAGCTAACTAATAACTAGCAATGTTAGGGGGCTTAACGGCTCCCTAATCATAATAACCAATAAGTTCAGATAACATATCACTATAGGTTTTTTTATTCATAGGTAGCTTTCCTATTCGTATAATCTCTACAATGTTAGCTACTGTGTTAAATGATAATTTATCGTAGTATTTACTAATTATAGCCCTATCTACTGCGTTTGCTGTTCCATTCATAACTTTTTCTCTTACAGCTCTGTACCTTTGAAAATCAACATTTGCTTGTCTAGTTGACATAACCTGCTTTTCAGCACCTGTCATTCTAGGGTAGTTATCCTCAATAGCTCTTGATTTAGATATGTATAATGATCTACCCATAGACAGAAGTTCATGTGATTTCATCTTATTATACCTAACCCTTTCATCATCGCTAACCTCAGGCGCTCTACTTTGTCTAACTACTTGAGCATCATTTCCACTTGTTATCCTTTTATAGGCTAATTTATCCTCATCTTCAATTAGATGTTCGTGATCTATAATGGGTTTTACCTTGTGATAGTTCACATAAACACCTAAAGAACTAGCCTCAGAAGTTAAGAGCGTAGAATCATTCACAACTAATTCATGTCCCTTTACCTTAGCTTCATCTAACTTTACAGTGATACTCGATAAATCTTCTTTTACAGGTATAGTAGATATGCTTGATACTGCTTCACCAGCAGACATTAATCCGGACTCTTCCATCATCATACCTGTTGGGTCTGAATAAACGATAACCCTACCATTGCCATATATGTAGTGTGAGTTATATTGACGCATTGGGTCTTGTGTTATGAACCGTCCTGTTGAGTGATTAAGATACCTGGCACCCAGATAACTAGTATTACCTATATCAGGATTATCAAGGAATTGACCAGCACTGCATAGACTAGGTATCAATATCATAAATCTCCCAACCATGGTCCCTCCGCATACAACTCAACAAGTTTTTCGTTCATGTCCCAATAGGTCATTTTGTTTATCTTACCTAAATTTGTTATTTCTTCTCTAACATGACCATCATTCTCTAATAAATGACCGTGATATTTTCTAAGTTGTGATCTCTCACTCCTAGTCGCTAACCCCATACTCTTCTTGTTTCTTATCTTGATATAGTTATACATCTCATCACTTGTGTTTGTTCTCACATGACTCTCATATGCTTGCGCACTAACTGCATAGTGGTCATTAACCATCATTTCATATCTTACCTTTCTTTCTATAGTATTACGCATTGATAGAAGCCTTCTAGCGTGCATCTTATTCTCACTATCTTGCATTACACCCATATCTTTATTCCTTCCTTTGTATGACTCACCACTTGCTGTGTCATATTTATTAACAGAAACTTCTGCTGATATTGATAAGTCCGGTGTTATTGCATTGATTACTTTATTGACACCTGATGCAATAGGTTTTATAACAAGTTTACTCACCTTCTCTTTAGCTGTGGATAGAATGCCACTATGTGGATTATCATGTTCAGACATATTAGCTATCGCCTTATCAAGGCTAGCACTAGGGTTCTCACTGTTATAATGTCCCATTAGACCTTTTCTACCAAATGGATACTCAGACTCCCACATCATACCACTAGGGTCTGATAACATGATTACATTGCCACTCCCATAAATATAATGTGAGTTGAATTGTTTCATAACATCTTGAGTTAAGAATCTACCAGTCGTATGGTTAAGGTATCTTGCATTAAGATAACTGTTGTTATGTAACGTAGGTTTATCCAAGAATTCCCCTGCATTACATAGGCAAGGCATCAACAGTAAAGTGACTAATTTATTCATTTATTAACCACCGCTACCATCAGCACGGAATAGGTAGTCTAGGTTTTGGTCTAGGTTTACCTAAGAACTCAAATATTTTTGGACCCAATATAAATGCTGCTCCCATAGGGGCTTGTTTAAGTGTTTCAAAAGCCATATCTTTAGCTCCAGTCTTCAACTTTTGCATGAATGTTTTTGGTTTTTCTGGTGCTTTAGCGTCCGGCTTAGACTTGTCTACAAGTTTAGAATCTCCATCAGGTTTTGGCTTTGATTCCTTGCTACTAGGACTGCTTCCCTTATCTTCATTTGACTCTGGTGTCTTTTCTTGCTCAGACTCAGGTTCAGACTCGAACCCAGAATCATTACCAGGGTCGTAACCACTGTTATTAGACATCTCAACTTTGCCAGTTTCTTGTTCCGCTGTCTCAGATAAATTCGACTCATTCATATCTGTTCCTGCTTCACTGTTCTGTATGTTACCTAATTCACTCAACTGTTGCTCACCAGAATTTTCACTAACAATAGTACTTACAGTTTCTGATATACCCTCAGCACCTTCTGTTGCAGATGAAGTCGCGCCAGGTATTGATGCCCCAGCAGCAGCAGTGACAGCAGAATCACCAAGACCCTCAGCAGTTGCACCAACACCAGCTGTAGAAGCAGCTACGCCTGCTGCATCGGCAGATGCAAGTGCGCCGTCTGCACCTAAAAGTTCAGGAACAGCCCCTGGAGCAAGGAAAGCAGATACAGCAGTAACAACCGCCATGATAGCAGTAGCGATAAATCCCATGATTGTTGCAAATATACCCTGATTACCAGTTGGGTCAAAGTTCTTAATAGGATTACTATTCGCATACTCATATTCATTGAAGTTCTTCTTCTTAATGTCCTGAGTTATGAACCTACCAAGCAATGGAGAATAATGCCTATTTTGCATATAGACTATGTTAGTACCCTTAACAAATTCCTTACCTATAAATCTAGGTTCATTCATTGCTAATGTATTGCTTGAAAGTGAAATACATAATACTATACTTATAATTCTTGACATTTCATGGACCTCATATATGAAAATATTTTTAATAACTATAATATATATTTTGCTATGTAGCAATGTTATGGCAGAACCAAAGAAATATAAGCTAGGTGATAGTGGCGAGGCTGGTGGACTTGTATTTTATGTTACACCTAATGGGCAACATGGAATGGAAGTAGCACCATCAGAAACAGAAATGCCAGCTTCTGTACCTTGGGGTTGTATGGGGCTTAATGTTCCTAACTCAATGGGGACAGATATAGGAACTGGGATAACTAATACGAAAAGTAATGAGAATTTTAATACAGATACATTATGGCTAGATAACTTGGGATGCTACCTATTCAGAATTTATATGCCTAAAGCATGGCAATTAACTCAGCAATTTATAATGAATACATTTGGTGATTGGTACGTTCCATCGAAGGATGAAATGGAACTAATATATTCTAATCTGTTTTTACAGAGAAGGGGTGATTTTTACTTCTATGACAAGTCAAAGCCTAGATGTTACTGGACTTCATCTATGACTGATACTACTCACGCATGGGTACAGTATCTGGATGCACTTACACCTGGTGCTGTTGCTATGAAGCAGAAGTCAGACTTGTGCTATGTAAGAGCAGTAAGGAATTTTTAGTACGAATCAGAAAACATTGAACGCTTTAAGAAATATTACAACAGCACCAACTGCAAATGTAGTTGCAACAAATCCAATGATAACTTTATGGTACAGTGATTCGTCTTCAAAGTAGTTAAAATCTGGAATTTCATCTATATTAAATTGGTCAGTTTCACGTTGATGTTTATCCCACATCTCTCTGGACATTTCATCAGTTGCACCAAGGCTTTCCATTTCCTTATTGTTCCTACTCATAATGTCACGGTACATACTCAATTCCTGTCTTTCAGTAATAGAATTAGAATGTATTGAGTGTTCTAATTCACCTTTTGCATCTTTCTCTGATAACTCATGAAATCTTCTAACAGCTGTTTCTAATAAATCCTTTTTAATTTTAGCTCTTGTGCTGTCTGTTACATCAATATGAGAAACATATTTATCTAAATTACGAGAAATCGCTGCTCTGGCCCTTACGTCTCCTGATAATATAACTAAATGATTAGATGCTGTTAGTTTAGGGTCTATAGCAACACCAACATGTGTGGCATTGTCTTCATTAGGTTTACTGGAACTTATTGCAGACTCTGCAACCTCGTCTTCAACTTCACTACCTAATGGTGTTAGATTACCAGTTGGGTCTGAATGCAGTATGACTGTTCCATTTCCGTAATTATAATGAGAATAGAACTGCTTCTTTACGTCCTGAGTTATGAACCTGCCAAGTGATGTACTAAGATGCCTAGACTCAAGATAAACTATATTGCTCGTATATTGATGATCTATAAATGAGGCATCGAAGTTCATGTTAGAAAGCCCCCATAAAATGAAGTCCTAATGCTGTACCTGCAACAGTGAACACAACAACACCAGCAAATATACCAAGAGCAATCTTATCTGTGAATTTGTCTCTTCTTATTTTTTTATCACTTCGTACTTTCTGATCTGATACCTTGGTTTTTCATCATAAGAACCTAGCCCGGTATCTTTGTCTAAACTATATTTGCCTGCACTACTATCAGATGTGTGACTATATAAGTCATCTCTTCCACTACCACCACTACCACTACCACTACCTGCACTCTCGGATGATCTTCCATCAGATTTAACTTTAATCTTCTTTTTCTTTCTACCTCTATAAGATTCGTCTGGGGTATTTACTTCTGGTTCAGCAAGGTTAGGTACAGCCTTGAACTGTGCATTTGGGTCAATATGACGACTTTTAGCATCCTCTGTATCGTATCCTATTTGGTATGCGTCAGATTTATGTCCAGTATCTAAACCTGAACTACCAGCATCAATAACACTATTGGTATCTTTAGCATCAGCAGGGTCTGATTTATCGTGTTCTTTCGTGACTTTCTCTTTAGGTGCAGGAAGATCTTTCTCTGTAAATATTGTGTCTAAAATTTCCTCAGCAATATCACCTTCATCACCACTAACACCTAGACCTGTTGGGTCAGAGAATAGTATGACATCACCTTTCTGATATGAATAATGTCCATTGTATTCCTGCAATACATCTTGATTAAGGAATCTACCTAAATTGTGGTTAAGATACCTTGCATTAAGATAACTGGTATTACCCATAGATTGTTTATCTATGAACTCACCAGCAGGTAATATTGCAGGATATAGTAATATTGCTTTGATTATATTTTTCATTAGCATGGCGGAGGATGTGGTGTCATGCCTGGGCATGGTGTAGGGGATGGTCCTGGGGGAGCAGGGTCTGGTCCAGGCGATGGTGTGAAAGTGTTAGCTTTATGTTTCAACAGAAGATAAGCAGCTAATGCAGCAGTACCAGCAGAAAGAAGAATAATTGAACCAGCTATAATGATCTTCTTATTCTTTGTGAGTCCTGTTGATGTATTATCATTAGTAGTAAACTGTTCGACGTGATCTTGTGTAAATTCAGTATTGCCATATGGACTAGCATAGCTTCTAGTAGAAATAGGATCTCCAAAGTCATCATCGCTTATATTAGCAGTATGACCTTGTACTCTTGTTACTCTAATACTACCCCTATCCTTTGCAGATCGTGTGTATTCTGGGTCTGGCTCATTTGCATTAAGTGAATCAGGATCTTGGTGTGTTCTTAGTCTCTTTTGATAATCAGTCTCCCACATAATGTTATCATCATCGCTTGGACCAAGAGTATCCATGTTTATTCTGCTAAGACTAAGATTGTCTCCTCCGCAGCACCAAGAGAAGAGTCTGGGATTATAGATACATTTGTTGCACCACCTTTGTTTCCTCTTACACGTCCCTGAGATGTTCCTTTTCTTTCTCTCTTAACTTTTGCTGCATCATCTTTTCTGGCTTGTTTCCTAGCTGTAGCCTCTACCTGATCTCCAGTTGGCGGGAAATCAGACTCCCTTAGTCCACCAGAAAAAAACTCACCAATTTTATCAAACAAACCAAGACCTGATGGGTCTGATCTTACGATCAGATTACCATTCATGTAAGTATACTCAGAGATAGATATTTTAGCTCTATCAGGCGTTAGGAATCGACCCAATGAAGCTGAGTAATGCCTATCACCAAGACTAGATACATTAGCGTCCTTATGTAAATCAAGGAACATATTATCATCACCCATTACAGATGATGATAATAATGCCAATGTAATTGCTATTACATTATTTAACCTCATGTGATGCACCGTAAGGTTCATACTCAAAAGATGATGTGCTGTCTAACGATTTAGAATCAATTGTCCTTAGCTGGCTTCTAAGTCTGTCAGGAAACACATAGCTTGATGTTCCGTCACCGTTAATAACCTCCCAAGTTTGACCTCCAATTTGCAGGCGTTTTATGAATGAAGTTACTTTGTCTTTAATTGTTATCTCAAGACCATTATCAAGATATAAAGCATTTCTACTATTAGATGAAGAATATAGTTTGTTCTTGTTAAAGTAACCAATATTAGTCTTGCCACCAGATGAATCAACTATTAACTCAAGTCTACCACTATCACCATAAGTATAAGTCTCTTCACCATCACCTAACAACCTACCAGAAACATCATACTTAAAAACAACCGACTTACCATTAACAACACCAGAAGCAAGTCTGTTTGTTTTAGTATCCATAACAAACGTATTAGCACCATTCTTCGTTAGGTTATCATTCTTGTCATACTCATAAGTCAATGTTCTTGACTTATTAGTCGCACCAGTTAGTCTTTCGCTAGTGTCATAAGTATAAGTTGTTGCATCACCATTACGAACTTGTGAAGTTATGTTGCCAGTGTTGTCCCATATGTATTCCATTGAGTCCAATACAGTTGTTCCATTGGATAGTGTATCCTTAGATTCTCTACCCCATGAGTCTAACTCTCTTGATAGAACAATAGACTTACCATAAGAAATTGTACCGGGCTGTGCGTTAAGTCCATAATTACTAAAGGTTATCTTGTCCATGTCACTAGGTTTAGACTTACTATCCTCATACTGCATAGTACTTAAAGTACCATCAACTGTGTATAGATAAGATAATTTAGAACCGTCTGGATAGGTCATCAACTTAGGAACTCCACCATCAAAATATGAATAAGTGTAGTCGTATTTGTTATCACCAACTACCCATTCTTTTGATGCTTTAAGTCCATCAGAATTATAGTTAATATTGTTCTGAACATAGTTCTGTGTAACATTTGTCATATGCCCTATGTTAAAGAATCCTTTAACTGGCGTATCCCACGTGTATGTAGTAACCAATGGTGCTTTTGCAGAATCTTCTTTTCTTGAAGTCTTGATTAATCTTAAGTTGTTATCATATTCATAATCAACTTTCCAACCAATGTGTCCATGAGATACTACTTTACCTAGGCCATTCCACTTGTAAGTTTCCTTGCCAGAATCAGGAGTAACAGACTCAATACCCTTACCATTCATATCAAAAGTATGTGTTGAATTGAACCCCCTATAATCAGTAGCCTTAAACATATTTCCCATCAAATCATAGTACCCAACAGAAGTTGCTCCATCCGCTGTTACATGAGTCTCTGTATCTAAAACCTTGTCATGGCTTTTAGAACCAAGAACAACAAGTCCTTTTACTTTATGGGATGGGTCGTTGCCTTTATGAACAACAGTGAATATATCCTTACTATATGTTTTGTCATATTGCTTAATATCTTCACCACGTGTCTCCTTAGATAAAGTCCAACGTGGACCATACTCTAATACAGAAGACACCGATTTAGACTTGTCAAAATAACTTGCGTATTTATTTGTTACTTGACCGGTTAGTCTATTTAACTTAACTTCACCTTTGGTCAATACCTTCTTATCTTCTGTGATAGTCTCACTCTTCCAAGGTTTATCAGCAGCATTAAGATATTGTCTAGTGACAACTGTACCATCACCTACCTTATTATTGATCTGTTTGAATCTTCCGTCAGAATCAAAGTCATAAGATAATGTTGAAGTATCAATTCCATTCTTATTGACACGGTAATAGTCCCCAACTTATCAAGTGTATATTTAGTCACCATACCACTTGGGTCCGTTGTTTTAGTATGAACACCAAAGCCACTGTTTGTCTCATACTGAGTGACAAGATGATTGACTGTCTTCTTATTGACATAACCATCAGCCCCGAATTCATAAGTTGTTGTCTTTAACTTATCTTTGCTAGGGAAAACACCTGATAACGGCGTGTACTCTTGAGACATAACTGTTTCAATTACATTTCCTTGCTTATCATAAGTTAAGTGTCGAGTATGGTATCCATCATTATCGCTAGAGTACTTCATTGAAGTAACCATATCGAATAAACCATCATCAGAGTACCTATTAAATGTCAACTCCAAGTCATCACCTGAAACTTTAAAAGGTTCATCAGCAGTTTTCTCACCTGCAAACAAGTCACAACGTGATTTATGAGAAGTAAATAAATGACCTGTCTGTTGACCCTAACAAGAACAAACCTTTGTCTGTGTTGTTCATGTATCTATTGCATTCATATAGCGCAGTAGAAGCCCCCTCAGTCCACGTAACCGAACCTATATTAATACCCCATGTGTCATCAATCTGGTACTGCTTAGAATTAGTCCACGCAGGTTCAGGATTCGTATCTCCTGAGTCTTGATACACAATAGATGTTTCACTATCCTTATAGATAAGAACAATTTTAGGTTCTACACTAGGATTCTTAATACTAAACTTATAAGTATTAGACTTCTTTGTGAATGGAATTCCAGTACTTAGTTGACTTGTTGTAATGCTTTCAATCTTTCCGCGCATTGGATAAGTAGTAAAGTACTTGTGAACTAATAACTTATCTAATGACTTAATAGTTTCATCAACTGTTCTGTATCCTGAGAACATCCAGTCATGTTTGTTATAGATAGGATGTTTATATTTATACTCATGAGTACGTGAAAAACCATGTTCAGTATTAATGTCTTGTGATTTAGTGTAAGAAGAAACTACATTCCTAACCCTGCTCAACAGTATTTCAGGGTACTCAGGTTGTTTCATATTCGCATAATCAATAAACGGTGATATTTTCTGGTAGTTAATATCATAGGTCAGATTATTACCGTTGTTTATCTTAACAAGTTCAGTCTTATATTGTTTCAACTGGTTAGCATAGACCGATATTGATATTAAACCATTTGAATTATTAACACTCACTATGTCAGATAGTGGGTCACCACCCATATTTGCTGGTATATTTCTTGTATGTTCTCCAAAATAGTTTGTATTAGGTCCTTTAACATACGTGTTACCTGTATGAATATAAGTCTCAAAATAAGATAAAGTAGAATCAGTTAAATCTTTGTTACCACCCATATATTTCAGAATATCAGGCTGTCCATCACCATTAATATCTGTGAAATGAGCATCTCTAACATTCTCTGGTGATTCTATTCCATCAGATATAACGAAAGGTATTGTTGTATTATCTTGAGTGCCAGACCCATGAGCCATCTTGTCAAATAAATGACCAGAGTTCATATATATATCACCAATAATAGGCTCAGCTTTTGTATAATTAAATTTAATAATATCACTTAAACCATCACCGTTGAAATCAATGAACTTGTAAGCAGGAATCCCATCCCAGTCACCTACAGCACCAAGGTCTATCATAGCTCCACTTCCATCAGTTGGTGATTGGAACTTTCCTTGTCTATTGTAAAGTGGCGTGGCCATTAAACTTGGTGTTGTTGGTGTCATCAAGAAGAAGTCACTAACTGTATCTGCATCAACATCAACAAAGTTAATAGACTGATCTACTCTTGGGACAACTGAACCGTTTATCTGATTATTTATTATTTCTTTTGTAGGAAAACCACCCTTAACGTCTGCATAATGTACTGTAATTGTGTATGTAGAATTATCATCTTGTGAGTCAGGCATCATTTCTACAATGTCTTTTAGGCCATCACCATTAATATCTCTTCCAGTATAAGATGCTTTTCCTTTTCCAGAGTCAACGTACCTAGAATCTAGTTGTTGAATGTACTCTTCTTCGTCAAAGTTTGGTTCACCTGCAACACTAAGATATGTTCTAGCATACGTTAATCCATCATTTCCTTTATATATCTTAATAATGTCACTGATACCATCACCATTTTTATCGAATGACATAAAAGTATAAGCATCTTCACTTTTATCTGTTGGTGAGTATTCACCTAGTTCAACTTGATCTCTAGCTACTGATAGCTTTCCGTTTTCGTCTGAACGTGCGAACCTAAAAACAGCTTGGTCATTCTCTCTGCTGATAATACCAACACCTGGATAACCATCACCATACTTATCAATGATAATTGTTTTCCAACCGTTCCAATCTTTAGGTGATGAACCTAGTTGAACACTATTAATTAAATTAAAACCTACACTACCAGGTTGATAGTCCTTATATGTAAACGTCTGGGTAAATGTTTGTTGTTCATCTTCAGCACCAGATGCAGATGTTTTTGTTACTGAAACTAAATTATAAACATCAGCAAACCTATCATAATCAGTTACTAAGTTGTAATTAAATACGCCTTTCTTATTTGTATTCTCTGTTGTAATTGTTTTCAGTATAAAAGATGGTACTACCGAGTACCCACCTAGACCAATCTTCTTGTGTTGCTTAATTGTTTTCTCTCTATCCTTATAAGCAAACAGAATCTTTCTTGATGTTGCATCATCTACATTAAAGTAGTTAATGATTGCAGGATACAATATATTAGTCTTTTCACTATTTAAGTAATTGAATTTTATAGAGTTTCCATATCTATCTACACTCGTTCTCATACCCCATATTAGAATATCCTTATCTTCTAATTGAACAGTGCTATTAGGATTACCTCCATAAGTGTCTGTTACACCATTAGAATTATTGATTGTGAATGAGCAAGGTCCATTACCACATTTCCCGTTGGCTGTAATAAGTTGTTTAGAAAGAAGCTCAGTCTGGTAAACAGATTTATCTGCTCCATATTCTCCTTTCACAACAGACAGTCTTGAACCTCCAATACAAAACCTATTAACGGCGTAGTTATCAACACCCATATTAAGTTTTAAGTTAGACCAAGTTTTGTCTTGTCTCTTATTCAAAGGGCAAATCTGTACAACAGGAACACCTGAAAGACTCCAACCACTTCCTATATAACTATCACCTCCTTGTGAGCTATATGATAATCCTAGTGTAGGGCCAAACTTTGCCCTGATAACTTCAATAGGTAACTGATAAGAAGCAGATCCTTTACCATCTACTTTGAAGTTTCCAGGAATAGGAATGTAAGGTTTGCTAGTGCTTGCATAGGAAAACTGCGTTCCTAATAAAGAGATTAATGTAATGATTGATATAATTTTATTCATCTTACTATCCTTTAATTTAAGTTTATTAAGTTTAATTATGAAGGTGGACCAGGTTTAATATCTGATACTGTGATAGTTCCTTTATCTGCCGGTTGTCCATCCTGTCCTACAGCACCTACTTGCCCACCAGACGCACCCGCTTTACCAGATACGCCATATTGTCCTGCACGTCCAGCTTTACCGCCAGAACCAACCATACCACAACTACCTCCTTTACCACCTTGAGGTATCATGCACTCAGTGAACACTGTAATGTTATCATCTTGATGTATTTTTAATACGAGGCTACCTCCAGGTGTAGCATTTCCTCCAGTTGCTCCATTCCCTCCATTTGCTCCATTCCCTCCATTTCCTCCATCTCCTCCATTAGCATTTTCCCATCCGCATATTTCAGCAGACCCTCCATCTCCTCCATTGCCTCCATTGCCTCCATCTCCTCCATTTCCTCCATTTCCTCCTGTAACACCAGTATTAACAATAGCAAGGTCTGCAACACCTGTTATTTTCTTGAAAGTCACTGTCATTTGAGATGGTTGCCCTCCTTTACCTGCACCTCTACCATGTCCTCCTGCTCCACCTGAACCACCAGTACCACCAGAACTACCAGGTGGCCCAGAAACACCTGGTGAATCACATACCGCATCAACACCACGTGGACCAGCATCAGCATTATGTCCATGTGATCCATCAGCACCCGGTTTGTTTGGAGTCCCACTAATTACCATGAAAGGTTGTCCTACCTCTCCCTTAATGACCATTTCGTCAACAATTAATGCACCGTTACCAACTAATCCTATATATCCACCATCCTCAACTGTCAATGTACCGATATGTAGCACTTCCATGAAACCATCCATGACAAGTGGTGTTTTCTGTCCGATTGTTAGATCATGTCTAGCTGTCAACCTAGCTACCTGTGTATTAATCTCTCTCTTATGCTCAGAGAAATAATTCATAACAGACTCTTTATAGATAAATTTCTTATATGATCCATCTTCTTGACTATTTAGGTTGTAGCTTCTTATAAATTCTTTTACATCTTTCATTTTATTCTCTCTTACTGATTTAATAATTTCTTATATGTATCTATTATACCATCATATTTATTCTGCATATCTATACGTCTTTGATCTAAACGCTTATTTAGTTCAATTCTTCTTTGTTTTCTGTAATCATATTCACCACGCGAAAGGTCTAGTGACGCATCTTCTGCTAAAGACTTATCACTCTTTAATCTACTTGACATAGTAGGCTTCTTTGCACATGGATAAGTAGTGCATTCTGATTCCCTATCTGGGTCATCAATTTTGCTGGTATATTCAGCACCCTCAGTTTCCTTTGAGTTGAACATATCAAATAGAGATCTCACGTCATTGTATACTCCTGGTACTGAGATGTTATTTTTCTCGATTGATTCGTCTGAGAATTCTAAATCAAGGTCTGATGATAAGTATTTAGGTGGAACGTTGTAGCTAATTGTTACAAAATCATTTGTTCCTATTATTTTTGCCTTATAGACAACTATATTCTTTACAGCTTTATCTTCTGTTGGTGTGATATGAGATGATTGGTCGATCGATCTATCACCATGAACAGGTGTTGTAGATTCTTTTGTAGATGATGATACAGAAGTGGATTGAACAGCACTGTGTGAAGCCTCAGCAACGGCTCCGTATTCTTCCCCTCCCTCAAGCATAGGAATTAAACCACTAGGGTCATACTCCATAATTGGACTGCCATGTGTGTAGGCATACTCTGAACCCATTGCCTTTGCACTATCAAGTGTTAAAAATCTACCTAACACATTGGAGTAGTGCCTATTTGAGAAGTTCGAGACATGTTCCGTTATAGGTTTTTTGTCAATGAATCTATCTCCTTTTGATAATGCTCTTGCACTGTAAGATACTAATAGAAATAAACTAAAGACAACAAATGATAATAATAATAATAACAACCTCATAACATCTCCACTTATATATTTATTCATGAATATTGACATACTGATAATTCTTACTAAATCTATATTTATTGGTCATAATATAGTGATATGTGTTTTAATACAACTTCTTACAAAATAAGGAATTAAAAATGAAAATTAAATGCTTAACCGTTTTAATGGGTATGTTTCTTGCTTTACTTTCCCAAGTGAATTATGCAGATAGTGAACATCTTGATGTACAGAGCCTTGATTTACAGCGCAGTGATGCAACAAGTCTTGATGGAATCGTTAGAGGTACTGGCGCAGGTGGTACTATTACGATTATGAACAACTCAGGTCATGATGCGTATATTACATGGAGCGGTTCTGGTTGTGCAGGCGCAGCGTGGGGCTTAACCGTTGTCTGTGAGAAAGCTAAGTTTACGCGATATACACCTTATCAACGACAAACCTATAAGTATAACTGGGGTGTTACTCGTACATGGGTAAACGTTGCCACAGCTCTTGACCATAGCAATAAAGCTATTGGCGATATACATCCTTGTTCAGCTATGAGTACCATCAAAGATGCTTGTGTTTTTGACCACAAAGTGGTAGACACTTACGCTGATTACGAAACATACTGTAATTATGGTATTTACCAGGGGAAATACTATTTCGACTGCGACAAAGTTGCTAACTAATGGCTAAATTATTTTTAGAAACTTATATGGGCCTACACGAGTCCAGGATTGGGCATATGCCGTTGACGTGCAATCCTGGAATGCGTAACCATGAATTTACTATACCAACAGATGCATCAGCTCAGTCAGGATTTGAGCTGGTTGTTGGTGAAAACATCATTAGATGCTTACCAAGAGCAAATTGTGGTATATATTTCAAGGGTTGGGCACAGGGTAAAACCGAAGCAGATAGCACATCAACCAGCCCAGTAACAACACTTACAAGTAACGCATCAGAATACTTCTGTACTCCAGATAGAAGGGACGAATGGTATAATGTTAAAATGTTTGTAATTAATGACAGGTCTTAAATAAATGAAAAAATTAACAATCTTATTATTAGCAGCATTATTTTCAACCGTAAGCTTTGCTGGCCATGTTGTCGTTTCACCTGGTACTGCTCCATGCTACCCTGAATATGCTCCCTTTGTTCCTAACCCTAATGATGACCCTTATGTCGGTGAGTGGGGAAGAAAAAGACTTACAGAGTATTATATTCTTGATGAAAATATGGATTATAAAAAGATTAATACTACCAAGCCATACTTAGAGCCAGCAGACTTTTTAAAGTATCACAATAGACGCGTAGTCCTGGACAAAAACCCATTGAATATACCGGGTGGTGATATTTCAGTTGACTTCTTACCTATTGAAAACCATCAAAATATTCAAGGGCAGTTTTTCATAAAACGTCATGACATTGTTATTCTAACTAAAAGACGATTCGATAACCTAGTTGCAGAGCTTGTATATTACAAGTCGTTACTTGACGATAAATAAGTTTGCAACGATAGGAGCATAGATTGTGTCAACATTAAGTATAACAACCAATAAAACACGCGCGCAGATGGTAACATCTCTTACTAGCTGGGCAGATGCAACAAAGGTTGGAGGAACGACTATATATGGTTTGTACAGACCATTTAGAAGTAATTAATGCAACAGTAGACATTAGCTCTTATACATTTATATTTGCAATCAGGTAAGAGAATATATGCAAACGGTGGAACAATTAACGTATCAACCACTTGGGACAGATCACTTTTATAGACCTACATCCTTGACTTTTAGGGGAGCTAATACTTCATATATAGACCTTGTTGCCGGCTCAGGTAAATGGGATTGGTTCAGGTCTTTCTATTAGAACGGAAGGCGCATCAATACGTTTCAATAGCGCAAGCAGTCAAACTAACCTTAAAAGACTTGTTGTTGATGCAACTAATAATGCTTTCTACTTTGTTGTTACTCTTCATTCTAGTGCTGTTATAAATATAAACAGAGTATCAGGATTAATATTACAAATTAACTCAGGTACTGTAAATATGTATAACGGTTCAGATGGATTAGTATCTGGGATGGAACTATAGCCCATCTAATATTATGGCTAATAATACTAATCTTAGAGGGTTTACAGTGCATGCAGATGCAAGTAAAAAGATGAGAACTGCTGGTGCTCCTTCTTATGGTGCTACTACAATGACATTTACAGATAGCAATATTGACCCAGCATTTTTAGCATCTTCTCCTGCAGCTAATACTAGCGTTGTTAGAAATATTAAAAGAACATTAAAACTTAACACAAAAGATATTTCAAATTCTAGTATAAGCGCATTCAAATATGCTGTTTACTCGAATAGAACTATATTGCCAGGAGGTGCAGTAACTCCAAATTATCCAGTTGTTACTAATGCTAGTGGAAACTATGGTGATGAATATTTAATGACAGTATGGACTGGTAATAAACCCATAGCAGATGCAGTCAAAGCTAGTTATGGTGTTATGGAAAACCAGACTAACGATAAGGATATGTATATTAAGTTCAGAAAGTATAGATATAAAGAGTCAATAGAGCGTTACAACTCATACTTTTTATGGTGAACAAGTAAATGCAATCATGGAAAGAGATGTTTACATAAAATTCTCTACCCCAACATTCAACCATTTTACAGCGATTGTTGAGCTGTATGACGCAGTAAGATCATTAGTAGCTAGCAACTTTGCATTACCAGAGGACGTAGTAGAAACAGATGGTAAGACCTTTGCCATTAAAGCTACATGGACTCTAAAGCGTTCAGCCACAGCAGTAAACACAACCATTGATTCCACAAACAGATTCATTATACTAGACAAGGCTAGTTATCTTGGCAAGTACACACAAGGAGTTTGGGACTGCAATAGGATTTCAGGTGCTGTAGACACTTCAATGGATGGGCACACAGATTTAACCTATGGTAGATCAGATGGTCAGGCAAACATCACAATGCGAATTAACTGTCCTTTTGGTGTTGAGGCTGCTGCTGTAGGTATATGGCCGTTCTCTCAAGGAACAGGCAACAGAGCTAATATGATTTCCGGATACAGAGCAGGTGTTGGCATCATTAATATTCAGCTAGTAGTATCGCCTACAGTTAAGTATTATGCTGTTGCTAAAGGTCATGGCTCAAATATGACTGCACCATTTATTATCGAACCTGTAGGGGCGTTAGGTGGAGTTATCAATACCGCTTTAGATAGGATTGATAAATCAACAGGACTAGGACTTATTCCAGTTGTTCTAACCACTGAACAGACAAGAATTGCGAACATGTTTGTTTTTGATGCAACAACGCAAGACATTGAAATTAAGCTACCGACAGATTATGCCTCAGATGCTAGGTGGGATGCTACCAATCGTATATGGCAGTTTCTAGGTAGTGATTTTGATGCTATTGCGTATAAGGTCGACCACATTCAAACAACAGCGCAATTCATGGCTAGAACACAAAGGGTTTTTTTCTCAGATAACAAGATGGAGCTATCCAGTGACGTTCATGCTGGTTTATTAAAACAATCTGCTACTAATGCAACAACAGCTGGCGGCGCAGTTAAAATATCCTTAAATCAATCTTCTGTTAGTCAATTCGGAGATTCTTTCCAGAAGAACACATTTATAGATAACTCAAATGGTGTTGTAGATGTTGTTGGTGGTAACCCATTGTCATTACACATTTCAGGCCAAGGACTAACTCCTGCTCAAGCAACAAAACTTGATAAGATTACTGCTATATCTTTAAGTACTTCTGAAACACACCAAAGATTAGCACTTGACCGTGCCAAACCATTAACTTCTAAACCAGATGGTGGCATAACATCAACAGGAATATCAATCACAGCAACGGAGTTAGCAGATGGTTCAGTCGTACAGACTAGGGGCACATGATACAGCACCAACTGCCCTAGCAACATTAGGAGTTTCAGGGCATAATAAGTCTTTGTGTATGGCTAGTCTTGGTATTTTCGGAGCATCAAACCCGATACCACCTGGACCTGGAATTCACGTTGTAAGTCCACGCCACATGCTTATTAATGTTGGCCATTTAATGTAATATAAATTTATGAATACAATAGTAGATACAAGTTCAGACACAGGCGATGTTGACGACCCATCCAAAATAACAGGGTTGTATAAATTTGTTGTTCCAGCTAAAACTGGAGACAGTCCAGGTATATATGATTCTATTGATAGTGAAAAAATACCTTCTCATGTCTCTAGTTTCTTTATTGATAGCATATCAGGTGCAGATACTATTGACATGCAAATAATGAGAGCAGGTGTTGTTGCTGGAGACATTCCAAGTCTTAATGCACTAGATAGTTTTGGTAGTGAATTATGGAATAGGAACGGTGGTTTTGATAGGTTCATATTTTCTAATAATGCAGCCACAGAAGTTACTGTTAAAATAAGGTTAAATAGGCGCGGAACATTTAGAAAGATAGCTACTGGCGGAGGTGGTGGTGTTGCTACTCATGTTAGCATTGATGGTGTTGCTAATATTGCTGGTGATGTTGGTATTAAGGACGGCGCTAAGGTAAAGGTAGATGGCATTGTATTTCCTGATAGTATGGCTGTGTCTGGTGACGTTGGCCTTAAAGACGGAGCTAAGGTAAAGGTAGATGGCATTGTATTTCCTGATAGTATGGCTGTGTCTGGTGACGTTGGCCTTAAAGACGGAGCTAAGGTAAAGGTAGATGGCATTGTTTTTCCTACCAGTATGGCAGTTTCAGGTGACGTTGGTCTTAAGGATGGTGCTAAAGTAACTATTTCCGGAACACCAGCAGTAACACTTGCATCAGGAACAATCACAGTTAATCCAGTTGCATCACCAAGTCTTTGTGCTGGTGGAAGACCTATTGTTAATAAAGCAATGGCGAAATTAATATCTGCTAGACCTAAAAGACATAGTGTTCTAATACAGGCAGATGCTTCAAACACTAATGACTTGTGGATATGTGACGCATCAGCTGAACACGTGCTATGTGCAATAATTCAGCCAGGATGTTCTTTTGGACTAGACTATTCAGGTGAATTATGGGCGCAAGCTGCAACAGATGGTCAAAAATGCTACATAACTGATCTATATAACCCATAAAATAGGAGTATATAATGGAAATATCAAATCCAGTTGAACATACATGGGACTCTGTATCAGGACTAAAATCGGTGCCAATAGGACATGTTAAATCAGTATTATTTAATTTCCCAAATACACACCCTATTGCCATGTCCGCCGTATATCTTGAGTGCGTTGAAGACGACCATGACGACAGTAAGAAGCCAAATATAGGACAGTACAGTGTAGGTGACAGAATAGTATGTCCACAACTTGTTGTTATTAACAACTCGTCAACTGTAAAAGTTGTCAACCCACTAGGCAACTACATCACCGCAGAAAAATCAGATGGCGGAAATGTAGCTGATAAGTTATCCAGTACCTTTACCATCGATTCCAGTAATTGCCACAAATATAAGTTAAGGTGCTTTGCATCACACTCACAACAACCACTAGAATCAGTAAAAAATACATACTGGGATAAAGTTGTACGTGCTAAGTCCACAGATATAAAAGGAACTTTACTCACTGTACCTCATACGCTTGGGGTAACTCCTTGGGTTGTTGAGATAAACTTTGTATTTGTTAAAGCAACTCAGGGATTCCCTGTAGGCGCTATAGTGCCACTTAAATTTATAGGTGGCATGCAACATGCAGTAGGTGCTGTACCAACCGGATTATGGACAACTAGCGCTGATAAAACGAATGTTTACCTTGGGTGTTCAAGCGATAATATCAACATATGCTCAATGGATGATAAATTAACGCCATTCAATATATGGAAGTCGGATGCTGTTGAGATAGATGTCTGTGTTAAAAAGACCTATAACAATCCTTATGACGTTACTTTCACTGAGATAGCATTTCCTGAAAAAGAATCTTTTGATAGCGAAGTAGTGCCTAGTAATACGATAACAGGCGACCCAATAGACTTCGATACCGTACTCATGAATAACAAGGCTGGTGGCGTAACACCTTATGGTGCGGACGAGTTCATATTTGTTAATCAATCTGGTGGTAGCTTCAAAGGTTATGAAGATGTAAGCCAGTTTCAATACTTCAACCCATCAGATAATAAAATAAAACTACGTATTTTCCCTAGTGCTACACCCTACTTGGAATTTCTACAACAGGGGTAATGGCCACACATTTAATGTTTTTGAAGACAACAAGTCAAAAGACACTAACTGGACATACGTTATGAGGTGGCAGTATGAAAGAAGTTCCAGGCCTTGTGATAACGATACCGGATGGATGCGTGCAGGGAATGGTAATTTTAGTGAGACTACTCTTGAACTATTGTCTGATTCCCTTGGACTTTCTTATGACAAACAGTTGACCAAAAAAGTAGAGATATATTTCAGACCTAATATCGAATATACCGCAACTGGCGTATCACATCTAGGCTTTTGGAGTGCTGCTTCTATGAAAGGAGGTGGTACATGCTACAACCGGAAAGCAACTGAGAAGACAAACAACAACTTCACAATCTCATATAATGAGGGCAATCTTGTCATAAACCATGCTAGTTCAAACGAGATGATGGTTCCAAATATTCTTAAGAAAATAATCCCTGAGTGTTCAGCTCTTACATTCGATGGAGATTCTGGGCTTCTTGAGTATAGGGTATGCTCTTATCTATAGGCATAAAAAAACCCGAACTATAGTGGGCGATATCCGATCCATAGTTCGGGTAAAACATTTTCATGTTTATGCATAAAAAACCCACACCAGATAGACTAAACTGATAGGATAATCCATTCTGGCGTGGGTAAAACAATGCCCGATGAGGTAAGCTAATAAAATAGAAAAAAATTAACTTGAGTACATTGTATACATAATGTTTTAATTTGTCAACTAATCATTTCCATTGTGTATTTCTTTTCGTATTTTGACTCATGCAACACTTGATTCCAGTATTTGTGTTCCTTAAATCGATCTAATCTATGATTAGATTGTTGATGTAAAAGTTCTGCTTTTCTACATTCCTCTGCTGCTTTATGATATAGTTCTGCTGCTTCTAGGAATGCGTTTGCTTGATTTAATACATCAGTCGGCTCTAAGAACTCATTGTTTATAATCAACCCATCTTTTTTTTCTTTGAATTTTTTTAGTTCTTTAAAAAGTTTTTTTGAGACACTATAACATTCCTGTTCTTTTCTTAATAATACTATTGAGTAATTCATGTTTTTTCCTATTTTTATGGAGACTATATTATAGCACTATCCTGCTCCTGCTTGCAGTATAACCGGTACATGTCTGTCTTCATCATCCATGCAAAATTGTTATCATGATACAGCTTACGAGGTATGTACAGGACATGCACGTTGCCACCGAACACCTGAGCATGTATTTTCATGAATTCAGGGTGTCCGGTTAAGTTACGCCCCAAGTATGCACGACAAGGAATATCGTATACCCTGCATAAATCAACTTTAAGTAACAATAGAGAATTTGCAATATCACCGACCTTTAAAAAATCTCTATCAAGCCCATATTTACCGCCTTTCTTCCAATTCTCTGATAAGTCTGCCATCCAGTCTTCATTAGATGCCTTGATGTTCATCTCATGCAGTTCATCGTGCATGTGGTCTTTTAGATCATCCCACATGTCCACCAGTGCGACTATCTTACGTTGGTCTAAATGGCTCATACCATCTACTTTTATGCAAAAATCAGCTAATTCTTCTTTTGTCATGATACCCCCTATATATAGTGTAATTATACCAAGCTTTAACAACATCATCTTTTTCTATAAAAAAAGTTTTGACTATACGAAAATAAGGTGTATACTAGCCACAAGTTAAATAATTAACTTAAACAACTAAATAGGAAATAAAATGAATACTTTAGAAACATCAATCAATAGACTAGCTTCTTCAATTGAAGACCTTGTTGACCTTATGATTATAGAAACAAAACAACAAAAAGAACAACAAAGAGAAGAACATGCAATAACACTAGCAGAAGCAGTACAGTACACAGAAGCAGCACCATCAGTAGCCCTAGACGATCAACTAGAACCTGCAAAAAAACTACCAACCGTTAAAGAACGTGCAGCAGAAGTTAAGAAGATTGCTGTTGACTATGTAAGGAATTCAAGAACAACAAATGATGCTGTTAAGTCAATTCTTACTAATATGAATTTATCAAGAATTGATGACTTTACAACTCATGACCAGATTGAGTCTTTTGAAAAAAGCTTGGAAAAATTAGTAAATAGGGGAGATTGATATGGAACATGCAATATTATCAGCCTCAGGTGCTGAGAAATGGTTTAACTGCCCTGGCTCTATCACAGCAGAAAAAGACATAGAAGAAGAATATAGTGATGTTGCAAGTGAAGGTACATTAGCGCATCTATTGGCTGAGGTATCACTTAATAGCTGCGTTCCTGCTTACCAGTATGCAGAGCTTGACGGACAAGAGATAACTCTTGAAATGGCTGAATATGTCCAAAAATACGTAGACTATGTAAACTCTACATTTACTTATCAAGGTGTACTCCAAATTGAATCAAGGGTTTATTTTGATGATTATGCGCCAGATGGGTTCGGAACGGTAGATGCTGTCTCAATGTGTTACGGTACAGGAATATGCCATGTAATAGACCTTAAATATGGTGTTGGTATACCTGTTCATGCAGAAAAACAATAAGCAACTAATGCTTTATGCTCTGGGTGTACTACAATCAGCAGACTACAGTTGGGCTATTGATAGATTTGTTCTTCATATCTGCCAGCCAAGAATTGATAATAATTCAACATTTAAAATAAGCGTTGATGAAATCAAAGAGTTTGGCGAACTTGTGAAGTTAAAAGCAGAACAAGCACTTGATGAAACTGCAAAAAGAATACCTGGAAATAAACAATGCCAGTGGTGTAAAGCTAAATCAATATGCCCTGAATTGATGTCTATAGGAGAAATAAAAGAAATAGGAATGGATGTCGGAAAAATAAGCGATGAACGTATAAAAGAAATACTCGATAATAGAAAACTCTCAAGACTTTTTATATCGAGTCTTGAAAAATCAATGAAAAACAGAATTGAAAACGGAGGTGAGCTAAAAGGTTATAAACTTGTTGAAGGTACAACAAGAAGATCATGGTCAACTGATGCTATGGATAAACTCATAGAATTAATGGGTGATGATGCCTATACAAAGAAAATAATAGGACTGGTTGATGCAGAAAAGATAATCGGTAAAGAATTAGTAGATACAATAACTTATAAACCACAAGGTGCATTAACACTAGCACCAGAAAATGACAAACGACCAGATGCAATGGCTTCTGGCTTTGATGACTTAACAGAGGAAAAATAACATGACAAAAATAATTAAATTAAAAAACGTAAGACTATCATACCCTTTCCTATTCCAAAAATATGTGGATAAAAATGGTGAGATTGGTGACTACCAATGCACATTACTTTTTGATAAGAACGATATAGCAACTAAAGCTATGCTTGATCAAGCTATAGAGCAATGCAAGGAAGATAACAATGGAGTAATTAAAAATAGGATAGTAGATGAACAACATTGCTTCTTAAAAAATGGAGATAATAAGGACGGTGACGAAAATGATGGAATGTGGGTGGTCAAAACAAAAAACAGACGCAGGCCACATGTAGTAAACAGAGACAGAACACCGCTAATAGAGAGTGATGAAGTTATATACTCAGGTTGCTATGTTAATGCGCATATAAGTTTATGGTTTAGCAATCACGAACGAGGTGGTAGACAAATACTTGCAAATATACACGGTGTACAGTTCTCTAAAGATGGAGAGTCACTTGAGGGTGGTGTTGTTAATTGTGAGTTTGATGACCTATCAGATGATGACATATCAGATGACGAAGTAACATTCTAAATAAACAATAACGGACAAGGATGTCCATAACTAAGGATAATAAAATGAAATATTGCGATGCGTATAACTCGCCAGAACTGAAAGAATTACATTTGGATGCTATCAACGGCGGTGTAATGTCAAGTAATGAACTAGCTGAATACTATAGAGACACAGGAGATGAAATTAATGAATTCTTCTATGTGCATAATTCAGCTAAATTAAGTGATTTCGAGTCTATGCGAGTCCTAGGAATCATGTATGAATATGGTGTTGGTTGTGATAAAGATATGAAACAATCAGACTTATGGATTAAGAAATATAATATAACCAAAAATATAATGAAATACTCAGAAGCTAAAATAGAAACAAAAATATGCTCTTTTGCAGAATCAAAAGGATGGATTTCTTTTAAATTTACATCACCAGGAAATAATGGTGTTCCAGATAGAATATTCTTCAAAGATGGAAAAACCATACTTGTTGAGTTCAAGTCAAAAGAAGGTAAATTAAGCGAAGTACAGAAATTTCAGATTAAAAAACTTAAAAAGTCTGGAATCTTTGTAAAGGTTGTATCAAGCATTGAATATGGAATGGCATTGTTCAATGAAATAGAAGATGAATTTAAGTGGTGAATGTAATGAAAAAACTAATAGCTTATTTGATTTTTTTTACTTTCGCATCAATAGTCTTAATAAATATATTAGTTTATCTATTTGTTATACCTATTAGTGTCTTATTTGTGCTTTGCCACCTTTTAACAAATCTTTCTTACTTGCTGTACTAAAAAACAAAACTAAAAATAGACAAGGATGTCATTATCGAGGTAATCAAATGATAGAGAGAAAACAGCTGCATGAATATCAGGTAAATGCTATAGAGTTTGCCAATAAAGTACCCAAGTGTGGGCTATTCTTGGGAATGGGTCTAGGTAAAACTTCAATATCACTTACAATAGCATCCGATTTTATGGACGATATGTTCGTCACAAGAGTTCTTATTATAGCACCCCTTAGAGTTGCTAACACTGTATGGAAGCAACAAGCGATGGAGTGGGAACACTTAAAACATCTTAAAGTTAATATTTGCACTGGAAATGCACAAAACAGAATAAACCAGTTGAATGATAAAGCTGATATTTACGTTATAAATAGAGAAAATGTATCGTGGCTATGCTCTAACTTCCAAAAATCGTGGAAGTGGGACATGTGCATCATAGATGAAAGTACGAGCTTTAAAAACCCAAGTTCGAAACGCTTTAAAGACCTCAAGAAAGTATCCGGACGATTCTCAAGTGTTTTATTACTAAGCGGTACACCATCACCTAACGGATTTATGGACTTGTGGAGTCAGATATTTCTTTTAGACGAGGGTAAAAGACTTGGTAAGAAGATTACATACTTTCGCAATCGCTTTTTCAATCAATACAAAATACATGAATATACACTTAAAGACTATTCATCTGGCCAAATAAATGATCTTATATCAGATATTTGTATCACTATGACGGCAGAAGATTATCTGCAACTGCCTGAAAGTATTGATATTACTAGATATGTTGAACTATCAACCGTATTAAGCAAACAATACAAAACTTTTGAAAAAAAATTCATACTAGCTATACAGGATAAAGAAGACCCCATTATGGCTCTTCATGCCGGTGTCCTAGCAAATAAACTACTACAGTTCTGCAATGGTGCTATATATGACGAAAAACAAAATATACATGAATTGCATGACGAAAAAATAAGTTGTTTAAAAGATATTGTACAAGATAACCCCACAGAAAATATTCTAGTCGCCTATAGCTTCAAGAGCGATCTAAGCAGATTAGTAGAAGCGTTTCCGGATGCCGTTAAAATATCTGCTTCTGGAAAAGAAGTAGAACAATGGAACAAAGGAAAGATAAAGATGCTGTTGGCGCACCCAGCAAGTGCAGGACATGGATTAAATCTACAGCACGGCGGAAATATAGTCGTGTGGTTCGGGCTTAACTGGTCTTTAGAGCTTTATCAGCAGTTTAACGCTAGATTACATAGACAAGGGCAAAAAAACTGCGTGCGTATCATTCATATTGTCGCTAAAGGCAAACTAGATGATCGCGTTATGAAAGCACTCAACACCAAAGACATGACACAAAAAAAACTTATTGAGGGATTGAGGTATACAAATGATTAGCTTAACTAGAACAGAAATTAAAGAAGCACTGAAAAATCACCACGTTAATAAAATTTATGATGGCATAGGGGAGCTAAAATTATCCAAACAAACTATCAGGAATATACTCCATACAGAATCAGATTCTTTTAGCCTAAATACGGTCAAGATATTATCAGATTATACGATAAGAGAAATTGAACGAATTAACGAATCTATTGGGGATAAATAATGAAATCTTTATCTTTCAGAAACATAATACAAGCGATAGAAATTCATAACGGAGAGAATGTCAATTACAATGCCAACGGTTGCTATTGCAAATGTCCATATCATGGCAGTGATAGCAAAAAACTGTATATTGCCGATGGCGAGAATAGAGTCCTCATGGATTGTAAGACTGCCGGTTGTGACCCAAAAGATATACTTGAAGCTGTAGGACTAAGTATTAAAGATATTTATCATAAACCTTTTGATAGGAAAGAAATTGATAAGTACATTGCCATTAAAAAAGATAAAGAATTCAAAGAGATAATGCACTTCGAAATCCTTATCCTTATGCAGTGGCTAACAGCTTGTGAGCGTGGAAACAGAGATGATGTGGACAAGGATAAGGATAGAATAATTAAAGCCCTTAAAGTCGTCCAGAACTCTTCATATCACTTTATTAATAATAAGGGCGAGATATGAGAAAACAAGAAAAAGAAATCGATAGCTTTTTTAGTGGAGCTTCTGCGGAAGAAACAATGGATAACCTGTATGGTGAACATAAAAAATTGACTGTAGTTCCAAAAAACCTAGAAACTCAATCAAAGGAAATTGATGCCAAAAATGAAATACCTTGGAAACAAACAATAACTAAAGAAACTAAAGGCAAAGTTGTTGAGATTCCTATGCCAACGATTGATAACCTTGAGATCTTGATGGGGCACTTTAATGTATTCGTGGATTATGATGAAATCTTGCTTAGATCAAGTGTTAGGGGTATTAAATCACTACCAGGCAATGAAGCCAATACACTGATCGCATACATGAAGAATAAATGCGTGGAACATGGCCTAAACAAATCAGTAGTGGATGACCAGCTTGATACTATCTCAGAGAAATATGTTATTAATCCAGTATCCTATTGGCTAAATCACACAAAGAGAACTTCTCAAGCAAACCCTGTAAAAGAACTTGTGGACTTGTTGCCGGTTGATAACAAGGAATGGGTAGAGATAGCCCTTGATAGATGGCTTATACAGTGCTGTGCAGCAGCAGACATGGGAAGAAACTCACCCAATGAGGTAGCTATCTCTAAATATGAATCAGTGCTAGTTTTTTGCGGAAAACAAGGATACAAGAAATCATCATTCATAAAGTATTTGATTCCTAAATCACTGCATAAATATACAAAAGAAGGGATACTGTTGGATGTCAAAGATAAGGACTCAATGCTCAAAACACTTTGCTGCTGGATTCCTGAGCTTGGTGAGCTTGATTCTACATTCAGGCGCAGTGATATATCAGCACTTAAAGCCTTTCTATCCAATACAGAAGACATTATCCGGCTGCCGTTCGCACGTAAGCCAATAGCAATTAAACGCCATATCTCTTGCTTCGCAACTGTTAATGAAGAGAAGTATTTAAGAGATTTAACAGGTAACAGGCGTTACTTACCAGTTAATGTCATTGGCTCACTGGATGTCATGGCTAAAAATAAATTCGATGTTAATGACTTGTGGGCTTATGCTTGGGAAAGATATATCAATGGTGAACAGTGGTGGCTTACTGATGAAGAAGAGAAAATTCAGAATAACTCACTACAGAAACATGAAGACAACACCATTGAAGAGTCATTGCTCGATCTGTTTAATTTTGAAAGCAGTAGAGAAGTTAGAATGACAACAAGTGAGGTATTATATAAATTATCACTTAAAGACACTCACACAAATAAAATAAAAATAGGTAAATCACTTAAAAAATTATCTGTGAAAAAAGTAAAAAGGCAGTACTTGATGCCGCCGATTAGAGATGTGTATAATAAATTCTAAATGCGTTAGTAATTAGCTTTATCGTAAAAACGTCATTCATTTCTGGTTTGGCGTTTTTTTTTGCCTAAAATTTATTTTTTTTTTGCCTAAAATTCATCTTTTTTGGTATTAAAAAGAACAATGTCAACCACCCTCAAGCCCACGGCTGGCAAGGCTTTAGGGGTTTTAGGGTAAGTACCTATATTTGACTGAAAATTGGACTGTACCACCCCGCAGGCTACGAAATACGCGGGGTGTAGAGTTTCTTGGTACAGAGTACAGTGAAATACCCTTTTCCCTATATAGCATATTATATAATATATATATATATATAGTATAGTATATAATTATCTAACACTGTACCTAACAGCTACAAGCCACGCCATCCGTTGGCTTGAGCAGGTACAGTACAAAATTAACACAGTACCGCCACAGTAACAACATAGACTGTAGCCCACGAATTACAAGGCTTTCAAAAAGTACAGTGTTTTAGACACTGTACCAACTCAATTACTACCATATCTAAAGCCTTTATACAACCGTTTTCTTGGTGGTGGGTGGTAGGCAAAAAAAAGCCCGCAGATAGCAGGCTTGTTAATCGGGATGTATCGAGTTGTGAGCTTGTGGGGTTATGACTCCATCAATATCCTTACGTCTGAACGATCGTAGTTATCGATTGTGAATATAGTCCGGTTTCTTGCGTCTATGCTAATTACGCCCCATTTCCTGAAACCCATAGCCCTCATTATTTTATTTTTACCAACGGTGTTTATTCTGATATGTGGATTATCCCTAAATAAGTCGTAAAAGAAATGGTACGATGATATGCAATATTTATTATAGAATCTATCGCCTTTCTTTAATAGCGCTCTTGACTCAGTTAGCCCAGGGCATCTATTGATTGTTTCCTTTGCATCTCCGTCGTACCTTATCATGTGACGTATATCTGCTTTTTGTATGTGCAGGCCGTTTTCCTTAATTCGTATTTGTATTTCATTTACAATCTCTTCTCTTTGTATGAAGTCGAAAGGTGTTTTAATTATTTCTGGCATTATTTTATAGGTTATGTCGTCATTAGTGGCCTCGCATATTCTTGTAATAATATCTAGGTGGTCTGGTTTGTTTTTCATTTTATTACTCCTTTGAAGCTAAAAGCCCATTTTGCCGAATCTAAATCATTGCATTTTTCGGATTCATGGCATTTTTTACATCTTTTACACTCTATACAAAAAACACATATTAGGCATTTAGAACAATTATCACAATCATGGCAATCAGTACATTCATAGCATCTTTTACATGAGACACAATCAGAGCAATCATGGCAATCAGTACATTCATGGCATCTTTTACATGAGACACAATCAGAGCAACCATGACACTTAACGCAATAAGAACACTTAAAGCAATAAGAACACCTAACGCACTTAGAGCAAGCATAGCACTTATAACAATCAACGCACTTAACGCAATCAGTGCAGTTATAGCAATTAACGCAGTCCACACAGTTGAAGCAATCAACGCACCCAGTACAGTTTATATTCCCTTGCGCGTCGGGTTTTCTATCTTTCATTTTATTTCTCCAAAAGTCTTTGGTTTTCTTTAAATAATCTCTCGTTCTTAGTTCTTAATCTTTTATTGTCAATCACTAGATAGCGATCTTTTCCTTTGTCAATTTCTTTTATTACTTCATCTAATAACTTTACTATCATTTCTAGTTTTAAAGTTGTGTTCATTTTGTTATTCCTTTAGATTTATAAACGCTTCATAAGCATTACGAGCATTTATATAAGTATTATAAGCATCACGAACTAAAGAATAATTAGCAGTATCATAAGCTAACTCATGAGCTGACTCATAAGAATGATAAGCATATTCAAGATTTTCAGTGGCAGTCTTATAGGCATTTTTTAACTCTTTTAATTTACTGTTCATTTTTTGTTCCTGTTTTATCTTAATTAAAAGTATTCTACTTGACCATTACAATAAGCTTTGTAAGTTTTATAACTGCATACTTAGAGTTTTGATCTGCCATGTTCATTGCTGCAACGGCAACCTCGTAATCCTTTTTACTAGAGCGATAAACCTTAACAGCTTCATTATAGTCCTCAACTGTCTTTTTATAATCGTTAAGGGCATCATTATGGGCGTCAATAGCATCTTTATCAGCGTATATTTCTGGGACACGATCAACCTGTTTACTCTTGAATGAGTAATAAAGCAGGTCTAAAATCTCGGGTTGGTATTGCTTTAATAATAATCCTGCAATTGATACATTAAGGATGATCGCGCAGATAAATAATGAAATGAAAACTTTAATAACCTTTTTATTTTTTATTCCCTTTTTATTTTCTAATTTATTAGTATTCATTTTATTTTTCCCAAAAGGTTTAAAACATGATTGTAAAAATCATTATATTCAGCTGGATAATTTAACTTAACATTCAACAGTACTATTGAAGTGATTAAGATAGATAGCCCAATACAAAAAAGTATAATGTAAATCCATTCTAGTAGTTTATAACCCATTTTATTTACTCCTCTCTTAGTTTGATAATCTTGATTTTAAAAGTTCTTGGTTTGATTTAATTAGTTCTTTTCTCTTTTCTGTAAGATTTTTTTCTGCTCTTCTAAAATCTTTTTGTGCATTTAAAAAATCTCTATTAGCTTTTTTATTTGCTTTTTCAATTTTCATTTTATTAATTCCTATTTTATTTTGAGTTTAATCTGTCTCATCAGTACAGTGCGATTAATCACTGTAGACGCTTCTCAGCGTTTCGACTTGGTTAGTTATTACGCTCTGATTTATGATAGCAATATGATGCGTAAGAAAAAGCCATGTAAGCTGTTTTATATGCATCATATTCAGTAACACAGTTACAAACATCGGCGGACATGTATTCACCACGTAAAACGTTTGATAAATTTTCTAATCTTTCTAATTCTTTAATGTTCATCTTATTTATTCCTGTTTTATTGAGTTATCTGTCTCATCAGTACGGTTAGATAAATCACCGCAGACGCTTCTCAGCGTTTCGACTTGGTTAGAATATTGTTGTTTAGTCCGTTATTGCTGAGTCAATCTGATCTTGTGTGTACGCTACACACATAAATCAGCACCTCTTATATCGAACACTTAGATTAGCACCTCTTAGATTGGCACACATTAGATTAGCACCTCTTAGATCTGCATTAGATAGGTTGGCATTTGATAAATCTGCACCAACTAAATAAGCACGTTTTAAATTAGAACCAGATAAATCTGCTCCAGATAAATCTTTATGTGATAATCGGCTACGTGATAAATCTCTATTTGATAGGTCAATTTTATGTTTCATTTTAATTTCCTATTTAATATAATCTGTCTCTTTATTATTCATAAGCAGCATCACTATCAGCATTATAAGCATCATAAGCAGCATCACTATCAGACTTATAAGCAGCATGAGCAGCATCACTAGCAGCATTATAATCAGCAGTAGCAGCATCACTAGCAGCCTTATAAGCAGCAGTAGCGTCACTAGTAGCAGCAGTAGTAGCAACAGTAGCAGCCTTATAAGCATCATAAGCAGCATCACTATCAGACTTATAAGCAGCATGAGCAGCATCACTAGCAGCATTATAAGCAGCATAAGCAGCATCACTAGCAGTATTATAAGCAGCATAAGCATCACTAGCAGCACTATAAGAAGCATAAGCAGCATCACTATCAGCATTATAAGCAGCAGTAGCAGTAGCAGCACTAGCAGACTTATAAGCAGTATAAGCATCAGCAATAACTTCCTTTAAATCTTTCAACTTTTTAACTTATTATTCATACTCTTATTCCTATTTTATTTTGAGTTTAATCTGTCTCATCAGTACAGTGCGATTAATCACTGTAGACGCCATCACGGCGTTTCGACTTGTTTAAATCTCTTTTTCTTTACTTCGTAGATCAGCACTTGGTAGATCATCTCTCAGCGTTTCGACTAGGTTAAAATATTTTCGTTTCGTCGGTAATACAACATTTTTTCTGCCTTTGTGTGTAATTAGCGCCATTTAAATCAGCACCTATTAAATTAGTACGTATCATATTAGCATCTATTAAATCAGCAAATCTTAAATCAGCAAATCTTAAATCTGCATCTATTAAATTAGCACCTCTTAATTTAGCACCTCTTAATTTAGCAAATCTTAAATCTGCATCTATTAAATCTGCACCTATTAAGTTTAGCACCTCTTAAATCTGCATCTATTAACTCTGCATCTATTAAGTTAGCAAATCTTAAATCTGCATCTATTAACTCAGAACCTATTAAGTTAACACCTATTAAGTTAGCACCTCTTAAATCAAACCCTCTTAAATCAGCACCTCTTAAATCAATCCCTCTTAACTTAGCACTTCTAAGATCTTTACTATTAATACTAGATTCTTCAACTGGTACACTTAATTTGTGGGAATAAATAATTTTCCCATAAATGTTTTTAATATCAATTTTATTTATCATGTTCATTTTAATTTCCTATTTAATATAATCTGTCTCATCAGTACCAGGGGATAATTCCTGATAGACGCTTCTCAGCGTTTCGACTAGGTTAGAATATTGTCGTTTCGTCGGTAATACAATATTTTTTAAGTTCTTTTGTGTAATTAGCACCATTTAAATTAGAACCTATTAAATTAGTACGTATCATATGAGCATAAATTAAATCAGCATCTATTAAATCAGCACCTCTTAAATCTGCATCTATTAAATCAGCACCACATAATTTAGCACCACATAATTTAGCACCTCTTAAATCAAACCCTCTTAAATCAGAACTTCTAAGATCAAACCCTCTTAAATCAGCTCCTCTAAGATCTTTACTATTAATACTAGATTCTTCAACTGGTACACTTAATTTGTGGGAATAAATAATTTCCCCATAAATGTTTTTAATATCAATTTTATTTATCATGCTCATTTTATTTGTTCCTGTTTTAGTTTAATTAATCTGTCTCATCAGTACCAGGGGATAATTCCTGATAGACGCTTCTCAGCGTTTCGACTTGGTTAGAATATTGTTACTTCGTCTGTGATCGCTGAGTCAATCTGTTCTTGTGTGTACTTAGCGAATCTTAGATCAGAACTTATTAGATTAGCACCTGTTAGATCAGCACCTGTAAAATCAGCCATCATTAGATAAGCCCCTAATAAATTAGTACCCTTTAAACTAGCACCTGTTAGATCAGCACAGGTTAGATTAGCACCTGTTATATCAGCACTTCGTAGATCAGTACCTCTTAGAGAGGCACTTCGTATATCAGCACCTCTTAGATCAGCACTTCGTAGATCAGCACCTCTTAGATCAGCACCAGTCAAGTCAAAATCTCGTAGATCAGCACCTATTAATTTAACATCCCGTAGATCAGCACCTATTAGATCAGTGTATTCATCTGCTTGGGATATCTCAACCGAGTAAATAACGTCATCGTATCTGTTTTTTATCTCTACTATTCTCATTTTATTTATTCCTGTTTTAGTTAATCTGTCTCATCAGTACCAGGGGATAATTCCTGATAGACGCTTCTCAGCGTTTCGACTTGGTTA
>NZ_BLYC01000023.1 GCF_019721995.1 Bathymodiolus japonicus methanotrophic gill symbiont | reverse complement strand
GTAGGGTACAGATAACCCCCTGCACTGTTTGGAGGCATTGCAAAAAACTACTGATGCTTGCAAAGTTTGTAACGCAATATAGAAAGGCTGTGGCTAGTGGGTGATGCAAGATGGTGGCCCAACATAAGAGTCACTTTTGAGTGTTTTCACCGTTGGTGAAGGTTTAGAGGTTCAAATTAGCGAAGAGAACTTTATACCTGATAGCTGTCTAACGCCTTTGTGGTCATATATGATGATTACGCTACCCGAAAAAGATGCCGATAAACTCAAAAAAAGGCGTTCCATCTCCTTGTTGTGCGATTTTGTTAGATCTCATATAGCGGTGGGGTTGGAAATAGGTATCACGTTTCCAAATTTTAGAAATGATGCTGATATAAAAAACATTTTCGGGGCATGGGTCCTAAATATTTAAAGATAAGCTTGAACCTAAAGATAGAGTAGGTCCAGCAACCGCGATCACAAGAAGTTAGCTATTCTCAAGTGATATGCGCAGGATAATCAACAGGGGGCATAATGATAGATGTTGATAATTTAACGACTAGAGATTATTCCAGACCTGTCGAAGGACTTTGAAAACACGAAATAATTATCCAGCTAAAGATCGTATGCAGAGGCTATGAAGAGGGTTAGAGTCTTAAACCCAACAATAAGCGAGGTGGCTCGCTTTTAGAACATAGAAGGTATGGCAAGAGGAGCGCAATAGGAAAGTGAAAGATAGAGGAGAGTCGATTAAATTTATGGTCGAAAGAACGAAAAGGGGCTAGACGTTTAGCACAAGTAAGAGGCGAAAAAAGAGCGCAGGGGGAAGCGGCTATCAAGAGTGCGAATAAGGATAGAGATACCTAATGGTAAGGGTGTTGGCTTACCGTATTTGAATTGCGGGATGGCGAAGCGCGAGAATGTCGAATGGCAAAGGGCGCAAAAAGGCAGATTGGTTCTTGTATGGTATATATTAGCTGGAGCCTATAATCCGATGAAAGAAGCATAGCCTGCTAGCAGTTGGGCGGACTGCCTAAGAGTGCTAAGCTATCAAGATAGTAAAGGGCTTGTGATGATGAAGGAATTAAGAAGTTTAGTTGACGAAATGAACCAGGATAATGCAGTCGTTCGCTGGGTGGGAAGACTAGAGTTGGCCTAAGGCCTGATGATAAATTGCTACGTATAGTTTTCTAGACGTTTGCGCAGATTTCCACAACTTCTTTTCAAACCAGACTGTGCTTTACTGTTACCTCAATGACAAAAACTTTACGAAGGTTTTAGCAGGCTGCTATAGGGCGCAACCGCCCTGATAGAAAAGAGTACTCACAGTATTTGATTTTTATCCACTACAATTTTTGGGGGTTCTGATAGAGATATATGACAATCTTAAATTATGGGCGGTATTCGGATATCGCAACGAAAGGCTTACAGATTTATCGATATAACAACCGCTTTTCTGCATTACATCAAACGATGTTGTTTTGTGGTGGCAATGACGAAGTTTAAACAGCTTATCGTTATAGGACTGGATTTCAAAAGGTTTTCAGAAACCACCTATTCCCGCCGGTAAGGCCTTTGCTATCTGTCCTATAGAGGGGTGTAGTGTTCAGGCAAAAGTCATCTCTGGTGGCTTATTTTGGCAAATACTTGTTGTTCAATAGTTGGAATGATTATTGAAGATTGTCCCGATAATCTTACCGTACAATTCAACAATCAATTAATGAAACTGGCTTTTCTTGCGGTGTGGCAATGTAGGCGTTTATCATGGGGAATAAAACCCAATCAAAACTTAAATCATTGTGTGACAGGATACCTTCGTAATGATGAGAGGGGAAGGTGCTGATGGCATTAATATAAGCAAATTGTCTTATCTAAGCTATACTATCAGCAATATGATGATTGGGTCATTCATCCAGCTCCAGTCAAAAGTAAAGGTTTTCGGTCTTGAGTTCAAATGAAGTTTGTGTGAGAAAAAACGTAGTATTCAGACCCTTGAGTCTTACTCACCGCTGAAATCTCTGGAAACAGGTTAGCTTTAGCGAAGTGAAGATTTTGTAGATCCGCGATTATTGGCCGTAGGCGTTTGGTTTTGTCGGAGTCCTGAGCGTTAAGCGACTGGTGGAGACACAATACAATGCATCCGATATATCGACACGGCGTCAAGTCATTTGGAAGCTCTATGTTCCGTTACCGCTTGTTGTGGTCGGGACGAGGTGACGAGGACGAATCGGGGCCGCGGAGGCATAAGGTCTCGCGTTAAGTTTTTGCTGCTTTGCGGGCGCGATGCCCAAGAACAAGCTTTCCGCCAAAAAATAGCGACTCCCTGCATGATTTGGTATGGAATATTGGTGATGATGAATCAATGTAGAGGGATCATGAGGTTTTCTTCTATGCTATTGGACTATTTCTTAACTCTACGAGATAAATGGGTTTTACTCATCACGGACTTCCCGGAGACAGATAAAGCCAGACAAATCACGATTTGCATTCGCCTAATTGGTTTCCGCAATTCCTTATGGAGGTGTGTGCAGAGCTATCTTCTTATGGCTGATTGCAATGAAGCAACCCACCCCTGGTCGGAAAACATACACACTGGTCAGTTCCTCAAGCAGCTTTAAATGAATGGGGGAAGGATAATTATAGAATCGGGTATGACAAGTCTCGTTGAAGCTTTAAAATAATATTTTAGGCTAAACGTGGTGTCGTGGGTGAGAAATCTAGCAATCAACTATCAATCATTGATTTGAATCTCAAGGCTGTATCAAGCAGAGTAGAGGGTGGCATCGATTGGTTCTCCTTGAGGAACTGCTTAAAAAGGTCAGGATTGGCCGAGAATCTTCGATACACCGGAAGACGACTAGCACAATATAATGGTGCATGATCTAAAACTCAACTTAATGAGAGGCTCATAAAGTTACCTCTCGCCTGGAGATGAGATCTTGGTAACACTTTCCTGTAAATTTTTGTTACCATGGGAAGCCCTGTCACTACGTGCCCTATGATTGTCGGGTTTTGGTAACAGGTAAAAAATATTCCCAAATTCACACAGATCTTTATATATATGTTTATCACACCTCTTTTTTTATATAATTTTATATATCTTTATATACCTCGTTTTTTTTATTATTTTCCAAGAATGTTGAAAAGAAGATGTTACTTTGTGTACCTATACCTGAGAAACACTACAACAGTCCCTTTAAGCGCGGGTGGTATTCCAATTGTTAACTAACATAGTAACAAAATGGGAAATATTTTTTGTTATCCCTCTGTTACCATAGACGAAACTCTTTAAATGTTAAGATCAATAAGACAACATGAACTCACAACTTGAGTTCTATCTGGAAAGTTTCCTGAGGGGGAAACGAATGAAAAGCTCTATAGAATGACAAGCTGAAACCACAATACTTGAGATTTATATCTGAAAGTTTACGGAATAGAATGTAAGAGAAGAGACCAGGACCAACATAAGTCGATAGCTCCATTATTATCAGGTAAATTCCATGGAGAAGGCTGTAACAAAGACAAAGAGACTGGTTCTGTCGCAAACGATAAAGTATTTGTGTAGACCCGGCTATAAACCTGTTTTTTATGCCTCTCATGAAAACAGCATTATGCAGGAGAAAAATGATCAAACAGTACATCGGGATAATTGATACATGTATAAACCAGGTATGATCTGGTGTTCAGGAAAACTAAAAATAACTTATAAAATTAAGCCATACCATTTTTAGTTGAGCATTTCAAACCTACTTTGGGTGAAATTAAGATCTTATACGTCGGTAATAGAGCTTTTTTTTTGGTTTTTTGCGAACGAACCCACCCGAATTCGGTAGTGGTGTTTTTTAAAATCTGTTTTATTTAGGGCTGAATTATTCTCGGTCCAAATTCGACCTTTATTTGAATTGAATAGTCCAATGACAATATCATGCATTTGTTCTATTTTGGAAAAACAGATTGTTCGACGCGTTAAGCGTTTAATCCATGTTCTAAAATTTAGGTTTTTTCGTTCAATTTTTTGAGTGTTTTGTTTGCCTATTTCATGTTCATTTACATCTAAGTTTCGCTCATAAGCCCCCCAGTCATCTGTATAATATCTGCTTATTTCAAAGGAGTCAGTAAGGCTTTAGCTCTTTGAAAACATCATCTTTACGCTTGCCAAATACATAAGCAATGACTGTATTAGTCGCATGATCAACAGCATGCCATAAACCATCGCTGATTCGACTTTTTACCTACAATGACCATGTTCATCAATCTCAACTTCTTCGCAAACAAGCTCCAGCCGGACGTCTAAAGGTGTTTCTGATTTTTGAGATAGAAAAACAGGATTTACCTGTACAAGGCTATCTTCTTTGCTTTCAGGATGCTGATGACTGTATTTTTTATTGATTTTCAGAACCCGTGCGGTGTCTCTAATACCACTGCTATTAATAGCCATTTCGACGACTTTTTCTTGGACTCCAGGCACACATGCATTATGGTTCTGTCGCATAAATCCCCCTTCCCAACGCTATCTGCTATCATAATTCTAAATTTCAATAAAAGGTGGATCACATGCTCAGCTTCAAAGGCACTCACTTTCAAAAAGATGTCATTCTTTATGCTGTTTTCTTTTATGTCAGGTATGGCGTTTCGTATCGCGACCTTGAAGAAATTATGGAAGAAAGAGGTGTTGAAGTGGATCATGCTACGCTCAACCGTTGGGTTATCCGTTATTCTCCTGACATTGCTGTAAACGCTAAATCTCAGAAACGAGAAACCAATAAATCGTGGCGCATGGATGAAACGTATATCAAAGTGAAGGGTCAGTGGACCTATTTATACCGTGCTGTTGATAGTCACGGTGATACGCTTGATTTCATGCTTTCTGAACGCCGTGATGAAGAGGCTGCAACCGCTTTTTTCAAACAAACGATTAACAATAATGGCTTTCCTGATAAGGTCGTTATGGATAAAAGTGGCGCTAACTATGCAGGATTAGCCAATATTAACCTCTTGTTAATCCTCGCTGGGTTTGCCACTATGATCGACATATTACAGGTTAAATATTTGAATAACATCATCGAACAGGATCATCGATTTATCAAAAAAATAACAAAACCGATGATGGGCTTTAAAGCGTTTCACTCCGCTCAAGCAACCATTGATGGAATTGAAACAGCACATATGATCCGAAAGGGACAATTGTCTGAGGAAAATATTCCTGCTTATAAGCAGTTTATGGCTTTAGCAGGATAGTTATGCCTGAAGACCAGGAGGTCTGCGCTTTTGATAATTATTGCGACAGAACCCTTCTTGATAACAGGTCATAAAATCAAATTATACAGGAACCCTACAAATTCGACCCATTACCATTAAATCCTCGCTCCTAAGCTTTAATCAAATTTTCTAAAGCTGTCTGCCTCTGACTCACATCTTGTTGCATTATGGCCATAGATAATGCTCTTCTAGTCCCTACAAACACAGCTAAATCTTTTGCTCTGGTTAATCCCGTGTAAATCAGGTTACGATACAGCATCTTAAAATGCTGGGTGAGGATAGGAATAATCACCGCCTTAAATTCACTGCCCTGAGACTTGTGAATTGTAATCGCATAAGCCAGATTTAGCTCCATAATATCTTCTTTCTTATAATGCACTTCCCGGTTATCAGGATAAAAAGACACCATAGCCGTTAGTTCCTCATTGTTGATGGTTATAATTTTCCCTATATCCCCATTAAACACATTAAGATCGTAGTTATTACGCCGGTGAATTACGCGATCACCTTCTCGAAATATTCGTTCACCTACTTTCAACTGGCACTTACTTTGATGGGGTGGGTTAGATTTTTCCTGGATCACCTTATTGAGATTAGCAGAACCCAGACTACCCCGTGTCATCGGCGTTAAAATCTGTATTTCCGTGCCTGCCCCATGATATTTAGGAATCCACTCAAGATAGAGTTTAACCACGCTATCAACAGCAGACAGACCGTAATGCAATGAAGACCAGGGGTGTATTTTCTTTACCACGGACTTTAAGGCATCAACCTGCGCATCAGTTTGAGTTAATTGCTCAAGATCCACATGCTTGAATTTATCAGGGACAACAAAACTAACTTCATAAGCTGAAGTAATGGCCTCCTCGATTCTGAATTCAAAAGGGGAGGGATTGACTTTATCTGCACCAAGGTTCTCTAATTCTTTTGTATGCCAGTCAAAATGACGTTTCACGCGAGTAATAAATCCAAGCTGTTCCTGAGTCGCTTCATCTGAATCAATAAACAGACAATCTGCTCCATTTTTCCAGATGTCAGGAGTCTTAAAAGGGGAGGAAATATAAGGTGTTTCACCTTTATTAATCTGATGTGCATACTGGATAATCAAAGATTCTTTAGCCTGACGAAATACCTGGGTTAGCCGAAAGCAAGGGATAAGCTCAGAGGAAATAATATCCTTAAGCACATTGCCTGCACCCACTGAAGGTAATTGGTCGGGATCACCAATAAACAGCACCTGACAGTTATCGGGTACCGCTTTCAATAAAGAAGCGGTTAAACTGATATCCAGCATTGAGCATTCATCAATAATCAAAAAATCAGTCTTCAGCCTGGATTCTTCATTTATTTGGAACTCGCCGCCTTTCCACTCCAGTAGTCGATGAATGGTTTTCGCCTCTCGGCCAATAACCTCGCTCATTCGCTGTGATGCTCGCCCGGTAGGAGCCGCTAGTAAAACTGATTTTTTCATGGCTTCTAGTAGACGGACAATTACCAATGTCGTCGTGGTTTTACCGCAGCCAGGTCCTCCGGTCAGTACCGAGAAGCGATGCTGCACAACGCCTTTAACTGCATCGGCCTGTTCATCGCTTAAAGCAATAGATTTAATCTGACAATAGTGACTGATCCAGTTTGCTATTCTTTCTGGATCACTCGAAATAGACCCTTTCATTCCCCGTAGAATCGTTGCGACTGTTGTCTCATCATAATAAAGTGTTTTTGAGTAATAACCCGTCGTTTCAACACCTTCTTTATTAAGCTGTCGGGTACAAAGCTGCCCCTCTTGTTGCATTAAGCCAAGATAATCATCTAGACGTTCACCTAAATTCATTTCAATCAGATCGACGATACCCTGGTTAATCTGTTGCTCAGTCAGATAACAATGCCCTTGTTCACGGCTGGCCGCTAAAACATGTTTAATTGCCGCCACCATTCGCTGTTGACTATCTTTAGAAAGGCCAATACTCAGTGCCACTTTATCCGCAGAGAAAAAGCCAATCCCGTAAAAATCATTGGCTAAACGATAGGGATCCTCTGTCACCATCGCTATTGCTTTATCGCCATATTGTTTATAGATGCGCACAGCAAACAGGGTACTGATTCCATGGCCCTGAAGAAACATCATGACTTCGCGAATAGCACGATGCTCAGTCCAGGCATCTTCAATAGTCTTGAGTTTCTTTGTGGCAATACCAGGGACTTCAGTTAATCGCTTTATATCGTTCTCGAAAATATCCAGCGTCTCTTTCTGAAAGTATTTAACGATTTTCTTTGCTGTCTGAGGGCCTATGCCTTTAATAAGACCAGAGCCTAAATATTTTTCAATCGCAGCCGTAGTAGCGGGTTTTTTCTCGATGGCTTCGGTGGCCTTGAACTGACGGCCATATTTATGATCAATCGTCCAGGCACCCCGAAATTCCATGGTTGCACCGGCAAAGACTTTGGTCTGATGAACAGTCACTGTTTCTTGCTGCTGGGGTGACTGAAAGGGCTGCAAGCGTAAAACAGACCAGCCCGTCGTTGGGTTATGATAGGTGACTCTGTTTACTATCCCTTTCAGAACTTCAGTAATGGTATTCATTGCTGTGTTATTAATTAAAAATTAAACCACGTCCTTAGGACGTGGAGTTGGTCGAAAGGCTCCGCCTGGAGAGACAAGTAAAGTCTACTCATGCATTCTAGTCATGTTGTCGCCACAACAAAAACTAGGAGAAAAAGCATGAGTAGGGGTCGACGCAGAATTCGGAACATAAACCCCGTTAAGCTTTTTTCAGTAACTTTTTTCCACTTTCTCGCAACGATCCATCAGGAGCAACATAACGATAAAGTGTTTGTCTGGTAATCCCGATTTCCTTACATAAGTCACTAAGGAATGTGCACGAAATAACTTCCTGAAGCAGCCAAGCTTGAATTCGGGGAGTCGCTATTTTTGCGAAAGCTTGTTTTGGGCATCCCAGCCCAAGCAAGCAGCAAAAACTTAACGCGACCACTTATGCCTCCGGCGGCCCCGATTCGTCCTCGTCACCTCGTCCCGACCCAACAAGGGGTCGGAACATAGGCTCCAAATGACTTGACGCCGTGTCGGATGGCCTTTTATTTTGTCTCCACCTTCGCTAACGCTCAGACTCCGACAAAATAACGGCCCTACGGCTATCGCGGACTAAAAATCATCACTTCGCTTAGGCTCCGTTTCCCTGATTTTCAGCGAATGAAATATCTCCCCTAAATTAAGGTTATCTTAATTTATTACTCAGTGGGGTTCTGTCGCAAGTATTGTTGGAAATGCAGGAAGCCTAGTCTTCAGGCATAACTATCCTGCTAAAGCGATAAACTGCTTATAAGCAGGAATATTCTCCTCAGACAATTGTCCCTTTTGGATCATATGTGCTGTTTCAATTCCATCAATGGTTGCTTGAGCGGAGTGAAACGCTTTAAAGCCTATCATCGGTTTTGTTATTTTTTTGATAAATCGATGATCCTGTTCGATGATGTTATTCAAATATTTAACCTGTAATATGTCGATCATAGTGGCAAACCCAGCGAGGATTAACAAGAGGTTAATATTGGCTAATCCTGCATAGTTAGCGCCACTTTTATCCATAACGACCTTATCAGGAAAGCCATTATTGTTAATCGTTTGTTTGAAAAAAGCGGTTGCAGCCTCTTCATCACGGCGCTCAGAAAGCATGAAATCAAGCGTATCACCGTGACTATCAACAGCACGGTATAAATAGGTCCACTGCCCCTTCACTTTGATATACGTTTCATCCATGCGCCACGATCGCTGAAAATCCTGGAAACGGAGCTTTAGCGAAGTGAAGATTTTTAGTCCGCGATAGCCGTAGGGCCGTTGTTTTGTCGGAGTCTGAGCGTTAGCGAAGGTGGAGACAAAATAAAAGGCCATCCGACACGGCGTCAAGTCATTTGGAGCCTATGTTCCGACCCCTTGTTGGGTCGGGACGAGGTGACGAGGACGAATCGGGGCCGCCGGAGGCATAAGTGGTCGCGTTAAGTTTTTGCTGCTTGCTTGGGCTGGGATGCCCAAAACAAGCTTTCGCAAAAATAGCGACTCCCCGATTATTGGTTTCTCGTTTCTGAGATTTAGCGTTTACAGCAATGTCAGGAGAATAACGGATAACCCAACGGTTGAGCGTAGCATGATCCACTTCAACACCTCTTTCTTCCATAATTTCTTCAAGGTCGCGATACGAAACGCCATACCTGACATAAAAGAAAACAGCATAAAGAATGACATCTTTTGGAAAGTGAGTGCCTTTGAAGCTGAGCATGGGATCCACCTTTTATTGAAATTGAGAATTATGATAGCAGATAACGTCGGGAAGGGGGATTTATGCGACAGAACCACCTATTTTCATTTGTTTACTTCTTTAACATGGGTTTTATTAACGATAACACATGATATGTTTTTTAACAGCCTTTTTTAACGCTATTTGCGTAGAATCAGGGCAAAATGAAGGTGATTATTGGTGCTAAGTAGGGTGTTAAAAATACACTTGTTTTTTTAACATAACTATTGGAGCAATCAGTCATTAATAATCTGTTGATTTGCTGGCTATTTTCTTTTGTGCAAATCAATATTTTTGTTTTTGGATTTCCTGAAAATCAATATCGTTTTTTTTGATTCGACCCCCGCCCCCCCTATAGGTAACCCTGAATGTTTAAAGAGAAAAAAAAATAAAAAAAGATTCAGGATTTTCCGTGCTAGTCATTTTTTCTATCATTTTTTGTGACAGAACCCAATAGAACTGCTCAATGTAAGATCACGGCTAGGACGCAACACAAAATACTTGCCGCCACTTCTTGATGAAATAGTATCCATCGGAGCAACTGTCCACTTCCATAGAGTTAACAGGTTTTAAAGTGGGAGAGTGAATTTCAGAGTCGAAATCTATTACGAAATCCTAAGCCTATTACTCGATGTTCAAGTTTTTTAACTGATTGATTTTATTGACAATTTTACTGACAAAGAAAGCATCAACATCATTGTAAATCAATCACTTATAAAACAAAGCCGGAAAAATTTACTTTTCTTAGCCCAGTTATAGCTGAAAACTTGAACATCGAGTATTAAAAACAAAAGTACAGACGATAGCACGCCCTGAAGTAGGCTAAAGAAATAGACCACGTCCGGTATTATTGTTTCGCATGGAAATAACTTATCAAGAATACCAATTGTGATGCTACGTCCGGCAGGGACGAATGAAAATACCTGAGATAAAGAATACAAGAGCCCGTAACAGAAAGGAAAATAATCTAAGCTAGACTCATAAGCATAAATACACGCACAGACAATAGTTAGTACAATAAGCGAGAGCACGGGGCGTATAATACTCTGGCCATAGAGACATGCTATATCAAAAAGTATGTCCAGCAACATATGAGGTGTTTTACCCTTAATAAGTTTAGTATTATAGCGTTTGGCTCGCATTTCTATAACATGAAAATCCAGTGCCTGTTGGTGGTTTTTATTAGCCTCTGCAAGTTCTTTTAGGCGACATAAACGTCCTCCATCACTTTTATCGAAATTACCCTTCGGAGGATAATTATCCGATATTTCCATCCTATCTAGAGATACTTGATTGGTTAACTTTGTATTGGTTAAATCTGGTATGCAGTTAAATATATTGTCTGGCATATCCAAAGATTTATTAAAAATACTGTTCCGTAAAGAGAAACTAGACAATTTCTTTACATCTTGTAATTCTCTAAAACTGATATTTCCTTTAAATTCACAGGAATCAAAAAACACGTTTCCTTCGCCAAACTTAGCATCTTTGAAATTCACGTCTCCATCTCCGAAGCTAGATTTATAAAAATTCACTGTACCCTTTCCAAACTTAGCGTGCTCGAAGTCCACCGCACCCTTTCCAAACGTGACCTCCTTGAAAGTCACCACTCCATTAATCGTATTTGTATTGGTTTTACAAAAATCAACGTCACAGAAACATACGCCTCGATCACCGAATTCTGCTTTATCAAAAGTAACTTTCCTATTACCAAGTTCAGCACTGGTGAAATCCACTCTGCCATTACCGAATTTAGCATCACTGAAATTCACTTGGCCATTACCGAATTTAGCATTACTGAAACTCACCTCACCCTCGCCAAAAACTACTTCACTAAAAGAGATATCTCCATTGACTACCTCAGAATATCTGAATGACACCCCCCCCTTACCGAATGTAGCACGATCGAAAAAAACAGTAGCATTCTGTCCTAACTGTGTGTTCAAAAAAGGGTAGTGGGTTAAACCTGTGTTTAGCATGAGAGCAATAGAATAAGAAAGTGATTTATTGCATAATTCCCTCATGAAATATTATCAAGAAATCACCTGCCCTAACTGTACTAATTCCAACCTGATGAAATCAGGTAGTAGCGATCGTGGTGTGCAGCGATATCGTTGCCAGACCACAGCTTGCTCAACCAACACCTTCATGTTGGAATATTGTTATAAAGCATGTGAATTTGGAACCAAAGAACACGTTGTCGAAATGGCTATCAATAGTAGTGGCACTCGAGACACGGCTAGGGTTCTTAAAATCAATAAAAATACGGTGACTCGTACTTTAAAAAACAAAGAAAACAGTCTTGTTCAAGTGAACCCTCTTTTTCAGACCTTTGATCAAGGGAAACCATTGGAAGTCAGACTAGAACAGGTCTGCTGTGATGAAGCCGAAATGGATGAACAGTGGTCTTTTGTAGGAAATAAAAGCAATCAACGCTGGCTATGGCATGCTGTTGATCATAAAACCAACACGGTACTCGCTTATGTTTTTGGCAAGCGTAAGGACATTGTTTTCAAAGAATTAAAAGCGTTACTTTTGCCTTTAAATATCAGTCGTTATTACACCGATGACTGGGGCGCTTATGAACGTCATCTCGATGCTGAGAAACATGAAATAGGTAAGAAAAACACCCAAAAAATTGAACGTAAAAACTTGAATTTTAGAGCATGGATAAAACGATTAACTCGTCGAACAATCTGCTTCTCTAAGTTAGAGAAAATGCATGATATTGTGATTGGTCTGTTAATAAATAAGGTGGAATTTGGCAGGGATATTCATGCAAAAACACAGATTTAACCCACTACCCAAAAAAGATATGTTACCCTCGCCAAAAGTGGCACCAGTAAAATTCACACTACTCTGATCAGAACACTCCTCCTTTTCGCCAAATATTGCTCTGTTGAAATTCACGTCGCCTTTTCCAAACTTTGCATCCCAGAAATTCACGTCTCCTTTGCCAAAGTTCGCATCCGAGAAATCCACATTTCCTTTTTTTGGAAACTTATAACCTGAGAAGTCAAAAGGCTTTCCTTCTTGCCTGTACATTTCGTCAACATCTTTCCGGTGCTCTGGAAAATCGACACCTGAAAAGTCCACTTCCGTATCATCGCCATGTTTTTCAACATAAGCATTCCATCTTTCTTTACCTGCTAAGAATTCATCGAAGGCTTCTTGGTCATTCCCAGATATAGTCTTTTTATCTTTATAGTTAGTGTTCATAGCTAATCTTCCTATTTTTTGTTTTTCACGTGCGCGTACAAGTAAAATTAGCTCCTGTAATGCTCGCAGCCCGCATTCCACAAATTCTTAGGTGTACCGTTCGTGTGGAGAATATATTGGCTCCCTACGGGACGTATTGATAAAGCATGGATAACGAAAAGATGTTACCCACACCTTACCAACACTAGCCAACACATTCTCCACAATCACTATCAATCACAGCAATATGGTTTCTCTTAAACCGCGCTCCGCGCATCAAAAATAATCATCGGGGAGTCGCTATTTTTGCGAAAGCTTGTTTTGGGCATCCCAGCCCAAGCAAGCAGCAAAAACTTAACGCGACCACTTATGCCTCCGGCGGCCCCGATTCGTCCTCGTCACCTCGTCCCGACCCAACAAGGGGTCGGAACATAGGCTCCAAATGACTTGACGCCGTGTCGGATGGCCTTTTATTTTGTCTCCACCTTCGCTAACGCTCAGACTCCGACAAAACAACGACCCTACGGCTATCGCGGACTAAAAATCATCACTTCGCTTAGGCTACGTTTCCCTGATTTTCAGCGATTGTTTTTTTTAAAGAATAAAGAGATAGATAGTACAGCCATGAGACCCCTAGGGCAGGCGGGCAAAATCCCTTTCACAGCTCCCCCTCCGAAAAACTGCTTAAAAAAACAGAGAATATCAGCTTGAGTTTCTGTGTATCTTGGAATCGTGTTACTCGAGCTTTCAAATCCCTTTCACAACCGTTACGCTCTGCGCGTTACCAGATATATAAAATATCCGCCCCTGCTCCAAACGCGCCACCTTTTGCACTATAAAATTCAAATATCGCAATCAAAACGGCTATAAGCTTGCGACTTCTACTTTATACAAAAAATGCCTTATGGGTTACCTTAGCAAAGCCCTTGATCGGCAACGCTGTCCTGACCTATCCCAAAACATCTTGAGTCCAAAATAGGGGCTGAGCTTGTAAAGAAGAGAGAGAAAACTTGAAATGCTTAATAAATGAGAGACTAATTAAGATATAATTAGTATTCGTTTGATTGCAAGAGTGTGTCTCTTACTTTCAAGCTGTGGTGAGTGACTCCAATCACTCATACACAACCTTTAATAAAGGCAAAAAAACCTAAGCACTTAAAAATGCTTGGGTTTTTTTTTGCCTTTAAGCCCTAAACTTTAAAAGTTAGGGGGCTTGTTTCTAAACCTGAAAGAGGAAATATCAGATTTTATTACCAATAACTTTAACTCATACAAGCAAGACATAGCAAGTTTACAGGCGCGCCATGCTACCTCACGAAATTCCGGGACTCCTGTCGCCATAATTCGTTCACCTACGCAGCGGATGGGAGATGCCCTGAACGCCCTGCGTCCGCAACGACTACGCACAAAAGCCGCTTCGTCATTACTACCTCACTGGCTGGACGGCTATTCGGAATGCAATTCTTGCTCCTCTCGCGTGCTGCTAGCACACGTCGAATCAGCGAACTGCCCTGTCGCCTATCAGGGGCTAAAAATCACCACTTCGCTAAGCTCCGTTTCCATGATTTTCAGCGGCTGTAGTTAAGACTTCTAATAAGTCCTTTAGAGATTTGTTCTTGGCTCGTCATCCCCCTAAGTTCATGAAACATGGGGACGTTCTGTCATCGCTGTTCATTTACTAAATAAAGGGCTGTGATGACCAAGTTTTAGTTCTATCGCAAAAAAAAAGAATGAGACATTATTACCTCCCCTCTTGGGTATGCCGCTCACTCTCGCTTTACATCCCAACAGGTGTTCTTGGTGGCTTTGTCGTACAGACTTAATTGTGCCGTAAGGTTCAGTTGTTAGTTTATTACAGAGCAAGGGCCTACACCCCACGTATTCATTGAAAAAGGGGACAGATAAACTATCTCAAACAAACAACAATGTTTCTCTGTCCCCTTCCCCAGAAAACACGGGAATATCACTACAGCGTTATGATGCGAAACGAATAAAAGCCGCTATCGACTATTTGCAAGCCAATTATCAGGAGGCACACGCCGCGGGGCTAGGCAATTTCAAGGCTGTTAATCGAAAGTTAGACACACGTACATTAGGACAATTTTTAAAGAGATTCGGGCTGAAACATAAGCGCGTAGGCAAAAACCTCGCAGGGTATTACCAGATAACTGAGGACTCATTAATTCAAATGCAGGATATTAATAAACGCCGTAAAGCAAAGAAAATCAGTGCCTTTAATCGGGCGTGGGAGTGGCATAACCACAAAGAACAAACAAAGATGGCTGCCTAAAAAAGGCATCGAAAGTTTCAGAACTAATATGAAGGGACAATGAAGATAGCCCCTAAAGACCGGACTTATGCCACTAGCCAAATGATAATATTTTATTCAGTTATGAGTTTATTACAGGGCAAGGGGATACAGCCCCCGTATTCATTGAAAAGGGACAGATAAACTGTTTATATAACACAACCTATTTATCTGTCCTCTTTTTCCTCAAACACGTGGGCATCACTACCCAGAGGAGCCAGCACATGAGAAGCCAACAACACAACCCGAGGCTGGCTTGGATGAAGAGCAGCTTTCGAGTTATGCCTTTAAGGAGATTTGGGCAGGAGGTGAACTACAGCCTGCGTAGTAAACTCTAAAAATGGAATAGGTAGATGTTAAACCACCTATTCCATCCTCATAAATGTGGAGGTATGAAAAGCGACAGAACTTAGATTAATAAATAAATTAACACTGCAAAGGATATAGAGAAATGGACAAAAAAACACCCCTGCTGCACCCCGGGGAACGTGGAGAGCTTGAAGGGCTGATGAAACACTTTGGCGTGGATGCCCGTTATGATGAAATGTTGAACGCACCTGCAATTAAAGGCGTTCCCGGCGTAGAAGGGAATGATCGGGGAGTCGCTATTTTTGCGAAAGCTTGTTTTGGGCATCCCAGCCCAAGCAAGCAGCAAAAACTTAACGCGACCACTTATGCCTCCGGCGGCCCCGATTCGTCCTCGTCACCTCGTCCCGACCCAACAAGGGGTCGGAACATAGGCTCCAAATGACTTGACGCCGTGTCGGATGGCCTTTTATTTTGTCTCCACCTTCGCTAACGCTCAGACTCCGACAAAATAACGGCCCTACGGCTATCGCGGACTAAAAATCATCACTTCGCTTAGGCTCCGTTTCCCTGATTTTCAGCGATTGAAAGACTTGGTAGCGTACACCAAAGTTATTTGCAGGAACTACAAGCTTAGCAGGACGATTGTTGATGAACAGTTAGGATCTATCATTGAAAGCAATGTTATTAATCCCGTTAGAGATTGGCTTACAGGCATTACACGCACCAAGACAAATAACCCAGTCCATGAACTTGTAGATAACTTGCCAGTGAAAGATAAGGAATGGGTTAAGGTCGCCATGTATAGATGGCTAATACAATGCTGTGCGGCCGCTGATATGGCAAAGCATGAAGGATAGCATCCAGATGCTATCCCCAAATATGAATGTGTGCTGGTGCTAGGTGGAGATCAAGGACTCCATAAAACTTCATTTATTAAATACCTACTCCCTGCGGCACTTCATAAATACATAAAAGACTCTGTTCGCCTAGATACAAAAGACCGGGATTCTATGCTTAATATTCTTAGGTGCTGGATACCTGAACTTGCAGGCCTAGACCCTGCGTTGAAGAAGAAAGGGCTGCCCGAGTTAAAAGGTTTTTTGGCAAAAGAGGTGGATGAAATAAGATTAACGTACGCTAGGAAACCTACAGTCATACGTAGGCATGTATCGTGTATGACTTCTGTTGAGGGAGAATATCCACCCAAAGGTGCTAGGTGGGATAGAAGGCTTCTACCCGTTATTGCTAAAGGTCGGTTAGATTATCCACGCGTTTCTAATTTTGATTATACAGACTTGTGGGCGTTTATCTGGCATGCCTATACACATGGGGCGCAATGGTGGCTTACGCCCGAAGAAGAGGCTCTACGTGCGGAAATCTTAGGTTATCCTGACAATAGGTCATTGAAAGATATAGTTTTGGAGGTATTTGAGTTTACTGATGACAAAACGGGTGAGGTACTTAGTAATAGAACAATTAAAATGACTAACTCCGAGATAATCAATGAGCTGCCTGAGAGTATAATAACTAACAGGTCGAACCAGATGGCTGTAAAAAAAGTGTTAAAGGGGCTTAATGTGAAGCACAATAGGAGGGCTTATTTTATGCCGCCTTTAAGTAAAGCTGATAGCTCAACCCATTAGAGTCAGATTCCCTTGTATTTTTTTATATAAGGGAATCTTCATATATCGAGTATACGCTAAAAAAGTTACTTTCCCCTAGGGCTGAGAGTCTGCTAAATTAAAGGTCTACTCAAATTGCTCTGATGAACAAGCGATTGGTTATATTACAGTTTAAGAGATTGCAGTAATTAAACCCAAAGGGAATCTATGGTTCCCCTCAGCCATGATAATTTATCCTAATTGAGCAAGAAATTGATTTCATTCACGTTTAATAATTAGTTGAAATGAAGTCATACGCGTGTTATCCCCAAAGAGGAGTAACTATAAAACCCTAAATTGTAAATGTAATGATTTCGTATAAATATCCATAGGTTGTACATGACAGTAACCCTAGTCTTTGATTATAAAATGATTATAGATATAGTACAATCTATATTATATTGTACACTAAATAGCGTTTTATTATGAAGTTTAAAAAGTTACTTCCTCCCTAGGGTAAAGAGTCCCCAGAATACTGTTGCTTGTTGCAATAAGCCAACCCTTTATTTTGAAATGGTTTACCGCTTAATCTTTGTTTTCTGTAACAGCTATAACAAACCACATACCACACACCCAAATTAGTCAATCGCTTATTGGGGGGGACATGTAAGCCCCTTAAAGACCCACAAAAACCTTTAACGGGTATGTATGATAGGGGTTACAGGCGCGCCATGCTACCTCACGAAATTCCGGGACTCCTGTCGCCGTAATTCGTTCACCTACGCAGCGAATAGGAGATGCTCCAGCCGCCCTGCGTCCGCCACAGACTGAGCACAAAGCAGCTCAGTCATGGCTACCACAAATGGCTCTACGGCTATTCGGGATAAAATTTTAGCCTCCCTCGCGCGCTATCGCGCACTTCGGATTGGCAAATTTCCCTGCGCCTTCTGGAGACTATCAGCCCGTCCGGGGCTGACAGCGGCTGTTAAAACGCCTTAGCGAAGAGCTGGCTCGCCATGTGTACTGTGAGTTATCCTTTTTAGAGTACTCGGATTCAATTGTAAAAACATCAGGCGCGTCCAAGATAGAAAATTCCAGATACGATAAAAAAAGTTACTTACCCCCTGGGCGAAGAATAAAAACAGGTTCATAACCAGGTTTACACAAATACGTATCTTTTGCGACAGAACCCGCCTGTGTGCTTTAATCCGCTGGGATAGATCGTGCCAATTCTAGGAGTCTCTGTTTCACCCCCTCATCCTTAGCCCCGTTTTTCTCAGCATACAGTACGTACTTTTTTGAATCCGTTGCCCAAGAGACTAAAGATACAGCTGCCCCTGAATTACTCACATTAACTAGATATGTCGCGGGTATACCGTTAACATCCTCATTAATTAACTCCTGAGTCATTTGTATGCGACCTCTACTCGTAATATAATCAACTTCCCTCAGTTTCACTACTCCCAAATCATCGAATTTATAAAAACGGGATATATTCGTCCATTTCCCGTCATGATTTGAGGTTATTAACCAGTTACAAATTAACACCGATAACAGCCACCACCGTTACGATGTAATATTACTCATCAATGGCATTCCTGTCGCGCAAATTGAGTTAAAAAGCCACCAGATCGTTACCCGACGAGCCATGGAGCAAATTGTTAACTACAAAAACGATTCCGGCAATGGCTATGGCAATACCATTATGTGCTTTATGCAGCTATTTATTGTCAGTAATGAATATAGTACTTACTACTTTGCTAATAACCGCAATGAACACTTTAGTTTTAATGCAGATGAACGATTCCTACCTATTTATCAGTGGGCAGATAAAGATAATAATAAAATTACTCACCTACACGCCTTTGCCAAAGACTTTTTAGCTAAATGTACTTTAGGCCAGAATATCAGCCGCTACATGGTACTTGTGGCGTCAGAAAGAAAGCTGATGATGATGCGTCCATATCAAATATATGCGGTTAAAGCCATCGTTGACTGCATTCAACAAAACCGTGGCAATGGTTATATTTGGCACACCACCGGATCAGGTAAAACACTAACATCCTTTAAAGCGGCCACGCTACTTAAAGATAATCCAGATATTGAAAAATGCTTATTTGTGGTTGATCGAAAGGATTTAGATCGCCAAACCCGTGAAGAATTTAATAAGTTCCAAGAAGGTTGTGTAGAAGAAAACACCAATACTGAAACGCTTGTTCGTCGTATGCTATCTGATGACTACGCCGATAAGGTCATCGTTACGACCATTCAAAAACTGGGGTTAGCACTGGACGAAAATAGCAAGCGCAATAAAAGCAGGCTTAAAGAGGGAAAAAAACCTACAAAGAACGTTTAGCCTCCCTACGAAACAAGCGTGTCGTGTTTATCTTTGACGAATGCCACCGTTCGCAATTCGGTGAAAACCATAAATCCATTAAAGAATTCTTCCCCAAAGCACAGCTGTTTGGATTTACTGGAACACCCATTTTTGATGAGAACTCAAGCTACACACAAGTGGATGGTACAGACGGATCATTTAAAACGACCGAAAATCTCTTTGAAAAAGAACTGCATGCCTACACCATTACCAATGCCATTGACGATAGAAACGTACTCAGCTTTCATATTGATTATTTTGGCGAAGGAAAGAAGGGTAAAGAACAAAAAAAAGGTGAGACCCTACCCTATCACGCGGTGGTAAAAAAGATATTGGCAAAGCACGATGCAGCAACCAATCACCGCCGCTTTAATGCAGTGCTGGCAACAGCCTCTATTAACCACGCAATAGACTATGTTGAAGAATTCAGAATTCAACAAGAACAAAAGCAAGTTGAAGATCAGGACTTTACGCGGTTCTGTCGCAATAATTATCAAAAGCGCAGACCTACTGGTCTTCAGGCATAACTATCCTGCTAAAGCCATAAACTGCTTATAAGCAGGAATACTTTCCTCAGACAACTGTCCCTTTCGGATCATATGTGCCGTTTCAATTCCATCAATGGTTGCTTGAGCGGAGTGAAACGCTTTAAAGCCCGTCATCGGTTTTGTTATTTTTTTGATAAATCGATGATCCTGTTCGATGATGTTATTCAAATATTTAACCTGTAATATGTCGATCATAGTGGCAAACCCAGCGAGGATTAACAAGAGGTTAATATTGGCTAATCCTGCATAGTTAGCGCCACTTTTATCCATAACGACCTTATCAGGAAAGCCATTATTGTTAATCGTTTGTTTAAAAAATGCGGTTGCAGCCTCTTCATCACGGCGCTCAGAAAGCATAAAATCAAGCGTATCCCCGTGACTATCAACAGCTCGGTATAAATAGGTCCACTGCCCCTTCACTTTGATATACGTTTCATCCATGCGCCACGATTTATTGGTTTCTCGTTTCTGAGATTTAGCTTTTACAGCAATGGCATGCGAATAATGGATAACCCAACGATTGAGCGTAGCATGATCCACTTCAACACCTCTTTCTTCCATGATTTCTTCAAGGTCGCGATACGAAATGCCATACCTGACATAAAAGAAAACAGCATAGAGCCGCCGAATTAAGGAAGGCGAATAAATGTCATATACACGGGACTACGAAACCAAAGGCCAGCCGATTATTAGGTTAGGCGGTTCTATTGGCGCGGTGAATGCCACAACGGAAAACTTCAATATGACCGCCGAGCAAATCATGAAAGACGAGGACTTTATAGACCGCAACAATGCCGAAAGCGGCGTTTTCTGCCTTGTGCCGGATGAATTGACATTCCTTTTTAAAATTCCTTCCCTGCCCTATTCAGCCGCCTTTTTTAGCGGGGTTATTTTATTTTATTCGATTTTTGTTTTTCTATTAACTTGACAAAAAACCTGAAAATTGGCCATATACGCCATCGATTATTAATCGACCCTGTATTCTTCTTTATGGCGGTGTAGCTCAGGGGTTAGAGCAGTGGAATCATAATCCATGTGTCGGGTGTTCAAATCACCCACCGCTACCAATAATGCATCATTAAAAACAATATCTTATATAAAATCCATTGCGGCGCCCGTCCCATTTTCGTCGAGTGAGGAAAGAAATAAGTATTTGAATCGATAAAAAAGCTACCTATAGTGTGTAGACTTATAATCATCTTGTGCCACATTTAACCTTTATTATTACTGATAATGTTAAGGGATTATGGTAGAAAAAGAGCTAAGAAAACCCAGTCAAGAGATTACACAAATCCTTGCGGATAACATCCGTACTTTCAGAAAATCTAAACATTTATCTCAAGAAGAACTTGCCGATATGTGCGAACTTCACAGAACCTATATTGGTTCTGTAGAAAGAGGTGAGCGCAACGTCACTCTTAGTACTTTGGAAGCATTGTCAACAACTCTTGGTGTCAGTGTTCCAGAATTATTGACTAGGAGAGCAATCAATGATTGATGGATTAATTACCCCTGAAAAGTATGTAGAGGCCATACGTAATAGCGGCCTTACTATTTATGATCATATTGATATTGGCGATCATAACCTCTGGATACCAGTTCCAGAACTAGAATTTTTACTCAATAAAGGACTTATTGGATTTTCCCTTGCTGGTTTGCCACTAAGAACACGATCTAAGGTAGTAAAGGAAGAAGTTTGTAAGGCTCTCGGTTATCCTGTTCCCTCTTCCTTTAAGAAAACCCAGCCACGGTTCTCAGGGCAAATGTTCGACACATACGTTCAAAAGTCTAATAATCTGCAAGTTTGGAATGAAGAACTTTCACCCACGCGACGATATGTCATTATCCGAGTAAATGATGATGACTTGATAACAAAAGTCAAAGTTGTTACTGGTGATACTCTGTCTATGCTAGACACAACAGGAACACTTACACAGAAGTATCAGGCGAGGCTTATACTAAACGATACAAATGAAGAGCTAATTGTCGATGAAGATACCAATGTTATCAAACCTTTTGTACGCCCCGATGTTGATCTTACGAATAATATTAGTCCAGTAAGTTATCCTACTATCAATCAGTTACTTCCGATTGAAACAATATTTGAGAAACTTAAAATTCTTATTGGGATGTCTTTCCCTGACAAAGGGCATGATCAGGAAAGAAACCGTGGCGCAGATTTGCATAGGCTTATTTGTGAGCATCTTGGGTATTCTGATTACCGAGATGATGGACAATTCCCCGATGTACGACACCAATTACTTGAAGTAAAACTACAAACATCACCAACTATTGATCTTGGTCTTGTTTGTCCAGACAGTACGGAAGCACTAAGCGTTCCTAATATTGGCGGGAAACAAATTCGCCATTGTGATGTGCGATATGCTTTATTCTATGCAGAAACAGACGGACAACATGTATGTCTTACACATTTTTTCTTAACTACTGGTGAGAGTTTTTTCCCCCGTTTTACTCAATTTCAGGGAAAAATTCTTAATAAAAAACTTCAAATACCTTTACCCTCAGACTTTTTCGAAGATTAACCCAAACGCATCCCATATCATGTGGTCTAGCTCTTTCTGGTGCTTATTTATATCTGGCGAAGATACATTATCGTAAATATACTTCGCCTTTGTAATGATTGCTTGTCCAATAGTGGTTTGAGGATCAGGAACTGGAAATTGTTCAACATATTGCGTTATAAAACGCCGCCTACCTGCATAGAGCTTGTTATTGAAACTATAATCGTAGAAACGCTCAATAAAGGTTGAGTTTCCGACAGCTACGGCCAGCCATAGCAAGTCTGTTTGCGATGAGTTTTTACATATCAACCAATAACAGTCCCCATTTACAATAGAACCATCTAGGTCAATCCAAAAGATAGGTTCTTCTGAAATATCTCGAAAAACCAGCTTCGGTTGTTTCCATGCTTCAGGGTCTTGTGGTACCCATATTTCATACCATTCTCTGCCTGCTTCAATAACATATTTTCGTTTCTCTAAAATATTTCTGTGTTTCTCAAGGTACGCTCTGCTTTTTGGATATTCACTTAAATCTATTGCACACCTATTGCCTTGTCTTACCTCCTGTGGATACAGAATTTTTTTTGGCTTATCTGGTAAAACCTTAAAACGCCTCGCTATATGATGTGTTATAAGTGTTTTAATGAGTTCTGGGCGTTCTTTTTCTTGCATTTCGTTCCAGTCAGAACGGATAAAAACCTTGTCTGCGCATGTTTTGACACCAACACGCACCTTTCCTATATCTCTAAATGTGCCCCAACTATTTTCTTTAACTATTGATAACCAAGTATCGACCTCTTTTGTGGAAATGCGCCACACACCATCAATAGTGCCGCTTGTATTTAACTCCCCGTGTTGTATATCAAAACATCGCCCATCCTCTATTGCAACAACGCCATCCTTTGACAATGCGTCTATTGGATCAACCGTAACAGTGGTGGCTTTCTTTGTTGTTTGGTAAATAGACGTAAACTTCGGTGTCTCTAACTTATGGCCATTTTTTCCTTCTAGTAGAAGCACAGCAGGCAGCACAGCAGCATCAAAGAGCTTAGTATCCCCTAAATCCCATACATGCTTAATATTAAATTGGGTTAAGAGGGCTTTGCGAACTGATGCACCTGATTTTGTTGTCATGAAACGGTTAGAGACGATAATTCCTGCTGTCCCACAGGGTTTGAGAATTCTCGCCATTCCTAAAAGAAAAGGATGATAAAGATCAACTCGGCCAGATAGGCCAAATTGATCCGCAAGCATTTGAGCTTGTTTACTTCCCATAATTTGTGTTCGGACATAAGGAGGATTAGCAATTATGAGGTCATATTTTTCAGGTTTTTCTTCTCTGAATAGACCAATATTTTCTTCGCAGCCGTGATGTTCAAGGACAAACTCCAAGAAATTATGTAGTTTAAAATTTAATTGTACGTCAGGAAATGCTTGCTTAATTCGCTTTTTTGCTAAGTTAAGTGCGATTTCATTGGTTTCAAAACCATACACCTCAAGATTTACTCCATCTTGTTGTAATAACCGCCCAATCAGATGAAGTAATAATTCACCATCACCAATCGCAGGGTCTAAAACCCTCAGAGTTTTATTGGTTGGTAATATCCTTGTATTATTAACTATTTTCTCTGCCACAAAATCCGCAAATATTGCTGGCGTGTATGTAGCCCCCTCTGACTTTTCCTTAGTACTGTCTTCGTACCTGTTCTTTAAAAGTGGCTGTGCGGAAGTTTGTGTTTGCATGGTTAAGCTCAAATAATAAGTGTTTAGTGCTACTTATAGTCGTCTTTATATAAACGGAAGTCAACAGTTTGTTGAGGAAAAATGGCTTTTATTGAGGTATGATCGAAAGTGTAAAGGTTATAGGGGTATTGTACATAAACGGCATATTATTCGCTAAGGAACGTGCATGAAATAACTTGAGCAACTTCTAAAATCAATTTTCAGGAACAGTGACATAATTCCACTGGCCAAGAAACTCATCAAATATAATAGTCATTGATTCTTTAAACCCTTTCGCCACCTTTCTACCCGTTTCATAAATTCTATTTAAAATAGAGGCAAAGACTTTTAAACCTTTCTTTGTTGTCGTTTCTATCAATTCTTTTGTGAGTTGATGGCTTGTTAATACGACACCTTGCAAAGCGCGAGTGATATGAGGAAAGGCCTTATGTTCCACCGGGTTCCATTTGGAAGTATAGGGTGGATAATGTGCAACACGTATTTCAACGCCAATTTCTGTTGCTAAGGCTTGTAGATCTTGCTTGAAAATATAGTGACGGGATGAATTACTACCGCCACCATCCATCAGCATTAAAATGGAAGTCGCATTAGCATAGTATAAGATGCCGTAGTTGTACCACCAATGCCGAAGCGAGTCACAGGCAAATTCACTGGTATCACGACTTGTCCCGACAGTGACATAAGCCTCATTGCGGGCTTGATCATAAACTGTATGGGGTACAGCAACCCCTTCGGCTAATGAAGGAAAATCATGATCATAAACCTCAATAGTTTCAGTGGTATATATTTTACCTTCACGAGACAAATTACCTACGCTGAAAATCAGGGAAACGGAGCTTAGCGAAGTGGTGATTTTTAGTCCCTGATAGGCGACAGGGCAATTCGCTGATTCGACGTGTGCTAGCAGCACGCGAGAGGAGCAAGAATTGCATTCCGAATAGCCGTCCAGCCAGTGAGGTAGTAATGACGAAGCGGCTTTTGTGCGTAGTCGTTGCGGACGCAGGGCGTTCAGGGCATCTCCCATCCGCTGCGTAGGTGAACGAATTATGGCGACAGGAGTCCCAGAATTTCGTGAGGTAGCATGGCGCGCCTGTTTTTTCTTTTTTATTGGTATCCACACTGAGGATAGGATTGCCCTCAGCAGTATAGATATCTTTTAATTCGGCAATACGCTCAAATTGAGAATTACGATCCACATGTCCGCCACCCGCTTTATTTTTTAACGGTTTGCGCTTCACATAGCCATTGTTTTTCAATAGTTTTCTAACAACATTGCGGCTCACTTTAAAGCCTTCACGAGCTAATAAATAACTCATATTAGCGCGTGTTAAGTTCGTCCATTTTTGTGTTTCATCCATTGGGTTACCAGCGGTATGCTCTTTTATCAAACACAGAAAAACCTCATTGATGTCAGGCTCTTTATCAAGGATAGCCTTTCGACCACCGCCCTTTTTTCGGTTGCGAATTCGAGGAAGTATTTCTTCTGCACCCAGTTCTTCTAGCCCGTGTTTAATAGTATTACGCGAGCAATTAAAAAGCTTAGCGATATAAGTGACACCACCGTAAGCTAGTTTTAAGGCTTCAATACCGGCATATAAGCGTTTATGTTTCTCTAGCAGACGGTTGTATAGTTCTTGCATCTGCGTTTCTATCTTTTGTGGGTATGCTTCAATCATTTTGCAATTCTATACGCATCTTGTTTTTTCATAAACATTTTTGCGTAGTCTGGGCGTTTTTTTCAATACTTGCTCAAGTTATTTCGTGCACGTTCCTAAACAAAAACTGGAACCTATATTTTTACAAGCGAAAACGATTTTGGAACAGGCGCATATTTCAGAAGGAAATATTCGATTTTACAGCGATATGTTCCAAAACTACCGAACCTCGCAGTTGAAACAATTTACACCGGCTAAGGCCAGTATTTATATTGTCTCATTTCTCTGTCAACGTTATGGCCACATCAATGATAATTTGACTAACGGTTTTTATCGAGGGATCAGAAAGTACGAACAGAGCGCAAGCCAATATAGCGATACACAAATAGCCAAAGAAGCTAATCGGCTGAGCAAACAGATTAAGAAAGTATCGGATGTTTTACATGTTCTGGCCAACAGCGCTAATGATGAGACTATGCTGGCAAAGGCCTTGCTCAAGAATATTTACAAGATATTACCTCAATCAGATTTAGCATCCGTCGCTGATTTTATGGCTAAAGTTGAACTGGATAAGAAACAATTTATCTGGCAATACTATCGTCAAAATAAGGTCACTATTAGACGTAATTTAAGGCGCCTGTTTTTGACTCTAGAATTTGAAATAGACAAAGCTCATTTTGAACTAGCTAATCAAATCATTTTGGCAAAACAAGAACTCCGTCAATGTGGGGAAATAAAAACGGTTCTGTCGCAAAAACAAATGTTTGTGTAAAAAATCAACTGTTACCTGTTTTTATGGGACAAATGGATAAAACACCATGCAGGAGAAAAATCTTATCAGCCCATCATTAAAATTACGATAATCTAGTGGTAAAGCCAAGTACCATGTTGCATTCAGGAAAATAATAACTTGAAAAATAGCACCATTTTTAATTAAACATGCGAACCTTCTTTGGACGAAATTAAGTCTTATGATCGTAGGTAATAGGGTGATTTTGTTTTTTGCGACAGAACCCCCACAGGACGCTTCTTTTTGTGAAATTTTTTCGCTTAAAATCAGGGAAACGGAGCCTAAGCGGAGTGATGATTTTTAGTCCCTGGTAGGCGACAGGGCAATTCGCTGATCCGAAGTGCGCTAGTAGCGCGCGAGGGAGGCAAGAATTGCATTCCGAATAGCCGTCCAGCCATTTGAGGTAGTCTTAACGGAGCAGGGTTTTGTGCGTAGTTGAGACGGACGCAGGGCGACCAGGGCATCTCCCATTCGCTGCGTAGGCGAATGAATGTTGGTGACAGGAGTCCCAGAATGTTGTGAGGTAGCATGGCGCGCCTATTCTCACTGATTGAGTCATACCATCCACTACGCGAATATCAGACACCTTTAAAGCTCAGCGCACCTTTTACTCTCTGGGTATATCGTTCTATCTAATTTTTAATATACGTAATGCTTCTTCAAGAACCGCCGTAATAAACGCGTCTGACTTACCTATGAAAGTTTTTTCTAAAAGGTTAGAGACAAAAGCAAGAACATCATTATCTAACTTACTGTTATTTTTGTTTTTCTTTGTTTTAACCGTCTTACTAAGGTTGCTTTTATATCCATTGATAATTTCTTTAATTTCTTCTAGTTTGAGATCTTTTTCTTTTATATCATCATAAATTTTTGGAGCTATGTCTTTATTACCAGGGGCGGCCAAAAGGTATCCCGCAGATACAGGGATACCATCAAGCGATCTTCCTTCATTAAAAAATTTAGCTAGATTTATTAATTTACCTGTATTACTGCTGTTTAGTTCCGTAAAGTTTACGGAAAGCCATTTACCAAAATCTATGTTTGACTGGAACCTATTTCTAGCTTCAAGTAAAATTTGACCTTTGAATAACTGGCTTTGGTGATCTATATCATGATACCTACTCGCAAGTTCATCTAACGTTAAATCCTTTAACAACCCAGAATCAAATGGGTTCACTGAAGGTGGAATATAATTCTCCGAATTAGCAATAAATTCTTGAGTAGTTTCCGGGATTTCTCCAGCAATTGTTCTTGAAATTTTACCAATGGCCATTAAATTAACACCTCATTCATTAGCTCTATGAATTGAGAAACTGCTTTCTCATTTGATGTTTCTGTTACCCCTTGTCCAGTACAGCTAATATCTGCCCAAATTTTTCTTGTTGTAATAAACCCTCTAGCTAAAGATACATAGTCATATTTAGAAATTAGATCTGTAATTGCCTCTCTTGCTTCATCAGTATCTTTTATTCGTGGGTTGGAATTGACCCCAGTTAAAACAATAATTGCTTTAAGTTTTTCATTTTGAACCTTTGCTTCCTCTATAGACCTTAATGACTGATTTAATGTCATTAAACTTATATTAGAAGGAAATACAGGGATAATAACCACATCACTAACTAATAGAGCGTAACGCCCACTAACATCATTCTTTCCACCACAATCACAAATTAAATGGTCATATTTAGAAGATAACTCTTTCAACGATGAATAAACTGTTGACCCAGATTTCTCTACTGTAGGAACAGATACCAATGTTGGATCAGAGTCTCTATATTCCATCCAAATAACAGCAGATTTCTGTGAATCTAAATCACAAAGTAAAACATCCACCCCTTTATTTTTTAAATAAATAGCAGTAGAAACTGCCATACTGGTTTTGGTAGATGATTTTGTAGCAAAAATTGTAGTGATCATAACTATAAAAAATCGATGAAGTAAAAATTGGTTAACTCTAAGTGAGCCGTAATAATTGGATTTATCACTAGAATAAATGGCGATTATAAGTCGTTTTTTGATTAGTCAATCACCCTAATCTATGAATAGGTTTAACGCTAAAATACCACTTAATTATTAACGATGAGTTACGGAATAAAGTTTAATTCCCTATCCTTTTTTTAGGCTATGTCACCGTTAAGCATCTACTTTAATGCATCCTTCAGCCCAGCCATGACGCATGAAATAAAACCCGCATAAAAAGCCATTTTATATTTCAATACCTTCGCCAAAATGAAAATACACTCATTTTTATGAATTTTACAGCCTATAAGCGATTGATTTATATAGGTCTTAGATTCAACTAACAAGTGCAATTCATTTTTAAGAGACTGAGAGGGCCAGCTGATGTATAGTTCAGGCTTTTTCAATCCGACCAAAGATGAGGAAGCATATGAATCAATACAAGCAACTGACCGAAGGACAACGATACCAGATTTCAGCCTTATTGAAAGTAGAAACCCTTCAAAAAGACATAGCCCTAATTCTTGGCGTGTCACCGCCAACGATCAGCCGTGAACTTGACCGTAATACAGGGAAACGTGGATACCGCCCTAAACAAGCCCACATCAAGGCCGAGAGGCGTAGGCAAGCAACAGAAAGATCGATTAAAATGACCGTAGAGGTGGTCAATTTAATTGAAACCGGGATACGGCTGGATTGGAGTCCCGAACAAGTGTCTGGCTGGTTAGAAAAAGAAGAGAATATTCGTATTAGTCATGAGCGAATTTATCAACATGTCTGGGCTGATAAACGCCAGGGTGGTGAGTTATATAAGCATCTGAGACAAAGTCACAAGAAGCGTAAGAAGAAATACGGGGCAAAGGATAAGCGAGGTCAAATAAGAAACCGGGTCAGTATTGAGGAGCGACCCGAGGTCGTCGAAACCAAGACACGGATCGGCGACAGGGAGATTGATACAGTCACAGGCGCGCCATGCTACCTCACAACATTCTGGGACTCCTGTCACCAACATTCATTCGCCTACGCAGCGAATGGGAGATGCCCTGGTCGCCCTGCGTCCGTCTCAACTACTCACAAAACCCTGCTCCGTTAAGACTACCTCAAATGGCTGGACGGCTATTCGGAATGCAATTCTTGCCTACCTCGCGCGCTACTAGCGCACTTCGGATCAGCGAATTGCCCTGTCGCCTACCAGGGACTAAATATCATCACTCCGCTTAGGCTCCGTTTCCCTGATTTTAAGCGACTGTAAATAAATGAACATACAAGCAACAAGAATCAATCAACCCACCAATTCACACAACAAAGGAGGTGCAAAATGGACAACTAATAAAAGAGCTAATAAGTACAAAAAAGTCAATAAATACAAAACGATTTACTACTAATTTCATCAGTGTTCCCATTGAAAGAAGAAGTACCTAAACAAAGCAGCCTATAACCTACCTGAAGGTAGCACCACTCGAATATTTCCATCTTTTTGATTTTAATCACTTATAACAGCAAATAGACACTCTGTAGGCACCGTAAAAAAACAACAAATAATTTCAAATAAAGCTTGCAATTGCCGAAAAAATTTTTCTAAAAATTTCCGTTTTAATCACCTCATAAACGGATATCACCCATGCTTAAAGACCTACCACTCTCTGAACATATTCACCAACACTGCAATGAAAGTATGGAACGTGCCCTGTTAGCAGAGCGTCATCCTTTGTGGGCTCGTTCATGCCCAGAGTTGAAGGATATCGACTTTATTCGCCTTGGGTTATTACGCTGTATCAGTGTAGTCGATAGTGGTCGCCATTTCCTCCAAACCAATGAACAGATTTATGGCCAGCTGCTTCCCCACTCAACGTATTTTAAATCACTGAAGTCGCATAGACGAACAAGTATGCTTGAGGCATTTGAACAGCAGAGCTACCATCTTCACTCTGAAACACTGCTATCGCAAGGCATTGATTATCTTAAAGCATTCCCAGAACTTGACGAATACACCATAGAAGCAGCGGATGGACATTTTATTGATCATGCCTGCCATACTGAAAAAAACAGCAAGGGGAAAGTTTATGCGGCCGGGGGGATTTACGCGTTGAATCTCAGAAGTGGGTTGCTCAGATTTCTTTGTCTGGTGACAAACGGAACTCAGAGGCATCAAGAAATACCTGTGTTACGAGATCATATTGAAAAGCAAAACAAGGGAAATAACAGCTCTCAGAAACATCTCTATGTCTACGATAAAGCCGTCACCGACTTTGTCTGGTGGGATCGGCAGAAACGACATGCTAATTACATGATTTCAATGCTAAAAGAAAATTCAATTGCGACTCTGGTTGAGTCTATCCCTTTTGACTCCCGCCATGAGATCAATACAGGGGTTGAAGCATACAGTGTGTACGAAAACAAGGGCATCAAATTTAACGTGGTGGATTACCGTGATCCAGAAACCGGAAAACTTCACCGGTTTGTGACAACCTTGCCAATGACTATTAACCCTGGAACCATTGCCATGCTGTATTTCAAGCGATGGACGATTGAAAAGACATTCAATAACACTAAAAGTAATTTCAAGGAAACTAAAGCTTGGTCTTCCAATACCCGCTCACTTGAAAATCAAATGCGCCTGACTGCAATGAGCTATAATTTAATGCGCGTATTTGAAGAGATTTCAAAAACACAACAGCCAGAATTGATTCATCCATCGGATAAAAAATATAGCGAGGCTCTGGAGATTAGGCAGCAACAGGCCCAAAAACGAGATCGTTTTGTGAATCCATTATTTTTCCAGGCAAGAATATCTCGTATCAGCTCGTATACCATTCGGGCAGTTCAAAACGCAATAATAACAGGAATGTCTTTACAGTGCTTTATGAGCTCTCTTGTGGCGAGGTTAGTTTCACGGCCTCAATTGATAGGGGAACACTGATGACTAATTTACAAAACTAAACATACACCTAGCATGATTTAGTAAAGTAGATTATATCATTTTGTATTTATTTATCAAAGAATTGCACCCTATCAAAGAGAACTAAAAGGGTGGTTTCTTACATAAAGATATATAAATCAATTAAATGATATGTTAAATAATTCCAATAAAATAGAAATAAACACGCCTGCCTTGGATACTAAACAAGCAAAAGCAGAGCAACTCCCCCCCCAGTCATGGCTAGATATGCCCATCACATGGCAGACCAGCCGAGGGATACCTGCACCATAAGAGAAGCGTTAGAGGCTATTAAAACGGGTAGTCAGGAAGTATTTAATGCCCGTGATGCTTTATCTCGTGGTAACAAGGGGACTTATGACGATATAAAAGGAGGGTTGGAGGACTACACCTTTTCAGGAGTGTTTCTTGGCGAAAGGACAAGGGAATGCTTTAATCCTGATAGTTGCACAAATACATTCTTGGTTGATATAGACAACCTTCCCATTAATGACGTAGAAACCATAAAAGATAGGATAGCTAGCCATGAGTGTGTGCGCTTTGTCTTTATATCACCTAGTGGGAATGGGCTTAAAGTCGGGCTACATGTGCCCACCTATAGAAATGACGCAGAATTTAAAGTCATATTCGAGCATGTAGAAAAGTTGTTCAAAGAACAGTTTAATGTACCGATAGATAGAGCCTGTAAGGATATAAACAGGTTTTGTTATACTTCATTCGATGAAAATATTTACATCAAGGAGGATGCTTCAATGCTGGATATTGACGTAACCCCAAAGCTAGCCAATGAATCCCAGTTTGATGCTCAATTTGAGACTGTACCTGCTGATACACCCCCAAAAGACCCAATAAATGAGAAAGCCAAAGAAAGGTACATTTTAAAGCGGGGAGTCGCTATTTTTGCGAAAGCTTGTTTTGGGCATCCCTGCCCAAGCAAGCGGCAAAAACTTAACGCGACCGCTAATGCCTTCGGCGCCCCAGACGTCCTGCGTACGTGCCACTTCGCCACACCATCGTAAACTCGGTGCTGGCTACGTAGCACTCCCTCAAATGACTGGACGGCGTTTCGGAATGTCTTTTATTTTGTCTACACCTACGCTAGCGCTACGATTCCGACAAAACAACGGCCCTACGCCTTCTGGGGACTACCAGCCCTCGCGTTCGCTCTCCATGGCTGGCAGCGAGGGGTTAGTGATGAACTAACCATACTTGGGAGCGCAAAAGATGGGGAAAGGAATACCCAGCTTAATAAGTCAGCGTTTAATATCTTTTCGCTACTCTATGCGAATGGTTATGGGCACTTATATGACAGTTACAGACATGATTTATTAACCACAGCCAAACAGATAGGACTGGAAGATAACGAGGCTAATTCCACCATTGAAAGTGCATTCAAGAACAAACACAAATCAGACAGAACCTTAACGCGTCGAACAATCTGTTTTTCCAAAATAGAACAAATGCATGATATTGTCATTGGACTATTAATTAATAAAGTCGAATTTGGACGAGATATTCATGCCTAATAACAGATTTAACCCACCACCGGTTAGTTCTTGCTGGCTAGCTGAAACTACATTTATCTATTTTGCAGTATCACGTGAACAATCATCAGATTCAGATTCTCCTAATATAGCAATCTTAAATCCATTGTGGTGTTCGATAAACTTTTCATTACGGTCTGTCCCAGGATTAGGCTGGAAGCCTCTCCTAATATCATAGGTAAAATAAAATGTGATATTTCACTTGCAGCATTACTATCAAATGGAATAGAAAAACTTCCTAAAGCAGGTTTTACATTATCAATAAAGTTATTATCTCTTGCGTAACTAACCATACATTTTTCGTCGACACTAGGATACATAGCAAAAACAAAGTCTAATGGCTGTCTATCTTGACCATGTAAAAATAATCCATATTTATAATAAATCTCTGGACCTAAAGTTTTTTCAATAGTTTCTATAGTAGAGAATTTTGCGTCAATAATTCCTCGCCTTATCACGTTCCCCTTCTCATAGATTACAACTATATCTGGCAAATACCCAGAACTTCGAACTTTTGAATTGACTAGAGGTCCATCTATTTTTTTTGATATACGAGGTTCATAAAAAATAGATACAACCTCATCATCACGTTCAAGCTGTACTAATCCAGCTGTACCTTTATCCTTACGAATCAAATCATCTAAAGCAAAACCATTATCCAATATAGATTCAATTATTTTAATGAAGCAGAAATGCTCAAAAATTTCTGTAACTCCTAAAATTGGGCTTCTGAATTCATTTCCATAACTTAAATTGTTTACTGTGTGCCAACGAGAAATAAGAGAATATAAATTAATATAACGCACATCATCAAAGAATTTATTACTATACTCAGGAAATGTTTCAAATGGGGGTGATAATTTTAATTTAGAATTTAAAGATGAAATAATTTCACCATTATTGTCTATCAGGCGATGAACAGAACTGTGAGGAAATAATTTTGTATCTTTGTACTCCTCAGATAACTCGTACAGCTTTGATTTTATGGAATACAAACATGTCAGCAATAAACGGTTTTCATATGTATCATAATTAGTAGACATTATTGTCTGACTCATTTTGTTTATATCAAAATTTAATCCACCATATGAAACAATAACTGTTGAAGATAAACTTAACTCATCTGGATGTTCTATTAGCCATCCGATATCTTTATCAGAAACAAGTGAGTTTTTGCTATAGCTTTTAGTAACAGATTTTTTATGAATATTAGTGAAAAAACTTAATTCACCGATAAAAAACTTTTTAATTTCTTCATGCAGCTCGTAAGTTAATGCAATTCTCAGCCAAAAATGAGATGAATTTGTATCGCTAGTTTCTTTTGCCAACGTATTAGATCGATAAAAACTAGAAATATAAAAATTAAAGAAATCTGATTTGGCTACGTTTTCATACATTAATTCCAACTTTTTCCCTGATAGCAAACCTTGTTTGTTATTAAGTGTTGCCAGTCGATACTTTGTATGACCAACTTCCAAATCAAGCTCAAATATACCTAAATTAAATCCTAAAAAATATCTTGCTGATAAATAATCAGTTTTATACTCAAAAGTATCATCTTTTTTGAAAGATCTTAAAGACAGGATTTCAAATCTATTAATTATAATTTTTACATCCTCACATTTCTCTTTAGTTCTAACGCTAAAATAATAATCCCTTACATTAAAGTCAGCACTGATCTTTATAGCTTTTCTTCGTGGAGGCCACAAACCTAATCTATTTTCTTCATCCGAAAAATTTCCATTTTTAAGAACAGGTATTAACTCAACGGAGTCAATCATGAGAAAAAAGAATACGCTTCAAATTGGCTATTAGAAATAATAGATCTCAATCTCTTAGATGACCTAAGAAGCCCTTGAGATGATAAATAATCATTGAATTCTTTGATAGCTTTAGAATACTCCCTTCCTTGCCCATTTATAAGGGGAAGCACATAAACTAAAATGGCATAATCAAACGCTTTTAACATTTCAGAGTGGTCTTCGCTCAGAACATATCTTAATGTTTCTGTGAAGGCGCAGATTGCTTTTAATTTCCGATGCCCAATATCTATAAAGCGATGTTTTTCAATAATTTCTTCCATAATGCGTCTTTCATCCGTTTTAAAATCAAGAGTTTTATGTTTATTGAAAAGCTCTTCAAGTTCATTCAATGAAAATTGAGAAATTGTATCCTCATTATTTTCTGAATATTCCTGACTCAACAAACCACTAATAGAATTTTCTATATAAATTACTGGACTTCGATCTAGGAATCTTGCAGATAATGGCTCTGTTGTCCTGTCGTAATTAACAGTAGCAACAAACCTTAATCCTTTAGGTAAAGATAAAACTTCACCTCGTTTAGTTCCTGGTATAGAAAAACTATCGGAATTATCACAGGCTCCCATAAATACAGACCAATAATGTTCAATTGAACTTAAATTTGCTTCATCTAACAAAGCAATTGAAAATTGTTGTTCAGATGGTATTTCCTGAAGTCCATTAATAAGCCGATATAGACCAAAACAATCGGGTTCATAACTATTATTGAGTTTATTATAAAACCCTAATAAGTCCCTATCAGAGCTCCATCCTCTTTGCACTTGAATGTGCGCATATTTATTTTCTTTCTGTATACCCAATACATGAGCTATTTCTCCTACAGTAGAAGATTTTCCACTACCAGGCTTACCAGCTAAAGTGACTATTAAATTTTGAATAATACAAGTCAACAATATTGCGACATCATCTTGATTAACAACTCTTCTTCTTTTGCTTAAATTATTGGTCAAAATTTTAATAACATCTAACCTAGCTTTGTCATTCTCGCTGTTAATCTTTTCAAAAGTGATATTCTTTTTTATATCGGCTTTAATCTCATCAGTTAAATTAATATTTCCAGAAATAGCATCTAAACCCATTTTAAGTTCAATTAATGTTGATGTATGCTTTGTTTGTGATTGATTTATTGTATCTTGTGTTTCTTCCAATAAATTCTCAGCTTTAGACTTTTCCTTTTTGATTTTTTCGATCTCATCCATAAGAATTTTCTTATGCGTTTTAAGTTCAGAAACATTATATACGATATCTTTTTCTTCACGGATTGCAATAAGTTCTTGTTTCATGTCCTCAAGCTCAATAACAGGTTTTGATTTCTCTAGGTCATTAATCTCAGACTTTAACTGCTGAAGCTTTTGTGCTTTTAATGCAATTTCTTCCTGAGCGGCTTTTTCTGCTTCTAAAGTATTTTTTTTGAGCTCTTCTTCAAAATACCTACTTAGTAAGCTATCTCTATTTGTATTAACATAATTTTTTATTTTTTCTTGGCCTTCATCAGACCTTAAAAAATCAGATAGAATTTGTCCGAAACCTTCCATCTTGCCTAATTTATCAGGGAAACTAATTAGTCTTTTCTTCCGAAGTTCAAATACATCGTCTGGTATATGTGAATCACTAGAAAGTTGATTTAACTTGTCTTTTAATTGAGAAAATTGATTCCCAACTCCAATATTTTGATCCTTTAATAATCTTGATGCCCAGCGAATAATATTATCATCACTGCTTAAATCTAGTAAAGTCGAAGATTCATGAGGTAAAAAATCACAATTAACCAAATACTTATTTCCCAATGCTGAGAAAATAACACCATCCGGTATTAAATCGTAATCAAAAGCCTTCGTACTATGTGAAACGCCACTTATTCGCCGCCATTTTCCACCAAAAGGTTTATCTGGAGCCCTGTACTTGAAATAATATCCTCCACTTTCTTCCCTAACACTTTCCCTTAGAACCTCTACAGGGCCAATAACTAATCTCCTACCACTCTCATTAGTACAAGAAATAAAGAACGCACTACAGGGGATAGAGTTAGAAAAACATACCATTCCATCACTTTGTGCAGGATCAGGGTAATCAGTATCAATTAACAAATTTACATCTAAGTATTTCGAAATTTCTGCAAACTTGTCAAAAGTTACATATTTAGAAATTCCATCATGACTATTGTTTTCATCCCATGAGAGAGAAACATTGACTTCTACTTTATAAAACTGTCCTTCTTGTGAATTAATGAATTTGCTATACCCTTTAGTGACGTGAATAAGTCCATTTTTTAAAAATTCTTGCTCATTTACAGGCCTCAAACCATCAATAGTTTCTTCAAAAACCGGCCTTAGGAAGCCTTGTCCATTCTCATGTCGGTTTTCTCGTTCTCGTATACAAAAAACTATTTTTTTATCTTCTTTTAATTCCATAATTATATTTTTTAAGAATTCACAGTTTTATTGCTCCCAGATAGCTAGTCAAAACCTTGCACTTTAGTGCAAGGCTTTAGCTGCTACACACTTATGTTAAACTTTGTTCTATGAATGGTCAAAGTCGAAGTGGTCATACAGTTACGCGATTCACGGCTCACTTGTTATGGGTAACAAAGTATCGATATCCGGTATTAAAGTGCGATATTAAAAAGGGTTGTCGTGAATTGATAATTCAGGTATGTGATGCAGGGGATGTCCATATCTTAAAAGGAGTGGTAAGTAAAGATGGTTCTGTCGCAAGTATTATTGAAAATGCAGACCTCCTGGTCTTCAGGCATAACTATCCTGCTAAAGCCATAAACTGCTTATAAGCAGTAATATTTTCCTCAGACAATTGCCCCTTTCGGATGATATGTGCCGTTTCAATTCCATCAATTGTTGCTTGGGCGGAGTGAAACGCTTTAAAGCCCATCATCGGTTTTGTTATTTTTGTAACTACTCAGCGAAGCTGAGTAGTCCAATGAAATTATAAAGCAAATTCAGGTAACTTTCCCTCAAAAACCAGGGTCATTGCCTGAGTTGCACTTAGACCTTGTTTACGGCACGTTGATAAATACCCTCTGACACGACAAAATATCTCTGCACCCTTGGTACTACGAAAGCAGCCGGATATTTTCTGTTGAACCTTGGTCATCCGAATCGAATTTTCTGCGGCATTATTGGTAAATGGCACCCAGGTATTTGTCATGAAGCGCAAGACATCCTCTTCATAATTAATCAGCCTTTCCAGTAAGTTTCTAGCTTTACTGCGTTTTATTCGCCCCCGTTTTACTTCTTTAGGCTTATCGGGTGGTGGGCATTCAATCTCCGCTTTGCCAAGTAATTCTCTGTATTGTACTTTCCATTTTTCTGCTTCTTTATGTAGTAGCATGCCACCTGCTTCATTGACGGCATCATTCATTTTTTCAAGTAGTCGTTTCATTTCAAGCGCCCACTCCTGTTTATCCTGCTCCCAGGCGCGCGTTAATTCCCTCAAATGATGTGCATTACAAAGCGAATGAGTACAGTCATATTTATAGTAGGGCTTCCAATGATCATGACATAAAATCCCATGAAAATGGGGTAAAATCCCAATGTCATTCATTGCCTCTGTGCCACGTTTGGCATGGGGAAAGAAGTGTGTCCACTGATCATTGGACGTCCCATGTAGCCAATCGCGCTTACCATTAATATTAATGCCTGTTTCATCCGCATGAATGCACGGTGATTCGACTAAGTGTTCTTTTCTGATAGTTTCAAACCCAGCCAACTTCTCATAGGCCAGTTCATTGAAATTATAGATAGAGCCTTCACTAATCGGCATACCTAATTGATCAGCGAAATACTCCTGTATTCGGTTGTAGGGCAATAACTGATATTGCGAAAGATAAACCACATGGGCTTTTATCCCATTACCATATTGCGCAGCCTTAGTAACCTCATCTGGAAAAGGAGCGATAAAACACTGACCTTTTTCATTTATCAACCGTTGCGCCTGGTATTCTGTCACTACCCTTGAGATATCAATATCGAATACCTGGCGTGTTTCAAAGCCATCTGCCGTGTATCGCCCTTTTGGCAAGGTACGGCGATCAATGGTAATGATCTCGATTTCATCCGGGTCATCTATTTTTTGAAGTGTCGTGCCGACATGCGATTTTTGTCCGCCAGAAGGCTTATCTGATTTTTTTCGATTCCCTTTTTTACGGTTGGGATCACTTGCAGGTGGTTTACTGCTATTTTTGCTGTTCAGTGTCACTCCATTGAGTAATACCGTGACTAATAATAGAATCACTTCCAGTGCTGATTTTAGCGCAGGCGATATATCACGCTCAGTTTCAAGTAACTGTTTGGCATGACTGATTGCGGAATCAACATCGATGAAGTCTATTTTCAAAGGGTAACCTGTATTGCTTTAAGGACAGGCTTATTATCTCATGGGTTTTAAATCCCGAATTTTCCTTGTTTTAAGCGATTGTAAGGCGAATAAAAAAGTTCTTCGAGGTCGTAGATGTTTAAGGGGACATTTTGTGATGACTATAGCGATAGAAGCAATAAAGCGTGGATTAATCGACTGTTGGGCAGTTCACTAAAAATCACAAAAACCAGGCTAAAACCCTGTCAAGAACTTTTTTAATTATTTACGCTGAGTAGTTACTTATTTTTTTGATAAAGCGATGATCCTGTTCGATGATGTTATTCAAATATTTAACTTGTAATATGTCAATCATAGTGGCAAACCCAGCGAGGATTAACAAGAGGTTAATATTGGCTAATCCTGCATAGTTAGCGCCACTTTTTTCCATAACGACCTTATCAGGAAAGCCATTATTGTTAATCGTTTGTTTGAAAAATGCGGTTGCAGCCTCTTCATCACGGTACTCAGAAAGCATGAAATCAAGCGTATCCCCGTGACTATCAACAGCTCGGTATAAATAGGTCCACTGCCCCTTCACTTTGATATACGTTTCATCCATGCGCCACGATTTATTGGTTTCTCGTTTCTGAGATTTAGCGTTTACAGCAATGTCAGGAGAATAACGGATAACCCAACGGTTGAGCGTAGCATGATCCACTTCAACACCTCTTTCTTCCATAATTTCTTCAAGGTCGCGATACGAAACACCATACCTGACATAAAAGAAAACAGCATAAAGAATGACATCTTTTGGAAAGTGAGTACCTTTGAAGCTGAGCATGTGATCCACCTTTTATTGAAGCGGGGAGTCGCTATTTTTGCGAAAGCTTGTTTTGGGCATCCCAGCCCAAGCAAGCGGCAAAAACTTAACGCGACCACTTATGCCTCCGGCGGCCCCGATTCGTCCTCGTCACCTCGTCCCGACCCAACAAGGGGTCGGAACATAGGCTCCAAATGACTTGACGCCGTGTCGGATGGCCTTTTATTTTGTCTCCACCTTCCCTAACGCTCAGACTCCGACAAAACAACGGCCCTACGGCTATCGCGGACTAAAAATCTTCACTTCGCTTAGGCTCCGTTTCCCTGATTTTCAGCGATTGAGAATTATGATAGCAGATAACGTCGGGAAGGGGGATTTATGCGACAGAACCATTAATCATCTCCTTTAATTCATCAGCGATTGCCAGTATCTCTTTAGCAGCTTCATTACCAGGCTCCATATCTAAAACACTGGATCCAATAGCGGCACTTTTTTCATAAATAATACGTTGAAAAGTACAACTCTTTAACACTGGTAACCCATACCCTCTTAAGGCATCGCCTATTTCTTTACTCAACTGAGTATTTTTAATGGATCGTGAAATAATAAAGGCCGCTTGCGGAGCTCCATCAGTCACTTCTTGACGTGCCTTAATGATATCAACTAAATCTTCACAGGCCCAAATGTCATAAGGTGATGGTTGCACAGGTATCAAAATGATATCAGCACACTTAATCGCGGGCACCGCAAATTGCAGAATTAGCGGTGCCCCATCAATAACAATCCACTCCTGGTTATCTTTAACCGCTTGAATATCTTTAGCTAGAGTCTGCCTATCTAAGCCAATTACGGGGGGGCTAAACCTCCATCACTTACCGCATTCCAATCTCGTGCACTGCCCTGAGGATCTGAATCGACTAATAACACTCGCTGATTTATTGTCTGCAAGGCTCTGGCTAAATTAGTCGCAATGGTGGTTTTACCCGCACCGCCCTTTTGATTCAAAATAGCAACAATCTTACTCATTAAATGCCAAAGACCACAACCTGTTATTGATAATTTTCTACGATTTTTTACCTAATGCCTGCTTTAGAGAAGCGATCCGCTTTCCTGCCTCTGGGTATGATTCACCAACTCGTGCCAATTTATCAACCTCTGTTTCAGGGATACCGTGCCATGTCTTTTCTTTCTTGGGTTTTTTATCTTTTTTTAGTGAATACTCGAATTTAAAAGCCACTATATTACGGCCTCGCTTTATTTGAGTATAAGCCACCGTCATATCACTGTGTTGGTTTATCTCAGTTATAGCAATATCGATTACTTTTCGCTTCAAATCACCAATATTTTTATACTTATCTTCAATCTGAAATTTCTTCTTAAGCCAGTCTACTTCTACTACCTTAGTATTAAGGTCCCACTTCACCAATAATTCATAAATTCTGATTGAGTAATTTGATTTAAACATCAAGATATTGTTAAGGCGGTACTGCGTAAACTCACGTCTCAGCTCTGATATGTAAGGAATTATTTTCTGTGAAAATTGGAGCTCTACAGATCCAGAATTAGGGATGTATTCGATAGAAGAAACCCATCTAGTTTCTAGTAGCCTATTATCTGGTAGATTTATTGATACAGACCGAGAATAAAGCCTTTTAGCTGCCAGCTCCAATTGTTTGTAAGTGTTTTTTGGTGTCTAAACCGATTAAGTCTATTAGATCTTGAACTGTAACGATAAATTTATCATCACTATTTATCACTCCCATAGAATCTATTTGGCTAATACAGGTTAGCAATACCCTATTTTCATTAATGCTCAACCTATATCCAGCTTCTACAATATTGTTATGTTTTACCACTGTTAAGTGATTATTTGAGTTATCCACAGAATGCCTAGAATAATATTAAAAACAAGGACGTACAATACCATAAAAAGGTCATGATTAAACCATAAAAAGGTCATGATTAAACCATAAAAAGGTCATGATTAAACCATAAAAAGGTCATGATATACATTTATAATGTATTGATTTTAAATAATTTTAATAGTCCTAAAAAAAGAAAAAAAGAAAAAAAGAAAAAATTAAAGATTTTTTAAAAGTCACTTTTATAAGACTCATATTGAAAATATGAGGGATGTTTAAGATTCTTCCTATTTCTGTATTAAATCCTTAGTTTTTTTCTGATCCAATTCGATCAATCGTCCTTTCATTTCAGCCGCTACCGTTTGGGATCGGGGAGTCGCTATTGCCTACGGCGCCACAGCCGTCCCGCGTACGTGCCACTTCGCCACACCATCGTAAACTCGGCGCAGGCTACGTAGCACTCCCTCAAATGACTGGACGGCTTTCGTTTTTAACAAATCAGTAAAACTGACTTTCTCTTGAGCAAAGTCAGTTTCTTTTTGGTTAAGTTGGTCTTCTAAGCCCCCTGACTTTTCCTTTTCAGCTTGAAATTTAGCTTCTACCACAGCTAACTCCTTTCCTGTTTGATTTTTTATATCATCAGACTGCTTCAGATCGTTTTTAAGCTCGATTACGCCAGATTCTAGGGAGTTAGCCCTCTGAATCAATAATTCGGTCTTGTTAAGCTTCTGAGTGAGTTTTAAGCGTGCGTCTTCGGAAGCATTACGTTCTTGCTTTAAATTCTGGGTTAATTTATCAATTTCTTGTTTACGTTCATCAGCTAACGCTTGGTTTTCAGACTGTAAACGGTTCTGTCGCATAAATCCCCCTTCCCGACGTTATCTGCTATCATAATTCTAAATTTCAATAAAAGGTGGATCACATGCTCAGCTTCAAAGGCACTCACTTTCCAAAAGATGTCATTCTTTATGCTGTCACAGACTGAGCAGAAAGCAGCTCAGTCATGGCTGCCTCAAATGGCTCTACGGCTATTCGGGATAAAATTTTAGCCTCCCTCGCGCGCTATCGCGCACTTCGGATTGGCAAATTTCCCTGCGCCTTCTGGAGACTATCATCCCGTCCGGGGCTGACAGCGTATGTCAGGTATGGCGTTTCGTATCGCGACCTTGAAGAAATTATGGAAGAAACAGGCGCGCCATGCTACCTCACGAAATTCCGGGACTCCTGTCGCCATAATTCGTTCACCTACGCAGCGGATGGGAGATGCCCTGAACGCCCTGCGTCCGCAACGACTACGCACAAAAGCCGCTTCGTCATTACTACCTCACTGGCTGGACGGCTATTCGGAATGCAATTCTTGCTCCTCTCGCGTGCTGCTAGCACACGTCGAATCAGCGAATTGCCCTGTCGCCTATCAGGGACTAAAAATCACCACTTCGCTAAGCTCCGTTTCCATGATTTTCAGCGGAGGTGTTGAAGTGGATCATGCTACGCTCAATCGTTGGGTTATCCGTTATTCTCCTGCCATTGCTGTGAAAGCTAAATCTCAGAAACGAGAAACCAATAAATCGTGGCGCATGGATGAAACGTATATCAAAGTGAAGGGGCAGTGGACCTATTTATACCGAGCTGTTGATAGTCACGGTGATACGCTTGATTTCATGCTTTCTGAGCGCCGTGATGAAGAGGCTGCAACCGCTTTTTTCAAACAAACGATTAACAATAATGGATTTCCTGATAAGGTCGTTATGGATAAAAGTGGCGCTAACTATGCAGGATTAGCCAATATTAACCTCTTGTTAATCCTCGCTGGGTTTGCCACTATGATCGACATATTACAGGTTAAATATTTGAATAACATCATCGAACAGGATCATCGATTTATCAAAAAAATAACAAAACCGACGCTGAAAATCAGGGAAACGTAGCCTAAGCGAAGTGAAGATTTTTAGTCCGCGATAGCCGTAGGGCCGTTGTTTTGTCGGAGTCTGAGCGTTAGCGAAGGTGGAGACAAAATAAAAGGCCATCCGACACGGCGTCAAGTCATTTGGAGCCTATGTTCCGACCCCTTGTTGGGTCGGGACGAGGTGACGAGGACGAATCGGGGCCGCCGGAGGCATAAGTGGTCGCGTTAAGTTTTTGCTGCTTGCTTGGGCTGGGATGCCCAAAACAAGCTTTCGCAAAAATAGCGACTCCCCGACCGCTCAAGCAACCATTGATGGAATTGAAACAGCACATATGATCCGAAAGGGACAATTGTCTGAGGAAAATATTCCTGCTTATAAGCAGTTTATGGCTTTAGCAGGATAGTTATGCCTGAAGACCAGGAGGTCTGCGCTTTTGATAATTATTGCGACAGAACCGGATTAGCCAATATTAACCTCTTGTTAATCCTCGCTGGGTTTGCCACTATGATCGACATATTACAGGTTAAATATTTGAATAACATCATCGAACAGGATCATCGATTTATCAAAAAAATAACAAAACCGATGATGGGCTTTAAAGCGTTTCACTCCGCTCAAGCAACCATTGATGGAATTGAAACAGCACATATGATCCGAAAGGGACAATTGTCTGAGGAAAATATTCCTGCTTATAAGCAGTTTATGGCTTTAGCAGGATAGTTATGCCTGAAGACCAGGAGGTCTGCGCTTTTGATAATTATTGCGACAGAACCATCGGGAAGGGGGATTTATGCGACAGAACCGTTTCTAGTGCTAAGTTGTGGCAGTTTAGTAGAGCAAATTGCTTTCCGCCGGGAGGAGCTGATTATGGAAATGAGTCAATAACATTCATGAGCTCGGAGAAGAGATTGTCGAGGGTTTTTAGCAGGCACTATAAGCATGGAAAGATGAGACATCAGCTTGACACTGGATGGGAATATTTATGGAATAATAACGGGGCAGCCCATAGAGATAATACAGGTCAATCCTTATGGACTGTTGTGGGATTCCATTATTTGAAATCTGGAAATAATAAAACGTTCCTTTCTAAACGTAGCCAAACTGACAATTGTAATTTTTCTTTAACTTAACCTTAAAACGATGTAGCTCAGAGGATTACATCGTTTTAACTATCAAGAGGATAGAACTATGAGTACATGTAAAAAATACGGGTTAACAGTGTTTTTTCTAGTAGGCTTGTTTTCAATTTTAGCTTATGCGAGATACACATTAACCGGGGACGAAGGTAATTCTGAAGAGGGAGGTGTAATTGAAAAAGTAAGTAAAGTTGAAAAAGTTTCACCAACTTTTGTTCCAGAAAAAATTCGTCATAACCCATCCCAAAAACCCCCTGAGGTATCAGAGAAGGTGCATTCGGGATATAAGGCGTGGGAGCCACCTTCAGATATGGAATATGCCTATACTGAATATCCTGATACTGAAAATTCAGATACTGAACATTCCGATGAAAATAAAAAGAATATAGAGTCAGAATTTGAAGCTATGGAAGAGTTCTTTGGGGGGCAGGAAGAGGATGTATCCTTCGCTCCAATGGAGGATTTTCCTATACCTGACTATGTTAAAAAGGAAACGGAGTTGTCTATACGACAAATGAAAGAACGGGGGTATGTTGATATGACTGAAAATAGTATAACTCCAATCCGAGACGAGATGACTCCAAAAAGTAAAAAATTTGAGAAGACCCATGAGGAAGCGGTTAAACTTTTAACGGTAGAACCCACTAATTTAGATGAAACACCCTTCGAAGGTAAAAAGGTGGTTTCCAGACAGGTGAGCGGGCTCTATGATGAAGGGAAGTGGACTACTTTAACAAGAGTTTATGAGTTTGACAATTTAAGCTTGGTTCAACTTTCGGAGGATGATTATCATACCGGAGGGGGTAAAGTGGTATTTACCGAAGAGGCAGTTAATGAAAATATTAATGGGAATCCTGCTATATACGAAGTGGGGATAAGTCCCAGCGGGAAAGCTACAACTTCCCTAGTATGGACAACAGATTCTAAATATTATGAATTAACCCTAGAGAAAAACGCATCAAGTAGTAAAGAAATGAAAGAGGAATTCTTAAATTTAGCACGTTCAGTACCTATAGATTAAGAATTTAGGTGGTTGTTCAAATCGTGATCTTCTTATTGAACAACTTGGGATGTTTATCCACATATACCCCGCATTCGTGACTGTGCGAGGTATTTTAATATAAAATCGGGGGTGGGTCGCTTTTGATAATTATTGCGACAGAACCTTATATAATGGTTCGGCTTCAGAGAACGAAATATCTCAAGAGCCAGAATGGATACCTGAAACGGTTTTAAATCGTGGACTTCAGTTGTTAGCATTTATGGAAGAAAGGTGGCAAATAGTGATTGGTGATGATGAATTTAAGACTCAGTTATTGCATTTGGAATTTATTAAGGACAAGGAGGGCGTCGCGATTTAATGATTGCATATTATCATTTTTAATGTAAAATTTGCCAAATCACAAATTGTGACACTATATATGGTGTCATAGGCGCGCCATGCTACCTCACGAAATTCCGGGACTCCTGTCGCCGTAATTCGTTCACCTACGCAGCGAACAGGAGATGCTCCAGCCGCCCTGCGTCCGCCACAGACTGAGCACAAAGCAGCTCAGTCATGGCCACCACAAATGGCTCTACGGCTATTCGGGATAAAATTTTAGCCTCCCTCGCGCGCTATCGCGCACTTCGGATTGGCAACAACCCTGCGCCTTCTGGAGACTATCATCCCGTCCGGAGCTGACAGCGAATGACAAAAATTATCTATACTAATGTAATAACAGCCTTTAAGGGTGCTGGTGCTAGCATGAGGTGCCAACAGGCGCGCCATGCTACCTCACGAAATTCCGGGACTCCTGTCGCCGTAATTCGTTCACCTACGCAGCGAATAGGAGATGCTCCAGCCGCCCTGCGTCCGCCACAGACTGAGCACAAAGCAGCTCAGTCATGGCTACCACAAATGGCTCTACGGCTATTCGGGATAAAATTTTAGCCTCCCTCGCGCGCTATCGCGCACTTCGGATTGGCAAATTTCCCTGCGCCTTCTGGAGACTATCAGCCCGTCCGGGGCTGACAGCGGAGGCTAAAGCTCTATTGAGAAAATTAGACTTTGAATTGAAAGACGGACGGAGAGGTGGACATAAGGTTTATACTCATCCTCATATTGCGTCTTTCACTTCAGGTTCACTAAATTGTGATCATGGCAGAAACCCTGAAATTAAAAAGCCCTATATAAAAAAAATAATAAAGGTATTAGAGAAGTACAAGAATGAACTCGTAAAATACTTGGAGAAACGAAATGAATAGTGAAAAAATGTTTGATGCGGGTCTATACAATATCACTGTACGAAAAGGAAATTTCGACGGCGAAGTGTTCTTTGAAGCCAAAGTAAAAGAATTACCTGATGTAGTAGAATATGCAGATTCTTATGAGGAAGCATATTTACTTGCAATCGACAGTCTTGAAACAACAGCCGAAGCTTTAGCTGAACAAGGTAAAGTAATGCCGTCTCCTATTTTGGAGAATGGTGATTTTAGTGGACGCATCACTAATTGTTTGGCCTTTACCTTAGGTGAAAAGTTTGGAGTAACACGTACTATTCACAGTATCAAATCATCTATTGGTTCTTTGAACCAAACAGATTTCATGAATGTGCAACCTAAACGTCAGCAAGTAGCTAAAATATTTCCCATTAAACCTATAATGGAAGGTGCTACGGAGCAAAGGTGTTATGGCTAATCATGCAGACTTTCAAAAAGCTAAAGATACACTTAAATCTCATGATATTTATATAAAAAACACAAATTGTTTTACTAATCCAGATTTCGATCCTAAAAGATCTGATTTCGATGGTGTAGTTTACCAGTTCATGCATGTTGTTAAAGGCTCTGAGGTCTTTGGAGTTCAAGATGATGAAGGTAATGAAGAACACTTTTTTAAAGTTTATGTAGATGTAGGTTGCCGTTTTATTAAAGAAGAAGATAAAGGCAATAAGGAGCCTGAGGCTTTAGCTCAAATAGAAGCTAGTTTTTGCTCTGAATATCAAATGCTTGATAAAAACATTGATGAATATTCATTAAAAACATTCGCACTTCAGAATGTTAGCTATCATATTTGGCCTTTCTGGAGAGAGCATTTAATGAATATGTGCACTCGTTTAAACCTTCCGAAAGTTGCATTACCAACAATGCAAGTTAAACCACAAAACAGTAATGAAGAATAACTCTGTTACTTCATCTCGCCTTCAGTATATAGATAAGGGGTTCTGTCGCAAAAAGTGTAAAAACCGACTATATCCTAGTTTTATGCAGCTAATGAATAATATTTCATTCAAGATGAAATCTCGATTACCCTATCGTTAAAAGTTCGACAGATAGCTTTTCAAGCCATATAGCACCTGGCATACAGATTAATAATGCCTTAAAAAATACCGCTATTTTTAGCTGAACATGTGAATCTTTTTTGGATGATATTAAACCTTATAATAGTGGCTTTCGGTTTTTTGCGACAGAACCCTAAAAATCACCACTTCGCTAAGCTCCGTTTCCATGATTTTCAGCGAACGAATGACATCATATGCTCAGCTTCAAAGGCACTCACTTCCCAAAAGATGTCATTCTTTATGCTGTTTTCTTTTATGTCAGGTATGGCATTTCGTATCGCGACCTTGAAGAAATTATGGAAGAAAGAGGTGTTGAAGTGGATCATTATAATCCCCCAGCAAATCCAGACAAGAAATCAAAGCAATCTTATTCCAAATTAGTTACTATTTGTAAAAAATTGGTAACTACCAGGCGCGCCATGCTACCTCACGAAATTCCGGGACTCCTGTCGCCGTAATTCGTTCACCTACGCAGCGAATAGGAGATGCTCCAGCCGCCCTGCGTCCGCCACAGACTGAGCACAAAGCAGCTCAGTCATGGCTACCACAAATGGCTCTACGGCTATTCGGGATAAAATTTTAGCCTCCCTCGCGCGCTATCGCGCACTTCGGATTGGCAAATTTCCCTGCGCCTTCTGGAGACTATCAGCCCGTCCGGGGCTGACAGCGTCAGCGTAAATAATTAAAAAAGTTATTGACAGGGTTTTAGCCTGGTTTTTGTGATTTTTAGTGAGCTGCCCAACAGTCGATTAATCCACGCTTTATTGCTTCTATCGCTATAGTCATCACAAAATGTCCCCTTAAACATCTACGACCTCGAAGAACTTTTTTATTCGCCTTACAATCGCTTAAAACAAGGAAAATTCGGGATTTAAAACCCATGAGATAATAAGTCTGTCCTTAAAGCAATACAGGTTACCCTTTGAAAATAGACTTCATCGATGTTGATTCCGCAATCAGTCATGCCAAACAGTTACTTGAAACTGAGCGTGATATATCGCCTGCGCTAAAATCAGCACTGGAAGTGATTCTATTATTAGTCACGGTATTACTCAATCGAGTGACACTGAACAGCAAAAATAGCAGTAAACCACCTGCAAGTGATCCCAACCGGAAAAAAGGGAATCGCAAAAAATCAGATAAGCCTTCTGGCGGACAAAAATCGCATGTCGGCACGACGCTTCAAAAAATAGATGACCCGGATGAAATCGAGATCATTACCATTGATCGCCGTACCTTGCCAAAAGGGCGATACACGGCAGATGGCTTTGAAACACGCCAGGTATTCGATATTGATATCTCAAGGGTAGTGACAGAATACCAGGCGCAACGGTTGATAAATGAAAAAGGTCAGTGTTTTATCGCTCCTTTTCCAGATGAGGTTACTAAGGCTGCGCAATATGGTAATGGGATAAAAGCCCATGTGGTTTATCTTTCGCAATATCAGTTATTGGCCTACAACCGAATACAGGAGTATTTCGCTGATCAATTAGGTATGCCGATTAGTGAAGGCTCTATCTATAATTTCAATGAACTGGCCTATGAGAAGTTGGCTGGGTTTGAAACTATCAGTAAAGAACACTTAGTCGAATCACCGTGCATTCATGCGGATGAAACAGGCATTAATATTAATGGTAAGCGCCATTGGCTACATGGGACTTCCAATGATCAGTGGACACACTTCTTTCCCCATGCCAAACGTGGCACAGAGGCAATGAATGACATTGGAATTTTACCCCATTTTCATGGGATTTTATGTCATGATCATTGGAAGCCCTACTATAAATATGACTGTACTCATTCGCTTTGTAATGCACATCATTTGAGGGAATTAACGCGCGCCTGGGAGCAGGATAAACAGGAGTGGGCGCTTGAAATGAAACGACTACTTGAAAAAATGAATGATGCCGTCAATGAAGCAGGTGGCATGCTACTACATAAAGAAGCAGAAAAATGGAAAGTACAATACAGAGAATTACTTGGCAAAGCGGAGATTGAATGCCCACCACCCGATAAGCCTAAAGAAGTAAAGCGGGGGCGAATAAAACGCAGTAAAGCTAGAAACTTACTGGAAAGGCTGATTAATTATGAAGAGGATGTCTTGCGCTTCATGACAAATACCTGGGTGCCATTTACCAATAATGCCGCAGAAAATTCGATTCGGATGACCAAGGTTCAACAGAAAATATCCGGCTGCTTTCGTAGCACCAAGGGTGCAGAGATATTTTGTCGTGTCAGAGGGTATTTATCAACGTGCCGTAAACAAGGTCTAAGTGCAACTCAGGCAATGACCCTGGTCTTTGAGGGAAAGTTACCTGAATTTGCTTTATAATTTCATTGGACTACTCAGCTCCGCTGAGTAGTTACAAAAATTGGAGTATTAAAATGAGCAGAAAAAGAACGGTCTACAGTGCTGAATTTAAAAGCAAGTTGGTATTAGAAGTTTTAAAGAATGAAAAAACACTGCAAGAAATTGCCAGTGCAAATAACATCACACCTAAGAACCTACAAAACTGGAAAAAAATATTCTTAGACAATGCAGAAATAGCAATGGAGCCCTCCAAAGCCGTTAAAGATTACAAAGAGGATCTATTAGCAGCTCAAGAACAAAATGAGATGCTCACAAAAATCGTAGGAAAAATGACGGTTGAAAAGGAGTGGCTCGAAAAAAAGCTAAAAAGCTTGGACTCATCTGATAGAAAACAGTTGATTGAGCCCAAGCTTAACACTCTACCTCTAACACAGCAGTGTGCATTATTAGGATTAAATAGAAGCAATCTCTATTACAAAAAAAGAGAGAATAAAAAGAAAGAAGAGATCAAAACTCAGATTAATCACATTTTTAAAGACATCCCTATTTATGGTGCGGCTAAAGTACACCAGCAGTTGCTTGAAGGTGGTTTTAAAGTCAGTTTAAACACGGTGGCGAGTTATCGGCAGCAGATGGGCTTGAAAGCCGTATTAGCGGTAAAACAAGTCAATACAACGATCCCCATAAAAGAACATAAAAAATATACTTATAAGCTTAGAGATCTTGATATATCACACGCTAACCAAGTTTGGAGCACAGATATAACCTATATTAAAACCAAAGAAGGGATGGTTTATTTAGCGGCGATTATTGATTGGCACTCAAAAGCAGTGCTCGCCCATAAAATATCAAACACAATGGATTCTTTTTTAGTTATGGATGTATTAGATGAAGCGCTTTCTCTCTACGGAACACCTGAAATTTTTAATACGGATCAAGGCAGTCAATACACCAGTGAAATTCATACCCAACGACTAAAAAACAAAGGCATCACTATTTCTATGGATGGAAAAGGACGAGCAACGGATAATATTTGTATTGAACGGTTTTGGCGAAGTGCAAAATGTGAGCGTATTTATTTAAATGAATATGGTTCAATTAGAGCGTTAATAGAAGATGTTGATGACTATATTGAGTTTTATAATCATCAACGGTTTCATGAAACCCTGGACTATAAAAAACCAATGAATGTATATAGAGAAAGTATTTTAGCTAATGAACAGCAGAATGAAGCGGCTTAGGAATATGGAATAAGGATTGTTGAAAAATCTGTCTTGACTCTTTGGGGTGCTATAATATATCACACGCTAACCAAGTTTGGAGTACAGATATAACCTATATTAAAACCAAAGAAGGGATGGTTTATTTAGCGGCGATTATTGATTGGCACTCAAAAGCAGTGCTCGCCCATAAAATATCAAACACAATGGATTCTTTTTTAGTTATGGATGTATTAGATGAAGCGCTTTCTCTCTACGGAACACCTGAAATTTTTAATACGGATCAAGGCAGTCAATACACCAGTGAAATTCATACCCAACGACTAAAAAACAAAGGCATCACTATTTCTATGGATGGAAAAGGACGAGCAACGGATAATATTTGTATTGAACGGTTTTGGCGAAGTGCAAAATGTGAGCGTATTTATTTAAATGAATATGGTTCAATTAGAGCGTTAATAGAAGATGTTGATGACTATATTGAGTTTTATAATCATCAACGGTTTCATGAAACCCTGGACTATAAAAAACCAATGAATGTATATAGAGAAAGTATTTTAGCTAATGAACAGCAGAATGAAGCGGCTTAGGAATATGGAATAAGGATTGTTGAAAAATCTGTCTTGACTCTTTGGGGTGCTATAAGGGATGGTTTATTTAGCGGCGATTATTGATTGGCACTCAAAAGCAGTGCTCGCCCATAAAATATCAAACACAATGGATTCTTTTTTAGTTATGGATGTATTAGATGAAGCGCTTTCTCTCTACGGAACACCTGAAATTTTTAATACGGATCAAGGCAGTCAATACACCAGTGAAATTCATACCCAACGACTAAAAAACAAAGGCATTACTATTTCTATGGATGGAAAAGGACGAGCAACGGATAATATTTGTATTGAACGGTTTTGGCGAAGTGCAAAATGTGAGCGTATTTATTTAAATGAATATGGTTCAATTAGAGCGTTAATAGAAGATGTTGATGACTATATTGAGTTTTATAATCATCAACGGTTTCATGAAACCCTGGACTATAAAAAACCAATGAATGTATATAGAGAAAGTATTTTAGCTAATGAACAGCAGAATGAAGCGGCTTAGGAATATGGAATAAGGATTGTTGAAAAATCTGTCTTGACTCTTTGGGGTGCTATAGAAAGAGGTGTTGAAGTGGATCATGCTACGCTCAATCGTTGGGTTATCCGTTATTCTCCTGCCATTGCTGTAAAAGCCAAATCTCAGAAACGAGAAACCAATAAATCGTGGCGCATGGATGAAACGTATATCAAAGTGAAGGGGCAGTGGACCTATTTATACCGAGCTGTTGATAGTCAGGGGGATACGCTTGATTTCATGCTTTCTGAGCGCCGTGATGAAGAGGCTGCAACCGCATTTTTCAAACAAACAATTAACAATAATGGTTTTCCTGATAAGGTCGTTATGGATAAAAGTGGCGCTAACTATGCAGGATTAGCCAATATTAACCTCTTGTTAATCCTCGCTGGGTTTGCCACTATGATTGACATATTACAAGTTAAATATTTGAATAACATCATCGAACAGGATCATCGCTTTATCAAAAAAATAACAAAACCGATGATGGGCTTTAAAGCGTTTCACTCCGCCCAAGCAACAATTGATGGAATTGAAACGGCACATATCATCCGAAAGGGGCAATTGTCTGAGGAAAGTATTCCTGCATTTCCAACAATACTTGCGACAGAACCCACATAAATGGTCGTTTATGTGGTGGTGCTTTTCCCTCATAAATTATTTCGCAACCAGCTGCATTAAGCGCGTCTATTTGTAGTGATGTATCTTGAAATGTTGTTGAAACCCGGACGTAACCTATTTTCATTTGTTTACTTCTTTAACAGGGGTTTTATTAACGATAACACATGATATGTTTTTTAACAGCCTTTTTTAACTCTATTTGCGAAGAATCAGGGCGACTTGAAGGTGATTATTGGTGCGGATGGTGATGTAAAAAATACACTTGTTTTTTTTACATCGCCATCAGTGCATCTACCCCCACTCTCCTCTAGTGAGTGTCGAATTGTTAGGATTGCCAAGGGGATGCGTGGTTAAAGAATGAATAAACTAGGTGCGGTGGCAAATGGTACGTATCACCAGTCAAGAATATTGTTGAATGATAAAAGGAAATAAATAGTCTTAGCGTAGCTATCTCGATAACCTCTACGACTCTATCGAGAGCGGTCCACGAATCTTTGAAGCATACTTTATGTATTCCCCCTGTAACTACTCAGCGTAAATAATTAAAAAAGTTCTTGACATGGTTTTAGCCTGGTTTTTGTGATTTTTAGTGAACTGCCCAACAGTCGATTAATCCACGCTTTATTGCTTCTATCGCTATAGTCATCACAAAATGTCCCCTTAAACATCTACGACCTCGAAGAACTTTTTTATTCGCCTTACAATCGCTTAAAACAAGGAAAACTCGGTATTTAAAACCCAATTGCTTAATATAACATGGCTTTTTATGCGGCTTTATTTCATGCGTCAGGGCTAACAAAGCGGTGGTTATCTTTTCGTTTTGATTCTGGAAACTGGTGATTGTAATAGTCAATAAGCCAGATATGTTTACTCCTAATTGAAGGGTTGTCACTTAATTCATCGGGAATTACTTTACATATTGCTTTCCAACTATCATCAGCATTACCATTTTTCATATAGTTTATGAAATACAACCCATCACTCTCGAGTATCAAGTGCTCGTTTTTTGACAGCTCACTAGCAGGGTAAACTAAATCTATTAACTCTTTGCTAATTATAACTCTTGGAGTTAATGCAATGGTAGATTCAATCTTATAAGCATCAATCATTCCATTGCTAAACAAGAAATCTTCAGTTGAAAAATGTTTTCCGTATGAGGCACCACCACGGCATAATATTCCATCATTAAGCAAATCATATTGGTAGTTTGAAATAACGTCTACGACCTTTTTGTAGTTCTCTTGGCTATATGGTATAGCCAGCACGACGGAATCAGAGAACTGTGTTATTTCTAGGCCAATTATTGTCTTTTTCAGCTCTTTAGTTTTAAGGTGAATTGTATATAAAACTTTAATGTAACGATGTTCTTTTTTTGGTCTTTCGCAATCATGTTGTACCATTGCCGAAAACCCTAATAAATCTATAAAAGCGACTATATATTCCTTGAGTTCAATAGCCATTACTTGAATTCAAGTCATAAGTACATAACCCAATAAATTTTTCATATCTATCCCAGTCAGCTCTTCAAATACCTCATAAGGTGTTTTGTAATTGAGACACTTTTTAGGGCGACTATTTAGCTTATCAACGGCTATAAAAACCTCTTTTATCGTAACATCAATCAACTCCATTACTTTAGGGAAATACTGTCTTAATAAGCCATTAGCGTTCTCATTTTGCCCTCTTTCCCAAGAGCTGTAGGGAGTCGCAAAATACGTATCACAGCCTAGTGCTTCTGCTATTTTTTCATGCAGGGTAAACTCTTTCCCGTTATCAAAAGTAATTGTTTTAACAAAGCTTTTTATAGGATCAAGCATTAAAATAGTTGCGTCTAATACATATTGAGCCTTTTTCCCCGCTAAAGGGAAGGCCAACCGTAATTTAGAGACTCGCTCATCCAACGTTACAATCGCCCCTTTGTGATTTTTCCCAATGATTGTATCTGCCTCCCAATCACCTATACGCTTACGGTTGTTGACCTCTTCAGGACGCTCATCTATATCGACTCTATTAGGGATTCCTGTCCTATTATGGGCTGACCCATACCGCTTGCGATAGGTTTTGTTCTGATGCCGAAGATGCTTGTATAGTTCACCCCCTGCCTTTTTGTCCGCCAGAATATGCTGGTAGATTGTTTCATGATGAAGACTAATTATACCTTCTTGTTTTAACCGCCCTGCAATCTGCTCAGGACTCCAGTCATCCTCAATGCGAACATTAACAATGCCTTTTATTTCATCCGTTAATTTAACCTCTTTAGGCTTGTTTTTGTGTCGTTCTTGGGCAAAATCTTCTGCTTGTTTATGCCTGTAGCCTCTTTGACCTGTATTGCGTTTAATCTCGCGTGAAATATTGCTTTGGCTTCGTTCTAAGGCTTCTGCTATTTTATTCTGTGAAGTTCCCTTTTTTAATTCAATTTCTATATAATATCTTTCTTCAGGACATAGGTGTGTATAGCTCATTTGTAGCCTCTGTAAATTGTTTGGTAGCTGTTTACTTTACACCTATGTCTTGTCTTAATTCAACAGGTGTTAGTCTAGCCAATACTTGCAGAGGGTTATGCACTTATTATACGAATTCAGG
>NZ_BLYC01000022.1 GCF_019721995.1 Bathymodiolus japonicus methanotrophic gill symbiont | reverse complement strand
GCGACAGAACCGCATGGCGCTCCTGCCTGAAAAGCCTAAGGGTATGCACTGGAAAACATATCACAAGCTTCAAGACCAAGCTATGAGTGATGAGGAGAGTTGTTTTCAGAAAATAGATGAGTATCTTGATCGGTTTTCTTCTCGGTGACCTTAAACAATATAATTAGTTGGGAACTCACTTGAACCCGTAGTTTTTTTACGGCAGACACTAGCTTTTAATTTTTTCTTGACTAAAATAGAGTGCGTTATATAAATAATCTACACGGTAGCTATTTCAATGTTATCAAAGTTTGAGGTAAAAAATTTTAAAGGTTTTAAAGATTGGTTCGTTATCGATTTTTCTGATGTAAATGATTATCAATTTAACACAGAATGCATAAAGGATGATGTGGTCAATAAAGCAATGATATATGGATCTAATGGTTCTGGTAAATCTAATCTAGGCTTTGCTATCTTTGATATTATTTCGCATTTAACTAATAATGAGCATGATCATTTATGTTATAGAAACTATCTAAATGCTAACGTTGATAATGAATTGGCAGAATTTAAATACAAGTTCAAATTTAAAGATAATTCACTTGAGTATCGATATGGCAAGAAAAATAAATCTACATTATCTTATGAGCATTTAAAGATTAATGGCAACTCCATTGTTTCATTGGATAGAAGAAATAGCACTAATGCTAAAATTGATCTTGAAGGAGCAGAAAACTTAAACACTGATGTAGGCGATTCAAAAATATCTATTGTTAATTATATAAAAAACAATACTATATTGGCTGATAATGCAATAAATAGTGTCTTTAATCAGTTCATTGAATTTGTCGATGGAATGTTGTTCTTCAGGTCCTTAGCAGGCAATAATTATTTAGGTTTTGAGAAAGGTTCTGGCAATATTGATAAGGATATTATTGCTCATGGTAATGTTTCAGACTTTCAAGATTTTCTTAATCAGGCAGGTGTTGAATGCAAGTTAACAACTATCGAGTTAAACGGTGAACAAAGTCTAGCGTTTGTTTTCAAAAATAACCCCGTTTATTTTTTTGATATTGCATCTACGGGAACTCAGTCGCTTGCCTTGTTTTATTATTGGTATCAGAGATTAAAAGAGAATTCTAAGGTAACGATGGTGTTTATTGATGAATTCGATGCTTATTACCATCACTCTTTATCCAAATTAATTGTTACGCGATTGAAAAATATTAGTGCTCAAGTTGTATTAACAACACATAACACTAGCATAATGAGTAATGATTTATTTAGACCTGATTGTTATTTCTTAATGCATAAAGAAAAGATTAAGCCTATTAGTCGGTGTACTCAAAAGGAATTAAGAATTGCTCATAATTTAGAAAAAATGTATAGGGCAGGCGCTTTTAATGAAGGATGAAAGCATTATCCTGTTTGTGTTTGAGGGGGAGAAGACAGAAGTTAAGGTTTATGAAAATTTAAAATTATACTTCTCTAAGTTTGATGCTAATACACATATCTATACAACATTTGATACTCATATTTACGAGCTATACTGGGTGCTACAAAAAGATTCTGATAAAGATATTGTTGAGTTGATTAGGGATAGAAATGAGCAGAATAGACAATCGCTTGCTAATATTTCAAGAGATTCGGTTGCTGAGGTCTATCTATTCTTTGATTATGATGGACATGTTCCAGTAGCAACTAATGAAATATTAATGGAGATGATTGAATATTTTGATAATGAGACAGAAGCAGGGAAATTGTACATTAGTTACCCAATGGTTGAGGCTTTAAAGCATGTTCATAGAGATGTGGATTTTAAAGAGACTATTGTTGAAATTAATTCTGGAAAAAGCTACAAAACGTTAGTTGGTGAGGAATGTGGAAATAATATTCAGGACTTAACAAAGCTGACTTTAAGCAATTGGAACTGGATAATTGAAGCGCATGGAAAGAAATTAAATTATATTGTAAATGATGATTTTATCTTTCCTGGGCAGCATGTTTCCCAGATAGAAACCTTCAGAGCACAATTAGAAAAATATATTACTCCTGTTCGTAAAGTAGCTGTATTAAGTGCTTTTCCTATTTTGATTATAGATTACTATGGTGTTAATAAAATCAAGCAAAAACTTGTAGAGCATGCAGAATAGAGCACAGGACTTTAGTACGGAAATACTACGTAACTTACTACGCTATTCAGCTTATTCATACTACTTTGAACAACTTTAAACTTGTGTTATCCTATTGATTAAAAGGAGTTTTAAAGAGTTTGAGATAGTCTCTCAGTATTCATAGTCCCGTGTATATGACATTCTGCGCCCTCCTTGGCGGTTGTCAATGGCCAAAATAATTGAGCCACTTTTCCAGCAAAATAGTTAGTTGTTAAGCTTAGATTTCAGTCGATAACTTTCCCCCTCCCAGCATAAAAATGTGTGAATGATGAATAAGTCTGTCCACAATCAGCACAGCCACATTGTTATCAAAGAAGAACTCCCCCCAGTTAGTAAATTCTTTATTGGTTGTCAGAATGATTGATCTGTATTCATACAGTGCATTAATCAACTGAAACAGGTTATGCATGCCTTTTTCATTCATAGGCGCGCCACCGCGCGCCTCATGATAGATTTTGGGACACCATGTCACAAAAATCGATTCGCCACTCGGCAAATAATTTGTGCCCTGGTCCGCCACGCGTCCGCCTCAACTACGCAACAAAACCCTGCTCCGTTAAGGCTCCCACACATGGCTTGACGGCTATTCGGAATGCAATTCTTTGCCTCGGCGCGCTGCTAGCGCACTTCGGATTGGCGAATTGCCCTGTCGCCTATCAGGGACTAAAAATCACCACTTCGCTAAGCTCCGTTTCCCTGATTTTCAGCGAATGAGAAAAATAAAAACAGGTTCATAGCCGGGTTTACACAAATACGTATATTTTGCGACAGAACCATGGTTCTGTCGCAATAATTTATTATGAAGGTTGAGGTAATGAAAATGATCAAAAAAGGACAAATGTGAGTTAATTTAGAGAGGTCTTGTATCTTAATTCCAGTGTTAATTTAGTTGAATAAATGGCACTATCCAATGACGGTTGGATGAGGGGTAGAGACATTGTAAGGAGGCCTTGATTATAAAAAAATCGTGGGGCAGATTAGTGCCTACCCCTCTTTAATAACGCCTTTAAATGCGAACAGTATCTTGTGCCTGGCCACCGCTGTCAGCCCCGGATGGGCTGATAGTCTCCAGAAGGCGCAGGGAAATTTGCCAATCCGAAGTGCGCGATAGCGCGCGAGGGAGGCTAAAATTTTATCCCGAATAGCCGTAGAGCCATTTGTGGTAGCCATGACTGAGCTGCTTTGTGCTCAGTCTGTGGCGGACGCAGGGCGGCTGGAGCATCTCCTATTCGCTGCGTAGGTGAACGAATTACGGCGACAGGAGTCCCGGAATTTCGTGAGGTAGCATGGCGCGCCTGCACGCAAGAGCACGAATAGTTACAAGAATGCCATGACGTTATTTTATCCAATCTTTAGTTTACGCTTAACTGGAGATAATACGATGATTTATATTGGAATTGATATTTCTAAACTTACCTTTGATGCGGCTTATATTCTTAATTCTCGCACTATTCATAAACAATTTTCTAATAACCTCAAAGGGTTTGGAGAGTTTTCTTTATGGGTGAATAAGAGTAAGAAAGAGGTTTATACCTGTCTCGAAGCAACCGGTATTTATAGCTTTGATCTAGCGCAATATTTATCTCAGCAAAAAGTAAACGTAATGGTCGTTAACCCGATTATCACACATGCCTTTTTTAAGATGGAATTAAATCGTAATAAAACAGATAAGGCAGATGCTCAGCTTATTGCCAGGTATTGTGAACATGTTGTTTTAACAGGTGACTACAAAAAGAGATCATATCAACCTAAAGGAGCAGACTATGAAGCAATACAACGCTTAGTCACACGCTGCGATCAGTTAGAGAAGTCTAAAACACAAGAAAATAACCGCTTAGAAGCCAGTGTGAATAAACAGACATCACGTTCTATAAAACGATTACAAAAAGCGATTGATAAGGAGATTGTTCGGATCAAAAAAACCATTGCTGACATTGTTAAAAATAATCAATCTCTCAGTCAACAAGTCGATTTATTAGTCAGTATCAACGGCATTGGTGAACGGACTGCATGGAGTATTTTAGCGTATATTGGTGACATTCGCTGAAAATCCTGGAAACGGAGCTTTAGCGAAGTGAAGATTTTTAGTCCGCGATAGCCGTAGGGCCGTTGTTTTATCGGAGTCTGAGCGTTAGCGAAGGTGGAGACAAAATAAAAGGCCATCCGACACGGCGTCAAGTCATTTGGAGCCTATGTTCCGACCCCTTGTTGGGTCGGGACGAGGTGACGAGGACGAATCGGGGCCGCCGGAGGCATAAGTGGTCGCGTTAAGTTTTTGCTGCTTGCTTGGGCTGGGATGCCCAAAACAAGCTTTCGCAAAAATAGCGACTCCCCAAAATTTCTTTTCAAATTCAAAACAAATTGCCAGTTATGCTGGATTAACACCCAAGATCATACAGTCAGGTACGAGCATTGATAAATCATCATTATCTAAGCTTGGGCATAAACGATTGCGTAAGTCGCTTTATATGCCAGCACTTGTCGCTATTCGACACAACCCAGTATTAAAGGCTCTTTATGAGCGTTTAGTGAATAATGGCAAACCTAAAAAAGTGGCGATAGTCGCTGTCATGAGAAAATTGTTGATTTTATCTTATGGCGTATTGAAGTCAGAAAAACCATTTGATATAAATTATCAAATGGCGGACTAATTTTTTAAAGAGCCCGTCAAAGAAAAGAGAGGGTGTTTTCAATAAATAAAAGTTGATTTTTAAGACAGTATCTAACCCCTAGGGAAAAGTAACTTTTTTAGCGTATATTACCTATATGCAGAAACCCTTATACAATAAAATACAAAGGTTTCTGACCCTAATGGGGCGCAAGTAATAATGAAGTTTCTAGTCGCCTGAATGGTAAGATTCAAAAGGTTACTATAAACACAAAGATGGGGGAGGGTAGTTCAGTATGGATATCGCGCCATCGCCGGGATAATCCTACACCACCAAACAGGAACTCTTACGTTTTTAGCGAAGTTAAATAAACAAGTGTTTAATTTACACCGTCATCAGCACCCATAATCACCTTCATTTTGCCCTGATTCTACGCAAATAGCGTTAATAAAGGCTGTTAAAAAACATATCATGTGTTATCGTTAATAAAACCCATGTTAAAGAAGTAAACAAATGAAAATAGGTTACGTCCGAGTTTCAACAACATCTCAAGATACATCACTACAAATAGACGCGCTTAATGCAGCTGGTTGCGAAATAATTTATGAGGGAAAAGCACCACCACATAAACGACCACTTATGTGACCATCAGTGTTCCCCTATCAATTGAGGCCGTGAAACTAACCTCGCCACAAGAGAGCTCATAAAGCACTGTAAAGACATTCCTGTTATTATTGCGTTTTGAACTGCCCGAATGGTATACGAGCTGATACGAGATATTCTTGCCTGGAAAAATAATGGATTCACAAAACGATCTCGTTTTTGAGCCTGTTGCTGCCTTATCTCCAGAGCCTCGCTATATTTTTTATCCGATGGATGAATCAATTCTGGCTGTTGTGTTTTTGAAATCTCTTCAAACAGGCGCATTAAATTATAGCTCATTGCAGTCAGGCGCATTTGATTTTCAAGTGAGCGGGTATTGGAAGACCAAGCTTTAGTTTCCTTGAAATTACTTTTAGTGTTATTGAATGTCTTTTCAATCGTCCATCGCTTGAAATACAGCATGGCAATGGTTCCAGGGTTAATAGTCATTGGCAAGGTTGTCACAAACCGGTGAAGTTTTCCGGTTTCTGGATCACGGTAATCCACCACGTTAAATTTGATGCCCTTGTTTTCGTACACACTGTATGCTTCAACCCCTGTATTGATCTCATGGCGGGAGTCAAAAGGGATAGACTCAACCAGAGTCGCAATTGAATTTTCTTTTAGCATTGAAATCATGTAATTAGCATGTCGTTTCTGCCGATCCCACCAGACAAAGTCGGTGACGGCTTTATCGTAGACATAGAGATGTTTCTGAGAGCTGTTTTTTTCAGTATGGCAGGCATGATCAATAAAATGTCCATCCGCTGCGTCTATGGTGTATTCGTCAAGTTCCGGGAATGCTTTAAGATAATCAATGCCTTGCGATAGCAGTGTTTCAGAGTGAAGATGATAGCTCTGCTGTTCAAATGTAAGCGTCAATTCTCTCCACCTAGACAAGCTACCCTAATTACTTTAGAGGCTTAATTTTTTCAATCAAGTTCCAGGGCAAAAACTGATCCAGTGCTTCTGGTTCATAATGCCTACCCAGCTTGGGTAGTTCAGTTAATAAGTGTTTCAGGTAATCAAAAGGTTCCAGGTTATTAGCAACGGCTGTTTGCACAAGACTGTAAAGTAGTGCGCTGGCATTTGCACCGCGTGGTGTCTGGTTAAACAGCCAGTTTTTACGTCCAATCACAAACGGTTTGATATGCCGTTCAGCGGCATTATTATCAATTTGTATATTACCGTCATCAATATAGCGGATCAAGCTACCCCACTGGTTAATAGTGTAACGAATGGCTTTACCTATTGCGCTGTCCTTTGCTGTCTTGGTAAGGTTGTTATCGCACCACTGCTTTAACTCTTCCAGTAAAGGTTTGCTTTTTTCCTGACGCTGTAAATAACGTTGCTCTATCGTCAGGTCTTTGATCTGTTTTTCAAGTGCATACAGTCGGGCAAACTTACGTAATGCGGTTTGAGCCAGCCCCATTTTATTCTTGCGACTCTCTTTAGGGAGGGCTTTTAGCGCTTCATCGAATTTACGCCGCGCATGTGCCATACACCCCACGAGGATACAATCATCTGATGCCAGTGCATGATAGCCTGCATAGCCATCTACCTGCAAGTGACCTGAAAAGGCCCGCAAGAAGCTTTCAGCATGCGCTCCTGCCCGCGTTGGCTGATAATCATACAAAACGATCGGGTGCTCGGATTCATGCTCACCACTCTGATAGAGCCACATATAGGATTTCGATTTCGTCTCTCGACCATCCCGAATCACATTTAAGGTTGTTTCATCGGCCTGGAGGATCTTCTGTAGAATCAGCAGAGCATGCAGTCGATCATAAAAGGGCTGGAGCAATTCAGCGGACTTTAATACCCAGTTAGATAGCGTGGCACGAGAAAGGTCAACACTTAAGCGCTTGAAAATGGTTTCCTGCCGGTAAAGTGGCAGGCTATCCATGAACTTGGCGACAATAATGTAAGCTAATAAACTTGCCGAGGCAAAACTACGAGGAATGGGCTGTGCGGGTTTTGGTGCACTGATAATGCCATTTTCACAGGTGCGGCAGCCATACTTGATCTGTATATGTTCAATGACTTTGATCTGGGCAGGAATGATTTCTAACTGCTCTGACTTGTCTTCGCCAGCCTCATGCAATGCATGACCGCAGGCACAAAAACGCTCTGCTTCAGGTAATTCATAACGGATAACTTCGCGCGGGATATCTCTGGATAATGGCTTGCGGCCTGGCTTTTTACGCTGATAGCTTAGGGTTTCTTCAGGGTCGGAATCATCCTGCTTTAAGCTATCAAGAATGGACTCCGCTTCATTAAACAACTCCATTTGACCCGGGCATTTCTCACTGGAGGTGCCAAAACGCTTATGTTGCAACAGACGAAACTGCTCCTCATACCATGTCAGTTTTTCCTGTAATTGATCCACTGTCGACTGATAGTCCAGCACCATTTTGTGCAGTACATTCGTCTCGTCTGGCAGTGTTTCAGGAAGTGATTTCATGGTGTTTATTATACCACCAAACAGGGTTAAATAATCATTTAACTGGCTGTTTTATTAGATATTTTCCACGTAAAATAACGGCAACAAATCAATTATTTATTAAGCCAGAAATAGCGGTATGAGCTTGCGCTTGCCGATAGGATAAACCTTCCAGTAACCAGTGTAATTCACGTAAGGTTAATGATAACGGATGTTCGTTTAACTCGGTTGGCCACTGAAACTTCCCCTTATCCAGGCGCCGATAATAAAGCCAGAACCCATTACACTCCCAATAGAGTATTTTCAGTTTATCGCGAGAGCGGTTACAAAAGACAAAAATACTTCCGGCAAAGGGATCATGGCCAAACTGTTCCGAAACAATCAGTGACAGACCATTGATAGATTTACGCATATCAGTAACGCCGGTCGCCAAAAACACTTGATTAACAACAAGCCCGTTTATCATGAGATAGACCTAACCAGTTTCAGTAGCGGCTTTAATGATGCAAGTTCTGTACTGGCACAAATTTCCAGACTGAAGCCATTAGAATGAGTCACTTTGATAACTGATGAATCAGCAGGTACGCCTGATCCGTTCAACATGTCCTCTGCAACCAGTGTTACCGGAACCAATTGCTTGGCTTGTAACACTGGTGGAGCGAGCGAACTGAATTGCTTTTTGTAATAACTGAAGATATGCAGCTTGATATCATGGGCTTTGCAATACCCGACCTGAGTTAAACGACTGGCTTGCCATTGCGGTATATGATTTTGCATAGCCGCTTTATTTTGAGATGGACTCATAAATTACTCCTGAGTTAATTGGAGGTATTAGTCTGCCATTTTTTATATTGGTTTAGAATGTGTACTTTAATTGACGCTTACGTTCAAATGCCTCAAGCATACTTGTTCGTCTATGCGACTTCAGTGATTTAAAATACGTTGAGTGGGGAAGTAGCTGGCCATAAATCTGTTCATTGGTTTGGAGGAAATGGCGACCACTATCGACTACACTGATACAGCCTAATAACCCAAGGCGAATAAAGTCGATATCCTTCAACTCTGGGCATGAACGAGCCCACAAAGGATGACGCTCTGCTAACAGGGCACGTTCCATACTTTCATTGCAGTGTTGGTGAATATGTTCAGAGAGTGGTAGGTCTTTAAGCATGGGTGATATCCGTTTATGAGGTGATTAAAACGGAAATTTTTAGAAAATTTCTTCGGCAATTGCAAGCTTTATTTGAAATTATTTGTTGTTTTTTTACGGTGCCTACAGAGTGTCTATTTGCTGTTATAAGTGATTAAAATCAAAAAATGGAAATATTCGAGTGGTGCTACCTTCAGGTAGGTTATAGGCTGCTTTGTTTAGGTACTTCTTCTTTCAATGGGAACACTGATGTATGTGACAGTACCTTGATAGTGTTATATGTTTGGCATTACTTAGGAACATAGTAAAACTGTGAATCAAATGTAGCTTAATAAATGTCCTGTACAAATTTTATACAATATAACCCTATCCTATATGTATCGTGGCTTTCAGTCAGTTACTCAAAAGTAGCACACACTTTTATCAACAGTTCTTGTGGGTAACTACGATATAAGAATTGTTGCTCACAATTTATGCATAGTAATGTCACAGGGTTATTTATCTCTGTATAGCACCCCAAAGAGTCAAGACAGATTTTTCAACAATCCTTATTCCATATTCCTAAGCCGCTTCATTCTGCTGTTCATTAGCTAAAATACTTTCTCTATATACATTCATTGGTTTTTTATAGTCCAGGGTTTCATGAAACCGTTGATGATTATAAAACTCAATATAGTCATCAACATCTTCTATTAACGCTCTAATTGAACCATATTCATTTAAATAAATACGCTCACATTTTGCACTTCGCCAAAACCGTTCAATACAAATATTATCCGTTGCTCGTCCTTTTCCATCCATAGAAATAGTAATGCCTTTGTTTTTTAGTCGTTGGGTATGAATTTCACTGGTGTATTGACTGCCTTGATCCGTATTAAAAATTTCAGGTGTTCCGTAGAGAGAAAGCGCTTCATCTAATACATCCATAACTAAAAAAGAATCCATTGTGTTTGATATTTTATGGGCGAGCACTGCTTTTGAGTGCCAATCAATAATCGCCGCTAAATAAACCATCCCTTCTTTGGTTTTAATATAGGTTATATCTGTACTCCAAACTTGGTTAGCGTGTGATATATCAAGATCTCTAAGCTTATAAGTATATTTTTTATGTTCTTTTATGGGGATCGTTGTATTGACTTGTTTTACCGCTAATACGGCTTTCAAGCCCATCTGCTGCCGATAACTCGCCACCGTGTTTAAACTGACTTTAAAACCACCTTCAAGCAACTGCTGGTGTACTTTAGCCGCACCATAAATAGGGATGTCTTTAAAAATGTGATTAATCTGAGTTTTGATCTCTTCTTTCTTTTTATTCTCTCTTTTTTTGTAATAGAGATTGCTTCTATTTAATCCTAATAATGCACACTGCTGTGTTAGAGGTAGAGTGTTAAGCTTGGGCTCAATCAACTGTTTTCTATCAGATGAGTCCAAGCTTTTTAGCTTTTTTTCGAGCCACTCCTTTTCAACCGTCATTTTTCCTACGATTTTTGTGAGCATCTCATTTTGTTCTTGAGCTGCTAATAGATCCTCTTTGTAATCTTTAACGGCTTTGGAGGGCTCCATTGCTATTTCTGCATTGTCTAAGAATATTTTTTTCCAGTTTTGTAGGTTCTTAGGTGTGATGTTATTTGCACTGGCAATTTCTTGCAGTGTTTTTTCATTCTTTAAAACTTCTAATACCAACTTGCTTTTAAATTCAGCACTGTAGACCGTTCTTTTTCTGCTCATTTTAATACTCCAATTTTTTACAAATAGTAACTAATTTGGAATAAGATTGCTTTGATTTCTTGTCTGGATTTGCTGGGGGATTATATCTTTTTCTTTAACAATTGCATCAGGATCAGGGAAGCGTTGCGCCAATTCCTCCACCAGCTCTAAATAACCGCGTCGTGCATCACCTGTTGCCACATCGGTAAAACCTTCCATATATTCTTTATAGCTTTTTTCTAGCACCACATTTTTAGTGTTTTTATCACCAAAGAGGGTAATAGCATCCACAGTGGCTTGTTCTAAATCGCGGAAGGTGACGATATTTCCAAAGGTCTTAGTGGTATCATAAATACGGTTAGTGCGCGAAAAGGCTTGTATTAAACCGTGATAGCGAAGATTTTTATCCACGAACAAGGTGTTTAACGTAGGCGCATCAAAACCGGTTAAAAACATACCCACGACAATCAGCAAATCAATTTCTTGATTCTTTACCCGTTTCGCAAGGTCGCGGTAATAGTTTTGAAAGCCACTGCTATCAACGCCATAATTAGTTTTAAAGGTCGCGTTATAATTAGCGATTGCTTCACTTAAAAACTCTTTAGCGCTGCTATCCATTGCACTGATTTCAAAACCTTCATCAGCAATATCTCCTACTGCATTTTGTTCTTCATTTGCTGCAAAAGAGAAGATGGTGGCAATGTTAAGCGGGTTATTGCTCTCTTTCTGTAAATTTTTAAATGATTCATAGTACACCTTGGCAGCATCGACACTGCTTACTGCAAACATCGCATTAAAACCTTTACCGCCTGCTTGTTGGCGATGTGTTTTTTGTTTGAAGTTATTTAAAATGTACTGAGAAATCTCATCAATACGGTTTGGGTGTAGTAAAGCGTGTTTATTTTCTGCCGCCGTGAGTTTCTTCTCGTCTTGTTCCGCTTCAATCGACTTAAACTGTGGGCGTACATCGTTATAATCCACCTTAAATTTCAACACTTTTTCATCACGAATAGCATCCGTAATCACATAAGAATGTAATTCACGACCAAATACATTGCCAGTGGTTTCTGCTCCCAAGGCATTTTTAGGAAAAATAGGCGTACCAGTAAAGCCAAATTGATAGAATTTTTTAAACTTTTTCTTTAGATTCTTTTGTGCTTCACCGAATTGCGAACGGTGAGCTTCATCAAAAATAAACACCACTTGCTTACTGTAAATAGGCAAGTCGCCTTCACCTTTCATTAAATTGTTTAACTTTTGAATTGTGGTAACAACAATTTTATTGTCTTCTTTATCAAGGTTGCGTTTTAGCTCAGAGGTGCTCTCTGAACCATTAACACTATCAGGTGAAAAACGCTGATATTCCTTCATGGTTTGAAAATCAAGATCTTTACGATCCACCACAAAAAATACTTTATCAATAAAATCCAGCTCAGTCGCTAAACGTGCCGCTTTAAAGCTGGTTAAGGTTTTACCTGAGCCGGTGGTATGCCAGATATAGCCGCCACTATCAGACGTACTCCAGTTTTTCGCTTGATATGCGCTGTTTATTTTCCAAAGAATTCGTTCGGTCGCAGCAATTTGATAAGGGCGCATCGCTAACAAGGTATCGTTCACATCAAACACAGAATAATGTAGCAACACATTTAACAAGGTCTGTTTTTGAAAAAAAGTAGCGGTGAAATCTTTTAAATCTTTAATCAATCCGTTATCTGATTTTGCCCAATTCATGGTGAAATCAAAGCTATTTTTATTACGCTGGGTGGTATTGGCAAAATAACGGCTATCGGTTCCGTTTGAAATAACAAACAGCTGCAAATATTTAAACAGTGAGTTATCTGTATTCAAACTTTCTTTGCTGTAACGGTGCACTTGATTAAAGGCTTCACGGATAGCGACACCGCGTTTTTTTAGCTCTATCTGAACCAAAGGTAAACCGTTAACTAAAACCGTCACATCGTAGCGATTAGCCCACCTCCTTACACACAAGTCCTAAAATACGCCTTTTAGCTTTCTGGCCATTTGAATACCATATACGCAGTCCTGAATCCTCTGAAAACCGATCCAAATACTTTTCGCACCAGGGTCACCATCTGATTTACGCCCTAAAAAACCACCCAATGTCGCTAAATTTCTTAACACGGCATTCAGTGTAGGCACTTTTTTGGGTATCTTTTTGTCCAATAAACCATAAGATGATTTCCATTCTAAAGGATCAAAGATTAATTCAGCAGGCAAGTCAGGACAGATGCGACCTAAGCGCATAAGATACATCACCCGCCAAGCAATAACCATGGCCATGACTAAGGCTTTTTCAATGCGCTCTTTACTGGATAATTGAAGCTTTTCAACCTTGCAGCCCACTTTCAAAATATCAAAAAACATTTCTATTTCCCAGCGACAGCGATACCAGTCAATCAACTCACAGGCTTGATCTTCACTTTCTACCCTTCGATTGCTTAATAAGCGCCATATGAGCGGTGACTTCCCTTTAGGCGGGTTGATTTCTTTTGCCTGAACCAAAGTTACTTCAATACCTTCTTTCCCTTTTACGGGGAAAGTGCAGCGTAACACTTTAATTTCTTGCTGAACTTGTCGCGATTTTTCGCCTTTTTTTCGTGGCTTAATAAAACTAACGCGACTCATAACCTCTTGCTTATCGACGCTATCCCACAGTGTTTCATCCGCTGATAATTTACGGTTATGCCTGGCTCTTACTAGCCAGTCAGCAGGCGTATTTAACGCCTTACTTCTCTGCATAAGACTTAAAATATCACCTTCTCTATCGGCCACATAAACGAGCCGACTTTTAGGGCAACGTTCGGCCATTTCAGCGACACGTTCATAACCTTCTATCCAGCGATCACTTTCTTTTATCGTGGGATTATTTTGATCTTCTGCTTTGCTTTTTCCTCTTGCCCACATCCACGCATCACTAACCCCTAAAGGGAGCCGGTCTGGTGTAATGCAGAGTGTCGGATGCAAGTACATGCCTCTTTGGGCATCGTAAGATAAGCGACCTAAATCCTCAGTTTCTTGTCCATTAAAATCTAATTCTGTCGTATCTTGTAAGCATAAAATAACGGGCTCTTCACTGACTATAATGCGCTGTTCAACTTGATCTGTATGGGCGACTAACAACTTTTCCCATGTCACATTTTCATTTGCATAAAATCGATAAGTCGCTTGTGTTTCAGCCCAGCCTTGGCAAGCCTGAGGAATGCTTAGTTTAGGCGCTTTTACAAAAGTTTCTATCAATTTAACTGCTCTTTTATTAAGCCGTGAATCACCTAAATCTAAATTACAAAATTCCATTTCTGCCCAAGTCTCAGTCATCGTTACTAAAATAATGAGATTTTACACTCTTATATCAGACTTGTGTGTAAGGAGATGACTAAGGGTAGTGACAGAATACCGGCGAACGGTAAAATGAAAAAGGGCAGTTTTTATCGCTCCTTTTCCAGATGAGGTTACTAAGCATGCGCAATATGGTAAGGGATAATAAGCCCATGTGGTTTTATCATTTTCAGCAATATCGAGTTATTATAGCACCCCAAAGAGTCAAGACAGATTTTTCAACAATCCTTATTCCATATTCCTAAGCCGCTTCATTCTGCTGTTCATTAGCTAAAATACTTTCTCTATATACATTCATTGGTTTTTTATAGTCCAGGGTTTCATGAAACCGTTGATGATTATAAAACTCAATATAGTCATCAACATCTTCTATTAACGCTCTAATTGAACCATATTCATTTAAATAAATACGCTCACATTTTGCACTTCGCCAAAACCGTTCAATACAAATATTATCCGTTGCTCGTCCTTTTCCATCCATAGAAATAGTAATGCCTTTGTTTTTTAGTCGTTGGGTATGAATTTCACTGGTGTATTGACTGCCTTGATCCGTATTAAAAATTTCAGGTGTTCCGTAGAGAGAAAGCGCTTCATCTAATACATCCATAACTAAAAAAGAATCCATTGTGTTTGATATTTTATGGGCGAGCACTGCTTTTGAGTGCCAATCAATAATCGCCGCTAAATAAACCATCCCTTCTTTGGTTTTAATATAGGTTATATCTGTACTCCAAACTTGGTTAGCGTGTGATATATCAAGATCTCTAAGCTTATAAGTATATTTTTTATGTTCTTTTATGGGGATCGTTGTATTGACTTGTTTTACCGCTAATACGGCTTTCAAGCCCATCTGCTGCCGATAACTCGCCACCGTGTTTAAACTGACTTTAAAACCACCTTCAAGCAACTGCTGGTGTACTTTAGCCGCACCATAAATAGGGATGTCTTTAAAAATGTGATTAATCTGAGTTTTGATCTCTTCTTTCTTTTTATTCTCTCTTTTTTTGTAATAGAGATTGCTTCTATTTAATCCTAATAATGCACACTGCTGTGTTAGAGGTAGAGTGTTAAGCTTGGGCTCAATCAACTGTTTTCTATCAGATGAGTCCAAGCTTTTTAGCTTTTTTTCGAGCCACTCCTTTTCAACCGTCATTTTTCCTACGATTTTTGTGAGCATCTCATTTTGTTCTTGAGCTGCTAATAGATCCTCTTTGTAATCTTTAACGGCTTTGGAGGGCTCCATTGCTATTTCTGCATTGTCTAAGAATATTTTTTTCCAGTTTTGTAGGTTCTTAGGTGTGATGTTATTTGCACTGGCAATTTCTTGCAGTGTTTTTTCATTCTTTAAAACTTCTAATACCAACTTGCTTTTAAATTCAGCACTGTAGACCGTTCTTTTTCTGCTCATTTTAATACTCCAATTTTTTACAAATAGTAACTAATTTGGAATAAGATTGCTTTGATTTCTTGTCGGATTTGGGGGGATATAGATATTCATAACCTTGGTTTACTAAGTCAGTGATAAACTCCCGTTCTAAATCGGACTCGCTTTGATAGGACTCATTAACTTGCGAACACTTGGTGTATTTATCCAAGATGATAAAATTATTTGATTCAGCAATGGCTTTATAATCGGTCATACCGTTGTTTCAGGTTTTGGAAAGCTCAAGAGTAAATCGCGATAATATTCATATTGCTGTTGGCGCAACTTTATTTCACGAGGCAAGCCTTCGCAGAGTGAGTTCGTTAAAGCATCGAATTTATCTAAGATGGTGACAATTCTGGTTTGCTCGGTAAGAGATGGTATCGGAAGTATAAAAGATTTTACTTTGGAGTCCGAAATTGCAGGGTAAGCCGAACCACTTTCGTTTTCTGTAACGTAATATTTAAATTCAGTTGAAGAGATACAGTAATAAATCCAGGTTGCTAAAACTTCAGTTTCTTTAGCTCTTAAAACAGAATATCCTGTACTAGCAACCTCCCCAGAAAACTCATGACTAATTAAACAAAGCCGTTGCTGGGATGGTCGCGTTGTTGCGAAAATAACGTCATCTGTTTGGACAATCTTCTGCGCTCTGCTTGGAGCATTTTTAGATGTAATTTCAGATGTTTCCATTATTGTGTTGTTTTCGCGATTAACAGAAGTTAAATCAATATAACGGTATGCTCTGTCTGTATATCGCCAATTAATATTACTTGTAGGAAGTATTACCTCACCCAACGCCTTCCATTCCACTTCCCCATCTTCAAAGGTTAAGAGTTTGTCGCGATAGTAGTTGTATTGTTTTTCCCGTGCTGTAAGTTCAGCTGTAAGTTCAGCTGTAAGTTCAGCTGTATGCGTCGTGAATGTGTCCAAGATGCGAACGATTTCAGTTTGTATTGCAAGCGACTTCTCCGGGTTATTTGGGCAGGGGATGGGGATTTCCATATCTAATACAGCTGCCATACTTGGATGTTTAATTCCAGAGCCACGATAAAAAGAGCTTATTAATTTAAGGTTGTTTAATAAAGAATAGTAGAGATATTTATTATTGAGAAGGTTTGTATCATTTGATGTTGCAATTCGATTATCAGAGGTTAGAAATTTGCCTTTATAGTACTGAACAACAGGATTTCCGCCCCCAGGGTATTGCAATAACCTCACCTTGACTAACAATATTTCCCGCACGCTCTTCAGTTGTGTGCAGATTGGATGGGTTTGTTGTTAAAAGTTTTACTCTTCCAGATTCTGAAATCAGTGACTTTATTTCTTTAGAAAGCAAATAATGATATTTGATAACTTTTGGTTGTTTGAAATTATCAACAGCATTAAATTTCTTGTCCCAAGTGGTAACTTTCCATAAAGGTTTCCACTCCACATCAGCGCCATCCAGAAGTTTTTCTATAAAACTCACATCCTTCATTATTTATTCCCCTCAATCTCAGCAACAATGACATCAATATCAGTGCGTAACTGGTCAATCTTGGAAACTGTTGTTTTTAGTTCTGCATTCAGTTGGGTAATATCAATTTTTTCGCGTGTGTCTTCAGCTTCTACATAAGCACTAACCGATAGATTATAGTCATTGTCGGCTATAACATTGTGTTCTACCGATTGAGCGAAATAGTCGGTATTATTTTTATCATCAAACGAATCTACAATTTGCTTGATATGTTCTTCGGTGAGGGTATTAGTATTGGTTTCTTTTTTAAACAATCCACTGGCATCAATAAACTGGGTTGTGTTCTCAGTTTTATGTTTGGAAATCACTAAGATGTTAACCGCAATTGTGGTGCCAAAAAACAGGTTGGGTGCTAAAGAAATAACGGTTTCTACATAGTTGTTATCGACTAGATATTTACGGATCTTTTGCTCGGCTCCACCACGATAAAAAAGCCCCGGAAAGCAAACAATCGCCGCACGGCCTTTGCTGGATAAATAATTTAAGGAATGCAATACAAAAGCAAAATCAGCTTTGGATTTTGGGGCTAATACGCCTGCAGGCGCAAAACGTTCATCGTTAATCAGCGTGGGGTCTCCGCTGCCAACCCATTTTACTGAGTAGGGAGGGTTAGAGACAATGGCATCAAAGGGTTTGTCATCACTAAATTTCGGCTCAGTTAGAGTATTACCTAACATCATATTAAACTTGTCGTAGTTAATGTTGTGCAAGAACATATTCATACGCGCTAGGTTATAGGTGGTGTGGTTTATTTCTTGACCAAAAAAACCGTCTTCAATAATATGCGCATCAAAGTGTTTTTTTGCTTGTAATAATAAGGATCCAGAACCTGCGGCAGGGTCATAAATTTTATTGACCGTTGTTTGCTTGTGCATCGCCAGTTGAGCAATCAACTTGGCCACGCATTGTGGCGTGAAAAATTCACCCCCTGATTTACCTGCATTAGCGGCATAGTTAGAAATTAAAAATTCGTAGGCATCGCCAAATAAATCTATTTGGTTGTCTTGGAACTTACCAAACCCTAGCCCCTTAACACCATTCAGTACGGCAGCTAAGCGACTGTTCTTATCGGCAACAGTATTACCCAAACGATTACTGGTCGTGTCAAAATCAGCGAACAAGCCTTTGATGTCAGGTTCAGAAGGGTAGCTATTGGCTGAACTTTCAATAGCGGAAAATATCGTGGCTAAATCGGTGTTTAGGTTATCGTTAGTATTGGCATCATCGGCTATGTTGGTAAACAGTTGGCTGGGGTAGATGAAATACCCTTTGGTTTTAATTGCATCGTCTTTGATTGCTGCAATGAGTGTATCATCATCGGAAAAAGCATCGTAATGAACACTACCATCACCAGCTTCAATGTAGCTGGCAAAGTTTTCACTTATAAACCGATAGAACAAAGCACCTAATACGTACTGCTTAAAATCCCAGCCATCGACTGATCCACGAACCTCATTCGCAATTTTCCAAATTTGGCTTTGTAGTTCGCTACGTTGTTGCGTACTTGTCATTGTGATATTCCTATTAAAATATGGCTAAGAAAGATAAGTATTATAAAGGGCGTAGATGCGCTAGAAGGCCGAGTAAATAGCATCGCTACTGTGGTTGAGTCCTGTGCAAACTTTACCCATCTATAGGGCTTGTAGGCGCTTTAAGGCTTGAAAAATATGTATTGTATGTTTACTATCCATCGCAGACAGCCATGGATTTGTCGGAATCTGATCGACTAGCTTTTAATACTCTCTAGCCTTTTTATCGAAAAAGAAAAAATAACGGCAATGAGTGCAAAGAATTCGAGGATAATTATCGTTATTTTAGGAATAAAACGAAAGGAAAAAAATCAATTACCGCCCAATAAATAAGTTTAACTAATTGTATTTATTAGTTAATTTATGATTTTGTTTTAGGTTAATGACACGGATACTGAAAGGCACTGTTTATAAAAAACAACGCTACCTATTCCATTATTAGCCAATAAAGGTAGTATTTAAGGCATAAAAAAACCTCCACACACATTGTATGTAGAGGTTTTTAAAAGGTTGTAATAAGTGATCGAAACACTTATTACGGCTTGAAAGTAAGAAACAGACTCTTGCAATCAAACGAACGTTAATTATATCTTAATTATCTTCTCATTTGTAAGCAATTCTGGTTTTTCTTCTCTTCTTTCAAGCCCAGCCCCTATTTTGGATTAGATGATATTGGAATAGGTCAGGACAGAGCTACCGATCAAGGGTATGTAGAGGTAGTCAGTAAGATCATATTTGTATAAAGTAGAAGTCGCGGGTTTATACCGTCTCACCTGCGGGAATTGAATTTTATAGTGCAAATATGCTGCGTAGCTGTACAGGGGGATATATGGTTCTGTCGCAATAATTATCAAAAGCGCAGACCTCCTGGTCTTCAGGCATAACTATCCTGCTAAAGCCATAAACTGCTTATAAGCAGGAATATTTTTCCTCAGACAACTGTCCCTTTCGGATCATATGTGCCGTTTCAATTCCATCAATGGTTGCTTGAGCGGAGTGAAACGCTTTAAAGCCCATCATCGGTTTTGTTATTTTTTTGATAAAGCGGTGATCCTGTTCGATGATGTTATTCAAATATTTAACCTGTAATATGTCGATCATAGTGGCACACCCAGCGAGGATTAACAAGAGGTTAATATTGGCTAATCCTGCATAGTTAGCGCCACTTTTATCCATAACGACCTTATCAGGAAAGCCATTATTGTTAATTGTTTGTTTGAAAAATGCGGTTGCAGCCTCTTCATCACGGTGCTCAGAAAGCATGAAATCAAGCGTATCTCCGTGACTATCAACAGCTCGGTATAAATAGGTCCACTGACCCTTAACTTTGATATACGTTTCATCCATGCGCCACGATTTATTGGTTTCTCGTTTCTGAGATTTAGCTTTTACAGCAATGGCAGGAGAATAACGGATAACCCAACGATTGAGCATGTGATCCACCTTTTATTGAAATTGATAATTATGATAGCAGATAACGTCGGGAGGGGGGATTTATGCGACAGAATCATAAAAAGGGCGTGGTTAGAAAAAGCAAACCTAGTGGCGTATACAGGCGTTTTATCACAAAAATACACCCTTATAACGTAAGCGTCAATTAAAGTACACATTCTAAACCAATATAAAAAATGGCAGACTAATACCTCCAATTAACTCAGGAGTAATTTATGAGTCCATCTCAAAATAAAGCGGCTATGCAAAATCATATACCGCAATGGCAAGCCAGTCGTTTAACTCAGGTCGGGTATTGCAAAGCCCATGATATCAAGCCGCATATCTTCAGTTATTACAAAAAGCAATTCAGTTCGCTCGCTCCACCAGTGTTACAAGCCAAGCAATTGGTTCCGGTAACACTGGTTGCAGAGGACATGTTGAACCGATCAGGCGTACCTGCTGATTCATCAGTTATCAAAGTGACTCATTCTAATGGCTTCAGTCTGGAAATTTGTGCCAGTACAGAACTTGCATCATTAAAGCCGCTACTGAAACTGGTTAGGTCTATCTCATGATAAACGGGCTTGTTGTTAATCAAGTTTTTTTGGCGACCGGCGTTACTGATATGCGTAAATCTATCAATGGTCTGTCACTGATTGTTTCGGAACAGTTTGGCCATGATCCCTTTGCCGGAAGTATTTTTGTCTTTTGTAACCGCTCTCGCGATAAACTGAAAATACTCTATTGGGAGTGTAATGGGTTCTGGCTTTATTATCGGCGCCTGGATAAGGGGAAGTTTCAGTGGCCAACCGAGTTAAACGAACATCCGTTATCATTAACCTTACGTGAATTACACTGGTTACTGAAGGGTTTATCCTATCGGCAAGCGCAAGCTCATACCGCTATTTCTGGCTTAATAAATAATTGATTTGTTGCCGTTATTTTACGTGGAAAATATCTAATAAAACAGCCAGTTAAATGATTATTTAACCCTGTTTGGTGGTATAATAAACACCATGAAATCACTTCCTGAAACACTGCCAGACGAGACGAATGTACTGCACAAAATGGTGCTGGACTATCAGTCGACAGTGGATCAATTACAGGAAAAACTGACATGGTATGAGAAGCAGTTTCGTCTGTTGCAACATAAGCGTTTTGGCACCTCCAGTGAGAAATGTCCGGGTCAAATGGAGTTGTTTAATGAAGCGGAGTCCATTCTTGATAGCTTAAAGCAGGATGATTCCGACCCTGAAGAAACCCTAAGCTATCAGCGTAAAAAGCCAGGCCGCAAGCCATTATCCAGAGATATCCCGCGCAAAGTTATCCGTTATGAATTACCTGAAGCAGAGCGTGTTTGTGCCTGCGGTCATGCATTGCATGAGGCTGGCGAAGACAAGTCAGAGCAGTTAGAAATCATTCCTGCCCAGATCAAAGTCATTGAACATATACAGATCAAGTATGGCTGCCGCACCTGTGAAAATGGCATTATCAGTGCACCAAAACCCGCACAGCCCATTCCTCGTAGTTTTGCCTCGGCAAGTTTATTAGCTTACATTATTGTCGCCAAGTTCATGGATAGCCTGCCACTTTACCGGCAGGAAACCATTTTCAAGCGCTTAAGTGTTGACCTTTCTCGTGCCACGCTATCTAACTGGGTATTAAAGTCCGCTGAATTGCTCCAGCCCTTTTATGATCGACTGCATGCTCTGCTGATTCTACAGAAGATCCTCCAGGCCGATGAAACAACCTTAAATGTGATTCGGGATGGTCGAGAGACGAAATCGAAATCCTATATGTGGCTCTATCAGAGTGGTGGGCATGAATCCGAGCACCCGATCGTTTTGTATGATTATCAGCCAACGCGGGCAGGAGCGCATGCTGAAAGCTTCTTGCGGGCCTTTTCAGGTCACTTGCAGGTAGATGGCTATGCAGGCTATCATGCACTGGCATCAGATGATTGTATCCTCGTGGGGTGTATGGCACATGCGCGGCGTAAATTCGATGAAGCGCTAAAAGCCCTCCCTAAAGAGAGTCGCAAGAATAAAATGGGGCTGGCTCAAACCGCATTACGTAAGTTTGCCCGACTGTATGCACTTGAAAAACAGATCAAAGACCTGACGATAGAGCAACGTTATTTACAGCGTCAGGAAAAAAGCAAACCTTTACTGGAAGAGTTAAAGCAGTGGTGCGATAACAACCTTACCAAGACAGCAAAGGACAGCGCAATAGGTAAAGCCATTCGTTACACTATTAACCAGTGGGGTAGCTTGATCCGCTATATTGATGACGGTAATATACAAATTGATAATAATGCAGCTGAACGGCATATCAAACCGTTTGTGATTGGACGTAAAAACTGGCTGTTTAACCAGACACCACGCGGTGCAAATGCCAGCGCACTACTTTACAGTCTTGTGCAAACAGCCGTTGCTAATAACCTGGAACCTTTTGATTACCTGAAATACCTATTAACTGAACTACCCAAGCTGGGTAGGCATTATGAACCAGAAGCACTGGATCAGTTTTTGCCCTGGAACTTGATTGAAAAAATTAAGCCTCTAAAGTAATTAGGGTAGCTTGTCTAGGTGGAGAGAATTGACGCTTACGTTTAAAGCTAGGGGTTCGGGTTGATGCTAGTCTAATTAATAACGATGCAGACTTTAAGCAGGCTTATTTTCAGATAGAGTCGCTATTTAAAACATGGGGATATGAAACAGATCCCGCTTGTAAAGATATTAGCCGCAAGTGCTTTTTGTGCCATGATGCGGATGTTTTTTATAATCCTGATGCAGATATTTACAAGCTTAAACCATTCCAAGAGATAGCCCCCAAGCCCCTCCAATACGCAAAGAATACACGCCCAACAGCAACGAAGGCGACTACCTGCAAAAATGCATTAACATCATCTTAAATGCAAAGCCGGAGAACGCCACGTCGCAAGGCGCAACGCAGGAAATGCACTAGGGCATTATGTTGCTAGTGGGAAGTTGGATGTAAAAAATGAGAATGATTATATCAACGCCCTCATTAACGCTAGCGATCAGATTGCAGATAATAATGATGACCGAACCCGCGAAAAAGAAAATAAAGCAATCAAGGATGGCTATCAGTATGGGCTAACACACCATTCTGGGTCAGAGGGGTGGGTAGGCGACAAGGATCAGACTCTACTGGAGATTATCGAGAGTATTCCGCTACCAGTACCAGAGAAGGCAGTTTATTCTATTATTGCGAAAGCCGTACAGGCTCACCCTATAACCTCATATAAGGACACTATAACCGCGCTAGAAGATAGGATGGGATGTAAGCTGTCAGGTAGTCACAAATCATGGCTTAAAAAGCTACTTAGGGAACAGGACGAGGCTACGCGCAAATATCACACGGTGACGACCGATAGCCTGCCTGAATTCGACATAAACAGCTATGACGCAGCAAGTCTGATGCTGTCTGGATGGTATAGCGCTATTTTTGTTGACATGCGGCCGATGGGTTCAGGTAAAACTTTATTCACCGCGTTATTATGGGCATATCTCCAAATGAACAATAAAGCTTTTGGCTACGTTGCTCCCCGTGTATCAATTATTACGGACATAGCAAATAGGCTAGATATTGAACATTATAACGAAGTTAGTCCGGGAGAGTTGTTCCAGTCATTGGCCGCCTGCGTGAATAGTGCAGTAGGAAGGGAGCATTTATTAAGCTTCTTTCGGCAGGTTGACTGTATTGTACTGGATGAATTTAAGCAGATAGTTGAACATATCGTGCGAGGTCCCTTTAAGAATAGATCAGAGGGCTATGATTTGTTAATTGATATTATTAAAACTGTCCCGGTGGTTTATGTTGCTGATGCAGATATGAACGACCAGATGATTAAAATATTAGAAAGCGCAGGTAAGCCAATGTTTAAGATAAAAGGGAGCGAGCGAGAACCAGCTGCAACAATAAAGCACACCACCACCAACATTGCTAGAAGCGAATTTCTAACCTTTGTAAAAGCGGGTAAGACTGGCTTGTTCCAATGCGATTCTCTCAGTACTGCTAATATTGCCTATGAGGATGCTAAAGCGACAGCCCCCGCAGAGTATAAAATATTACTGGTACACGGAAAGAATAAAGATGAGTTTGAGCAAGCGGCTTACTTAAGAAGTCCTAATGAAGTTGGCAAGCAATATGATTTAATAATTTTGACACCGGTTGTATCTAGCGGGTTTTCTATCGAGCTTGAATATGATTTTCATGTGGGTGTATTTAGTGGCCAGTTATCACCTACTGAAATAATCCAGACTTTGGGGCGTAACAGAAAGGCTAAGGATATTATTCTTGGACTCTCACAAAAGCGAAAACAGAAACCCTTGAGTGTTACCGAACAATTAACAGGCATCGTATTGGCCGAAAGGCGTATGAATTACAGATGGCCAGCTAATACACGTGCCAAATGAGTTTGACAAAGTAGCTGCGGGGGTCATGGAAGAGTATGAGAGTTCTTGCGAACGCTTTGCACATACAACGCTCTTAATATTGATGCAAAAGGGTTATCAGGTTGAAGAGCTGAAAGAACCAGAGAGCCTGATTATTATCAAAGGAACGGCTGAAAAGGTACAGAAAGCGCATGACCAGGCTGTGATTAACGCGGATGATATTTCCGCTATTGAGCACGATAATTTAAAAAAGTCATCGAAAGTTTCAGAATCCGGTAACAACGCAATAGAGAAGTTTGAATGTAGAACAGGGCTAGGACTCGATGGAGAGGTTTCAGAGAATGATATTCAATTGTGGAATGGTGGAAGGTTTGAATCTGTCCTCAAGAATTTTGAGATAGTAAACGGGGGTCAAGGCAATGCGCAATCACTAGATAAATATGAGAGCGCAATGAAGATACCCCCTAAAGACCGGACTTATGCCACTAGCAAAATGCTAATATTTTATTCAGTTATGAGTTTATTACAGGGCAAGAGCCTACAGCCCCCGTATTCATTAAAAAAGGGGACAGATAAACTATCTATAACACACAACAATGTTTATCTGTCCCCTTCCCCAGAAAACACGGGGATATCACTACAGCGTTATGATGCGGAACGAATAAAAGCCGCTATTGACTATTTGCAAGCCAATTATCAAGAGGTACACGCAGCAGGGCTAGGCAATTTCAAGGCTGTTAATCGAAAGTTAGACACACGTACATTAGGACAATTTTTAAAGAGATTCGGGCTGAAACATAAGCGCGTAGGCAAAAACCTCGCCGGGAATTACCAGATAACTGAGGACTCATTAACTCAAATGCGGGATATTAATGAACGCCGTGAAGCAAAAAAAATCAGTGTCTATAATCAGTCGCAGGCATGGTCTAAAAGCATAGATGGAATAAAGATGGCCGCCTAAAAAAGGCATCGAAAGTTTCAGAACTAATATGAAGGGACAATAAAGATAGTCCCTAAAGACCGGACTTATGCCACTAGCAAAATGATAATATTTTATTCAGTTATGAGTTTATTACAGGGCAAGGGCATACAGCCCCACGTATTCATTGAAAAAGGGGACAGATAAACTGTTTATACAACACAACCTATTTATCTGTCCTCTTCCCCCGCAAACACGGGGGTATCACTACCCAGAGAAGCCAACAACACAACCCGAGGTTGGCTTGACTGAAGAGCAGCTTTCGAGTTATGCCTTTAAGAAGATTTGGGCAGGAGGTGAGCTGTGCAGCCTGCGTAGTAAACTCTAAAAATGGAATAGGTAGATGTTAAACCACCTATCTATTCCATCCTAATAAATGTGGAGGTATGAAAAGCGACAGAACTTAGATTAATAAATAAATTAACACTGCAAAGGATATAGAGAAATGGACAAAAAGACACCCCTGTTGCACCCCGGGGAACGTGGAGAACTTGAAGGGCTGATGAAACGCTTTGGCGTGGATGCCCGTTATGATGAAATGTTGAACGCACCTGCAATTAAAGGCGTTCCCGGCGTAGAAGGAAATGAATTGAAAGACTTGGTAGCGTACACCAAAGTTATTTGCAGGAACTACAAGCTTAGCAGGACGATTGTTGATGAACAGTTAGGATCTATCATTGAAAGCAATGTTATTAATCCCGTTAGAGATTGGCTTACAGGCATTACACGCACCAAGACAAATAACCCAGTCCATGAACTTGTAGATAACTTGCCAGTGGAAGATAAGGAATGGGTTAAGGTCGCCATGTATAGATGGCTAATACAATGCTGTGCGGCCGCTGATATGGCAAAGCATGAAGGTAAGCATCCAGATGCTATCCCCAAATATGAATGTGTGCTGGTGCTAGGTGGAGATCAAGGACTCCATAAAACTTCATTTATTAAATACCTACTCCCTGCGGAACTTCATAAATACATAAAAGACTCTGTTCGCCTAGATACAAAAGACCGGGATTCTATGCTTAATATTCTTAGGTGCTGGATACCTGAACTTGCAGGCCTAGACCCTGCGTTGAAGAAGAAAGGGCTGCCCGAGTTAAAAGGATTTTTGGCAAAAGAGGTGGATGAAATAAGATTAACGTACGCTAGAAAACCTACAGTCATACGTAGGCATGTATCGTGTATGACTTCTGTTGAGGGAGAATATCCACCCAAAGGTGCTAGGTGGGATAGAAGGCTTCTACCCGTTATTGCTAAAGGTCGGTTAGATTATCCACGTATTTCTAATTTTGATTATACAGACTTGTGGGCGTTTATATGGCATGCCTATACACATGGTGGGCAATGGTGGCTTACGCCCGAAGAAGAGGCTCTACGTGCGGAAATCTTAGGCTATCCTGACAATAGGTCATTGAAAGATATAGTTTTGGAGGTGTTTGAGTTTACTGATGACAAAACTGGTGAGGTACTTAGTAATAGAACAATTAAAATGACTAACTCCGAGATAATCAAATGAGTTGCCTAAGAGTATAATAAATAACAGGTCGAACCAGATGGCTGTAAAAAAAGTGTTAAAGGGTCTTAATGTGAAGCACAATAGGAGGACTTATTTTATGCCGCCTTTAAGTAAAGCTGATAGCTCAATCCATTAGAGTCAGATTCCCTTGTATTTTCTTATATAAGGGAATCTTCATATATCGAGTATACGCTAAAAAAAGTTACTTTCCCCTAGGGCTGAGAGTCTGCTAAATTAAAGGTCTACTCAAATTGCTCTGATGAACAAGCGATTGGTTATATTATACAGTTTAAGGGATTGCAGTAATTAAACCAAAAGGGAAACTATGGTTTTCCCAACCATGATAATTTATCCTAATTGAGCAAGAAATTGATTTCATTCACGTTTAATAATTAGTTGAAATGAAGTCATACGCGTGTTGCCCCAGAACATGGTGTGTTTTGAAGCTGAGATGAATAAACGCTTGAGAGCTGTGGCTTTCCCTGAACTGGATACTTCTGAAAATCCGCTGACCGTAGATGTTCAATAAAAAAAGCTCCAAGAAAGGCGGCCAAAGAGGGGTAACTATAAAACCCTAAATTGTAAATGTAATGATTTCGTATAAATATCCATAGTTTGTACGTGATAGTAACCCTAGTCTTTGATTATAAAAGGATTATAGGTATAGTACAATCTATATTAGGTTGCACACTAAATAGCGTTTTATTATGAAGTTTAAAAAGTTACTTCCTCCCTAGGGCAAAGAGTCCCCAGAATACTGTTGCTTGTTGCAATAAGCCAACTCTTTATTTTGAAATGGTTTACCGTTTAATCTTTGTTTTCTGTAACAGCTATAACAAACCACATACCACACACCCAAATTAGTCAATCGCTTATTGGGGGCATGTAAGCCCCTTAAAGACCCACAAAAACCTTTAACGGGTATGTATGATAGGGGTTAGCTGTTAAAGCGCCTTAAAAGCGATATAAAACGCCTTAGCGAAGAGCTGGCGCGCCATGTGTACTGTGAGTTATCCTTTTTAGAGTACTCGGATTCAATTGTAAAAACATCAGGCGCGCCCAAGATAGAAGATTACAGATACGATAAAAAAGTTACTTACCCCCTGGGCGAAGAAAAAAAACAGGTTCATAACCAGGTTTACACAAATACGTATCTTTTGCGACAGAACCCGCCTGTGTGCTTTAATCCGCTGGGATAGATCGTGCCAATTCTAGGAGTCTCTGTTTCACCCCCTCATCCTTAGCCCCGTTTTTCTCAGCATACAGTGTGTACGCTTTTGAATCAGTTGCCCAAGAGACTAAAGATACCGCTGCCCCTGAATTACTCACATTAACTCTGTACATTGCAGGTATACCGTTAACATCCTCATTAATTAACTCCTGAGTCATTTGTATGCGACCTCTACTCGTAATATAATCATTCTCACTCAGTTCCACCACTCCCAAATCATCGAATTTATAAAAACGGGATACATCTGTCCATTTTCCGTCATGATTAGAGCCTCCAAGGTTTGCGCCAAGTAGTTCCCCATCATCAAATGGCGTACCCTCTAAGTTTGCGGGTTCTTTAACCAGTTGGTTAGCGGCATCTTCATAAGATAACAACAAATGTTTAAAGCGAGACTCAAGGACTCTAGAAATCGTACGTACATTTGATTCCTCAGCTGACGCGTATCCTCGTTCTGCCATCTCTTCAACAGCCTTCTTTGTCAGATCTTTAAATAGTTGAGGTATTGGTTGGTCTTTATATGAAACTATTGAAACCCCCTCCTCCATCGTATCAAAAGAGGGACTTGCTAATGGATCATTTAAGTCTAACTCTTCATGATCATGATCAATCTCCACATACACCTTTGGTTTGCTAGGCACCTCTGGAACATAATCAGTAAAGGTTTCACTGACAACCTCAGCAGTCCGGGGTTGCTTAGTCTCACTTACTGGTATCTCAGGTTTATTGCCCCAACCTGATAATGCATAAGCTGTACCAAATACCAACAGCAATGCAGGTATAAAAATAAAAGCGTGTTCTTTGTAATATGCCATCTTCTCATCCTCTATATTTTTAATGAAACTAGTGAATCCTAGTTTCACATGGTCATTTATCTATACTAATTAAAAATTACAACTGTTACTCGATGTTCAAGTTTTTCCATCCCATTGCCATCAAACTCTTACCTTCACCCAGCAGAACAATACTTTAATGACGCTGTTGGCCCTAAGCGCCCGCTGAAAATCATGGAAACGGGAGCTTAGCGAAGTGGTGATTTTTAGCCCCTGATAGGCGACAGGAGTCCCGGAATTTCGTGAGGTAGCATGGCGCGCCTGTTTTTTCTTTTTTTCTTTTTTTTCTTTTTTAAGAGAGCTATAGAGTAGGTAGATTAATGCATGTAGAGGCGATATAACGACAAATTGAGTGTTTAATAACGACAAATTGATCGTTTAATAACGACAAATTGATCGTTGTAAGATGACTAATTGATCTTATATGACGACAAATTGATCGTTAAGGTATGTTTTTAAATTTTTTTGAGAGATAAAGCCTTTATTTACAAAGGGTGTAACATTGATATAACGACAAATTGACTTCCATATAACGACATTGTATTTTATCTGTCGTTGTTTTATTTTTAAATCAGAGTATAGTCAGGCAATATCTTTTTCTTGTCGTTATATTATCTTGGAAAATAAAAATCACCTAACGGTCGTTAAGTCCAATAAAGTTATTGAGGCCAGTTATCTATTGAGCCTTTCTGAGCAACGTGTGTTGTTGGCTTGTATAGCTCAAATTGATTCTATGTCCGAGTTAACAGAGCAATATCAGTTTGAAGTTTCAGCTTCTGAAATTGTTGATTTGGTCGGCTTGGATAACTTTTCAAATGCGTATCGAGATTTAAAGAAGGCTGCTGAAAAGTTGTATGATCGTAGTGTAACTATTGATGACCCTGATCCAGAAAATCCAAAGATAGCACAACGTAAAACCAGATGGATAAGCAGTATCGACTATATTCCTGGAGAAGGAAAGTTAGTTCTAAGTTTTGCTTCAGGCATTATTCCTTACATTTCTAAACTATCTAAAGAATTCACTAAATATAAGCTAAAACATGTTGCTAGGTTTGAAAGTATTTATTCTATTCGTTTATATGAGTTATTAGTGCAATGGAGTTCTACAGGGGAACGTGAAATTGAAGTTGAATGGCTTAAAAATCAATTTCAGGTTAGCAATAAATATAGTCGCTTAGGTGACTTAAAGAGGCGTGTGATTGAACCAGCTATAGCTGAAATTAACGAGCATTCCAATCTATGGGTGAAGTATGGTCAAAGGAAGTCTGGCAGGACGGTGACACACTTTCAGTTCCTATTTGGTGTGAAAGATCAACCAAAGCAAAGAAAAAAATTAACCGATGAAGAAATTAATCGTTTAGCTAAGCCTGGCGAAACTAAGGCGGCTGTTGTTGCACGTTTGACTGGTACATTGATGTCTGATTTTGCTAAACCAGGGGAAAGTTGGGGTGACGCTAAAGAACGGAAGAAGAGTTTGAAATATGATAATCACTGTATACGCAACTAAGTCATCAACAAAGACCTCTATAGCTGTTTCTACAGCAGTTTATTTAGCAAATAAAGGTAAAGACGTATTACTTGCTGACTTAGATACACAAGCGAGTGCAACTGCATGGCTAGAGTTTAGATCTGATAATGAAAAATTAAAGCAAATACCTTGTATTCAAAAATATGGAAAGACAGTAGCTAAAGATTTGAAAGAGTTTGATAGTCGGTATGAAATAGTTGTGGCTGATTGTGGAGGGAAAAATGACACGAGTGGTCGAAGTGCTCTATCGGTAAGTGATACAGTAATCATTCCTGTTTTTCCATCCTCTCTATCTATTTTAACATTAGAAACTAGTTTGAATGCATGTGTCGATGCAAAAATACTTAATAATAAACTTAAGGTGATTGTCGTATTGACTGGATGCAGTGCTAATCATTTAGTCAAAGATACTAAGGAGAGTAGGAAGCTGATAGAAGATATGCTGGGTGAATACGAAGATGTCTTATTTGCTAGTAATTTTATTACAACACGAAAAATATGGATGGATATTGTAGCCTTAGGTAAAGGGATAACTGAATCTGGACATGGTCAAGCAACAGGGCAGTTTCAGTTGTTAATGGAGGAGATTGTTAATGGCGATTCTTAATAGAAAACAGCTTAAAACAAATAAACAAAAAGAGCAGGTTACTGAGCAATCATTCTCAGCAAAAGCTGAAGATTATAAAGGTGATTTTACGCCTGATCTAACAACTCTATCTCTTGAAGAGTTAGCAAATCAGTTTATAGAAATAGATCGTCAATCTCATTTATTAAAAGGGCAAATATTACTAGAGGCGAGAGGTCGTTTCTCATCAGACAAAGAATTTGGCCAGTGGGCTTCTACCCACTCATTATGTGTGGGTAGCCAGCAATCTAGAAATAGACTGATGCACCTTGCTGATTTTTTTAGTGATGGGCGTACTATGGCAGGGATCACCATAACGTCAGCTTATGAAATAAGTGCTCCCATTAACAGAGGTAAAGCACTTATTGTTTATGATGAAGTTCAGGGTAGAAATTTACCAGTTAAGCAGGTGAAATATCTATTGTATGAAGACTTTTTAGAAAATAAAAAGACCATAAAGGTTACTAAAAAAATGTTGGTTTTAAAAATTGTAGAGACAGTATTGTCCGGTAAATCTAATCACTTTAAGCTGGATGTTTTAGAAGCAGCTATTAAGCACGTAAAGAAATAGCTGTCCAAAAAAACCAGCTAAAAAGATTGTTTTACGGGTATCAAAAGGCGATGGATCACAAGTTTTAGATTTACAACGGGATGCATTATTGGAGACAGATGTTTTATCTGAACATCTTTATGAAGATTTTGCTTCAGGTACTAATGAGGTTCTGTCGCAAGTATTGTTGTAAATGCAGGAAGCCTAGTCTTCAGTCATAACTATCCTGCTAAAGCGATAAACTGCTTATAAGCAGGAATATTCTCCTCAGACAATTGTCCCTTTCGGATCATATGTGCTGTTTCAATTCCATTTCTTTCTGAATAATCAAAAGCTCTTCACCCAGTGCTTGTGGTGAAGCCTCAATCCACTCTTGTAGGTGCTGTCGCTCTGTAAAGCCAAGACTAGCAAAGCTTTTACTTTCCAGAGGATGTATACTGTTTGTTTGTCGATTAATTTTGAACATTGATTTAAGCCTAATAATTCTGAAAATCGTATAAATTAAAGATGCTTACCTAACAATTTACCTTCCCTCACGTTTCAGCTCACTTGGGAGAAAAGCATCAATTTCTTTATCAGAGAAGGTCATATCCTCTAGTTCCTTAAGTGCTGTCTGTGCCATGCTGTAAGCTTTAAAGTTAGTGCTAGGGGCTCCTGTGTATACAGAGTGCAATTCTTCCGCTGAAAATCAGGGAAACGGAGCCTAAGCGAAGTGATGATTTTTAGTCCGCGATAGCCGTAGGGCCGTTATTTTGTCGGAGTCTGAGCGTTAGCGAAGGTGGAGACAAAATAAAAGGCCATCCGACACGGCGTCAAGTCATTTGGAGCCTATGTTCCGACCCCTTGTTGGGTCGGGACGAGGTGACGAGGACGAATCGGGGCCGCCGGAGGCATAAGTGGTCGCGTTAAGTTTTTGCTGCTTGCTTGGGCTGGGATGCCCAAAACAAGCTTTCGCAAAAATAGCGACTCCCCGAAGCTAAACGGTCTCTTTTACTCAATATTTCTTCGACTGGTAATGCCTGAATATGCAGATCGGTTAGAAGTGATAGGTATGATTCACGGATAATCCATAATTCTGCACCTGCATGGCGATGCTTTTGAGCAATCTCTCCAAGATCGTAATCTTTGGTGTATGAATTTAGTGTAAGCAAAATTGTTGAAATGATTAAGGTTACGAAAACGCCAATTTGCTTATATTCAGCTAAATATTGAAAATCGAATAGAGCTGTAAGTAAGCCGCCTGTCACAACTGCTGATAAAACAATCTGAGCTAATTTAATGTATTTATGACGCGCAAGAAGTAAGTCCGCACATTTTTCGTGCGTTTTATGCGAGTAAACTACTCGGCCATAGCATTCTCTAAGCTGGCCTTCTAAAATTTTTTCACTATCATTCATGTAACTACTCAGCGTAATTTAAACTCATAACAGATTGATTTAAAATAATAATTAATGTATCTCTCTGAATTTTAGTCCAATTTTCACCCCTTTTTAAAGGTGAACATGACTAAAGTCAGGTTAAATTAAAATATATCCATTTGATTTTAAAGTTAAAAAACACGCTGAGTAGTTACCCATTTTTTAAGTAATTATTTTCCTGAACACCAGATCATACCTGGCTTATCCATTCAATTATCCCGATAAGTTGATAATATTGTCTCCGGCATGATACTTTGTCATGAGAGGCATAAAAACAGGTTTATAGCCGAGTTTACACAAATACTTATCTTTTGCGACAGAACCGAAAAAAGAGGGGGGAGGGCAATGAAAACAAATGTTTACACGGAAAGACAAGCTTTAAGTGATTTAGTTAAGTGGTCGTTAGATAGACCATCATGGCAACGCGATGCTTTGAAAAGAATTGTGCTGCAAGAGGGTGATTTGTCCTCAATAGATATTAAGGAACTTACAAAAATTTGTCTTGATTCATCCTCTTCATTCGATCCTCTTACAAGTGATGATGTTAAGGCAGGGATAGTTACAGGTGAGCCAGTATCAATAGTGAGCGTTGAAAATCCAATTGGCATTAATGCCCTTGCAGAGCAACAACGTCTTGAGTTTTCAAAAACGGGATTAAGTATAGTCTATGGAGATAATGGATCGGGCAAATCAGGCTATGCTAGGATTCTTAAACATGCTTGCCATACGCGTGATGGTAAGCTTGATATTCGTGGTGATATTAAAGATATTGAACCAAAGGCGCAATCTGCGAATATTATTTTTTCAACAGGTGATAAGGAGACAACGCTTAATTGGAATCCTAAAAAATCAAGCCTTCCGAACTTATCATCTGTGAGTGTCTTTGACTCTAAGAGTGCGAATATTCATGTAGATGAAACAAATCCTATTGCTTATACCCCGGAACCGATGCGGATTTTAGGTAAACTTTCAGGTATATGCGACACGATAAAAAATAATTTAGATAATCAAATTGACCTGCTTATCAAGCAAACACCAGAAGCGATCAAAACTCCATCTTTAAATGAGAAAACCAAAGCGGGTATATTCCTTTATGGGCTGTCTGACAAATCAAGCCTAGAGACGCTCAAAGAGTTATCTACATTAAGCGAAGAAGAAAAAATACGCCTATATCAGTTAGAAATTGATTTTGCACAAAACCCTAAAATATCGGCAGAAAAAATTGAGCGACAAAATAAATCTCTCGTTTTATATAAACAGCAGTTTCAAAAGCTACATAATGCGATTACAGAAGAATCCTTTAATCGCCGTGATAGTTTGAGACAAGAACGAGATAATAAAATGAAGCTCGCTAAATTAGCGTCTGAAAAGATTTTTGCAGCTTCTCCATTGCCTGATGTTGGTAAGGAAGTCTGGCAGCAGCTTTGGGAGGCTGCTAGGCAGTATTCAGATCAAGTAGCGTACCCAAATAAGAAGTTCCCAGAAGCCAATGCAGACGGAGATTTCTGTGTGTTGTGCCAACAAGAGCTTGATGAAGAGGCTGTTTTAAGGCGTTTAACTTTTGAGGAATTTATTCAAGGCACGACTAAATCTGATGAAACAACGGCCATAACTGCATATAAAGAAAATATTATTCAGTCTAAAACGGCAGATATTTCTCTTTCTACTATTAGGGATGCAATTGCTTTTTTTGAAAAAGATTTAGGCGAAAGCAAACTGGCTAAAAATGTCCGTGTTGCATTGATTACAGCCAAATGGCATTTACGGATATATATGCGTGGGTTATCACCTCAAGCAAAGGCTATTGAAATTCCTGAAAGTCGGCTAAATGAAATAAACCAATCCCTGTCTAAGCGCGCTTCTCAACTCTTAGCAGATGATAAAACCCCAGAGCGAATAGCGTTAATAAGGGAATTAAATGAGCTTAAAGATCGTAAACATTTAAGCTCAATATTTGAGGATGTAAAAAAAGAAATATCTCGTCAACAAGAAATTGCAAAGATCAAAAAAACAAATACGACAACGGCAAAGAGAGCCGTAACGAATAAAAATAAGGAGTTATCAGATAAGTTGGTTACAGATGCTTTAAAAGAGCGTTTTTATCGTGAGGTAGAAAAAATTAATCTTTTCGGTAGCCTGCCTGTAGAGCTACGCAAAGTAAAAGACCGAAATGCGGTTTCTTTTTTTCAGGTTTGTTTTGCTGAAAAACCCAATGAGCCTGTTGGTGACGTTTTTAGTGAGGGAGAATATCGCTGTATTGCCCTGGCTACTTTTCTAGCAGAGCTTGTAACCTCAAGTTTACATTCAGGTATTATATTTGATGATCCTATGTCCTCGCTTGACCATATTAATAGAAAAGCTGTTGCTGCTAGGTTAGTCGAAGAATCTCAACACCGTCAGGTAATTGTATTTACGCATGATCTTACGTTTCTTTATGAGCTGAAATACGCAGCAGAAGAAAATGGCTCTGCCAATGTGCATTATCAAACCATCATCCGCAAGGAAAATCGCCCCGGATATGTTGGGGGTGATCTTCCTGTTAAAGCAAAATCAGCTATAGGTGTTGCCAATACTCTTCGTTCAGAGATAAAGACTGCGCAGCCTAATTTTAATAATTGGTCTAATATGCGGCGCACTATATTTTCAAAAGGTATTATTGAGCAATTGCGTGAGGCCTGGGATCAAGGAATTGCTGACTTTATTTTCCCTGTTCTTGGGAGGTTCGATAATCATATTAAGGGCAATAGCCTATTTAAGCTGGAAATTCTAAATAAAAATGATATTGATACGATCAAAATAGCCCGCTCACACCTATCAGAATGGTTGCATTCTGCATCCGAAGCTATCAATCAAACAGAAATTACCTGTGATACTCTGATTACTCAAATTAGTACTCTTGAAAAATGGCTACACGATATAAAGAAACGTCAGAAGGAAGCTATACCACCAAAGTAAATATCCACTTATACTCAATGTTCCAGTTTTTTTATCTTGATTTAACCTGAGTTCGGGATAAGGAATTATAGCAAAGGATGGAAAAAGGTTAATTAAACACCTTTTTCCATCCTTCTTTTGTTTTTACGGGCCTATCAACCAGTTGTACAAATAACTTAAGCTCATCCAATACTTCAATAACCTGGTCTCCTGAAAGCAACAGTGACAAAGAACAAATAAAATTAGAAATATCTAAAAAATTAAATACTTTACCTTTGTAATTTAACACTCCGCCTCGAACTCCTTGAAGCGTACTAACATCTTCAGGCATCCTACAAATAAAATGAACAGGGTGGTCTAACATATTTAAAACATGCAAAGACTGAATGCAGTCATCCAACCTTTTAGCATCGACTTTTTTAACAGTAATTTCAAATAAATTAAATGGTGTATTATTAGCCTCTAACCAGATATCAGCTGGTTTTTTAGAGGTTGTATTTGTTCCAAAAACACTTTCATCACCACCTTCAACTACAACACTTGAGTACTCATATACTTTATTTAAAAGCTTAGAAACCACTAACTGAGGAATTGTTCCACTCTCAGGATATTCAAGAACAAATCGAGACAATTTCGCTCCAAATAACCCATTCGGCCACTCTTGCTCTCCTGGTAATGATATTTCAATTGAGGCAATACTATTAGCGTACTCTAACAACTTAAAGAAGAAAAAATTTATAATATCTTCCTGACCTTCACCTGTCGCAGACTCGATACACCTTAAATAATCTACAGCTGCCTGAGCTGCACTTTGCGGCCTTTTTCCTTTAGCCCACTCATCATTTAATACATTAATATTTTTAGCCACATTTAATGGATCTGATTTTCCACAGGGAATACGATTTTCAAAAGCATAAAATATTCCTTGTTCAAAAATAGATCTGGGATTACATGAATAAAAATCATTAAGAGGATCATAACCAGGATTAAGAAATTTTCCAGTTATAGCTGTTGCGACTACCCCCCTAAAACCTTTAGCCGACACATTAATAAGACTATTAAGGCTTCTTTTCAAATTAAAATAATCATCCAATACCTTAAAGTCTGATTCTGTAAAAGTTGATACCAGTTCCAACTTATCTAAAATAAACTGTTTAGCCTTTTCATTCCTTTGTGCAACCTCCATTATCTCTCCAATCCAAAAAATTCCATTACAAAACCGTTTAATTTACTATTTTCATTAATTCTATAAACTCTCAAAATCTCTTTAAATTCAACTATATCCATTCTCCTATCACCAGATTCAAGTTTAGACATTTCTGATTGAGTCAGGTTCAACCTTTCAGCCACCTCTACTTGAGACAAACCTAAACACTTTCTTTCTAAACGTAACTTTTCAATTAAGTTACTGTAACTTTTATTATGTATTGTTTTATCTCTTTTCATAACACTTCTAGTATGCTATATTTTTTAAAATATTCGAAAATCATATATTTTGGAGATAAAATGACACTTAAGGCTCTCTCTTTATTTGCAGGTGCTGGAGGAATGGATGTTGGCGTTACAAACGCTGGTTTTAATGTAATATTAGCATCTGAAATGGATCCTCACGCTTGTAACACATATAGAGGAAATCACCCTAATACAATCATGATAGAAGGTGATATCAATAACAATATTAATGAAATAACCCAACTTAAAGGTATAGATATAGTTATAGGCGGACCACCCTGCCAAGGATTCTCAGTTGCTGGAAAAATGGATGCTTCAGACCCTAGGTCAAAACTGGTATTTTCTTATTGCGAGGTTGTAGAAAAAATAAACCCTAAAGCTTTTATAATGGAGAATGTTAAGGCCTTGGGTAGTCTCACAAAATTTGAAAAGGTTAGACAAGAAATCTTTAAAAGAATGGAAGCTGCAGGATACCAAGTAACAATGAATATTCTTAATGCGAAAGATTTTGGAGTCCCTCAATCCAGAGAAAGGGTTTTTTTTATTGGAGTTAAAAAAGATTTTAAACCCATAACCTCAAAAAACTTTGAACAATTTAAAAAAGAAGCCATTACCTTACGCAAAGCAATAGCTCATTTAGGAAGAGCCGGATCAAAAAATAACCCAAACATTACAAATGCAAAAATTACTTTAGCGAAAAAACCCATCCTAAGAAAGTCTCCATACGCAGGAATGCTATTTAACGGACAGGGAAGACCATTAAACCCAGACGCCTGGTCAAGCACCTTGCCGGCAAGTATGGGAGGAAATAGAACACCTATAATCGATGAAAACCAACTATATGATAATCAAACAAGCTGGGTTGAAGGCTATCATCGAAAGATAATGATTAGTCAAGCCACAAATGAATACAAAGAAGCTCCATCTAGACTTAGGCGATTAACCATTGACGAAGCCGCAATACTACAAACATTTCCAACCACCTATAAATTTTCAGGATCACAATCAAAAATATTTAGCCAAATCGGAAATGCTGTTCCCTGTAAATTAGCAGAAGTTGTTGCAAGAACTGTAAAACAATCTTTACTAAAATAAAGCGAAAAAATATTTTTATCAGGATACCTGTAGCGGCTTTTGTGCGTAGTCGTTGCGGACGCAGGGCGTTCAGGGGATCTCCCATCCGCTGCGTAGGTGAACGAATTATGGCGACAGGAGTCCCGGAATTTCGTGAGGTAGCATGGCGCGCATGACCTTAGGCCCTGTAAAACTACCTAATAATCAAGGCTTACTTTTTTAACATGGGTTTTATTAACCATAGCATGAGATATATTTTTTAACAGCCTTTTTTAACATTATTAACTATAAATAAGGTCTTGTTAATGGTGATTAGCTGTGTTTATGGCGATGTTAAAAAAACACTTGTTTTTTTAACACATTCAGTGACTCTAATATTTACACCTAATATGTCGTATCTCAGCTATATGGATGTGTCCGATAATTCACATATATACGTATAATTGACACTCTCTAATGTGTCATTTTTGTCTGTGGTTAAAAATAACACATTTCAACTGTTTAGAAATAAGATCACGGCTAGGACGCAACACAAAATACTTGCCGCCACTTGTTGATGAAATAGTATTCATCAGAGCAACTGTCCACTTCCATAAAGTTAACAGGTTTTTAAATGTGAGAGTGAATTTCAGAGTCGAAATCTATTACGCAATCCTAAACCTATTAAAAATAAAAACAAAAACGAAAACAGGCCTTGAATCAGACTGAAAAAGTACATCCACTCTTGCACTGCCCCGCATGTGAACAACTTGTTAAAATTGTAATTTGCTGATGTACGACCAGCAGAGACGAATGGAAGCGCTTGTGAGAGCGAGTACAAAAAACTATTTTCCATATTCCAATTACTGTAATATCCATAGAATCCCCAACTAACTACAATGCTCACAAGAAGGCAAATAGTTGGCCGCGAAATACTCTGCCCATAGACACATAGCTTATCAAAAAAACAATCTAATATCCGACTAAACGGGCTCTCACGCTCACAACGTTTAGCACGCATTTCCATGACATGGAAGTCCAGTGCCTGTTGGTAGCTTTTATTGTCTTCTGCGATCTCTTTTAGGCGGCATAAACTTTCACCGTCACCCTTTTTATAGGTATTAGGATGATTAACCTTCATTCTATCTAATGACACTTGATTAGTTAATTTGGTATTGCTTAAGTTTGGTATGCAGTTAAAGCTATTGTCTGATATATCCAAAGATTTATTAAAAATACTGTTCCGAAAAGATAATCCGTTCAATTTATCTGAGCCTTTCAATGAACGAAACGAAACATCACCTTTAAATTCACAGTACTCAAACATCATATCTGAATTCTCGAATTCAGCCTCTTTGAAAAACACTCTTCCCTGTCCGAACTTCGTTCCATTGAAATACACGTCTGCCCCTCTGAACTTAGCCCCTGTGAAACTCAAATCTCCCTCCCCGAACTCCACCATCATAAAAAACAAAGATTCTCTAAACTCCGTTCCTAGAAAACACACACCCCCTTCCCCGAACTTAGCAAAGTTGAAATTCACATCTTTACAAAATATGGCTTCATTAAAAGATGCAACTCCTTTCCCAAACTCTGTGTATTTAAACCTCACAAAACTTTTAAAGTTGACCTTGTTGAAATTAACACTACCCTCACCAAATTTGGCGTTATCGAAATAAACTACAGCACCACCGAAATTGGCCTCTTCGAAATTAACGTGCCCTTTCTTCGGAAATCGATACCCTGAAAAGTTACATTTGTCACCATATTTCCGGCGCTTTGGAAAATCGACACCTGAAAAGTCCACTTCCGTATCATCGCCATGTTTTTCAACATAAGCATTCCATCTTTCTTTACCTGCTAAGAATTCATTGAAGGCTTCTTCGTCACGCCCAGATATAATCTTTTTATCTTTATAGTTAGTCTTCATAGCTAAGCTTCCTATTTTTTGTTTTTCACGTGCGCGTACAAGTAAAATTAGCTCCTGTAATGCTCGCAGCCCGCATTCCACAAATTCTGAGGTGTACCGTTCATGTGGAGAATATATTGGCTCCCTACGGGACGTATTGATAAAGCATGGATAACGGAAAAGATGTTACCCACACCTTACCAACACTAGCCAACACATTCTCCACAATCACTATCAATCACAGCAATATGGTTTCTCTTAAACCGCGCTCCGCGCATCAATAATGATCAATTGTTTTTTTTAAGAATAAAGAGATAGATAGTACAGCAATTTAATCCCTAAGGCAGGTGGACAAAATCCCTTTCACAGCTCCCCCCTCCGAAAAACTGCTTAAAAAAACAGAGAATATCAGCTTGAGTTTCATGTATCTTGGAATCGTGTTACTCGAGTTTTCAAGTCCCTTTCACAACCGTTACGCTCTGCGCGTTACCAGATATATAAAATATCCGCCCCTGCTCCAAACGCGCCACCTTTTGCACTATAAAATTCAAATCTCGCAATCAAAACGGCTATAAGCTTGCGACTTCTACTTTATACAAAAAATGCCTTATGGGTTGCCTTAGCAAAGTCCTTGATCGGCAACGCTGTCCTGACCTATCCCAAAACATCTTGAGTCCAAAATAGGGGCTGAGCTTGTAAAGAAGAGAGAGAAAACTTGAAATGCTTAACAAATGAGAGACTAATTAAGATATAATTAGTATTCGTTTGATTGCAAGAGTGTGTCTCTTACTTTCGAGCTGTGGTGAGTGTTGGAATCACTCATACACAACCTTTATTAAAGGTAAAAACCCAAGCACTTAAAAATGCTTGGGTTTTTTTTTGACTTTTAGCCCTAAACTTTAAAAGTTCGGGGGCTTGTTTCTAAACCTGAAAGAGGAAATATCAGATTTTATTACCAATAACTTTAGCTCATACAAGCAAGACATAGCAAGTTTAGCTGTAGTTTAGACTTCTAATAAGTCCTTTAGAGATTTGTTCTTGGCTCGTCATCCCCCTAAGTTCATGAAACATGGGGACGTTCTGTCATCGCTGTTCATTTACTAAATAAAGGGCTGTGATGACCAAGTTTTAGTTCTATCGCAAAAAATCGGGAGTCGCTATTTTTGCGAAAGCTTGTTTTGGGCATCCCAGCCCAAGCAAGCAGCAAAAACTTAACGCGACCACTTATGCCTCCGGCGGCCCCGATTCGTCCTCGTCACCTCGTCCCGACCCAACAAGGGGTCGGAACATAGGCTCCAAATGACTTGACGCCGTGTCGGATGGCCTTTTATTTTGTCTCCACCTTCGCTAACGCTCAGACTCCGACAAAATAACGGCCCTACGGCTATCGCGGACTAAAAATCATCACTTCGCTTAGGCTCCGTTTCCCTGATTTTCAGCGATAGCAGGCGCGCCATGCTACCTCACGAAATTCCGGGACTCCTGTCGCCATAATTCGTTCACCTACGCAGCGGATGGGAGATGCCCTGAACGCCCTGCGTCCGCAACGACTACGCACAAAAGCCGCTTCGTCATTACTACCTCACTGGCTGGACGGCTATTCGGAATGCAATTCTTGCTCCTCTCGCGTGCTGCTAGCACACGTCGAATCAGCAAATTGCCCTGTCGCCTATCAGGGACTAAAAATCACCACTTCGCTAAGCTCCGTTTCCATGATTTTCAGCGGTAGAATAGTTTCAATTTTACCATAAATAATTATTGGGAAACTTCAGATTTTTAAGTAAAGAGTATTAATGGTTCTGTCGCAAAGGTTATCAAAAACGCAGAAAGCCTTGTCTTCAGGCGTAACTATCCTGCTAAAGCCATAAACTGCTTATAAGCAGGAATATTTTCCTCAGACAATTGCCCCTTTCGGATCATATGTGCCGTTTCAATTCCATCAATTGTTGCTTGGGCGGAGTGAAACGCTTTAAAGCCCATCATCGGTTTTGTTATTTTTTTGATAAATCGATGATCCTGTTCGATGATGTTATTCAAATATTTAACTTGTAATATGTCAATCATAGTGGCAAACCCAGCGAGGATTAACAAGAGGTTAATATTGGCTAATCCTGCATAGTTAGCGCCACTTTTATCCATAACGACCTTATCAGGAAAGCCATTATTGTTAATCGTTTGTTTGAAAAATGCGGTTGCAGCCTCTTCATCACGGTGCTCAGAAAGCATGAAATCAAGCGTATCCCCGTGACTATCAACAGCTCGGTATAAATAGGTCCACTGGCCCTTCACTTTGATATACGTTTTCATCCATGCGCCACGACTTATTGGTTTCTCGTTTCTGAGATTTAGCTTTTACAGCAATGGCAGGAGAATAACGGATAACCCAACGATTGAGCGTAGCATGATCCACTTCAACACCTCTTTCTTCCATAATTTCTTCAAGGTCGCGATACGAAACGCCATACCTGACATAAAAGAAAACAGCATAAAGAATGACATCTTTTTGAAAGTGAGTGCCTTTGAAGCTGAGCATGTGATCCACCTTTTATTGAAATTGATAATTATGATAGCAGATAACGTCGGAAGGGGGGATTTATGCGACAGAACCGTTAAATCTGTGTTTTTGCATGAATATCCCTGCCAAATTCCACCTTATTTATTAACAGACCAATCACAATATCATGCATTTTCTCTAACTTAGAGAAGCAGATTGTTCGACGAGTTAATCGTTTTATCCATGCTCTAAAATTCAAGTTTTTACGTTCAATTTTTTGGGTGTTTTTCTTACCTATTTCATGTTTCTCAGCATCGAGATGACGTTCATAAGCGCCCCAGTCATCGGTGTAATAACGACTGATATTTAAAGGCAAAAGTAACGCTTTTAATTCTTTGAAAACAATGTCCTTACGCTTGCCAAAAACATAAGCGAGTACCGTGTTGGTTTTATGATCAACAGCATGCCATAGCCAGCGTTGATTGCTTTTATTTCCTACAAAAGACCACTGTTCATCCATTTCGGCTTCATCACAGCAGACCTGTTCTAGTCTGACTTCCAATGGTTTCCCTTGATCAAAGGTCTGAAAAAGAGGGTTCACTTGAACAAGACTGTTTTCTTTGTTTTTTAAAGTACGAGTCACCGTATTTTTATTGATTTTAAGAACCCTAGCCGTGTCTCGAGTGCCACTACTATTGATAGCCATTTCGACAACGTGTTCTTTGGTTCCAAATTCACATGCTTTATAACAATATTCCAACATGAAGGTGTTGGTTGAGCAAGCTGTGGTCTGGCAACGATATCGCTGCACACCACGATCGCTACTACCTGATTTCATCAGGTTGGAATTAGGGTTCTGTCGCAAGTATTATCAAAAGCACAGACCTCCTGTCCTTCAGGCATAACTATCCTGCTAAAGCCATAAACTGCTTATAAGCAGGAATATTTTCCTCAGACAATTGCCCCTTTCGGATCATATGTGCCGTTTCAATTCCATCAATTGTTGCTTGGGCGGAGTGAAACGCTTTAAAGCACATCATCGGTTTTGTTATTTTTTTGATAAATCGGTGATCCTGTTCGATGATGTTATTCAAATATTTAACTTGTAATATGTCAATCATAGTGGCAAACCCAGCGAGGATTAACAAGAGGTTAATATTGGCTAATCCTGCATAGTTAGCGCCACTTTTATCCATAACGACCTTATCAGGAAAGCCATTATTGTTAATCGTTTGTTTGAAAAATGCGGTTGCAGCCTCTTCATCACGGTGCTCAGAAAGCATGAAATCAAGCGTATCCCCGTGACTATCAACAGCTCGGTATAAATAGGTCCACTGGCCCTTCACTTTGATATACGTTTCATCCATGCGCCACGACTTATTGGTTTCTCGTTTCTGAGATTTAGCTTTTACAGCAATGGCAGGAGAATAACGGATAACCCAACGATTGAGCGTAGCATGATCCACTTCAACACCTCTTTCTTCCATAATTTCTTCAAGGTCGCGATACGAAACGCCATACCTGACATAAAAGAAAACAGCATAAAGAATGACATCTTTTTGAAAGTGAGTGCCTTTGAAGCTGAGCATGTGATCCACCTTTTATTGAAATTGATAATTATGATAGCAGATAACGTCGGAAGGGGGGATTTATGCGACAGAACCGTATTTTGGGCAAAACCTTTCAAAATCCGGATCCAAAGCCGCTTCGGCAATGATGCGGCGGATACCTGAAAAGGCCGAAACTAGCTCGCCCCTTCACTTTGTGCCGACGTTCCGGATCGGTTTTTAAACGATCCGCGTAAATCCACGTCAGCGTTGTTGCCATCATACAGAAGTTTAAATGGTTGTTCACTGCCCCGGGGAGTCGCTATTTTTGCGAAAGCTTGTTTTGGGCATCCCAGCCCAAGCAAGCAGCAAAAACTTAACGCGACCACTTATGCCTCCGGCGGCCCCGATTCGTCCTCGTCACCTCGTCCCGACCCAACAAGGGGTCGGAACATAGGCTCCAAATGACTTGACGCCGTGTCGGATGGCCTTTTATTTTGTCTCCACCTTCGCTAACGCTCAGACTCCGACAAAACAACGGCCCTACGGCTATCGCGGACTAAAAATCTTCACTTCGCTTAGGCTACGTTTCCCTGATTTTCAGCGAAGGCGATTGTTTGTGAGGCTGTTAGCTTCAACGGTACATTCAAGTTAGGTCAGCCCGTAAAAAATGGGACTTTCGAGAAATCGAGCGGTTTATTGATTGTAGACCTAGACCATCTGGAAGATGTTCACTTAGCTAAGTCGGACTTGATAACAAAACCTAATATTGTTTTTTGCTTTATCAGTCCCTCGGGCGATGGTTTAAAGCTAGGGGTTCGGGTTGATGCTAGTCGGTTCTGTCGCAAAAAATAAATATTTGTGTGAAAATCAACTGTAACCTGTTTTTATGCAACCAATGGATAAGACATCCTCTAGGAGAAAAACTTTCTCAGGCCATCCGATCAACTAGTGGGAAAGTCAGGTACCATATGACATTCGCGAGAATAATCACTTGAAAAGTCACACCCTTTCTAGTTGAACATGCGAACCTTCTTTGGCTGAAATTTAATCTTATGATCGTAGGTAATAGGCTGTTTTTGGGTTTTGCGACAGAACCCGGTAAAATCATACTGATCTCGATCTAACCCAGCAAAAGCAAGGCGTTCAAACTCATTTAAAGTTTCCTGTAGATCTTCATCAGTCGGGTTATCATCAGGATGCCATCGATAACAGCCGACCGATATTTATGTTTAAAATCTAATGAGTCGGCTAATTTTCCGGTCTGCTCAGGATTTCCCCTTAAAACTTCAGGCTCAATGAGTCTCTTTTTTCCTGTATGGTCATGCGTAGACATGATGTAATCAGTCGCCTGAGAGCCTTTACCTTCGCCTCTCCCTATAAATTTAATATGCATTTTGATTAATCTTCTTTGTCTTTATTCATGCTGTCGCATGAATCGGGCGGTGGGAAAGAGGATTTGGGTAAAGAATCAGACATTAAATCTTTTGTTAAATTTTCAATCATTTTTAAATGAATTAAAACCTGTACTGAATCAGCATTATTTTTATATTTATTGCACCATGCAGCCACTTGGTTCAGATTATTCCCAATCCGCCTGATTTCTCGGATTTTTTCAGATTCTATTTTTTTATTCGGAATAGTCCAGGTTCTCACACGCCCCAAACTCTCCAGTACCAAGCGAGCTACAGAAATATTCGCAAGTTTTGCTTTTTCCACAATTTTATCTTTTTCACTTTTAGTAACCCGGATATATAACCCCTGATCTTTTGTGATTTTTTTACGCTTCTTCTTCAATTTTGTATCATTCATAAATAAACACCTTCTTAAGCTTTTTAGGGTTGTTAACACGCAAACTATGTAATAATCGTTTTTGGTTAACCAGAAACAAAAGCTTTACTTTTTAAAACCCGATTCTTTTTTCCTACTGCCCATTTTGTTACTTTTTTAAAAGTAATATCTTTAGCTGTTCGTAGCTGAAAGCTAGAACTTTCCTTTTAGCCCCTGCGGGATTCTCGATAGAGTGGGTCTTAGGGCTAGCCCTAACAAGCCCCTTGCATATTGAAACCTGTAAGGTTGAAATGTATATGCAAGGGGTCGGCTTGCTTTAGAACCTTATCTATGTATTTTAATAGGGAATTTAATTAAACTTAATAGAAGGCCTGTCAGGATAATATGAAGCTGAAAGCAAATATATTTTTAAATATTTGTCGTATGCGGAGCATAGACACTCTTAATTTGATTTTAAGAAATGAACGATAGTGAATGGATTTAGAAAATGAACGCAGTGAATGATAAAAACATGATGCACGGGTTTTTGTGCATCAATTCTTAGTCGTTTCCTTAAGAGTCTCTTGAAAGACTCTTAAAAGATACTTGGGGATGTAACTAAAGTGGTTCTTATTGTCAGTTTTGGCTTTAAATTTTAAGGTTTTTTAGGGTTTTTAAAGAAAACACTTGAGTGTTTATTATAAAAAACTCCAATTTCATTATCTTTTTTCATAACTTGAATGTTAATCCCGAATTTTTCTTTTAAAACCTTTTTATTATTCAATACTTCTTTTTTTCTTTTATCATATGCTCTTTGTGAAATTTGATTGGCTTCTCTTTCTGATTCACTACTATTTAACTTTCCAGGAATTTTTATACCAATACTCTTTAAAATTTCATCTAATGATCTATTAACTTTCACATGAGAAATCACCTCTCTAACCAATGCCTGCGTCACAGCACTATTTATTTTTACTATTTCATGAGTCAGTTCTTGAGAGTAAATATTTATATCAACATTAAATAACTTCATGAAATTTCTAGAAAATACAACTCCATACTTAAATTTATCATGATTATTGTTTGTTGCTTTTATAGTGGTAATGCTATGTTCATTTATAACTCCTTGATAAGTTAATTTGCTAAGATCAACATGGTTTGTTTTTAGTTGTACCGAAGCCTTCCTCATTTCTTCAAACGCTGAAAATCAGGGAAACGGAGCCTAAGCGAAGTGATGATTTTTAGTCCGCGATAGCCGTAGGGCCGTTGTTTTGTCGGAGTCTGAGCGTTAGCGAAGGTGGAGACAAAATAAAAGGCCATCCGACACGGCGTCAAGTCATTTGGAGCCTATGTTCCGACCCCTTGTTGGGTCGGGACGAGGTGACGAGGACGAATCGGGGCCGCCGGAGGCATAAGTGGTCGCGTTAAGTTTTTGCTGCTTGCTTGGGCTGGGATGCCCAAAACAAGCTTTCGCAAAAATAGCGACTCCCCGATTTTTTTTCTAGCCATTGACCATTACCCTTTGATGTATGCCCGATTTTTTCTAATAAATCATATTTACTAAAAACAAAAGCGATTGTTCCATCTTCAAATACACTAGGTTCATAATAGCTAAATATACAATCAATAATATTTCTATGAACCTGTGTCAGTTTGCAATTTTCCAGAATTATTGTGCCGTTATTGTTGGTTATTTCAATAGTTGTATTTTGGTAGTTTTTGCTCAATGCCTTAACTGGTAGAAACATCGCAGTTCTGCTTTGTAAAACAGTGCTTGTTGGGTGCTGTAATTTGTTATTTATCATTATCATCCGAAAATATCCTTTGCAGTTTTATATTTTTTAGAAAAAGTCTTAGCACCATTATCACCACCACTTTGTTTATTGTTAATACAAGGGGGTTCTTTTGCAATTAAAATACCTCCATTCTCCCTTCGCAACCAAGCCCCTTCTTGAGGAGGGCCATAATTTGTTTTTTCTAAAGTAACCCGAACAAAAAACCGCCTATCATCATCAGACATTCCTCGTTTTTTCGCTTCATCGGGAGTCATTGTTTGCATCCTTGCTACATACCGTGCATTATCAACAATTGCAGATGCTCCTCTTACAGAAGATGACCCTGCATCCATATCACCCATTCCTCCTTTATTTTCATGGTGAAGCAACAAAATTGCAGCTCCTGTTGTATGTGCTAATTTTTCAAAATATCTTAGTACTTGAGACATAAATCCATTGCTATTTTCATCTCCGTCATGTGCTCTCCTAAGCGTATCAACGACGATAAAACGTAGACACGGCATAGATTGCGCTTTTTCTGTTATCGCATTAAAACAAGCTGTGTTTTCTCCTGATGAATCTACTAAAGTTGAACCTAAACCAGCCAATCCTATAATTTCAACAAAATCAGCTAAATCATCTAACCAGCCGCTTTTTTCTTTATCAGATTTCCAGTATTGCCAGAGAGCATTTAAGCGGCTTTCTATGTCTTGCGCCTCATCTTCCAAGGAAACATAAAGAACCTGGCAAGGATCATTGCTCATGCTTGTTTTTCCTAAAGAAAAATCACAACACCTACCTGCTGAAACTTGAAAAAGCATTTGTAAAGCATAAAAGCTTTTACCCGTCCCACCTGCTGATGCCAACAAACCTACTTTACCTACTGGAAAACTAGGCAACACATAATCTCTTGGAGTTGGTTCTGTATTAAAAGCTTTTCTAATATCTACATTCGGGGGTAGATTCATTAAATTTTCTGTTACACTATTTGTAGTCATGATTACACTCTCGATGTGGTTGTGAAAGTCTGGGTAGATAGTCTTAATACCTACTCAGGCGCTCAATATAATTATTTCATTTGATCATTTGAGTTTTTACTCAAATAATCCTCAAGTAACTTTACAGCCAACTGATTAAGTTTTAATCCCTCAATCTCCGCCTGTATTTTTATTCGTCTATGTAAGGAAGTTGGTATATCAACATTAAAACGCTTTGTTTTTTCTTCTACCTTTTCAATTTTTTGAACTTCTTCAATTGATTTTTCTTTTTGAGTTTTTGATGGTCGTTTAGCTTTTAACATTTTACAAACTCCAACAGTTCATCTTTTATAGCTACAATTTCTTTAGCAGCTTCATTACCAGGCTCAATATATAAAACAGTTAAACCAACAGCTGCGCTCTTAGCATAAATTACACGTTGAGACGTATAATTCTCAAAAACAGGCAAATCATAATCTTTTAAAGCATCAGCAATTTCTTTACTAAGCTGAGTATTTTTAATTGACCTTGATATAACAAAGGCAGCTTTTGGGAAGCCATCAGTAACCTCTTGACGCGCTTTAATTACATCAACTAGATCTTCACAGGCCCAAATGTCATAAGGAGATGGCTGAACAGGAATTAAAATAACATCAGAACATTTAATTGCTGCTACAGCTAAATCCGCAATTTGAGGAGCTCCATCAATCACAATGAAATCTTTATTACTTTTTATCGATTGAATATCTTTTGCTAACGTTGATCGATCTAGCCCAATAACCGAAACTAACTCACCTTCACTCGCTGCATTCCAGTCGCGAGCAGAGCCCTGAGGGTCAGAATCAACTATCAAAACCTCTTTACCATTAACCTGCAATGATCTTGCAAGATTCGTTGCAAGTGTTGTTTTACCTGCTCCACCCTTTTGATTTAATACAGCAATAATTTTACTCATTTGATCATTTACTCATTTGATTAAAAGATCATTTTGCCATAAGAAACTTTACACGTTAATACTTTTTTTAAACAAAAAATATTTAACTAATAAAGTAGCTAAAAAAATTATATTTAAAACTAAATCTATATAATTCTTAACTAGCTTTTCCTTTTACCATCATTATGAAATCAGAAAAACTCATTAACCAATTTTGTTGGTTATCTTGATAGGTTTGATGCAGCCCTTTGGGTATAACAAGCTGAAGGTTATTTGATTTCATTTCATTAGTTTGATTTTCACTAATACCTGGTTGTAAAGTCAAAAGATGTTTATTCTCTATTTTTGCTGCCTCTGATAAAACCTGTCTCCATCTATCTTTACACGTAGATTTTACGCCTAACATTGAAAGCTCATGGACTGGAAAAAAAGGATTATGATAATCTTCCATACTAGGAAATAAAAAATCAGGTTTTGTTTTATTCTCTGTAACAGCTTGCCTATCATATTGGACATTACACGCTTTAAAAACAGCTTCAACATGATGCTCTAAAGCATGTCCAATTCTTGATTTTCTTCTATTTTGTACGCTTAAAGAAAATTTAATAAACCCCTCAACATCAGCCCCTTCAGGTTCTATAAAACCATTGTTTAAGCGTTCAGAAACTATATGTCTTTCCATTCTCCTGAATAGCTTTTCTTCCCACTCTATCCAAGATAAAAGCGCTTGATCTGGATCATCTTGGGGAACAATTCCAGAAATGGTATTCCTGGCAAAGTCTGAAAAAATAACTGTTTTTGGGAATGCGCCGTTAAATTGCTCTAACAGATTATCTAATCTTTCCGATTCAGGCTCTTCAACTTCAATTCCGAGTTCTTCAAGAATAAATCGAACAGCAAAATCAACCTGAATATTTTCTTCTTCTTCAATTTGATGATATTGAAATTTTGCTTCTATATTTCCATGAAGATTAAACAACCAAAGCAATTGATTTTCTATTGTGCTTCCTTCTGAAACAACAATAATCATAAATTCGTTATTTGGTCTTTTTGCAACTATGAGAAGATCATTAACTTCAGCAAGTTCCATTACAGGATTAGACCGAAAATAAAGCCTATACTCGGTTCTGGTTGGATTATTTTCTCTTGAGTCATACCAAGTCACAAATGAATCTTCTGATATCCCCTCGTTCTCTTCACCAAGCCATAAAAAACGGGCCGGGCAATCGCTAAGCTTATCTCTTCCAAGGATGTTTAAAAGTCCTCTGGCTCCATTAAATTCATGTTGATTTGATACTTCTGCATTAACCTCAACAGAGCTCAACCTCTTGGCAGATACACCTTGAAAATACTCAGATAAAAAACCTTTTTTCATGTTCCTTTATGGCCTGTTATTTCTTTATTTTTTGTGATCTTTTCCTTCCAGAATTCTGATTTACTGGAAGGCCACTTGAATAAGTGGCAGTCATGACCATGCCAAAAACATCCATTTATAAAAATTAAAGATTTATATCTAGGAAAAACCATATCAGGTTTGCCTGAAAGACTTTTATCATGCAGTTTGTATCTGAATCCTTTTTTATGTAAAGCCTTTCTAATTAGTAATTCTGGCTTTGTATCCTTTCCTTTTATTCCTGCCATCATCTGGCTACGTTTTTTTCTTGATACCACGTCAGCCATATTTTAATGAATCATTTTCTTTTTCTAAATTTATAGATTCAATAATGTATGGTTGCATGTGTTGAGCAACAGCTTTAACAACTGGAACAACAACCGAGTTTCCAAATTGCTTATAAGCTTGAGTATCAGAAACTGGAATTATAAAATTTGACTCATTAGGATTATCAAATCCCATCAACCTTGCGCATTCTCTAGGCGTTAATCTTCTAGGATTTTTTCCTTCCTGTTTTACCAAGATCTCAGAACCGTCTTTGTAATATCTAGCTGATAATGTTCTGGCAACATCATCTTTTTCAACCATTCCAAACCCGAAACCGTTCCCTTTTGCTTTGTGCTTGGCTGAATAGCCTTGTAAAAAAGACCATAGTTTATCTGACAAAGTATATTTATCTAAGACCTTTGCTTTATCTCCTTCTGTAAATCTTTTTTCTTCAGTTTCTGAGCTATTTTCAGGGTGTAAAATAGTACCTATTTTAGGTCCTTCCAATGGGTTTGGTATTACAATATTCTCAAAATCAAAATCAACATCTTCACGAAACCCAGCTATAAAAATACGCTCTCTATTTTGAGGTACAAAGCCTTTTCCGTTAATTACTTTCCAGCTAATGTTATAACCTAGCTCCTTTTCTAAAGTGTCCCTTATTACTTTAAAGGTATTTCCTTTGTTATGTGAAACTAGATTTTTTACATTTTCCAGCAAAAAAGCTTTTGGTCTATGATGTTCTATTATTCTAGCAACATCAAAAAATAAAGTTCCTTGAGCTTCACACCTAAAACCGTGCGCAACTCCTAAAGAGTTTTTTTTAGAAACACCAGCTATTGAAAAAGGCTGACAAGGGAAGCCAGCAACAAGAACATCATGAAAGGGAATGTTTTCAACAGGAACTTTTGTTATATCTCCATCTATTTCATGATCACAAACAAAATTTGCTAAATAAGTTTGTTTTGAGTATTCATTCCACTCGCTGGTATAAACACATTTTCCACCAATAGATTCAAAGCCTTTTCTCAGTCCGCCAATCCCTGCGAACAGATCAATAAATTGAAATTTTTCATTTAAAACAGGTAATGAGCGGTTTTTATTTTCAGATTGGTGAGCGAGCCAATCCATAACATTTTTACGAGGCTTTGTATCTCCTTGCTCCCATCTATAAATTGTTCTTATTGTATATCCCATTTTTTCAGCAGCCTCCTCTTTCGTAAGTCCTGTTTTTTCGAGAAGAGTGGAGAATTCTGTTTTTGCTTTCATTCTTATAATTTATTTCTGGGAATTATTTTGACATAATGTCATTTTAGCACCTATAAGAATATTTTGTATAAACTTCCCCCTCTTTTATCTACTTATCTAGTTTTTTTATATTCAACAACAGCCTTATTGTTTTTATAATCGCTAGAATCTATATCAATAAACATCTCTTCACATTCGCTACACCAATAATGCTCTTTACATGATGTTTTAAATCGACCTGAGTGACAAATTCCATCTTGCTTTTCTATAAATAAAACCCCATCCAATCCACAGTCAAGGCACAAAAAATCAGCATCCGTTTCTACTGGTGAGTCAACTACCCCGTCATAAACATTAACCTCATTTTGATTTGTTTCAATTTTATTTAGATTAATGATTCTCATGATTTTTTTGCTTCTTTAAACAAATCAAAACGGGCGGTAGGAAAAATAATTTTGTCTTTGTTATGCCTTCATTTTTTAGTGCCTTGAGTGTCTTTAATCAAAAGAGCTATATCCTTGGCTAGTTTTTCATTTTGATTCGTGAGCGCGTTATTTTTCCCTTTCAATTCCCCGTTTTCAAATGACCAGTCAGTTAAGGATTTTCTCATCTCTTTCGCCTCATCTTTCAAGTCGGCATTGGTTTTTACCAAAAGATCAAGTGCGCTCTGTGCTTTTTGCTGCTGCAAATCCAACGAACGGTTATTTTTTTCAAGACTTGCATTATTAGATTTAAGGCTGGAATTACTTAAAGAAAGTTTCTCAAGTTTCTCGTTATTTAATTTAAGTTCCTTTTTTACCGATTCGATATCGTTTTTATAATTAATTTCATTAGAATTGAGTTCTTTTTTTAACGACTCAGTTTCTTTAATACTATTGATTTTTTCAGCCGTCAAAGTATCGTTTTTATTACGCTCTGAATCAAAATCAGCCCTTGATTTTTTTGCGCCCTCTTCTGATTTTTCCAAGTTTAAAGTTTCATTTGATAATTTTTCCTTAATGATTTTATTTTCTGAAACTAATCCCGATAAGTCACTTGTTAGTGCGCTTATCTCCTTGCTTTTACCGTCAATTTCACCGTCTTTCTCACTAACTAATTCAATATAACTCTTTGCTTCGGCCTCCAGCGTTTCAATCGCAATCCTAGCCTCATCAACTTCTTGTTGAGCCTCATCCTGAGCGACTCTAAGCTCTTCTCGCTGGAGACTCAGCCTTCCCTCGGCCTCATCTATTGCTGACTGCCAAACATCTCCCAGCAGCTGTTTAGCTCGATCCTCAACCGATTCTGGGACTTCAACCTCCGCAAGCTCGTGTTCCTCTGATTTCTTTGATTTTATGTTTTTTAAATGTAAGCCAATCGTTGTAAAACTTCCACCACGCAAAGCCTCCCTTACACTCGATTGCGTTATTTTTTTACCAGATGATTCGAGCAATTCACACACGATAACCACATTACCGAGAGTAGCCGCTACGGATGACTTCTTATCAAAATCGACCGTTTCTATATTTTTTTGGATTAGTTCTTCTACTGACATTTTATTATTCCTCGCTTTCCACTGTTTCAAAATCAAAAGACTCATCAAAGGACTCAAGGAAACCAAAAAAATCTTTTGAAACTGTTACTGTTCTATATCTACACTCGTCGTTAGTGTATGAAGATTCATTCTTATGCGAGTGTGGATAAGCGCACTTAAAAAAATCTTACCCTGATCATCGCAGTCATAGTCGCATTCATCATGATTTAGCGACAATCGCATATCAAGAGTAAATTCATTAATTTTTGCCGCTCTATTATCTTCCGTAATATTGAGTGAAAATTCAGAAATATTGTGGTATTCATATTCTTCAATTAAATCTAATTCTGAATTTAAAAAAACCTCTATTTTTTCACGAATATCTTTTGCGGCACCTTGGTTATCTAACACTTTGTACCTTATATTTTTTTCCTGACATTGTATTAACCTGTATTGTATTATGTAGTATTATGTATCATACAAATACTACATAATACAATACAGGTTAATACATATTCCTGTTTTTTTTAAAAAATTATAAAAAATAGCGAAAACCCTCATTAAAATTAATATTCAAGACCGTTTATATTTTCCTCCTTCATTAATTCGCGCATCAGGTGAATTTCTTTTAGGTCGTCGTTCCAATCCTTATTTTTTGGAATATCTCTAATAGCATCAGGAGAAAATTCTCTGATCTGGATGGCGTATCTGTTGCCGTCCTTATCATTATCAGTAGCAATGGCTATCTCTTTATCCTTAACGACTGTTTTTATAAGCTCCAGCTGCGCGGAGCTCATGCTTCCAGCAATACTTACATAAGCTGTTTCCTCGCCCGTTTTCTTTAGTTCTGCATGGCTTAAGGCGCATCAATCGCACTCTCAACAATAACGATTTTCTCAGCCCTCGTGATGTTTGAAGAGTACCAAAGCCCTTTTTCACCGCCTTTTGCATAACCTGTAAAACCATTATTTTTAATCTCAAAGCCTGCAACACCACCACTATTGAAATGCGGAAAAATAGCGTTATTCCTAAAGTCTATTTTTACAGATCTACTAAAGCGCGGATCTTTTAATGTTTCACTATTAATTAATCTCTCATTTAGCAGGTAAGGATGCTCGTCCGTTATCCCCGCCTGAGCAAGCACAAAGGCTGCTTGCGCGGTATCCTTATTAGACTTAATAGGTTTTTTATAATTCTGGTATTCTGAAACATCAGTAAAACCGGCAAACCCTCTTAGTTCCTTTCGTACTTGCCCTAAATTTAGATTTTTCCTATTCTGGACAAAATCAATAATTGATCCAGAGTCTCCGTGACTCACGCTAAAATAAATCCCATGCCCGTCCATATCAGTCGCAACAATAATTTTGTCCCCTCCTGGATGTTTCATCGCCTTACTATTTTTTGATGAATCTCTCTTTACAAGAGAATATCCCTCGCTTGCTGCGTACTCAACCAAATTAATCTGTGTTTTAAATTTTTCCAGTTCATTGCCTCTGTTTTCCCTCACTTTTCTAATTCCTCTTCTAATAATTCGGCTATTTTTTCGTATTGATTGTTTAAGCTCGCCACCTCCCTTGTTAAGCTCATCACTTGATCGGTTAAGATCGTCACTTGATTTTGTGTAACTTTCATATCCTGCGCGTACTGAGCTGATAATGCCTCCAAGCCCTTGCTTAACTGAATCTCTAATTCCGTCATATTTTTCACCTATTATTTTTTTAAAATTCTGTACCCACTCTGAAATTCTTGAGCTTCCAGGTCGATCTGGATGCATAATTTCCGGCTCTCTCCGCAAAAATCCAGGTGACTCGCTCCCCCCTTGCTCTTCAGGGTTTCCAGGGTTTTCCTGTTTTTTTGGATCTCCATTATTTGACTCTCTATCGTGTTGCTCAATAATTGCATCACTCCCCAAGTACTGAAAAAGATACTCAGACAAATCGACAGGCTCATAATCAGTGGCTTTATCCATTCTCTTTTTAGCACTTTCTTCATGCTCTTCGCGCTGTTTTCGCTCTCTCTTAGGCTCTCTGACAGGCTCAGAGATAATTGTCGGGCTTGGTCTTGGATATCTGCTGTTATTGTATTCAGCGCGGCTTGATATTCGTTCCTCAAGCTCTCTAAAAGATTCTCCCTCTCGACTTTCTCCATCTCTAAAATCTCCTTCTTCCTTGATGCTAATTTCTCCTCTAATCGACTGCTCAGCTGTCCAGCGTTTTTCATAAATGACTCCATCGAGTTTCACTCGCTTATTTGATTCTTTATCTAAAACAGTAATCGTATCTTTCCCAGCCCTTGTTATTTCTAAGCCAAGCTCTTTCAGAGAAATAATAATCTCATCGCGGTTTGAAACAATCCCGTTTTCAATTTCATTGGTCAAATACGCCCCAATTTGTTTTTTTATTTCAATTCTGCTTTGATTTTTAAAAAGAACGTCTTGACCGATTCTCGTGATTACCGCTATATCAGGGTTTAAATCAATATCAGGACTCACCCAGCCATGTTTTTCATTAAGATAATCTCTTAGTGGATCAAAACTTTTTTGCCAGTTTGGTGGTGCTGGATTAAAAGATTTACCGCTTGATAATTCAACCCTGGGAATTATGATATGAATATGCTCTGAGTTTTTTTCTCTATGAAGTACAGCGGTAAAAGGTTCTGTCGCAAAAAATAAATATTTGTGTGAAAATCAACTGTAACCTGTTTTTATGCAACCAATGGATAAGACATCCTCTAGGAGAAAAACTTTCTCAGGCCATCCGATCAACTAGTGGGAAAGTCAGGTACCATATGACATTCGCGAGAATAATCACTTGAAAAGTCACACCCTTTCTAGTTGAACATGCGAACCTTCTTTGGCTGAAATTTAATCT
>NZ_BLYC01000021.1 GCF_019721995.1 Bathymodiolus japonicus methanotrophic gill symbiont | reverse complement strand
TATCTAATTCAACCCGAATATTTGATTCACCAGCAATTGCTACTGCCCTAGCAAATATTAACCGCGTTCTTTGACCAGCAGATATATTGCCTCCCTTTTTGTGTATTATGTAATCATTTGAAAAAGGGTCGTCCAACTCAAGTTCAACGCAAAGCCCCATGTGATTAATTACATTTCTTGCATCGGCATTTGGGAAAATCACATTATCAGTAAGAGTTCCTTCCCAAAGCTCCTGACTATCACCTATTATCACAGGTTGGTCAAGTTTCGAGTTGATTAAAGAACCCAACCGGTTATCCATCTCCAATTTGATTCTTTTTAGCATCTTTAGAGCCACAATTCCCCTTGGAAGCCGAAAAAAACTCGATACTATGGGAAGACCGACCCAGAAGAGTTGCTTGGAATTGAGAAGCTCGTCCGGGGCTACATAAGAGTGGATGATCGAAACCACTATAAATGGAGCAAATCTAGAAAATGCGTTAACGTATATTTCAAGTGACTTGAGAAAAGAATCGGCATTACGACAAAACATTTCAAATTTAAATATTTTTGATAGTTGGCGAAACTGTGCGCCCGAACGTTTATTGACGCCTTGATAGCTGGTGCGAAATTTCGTAAACGAATTAAGTTTTCCTGTTCTTAGGTCTGTCAGTTTTTGAACGTGGCGGTAGTAGAAATTAGATTTTTTCACCAATTGGTTTATAAATGGAACAAAAGGAACTAACCCCAGTATTACCAAAGTTGGTAAGAAGCCGAATTCAATAGTGGATAAAATGCTTAGGACAACAATAAAAAAACAATCAAAAATAAACTGGTAACTTTCAATAAGGTGGTCGGTGTAAAGATTGTAATTTCGATATATAATTTTTCCTGACCCAGGGGTTGATATATTCCTGTATGTAAATCGTTTTTTGAAAATTTCTCCAGATCGATTTAGTATTTTTCTTGATGCGAAAAGTCTAGCTAGGGTAATCGGAACTTCTAAAAATGTAAGAAATGCTACAAAATATATATCCTGCGTGTTAAAAGTTTCTTCAGTAACCAACCTGGAAAAACTAAAACCCATTGCAACAGGAATTGAAGATGAGGCAATACTAGCTATAAAAAGCAAAAGGACCCATAGGTCAGCCTGACGTTGAAGAATTTTTAAAGTCGTTATTTTAAAATTTTTCAATTATCAATACCCCTGAATTCGTATAATAAGTGCATAACCCTCTGGAAGTAGTAGCTAGCAATATACCAGTTGAATTAAGACAAGACATAGGTGTAAAGTAAACAGCCAGTGAGGTAGTAATGACGAAGCGGCTTTTGTGCGTAGTCGTTGCGGACGCAGGGCGTTCAGGGCATCTCCCATCCGCTGCGTAGGTGAACGAATTATGGCGACAGGAGTCCCGTAATTTCGTGAGGTAGCATGGCGCGCCTGTGTCCTGAAGAAAGACATTATATAGAAATCGAACTAAAAACAGGCGCGCCATGCTACCTCACGAAATTCCGGGACTCCTGTCGCCGTAATTCGTTCACCTACGCAGCGAATAGGAGATGCTCCAGCCGCCCTGCGTCCGCCACAGACTGAGCACAAAGCAGCTCAGTCATGGCTACCACAAATGGCTCTACGGCTATTCGGGATAAAATTTTAGCCTCCCTCGCGCGCTATCGCGCACTTCGGATTGGCAAAATTTCCCTGCGCCTTCTGGAGACTATCAGCCCGTCCGGGGCTGACAGCGAGGGAACTTCTCATAATAAAATAGCAAAATCCTTGGGCCGTAGCCAAAGCAATATTTCACGAGAAATTAAGCGCAATACAGGACTAAAGGTTCTGTCGCATAAATCCACCTTCCCGACGTTATCTGGGTTCTGTCGCAAAAAAAACAAATATTTGTGTAAAATCAACTGTAACCTGTTTTTATGCGATAAATGGACAAAACACCATCGCAGGAGAAAAACATTCTCACCACATTGTTAAAATTACGATAACCTAGTGTTAAAGCCAAGTACCATGTGGTATTTAGAAAAGCAATGGCTTGAAAAATAGAACCATTTTTAGATGAACATGCGAACCTTATTTGGCTTAAATTTAATCTTATGATCGTAGGTAATATGGTGATTTGTTTTTTGCGACAGAACCAATGGCCGTCCTGAATTAGTCAATATTGATAAGAGTGGTTCCAATAAAGCAGCGCTTAATAGCATCAATAAGGAAGACTCAGATGCCCCTAAAGTGGACCCCATTGTAATCCGTCAATGTAAATATTTGAATAATATTATCGAACAAGATCATAGGAACATTAAACGAATAACTCGCTCTATGTTGGGTTTTAAAAACTTCCATAGCGCCCAAAAAACATTAGCAGGTATTGAGATAATGAAAATGATCAAAAAAGGACAAATGTTCGGAGGGGATGGTTTATCTCCTGCAGGACAGTTTTATTCATTACAGGAGCGCCATGCTACCTCACGAAATTCCGGGACTCCTGTCGCCGTAATTCGTTCACCTACGCAGCGAATAGGAGATGCTCCAGCCGCCCTGCGTCCGCCACAGACTGAGCACAAAGCAGCTCAGTCATGGCTACCACAAATGGCTCTACGGCTATTCTGGGATAAAATTTTAGCCTCCCTCGCGCGCTATCGCGCACTTCGGATTGGCAAATTTCCCTGCGCCTTCTGGAGACTATCAGACCGTCCGGGGCTGACAGCGGCGGTGTTCACAGCTTAAACACGAAAAAAATGCAGCATAAGCTATTTTAGACGAATTACAAGCCCTCACAAACACTAGACTTACAAAATCTATAAAAGATGATCTGGATTCGACCATTACCTACTTTAGCAATAATATCACCAAAGACAGAATGAACTATGCTCACCATGTTGAAAAAAAATTACCGATTGGCTCTGGTGTCACTGAAGCCGCTTGCAAAACATTGGTTAAGCAACGACTTTATGGTTCGGGTATGCGCTGGAAAAACAAAGGAGCAAAAGTAGTGCTGAGCTTAAGAGCTTTAGTTCAGACTACAAATAGATGGCAACAGTTTTGGGATAAGATTATTCAATTTGGTGTGGAGCACCAAACTGCATAAAACATTATATTAAAGCCACACCCATCAGGAAAGCCATTATTGTTAATCGTTTGTTTGAAAAATGCGGTTGCAGCCTCTTCATCACGGCGCTCAGAAAGCATGAAATCAAGCGTATCACCTTGACTATCAACAGCTCGGTATAAATAGGTCCACTGCCCCTTCACTTTGATATACGTTTCATCCACTTCGGATTGGCAAATTTCCCTGCGCCTTCTGGAGACTATCAGCCCGTCCGGGGCTGACAGCGAATGTCCTGTACAAAAAATACACAATATAACCCTATCCTATATGTACCGTGGCTTTAATCCAGTTACTCAAAAGTAATACACACTTTTATCAACAGTTCTTGTGGGTAACTACGATATAAGAATTGTTGCTCACAATTTACACATAGTAATGTCACAGGGTTATTTATCTCTGCATGGCGTGATACATACGTCTTAATGTGAGTTATCAAGACAATAAAGCCTCACTAATAGTAATAGTTAAATGCGGGTTGAACGGAAATCAAGTATTCATTAGGGTAGGTAAAATAGGGGGATAACTTTTACATGAAGGGTAAAGGTTCTGTCGCATAAATCCCCCTTCCCGACGTTATCTGCTATCATAATTCTCAATTTCAATAAAAGGTGGATCACATGCTCAGCTTCAAAGGCACTCACTTTCAAAAAGATGTCATTCTTTATGCTGTTTTCTTTTATGTCAGGTATGACGTTTCGTATCGCGACCTTGAAGAAATTATGGAAGAAAGAGTCGGGGAGTCGCTATTTTTGCGAAAGCTTGTTTTGGGCATCCCAGCCCAAGCAAGCAGCAAAAACTTAACGCGACCACTTATGCCTCCGGCGGCCCCGATTCGTCCTCGTCACCTCGTCCCGACCCAACAAGGGGTCGGAACATAGGCTCCAAATGACTTGACGCCGTGTCGGATGGCCTTTTATTTTGTCTCCACCTTCGCTAACGCTCAGACTCCGACAAAACAACGGCCCTACGGCTATCGCGGACTAAAAATCATCACTTCGCTTAGGCTACGTTTCCCTGATTTTCAGCGGGAGATGCCCTGAACGCCCTGCGTCCGCAACGACTACGCACAAAAGCCGCTTCGTCATTACTACCTCACTGGCTGGACGGCTATTCGGAATGCAATTCTTGCTCCTCTCGCGTGCTGCTAGCACACGTCGAATCAGCGAATTGCCCTGTCGCCTATCAGGGACTAAAAATCACCACTTCGCTAAGCTCCGTTTCCATGATTTTCAGCGTATGAGCAAGCTTTAACGTTATAATAAATTCTTGCGATAGAACCAATTTAAGAAAAAGGCATTGCCAATTAAGGCTACAAAAAAAAGAAATACAGAACTTTTAGAAACCCTACAGGATAAAAGATGAAAACTAAACTAATGACAGTCGTCGTGTTGATGATTTTATTCAACAACATGGTTCAAGCGGAATGGAATTCATTCCGCCCCAGAGAAGAGGCGGAAACCCCAGTGCCTAAACCAGCCGGTGAAATTCCCAATTTAACCGCAGAGGAAGTGGAGAAGGCTAAGAATGAGGAAGATAGAAAACGGTTTGAAGAAGCCGCGAAACGCTTAGAGGAAGAAACGAAACGAATCGCGGAGGAAGAAGCACAGCGTCAGGCAGAAGAGGAGAAAGAACGGAAAGCCGCAGAAGCCGCAGAAGCCGCAGAAGCCGCAGAAGCAGCGAAACTATTAGAGGCAGAAATGAAACGAATCGCGGAGGAAGAAGCACAGCGTCAGGCAGAAGAGGAGGAAAAACGGAAAGCCGCAGAAGCACGCGCTAACGATTATCCTGAGCTTTCTTTGACAATGGCCAAAGTGCTTTATTTACTTAGAGATGACCCTGAGAACTCTCACCGTACGTTTTCTTTCTATCCTGAAGTATCGGGCTGGCATATCTTCCAGACATATGGACCTTCAGACACGGTTATGGAGATTTATCATAATGAACAGTCAATTGTAAATACGGGCAAGAGCGATGGGGATGATGGGCATGATAATAACGAGCTTCAACATAAGTATCTTGAAGCGGGTGAGAGATATGTAATCCAAGTATATCTACAAAGTAGATCTTGGTCAGGTAAAGCCATCTTGAATGTTAGGGCTGAAGAACCTTTTAGAGAATACGAGTCCCATCTAACCGTAGGACTTGCTAAGAAATTTTGGCTATCTACAGACGACTATGACCAGACTCACTTTACAACTACGTTTACTCCTGAGACTACAGGTCGGTATAACATAGAAACTTACAGTGCTGATGAAGATACCGTGATGGAGATATATCACCCTGATGGATACTCTATGGTCGCCTCGGGAGAGAGTGATGGAGATAGGGGGGTCGATAATGAGGAATTACAAGTCAAGACGTTTGAGGTCGGTAAGACCTACACAATCCAAGTCTACATGGAGGATTTTGACAACGACGGTTACGCATGGGTACATGTTTGGCGCAGTACTTGGGATCCGATTACTCTTGCCAATTAAGGCTACAAACAAAAGAAATACAGAACTTTTAGAAACCCTACAGGATAAAAGATGAAAACTAAACTAATGACTCACATTCGCTGAAAATCAGGGAAACGGAGCCAAAGCGAAGTGATGATTTTTAGTCCGCGATAGCCGTAGGGCCTTTTATTTTGTCTCCACCTTCGCTAACGCTCAGACTCCGACAAAACAACGGCCCTACGGCTATCGCGGACTAAAAATCTTCACTTCGCTAAAGCTCCGTTTCCAGGATTTCCAGCGATTGTGTATTTCAGCTACTCAATAATTGGGAAACTTCAGCTTTAAAAGCTACGCGTCAATAAAATGCTGTAACTCCTTTAGAAACTCTGCCTAAAGATGAATTGGCAGCCAAACTTAACAAAATTGGTCAATTAACGACTTAATAGGAAAATAAAGTGACTGAAAAACAACATAATATGGGCTTCTTTGAGCGCTATCTCACCCTATGGGTAGGACTTTGTATCGGTGCTGGTATTCTATTGGGTGTCTATGCCCCAGAATTTGCCAAAACACTGGATAGCATGAGTATTGATGTGAATGGTGCTCCCGTAGCCTCCATTCCTATCGCCATCTGCCTGTTTTTTATGATGTATCCGATTATGGTAAAAATTGATTTCACTGAAGTGGTTAAAGCGGGGAAAAGTATCAAGCCCGTATCATTGACACTGATTGTTAACTGGGCAATTAAACCATTTACGATGTATGGCATTGCCTATCTGTTTTTGGGGGTGTTGTTTCAACAGTTTATTGGCACGGATGCTGTTGATTTGGTAAAGCTACCATTTGGGCTGGATTTGCCTGTGGGCAGTTATTATGGTTCGGGCACGGTGGTGATGCATGATGGAGTTAAAATGATGACTGTACCTTTATGGCGCAGTTATCTGGCAGGCTGTATTTTACTTGGCGTTGCACCTTGTACCGCAATGGTTTTGGTCTGGGGGTATTTAGCAAAAGGTAATCCTGGACATACACTGGTGATGGTCGCCATCAATTCATTGGTGATGCTGGTTTTATTTGGTGTGATTGGTGGGTTTCTATTAGGAGTTGGCCAACTGCCTGTACCTTGGGAAGCCTTACTATTATCAATTAGTATTTATGTCGCATTACCTTTATTTGCGGGTTATTTTTCGCGTAAGTGGATTGTAGCGCATAAAGGTCTGGATTGGTTCGAGAAAAAGTTTCTGCATATCCTAACGCCCATTACCATTATCGCTTTATTGCTAACGCTGGTTTTACTCTTCTCATTTAAAGGTGATGTCATTACTGAAAACCCTTTAACTATTTTATGGATTGCTATTCCTCTAGCCTTACAAACTCTTCTGATCTTTTCAGTTACTTATATTGCTGCAAAATGGTGGGGGTTTTCTTATGAAAATGCTGTCCCTTCAGCGTTGATTGGTGCATCAAACCATTTTGAAGTAGCGATTGCTACGTCGGTGATGTTGTTTGGTTTATCGTCGGGGGCTGCTTTGGCAACGGTTGTTGGTGTATTGATTGAAGTCCCCTTAATGCTGGCATTAGTCGGTTTTTGTAAACGAACCAAAGGCTGGTTTTAGTCAATATGTCTTTTTATCGTTATGTTGATCCTGATAAATCGCTGCGAGAAAAATGCTTAACGGGGTTTATGGTCCGAATTCTGTGTTGACCCCTGGAAACGGTAAAAAACTAACCAGGATGATGTTTTTTGCTAATATCCACGAAAAAGATAGAATAAATTAATTTTCTATCGCTGAAAATCATGGAAACGGAGCTAAGGAAGTAGGTTCGCTTGGTGGTTGGAGTTGTGTGAAGGATGATGATGTAAAAAATAAGTATCACATTTCGAGGCCAAAAAATATTAAATGACTTTGTTGGGTTGGTGCTTATACGTAAATGGCGTGTACTTTATGTTTTTAAAAAATCGCTGTATATACTGTTATATATGGCGTGTAGGTTTTTTTGTTTTTTCTCTACTACTAGTACCTACAAGTAACTTGTAGTATCTAGAAATACTTGTAAAGAGTCTTTTGCTTTCCGCTTCAAGACAGCTGATTTATTTAAAACCATAGTAAAAAAAGGCAGGAGGGGAATTGATAGTTTTTAAATCATCAAAACAAAAAAACATCTCCCTGTAAGATAGTTTATCTTTTGTATATTTCAATATTTAACTCTTTTATTTCAAGCAAGCACTCTCCATAAAGGTTGGGTCTGTTGTGTTTGTTTGCTGGCTCCATAGAGGCTTCTGATGGGTTTTTTGAGAATATGATTGTATGTTTTTGATTCTGAAGTTTTTCGCTCCCTTAGCTCTTAGGTTTAAAGCAAAACCAGATTTTACTCAACCAATGATTTCTTCTTCAATTAGATTAAATTCTTTTTCTTGTGATCTTAATGTTTTTTACCGACCCTCGTAATCAGCAATACGTTTGTATTGTTTATTCTTTGGTAACTACTCAGCGTGTTTTTTAACTTTAAAATAAAATGGATATATTTTAATTTAACCTGACTTTAGTCATTTTCACCTTTAAAAATGGGTGAAAATTGGACTAAAATTCAGAGAGATACATTAATTATTATTTTAAATCAATCTTTTATGAGTTTAAATTACGCTGAGTAGTTACATTCTTTGTTGAATTATCTAGTGATATTTCAAGTTTTTCAATTTTGTATTCAAAAAGGTCTTTTACGTCACGATGAGAGACTTCTGAAGACCTATATGCGCTGGTGTAACTGTATGTAATGCTGTTAGCATTGAAATCAATAACTGTCGGTTTTGCTGTTGATCTTTGCCCGGAACTAGTCTTTTGCCATCGCTGAAAATCAGGGAAACGTAGCCTAAGCGAAGTGATGATTTTTAGTCCGCGATAGCCGTAGGGCCGTTGTTTTGTCGGAGTCTGAGCGTTAGCGAAGGTGGAGACAAAATAAAAGGCCATCCGACACGGCGTCAAGTCATTTGGAGCCTATGTTCCGACCCCTTGTCGGGACGAGGTGACGAGGACGAATCGGGGCCGCCGGAGGCATAAGTGGTCGCGTTAAGTTTTTGCTGCTTGCTTGGGCTGGGATGCCCAAAACAAGCTTTCGCAAAAATAGCGACTCCCCGATGGCATGCTTTATCGGTGATTGTAGAGGCTGTATCATGCTTAATTGTTCCTAGCCATTTGCCTGATGGTGTTTCCAAATAGCTTTGAGGTATAGTGGGCATTGTTGAAACAAGCCTCTCTGAAGCAAAATTAAATTTTTCAGATAGTTCATCACTTATTTCAATAAGGCGGCTAAAAACCCTTAATAACTCTGGTTCATAAGCTAATTCATTTTCTTCATTAACATATACAGAACCACAATCACTATCGTATATTTCTATTGAAGAAAGTTGGTCATTAATACCTAAAGAAATATCATAACTCACATTATATGACTCATCCTCAATCGTATATCCAATATCACAAACTTGGCAATCAGGTTTAGTACTAAAGACATCTGGATATATAGAACCAATTTTCTTCGCACCACAGATTTTTTTTAATAATCTCGTATACCCAGATTTACCCGACCCATTTTGACCATAAATCACGGTTAAACCTTCATTAAACAATACTGGCTCGTTTGGATGAAGAGCATTTATTCCCTTAATATTTCCTATAGACCTTAGCTCAACCTTTGAACCTTCCTCATCCATTGTAAAAGAACCTGTTTGCATGGGAACAAACTCTGGAATAATGTCATCTTCAAAATTAATCCCTGCTTCAATACCACATATTTTATACAGTTCATCTAAATCAAACTGATCTAAGTCACCTTTTTCTAATAATCTACGTGTTGCATCTTGAAGCCAGTTGGAGCGACTCTTAAACCATGATTCTAATTGTTCAATATGTTTACCCATTTACCAATCTCCCTGAACAGGCGCGCCATGCTACCTCACGAAATTCCGGGACTCCTGTCGCCATAATTCGTTCACCTACGCAGCGGATGGGAGATGCCCTGAACGCCCTGCGTCCGCAACGACTACGCACAAAAGCCGCTTCGTCATTACTACCTCACTGGCTGGACGGCTATTCGGAATGCAATTCTTGCTCCTCTCGCGTGCTGCTAGCACACGTCGAATCAGCGAATTGCCCTGTCGCCTATCAGGGACTAAAAATCACCACTTCGCTAAGCTACGTTTCCATGATTTTCAGCGAATGTCGTCTTCCCGTCGGTTCTGTCGCAATAACTATCAAAAGCGCAGACCTCCTGGTCTTCAGGCATAACTATCCTGCTAAAGCCATAAACTGCTTATAAGCAGGAATACTTTCCTCAGACAACTGTCCCTTTCGGATCATATGTGCCGTTTCAATTCCATCAATTGTTGCTTGATCGGGGAGTCGCTATTTTTGCGAAAGCTTGTTTTGGGCATCCCAGCCCAAGCAAGCAGCAAAAACTTAACGCGACCACTTATGCCTCCGGCGGCCCCGATTCGTCCTCGTCACCTCGTCCCGACCCAACAAGGGGTCGGAACATAGGCTCCAAATGACTTGACGCCGTGTCGGATGGCCTTTTATTTTGTCTCCACCTTCGCTAACGCTCAGACTCCGACAAAATAACGGCCCTACGGCTATCGCGGACTAAAAATCATCACTTCGCTTAGGCTCCGTTTCCCTGATTTTCAGCGTTAGCAACGGCTGTTTGCACAAGACTGTAAAGTAGTGCGCTGGCATTTGCACCGCGTGGTGTCTGGTTAAACAGCCAGTTTTTACGTCCAATCAGAAACGGTTTGATATGCCGTTCAGCTGCATTATTATCAATTTGTATATTACCGTCATCAATATAGCGGATCAAGCTACCCCACTGGTTAATAGTGTAACGAATGGCTTTACCTATTGCGCTGTCCTTTGCTGTCTTGGTAAGGTTGTTATCGCACCACTGCTTTAACTCTTCCAGTAAAGGTTTGCTTTTTTCCTGACGCTGTAAATAACGTTGCTCTATCGTCAGGTCTTTGATCTGTTTTTCAAGTGCATACAGTCGGGCAAACTTACGTAATGCGGTTTGAGCCAGCCCCATTTTATTCTTGCGACTCTCTTTAGGGAGGGCTTTTAGCGCTTCATCGAATTTACGCCGCGCATGTGCCATACACCCCACGAGGATACAATCATCTGATGCCAGTGCATGATAGCCTGCATAGCCATCTACCTGCAAGTGACCTGAAAAGGCCCGCAAGAAGCTTTCAGCATGCGCTCCTGCCCGCGTTGGCTGATAATCATACAAAACGATCGGGTGCTCGGATTCATGCCCACCACTCTGATAGAGCCACATATAGGATTTCGTCTCTCGACCATCCCGAATCACATTTAAGGTTGTTTCATCGGCCTGGAGGATCTTCTGTAGAATCAGCAGAGCATGCAGTCGATCATAAAAGGGCAGGAGCAATTCAGCGGACTTTAATACCCAGTTAGATAGCGTGGCACGAGAAAGGTCAACACTTAAGCGCTTGAAAATGGTTTCCTGCCGGTAAAGTGGCAGGCTATCCATGAACTTGGCGACAATAATGTAAGCTAATAAACGTGCCGAGGCAAAACTACGAGGAATGGGCTGTGCGGGTTTTGGTGCACTGATAATGCCATTTTCACAGGTGCGGCAGCCATACTTGATCTGTATATGTTCAATGACTTTGATCTGGGCAGGAATGATTTCTAGCTGCTCTGACTTGTCTTCGCCAGCCTCATGCAATGCATGACCGCAGGCACAAAAACGCTCTGCTTCAGGTAATTCATAACGGATAACTTCGCGCGGGATATCTCTGGATAATGGCTTGCGGCCTGGCTTTTTACGCTGATAGCTTAGGGTTTCTTCAGGGTCGGAATCATCCTGCTTTAAGCTATCAAGAATGGACTCCGCTTCATTAAACAACTCCATTTGACCCGTACATTTCTCACTGGAGGTGCCAAAACGCTTATGTTGCAACAGACGAAACTGCTCCTCATACCATGTCAGTTTTTCCTGTAATTGATCCACTGTCGACTGATAGTCCAGCACCATTTTGTGCAGTACATTCGTCTCGTCTGGCAGTGTTTCAGGAAGTGATTTCATGGTGTTTATTATACCACCAAACAGGGTTAAATAATCATTTAACTGGCTGTTTTATTAGATATTTTCCACGTAAAATAACGGCAACAAATCAATTATTTATTAAGCCAGAAATAGCGGTATGAGCTTGCGCTTGCCGATAGGATAAACCTTCCAGTAACCAGTGTAATTCACGTAAGGTTAATGATAACGGATGTTCGTTTAACTCGGTTGGCCACTGAAACTTCCTCTTATCCAGGCGCCGATAATAAAGCCAGAACCCATTACACTCCCAATAGAGTATTTTCAGTTTATCGCGAGAGCGGTTACAAAAGACAAAAATACTTCCGGCAAAGGGATCATGGCCAAACTGTTCCGAAACAATCAGTGACAGACCATTGATAGATTTACGCATATCAGTAACGCCGGTCGCCAAAAAAACTTGATTAACAACAAGCCCGTTTATCATGAGATAGACCTAACCAGTTTCAGTAGCGGCTTTAATGATGCAAGTTCTGTACTGGCACAAATTTCCAGACTGAAGCCATTAGAATGAGTCACTTTGATAACTGATGAATCAGCAGGTACACCTGATCCGTTCAACATGTCCTCTGCAACCAGTGTTACCGGAACCAATTGCTTGACTTGTAACACTGGTGGAGCGAGCGAACTGAATTGCTTTTTGTAATAACTGAAGATATGCGGCTTGATATCATGGGCTTTGCAATACCCGACCTGAGTTAAACGACTGGCTTGCCATTGCGGTATATGATTTTGCATAGCCGCTTTATTTTGAGATGGACTCATAAATTACTCCTGAGTTAATTGGAGGTATTAGTCTGCCATTTTTTATATTGGTTTAGAATGTGTACTTTAATTGACGCTTACGTTAAAAAAGTCGATGCTAAAAGGTTGGATGACTGCATTCAGTCTTTGCATGTTTTAAATATGTTAGACCAACCTGTTCATTTTATTTGTTCTTTGTCACTGTTGCTTTCAGGAGACCAGGTTATTGAAGTATTGGATGAGCTTAAGTTATTTGTACAACTGGTTGATAGGCCCGTAAAAACAAAGGAAGGATGGAAAAAGGTGTTTAATTAACCTTTTTCCATCCTTTTAAGTGGTTATAGTGGTTTTCTAGGCCTTGGTGTTGGCACACCAAGGCTTTATTTTGGCGAAGGTATTGAACCTAAGAAGAGAATATTTATTGCCTTTGCTATAATTCCTTATCCCGAACTCAGGTTAAATCAAGATAAAAAAACTGGAACATTGAGTATAAGTGGATATTTACTTTGGTCGTATAGCTTCCGCTGAAAATCAGGGAAACGGAGCCTAAGCGAAGTGATGATTTTTAGTCCGCGATAGCCGTAGGGCCGTTGTTTTGTCGGAGTCTGAGCGTTAGCGAAGGTGGAGACAAAATAAAAGGCCATCCGACACGGCGTCAAGTCATTTGGAGCCTATGTTCCGACCCCTTGTTGGGTCGGAACGAGGTGACGAGGACGAATCGGGGCCGCCGGAGGCATTAGTGGTCGCGTTAAGTTTTTGCCGCTTGCTTGGGCTGGGATGCCCAAAACAAGCTTTCGCAAAAATAGCGACTCCCCGCCTTCTGACGTTTCTTTATATCGTGTAGCCATTTTTCAAGAGTACTAATTTGAGTAATCAGAGTATCACAGGTAATTTCTGTTTGATTGATAGCTTCGGATGCAGAATGCAACCATTCTGATAGGTGTGAGCGGGCTATTTTGATAGTATCAATATCATTTTTATTTAGAATTTCCAGCTTAAATAGGCTATTGCCCTTAATACGATTATCGAACCTCCCAAGAACAGGGGAAATAAAGTCAGCAATTCCTTGATCCCAGGCCTCACGCAATTGCTCAATAATACCTTTTGAAAATATAGTGCGCTGCATATCAGACCAATTATTAAAATTAGGCCGCGCAGTCTTTATCTCTGAACGAAGAGTATGGGCAACACCTATAGCTGATGTTGCTTTTACAGGAAGATCACCCCCAACATATCCGGGGCGATTTTCCTTGCGTTTGATGGTTTGATAATGCACATTGGCAGAGCTATTTTCTTCTGCTGCTGCTGCGCATTTCAGCTCATAAAGAAACGTAAGATCATGCGTAAATACAATTACCTGACGGTGTTGAGATTCTTCGACTAACCTAGCAGCAACATATTTTCTATTAATATGGTCAAGCGAGGACATAGGATCATCAAATATAATACCTGAATGCAAACTTGAGGTTACAAGCTCTGCTAGAAAAGTAGCCAGGGCAATACAGCGATATTCTCCCTCACTAAAAACGTCACCAACAGGCTCATTGGGTTTTTCAGCAAAACAAACCTGAAAAAAAGAAACCGCATTTCGGTCTTTAACTTTGCGTAGCTCTACAGGCAGGCTACCCAAAAGATTAATTTTTTCTACCTCACGATAAAAACGCTCTTTTAAAGCATCTGTAACCAACTTATCTGATAACTCCTTATTTTTATTCGTTACTCCTCTCTTTGCCGTTGTCCTATTTTTTTTTGATCTTTGCAATTTCTTGTTGACGAGATATTTCTTTTTTTACATCTTCAAATATTGAGCTTAAATGTTTACGATCTTTAAGCTCATTTAATTCCCTTATTAACGCTATGCGCTCTGGTGTTTTATCATCTGCTAAGAGTTGAGAAGCGCGCTTAGACAGGGATTGGTTTATTTCATTTAGCCGACTTTCAGGGATTTCAATAGCCTTTGCTTGAGGTGATAACCCACGCATATATATCCGTAAATGCCATTTGGCTGTAATCAATGCAACACGGACATTTTTAGCCAGTTTGCTTTCGCCTAAATCTTTTTCAAGAAAAGCAATTGCATCCCTAATAGTAGAAAGAGAAATATCTGCCGTTTTAGATTGAATAATATTTTCTTTATATGCAGTTATGGCCGTTGTTTCATCAGATTTAGTCGTGCCTTGAATAAATTCCTCAAAAGTTAAACGCCTTAAAACAGCCTCTTCATCAAGCTCTTGTTGGCACAACACACAGAAATCTCCGTCTGCATTGGCTTCTGGGAACTTCTTATTTGGGTACGCTACTTGATCTGAATACTGCCTAGCAGCCTCCCAAAGCTGCTGCCAGACTTCCTTACCAACATCAGGCAATGGAGAAGCTGCAAAAATCTTTTCAGACGCTAATTTAGCGAGCTTCATTTTATTATCTCGTTCTTGTCTCAAACTATCACGGCGATTAAAGGATTCTTCTGTAATCGCATTATGTAGCTTTTGAAACTGCTGTTTATATAAAACGAGAGATTTATTTTGTCGCTCAATTTTTTCTGCCGATATTTTAGGGTTTTGTGCAAAATCAATTTCTAACTGATATAGGCGTGTTTTTTCTTCTTCGCTTAATGTAGATAACTCTTTGAGCGTCTCTAGGCTTGATTTGTCAGACAGCCCATAAAGGAATATACCCGCTTTGGTTTTCTCATTTAAAGATGGAGTTTTGATCGCTTCTGGTGTTTGCTTGATAAGCAGGGCAATTTGATTATCTAAATTATTTTTTATCGTGTCGCATATATCTGAAAGTTTACCTAAAATCCGCATCGGTTCCGGGGTATAAGCAATAGGATTTGTTTCATCTACATGAATATTCGCACTCTTAGAGTCAAAGACACTCACAGATGATAAGTTCGGAAGGCTTGATTTTTTAGGATTCCAATTAAGCGTTGTCTCCTTATCACCTGTTGAAAAAATAATATTCGCAGATTGCGCCTTTGGTTCAATATCTTGAATATCACCACGAATATCAAGCTTACCATCACGCGTATGGCAAGCATGTTTAAGAATCCTAGCATAGCCTGATTTGCCCGATCCATTATCTCCATAGACTATACTTAATCCCGTTTTTGAAAACTCAAGACGTTGTTTCTCTGCAAGGGCATTAATGCCAATTGGATTTTCAACGCTCACTATTGATACTGGCTCACCTGTAACTATCCCTGCCTTAACATCATCACTTGTAAGAGGATCGAATGAAGAGGATGAATCAAGACAAATTTTTGTAAGTTCCTCAATATCTATTGAGGACAAATCACCCTCTTGCAGCACAATTCTTTTCAAAGCATCGCGTTGCCATGATGGTCTATCTAACGACCACTTAACTAAATCACTTAAAGCTTGTCTTTCCGTGTAAACATTTGTTTCCATTGCCCCCCCCTCTTTTTTCGGTTCTGTCGCAAAAGATAAGTATTTGTGTAAACTCGGCTATAAACCTGTTTTTATGCCTCTCATGACAAAGTATCATGCAGGAGACAATATTATCAACTTATCGGGATAATTGAATGGATAATCCAGGTATGATCTGGTGTTCAGGAAAATAATTACTTAAAAAATGGCGCCATTTTTAGTTGAGCATGCAAACCTACTTTGGGTGAACTTAAATCTTATGATCGTAGGTAATAGGCTATTTTTGGTTTTTGCGACAGAACCATAAAAAGGGCGTGGTTAGGAAAAGCAAACCTAGTGGCGTATACAGGCGTTTTATCACAAAAATACACCCTTATAACCCTTGAGGTGTGTGTCGCCCCACATGGCTCTTTATGTGGCTAGATCGCAACGAATGGCAAAGAGTTTGCAGGTTACAGTTGATAACACATGCCTTTGATAATTCAATCATACTATTCCGCTTCTATTTCTTTTTCTTCGATTTTCTCAAGGGCTGCTTTAACGGTAAAATATAATGCTCTTGATAGGTTATTAACATTACTAGGCGGCGTTTTAAAAGGCTCTATATCACTTTCTCGTAATCGTTTAACGGCTGCCACTTTCTTAATTTTTCCGATAATCTTCCCCTCTGGAAGCTTAGAAAAATATTCCCTAAAGTCGCGTAAATGTTCATTTTCATTACTTGATACCATATTCATAATGAACCTTACATTTTTAGCCCCGTACTCTTCTAGTTGTTGCATATGTTTTATTGCCATGTCCACGCCTTCGGGGTCTGGGATAACAGGCATTAAAACAAGATCAACGCTTTCCGCTATCCATTTATCAAACTTGGGGCGATTACCACCGCTATCAACAATGCAAAAACCATCACTATTAATGGCTGCACCCATTAGAGTAGATAGGGTTTCTGGTTCTCTTGCATCATAATACATATAAGGCCGCCCATTAACCTCTATAGGCTCTCTGTCGTCTGTGTGCATTAAATAAGCAGGGGTATTCTTCCATGCTGCGCCTAACGCTAAAAGATGGGCTATAGAAGTTTTCCCTACTCCGCCCTTAGTTCCAACTATTACTATACCTTTCATACTTTCGCGCTCCTGTCTCTTTGAATGATATATCTTAGGGCTTCGCTTGCGCTAACAACTTTCCCAACCTCTTGCGCCATTATCACGGCTTGAGCATTGATATAGTCAATATCCCTTTTTAGAAGCTGAGAAGCTGATTATTGAAGCTAAGTTAATAGAAAGAGAAAATATTGGCTTAAAGCTTGTTCAGGAGCGCGATAAAGAGCATTTAAAGGCTGTGCATGCGGACAGTAAAGTAGAAAGCTTAAAGTCGAGTTGCCGGTATTTAAAGCACACTTATGATGAATTATTACACCGAGAATATGATTGCATGGCGATTACAGGTACTGGTGAGCGGTGCAGTAAACCAGCTAAGGTAGATTCTATTCAAAATGGGCTAATGATTCGGGTTTGTTTGCAGCATAAGAAGTTAGCAGAAGAAAGAAAATGAAGGCATTTTCTTTTTGGTTTTTAATAATTATTTAAAATAAAAACTAAGTTAGATAAGTTAAAAGATAGTTAATATATGTTACAGGGTAAAAAAAAGATCTGTAGGCTTGATTATAGAAAGGATATAGAAACATACCTGTTCCTAAAGTCACAGTAAACCGTTCCCAAAGTCACAATGCTGTTCCCAAAGTCACAGTCTGATTTTTAAGTTCTATTTTTGCATTAAACATAGAAAAATAAATAAATAATTCCTGATACCTCAATAGTATTGTATAGTGCATCATAATGTTTTATTCCTGATACCTCAATAGTTATGGCTGACTTTCTTTCTCCTGATAAGCATAAACAAACGGATTTCTTTATCTGTGATGTCTTTGATACTTATAAGGATGACACCGCTTCTATGGAACATCCTGTATTTAGTCTCTCAACTAAGCCTGACCATCGAATGTTGGTGTATGAGCACAACGGGAATACGATCAAAATTAAACCCAGCTATACAGGATTAGCTACGATCCATGATAAGGATATATTGCTTTATCTTACATCTTGTTTGATGAATGCAAAAAATAATGGTGAGCGTATATCTAATAGAGTGAGGTTTACAGCGTACGATTATTTACTTTCTACAGATAAAAAGATTAACGGTAAATCTTATATTCAGTTAAAAGATGGGTTAGAGAGATTAAGTGGAACCCGGATTGAAACTGATATACAAACAAATGGAAAAGAAGTTCTTTCTGAATTTGGATTGATTGATAGCTGGAGTATCGTCAAAGAAGGAAAAGATGGAAGGATGGTTGCCGTAGAGGTAGTTTTGTCTGAGTGGTTTTATAGTTCTGTTTTAGGTAATGCGGTACTTAGTATAGATCGGAAGTATTTCAGCATTAGGAAGCCAACAGATCGTAGGTTGTATGAGTTAGCTCGAAAGCATTGCGGTAATCAAGTAGCTTGGAAGATTGGATTAAATAAACTTAAAGAAAAGATAGGCTCGAATTCGCCACTAAATAAATTACGGTTTAATATAACTAAATTAGTTGAAAAAAATAACCTGCCTGAATACAACATATCAATGAAAAATGATGTGGTTATGTTTACAAGAAAAGAACCTCCTAAAGAAAACAAAGCACCTAATCAACTACCCAAGCATGTTAGTAAAAAAGAGGTTGAGAAGCTGGCTAAGCCTGGGGAAAATTATGATCAGGCTGAGAGTAGGATTAAGGGGTTGAGGGATGCGTTGGGGAAGTCCACTTAATTAATTCTTGCCCTAAATGTGGCAAAGAAATGATACTAGGAACTGCTAATCGTGGAGATAATCAAGGAAAGAAATTTTGGGGTTGTAGTGAGTATCTGAAATGTCGTACAGTTCAGCTGTTATCCTAAATATAAAATTAATTACTACTTAACAAGCCATGACTCCCTTATCAGACAAAGACCTCTATTCAGCCATCACTTACGCCCGAAACCTTAATGAAATTGAAGGCCAGCAAATCCTTACTGACTTCCATATTGAACAACCTGCCCTATCAGGAACAATATTTAATATTTTTTCTGGAGTTATTGATAATAATAATCGAGATATGGGTGCTTACTTTATGGATTTATGTTTCGATTATTTGTGTGTTTATAGCTATGCTTTTGGTAAAGCTAATTCACAAACAGAAGAATGGATCATTGAAAAAATGGGAGAGATTCAGGCTGGTTTAACGGCTATTAAAAATAATCAAATCACCCTACCCCAATTTACTATTGTGCAGCGTAAATTTTATGATGTGTTAAAAGACTCTATTGTTGATTATGCTAATGAGCACCCTGCTCGTATTCCTTATATAGAAATGACTCAAAATATGATGCTGGCAACGCTAAACTTAATTGAGAGTTTGTACGTAAAGAAAAATAAAACGCTGCACTAAAATTCTCTATCTTTTAGTATTTTAAGAAGAGTTGTATGCCAAAGGCATTTATTAATTTATACCGCCCCCTCCCACCAAAAGTCGCCATTGTGTTTATTGATGGCAATAAACACTTACAAGATTTAGCATCCCCTATTATTGGTTTTCAACTATAAGGGGCTTTTAGTGTTTGGGTGTCGTCGGCTATAGATTAAATGAGAAGAGGTATCTAATTGGAAAACAAAACTAAATTCATTCTGAGCATCATAAATAGACAATATGATATGATATGACTTCATATTATTTCATACGATTTGAAATGATATGGGATGACATAATTCAATATGAGATGAGATGATTATTTTAATCGGTGGAGAAAAAGGTGGTACTGGTAAAACAACCATTGCAACCAACATGGCTGCAATGAGAGCTTTAACAGGTCGTGATGTATTGTTAATCGATACTGATCCTCAAGGTAGTGCAAATTATTGGGCACAAAGTAGAGATGAGGAAGGCATTACGCCTCGTGTTGCTTGTGTTCAAAAATTCGGAAAAGGCCTACCTAAAGAAGTTCAAGATTTAGCAAGCCGCTACGAAGATATTATTATTGATGCTGGTGGTCGTGATTCAATTGAGTTACGTTCAGCATTAGTTGTTACTGAAAGATTATTTGTACCTATTCAACCTTCTCAATTTGATATTTGGACACTAAACCAAATGGAAGAACTGGTTGATACAGCAAAGGCATTTAATCCTGATTTAGTTGCTAAAGTAATTATCAGTAGGGCATCTACAAACCCATCTGTTCATGAATCTAATGATACGGCTAAATTATTAAATGACTTCGATAACCTAGATTTATCTGAATCAATCATTCGTGATCGTATTGCATACAGAAAGGCAGCGAAAGATGGTTTATCAATAGCAGAGTTGAAGCCTAAAGATCAAAAGGCAGCAGCCGAAATGGAATTATTGTACGAAGAGGTATTTGGCGATGAGTGAGTTAAAAAGTAAATTACCTGGTAAATCTAAATCTGCAGCTGATTTAGATGACTTTTTATCAGGTGCAGAGGAAAAAACAGCACCTAAAAAAGAAGCCGTGAAGAGAAAATACTCTTACTCTTGGGAAGATAAAGGTGTTCGTGATGATGTTAAGAAAACTTATAATTTAAGGCTATCAGAGCCTTATTTATTGAAGCTTAAATTTATTGCTGAAAACACACCAGATAGCATGCAGAAGTTTTGTATTGATTTAATAGAGAAAGAAATTGATAATAAAATCAAAGAGCTAACAAAGTAGTATGATTCGATATAGTCTCATATCATACTATATCATATTATTGCTATTCCCTAACCTCGTTACTGCTGGGAATAGCGAACCTATTTTTAATTCTATAAAACCTCACTCCATTACAATTATTGGCGAACAACACCGTCACCCTGAATCAATTGAGTTCTTTCAATCTTTAATAAAAGGTTACCTAAAAAAAGACTCTCGCTGAAAATCCTGGAAACGGAGCTTTAGCGAAGTGAAGATTTTTAGTCCGCGATAGCCGTAGGGCCGTTGTTTTGTCGGAGTCTGAGCGTTAGCGAAGGTGGAGACAAAATAAAAGGCCATCCGACACGGCGTCAAGTCATTTGGAGCCTATGTTCCGACCCCTTGTTGGGTCGGGACGAGGTGACGAGGACGAATCGGGGCCGCCGGAGGCATAAGTGGTCGCGTTAAGTTTTTTCTGCTTGCTTGGGCTGGGATGCCCAAAACAAGCTTTCGCAAAAATAGCGACTCCCCGAAGCTTTAGAAATAAATAGTAACCAACAGCCTATTATTGAAAAAATAGAGCGGGGGATGGCGGTTGCTTCTGATTTCGAAATATCACAAATTATTGACCAACCAGCATTACGGAGAATTATAGCACCCCAAAGAGTCAAGACAGATTTTTCAACAATCCTTATTCCATATTCCTAAGCCGCTTCATTCTGCTGTTCATTAGCTAAAATACTTTCTCTATATACATTCATTGGTTTTTTATAGTCCAGGGTTTCATGAAACCGTTGATGATTATAAAACTCAATATAGTCATCAACATCTTCTATTAACGCTCTAATTGAACCATATTCATTTAAATAAATACGCTCACATTTTGCACTTCGCCAAAACCGTTCAATACAAATATTATCCGTTGCTCGTCCTTTTCCATCCATAGAAATAGTAATGCCTTTGTTTTTTAGTCGTTGGGTATGAATTTCACTGGTGTATTGACTGCCTTGATCCGTATTAAAAATTTCAGGTGTTCCGTAGAGAGAAAGCGCTTCATCTAATACTCGATGTTAAAGTTTTTTAACTGATTGATTTTATTGATAATTTTACTGACAAAGAAAGCATCAACATCATTGTAAATCAATCACTTATAAAACAAAGCCGGAAAAATTTACTTTTCTTAGCCCAGTTATAGCTGAAAACTTGAACATCGAGTAATACATCCATAACTAAAAAAGAATCCATTGTGTTTGATATTTTATGGGCGAGCACTGCTTTTGAGTGCCAATCAATAATCGCCGCTAAATAAACCATCCCTTCTTTGGTTTTAATATAGGTTATATCTGTGCTCCAAACTTGGTTAGCGTGTGATATATCAAGATCTCTAAGCTTATAAGTATATTTTTTATGTTCTTTTATGGGGATCGTTGTATTGACTTGTTTAACCGCTAATACGGCTTTCAAGCCCATCTGCTACCGGATAACTCGCCACCGTGTTTAAACTGACTTTAAAACCATCCTCAAGCAACTGCTGGTGTACTTTAGCCGCACCATAAATAGGGATGTCTTTAAAAATGTGATTAATCTGAGTTTTGATCTCTTCTTTCTTTTTATTCTCTCTTTTTTTGTAATAGAGATTGCTTCTATTTAATCCTAATAATGCACACTGCTGTGTTAGAGGTAGAGTGTTAAGCTTGGGCTCAATCAACTGTTTTCTATCAGATGAGTCCAAGCTTTTTAGCTTTTTTTCGAGCCACTCCTTTTCAACCGTCATTTTTCCTACGATTTTTGTGAGCATCTCATTTTGTTCTTGAGCTGCTAATAGATCCTCTTTGTAATCTTTAACGGCTTTGGAGGGCTCCATTGCTATTTCTGCATTGTCTAAGAATATTTTTTTCCAGTTTTGTAGGTTCTTAGGTGTGATGTTATTTGCACTGGCAATTTCTTGCAGTGTTTTTTCATTCTTTAAAACTTCTAATACCAACTTGCTTTTAAATTCAGCACTGTAGACCGTTCTTTTTCTGCTCATTTTAATACTCCAATTTTTGTAACTACTCAGCGTGTTTTTTAACTTTAAAATCAAATGGATATATTTTAATTTAACCTTACTTTAGTCATTTTCACCTTTAAAAAGGGGTGAAAATTGGACTAAAATTCAGAGAGATACATTAATTATTATTTTAAATCAATCTGTTATGAGTTTAAATTACGCTGAGTAGTTACCAATTTTTTACAAATAGTAACTAATTTGGAATAAGATTGCTTTGATTTCTTGTCTGGATTTGCTGGGGGATTATAAATACGAAATCCTGAAAAGGTCAGTCTTAATCCCTTCATAAACAGGGCTACTTTCTAACCTGGGGTTCTGTGGCAAGAACTTATCGTGACGGCAAAACTTGGTTATAACTGACCTTTATGCAGCTAATGAATAAAACTGTCCTGCAGGAGACAAACCATCCCCTCCGAACATTTGTCCTTTTTTGATCATTTTCATTATCTCAATACCTGCTAATGTTTTTTGGGCCCTATGGAAGTTTTTAAAACCCAACATAGGGCGAGTTATTCGTTTAATGTTCCTATGATCTTGTTCGATAATATTATTCAAATATTTACATTGACGGATTACAATGGGTTCCACTTTAGGGGTATCTGAGTCTTCCTTATTGATGCTATTAAGCGCTGCTTTATTGGAACCACTCTTATCAATATTGACTAATTCAGGGCGGCCATTTCTCTTAATGGCTTTCTTAAAAAAGCGCTTGGCTGCTTTCATATCACGCTTTGCGGTGAGTAAGAAGTCAATGGTATTGCCTTCTTTATCAACGGCACGATAAAAATATTTCCACTCTACTTTGACTTTAATATAGGTTTCATCCATCCGCCACCGTCCATTAACAGGACGCTTCTTTTTATGAAATTCTTTCTCTAATTCAGGTGCATAATTTATCAACCACCGATTAAGGGTGCTGTGGTCAACATGATAGCCTCGTTCTTCAGCTATTTCCTCAAGATTGCGATAACTGAGTGGATAAGCCAAGTACCATCTGACATTTAGGAGAATGATTTCTTTTTCAAAATGACGCCATTTAAAACTAAGCATATGAACCTTATTTTATTCGAATTGAGACTCATGATAGCAGGTAACACGGAGAAGTGAACTTTATGCGACAGAACCTGTTCAAGTACTAGCTTCATCATAGGAAGCTAAACTACATTTTTGATATAAGCAATGATGGGTAAGTTTCTTTTAAAGAGTAGACGCCTCAACTACGCAAAAAAAACCAAAACAACCTAAGTGATAATTCGTTTATATCTCATTGTATATATATTTATTGATTTCTTAAGAAAAAAAACCAAAAAAAAATCAAAACCATAAACCCTAAAACATTATTAAAAACAACCCATTAAAGGGATTGTATTTAACTATAAATGCATTATATATAAACATAAAAACCAAGAAAAATAAAAACAACGTAAATGACAAAGGGTTTATATCTCATTGTATATATATATTTATTGATTTCTTAAAAACAAAAACCCTAAACCCTTAAAAACCTGTTAAAGACGCCCCCCCTTAAGGGGGGGGGCGTCTTTAACTATAAATGTATTTTATACAGCTATAAAGGGTATAGATTAAGCTTTCTTCTAAAGCCTTCTCCTTATTAATTTGTTTTGCTTTTTCTTGGTTTTTTCTTTTAAGAAATCAATAAATATATATATACAATGAGATATAAACCCTTTGTCATTTACGTTGTTTTGCTTTTTCTTGGTTTTTGTTTTTATGTTTATATATAATGCATTTATAGTTGAGAATATTCCACTTAAGATATTGTTTTCAATAAGGTTTTAAGGGTTTAGGATTTTGATTTTTTTTGTTTTTTTCTTAAGAAATCAATAGATATATATATATTAGATATAAACCAATTATCATTTACGTTGTTTTGCTTTTTGTTTTTTTTATATTTATATATAATGCATTTATAGTTGAGAATATTCCACTTAAGATATTGTTTTTAATAAAGTTTTAGAGGTTTTGGGTTTTGATTTTTTTTGGTTTTTTTTCTTAATAAATCAATGAATATAAATTACTTATCATTTGCGTTGTTAGGTAAAGCCATTCGTTACACTATTAACCAGTGGGGTAGCTTGATCCGCTATATTGATGACGGTAATATACAAATTGATAATAATGCAGCTGAACGGCATATCAAACCGTTTGTGATTGGACGTAAAAACTGGCTGTTTAACCAGACACCACGCGGTGCAAATGCCAGCGCACTACTTTACAGTCTTGTGCAAACAGCCGTTGCTAATAACCTGGAACCTTTTGATTACCTGAAATACCTATTAACTGAACTACCCAAGCTGGGTAGGCATTATGAACCAGAAGGGTTCTGTCGCAATAATTATCAAAAGCGCAGACCTCCTGGTCTTCAGGCATAACTATCCTGCTAAAGCCATAAACTGCTTATAAGCAGGAATTTTTTCCTCCGACAACTGTCCCTTTCGGATCATATGTGCCGTTTCAATTCCATCAATGGTTGCTTGAGCGGAGTGAAACGCTTTAAAGCCCATCATCGGTTTTGTTATTTTTTTGATAAAGCGGTGATCCTGTTCGATGATGTTATTCAAATATTTAACCTGTAATATGTCGATCATAGTGGCACACCCAGCGAGGATTAACAAGAGGTTAATATTGGCTAATCCTGCATAGTTAGCGCCACTTTTATCCATAACGACCTTATCAGGAAAGCCATTATTGTTAATCGTTTGTTTAAAAAATGCGGTTGCAGCCTCTTCATCACGGCGCTCAGAAAGCATGAAATCAAGCGTATCCCCGTGACTATCAACAGCTCGGTATAAATAGGTCCACTGACCCTTCACTTGGATATACGTTTCATCCATGCGCCACGATTTGTTGGTTTCTCGTTTCTCAGATTTAGCTGTTACAGCAATGGCAGGAGAATAACGGATAACCCAACGATTGAGCGTAGCATGATCCACTTCAACACCTCTTTCTTCCATAGTTTCTTCAAGGTCGCGATACGAAACGCCATACCTGACATAAAAGAAAACAGCATAAAGAATGACATCTTTTGGGAAGTGAGTGCCTTTGAAGCTGAGCATATGATCTACCTTTTATTGAAATTGAGAATTATGATAGCAGATAACGTCGGGAAGGGGGATTTATGCGACAGAACCAGTATGCTTGAGGCATTTGAACAGCAGAGCTATCATCTTCACTCTGAAACACTGCTATCGCAAGGCATTGATTATCTTAAAGCATTCCCGGAACTTGACGAATACACCATAGAAGCAGCGGATGGACATTTTATTGATCATGCCTGCCATACTGAAAAAAACAGCAAGGGGAAAGTTTATGCGGCCGGGGGGATTTACGCGTTGAATCTCAGAAGTGGGTTGCTCAGATTTCTTTGTCTGGTGACAAACGGAACTCAGAGACATCAAGAAATACCTGTGTTACGAGATCATATTGAAAAGCAAAACAAGGGAAATAACAGCTCTCAGAAACATCTCTATGTCTACGATAAAGCCGTCACCGACTTTGTCTGGTGGGATCGGCAGAAACGACATGCTAATTACATGATTTCAATGCTAAAAGAAAATTCAATTGCGACTCTGGTTGAGTCTATCCCTTTTGACTCCCGCCATGAGATCAATACAGGAGTTGAAGCATGCAGTGTGTACGAAAACAAGGGCATCAAATTTAACGTGGTGGATTACCGTGATCCAGAAACCGGAAAACTTCACCGGTTTGTGACAACCTTGCCAATGACTATTAACCCTGGAACCATTGCCATGCTGTATTTCAAGCGATGGACGATTGAAAAGACATTCAATAACACTCGCTGAAAATCAGGGAAACGTAGCCTAAGCGAAGTGATTATTTTTAGTCCGCGATAGCCGTAGGGCCGTTGTTTTGTCGGAGTCTGAGCGTTAGCGAAGGTGGAGACAAAATAAAAGGCCATCCGACACGGCGTCAAGTCATTTGGAGCCTATGTTCCGACCCCTTGTTGGGTCGGGACGAGGTGACGAGGACGAATCGGGGCCGCCGGAGGCATAAGTGGTCGCGTTAAGTTTTTGCTGCTTGCTTGGGCTGGGATGCCCAAAACAAGCTTTCGCAAAAATAGCGACTCCCCGAAGCTTGGTCTTCCAATACCCGCTCACTTGAAAATCAAATGCGCCTGACTGCAATGAGCTATAATTTAATGCGCGTGTTTGAAGAGATTTCAAAAACACAACAGCCAGAATTGATTCATCCATCGGATAAAAAATATAGCGAGGCTCTGGAGATAAGGCAGCAACAGGCTCAAAAACGAGATCGTTTTGTGAATCCATTATTTTTCCAGGCAAGAATATCTCGTATCAGCTCGTATACCATTCGGGCAGTTCAAAACGCAATAATAACAGGAATGTCTTTACAGTGCTTTATGAGCTCTCTTGTGGCGAGGTTAGTTTCACGGCCTCAATTGATAGGGGAACACTGATGATAAACATGGCAAAACCACCTAAAATAAACCTCGATACACCAGCATTGTGTATTTCAGCTACTCAATAATTGGGAAACTTCAGCTGATAAGGTCGTTATGGATAAAAGTGGCGCTAACTATGCAGGATTAGCCAATATTAACCTCTTGTTAATCCTCGCTGGGTTTGCCACTATGATTGACATATTACAAGTTAAATATTTGAATAACCTCATCAAACAGGATCATCGCTTTAGCAGGATAGTCAGGCGCGCCATGCTACCTCACGAAATTCCGGGACTCCTGTCGCCATAATTCGTTCACCTACGCAGCGGATGGGAGATGCCCTGAACGCCCTGCGTCCGCAACGACTACGCACAAAAGCCGCTTCGTCATTACTACCTCACTGGCTGGACGGCTATTCGGAATGCAATTCTTGCTCCTCTCGCGTGCTGCTAGCACACGTCGAATCAGCGAATTGCCCTATCGCCTATCAGGGACTAAAAATCACCACTTCGCTAAGCTCCGTTTCCATGATTTTCAGCGTATGCCTGAAGACCAGGAGGTCTGTGCTTTTGATAATTATTGCGACAGAACCGGAAGGAGTCCAAGGTTATCGCTAATGAAGTAAGTAAGGATATGGATAGATAGTCTTATACTCGATGTTCAAGTTTTTCCATCCCATTGCCAATTATTGAACAGTGGAAAAACACAAGCCGAAGTAGGAGAGTTGTTAGGTGTTTCAGCTAATACTATTGATCGGGAATTAAAAAGAAAATAGGGCATTATCATTGTGATAGAAAGTTTTAATAACAAGACCGATAAAGTTGGCGATGATTTTAAGAAAACCATTACTACGGGTAGTAAAGTTGATATTGCAGCAGGTATATTTTCTATTTATGGGTATGCAGCATTAAAAAAAGAACTCGATAAAATTAAGCAACTCAGGTTTATATTCACCGACCCTACCTTTATAGAACTGGATAAAAACAAAAGAGAGCAAAGACAGTTTCAAATCAATTCTAATCATCGAAAAAAAGCAATCAGTGGTTCTGATTTTGAGATAAATTTAAAAAATGAACTTACAGGGAAAGCTATTGCACAAGAATGTAAAAAATGGATTGAACAAAAGGCTTCCTTCAAAACAAATGCTGTAAATCAATACATACAACCGCATTTAAGATTAAAAAATGATAAAAGTAACTTTGTTTATATGGGGATCAATGAATTCACCAGTACAGGACTAGGTTATCAAAAAGACAATACTATTTTAAATCAAATCATCAAAACGGATGATTTAGATACAACCCAGCAATATTCCCAAAATTTTGAAGATGTATGGAATGATGAAAAAGTATTAAAGGATGTTACAACAGAAGTCATTGACTACATAGCGGAGCTATACAAAGAAAACTCACCCGAATTTGTTTACTATGTAACCCTACATAATATTTTCAATGAATTTTTAGAAGATGTCTCTGAAGATGAACTTGCCAATGAAAAAACAGGCTTTAAAGAATCTGTTATATGGAATAAGCTCTATGATTTTCAGCGTGACGCTGTTTTAGGCATTATTAACAAATTAGAACGTCACAATGGCTGCATTTTGGCTGATAGTGTTGGTTTAGGTAAAACATTTTCAGCGTTAGGGGTTATTAAGTATTATCAAGAACGCAACCGCACTGTATTGGTACTCTGCCCTAAAAAACTAGGCGATAACTGGAAAACATTCTTAAATAATTATGATGACAACCCATTAATTAAAGACCGCTTTAATTACGATGTTTTGTATCACACCGATTTATCAAGAAACAGAGGATTTTCAAATGGCATTGATTTATCAAGAATTAACTGGGGAAATTATGACCTCGTGGTAATTGATGAGTCCCATAATTTCAGGAACAATGACCCGAAAAAAGATAAAATCACCCGCTACCAGAAATTACTTCACCAAGTCATGCAAGCAGGCGTTAAAACAAAGGTTTTGATGCTTTCAGCAACCCCTGTAAATAATAAGTTTACTGATCTTAAAAACCAGATTGCGCTAGCTTATGAAGGACAAACCCAAGTCATAGATAACCACATGGATGTTAGCCAATCAGTTGATAGCATTCTTAGAAACTCACAAAAAATATTTAATGACTGGTCTAAATTAGAGGATAAAGAACGTACTAGCCAACAACTTCTAAGTCGTTTAAATACAAATTTTGACTTTTTTAAATTACTCGATAGCGTCACCATTGCCCGAAGCCGAAAACATATCGAAAAATATTACGATATGGAGAAAATTGGTAAATTCCCCACGCGATTAAAACCTATAACACACCGCTCGGATATTACAGAACTCAAAGGCTTTATTGGCATAGCCTACTTATACCAAGAACTATCAAAACTGAATTTATGTACCTACTCACCTATGAACTATATCTTAGCCAGTAAGGCGCAGTTTTATAGTGACTTATATGATACCGAAACCAATCAAGGCTCAAGTTTTAAACAATCGCATAGGGAAAAAAGCCTACAAACGCTTATGCGAGTCAACCTACTTAAACGCCTAGAGAGTTCAGTAGATTCCTTTAGAATTACCCTAGAAAAACTGGTTAATAGAATAGAAAGCAATATCAATAACATTGAAGACTTTGAACAAAATGGCACCAAAAGCTATACCGATGAGCCACAGGTTAATGATATTAATTTAGATGTTGAAAGCGATGATTGGCTAGACACCGAATTTAGTATTGGCGATAAAGTAAAAATCAACCTCGCGGATATGAATACATCAGGCTGGAAGATAGACTTACAAGAAGATTATGAAATAGCTAATGCTCTGCTCAATGAAATAAAACAAGTCACACCTGAGCATGATAAAAAACTACAAGACCTAAAACAATTTATAACCAATAAGACCAACAACCCCATTAATGACGGCAATAAAAAAATCATCATCTTTAGTGCCTTTTCGGACACCGTAGATTACCTATATAAAAACACAGCACTCTATAGCAAAGAACAGCATAACCTTGAGAGTGCGAAAATAACGGGATCAGATAAAAATAAAACCACATTAGACATTGCCAATGAATTTAATAATATCCTTATCAACTTCTCACCACGTTCTAAAAATAGGGGCAACACAACCGCCCCAGAAATAGATATATTAATTGCCACCGACTGTATTTCAGAAGGGCAAAACCTGCAAGATTGTGACACCTTAATCAACTACGATATTCACTGGAATCCTGTAAGAATAATTCAACGCTTTGGGCGAGTGGATAGGATCGGGTCACAAAACGAAGTTATCCAGCTTATTAACTTCTGGCCGCAACTTTCCTTAGATGATTACATTAATTTAAAAAATAGAGTTGAAAGTAAAATGTTCATGGTGGATATGACTGCCACAGGTGAAGACAACGTATTAACTAATCAATCTTCTGATTTATTATTCAGGAAAAAACAACTGCAACAGCTACAAGATGAAGTTGTTGATATAGAAGATGTAGATACAGGCGTGTCTATTACGGACTTAGGGCTTAATGATTTCCGCATGGACTTAGTGAATTACATTAATGAAAATGGCAGTTTAGAGAGCGTCCCAAGTGGCATACATACTGTGTGTAATAAAGTCATTGAAAAAGGCATCCATGAAGGGGTTATTTTTGTTCTAAAAAATATTAATAGTGACGTTAATATTGATAGTATCAACCAGCTACACCCGTTCTATCTTGTCTATATTAAAGAAAATGGGGAAATACTTTCTAATCACCTCAATGTAAAGCATACCCTTGATATATTAAGACTGCTCTCAAAAGGCAAAGATGAGCCAATTAGAGACGCTTACGAATACTTTAACTTAGAAACAGACGATGGTAATAATATGGATGCTTACTCAGACATGCTCGGTGATTCCATAAACTCTATATTAAATACCAAAGAAGAGAGTGATGTAGACAGCCTTTTTTCAGAAGGTGGAACTAGCGCATTAGTCAATAGTATTAAAGGGCTAGAAGACTTTGAATTACTCACCTTTACGGTCATAAAATAATGAGCTTACACCTACCTGATAGCGCATTAGTTAATCGATTTATAGCCAAAACCAAGTTCTATGAGAAAGCAGCTATAAGCTCTAAATTAAAAGATGATTTTGTTAATAAAATACAAAAAATCACTTGGCAATATAAGCTCTCAGAAAATACGTTAGGTATCAATAAAACAGCCGCCGTGACAGAAATACAAGTCTTTGAGATTGAATTAAAAGAGCAGCTTATTCCTAAAAACATTCTTGCGCTGATTGATAAAGTCATTCCTTATCAAATTCTTTATCAATTCAGATTTAATGAACATATTGCTTATGCTATTACTTTAAAAGGTTTAAGTGATATTGAAAAACCAATGCCAACAGATTATTACTTTTCAGAATGGAATGAGCCTGTTCAGTTTGATTTTACAGGCACAGACTTAGAGCAAGTCTACCAAAAGCTGATTAAAGCTTTTATTAAAAATCAAACAACAAAACAAAAGGATTTTAAGGTGGTTATCGAAACTGACCATAAAACCAAACAGCTAGAAAAAGACATTGCCTTACTGACTAAGAAAATCAGTAAAGAAAAGCAAATGAATAGAAAAGTCGAGTTGAACAAGACATTATTAGATAAACAGCAGCAATTACAGCTTATAAAGGACGTATCGTGATCGAAAAATTAAAAATGCAAACCCCGAATATTACTGAGCAGAACATGGAACAGATTGCCAAGCTATTTCCTAATGTAATGACAGAGACCCAAGATAAAAATGGCAATGTTAAAAAAGCCCTTGATTTTGACCTATTGAAACAAAGTTTATCCAGTGTCTTAGTTGATGATGCCGATGAGCGTTATCGTTTAGATTGGCCTGGAAAGAAAGCCGCATTATTAAAAGCCAATACCCCGGTTACTAAAACTCTACGTCCGTGCCGAGATGACAGCGTGAACTTTGATAGCACAGAAAACGTGTATATCGAAGGCGATAACTTTGAGGTATTGAAGATTTTACAAGAGTCATATCTAGGTAAAATCAAAATGATTTATATTGACCCGCCTTACAACACAGGCAAGGATTTTATTTATAAAGATAATTTCGCAGCTAAAAAAGCAGATTATGAAGAAGAGCTAGGCACAACGGATGAGGAAGAGAACAAGCTATTTAGAAATACCGATACCAATGGCCGTTTTCATTCTGATTGGTTAAGTATGATGTATGAACGCTTAGTGGTAGCTAGAGATTTATTGACAGAAGATGGCGTTATCTTTATTAGTATTGATGATAATGAAGTTCATAATTTAAGGGGCGTTTGTGATGAAGTGTTTGGAGAAGAAAATTTCCTAATTCATTTTTCTTGGCGGACAGATGGTAATTTTGATAATCAAGCAAAGTTCAAAAAATGTCACGAATACATTCTTAGTTATGCAAAAGATGAGCAGTATTTTTTAGCCCCCCCTGTTATTGATCCAAGTGTACCAAATGACAGTAAATTGTATAAAAATGAAATAATAAATACGATTGTTAAAAATGGACCCAAAAATCCTGTTAGTTCAGTTGTCTTACCTAAAGGTTTTCCTGCGAATATAGATGAAACAATTATAGAAAAAAGGGTCACACAATGGCCTCACTATTCACAAGATGCCGTTATAAAAAATGGAAAATTATTTGAAGAAGTTGAAATAAAAAGTGGATGGAGTTCAAAAAGTTTATTGATAGATTTTATTAAAAATAAGTACAAAGCAGTCACAGATATTAAGGGACAATCATCAAGGTTTGTTATTTCTCCGACTGGTGCAATAGAGGTGATAAAAGAACGATCAACTATACAAAGTCACGTAATTTCATCGTTGGAAAATTTAGGAGGTCCGCAAAAAGCAGGGGCTGAAATAAAATCTCTTGAAGTTGTTTTTGATGATTATCCAAAGCCAGTTGAACTGGTTCAGTACTTATGCAAAATGATTTATAGAAGTGATGACATAATCCTAGACTTCTTCTCAGGATCCGCCACCACAGCTCACGCAGTCATGCAACTCAATGCGGAAGACAACGGAAACCGAAAATTCATTATGGTACAGCTCCCTGAAGCAACTGATGAAAAATCTGAAGCCTATAAAGCGGGCTACAAAAACATTGCAGAAATAGGTAAAGAGCGTATCCGACGAGCAGGTACTAAAATAGTGGAAGACAATCAAGATAAAACAGGAATTGATAAACTGGATATTGGATTTCGCGTCTATAAAACTGACTCAAGCAATATGAAAGAAGTCTATTATCACCCTGAACAGCTAACCCAAGATGACATTTTTTCTTTAGAAAGCAATATCAAGAAAAGCAGAAAGCCTGATGATTTACTCACCCAAGTTATTTTAGATTTAGGGCTAGAGCTTAATCTACCAATTGAGCAAAAAGAAATGCACGGTAACAACGTATTTATTGTGCAAACTAACGCTTTAGTTGCCTGTTTTGATGACAATATCAATACAAAAATCATTGATGAAATAGCCCAGTTACAGCCGTTTAAAGTCGTGTTTAAAGATGCCAGTTTTGCCGCCAGTAAAGACCGTATTAATCTGGAAGAACGCTTTAAACGTCTTTCACCTGAAACCCTAATTACGGTGATATAACATGGCTAACGGGATTAAATTACAGTTTAAGCAGCAAGGCTACCAAAGTGATGCCACGCAAGCCGTGGTAGATTGTTTTGCAGGACAAACAAAAGGGCATAGAAAAGAAATAACAGAGCGAACAGATATTTTAGTCCATGAAATATTTGCCAATAAAAAGTTTGATTTGAGTGAAACCGAACTGACGAAAAATGTTCAAGCACTACAGAAAGAACAAGGTCTTAATACTAGCAAGCAATTAGCATGCTTAGATGGCGCACCGAATTTCAGTATTGAAATGGAAACAGGGACGGGTAAAACCTATGTTTACACTAAAACCATGTTCGAGCTGAATAAAAAATATGGCTGGAGCAAGTTTATTATTATGGTGCCATCGATTGCAATCCGTGAAGGTGTGCATATTTCCCTAGAAATAACAGCAGATCATTTTCAGGATTTGTATGGCAAAAAAATCCGCTTTTCTATCTACAATACACAAAATAAATCCAATATTGTTAATATTAAAAGTTTTGCCAATACTGCAAATATTGAAGTGTTGATTATGAATTATCAGGCTTTTAATGCAAAGAAAAAAGATAAAGAAATTAGAGGGGAATCCGCAAGAAAAATTTATCAAAAACTTGATGCTCTTCAATCAGAACGCCCGATTGATATTATCAGCAGAGCCAGACCTATTCTAATTATTGATGAGCCGCAACGCTTTGGTAAGTCCGAAAGTTTATTTAAAGAATTTAACCCCTTGTGTGTGTTGCGCTATTCAGCAACCCATAAAAAAGACAAAAAATATAATGAAGTTTACAGACTAGATGCGATAGATGCTTATAACCAAAAGCTAGTTAAAAAAATCAAGGTAAAAGGCATTGAAGTACTGGGAAACAGCGGCACGAACAGTTATATTTTTTTAGATGCGATTAATATCCACCCTAAACTCTACCCTACTGCCAGCCTTGAATTTGAAATAAAGCAAAAAACAGGCATAAAAAAGGTACTGAGAAAAATAACAGAAAAAGATAACTTGTTTAACTTATCCAATGAGTTGAAGCAGTATCAAGATTTTATCGTTAAAGAAATTAACGGTCTGCATAATACAGTTTCCTTTGCCAATGGCATCACAATAGGCGTGGGTCAAAGTATGGGGGAGGTAGACGAGAAACATATAAGACGTATTCAAATTCGAGAAACAATAAAATCTCATATTGAAAAAGAACGGGCTTTATTTGATGAAGGTATCAAAGTGTTGTCCCTATTTTTTATTGATGAAGTGGTGAAATATCGAGACTATGAACAAGCCGATGAAAAAGGCGAATATGCGCGTGTTTTTGAAGAAGAATATAAGCTTGCCATTGCCGAGCGTGATTTTTTTGATGATAAATACAATCAGTATTTAGAAGAACATAAAACGGAAGAAATCCATAAAGGCTATTTCTCGGTAGATAAGAAAGGCAAGCTGGTGGATTCCATCAGTAAAACCAAATCAGAAAAGCAGGATAGTACCGATATTAGTGCATATGATCTAATCATGAAAAATAAGGAGCGTTTGCTTAGTTTTGATGAGCCAACACGCTTTATTTTTTCGCATTCTGCTTTGCGTGAAGGCTGGGATAATCCAAATGTCTTTCAGATTTGTACCTTAAAACATAGCCAAGCCGAAGATAACAAACGTCAAGAAATTGGGCGGGGGCTAAGAATTAGTGTGAAATGCCGTGGTGAAAATAAAGGTACTCGCATGGATGCTGACGCACTAGAGGATGAATTCTTCGATATAAATACCTTAACGGTTATTGCCAGTGAGTCATACGATAGTTTTTCTAAAAAACTACAAAAAGAAACTGTTGCGTCACTATCTGATAGACCTATTATTTTATCATCAGACGTTTTAGTAGGCCGTGTACTGACCAATGACGAAGGCGATCAGTTTACGTTTAATAACGCATCTGCCACAAAACTCATTATGAAATTTAGTGCAAAAGCGTATATTGACGAGAATCTAAAAATTACAGATAAGCTGGTTAAAGCGATAGAAGAAGATCAAGTTGAGTTACCAGCTGAGCTTATTCCCTTTAAAACCAATGTCTGTGAGTTAATGCAGAAAATACACACTACGGCTAATTTTAAAGCCAGTGAAGACGGTAAAGCAGATAACATTGATATTTCTGATTTTAAGCCAAATGCTAATTTTTCTAAAAAAGAATTTCAAGACCTATGGAATAAAATCAAAATAAAAACGGTTTATGAAGTTGATTTTTCGGATGAAGAACTGATAAAAAACAGCGTTTCCACGATAGATAACAAATTGTCTGTTAAAAAAGTCATTGTGCATATCACTGTTGGTGAACAGGCCAATACGATTAATGAAAGCAGCTTAAAGTCTGGCGATAGTATGGTTAAAACCAAAGATATTACTGAGAAATATGATTCATTATTAGGGGCGGTTAAATATGATTTAATTGGGGAAATTGCTAAAGAAACCCGACTAAATAGAAAAACTGTTGTTTCCATTTTGCAAGAAATAAAGGCAAATACCTTTTATAATTTTCAGGTGAACCCTGAAAGTTTCATCAAAGAAATATCTAAAATCATCAACGATGAAAAAGCAGCCACCTTAATCAATAATATTGTCTACTCTAAAACCGACAACACTTACGAAGATAAAATATTTACAGTTAATAAGTTTAAAGGCTCTTTAAACAGTAATATTTTAGAGGTTAAAAAGCATATTTATGATTACTTAAAAACAGATTCTAAAATAGAACAAGAGTTTGCAAAAGAGCTAGAGAGCGGTGAGGTTTTAGTTTATGCCAAACTTCCCAATGACTTTAAAATCTCTACCCCTGTTGGTAACTATAACCCTGATTGGGCAATTGTTTTTGATACCGATAAATTCAAATATGTTTATTTTATTGCAGAAACAAAAGGTAGCATGGAGAGTATGCAATTAAGGGCAATTGAAGAGAAAAGATTTGATTACGCTAAAAAGCATTTTGAAGCTTTGGGTCATGCAGATATAAAATATGATGTTATTAAAACCTACACTGATCTAAGAGATAAGGTGATGCTGTAAGTTGGTTTTGTCGCAATAATTATCAAAAAGCGTAGTCCTCCTGGTCTTCAGGCATAACTATCCTGCTAAAGCCATAAACTGCTTATAAGCAGGAATATTTTCCTCAGACAATTGCCCCTTTCGGATCATATGTGCCGTTTCAATTCCATCAATTGTTGCTTGGGAGGAGTGAAACGCTTTAAAGCCCATCATCGGTTCTGTTATTTTTTTGATAAAGCGGTGATCCTGTTCGATGATGTTATTCAAATATTTAACCTGTAATATGTCGATCATATTGGCAAACCCAGCGAGGATTAACAAGAGGTTAATATTGGATAATCCTGCATAGTTAGCGCCACTTTTATCCATAACGACCTTATCAGGAAAGCCATTATTGTTAATCGTTTGTTTGAAAAATGCGGTTGCAGCCTCTTCATCACGGCGCTCAGAAAGCATGAAATCAAGCGTATCCCCGCGACTATCAACAGCTCGGTATAAATAGGTCCACTGACCCTTAACTTTGATATACGTTTCATCCATGCGCCACGATTTATTGGTTTCTCGTTTCTGAGATTTAGCGTTTACAGCAATGGCAGGAGAATAACGGATAACCCAACGATTGAGCGTAGCATGATCCACTTCAACACCTCTTTCTTCCATAATTTCTTCAAGGTCGCGATACGAAACGCCATACCTGACATAAAAGAAAACAGCATAAAGAATGACATCTTTTTGAAAGTGAGTGCCTTTGAAGCTGAGCATGTGATCCACCTTTTATTGAAATTGATAATGATGATAGCAGATAACGTCGGGAAGGGGGATTTATGCGACAGAACCCTATTTCCGCTATTGAGTACGGTAATTTAAAAAAGTCATCGAAAGTTACAGAATCCGATCACAACGCAATAGAGAGGTTTGAATGTAGAGAGCAACTAGCACTCGGAGAAGAGGTTTCAGAGAAGGATATTCAATTGTGGGATGGTGGAACGCTAGGACCTGTCTTCAAGAGATTTGAGATAGTAAACGAGAGTCTAGGCAATACGCAATCACTAGATGAATTTGAGAACGCAACGAGGATAGCCCCTAAAGACCGGACTTATGCCACTAGCCAAATGATAATATTTTATTCAGTTATGAGTTTATTACAGGGCAAGGGGATACAGCCCCCGTATTCATTGAAAAAGGGGACAGATAAACTGTTTATACAACACAACCTATTTATCTGTCCCCTTCCCCCGCAAACACGGGGTATCACTACCCAGAGGAGCCAACACATGAGAAGCCAACAACACAACCCGAGGTTGGCTTGACTGAAGAGCAGCTTTCGAGTTATGCCTTTAAGAAGATTTGGGCAGGAGGTGAACTACAGCCTGCGTAGTAAACTCTAAAAATGGAATAGGTAGATGTTAAACCACCTATCTATTCCATCCTAATAAATGTGGAGGTATGAAAAGCGACATAACTTAGATTAATAAATAGTAAGCGTCAATTCTCTCCACCTAGACAAGCTACCCTAATTACTTTAGAGGCTTAATTTTTTCAATCAAGTTCCAGGGCAAAAACTGATCCAGTGCTTCTGGTTCATAATGCCTACCCAGCTTGGGTAGTTCAGTTAATAGGTATTTCAGGTAATCAAAAGGTTCCAGGTTATTAGCAACGGCTGTTTGCACAAGACTGTAAAGTAGTGCGCTGGCATTTGCACCGCGTGGTGTCTGGTTAAACAGCCAGTTTTTACGTCCAATCACAAACGGTTTGATATGCCGTTCAGCTGCATTATTATCAATTTGTATATTACCGTCATCAATATAGCGGATCAAGCTACCCCACTGGTTAATAGTGTAACGAATGGCTTTACCTATTGCGCTGTCCTTTGCTGTCTTGGTAAGGTTGTTATCGCACCACTGCTTTAACTCTTCCAGTAAAGGTTTGCTTTTTTCCTGACGCTGTAAATAACGTTGCTCTATCGTCAGGTCTTTGATCTGTTTTTCAAGTGCATACAGTCGGGCAAACTTACGTAATGCGGTTTGAGCCAGCCCCATTTTATTCTTGCGACTCTCTTTAGGGAGGGCTTTTAGCGCTTCATCGAATTTACGCCGCGCATGTGCCATACACCCCACGAGGATACAATCATCTGATGCCAGTGCATGATAGCCTGCATAGCCATCTACCTGCAAGTGACCTGAAAAGGCCCGCAAGAAGCTTTCAGCATGCGCTCCTGCCCGCGTTGGCTGATAATCATACAAAACGATCGGGTGCTCGGATTCATGCTCACCACTCTGATAGAGCCACATATAGGATTTCGATTTCGTCTCTCGACCATCCCGAATCACATTTAAGGTTGTTTCATCGGCCTGGAGGATCTTCTGTAGAATCAGCAGAGCATGCAGTCGATCATAAAAGGGCTGGAGCAATTCAGCGGACTTTAATACCCAGTTAGATAGCGTGGCACGAGAAAGGTCAACACTTAAGCGCTTGAAAATGGTTTCCTGCCGGTAAAGTGGCAGGCTATCCATGAACTTGGCGACAATAATGTAAGCTAATAAACTTGCCGAGGCAAAACTACGAGGAATGGGCTGTGCGGGTTTTGGTGCACTGATAATGCCATTTTCACAGGTGCGGCAGCCATACTTGATCTGTATATGTTCAATGACTTTGATCTGGGCAGGAATGATTTCTAACTGCTCTGACTTGTCTTCGCCAGCCTCATGCAATGCATGACCGCAGGCACAAAAACGCTCTGCTTCAGGTAATTCATAACGGATAACTTCGCGCGGGATATCTCTGGATAATGGCTTGCGGCCTGGCTTTTTACGCTGATAGCTTAGGGTTTCTTCAGGGTCGGAATCATCCTGCTTTAAGCTATCAAGAATGGACTCCGCTTCATTAAACAACTCCATTTGACCCGGGCATTTCTCACTGGAGGTGCCAAAACGCTTATGTTGCAACAGACGAAACTGCTCCTCATACCATGTCAGTTTTTCCTGTAATTGATCCACTGTCGACTGATAGTCCAGCACCATTTTGTGCAGTACATTCGTCTCGTCTGGCAGTGTTTCAGGAAGTGATTTCATGGTGTTTATTATACCACCAAACAGGGTTAAATAATCATTTAACTGGCTGTTTTATTAGATATTTTCCACGTAAAATAACGGCAACAAATCAATTATTTATTAAGCCAGAAATAGCGGTATGAGCTTGCGCTTGCCGATAGGATAAACCTTCCAGTAACCAGTGTAATTCACGTAAGGTTAATGATAACGGATGTTCGTTTAACTCGGTTGGCCACTGAAACTTCCCCTTATCCAGGCGCCGATAATAAAGCCAGAACCCATTACACTCCCAATAGAGTATTTTCAGTTTATCGCGAGAGCGGTTACAAAAGACAAAAATACTTCCGGCAAAGGGATCATGGCCAAACTGTTCCGAAACAATCAGTGACAGACCATTGATAGATTTACGCATATCAGTAACGCCGGTCGCCAAAAAAACTTGATTAACAACAAGCCCGTTTATCATGAGATAGACCTAACCAGTTTCAGTAGCGGCTTTAATGATGCAAGTTCTGTACTGGCACAAATTTCCAGACTGAAGCCATTAGAATGAGTCACTTTGATAACTGATGAATCAGCAGGTACGCCTGATCCGTTCAACATGTCCTCTGCAACCAGTGTTACCGGAACCAATTGCTTGGCTTGTAACACTGGTGGAGCGAGCGAACTGAATTGCTTTTTGTAATAACTGAAGATATGCAGCTTGATATCATGGGCTTTGCAATACCCGACCTGAGTTAAACGACTGGCTTGCCATTGCGGTATATGATTTTGCATAGCCGCTTTATTTTGAGATGGACTCATAAATTACTCCTGAGTTAATTGGAGGTATTAGTCTGCCATTTTTTATATTGGTTTAGAATGTGTACTTTAATTGACGCTTACATTTACTATTCCCGCATATATTTCAGAAATCCTCATGACTAATAAACTGATCAAGAAATCACTGCCCATACACTGTACTAATTCCAACCAGATGTAACACTCAGGTATGTAGCTATAAAAGATGTGATTTGAACACGATACGTTGCAAATGACTCACAGATTTGTAGTCACCAACACCTCATGTTGTGAAAATGTATAAAGCATGTGAATTAAAAAAAAGAACCATTTTTTTAAGTAACACGCTGAGTAGTACCAAAGAATAAAAGGCATACAATACGTATGTGGATCGAGCGTCGGGTAGATCACAGGCTAGTATTTAACTAATTGCAATGAAGAAATCACGGTGGTAATCGTTTAGCTTTAAACTAAGAGCTAAGGGAGCAAAACAGCTTGTTCAAGAGATACACTCATTTTTCAGACCTTTGATCAAGGGAAACCATTGGAAGTCAGACTAGAACAGGTCTGCTGTGATGAAGCCGAAATGTAAGCGTCAATTAAAGTACACATTCTAAACCAATATAAAAAATGGCAGACTAATACCTCCAATTAACTCAGGAGTAATTTATGAGTCCATCTCAAAATAAAGCGGCTATGCAAAATCATATACCGCAATGGCAAGCCAGTCGTTTAACTCAGGTCGGGTATTGCAAAGCCCATGATATCAAGCTGCATATCTTCAGTTATTACAAAAAGCAATTCAGTTCGCTCGCTCCACCAGTGTTACAAGCCAAGCAATTGGTTCCGGTAACACTGGTTGCAGAGGACATGTTGAACGGATCAGGCGTACCTGCTGATTCATCAGTTATCAAAGTGACTCATTCTAATGGCTTCAGTCTGGAAATTTGTGCCAGTACAGAACTTGCATCATTAAAGCCGCTACTGAAACTGGTTAGGTCTATCTCATGATAAACGGGCTTGTTGTTAATCAAGTTTTTTTGGCGACCGGCGTTACTGATATGCGTAAATCTATCAATGGTCTGTCACTGATTGTTTCGGAACAGTTTGGCCATGATCCCTTTGCCGGAAGTATTTTTGTCTTTTGTAACCGCTCTCGCGATAAACTGAAAATACTCTATTGGGAGTGTAATGGGTTCTGGCTTTATTATCGGCGCCTGGATAAGGGGAAGTTTCAGTGGCCAACCGAGTTAAACGAACATCCGTTATCATTAACCTTACGTGAATTACACTGGTTACTGGAAGGTTTATCCTATCGGCAAGCGCAAGCTCATACCGCTATTTCTGGCTTAATAAATAATTGATTTGTTGCCGTTATTTTACGTGGAAAATATCTAATAAAACAGCCAGTTAAATGATTATTTAACCCTGTTTGGTGGTATAATAAACACCATGAAATCACTTCCTGAAACACTGCCAGACGAGACGAATGTACTGCACAAAATGGTGCTGGACTATCAGTCGACAGTGGATCAATTACAGGAAAAACTGACATGGTATGAGGAGCAGTTTCGTCTGTTGCAACATAAGCGTTTTGGCACCTCCAGTGAGAAATGCCCGGGTCAAATGGAGTTGTTTAATGAAGCGGAGTCCATTCTTGATAGCTTAAAGCAGGATGATTCCGACCCTGAAGAAACCCTAAGCTATCAGCGTAAAAAGCCAGGCCGCAAGCCATTATCCAGAGATATCCCGCGCGAAGTTATCCGTTATGAATTACCTGAAGCAGAGCGTTTTTGTGCCTGCGGTCATGCATTGCATGAGGCTGGCGAAGACAAGTCAGAGCAGTTAGAAATCATTCCTGCCCAGATCAAAGTCATTGAACATATACAGATCAAGTATGGCTGCCGCACCTGTGAAAATGGCATTATCAGTGCACCAAAACCCGCACAGCCCATTCCTCGTAGTTTTGCCTCGGCAAGTTTATTAGCTTACATTATTGTCGCCAAGTTCATGGATAGCCTGCCACTTTACCGGCAGGAAACCATTTTCAAGCGCTTAAGTGTTGACCTTTCTCGTGCCACGCTATCTAACTGGGTATTAAAGTCCGCTGAATTGCTCCAGCCCTTTTATGATCGACTGCATGCTCTGCTGATTCTACAGAAGATCCTCCAGGCCGATGAAACAACCTTAAATGTGATTCGGGATGGTCGAGAGACGAAATCGAAATCCTATATGTGGCTCTATCAGAGTGGTGAGCATGAATCCGAGCACCCGATCGTTTTGTATGATTATCAGCCAACGCGGGCAGGAGCGCATGCTGAAAGCTTCTTGCGGGCCTTTTCAGGTCACTTGCAGGTAGATGGCTATGCAGGCTATCATGCACTGGCATCAGATGATTGTATCCTCGTGGGGTGTATGGCACATGCGCGGCGTAAATTCGATGAAGCGCTAAAAGCCCTCCCTAAAGAGAGTCGCAAGAATAAAATGGGGCTGGCTCAAACCGCATTACGTAAGTTTGCCCGACTGTATGCACTTGAAAAACAGATCAAAGACCTGACGATAGAGCAACGTTATTTACAGCGTCAGGAAAAAAGCAAACCTTTACTGGAAGAGTTAAAGCAGTGGTGCGATAACAACCTTACCAAGACAGCAAAGGACAGCGCAATAGGTAAAGCCATTCGTTACACTATTAACCAGTGGGGTAGCTTGATCCGCTATATTGATGACGGTAATATACAAATTGATAATAATGCAGCTGAACGGCATATCAAACCGTTTGTGATTGGACGTAAAAACTGGCTGTTTAACCAGACACCACGCGGTGCAAATGCCAGCGCACTACTTTACAGTCTTGTGCAAACAGCCGTTGCTAATAACCTGGAACCTTTTGATTACCTGAAATACCTATTAACTGAACTACCCAAGCTGGGTAGGCATTATGAACCAGAAGCACTGGATCAGTTTTTGCCCTGGAACTTGATTGAAAAAATTAAGCCTCTAAAGTAATTAGGGTAGCTTGTCTAGGTGGAGAGAATTGACGCTTACATATCAGCTTGGGTGTAAGAGAGTTGGTAAGGAAAACTTGCGAAGCATTTGAAATCAATAGGTACTAGGGGAAGCACTTTTGGGCTAGGGGTTACTTTTGTGTCACGGTAGGGCAAATGACTGAGGAAATGATAAAGAATTATCTTGATCACCATTTTGACGCCAACCCGAATGACAATTTTAAAACAGAGTATGGAGAGCTGAAATAACAGGGCTATTTGCCCTGTATCCCGACTTTCAGTCGCCAGTCTCTCTAACCCACCCGCTTTTAGCGGGTGGTTGTTTAGTTGAAAATAGTTACAATGTAAGTAACTACTCAGCGTAAATAATTAAAAAAGTTCTTGACAGGATTTTAGTCTTGAATTGTGATTTTTAGTCACCTGCAGAGTAGCCATTAAATAGGCTATTTATGGCCTCTATCTTTATAGTCCGCTACTAGGTTTCTTTTAAATACTGGCGATCCCGATCAACTTTTTTAATCGCTTCAAAACAGCTTACGACGAGGAAAATTCGGGATTAAAAACCCATGAGATAATATACCTGTTCTTATAGCGATACAGGTTTTCCGTTGAAAATAGGGTGGTGGGTTAAATCTGTTATTAGGCATGAATATCTCGTCCAAATTCGACTTTATTAATTAATAGTCCAATGACAATATCATGCATTTGTTCTATTTTGGAAAAACAGATTGTTCGACGCGTTAAGCGTTTAATCCATGTTCTAAAATTTAGGTTTTTTCGTTCAATTTTTTGAGTGTTTTGTTTGCCTATTTCATGTTCATTTACACAGGCGCGCCATGCTACCTCACGAAATTCCGGGACTCCTGTCGCCATAATTCGTTCACCTACGCAGCGGATGGGAGATGCCCTGAACGCCCTGCGTCCGCAACGACTACGCACAAAAGCCGCTTCGTCATTACTACCTCACTGGCTGGACGGCTATTCGGAATGCAATTCTTGCTCCTCTCGCGTGCTGCTAGCACACGTCGAATCAGCGAATTGCCCTGTCGCCTATCAGGGACTAAAAATCACCACTTCGCTAAGCTACGTTTCCATGATTTTCAGCGTCTAAGTTTCGCTCATAAGCCCCCCAGTCATCTGTATAATATCTGCTTATTTCAAAAGGAGTCAGTAAGGCTTTTAGCTCTTTGAAAACATCATCTTTACGCTTGCCAAATACATAAGCAATGACTGTATTAGTCGCATGATCAACAGCATGCCATAACCATCGCTGATTCGACTTTTTACCTACAAATGACCATTGTTCATCAATCTCAACTTCTTCGCAAACAAGCTCCAGCCGGACGTCTAAAGGTGTTTCTGATTTTTGAGATAGAAAAACAGGATTTACCTGTACAAGGCTATCTTCTTTGCTTTTCAGGATGCTGATGACTGTATTTTTATTGATTTTCAGAACCCGTGCGGTGTCTCTAATACCACTGCTATTAATAGCCATTTCGACGACTTTTTCTTGGACTCCAGGCACACATGCATTATAGCGATAGTCCAGCATAAATGTTTGAGTTGGGCAGGCACTATTTTTGCAGCGATACCGCTGTATATTTTGAGCATTCTTTCCTGATTTCATGATAGTGCTACAGCGACAATTGTGGCAACTTACTTCTTGATAACATTTCATTCGAGGAATTATGATGTAAACCTTTTACTTCTCCTAATTATTTAAGTGAAATAACAGATTTAACCCACTACCGAAAATAGATAACGTTGATGTTGATTCTGCAGTCAAACATGCCAGGCAGTTACTTGAAGCTGAGCGTGATATATCGCCTGCTCTAAAATCAGCACTAGAAATGATTCTATTATTAGTGACAGTATTATTAAATCGAGTCACGCTAAACAGTAAAAATAGCAGCAAACCACCAGCAAGCGACCCCAACCGTAAAAAGGGCAGTCGTAAAAAATCTGACAAACCCTCAGGTGGACAAAAGTCGCATGTAGGTACAACGCTACAAAAAATAGAAGACCCTGATGAAATCGAGGTCATTAGTATAGATCGTCGTACCTTACCTAAAGGGCAATACACGGAAGATGGCTTTGAAACACGTCAGGTCTTCGATATTGATATTTCACGGGTTGTGACTGAGTATCAGGCACAACGATTGATCAATAAAAAAGGACACTGTTTTATCGGGTTCTGTCGCAAAAAAACAAATGTTTGTGTAAAAATCAACTGTGACCTATTTTTATACGATAACTGGATAAAACATCATGCAGGAGAAAAACCTTCTAATCTCATTATTAAAATCACGACAATCTAGTGTTAAAGCCAAGTATCATATGGTATTCAGGAAAGTAATAACTTAAAAAAATAGAACCATTTTTAGTTGAATATGTGAATCTTCTTTGGCTGAAATTAAATCTTATGATTGTAGGTAATAGGGTGATTCTATTTTTTGCGACAGAATCGTTTGTCTCCTGCAGGACAGTTTTATTCATTAGCTGCATAAAGGTCGGTTATGACCAATCTTTACCATCATAATAAGTTCTTGCGACAGCAACCGTATTTAGGATAGGAAAGCATTATATAGCAAATATAAAATGGCTTTTTATGCGGGTTTTATTTCATGCGTCAGGGCTGTATGTCAGGTATGGCGTTTCGTATCGCGATCTTGAAGAAATTATGGAAGAAATAGGTGTTGAAAATGTGAGATAATATTTGAAAAAATAGGGTAACTACTCAGCGTGTTTTTTAACTTTTAAATCAAATGGATATATTTTAATTTAACCTGATTTTAGTCATTTTCACCTTTAAAAAGGGGTGAAAATTGGACTAAAATCCATAGAGATACATTAATTATTATTTTAAATCAATCTGTTATGAGTCTAAATTACGCTGAGTAGTTACAAAATAGGAGATTATTATGATATTCAAAAAAACAAAACAATACACGTTAATTACAAATATATTTATATTCGGTATTGGAATATTGCTGTCTTCCAAAGCATTAGCGATCTACCCTTTAGAAGACCGGATCGACCGAAACAAACGGAACATTGCTAAGAACAGCGCTAACAAAAAAAATAACGCAAACACTGTTACAAATTTACACCGCTCTTTACGTAATGGCTACTATGAGGTGGGTGATCCCGGTCCAGCTGGAGGCTTTGTCTTTTATGTTAACGTAAGTGGGTTACATGGCTTAGAAGCCGCTCCATCAGATGCGGGTTCGGCAGAGTGGGGTTGTTTTTCAGAACGTGTTAATGGAGCTCATGGAATATCGGTCTATTCAGGCGAATTAAACACCAAATCTATTTTAAGTAATAAACCAGAGTGCCGTTCCTCCCATGGAAGAACCGCCGCTAGCCTTGCGTCTAATTATGAATATAATGGTTTCAGCGATTGGTTCTTACCATCAAGAGATACGTTAATGTTAATGTCCAAAACTTTAAAGGATACTCATTTTTCTAATGGCCTTAGTAGTAGCCCTACTTTCAGCTACTGGAGTTCGACAGAGGCAACTAATAATAGAGCGTGGGCTTCTACTCCCTCTTATAACCATCCTATTACATCGCCCTTTATACAATATAAAAATCAATCTCATTTAGTACGTGCTGTTCGCGCGTTTTAAGTTTCTGTCGCAGAAAAACAAAATCACCCTATTACCTACGACCATAAGATTTAATTTCGGCAAAAAAAGGTTCGCATGCTCAACTAAAAATGGCTCTATTTTTCAAGCTATTACTTTCCTGAATACCATATGGTACTTGGCTTTAACACTAGATTATCGTAATCTTAATGGTGGGCTGAGAATATTCTTCTCCTGCATGGTGTTTTACCATTTATTTCCATAAAAACAGGTTACAGTTGATTTTTACACAAATATTTATTTTTTTTGCGACAGAACCGTCGCGTTAAGTTTTTGCCGCTTGCTTGGGCTGGGATGCCCAAAACAAGCTTTCGCAAAAATAGCGACTCCCCTGCTCCTTTCACAGGTTCTTCAGAAGAACCTTTTTACGAAACCATACACTGGAAAATGAAGATATCCAAAATTATGAGCATATTCAAACAAATAAAACAATACACGCTAGTTACAAGTATATTTGCATTCAGTATTGGAATGCTACTGTCTTTTAGTGTGTTAGCATCCAATACATCTTTAGAAAATCAAGTTAAAAAAAATAAATCAGATATCGCTTTTAATTACACTGGCATAGATTTTATCGCAAAATATATTAAACTTATTAAGCGTTATGATCCGGGAGACACAGGTCCTGCTGGAGGTTTTGTTTTTTATGTTACCAATAGCGGTTTTCATGGCTTAGAAGCCGCACCAAATGATCAGAATATGAGCAAATGGGGATGTGCTGGAATCGATAGCACTAAAAAAGCAGGTCTTTATACAGGAAAAGAAAATACCAAAACTATTTTAAAACAAACATGCGGTGGGAATACTGCGGCTAAAGTAGCATCTAATTATGAACTCAATGGATTTAGAGATTGGTATTTACCATCAAAATATGAGTTAGAATTAATGTTTGCATATTTATACCGTGGAGGCACTGGTAATTTTCTTGCTTCTCTTGACCACTACTACTGGAGTTCATCTGAGGGAGACAGTAATAGTGCCGCTTGGAGCCATTGTTTTTGCGATTATCTAGACAAGGATGATAAGGATATACCGATTGTGATTCAGTCACCTAAAGTTCGAGTCAATTACGTACGTGCAGTTCGATCTTTTTAGGGAGCGCTCATACTCTTCTAGGGACTTTTGCGATAAAATAAAAATTACAAACAATAAGTAAATAGTCTGGAGATAACTATGCATAAATTCAAACAAATAAAACAATACACATTAGTTATAAGGACGTTTTTATTCGGTATCGGAATATCATTACCTTGCGGTGTATTAGCGGATACGCCATCTTTAACTGTTCAAGTTGAAAGAAACAGGCTAGACATCGCTAAAAATGCTGCTAGCACAAAAGCTAACAGCGAAGCTCTTCTTGAATTATCGAGAATTACAGATGATATCTATAAATTGGGTGACCACGGGCCAGCTGGAGGTCTTGTTTTTTACGTTAGTGCAGGAGGATTGCATGGATTAGAGGTCGCTACACACGGTGCTTCGGGAGCTGCTAAATGGGGATGTTCTGGAGATACTGTCAATGGCATTAATGTTAATGGCGTTTATAACAAGTCGATCTATACAGGCGAATCAAACACCGAAGCTATGTTAAAATCGGAATGCTCCCCTGCAGCTAAAAATACATCTAATTATAGTTTAGGAGGATACAGCGACTGGTTTGTGCCATCACTAGGAGAATTAGATTTAATTTTTCGGAATTTAGTCGCTAAAGGACATGGCACGTTCAGCGAAGACTCCTACTGGAGTTCTTCGGAGTATGATGAAAATGAATCGTGGATAGTACATTTTGGCGTTACAAATGATCACACTCCAGGAAGTAAAAGCCACATCTTAAAGAGTATAGTGCTTGATGTACTTGCTATTCGATATTTTTAGTGATTCTAAACTATAATAGGTTCTGTCGCAATAATTATCAAAAGCGCAGCCCTCCTGGTCTTCAGGCATAACTATCCTGCTAAAGCCATAAACTGCTTATAAGCAGGCATATTTTCCTCAGACAATTGTCCCTTTCGGATCATATGTGCTGTTTCAATTCCATCAATGGTTGCTTGAGCGGAGTGAAACGCTTTAAAGCCCATCATCGGTTTTGTTATTTTTTTGATAAAGCGGTGATCCTGTTCGATGATGTTATTCAAATATTTAACCTGTAATATGTCGATCATGGTGGTAAACCCTGCTAGGATTAACAAGAGGTTAATATTGGCTAATCCTGCATAGTTAGCGCCACTTTTATCCATAACGACCTTATCAGGAAAGCCATTATTATTAATCGTTTGTTTGAAAAAAGCGGTTGCAGCCTCTTCATCACGGCGTTCAGAAAGCATGAAATCAAGCGTATCACCGTGACTATCAACAGCACGGTATAAATAGGTTCACTGACCCTTCACTTTGATATACGTTTCATCCATTCGCCACGATTTATTGGTTTCTCGTTTCTGAGATTTAGCTTTTACAGCAATGGCAGGAGAATAACGGATAACCCAACGGTTGAGCGTAGCATGATCCACTTCAACACCTCTTTCTTCCATAATTTCTTCAAGGTCGCGATACGAAACACCATACCTGACATAAAAGAAAACAGCATAAAGAATGACATCTTTTGGAAAGTGAGTACCTTTGAAGCTGAGCATGTGATCCACCTTTTATTGAAATATGAGAGTTATGAGAGCAGATAACGCGGAGAATGGGGGTTTATGGGTTCTGTCGCAAAAAAAATAAATATTTGTGTAAAAATCAACTGTAACCTGTTTTTATGGAAATAAATGGTAAAACACCATGCAGGAGAAGAATATTCTCAGCCCACCATTAAGATTACGATAATCTAGTGTTAAAGCCAAGTACCATATGGTATTCAGGAAAGTAATAGCTTGACAACGGGGAGTCGCTATTTTGTGCGAAAGCTTGTTATGGGCATCTCCCAGACCAAGCAAGCAGGCAAAACTTTAACACGACCACTTATGCATCCGGCGGCCCACGATTAGTCCTCGTCACCTCTGTTTTCAGACCCAACAAGGGGTCGGAACATAGGCTCCCAAATGACTTGACGCCGGTCGGATATGCCTTTTATTTTGTCTCACCTTGCTAACGCTCAGGACCTTATGACAAAAGAACGGCCTACGGCTATACGCTGACTAAAAATTCATCACTTCGCTTAGGCAGTTTTTCCTCTGATTTTTCAAGCGGAGGGGCCAAGATAATACCTCAATAACTCCAGAGGTATTATGAGTCGTCTCAAAATATGGCAGCCTATGCAAGAGCACATACCGCAATGGCGAGCCAGCCGTTTAACTCAGTCCGAGTATTGCAAAGCGCATGATATCAAGCCGCATATCTTTAGTTATTAAAAAAGAAAGTCAGTTCGTCCTGTTCGTCAGCTCAACAAACAGCCAAGTTGGTTCCGGTGTAAACTTATTTCCGATGAGAATGTATAGGTGGCTCCAGGCTATCATTCTGGCCCCGCTTATCAAAGTCATCCATTACCAATGGCATTTAGTCTGGATAATACCAGAGCGATAACGGACACTCGCTGTGACTTAAAAGTCCTTACTGAATTGTAGGTTGCGTCTATTCCATGATAAATGAAGCTTGCGGTTAATCAGAGTCTATCTGGCGACAGGGTTACAGATCATGACGTAAGCCATTAACCGGACTTGCTTGTTGTGTCAGGAGCAGTTGGGCATGTTCCTTTACCGGGAGTGCTTTTGTCTTTTGTAATCGCTCTCGGCGATAAACTGAAAATACTCTAATTGGGGAAGAACGGATTTCTGGCTCTATTATCGCCGCTTGGATAAGGGATAAGTTTCGTAAGCGTCATTCTTCCCACTAGACAGGCTACACAATTTACTTTAAAGGCTTAATTTTTTCGATTAAGTTCCAAGGTAGAAATTGATCCAGTGCATCTGGTTCATAATGCCTACCAAGCCTGGGTAGCTCAGTGAGTAAATACTTTAGGTAATCAAACGGCTCCAGATTGTTGGCCACCGCCGTTTGCACAAGGCTGTATAGCAGTGCACTGGCATTAGCACCACGTGGGGTCTGATTAAACAGCCAGTTTTTACGCCCAATCACAAACGGTTTTATATGGCGTTCAGCGGCATTATTATCAAGCTGTAAATTTCCATCCTCAATATAACGAACCAGACTATCCCACTGGTTAATGGTATAGCGTATGGCTTTACCTATTGAGCTGTCTTTTGCGGTTCTGGTAACATTGTCATCGCACCACTGCTTTAAGTCTTCCAGCAAAGGTTTGCTTTTTTCCTGACGCAACAAATAACGCTGATCTATCGTCAGGTCTTTAAATTGTTTTTCAAGCCCATAGAGACGAGTAAACTTGCGTAATGCAGTTTGCGCCATGCCCATTTTATCTTTACGGCTCGTTTTGGGCAGTGCGTTGAGAGCTTCATCGAATTTGCGACGTGCATGCGCCATACATCCGACGAGGGTACAGTTATCTGATGCAAGGGCGTGATAACCGGCATAGCCGTCCACTTGTAAGTGACCAGAAAATCCCAGTAAAAAGCTAGCCGCATGCGCTCCCGCTCGAGTTGCCTGATAATCATACAAAACAATCGGCTGCCCGGACTCATGTCCACCACTCTGGTAGAGCCACATATAGGATTTTGATTTCGTCTCTCGCCCATCCTGAATAACATTCAGCGGTGTTTCATCGGCCTGGATAATTTTCTGCAGGATCAATAGTTGATGCAGTCGATCATAAAAGGGAGCAAGCAATTCAGCGGACTTCAATACCCAATTTGACAAGGTAGCACGCGAAAGGTCGATACTTAAGCGTTTGAAAATTGTTTCCTGGCGATAGAGTGGCAAGCTATCCATAAACTTAGCCACAATGATGTAGGCTAATAAACTGGGTGAAGCAAAACTGCGTGGAATGGGCTGTGCCGGTTTAGGTACACTGATAATGCCGTTTTCACAAGCGCGACAGGCATATTTTACCTGGACATGTTCAATCACTTTGATTTGAGCCGGAATGATTTCTAACTGCTCTGACTTGTCTTCGCCAGCCTCATGTAATGCATGACCACAGTCACAAACACGTTCTGCTTCAGGTAATTCATAGCGAACGACTTCTCGCGGGATATGTCTGGATAGTGGTTTGCGACCTGGCCTTTTACGTTGATAGCTAACCGTTTCTTCAAGATCAGACTCTTCTTTCTCTAAGGCATCAAGAATTGATTCCGCTTCATTAAATAACTCCATTTGATCAGGGCACTTTTCACTGGATGCACCAAAGCGCTGGTGTTGAAGCAGACGAAACTGTTCCTCATACCATTGCAGTTTTTCCTGTAACTGATCCACTGTCGACTGATAATCCAGCACCATTTTTTGCAGTGCATTCGTCTCATCCGGCAGAGTCTCAGGAAGTAATTTCATGGTATATATTATACCATGTAAGAACTAAACAAGATTGTATATCTTACTGTTTTAGTAAGTTTTTTTCACAATAATGCGAGTTAGATTATCAATTATTTTTTAAACCGGAAACCGCGATGTGTGCCTGCACTTGCTGGTATGACAAACCATCCAGTAACCAGTGTAATTCCCGTAAGTTTAATGTTAGAGTCTGTTCGTTCGACTCGTTTGGCCACTGAAACTTTCCCTTATCTAGGCGGCGATAATAGAGCCAGAATCCGTTACATTCCCAATAGAGTATTTTCAGTTTATCGCGAGAGCGATTACAAAAGACAAAAGCACTCCCGGCTAAGGGATTATGACCCAACTGCTCTGAGACAATCAGAGACAAACCGTTAATGGACTTACGCATATCTGTAACACCTGTCGCCAGATATACCTGATTAACCACAAGCTCATTTATCATGAGATAGACCGCACTAATTCCAGTAAGGGCTTTAAAGTGCCGAGTTCCGTATCAGCCTGTATTTCCAGGCTAAAGCCATTGGTATGAATGACTTTGATAAGCGATGGACCAGAAGATAGCCTTGAGCCACCTAACATATCATCGGCAACAAATTTTACCGGAACCAATTGGCTGGTTTGTTGATCTGATGAACGGGACGAACTGAATTTCTTTTTGTAATAACTAAAGATATGCGGCTTGATATCATGCGCTTTGCAATACTCGGACTGCGTTAAACGGCTGGCTCGCCATTGCGGTATGTGCTCTTGCATAGCTGCCATATTTTGAGATGGACTCATAAATACCTCTGGAGTTAATTGGAGGTATTATCTTGCCCTTTTTTAAAGGGGTTTAGAATGTGTGGTTTAATTGACGCTTACGAACATATTCACCAACACTGCAATGAAAGTATGGAACGTGCCCTGTTAGCAGAGCGTCATCCTTTGTGGGCTCGTTCATGCCCAGAGTTGAAGGATATCGACTTTATTCGCCTTGGGTTATTACGCTGTATCAGTGTAGTCGATAGTGGTCGCGATTTCCTCCAAACCAATGAACAGATTTATGGCCAGCTGCTTCCCCACTCAACGTATTTTAAATCACTGAAGTCGCATAGACGAACAAGTATGCTTGAGGCATTTGAACAGCAGAGCTATCATCTTCACTCTGAAACACTGCTATCACAAGGCATTGATTATCTTAAAGCATTCCCGGAACTTGACGAATACACCATAGAAGCAGCGGATGGACATTTTATTGATCATGCCTGCCATACTGAAAAAAACAGCAAGGGGAAAGTTTATGCGGCCGGGGGGATTTACGCGTTGAATCTCAGAAGTGGGTTGCTCAGATTTCTTTGTCTGGTGACAAACGGAACTCAGAGGCATCATGAAATACCTGTGTTACGAGATCATATTGAAAAGCAAAACAAGGGAAATAACAGCTCTCAGAAACATCTCTATGTCTACGATAAAGCCGTCACCGACCGCTGAAAATCAGGGATCGGGGAGTCGCTATTTTTATAAATTATTTCATATAATTATCATACACAAAAGTGTTGTAGGTTGCCCTTAATACATAACTACAACTACTAAAATCTATTTTACCGTCAGATAAAAACCTTTTAATCATAGGGTTTGATTTATATTTTTTTATGAAATCAAAATCAACTTCTTCTAGTTTTTCTTTTGATAAACTAGCTATGTAATTTTCAATTTCTTTTTTCTTTTCCTTAGCTTTTATTTTTTTTTCTTTTTCGATTAATAATTTCTTGGCTTCTTCCTTTCTATTATTCTCATTTTTCTTTTTTTCTAATCTTTTTTGTTCTAAACTAGAACTTTTCCAATCTTTTTCAATTGCTTCTATTAAAAACCCTGATGGATTTTTAATGTTTTTTTGTTCCAGTAAAATGCCTATTTTTTCTGATATATATTTATAACCATGCCCCTGTATTAATGTTATTGCTTTCACATCTGCAATTTTATAACTTTTAAGTTTTTTATATTCAGCACTATTTTTTATATCAAGTAAACCATCAGAAATAGGTAACAACTCTTGTTTGTTTTCTTCAACATCAAATCCAATATGTGTTATTTTTCTTCCTGTTCTACGTGTCTTTAAAGTAATAAAAATATTAGTTAATTTATTTATTTCATTAATGGCAGGGGTGAGAACATGCTTTTTAAAATCCTTATAAACAGCGTATGATTTTACAGTTGCACCTAATAGTTTTCTCCACTCTTCTGTCGTTGAAAACCCTGTTGACCCAACATTAATATACCTCAAACAATTTTCCCAAAGGTAAAGACCGTACGAAGTGTTAAATACTTTCTGCTGTGCAATTCCAATTTTCTGATACATTATTGGATTGTATAAAACTTCCTTTAAGCATTTATCATACCTATAAGTAATTGTGCCACTTTTAACCTTAAACCCGCCTAGCATTTGGACACTAGAAAACTCTTTAAAAGATACTCCTTTAGATTCAGATTGCCCTCCAACATCCCACTCAACAATAGTTGTCTGTAATTTTTGCAGGGATTTTTTTAACGTTGCAACATCTTTACTATTGAAACCAACTGTCTCTGATAATGTTTGAATAGAAATCGTATGCTCTTCTTTGCTTAAAAGTTCATCATATGCATTAACTAGAAGAACATTCCAAGTTTTACGTGGAAGTAAGCCAACAGGGTTAGATACACGGATTACGCCAACTTGTTTTTTTAATTCCTTTTTCATTAATTCACAGACTCACAATATAAAAGAACAATTATAAGTATTATAAATTTATAAGGTGGAAGCTGTAAAAATATTTTTCCACTTTATTTTTATTATCATTATCATAAAGGTGGAAGTTTACGGGCAACTAAACTAAATTTCATTTGGAAACATCCAGGTAAGGGTAGTTTTTAATTCCTAGAAAATCAAAACTTCCCCGTAAACTTCCACCTTCCCCGTAAACTTCCACCTTTCCCCCCGTAAACTTCCACCTTTCCCCCCGTAAACTTCCACCTTTCCCCCCGTAAACTTCCACCTTTCCCCCCGTAAACTTCCACCATATTAGTCTACACCTCCTTATTTTTAAGGCTTTCAGTATCTTAAACATCTATAAACATCTATAAACAAATAACAACATTTAAGATTTTCTTTGTTGTTGTTTTTATTTTTTAAGAAAAATGATTGTTAAAATATTCAGAACGAACAGGCGCGGCATGCTACCTCACGAAATTCCGGGACTCCTGTCGCCATAATTCGTTCACCTACGCAGCGGATGGGAGATGCCCTGAACGCCCTGCGTCCGCAACGACTACGCACAAAAACCGCTTCGTCATTACTACCTCACTGGCTTGGACGGCTATTCGGAATGCAATTCTTGCTCTTCTCGCGTGCTGCTAGCACACGTCGAATCAGCGAATTGCCCTGTCGCCTATCAGGGACTAAAAATCATCACTTCGCTTAGGCTACGTTTCCCTGATTTTCAGCGACGGCGTTTCGGAATGCCTTTTATTTTGTCTACACCTACGCTAGCGCTACGATTCCGACAAAACAACGGCCCTACGCCTTCTGGGGACTACCAGCCCTCGCTTTCGCTCTCCATGGCTGGCAGCGGACGTGTGCTAGCAGCACGCGAGAGGAGCAAGAATTGCATTCCGAATAGCCGTCCAGCCAGTGAGGTAGTAATGACGAAGCGGCTTTTGTGCGTAGTCGTTGCGGACGCAGGGCGTTCAGGGCATCTCCCATCCGCTGCGTAGGTGAACGAATTATGGCGACAGGAGTCCCGGAATTTCGTGAGGTAGCATGCCGCGCCTGAGTTATTTGCAGGAACTACAAGCTTAGCAGGACGATTGTTGATGAACAGTTAGAATCTATCATTGAAAGTAATGTTATTAATCCCGTTAGAGATTGGCTTACAGGCATTACACGCACCAAGACAAATAACCCAGTCCATGAACTTGTAGATAACTTGCCAATGAAGTTTAAAAAGTTACTCCCTCCCTAGGGCAAAGAGTCCCCATAATACTGTTGCTTGTTGCTTGTTGCTTGTTGCTTGTTGCAATAAGCCAACCCTTTATTTTGAAATGGTTTACCGTTTAATCTTTGCTTTCTGTAACAGCTATAACAAACCACATACCCACAATTAGTCAATCGCTTATTGGTGGGCATGTAAGCCCCTTAAAGACCCACAAAACCCTTAATTGGTGTGCATAAGCAGGGGTTAGCTGTTAAAACGCCTTAAAAGCGATATAAACAGCCTTAGCGAAGAGCTGGCTCGCCATGTGTACTCTGAGTTATCCTTTTTAGAGTACTCGGATTCAATTGTAAAAACATCAGGCGCGCCCAAGATAGAAGATTACAGATACGATAAAAAAAGTTACTTACCCCCTGGGCGAAGAATAAAAACAGGTTCATAACCAGGTTTACACAAATACGTATCTTTTGCGACAGAACCAGAAAAGGCCATCTAGCACCTTGTAGACTATGTATTTATCTATGGTAAAGATGGCAATCCTAGTTCCTCGAGAAATGTATTATGCGTTTTGGTTGCTGTCAAAACCTTCTCTTCTAAGGATGTTAAATCATTGTGAACTTCTTTTAGGTCGATGATAGGCTCTGGCTTTGCCGTACTAACATAACGTGAAATATTCAGGTTAAAATCGTTTTTTTCAATTTCACGCATGTTTACACGGCGAGAATATCTCACTTCTTCAGTAAGGAGTTGAAAGATGTTGAATGAAATTATTATGATTTTAGGCGTTCTTATTCTTGCCTCTGTTATGGGGTATTTAGCCTGGGATTCATACAAAGAATTTAAAGAGCACGAACCAAAATAACGGACAGGCCAGGCTCGCCATGCTACCTCACGAAATTCCGGGACTCCTGTCGCCATAATTCGTTCACCTACGCAGCGGATGGGAGATCCCCTGAACGCCCTGCGTCCGCCACAGACTTGAGCACAAAGCAGCTCAGTCATGGCTACCACAAATGGCTCTACGGCTATTCGGGATAAAATTTTAGCCTCCCTCGCGCACTATCGCGCACTTCGGATTGGCAAATTTCCCTGCGCCTTCTGGAGACTATCATCCCGTCCGGGGCTGACAGCGGCAGCAATGGAAGCTGGTTTTACTGATTCAGCACATTTTAACCACTGCTTCCAGAACATATTTGGCGTTTCGCCCCTCATTGGTTTTTAGGAACATGGATAGATTTGAAGTTTAACCGCTTACCTACCGGTTACGCATATCACCCTAGACTATAATTAGCCGTCATTCTGGATTCACTATTGGGCTGAACTTCCACACTATGCTCGCTGCATTTGCAATTCCAGACATATAAACCGTTTGTAATCATCATTATCCAGGTCCTTAATTGCAGCAGCGCCTTTGATCCAGGGATTCCATACGACGACATTTTTATTGCCTGAATGAACTCTGTTTGCTGGGCTAAGTTTGAGCGAGCAACGTCTTTTGGGGAGTCGCTATTTTTGCGAAAGCTTGTTTTGGGCATCCCAGCCCAAGCAAGCAGCAAAAACTTAACGCGACCACTTATGCCTCCGGCGGCCCCGATTCGTCCTCGTCACCTCGTCCCGACCCAACAAGGGGTCGGAACATAGGCTCCAAATGACTTGACGCCGTGTCGGATGGCCTTTTATTTTGTCTCCACCTTCGCTAACGCTCAGACTCCGACAAAATAACGGCCCTACGGCTATCGCGGACTAAAAATCATCACTTCGCTTAGGCTCCGTTTCCCTGATTTTCAGCGGGAGATTGGCAAAGTAGCCGCATTATCCTGGGTATTTCGTAAAGCAAGTATACCCTGGGACTGTTTGCTACGGGTGAGTGTGTCTTAGTTTTAAAACGTTATGGCATTACTGAGGTGTGTTGGCCTTTGATGAATCAGACCGAGCACGATCTAAGTTCTACAAAAGTATTGTAACTACTCAGCGTACGCTTAAAATCAGGGAAACGGAGCCTAAGCGGAGTGATGATTTTTAGTCTCTGTAGGCGACAGGGCAATTCGCTGATCCGAAGTGCGCTAGTAGCGCGCGAGGGAGGCAAGAATTGCATTCCGAATAGCCGTCCAGCCATTTGAGGTAGACTTAACTGAGCAGGGTTTTGTGCGTAGTTGACGTAGTTGAGACGGACGTCAGGGCGACCAGGGCATCTCCCATTCGCTGCGTAGGCGAATGAATGTGGTGACAGGAGTCCCAGAATGTTGTGAGGTAGCATGGCGCGCCTGAATAATTAAAAAGTTCTTGACAGGGTTTTAGTCTGGTTTTGTGATTTTAGTAAACTGCCCAAAGGTCGATAATCCAGCTTTATTGCTTCTTCGCTATAGTCATCACAAAATGTCCCCTTAAACATCTACGACTCGGAGACTTTTTACTCGCGCTTACAAAGCGCTAAAACAAGGAAAATCGGGATTTGAAAACCATGAGATAATAGCCTGTCCTAAAAGCATCACAGGTTACCCTTTGAAATAGACTTCATCGATGTGATTCCGCAATCGTCATGCCAACAGTTACTTGAAACTGAGCGTGATATATCGCCTGCGCTACAAATCAGCACGGAAGTGATTTCTATTATTAGTCACGGTATTTACTCAACGAGTGACACTGAGATCAGCCACAAAAATAGCAGTAAACCACCAGCTGCAAGTGATCCCAACCCGTAAAAAGGGAATCGAAAAAAATTCAGATAAGCCTTCTGGCGGACAAACATCGCAGGTCGGCACGGGAACACTTCAAAAAAATACAGGCGCGCCATGCTACCTCACGAAATTCCGGGACTCCTGTCGCCATAATTCGTTCACCTACGCAGCGGATGGGAGATGCCCTGAACGCCCTGCGTCCGCAACGACTACGCACAAAAGCCGCTTCGTCATTATACCTCACTGGCGGGACGGCTATTCGGAATGCAATTCTTGCTCCTCTCGCGTGCTGCTAGCACACGTCGAATCAGCGAATTGCCCTGTCGCCTATCAGGGACTAAAAATCACCACTTCGCTAAGCTCCGTTTCCATGATTTTCAGCGGATGACCCGGATTGAAATCGAGAATCATTACCATTGATCGCCGTACCTTGCCAAAAAGGGCGATACACGGCAGATGGCTTGAAAACACGGCCAGGTATTCGATATTCAAATCTCCAAGGGTAGTGACAGAATACCAGGCGCAAACGGTTGATAAAGGAAAAAGGTCCGGTCTGATCGCTCCTTTTTTCCAGATGAGGTTACTAAGGCTGGCAATATGGTAATGGGATAAAAGCCCATGTGTTTATCTTTCGCAATAATCAGTTATTGCCCTACAACGAATACAGGAGTAGTTCGCTGATCATTAGGTATGGCGATTAGTGAGGCTGCTATCTATAATTCAATGACCGGCCTGATGAGAAGTTGCTTTGGGGTTTGAAACTATCAGTAAGAACACTTAGCGGAATCAGCCAGCTGCATCTCATGACGGAGATGAAACAGGCATAATATTATATGGTAGCGCCATGGCTACATGGGGTCCCTCACCAATGTTCAAGTGGACACACTTCTTTCATGCCAAACGTGCGCACAGAGGCAATGAATGACATGCGCTATTTTACCCCATTTCCATAAGGGATATTTATGTCATGATCATTGGAAGCCCTACTATCAATATGATTGTAATCATCGCTTTGTAATGCACATCATTTGAGGGAATAACGCGCGCCTGGAGCAGGATAAACAG
>NZ_BLYC01000020.1 GCF_019721995.1 Bathymodiolus japonicus methanotrophic gill symbiont | reverse complement strand
GTTTCCTTGAAATTACTTTTAGTGTTATTGAATGTCTTTTCAATCGCTGAAAATCATGGAAACGTAGCTTAGCGAAGTGGTGATTTTTAGTCCCTGATAGGCGACAGGGCAATTCGCTGATTCGACGTGTGCTAGCAGCACGCGAGAGGAGCAAGAATTGCATTCCGAATAGCCGTCCAGCCAGTGAGGTAGTAATGACGAAGCGGCTTTTGTGCGTAGTCGTTGCGGACGCAGGGCGCTCAGGGCATCTCACATCCGCTGCGTAGGTGAACGAATTATGGCGACAGGAGTCCCGGAATTTCGTGAGGTAGCATGGCGCGCCTGCGTCCATCGCTTGAAATACAGCATGGCAATGGTTCCAGGGTTAATAGTCATTGGCAAGGTTGTCACAAACCGGTGAAGTTTTCCGGTTTCTGGATCACGGTAATCCACCACGTTAAATTTGATGCCCTTGTTTTCGTACACACTGTATGCTTCAACCCCTGTATTGATCTCATGGCGGGAGTCAAAAGGGATAGACTCAACCAGAGTCGCAATTGAATTCTCTTTTAGCATTGAAATCATGCAATTAGCATGTCGTTTCTGCCGATCCCACCAGACAAAGTCGGTGACGGCTTTATCGTAGACATAGAGATGTTTCTGAGAGCTGTTATTTCCCTTGTTTTGCTTTTCAATATGATCTCGTAACACAGGTATTTCTTGATGCCTCTGAGTTCCGTTTGTCACCAGACAAAGAAATCTGAGCAACCCACTTCTGAGATTCAACGCGTAAATCCCCCCGGCCGCATAAACTTTCCCCTTGCTGTTTTTTTCAGTATGGCAGGCATGATCAATAAAATGTCCATCCGCTGCTTCTATGGTGTATTCGTCAAGTTCTGGGAATGCTTTAAGATAATCAATGCCTTGCGATAGCAGTGTTTCAGCGTGAAGATGATAGCTCTGCTGTTCAAATGCCTCAAGCATACTTGTTCGTCTATGCGACTTCAGTGATTTAAAATACGTTGAGTGGGGAAGCAGCTGGCCATAAATCTGTTCATTGGTTTGGAGGAAATGGCGACCACTATCGACTACACTGATACAGCGTAATAACCCAAGGCGAATAAAGTCGATATCCTTCAACTCTGGGCATGAACGAGCCCACAAAGGATGACGCTCTGCTAACAGGGCACGTTCCATACTTTCATTGCAGTGTTGGTGAATATGTTCAGAGATCGGGGAGTCGCTATTTTTGCGAAAGCTTGTTTTGGGCATCCCAGCCCAAGCAAGCAGCAAAAACTTAACGCGACCACTTATGCCTCCGGCGGCCCCGATTCGTCCTCGTCACCTCGTCCCGACCCAACAAGGGGTCGGAACATAGGCTCCAAATGACTTGACGCCGTGTCGGATGGCCTTTTATTTTGTCTCCACCTTCGCTAACGCTCAGACTCCGACAAAACAACGGCCCTACGGCTATCGCGGACTAAAAATCTTCACTTCGCTAAAGCTCCGTTTCCAGGATTTTCAGCGGTGGTAGGTCTTTAAGCATGGGTGATATCCGTTTATGAGGTGATTAAAACGGAAATTTTTAGAAAACCTTTTTCGGCAATTGCAAGCTTTATTTGAAATTATTTGTTGTTTTTTTACGGTGCCTACAGAGTGTCTATTTGCTGTTATAAGTGATTAAAATCAAAAATATGGAAATATTCGAGTGGTGCTACCTTCAGGTAGGTTATAGGCTGCTTTGTTTAGGTACTTCTTCTTTCAATGGGAACACTGATGAATATTTTAGCACTTATGCCCGCTAACTCAGATACAATTAATCGTAAAATATAATAACGCTTCCAAGCTACCAGACCCACTAGCCTCGTTAATAGACCCCATGAATCAAAAAGACATCATAGAAGAAATGAAAGTGCTTCCGCAGATAGAGCCTGAGTTTGAAGTTCAGCGACGTATTGATTTTATCAAGCAGCAACTGAAAAGCTCCGGCCTGAAAAAATTATTATTAGGTATCAGCGGCGGCATAGATTCAGCAACTTGTGGCCGCCTGGCACAATTAGCGATTGAACAGTTAAATAAAGAAGCACATAGTAGTGAATACCAGTTTATCGCAGTACGCCTGCCTTACAATATTCAAGCCGATGAAAGTGATGCGCAACTGGCCATAGAATTTATTCAACCTGGGCAAAATATGACAATAAATGTGCATGCTGGTGTTGATACTATTCACGCAGAAACATGTCGGGCAATAAATGCTACAGGACTGCAGATCGCATCCGCTGAAAAACTGGATTTTAGTAAAGGCAATGTCAAGGCCCGCGCTCGCATGATTGCTCAGTATGAGATAGCTTGCTTAGTAGACGCGCTAGTTATTGGCACCGATCATTCGGCTGAAAATATCACGGGGTTTTTTACTAAATGGGGCGATGGTGCTTGTGACCTCGCGCCGTTGTTTGGCTTGAATAAACGTCAGGTAAGATTACTCGCTAAAACTTTGGGTGCCCCTGAACTATTGATAACAAAAGCACCTACTGCAGACCTTGAGGATCTGGCGCCAGGTAAAACCGATGAACATGCACTGGGATTAAGTTATGATCAGCTGGATGATTTTCTGGAAGGGAAGCCGGTTGTTGAAAACGTAAGTCGATTAATCATTCAGACCTTTCAGCATACGCAACATAAGCGCCAGCCTATTCCGACTCTATACGATTAAGTCTTAATTGCTGGCGCGCAATTATAGCGGACGCTGAAAATCATGGAAACGGAGCTTAGCGAAGTGGTGATTTTTAGTCCCTGATAGGCGACAGGGCAATTCGCTGATTCGACGTGTGCTAGCAGCACGCGAGAGGAGCAAGAATTGCATTCCGAATAGCCGTCCAGCCAGTGAGGTAGTAATGACGAAGCGGCTTTTGTGCGTAGTCGTTGCGGACGCAGGGCGTTCAGGGCATCTCCTATCCGCTGCGTAGGTGAACGAATTATGGCGACAGGAGTCCCGGAATTTCGTGAGGTAGCATGGCGCGCCTGCTGAAGTCCGCTCTACATTAATGACAGGGAAATGCAACGCTATGGCGGGTATCATGTGCAGCATTATGCGCTATATCCATAGGCGCAAATCCCACGCTAAATAGAATAACAAGTCCAAGAGCTGCCGCAGCAAACAGCTGCAGACTCTTTGTAGCAACAACTGGAGCGCTATGTTCCAGTGAAGCAGAGTTATTAGTATGCATATCTAAGCCTTAGTAAATTTTGAAGATTGTAAGGACGGCACAGCATCAATAAATTTGTGGTTTAAAAAGCCGGTGCTAGCACCGATTATAAACCATAGTAAAGCATTGGCGATACTGGTTTGCAGAACAAACTGGTGCCATAACTCGGTTAAGACCGCTATCGTACCTGGGTCTGGGTGATTAAAGCTATGAATTTCAGCTGTCGGAGCACCGATTAAATGCGGCAATATTATCAGTATCAGCCCCGCGCCTTTATAGTATCGCGAACTAAATGCAAGCACCGCCAGGCCAATTACAGTGAGGCTGACTGTCAGCAGCCACCAGTTCTGGCGCTGTGCTAACTCTGCAGCGTCCATACCCGGAATTTCAGGTGGCAAGCCTAAGCCAGGGGCAACAAACACCGATAAATAAGCCGCCATCCCCCAGGCAATTCCTTTTAATGTCGAACTGGAGCCACGGAAAACCATGGCGCTAGCGAGTATTAGGCTGTAGGCCAGCGCCATCAGGAAATTCGCCAGCAGAGTATACACACTGCGCTCAATACCATCCTCTGGCTCCCAGGGTTCAAGCTGCTCTAGCATACCTGAATCTATCGGCTCGGCTATCTCATACAGTTCAGCAGAAAAAATGATCGGATTGACCAGGTACCATTGATAAATACTAAAGCCGACACTTGCAGCAATCGCACTCAAACAGGAAATCAAGAAAATTTGACGAAAATACATAGTAAAATTGATTAAAGATTTAAGTTATCTATCGAACGCAAAAATGCTCCAGATAAAAGGGACGACAACAACATCGCTGGAATCTGCTTCAGGGAGCACAGGACCGTCAGGGTAATTATAGGTATAAATTTCTGTGCTCTCATCGGCAAGGCCATGAAGTACTAAAATTTTATAGGCCTTAATCTGAATTTCCAGCGCATAAGGAACTGCCGGCGTACCCTGATAATGCTGTAAAATATAGTTAGTTCGATTTGCCGCAGCAACATAGGCCTCGCGGCCCATATAGAAACGCGCAACATGCAACTCATGTCTGGCCAGTGCATTTTTCAGGTACACCATGCGTTGCTTTACATCGGGGGCATATTGACTATACGGAAAGCGACGTAAGAGTTCTTCAAAATTCAGATAAGATGTCTGGGTAAATAATGAATCGCGCTGGGTTGCATCTGAGGGAATATAGCGATCAATAAAGCCCAGCTCGCGGTTAAAATTAACTAGCGCCTTTAAATAGTAAGCATAATCAACATCCGGATGACGCGGATGCGTTTTAATAAAGCGATCGGCAGATGCTAGTGCCGCTTCGGCATCACCATTTTTATAATAAGCAAAAGTCAGATTTAACTGTGTTTGCGCTGAATGTGCGCCAAATGGATAACGCGAGTCAAGCTGCTCTAGAGTGACAATTGCTTTTTTATAATTCTCATTTTCAAGCTCTAGCTTACTTGCAGCAATAAATTGCTCTACTGTCCAACCGACATATTCATCTTCTTTTGTTTCATTAGTAAAAAAACTGCACGCCTGTAGAAGCAGAGATAAACAAAGGATAAATGCTAATTTATGGAAAAATGATGGCATAGTTGCAACAACACGTTGTAAGATTTACTGCGTTTTAAAAAATAAGCATTATTGTAAAAGAATTTGGTGTAGATAAGTACAAAATTAGGAAAGAATTATTATATGGCGATATTAACAGCCGAAGTCCCTTTAGAATTAGCAGGCAAGCGATTAGACCAGATTCTGGTGGAAATTTTCCCTGACTATTCTCGAAATAAATTACAGTCCTGGATTAAAGCCGGGCGCGTCACCGTTGATGCCGAGCAGCTAAAGGCAAAAGATCGCCTGGTCGGTGGAGAAGAGCTGATACTCGATGCTGAAGCCGAAGAAGTGACTGAATATCTGGCAGAAAACATTCCTCTGGATATTATTTACGAAGATGATGATATCTTAATCGTAAATAAGCCCGCTGGTTTTGTTGTACATCCTGGCGCAGGCAACTGGAGCGGTACATTACAGAATGCCTTATTGTTCCACTTGCCAGATGCAGTTACTATCCCGCGCTCTGGTATCGTGCATCGTATAGATAAAGACACCAGCGGCTTATTAATGGTTGCCAAGACCCTAGCCGCGCATCACAGCCTGGTTGAACAGTTGCAAGCAAGAACAATTCATCGTGAATATCTGGCCATTACCATAGGCCGCATGACCGGCGGCGGAACACTTGATGAGCCTATAGGCCGGCATCCTAGTGACCGTAAAAAATTTGCCGTGCGGGATAATGGCAAGCCTGCAATAACGCACTACCGGGTGCTAGAGCGGTTTTTACGCAATACCTTAATACAGGTCAAACTGGAAACCGGGCGTACCCATCAGATCAGGGTTCATATGGCTCATTTGCGCCTGCCCCTAGTGGGCGACCCAATGTACAGTGGCCGATTTCAAATGCCCAAAGACTGTGGTACTGAATTAGAAAAAGTACTGCGCAATTTTAAGCATCAGGCCTTACATGCTGAAAAACTGGGTTTAATTCATCCGCGTACGGGTGAGTATTGCGAATGGCAGTTACCCGTACCCGATGATATGCAGGAATTATTAAGCGCGCTCCGAGTTAATGACACACTGGATCACAGCTGATTGGCCAGCTCCGGCTAATATTAATGCAGTCACTACATTAAGAACAGGCGGTATCAGTCAGGGGGAGTTTAGCAGCTTAAACCCGGCAGACCATGTTAATGATAAGGTGCAACATGTTTTAGCCAACCGGCAAAAGATCAACGCCATGCTGTCGCTGCCGGCTGAGCACGTCTGGTTGCGACAAACGCATAGTATTCAAGCTGTCTGTGCAGATCAGGTAACGGGAATTCCAGAAGCCGATGCCAGTTATACCATGCAAAGTAATATCGTTTGCACCGTACTGACTGCTGACTGCCTGCCTATCTTATTGTGTGGCCTGCAAAGAACAAGTATCGCCGCGATTCATGGCGGCTGGCGAGGACTTTTAAATGGCATAATTGGAAGAACGCTGTGTAAAATGCCGGGCGGTGAATTTATGGCATGGTTAGGGCCAGCCATCAGCGCGCAAAGTTTTGAGGTGGGTGATGATGTGCGCAATGCTTTTATCAATAAATCCGGGCAATTTACAGCCGCCTTTACAGATCATGCCGATGGTAAATATTTAGCCGATATTTATCAGCTTGCACGGATACTGTTAAACAATGCCGGCATCCAGCAGATTTATGGCGGCCAATATTGTACGGTGCGAGAGTCTGAGCGGTTTTTTTCCTATCGGCGCGATGGTCTGACCGGGCGAATGGCAACTATGGTCTGGAAGGCCTAGCTAGTTTGAACTCACTTGTTGTTGGCTTTTTAGTTAAAAAAACATATACTGCCTTCAATAAAACTGCGCCCATGTCCTCCGCGGTGTTGTGGACGCTGACCAGACGGTAAATTAGGGTCAGAGCCAAGTGCTTTTTACGTAGAAGGATTTCTACCATGCCGACGCTGAAAATCATGGAAACGGAGCTTAGCGAAGTGGTGATTTTTAGTCCCTGATAGGCGACAGGGCAATTCGCTGATTCGACGTGTGCTAGCAGCACGCGAGAGGAGCAAGAATTGCATTCCGAATAGCCGTCCAGCCAGTGAGGAAGTAATGACGAAGCGGCTTTTGTGCGTAGTCGTTGCGGACGCAGGGCGCTCAGGGCATCTCCCATCCGCTGCGTAGGTGAACGAATTATGGCGACAGGAGTCCCGGAATTTCGTGAGGTAGCATGGCGCGCCTGCAACAAGCGTTTTGTGGTGTTTCCCACGCCCCTCTCCCTGTGTTGCACCACCAATGAAGGTTTCGTCCACCTCGAACCATCGCTGGACGTAGCTTGTGTAGCATAAGGAACGCGGTGTCGTAACGTTTGATACCAAGCTGCCTCATCAGGAAAAAGATGTTGAAACTCTAGCAAAGTTTGAGGGTAACCTGGCATTTGTCTGGCTATACTTTAAACCCTTAACCTGTGTCAGCCGGATAGGCATGATTCGTTCTATCAATATATGTGCAACCGCTTCTTTACAAGCCCTCTGAGAGCATAGCACCTGAAACAAAAAGGCTCTCAGTGTCACTAAGGGAGTGAAAACTGTGCTAAGAACATCCCCGGAATGATGAATAGCCTCAATTAATCTATCAGGTAATAGCCCTTTAAAAGGAAGGTCATTGAGTTGAAAAAAGGTATTTTTAAAAGATCTAATTTGTAAACGGAGGCTTAATCGTCTAAAAATTTTTTAACTGAAGTTTCTTAGAAATTCATCAAGGAACCATTCGCAATAAAACGGCTACCACCGAATTTACAGGGGAGCTGCTGTATTTGGGGCAAACCCTTTCAAAATCCGGATCCAAAGCCGCTTCGGCAATGATGCGGCGGATATCTGAAAAGGCGAAACTGGCTCGCCCCTTCACTTTGTGCCGACGTTCCGGATCGGTTTTTAAACGATCCGCGTAAATCCACGTCAGCGTTGTTGCCATCATACAGAAGTTCAAATGGTTGGTCACTGCCTGCGCATTTCGACACTGACTTTTCTGACTCCCTATGTCTTGCTTGAGCTCTTTGAGCCCGGATTCGATTTTCCATCGCGCACCATAATACTCAATAATCTGTGTGACGGATAAACTTAGATCGGTCGTAAACAAAGCAATCCACTGTGTGCGACGAAACACCCAGACAACCTGAACGGGTCGTTTCAATGTTTTCAGCATGACAACGCGACTATAAGCCCTGACTTCACGCTGTTTTCCATAGAGATTCACGGTATACGATCGGCCTTTTGTTGTACTGTTTTTGCCATGTCTGTGGCTGACCTCAGACGCTGCCCGTACTTTTTATTCCGCCCCCTCTGCTTGGGTTTTCTTTTTTCTGGACGATCGTACAGTACATTATTGCACCTTAACCTAGAGAGAATATTAAACCGGCTTCCGATAGCTTTGTAAACAGGCTTCCATGGGCCATTGTTGCCAAACCAGCTATCTCGGGGAGTCGCTATTTTTGCGAAAGCTTGTTTTGGGCATCCCAGCCCAAGCAAGCAGCAAAAACTTAACGCGACCACTTATGCCTCCGGCGGCCCCGATTCGTCCTCGTCACCTCGTCCCGACCCAACAAGGGGTCGGAACATAGGCTCCAAATGACTTGACGCCGTGTCGAATGGCCTTTTATTTTGTCTCCACCTTCGCTAACGCTCAGACTCCGACAAAACAACGGCCCTACGGCTATCGCGGACTAAAAATCATCACTTCGCTTAGGCTACGTTTCCCTGATTTTCAGCGTGTGAAAAAACCATTATAAATTGGCTGAAAACATTCATGCATAAAGGTGTCGGTTGGTTAATAGGGCAACACTATCAAGGACGTGGTCGGAAGTCAAAGTTAACTAAAGACCAGAAAAATAGATTGGTTGAGTTGATAAAGAAAGGCCCAGAAGACAATGGATTTCATTGTGGAATATGGAATACTGCGATGATTGCCGAGCTTATTTGGTTAAAATTTGAAGTTCGTTATAACTTGAACTATTTATCAAGCCTAATGAAAAAACTGGGCTTCAGTTATCAAAAAGCTCGTTTTGTGACTGATCGCCAAGAAGAAGAAAAGTACGAGCTTGAAAGAAAAACGTGGCTGGAAGAAACATTGCCTGCCATTATGGAAAAGGCGGTAGAAGAAAAGAGTGTCGTTTTATTCGGTGATGAGGTGTCATTTGCTATGTGGGGTTCATTGGCACGAACCTGGGCTCCAATAGGAGAGCAACCCACAGTGAAAACATCAGGGATTCGAAAAGGGTTGAAAATGTTTGGTACGATCGAACTCGAAGGAGGGAGTTTTCAATACCGAGAATCATTGGCTTATGAGATAAAACCAAAGTCACTTAGACTTTTAAAAGAAGCTGGGCTGCCTCAAGAATTTTTAGCTATTCTTAAAAGCTTAAAAAATGAGAAATATCCAACACAGAAGCTTTTTATGGAAGCGATATATTCTATTGCCGACAACGTCTTAATCGAGAGTTATAAGCCAATGATATTACAACACGCTGAAACATCTGGGCGTTTTAATGGTGAAAGCTATGTTGAGTTTTTAACACAATTGCTGGCTTATTATAAAGGCAAGATTATTCTAATTGAAGATGGTGCCCCGTATCATGGAAGCGGTGTTATTAAGGAATTTAAGTTAGCTAATGTAGATCGTTTGACAGTAGAACGTCTCCCTGCGTTCTCGCCGGATTTTAATCCGATTGAGAAATTATGGAAAAATACGAAACGCGATTCGACTCATATGAAGTATTTTAAAACTTTTGAAGATCTTCATGATTCAGTTGTGCAAACTTTTAACACTTATATGCATGATGCCAGTAAAGTGATTTGTGTTATGCAAAAATTGCGGGAAGATTTCGTTGTTACCGCCTAAGTTTAAGCGCTCCAAATTTGGAAATTATTTATCTGAGAAACTATATATCCATTATGGAGTTAAAGCTTAACTTTGATTTACTATAAGTCCTTATTATTCATTTGCTTGATTCCTCACTGGTAGCGGTATTGAACTCTGTCCCCCTTGAATCTTAACTGATGTTTTTAGGTTCAATATTCCTCAGAGATGAATATCGTGGGCAACACCATGCAACAACATAATCAATCCTACGCCAGAGAGAATTAAAGTAATTTGTTGGAGGGAAGACTTAATGTCGGTTTTTTTATGCAGGGTTGGAATCAGGTCGGCGACTGCAATATATATGAAGCTTGAAGATGCCAGTGCAAGAAAATAAGGTAGGCTATCCTGCAAACCATCCAGGCTGTAATAGGCTAAAACACCTCCGATGATGGTAGTTAAGCTAGCCAGAATATTGTAAAGTAGGGCTTTAGCTTTAGAGTATCCGCTATGTAATAAAATAGCAAAATCACCGACTTCCTGCGGTATCTCATGAGCAGCTACCGCTAGACTGGTAACAATGCCCAATTGTACATCGGTTAAAAATGCAGCAGCAATCAGCACTCCGTCAACAAAGTTATGGATGCCATCACCGATAATAATCATCGTGCCGGCTGACTTGTGTGAGCTATGCGCATGTCCATGATCGTGTTCATCAAACTCTCCATGTACTTCACAGTTGCCTGAATGGCAATGTCGCCAAATGAGTAGTTTTTCCAGAATAAAAAACATTAACAAACCCAGCATAATAAAGCCTGATAAGGACTGTATCTGCTCAGCACCGACTTCTTCAAAGGCATGAGGGATCAAGCCCCAAAAGGCAACAGCTAGCAAGGCACCGGTGGCAAAGCTCACGCCGTGGGGTAATACTTTAGCGCGCATATTATCAGATAATAATAAAAATACAGAGGCTGCCAAGACGCTTAAGACACCACCTAAGGCAGTAAAAATAATAATTAAAAATAGTAAGTTCATGTTTTTAGGATTAAAGAAATCTAGTATATAGTTTCTCAGATAAATAATTTCCAAATTTGGAGCGCTTAAACTTAGGCGGTAACAACGAAATCTTCCCGCAATTTTTGCATAACACAAATCACTTTACTGGCATCATGCATATAAGTGTTAAAAGTTTGCACAACTGAATCATGAAGATCTTCAAAAGTTTTAAAATACTTCATATGAGTCGAATCGCGTTTCGTATTTTTCCATAATTTCTCAATCGGATTAAAATCCGGCGAGAACGCAGGGAGACGTTCTACTGTCAAACGATCTACATTAGCTAACTTAAATTCCTTAATAACACCGCTTCCATGATACGGGGCACCATCTTCAATTAGAATAATCTTGCCTTTATAATAAGCCAGCAATTGTGTTAAAAACTCAACATAGCTTTCACCATTAAAACGCCCAGATGTTTCAGCGTGTTGTAATATCATTGGCTTATAACTCTCGATTAAGACGTTGTCGGCAATAGAATATATCGCTTCCATAAAAAGCTTCTGTGTTGGATATTTCTCATTTTTTAAGCTTTTAAGAATAGCTAAAAATTCTTGAGGCAGCCCAGCTTCTTTTAAAAGTCTAAGTGACTTTGGTTTTATCTCATAAGCCAATGATTCTCGGTATTGAAAACTCCCTCCTTCGAGTTCGATCGTACCAAACATTTTCAACCCTTTTCGAATCCCTGATGTTTTCACTGTGGGTTGCTCTCCTATTGGAGCCCAGGTTCGTGCCAATGAACCCCACATAGCAAATGACACCTCATCACCGAATAAAACGACACTCTTTTCTTCTACCGCCTTTTCCATAATGGCAGGCAATGTTTCTTCCAGCCACGTTTTTCTTTCAAGCTCGTACTTTTCTTCTTCTTGGCGATCAGTCACAAAACGAGCTTTTTGATAACTGAAGCCCAGTTTTTTCATTAGGCTTGATAAATAGTTCAAGTTATAACGAACTTCAAATTTTAACCAAATAAGCTCGGCAATCATCGCAGTATTCCATATTCCACAATGAAATCCATTGTCTTCTGGGCCTTTCTTTATCAACTCAACCAATTTATTTTTCTGGTCTTTAGTTAACTTTGACTTCCGACCACGTCCTTGATAGTGTTGCCCTATTAACCAACCGACACCTTTATGCATGAATGTTTTCAGCCAATTTATAATGGTTTTTTCACAGACTCCCATTAGGCGTGCTATTTCTTTGATTCCCATGCATTCACTGAACCAGAGTAGAGCTTGAGTTAATCGATATAAACAAATATTACTTAGCTTGAGAGCTGTCGCCATATTTTTTTTTAGTCGGTCTACAATTGACTTTGAAAAAGTGAGGGATACCATTTTTGACTGTTTCCGTTAGTGTTGGGACGAAAATTATAAGCCAGTTTCCCCTCTGTCGTTTTTGTTTGTTCGGAAATTAACTTTCTGAAAGTCTATAGCTCAGGGGGTGGTCGGCTTATGAAGGAATTCAAACCTTCCTACGATATGAATTTTTCATATTTTTTACTGCTCTGCTGACTGTCATATAGTGAACTTTAAAATTTAAGCCTACTTCAATCATAGTATAAGCCCCAGATAGATAGGCTCTTGCCATTGCTTCATTCCTTTCTGTATATCTATTTTGATAATTATTGCGACAGAACCTGTGTTACGCTTCATGACACAGGCCTGCGTACCGTTTACCAATAATGCCGCAGAAAATTCGATTCGGATGACCAAGGTTCATCAGAAAATATCGGGCTGTTTTCGTAGTACCAAGGGCGCCGAGATATTTTGTCGTGTCCGAGGGTATTTATCAACGTGCCGTAAACAAGGTCTAAGTGCAACTCAGGCAATGACGCTGGTTTTTGAAGGAAAGTTGCCTGAGTTTGCTTTATAGTTTCATTGAACTACTCAGTTTCGCTGAGTAGTTACGATTTTTGTTGGTATTCAAGGCGTAGTAATAATTGTACTGAAGTTTCCTAGTTTTTAAAGTATAAGAATATCAGCTAATGCTTATTTTTCTGGAATATTAGATATTGCTAATATTAATAGCGTTCCGTTGACTAAAAGCCTTGAATTCTTTTTAAAAACAACAGGTTAATCGTGAATTAGGCCTAGTTTTACTGTATAATGAAAGTTTCTAACACATTGATTATACAAACAAACCGGCCTCATTCATGTTCATTTTACGCGATACTTTACTTCCGCTTCAAGATCATTTTTCCAAAACCACTTTAGGCCGCGAACGAGCCTCTCTGTTTGTTTACACGATCCTGTTTATTATCGTTCCCTTTACGTCGTCGATGACATCTAATCTTTGGCGTTGCCTTGATACGTTGTTTGGGTTTGAGATCAAGAATAAGCGCTTTTACACTTTCATGGCTTCTTCAACTTTGCCGTGGGCTGGGCTGTGGAAAACTATCTGGGAGCTGATTCCGTCTCCTGAAACAGATGGGCGCATATTGGTTGCACTGGATGACTCCATTATCACTAAAGTGGGCAAAAATATCTTCGGCTGTGAAGCCATTTTTGACCACGCGGCCAAATCGAATCAAAGCAAATATCCATGGGCACAAAACATTGTATCGGTAGGGTTGATGAAATAGGTCAAAGGTCGCTGGGCGTGCTTATTTTTAGATTTCCGATTTTATCTCCCCTTAAAAACAATTCAGGCAAAAAAAGAAACCGCCACGATAAGAGGTGATGTCGTTCCTTTCCAGACCAAGAGGGGGCGGAATAAAAAGTACGGGCAGCGTCTGGGGTCAGCCACAGACATGGCAAAAACAGTACAACAAAAGGCCCGATCGTATACCGTGAATCTCTATGGAAAACAGCGTGAAGTCAGGGCTTATAGTCGCGTTGTCATGCTGAAAACATTGAAACGACCCGTTCAGGTTGTCTGGGGGTTTCGTCGCACACAGTGGATTGCTTTGTTTACGACCGATCTAAGTTTATCCGTCACACAGATTATTGAGTATTATGGTGCGCGGTGGAAAATCGAATCCGGGTTCAAAGCGCTCAAGCAAGACATAGGGAGTCAGAAAAGTCAGTGTCGAAATGCGCAGGCAGTGACCAGCCATTTGAACTTCTGTATGATGGCAACAACGCTGACGTGGATTTACGCGGATCGTTTAAAAACCGATCCGGAACGTCGGCAGAAAGTGGAGGGGCGAGCCAGTTTCGCCTTTTCAGATATCCGCCGCATCATTGCCGAAGCGGCTTTGGATCCGGATTTTGAGAGGGTTTGCCCCAAATACAGCAGCTCCCCTGTAAATTCGGTGGTAGCCGTTTTATTGCGAATGGTTGCTTGATGAATTTCTAAGAAACTTCAGCTAGAGATAATTGTCGTAGGGAAATAGCCCTGTTATATAGTGTAGTGAACTGATGATTTTACTGAAGTTTCCCAATAATTATTTATGGTAAAATTGAAACTATGCTACAACTATATGAAAAAAACAGTCTTTTCATTCGTTTCAAATGCTATTGCCTAAGGGGAATTAAGTAGGGGTTTGCTATAAACATGGCAAAACCTCCTAAAATAAACCTCGATACACCAGCATTGTGTATTTCAGCTACTCAATAATTGGGAAACTTCAGATGATTTTAAAAATAGGATAGAAAAATGATTGAATGGCTTTTAGTTCCTGCTGCGTATTTATTAGGCTCTATATCCAGTGCGATTATCGTATGCCAGGTTTTGGGCTTGCCTGACCCGCGTGCGGAAGGCTCTGGAAATCCTGGGGCAACTAATGTCATGCGCTTAGGCGGCAAAAAAGCGGCAGCCATTACCTTGTTAGGCGATATGCTTAAGGGTCTAATCCCGGTTTTATGCGCACAGATTTTGGGTGTAGGCTCAGTTATTTTATCCGCAGTGGTCCTGGCTGCTTTTTTGGGACATTTATATCCGGTTTTTTTTGGTTTTGCTGGTGGTAAAGGGGTTGCGACTTCTTTTGGTGTGCTGTTGGGTGCAAACTGGATGGTTGGTCTTGCCGTGTTTTTTACCTGGATCACGGTTTATAAGCTATTTAAGATTTCGTCATTATCTGCTTTAGTTGCTGCAGTTCTGGCGCCTCTGTATGTGTATTTAATTATGGGTATGCAAGCATTGGTATATGTTGCAGCATTAATAGCTATTATTTTAATCTGGCGACATAAAACTAATATTCAGCGTCTATTGGCAGGTGAGGAGAGTTAGTGCTTGCCAGGTATCCTCGCTATGAAAGTCTTAGGTAGTCTAACGAAAAACAACGACCAACCTTACTTGCCTTTTTGCTCCTGAGCAAACGATCTCAATCGTTACGTAGAATGACTATGCTCCTCTTGAGATAGTTTGGCCAGAATCAAAAATTCTTCGCAATCTTGGTAGCTTTATTCCGTCAAGCTGCCTTAAAGGTGTTGTTTCATTACGCTGGGGTCTTGTCCGGAAAGCCAGTTAGGCATAGAGCTCATCAATTGGCCAGCGTGGCCGGGCGCTAATACTTAAAGATTCTTGTTGTCCGGCAAGTAAGTGCTGACAGCCAGCATAAGCAATCATGGCGCCATTATCAGTGCAGAATTCAGCTCTGGGGAAAAATATTTCAGCTCCTTCTTTGTCAGTCATTGTGGTTAACGTCTGTCTAATTCGGGTATTGGCGCTAACACCTCCCGCGACCACGAGGCGCTTTAGTCCAGTTTGTTTTAGCGCACGTTTGCATTTAATAGCCAGTGTTTCAGCTGTTGCTTGTTGAAAGGCATACGCAACATCAGCTTTGTCTTGCGGTGTCTTTTCGGTTTGATTTAGCGTATTCATGGTATAGGTTTTTAGTCCGCTAAAGCTGAAATCCAGTCCGGGGCGATCGGTCATCGGGCGGGGGAATTTAAATCGGGCTGCCTGGCCTTGCTCGGCAAGCTTTGCGAGTAGTGGACCACCAGGATAGGCAAGGCCGAGCATTTTGGCAGCCTTATCAAAGGCTTCGCCTGCTGCGTCATCAAGCGACTCGCCTAGCAGTTGATAGTGGCCAATATCTTTGACTTCCACCAGCAGCGTATGTCCGCCTGAGACCAGCAGGGCAACAAAGGGGAATTCTGGTGGTTGCGCTTCTAGCATAGGCGCAAGCAAATGGCCTTCCATGTGATGTACACCTATCGCCGGGATGCCCAGTGACCAGGCGAGACTCTTGGCGGTCGCTGCTCCGACCAGCAGCGCACCGATTAACCCAGGACCTGCGGTGTAGGCAACGCCATGAATGGCGGATTTAGTTAGCTGGCTACGTTGCAGACATTCGTCGATCAGTGGGATCAATTTAAGAATATGATCGCGTGATGCAAGTTCTGGGACTATGCCGCCATATTCATTATGCATCGCTATCTGACTATATAAGCTGTGCTGTATCAGGCCTTTATCACTATGGTATAGTGCTACGCCGGTTTCATCGCAAGAGGTTTCAATCCCTAAAATATACATTGATTTTTGATTTTAAAAAAATTACTGCTATAATTGACGGTTCGCTAGTTGACATGTGTAAGCGTCCATTAGCCCAATGACTTAAGAATTTTAGCAAACTGGAATAATTTATGCCCGCAATTAAAGTTAAAGAAAACGAACCATTTGATATCGCGCTACGTCGTTTTAAGCGTTCTTGTGAAAAAGCAGGCGTTCTGTCTGAAGTGCGTCGTCGTGAGTTTTATGAAAAACCAACCGCAGAGCGCAAACGTAAAGCTGCAGCAGCGGTAAAGCGTCACCTTAAAAAATTGTCGCGCGAGCGTTATGCGTTGAAAAACCTACGTCGCGGCCGTCCACAGCTGTAAACGCAGATGACGACTATGCAGGATCGTCTTAAAGACGAAATGAAGCAAGCGATGAGAAGCCGGGAGAAAGTTCGCCTGGCCACTATCCGTTTGATGCAGGCGGCGATCAAACAAAAGCAAGTGGATGAGCGTATTGTTTTAGACGACCCGCAAGTGATTGCGGTGCTCGATAAAATGCTTAAGCAGCGCCGCGAGTCAATCAGACAATATCGCGATGCAGGCAGGGAAGAGCTAGCTGAGGTGGAAGAAACAGAAATACTAATTATACAGGAGTTCTTGCCGCAGGCTTTGAGCGAAGCAGAAATTGGCGATATGATTAAGTCAGCTATAGCAGAGAGCTCTGCCAGCTCTATTAAGGATATGGGCAAGGTTATGGGGATTTTAAAACCAGCAATGCAGGGTCGTGCGGATATGGCTATGGTCAGCGTTAAAATAAAGGCGATGCTTGCAACATAGCGCTTAGCTAAATGGCAGGCAGAATTCCTCGATCTTTTATAGATGACCTTTTGGTCAGGACTGATATTGTTGACCTGATTGATAGTTATGTGCCGCTGAAAAAATCGGGTAGCAGTTATGTTGCTCGTTGTCCTTTTCATACTGAAAAAACGCCTAGCTTTGCGGTAACCCGTAATAAGCAGCTTTATCATTGCTTTGGCTGTGGCGCAGGTGGTAATGCCATCAGTTTTTTGATGGATTACAGTCACCTTGATTTTGTTGAGGCTGTGGAAGATCTAGCTGATTTTGTCGGCGTGCAAGTGCCGAGAGAGTCGCATAGCACGCTGGTAAAGAAAAATAACCTCGGTGAAATTTATCTACTGCTTGAGCAGGTTGCAGGTTTTTATATGCAGCAATTACGTGAAAATGAGTCAGCTAAAGCGGCGGTAGACTACCTAAAGTCACGGGGTTTAAGTGGTGAGGTGGCACGTGAATTTCAGTTAGGCTTTGCGCCGGATAGCTGGGATGCCTTGATAAAGCAGTTTAAAGAACAGCTATTAGTTGATGCGGGGCTGGTGATACGCAAAGACGGTGGCGGTGTTTATGATCGTTTTCGCGGACGCGTAGTTTTCCCTATTCGTGATAGGCGGGGGCGTGTGATAGCTTTTGGTGGCAGGGTTCTGGGTGACTCCTTGCCGAAGTATCTTAACTCGCCCGAGACAGCCGTTTTTCATAAAGGTCGTGAAGTTTATGGTTTGTATGAGTTGCTGGCAAGAAACTCAAAGCCAGAGCGGATTATTGTGGTTGAAGGCTATATGGATGTGATCGCGCTAAGCCAGTTTGGTATTAGTTTTGCGGTGGCAACTCTGGGTACGGCAACATCAAAAGAACATCTGGAATTATTATTTCGCTTTAGCTCAGAAATTGTGTTTTGTTTTGATGGCGATAAAGCTGGGAGAGAAGCTAGCTGGCGTGCTGTTTTAGCTGCATTTCCCTGCCTGAGAGATGGTAGGCAGGTAAAAATAATGCAATTACCTTTGGGCAACGACCCTGATACGCTAATCAGAGAATCTGGGCTGGAGGATTTTGAGTGTGATGTGATTGAGGCGCAGGCCTTATCTGATTTCTTTTTTGAGCGTTTGGCGCGTGGCTTAAGCCTGGATGATATGGAAGGTCGGGCAAGTCTAGTGAACAAGGCCGAAGCGTATTTGCAAATTTTGCCTAATGGCGTGTTCCAAGAGTTGATGCTGGAAAAATTAAAAGCATTATCTAGGACAGATAAGCTAGATTTTTTTCAAAATCCTACTACACTTAAGCAAGCAAGTCATAAGCAAAAACAGGAAGATACAAATTTATCTCCGGTACGAATTGCTATTTCACTATTGCTGCAAAACCCCGGTTTAATTGAAGTCGTTGAGCAAAAAGAGATACATTGGCAGGCGCTGAATTTTCCTGGTATCGCTTTGCTAAAAAAAATAGTTGAAATAATCGAGCAGCACCCCGATATTAATTTGCCTAGGCTAATGGAGCTCTTTAGAGGGAAGGACGAAGAGAAGTATATACATATTATGATGAACCATGATTTTTTTATTTCAGGGGAAGAAATAAATGACGAGTTTTCAGGTGCAATCGATCGATTGATTGATCAGGGTAGAGAGCATCGCCTAGATGAGTTGATCGCAAAGGAGAGGGCAAGAGGATTGGCAGAGTATGAGCAAAAGGAGTTGTTAAACATGTTGGCTAGCCGTAAATAAGGAGCGCTCATTGAATAAGTTTGCTAATTAGCACAGGATTTATGTTCGTATTCAAGGCGTAGAAAAAGGCGCATAGCCAGCTACGCTACTGTTTTTACAGCGCAGAAGACGAGCATAAAGACGAGCAAGTTGTCGAAGTTATTTTGTGCACGCTCCTAAGTAATTTTCTATTATCATTAGCTTGATATAGCATTTTAAGAGTAAAAAATGAATCAAGAACAGCAACAGTCCCAACTTAAACAATTAATTGCCAAAGGAAAAGCACAAGGGTATTTAACTTATTCTGAGGTTAATGATCACTTGCCTAGTGAAATTGTTGATCCAGAGCAAATAGAAGACATTATCGGCATGATTAATGGCCTGGGCATTAAGGTGCATGAGTCTGCGCCAGACGATGAAGATTTATCCGAGGAAGTGGCCGCTGATGACGATGATGATGATGCAGAGGAGGTTGCAGCACTCGCATCTGTTGATAGTGAATTCGGACGTACGACTGATCCAGTGAGAATGTATATGCGCGAAATGGGCTCGGTTGGTCTATTAACCCGGCCTGAAGAGCTAAAAATTGCGCGCAGAATTGAAGAAGGTCAGCGCCAGATTATACGTGCTATATCGCGCTCCAGGTTTGTTGTTGAATCCTTGTTTGCTGATTTTGCAACAATAGGCGAAGAAAATGGCTTGCGCTTAACAGGTATATTAAGCGATTTTATCGACCTGAATGAGCCAGATTATGATGACTCAAGAGTCGCCCCAACGCCTGCCGATGCAAAAGCAGACGATAAAGAAGACGAAGTTCCTGAGCCTGCCGGTGCGACTTTAGAAGAAGCGCAGGAAAAAGTTGACGAAATTAAACTGGCCTATAAGCGAGTGGAAGCGTCATTGAAAAAGAATGGTTACCAGCATGAAAAAACCAATCAGGCATTTGATAAGCTAGCAGAGCGCTTTCTAGAAATCAAATGGTCTCCTCATTACTTTAAAAAACAGCTTGCAATGGTTGCGGGTATTACCAAAAATATTCGTGAGCAAGAAAGAAATATTCTGGATCTTTGCGTTAAGCAGGCAAAAATAAACCGTAAAGAGTTTATTGATAACTTTATTGGTAATGAAGCTAATTTAAAATGGCTTTCCCGTTTTGCCGAGAAGAATGAAGATATAGCGCGAGTATTAAAGGAAAAAGAAAAGGAAATTAAAAGAGTTGAGGCGCATTTTACTGCAATACAAAATAGCAACGGTATGGTCATTACCGAGCTTAAAGATATTAGTCGTCGGGTGTCAATAGGAGAGGCTAAGGCGCGACGTGCCAAAAAAGATATGATTGAAGCCAACTTAAGGCTGGTGATTTCAATTGCAAAAAAATATACCAATCGTGGTCTGCAGTTTCTGGATTTGATTCAGGAAGGCAATATTGGCTTAATGAAAGCAGTAGATAAATTTGAGTACCGCCGAGGTTATAAATTTTCCACCTATGCTACCTGGTGGATACGTCAGGCAATTACCCGCTCTATAGCGGATCAGGCTAGAACAATCCGTATTCCAGTGCATATGATAGAAACGATTAATAAGTTAAATCGTATCTCCAGGCAGATTATGCAGGAAAAAGGCCGCGAAGCAACGCCAGAAGAGTTAGCTGTGCAAATGGAAATGCCGGAAGATAAGGTACGTAAAGTGCTAAAAATCGCCAAAGAGCCAATTTCGATGGAAACGCCGATAGGTGACGATGAAGACTCGCATTTAGGGGATTTTATTGAAGATTCAAAGATGCTTTCACCAGTAGAGTCTGCTACAATACAGGGCTTGAAAGAATCGACACAAGGTGTTTTGGCAGGACTAACGGCGCGTGAGTCGAAAGTATTGTGTATGCGCTTTGGTATCAATATGAATACCGATCATACGCTGGAAGAAGTAGGCAAGCAGTTTGATGTAACGCGTGAGCGCATTAGACAGATTGAGGCAAAAGCACTGCGTAAGTTGCGCCATCCCTCGCGTTCAGATCAGCTTAGATGCTTTCTGGATGCAGAATAAGGCTCTTCCAGTTTAGTAGTTTAGGGCCCTTAGCTCAGTTGGTTAGAGCATCCGACTCATAATCGGCAGGTCCCCAGTTCGAGTCTGGGAGGGCCCACCATCCATAGAAAGGCTGCATTTGCGGCCTTTTTTTATACCTGAACTTATTGTGTGGAGTTCAGGATCGTATTTATCCCTTGTTAAAGAAGGACCATAAAATGAGCAATAACTATATTTTCACTTCCGAGTCGGTCTCGGAAGGCCATCCAGATAAAGTTGCAGATCAGATCTCTGATGCAATTTTAGATTCTCTGCTTGCCCAGGATCCAAAGTCCCGAGTGGCATGTGAAACTCTGGTTAAGACCGGGATGGTCATTATTGCCGGTGAAATAACCACCGATGCCTGGGTAGATACCGAAGAGGTAGTGCGCGGGGTGATTAAGGGAATTGGTTATAACAGTTCAGAGATTGGCTTTGATTATGAAAGCTGTGCGGTACTTAATGCAATCGGCAAGCAATCTGCTGATATTTCACAAGGTGTGGATGATAGTGAAGATCATGAACAAGGAGCGGGTGATCAGGGCTTGATGTTTGGTTATGCGAGTAATGAAACGGATGTGCTAATGCCAGCGCCCATTACTTATTCTCATTTACTAGTAAAGCGCCAGGCAGAAGTACGTAAAAATGGCACTTTGCCGTGGTTGCGCCCGGATGCAAAGAGCCAGATTACTTTCCGCTATGAAAATAACAAGCCAGTCGCTATTGATGCGGTGGTGTTGTCGACTCAGCACTCGCCTGATATGGGCGGTAAGCAGCTGGAAGAAGCGGTGATGGATGAAATTATTCTGCCCACTCTGCCGAAAGAATGGCTACATGCGGGTACAAAATATTTTATCAATCCTACAGGTCAGTTTATTATTGGCGGCCCTGTCGGCGACTGTGGCTTAACCGGACGCAAGATTATTGTGGATACCTATGGTGGTATGGCGCGACATGGCGGTGGCGCGTTTTCAGGTAAAGATCCATCAAAAGTTGATCGTTCAGCCGCGTACATGTGTCGTTATGTTGCTAAAAATTTAGTTGCCGCAGGACTGGCAGAGCGCTGTGAAATTCAGGTTTCATACGCGATCGGAGTGGCTGAGCCTACATCGATCAGCGTGGAAACTTTTGGCACGGGCACCATTAGCGAAGAGCGGTTGGTGAAAATCATTCGGGATGTGTTTGATTTAAGACCTAAAGGGCTGATCGCCATGCTGGATTTATTAAAACCTATTTATCAGGCGACTGCAGCGTATGGTCATTTTGGACGTACCGAAGCCACCTTTAGCTGGGAAAAAACAGATAAAGTTGATGCTTTAAAAAGCGCGGCTGGTCTTTAACAAAAAACTGGATATTACACATGAGTGAACAAGATTATAAAGTAGCAGATATGGCTTTGGCCGAATGGGGTCGTAAAGAAACATCTATTGCAGAAACTGAAATGCCGGGATTGATGGCACTGCGTGAAGAATTTGGCTCAGCACAGCCCCTAGCAGGAGCGCGCATTGCAGGTTGTTTGCATATGACTATTCAAACGGCGGTATTAATAGAAACTTTGACCGCTTTAGGCGCTGACGTGCGCTGGTCTTCTTGCAATATTTTCTCTACCCAGGATCACGCGGCAGCAGCAATGGCAGCGGCGGGTATTCCAGTATTTGCCTGGAAAGGTGAAACTGAGGAAGAGGCAGAGTGGTGTATAGAGCAAACCATTATCGGGCCTAATGGCTGGCGCCCAAATATGATTCTGGATGATGGCGGTGATTTAACCGTGATGATGCACGAGAAATTCCCGGAATTAATGGCTGATGTCAAAGGTCTGTCTGAAGAAACAACGACGGGTGTATTGCGTCTGTATGAAATGATGGAGAAAGGTGCGCTTAAAGTGCCTGCGTTTAATGTCAACGATTCGGTGACTAAGTCAAAATTTGATAACCTGTATGGTTGTCGTGAGTCATTGGTTGATGGTATCAAACGTGCGACAGACGTGATGATTGCCGGTAAGATAGCAGTTGTTTGTGGTTACGGGGACGTGGGTAAAGGTTGTGCACAATCATTACGTGGCTTAGGCGCGACAGTATGGATTACTGAAATTGATCCAATTTGTGCATTACAGGCTTCTATGGAAGGCTTCCGTGTGGTGACTATGGAAGAAGCTGCTCCCCAGGCAAATATCTTTGTTACTGCAACAGGTAATTACCATATTATCAATCATGGACATATGCTGGCGATGAAGAACAATGCCATTGTGTGTAATATAGGCCATTTTGATTCGGAAATTGAAATTGCTGCGTTACGTCAATATCAGTGGGATACTATCAAGCCGCAAGTAGATCATGTGACTTTTCCTGATGGTAAAAAAATCATTGTTCTGGCAGAAGGCCGTCTAGTGAATCTGGGTTGTGCTACCGGGCATCCAAGTTTCGTTATGTCCAACTCGTTCTGTAACCAGGTTCTCGCTCAGATGGAATTATGGGCAAACGCTGCTGACTATAATAATGAAGTGTATATCTTGCCGAAAAAGCTGGACGAAAAAGTAGCCCGCTCACACCTGGCTCAGCTAGGTGTGCAATTGACGCAATTAACAGCTGAACAAGCTGATTATATTAATGTGCCAGTTGATGGCCCTTATAAGCCCGATCATTACCGTTATTAATAGATGTAGAGCGGGCTTTAGTCCGCAATGCCCCGCCGCATGATTGATTATGATGTTTATAGCGGACTGAAGGCCGCTCTACAAAAAAACAGATTATTAAACGTATTATCATGACTAATAAAAATAAAGCTGATTTATTTAGTTTTGAATTTTATCCTCCTAAAACGGAACAGGGGGAGTTAAATTTAGAACAAGTTCACCGTGACCTGGCAAAATTGAATCCTGATTTTTTCTCGGTTACATTTGGTGCGGGTGGTTCAACACGAGATAAGACCTATGATACTGTAGTTAAAATCCAGAAAAATGGCGTATCGGCCGCTCCGCACTTATCCTGTGTTGCTTCTACAAAAAAAAATATTCGCGAGATTTTAGCTAATTATCGTGAGCATGGCGTGTCTAGAATTGTTGCTTTGCGCGGTGACCTGCCATCAGGCATGATGTCCGCAGGTGAGTTTAGTTTTGCCAATGAACTGGTGGAATTTATTCGCGCCGAAACGGGGGAACATTTTCAAATTCATGTGGCTGGCTACCCGGAAATTCACCCGCAAGCAAATAATGCCACTGAGGACTTTAATAATTTTAAGCGTAAAGTGGATGCCGGTGCTGATGCCGTGATTACTCAGTATTTTTATAATGCTGAAGCGTATTTTTATTTTATGGATAAATGTGAGAAAAGTGGTATCGATATCCCTATCGTGCCCGGAATAATGCCGATCACTAATTATGCGCAATTATTCCGCTTTTCAGATATGTGCGGTGCCGATATTCCTCGCTGGATGCGTAAAACACTGGAATGTTTTGGCGATGATAAAGCTTCGATTCTGGCTTTTGGTGAAGATATCGTCTCTAAATTATGTCAGGAATTGCTGGATAATGGCGTACCAGGACTACATTTTTATACCATGAACCAATCAAAGCCGACTTTGGCGGTCTGGAATAATTTGAATTTTGCATAAGAGATTCAGCTAGGCTGGGCTCTGGTTATACTAAAAAGGCAGGCAAGGCATTAGTGTTTTGCCTGCCTTTTTTATTGCAAGATTAAAAGCCCTACTCTTAATTCTAACAGGTAAAAGTCATGAGAATATCAAGGCTCTATGTTGCAATGCCTTTGAGATTGCACGAGAAAGTTGAACTGGATGAAGATAGTGCGCATTATATGCGGGCTGTTTTAAGGATGAAGAAAGGGCAGGCAATTAGTTTATTTAATGGTGAAGGTGGGGAGTTTCTGGGGCAGACTACCGAGGTGTCACGAAAAAGAATAGTAATTGAGTTGCACTCATACTTAGACCGTAGTGTTGAGTCTGATTTGCGAGTAATTATGGGCTTGGGTGTATCGCGCGGTGAGCGCATGGATTTTGCTATACAAAAGTCAGTAGAATTAGGAGTAACACAACTTACGCCTCTTATGACAGAACGCTGTGTGGTGCAGTTAAAAGCAGAAAAATCTCAGAATAAAGTGCGCCACTGGCAAAAAATTGCACAACATGCTGCAGAACAAAGTGGTCGTACCATCAGGCCTGATGTTGACAATGCTGAACACCTAGAATCATGGCTAAAGCAGCAAGCAGGGCTGAAGATTTTTTTAGACCCTTTTGCAACGCAAACTTTAAAACAATTGCAGCCTGAAGATAATCGAGTCACCTTATTAGCTGGGCCTGAGGGAGGCTTTTCTATACAGGAACGGGGACTGGCAAAGCAGGCGGGATTTATTCCCGTAAAATTAGGCCCTCGGGTGTTACGTACCGAGACTGCTGCGTTAGCCGCGTTAACAGCAGTACAGGTTTTATGGGGGGATTTAGGAGTCGTCGATGCTAAGTAAAATACTGATAAGCTTGATCCCATTGCTAATGTTGTTGCTCTTTTCTATCGTTGCCTGTTTTTTGGGTTACGGGATATTTATCCTGCTTGATGGCGCGGCAGAATTAAGCAAGATAATCAGTAGAGTAACCCAGATTCTGTTGGTTTTAAGTATTTACCCGATTATGCGCTGGCTAGATATTAGTGCAGCAGGCATAGGCTTTGTGCCCTTTAAAGCATTTATTAAGCAAATGGCAGGCGGCATGGTGTTGGGTTTGTTTACCTTGCTACCGGTGTTTTTACTGAGTTATACGCTGGGAATTACCGAGCTGGATGTGGGTAAAGTCTGGACTTTAGATAAGCTGCTAGTCAGTTTATTAGTAGCTTTTTTACTGGCTGTGTTAATTTCCTTATTAGAAGAGCCGATGTTTCGCGGAATTTTGATTTCTGCTTATGCAAAGCGCCTAGGCATAACAGCGACTATTTTTGTCAGTTCTTTTTACTATGCACTGCTACATTTTATTAAAACAAAAACCTCGATACCTGTTGAGCAGGCTGAGTTTTCAGATAGCTTCGTACTTTTACTGGAGGCATTTGAAAATTTACTAAACCCGGAACACTTAGGAGCTTTTTGGGCCTTGTTGATGGTAGGTATTTTCCTGGCGGTGATGCGCACGCATTTAAAACCCAGTCTGGCCTGGGTGATTGGCTGCCATGCTGCATGGGTATGGCAGATTAAAATGGCGCATAAAATCACAGACATAAACTGGGACTCGGATTTACTGTATTTAATCAGTCCTTATGATGGGGTAATAGGGCCGATGGTTGCGCTATGGTTGATGCTGGTTTTATGTGTTTATTTTGGCTATCAGCGGATTGTTAAACATAAGCTTTAGCCTACATGTTGCGGTATATATAGCTTAAAACAGACTGTCAAAGTATTCAGTAGATTCGACCCCCCCCCTTTTTTTTTCTTCAAAAGGGAGAGGCCAAAACTCGATGTTCAAGTTTTTCCATCCCATTGCCATCAAACTCTTACCTTCACCCAGCAGAACAATACTTTAATGATGGTGTTGGCTTTAAGCGCCCTAAATCTCTGCCAATCATATGTTTTCCTGATGGCATCAGTTGAAACACATCCTTTATTAATTCACCTAACTCTTTCAGCTTATCACCAGGATCTGGAAACTCTAGCAATGACGTGATGAACTCAAGCAGTACATCCATTTGAGACTTGCGCTGTAAGCTTCCTACGGTATACGCAGGTAGTTTGCTTTCAATGCGGGCTATTTGCTCTGGGTGAAGGAGAAGGCAATGGTCAAACAAAAGACTCAGAATCAGGCCACGGCTTGATCCCTCTTCATCTGATTGTTTGGCCTCACGCCCCCATCCTTCATTAAAGCTTCCAGTCCTCAAAGAAAACCTCAATCAGCCATCTCAACGTATAGGCTTGAATAATATCTTGTGTGCGCCAAGTCAGGTCTGTCGCCACTAAATAGCGATAGTCGTTTTCACCGTCATATTTTAAGGCAATGACAAAGCGTTTTTTACTGTGAGAACTCACCTTTAATCGTGCACTGCTGACAGTCACTTTAATCTCTTTTCCGCCACGTACACGTATTATCTGATCAATGCCTTTGTTAATCGAATTAAAGTAGCTCTCGACTGACCTTATTCTACCTCTATATTCAATATTTTGGTTTTTACGTAATTGGCTAATCACCTGCGAGCCTCCAGATTCTTTAGCGGCTTCGTCCATAAAGGCTTTTTCACCATACAGCGCATCAGCCAGTACGCCTTTAATTTTAATCAGGCTATGCGCAACTTTAAACTCTTTTAATAAGCCTAATGCAATCTCTGTTTTGGTCGGGTAGGCACTGTCACGTTCAGGCTTAATAGGCCGATCTTTTTTTGCTATACCGCTCTTTTTCAACCCTTTATCTTCTTTATCCCACTGCTTTAAGGCTGGATCCGGCATATAAAAGAAAAAACCGACAGGCACTGTAATGGATGAGGTAACTAGCAGCAATAATACTATCGTTTGTCCATTAACATACCCGCCGGAGCCTTTGTGTTTCTGCTTGTAAACCTTATAAATACGTTTTGTAGACTTAGATCGTGCTCGGTCTGATTCATCAAAGGCCAACACACCTTCAGTAATGCCATAACGTTTTAAAATTAAGACCACACTCACCCGTAGCAACCAGTCCCAGGGTATACTTGCTTTACGAAACACCCAGGATAATGCGGCTACTTTGCAATCTCCAAGGCTTGCTCGCTCAAACTTAGCCCAGCAAACAGAGTTCATTAGCAGTATGCACGTTAAACAAGTGCCCAACCAAGCGGCTTGAATCCGTGTCAAAGCGGCTCCGGGTTTTAGCTGATTGAGCGCATCATTTAAATCGTCAATATAGCTTTGGATAAAGGTGGCTGGGGCATTCATTAACATGGGCTTACACCGATAAAATTACAACAACCTCAGAATACCTGATTTTACCTTCTCAATATCAAAAACTTGAACATCGAGTAAAAGAGAAATACGAACGGGTTTTTAATCTCTAAAATTATTAAATTGTAAAGGCTGTTCTGAATCTTCAGCACGCAACATTAGCATGGTTTGCTGCAGATCATCGCGCTTTTTTCTGAACACGCGAATTTTCTCGCCTTCAATAGCCGCTTGAACCTTTAATTTCTTATCTTTAATCAGCTTGACAATTTTTTTCGCCAAAGGTTTATCGATTCCCTCTTTCAATTCTATCGGCTGTTGTGCTGTCTTTGCGGCTTCTTTCACTTCGCCAGTTTCCAGGCAAGCAATATCAATGCCGCGCTTGGTTAATTTGGAAAACAGAATAGGCAGCATTTGCTGTAGCTGGAAAGGTGATTCGGCTTTCATTAGTATCGAATTACCGTTAAGCTCAAATTCAGCATTTGATCCCTTAAAGTCAAAGCGTGCGCCTACTTCTTTATTAGCCTGAGCCAGGGCATTTTGAGCTTCGTGCATATCAAATTCTGAAACAATATCAAATGAGGGCATGTTCAATCCTGTTATGTAAAAGTGTTAAGTGAAATATTTTTTTATTTTACTAATTTCCTGGGTGCGTAATCTATGGATAGCCAGGCCAATTTCTTTGCCTTGAATACTTTCATCGGTAATAGCTGAACTGTCTATGCGCTTCGCTGCTTTTTGCGCCGCTCGAAGGTAATCAGCCTGGGGGTAGGGCTTGTCTTCCAGTCCTAAGCGACCTCTGGCGTCTGCTTCGCAGGCGAATAAGAAATTATCGAGTTGATTTTCCGCTTTATAGGCGCCGATACTGGCAAACATGTCACATACTGTGCCTGGTCGCAGCTCAAAAGCCCGGTGGCAATGGGTATGATATTGCATCACTTGTAAGGCCAGTTTTTGATAATTATTAGGCACGCGCAGGCGCTGACATAGAGTTTTTAATGTATTGATACCAAGGGTTTCATGTCCGTGATGGCTGGGCCACTTTTCAGCCGGTGTCAGTGCTTTACCCAAATCGTGCATCAAAGCTGCAAAGCGCACCGTGGGGTTAGTGCTTAATAAGGCGGCTTGTTCCAACACCATTAATATATGTACACCGGTATCAATTTCAGGATGATGTTGCGCAGGCTGGGGAATACCGAATAGTACGTCTAGCTCAGGAAAAATTCGTGCTAAGGCGCCACAATCATCGCGTAATGCCTGAAAGTAAGCGGCAGGAGACTGTTCGCCCAGAGCCTTGGCTGTTTCTGCCCAGACACGTTCTGGTACCAGGTGGTCAATTTCGCCCTGGACAACCATTTCCTGCATCAGTTCCCGGGTTTCGGGTGCGATGCTGAAGCCCAGGTGTTGATAGCGGGCGCAAAATCTTGCGATACGTAAAACCCGCACAGGGTCTTCACAAAAAGCAGGTGAGATATGGCGAAACACTTTGTTTTTAAGGTCTTCTTGACCACCGTAGGGGTCGAATATGTCGCCATTGTCCATAATGGCCATGGCGTTAATGGTCAGGTCTCTGCGGATAAGGTCGTCTTCCAGATTGACGTCAGGTGTGGCATGCACTGCAAAACCTTTGTAACCGTGGCTGGTTTTCCTTTCTATGCGTGCCAGCGCATACTCATCTTTAGTTTCAGGATGTAGAAATACGGGAAAGTCCTTACCAACCTCGGTAAAGCCACGCGCAATCATGGCCGCTGGTGTCTCGCCAATCACCACCCAGTCTCGCTCGCGAACCGGAAGTTTTAGCAGTGTGTCGCGGACTGCACCGCCGACTAAATAGGCTTTCATTATGTAAAGAATATTTTATTGAATACAAGCAATATGATAAATGATTCGCAGGCTATTGGAAAATACTTCTGGCGACGACTATTATCGGCCTAGGTTTTTCAATAACTCGACTGGAAAGACAATGGTGGAAGATTTATCTCCTGCAATTTCAGTCAGGGTCTGTAAATATCTTAGCTGAATGGCTTCTGGCTGTTGCGAGAGTGTCTTTGCCGCTTGCAATAATTTTTCAGAGGCCTGCATTTCCCCTTCGGGATGAATCACTTTAGCACGCCGGGTACGCTCGGCTTCTGCCTGCTTGGCAATGGCTCGAATCATGCTTTCATCCAGATCAACATGCTTGATCTCTACATTCGATACCTTGATTCCCCAGGCATCAGTTTGTTTATCCAGGCTGGTTTGAATATCAATATTTAAGCGATCGCGTTCGGCCAGCATTTCATCCAGTTCATGTTGCCCCAGCACCGAACGCAAAGTTGTTTGTGCTAACTGGCTGGTCGCATCATAAAAATTTTCCACTTGTATAATCGCCTTGTCTGGTTCCAGTACACGAAAATACACTACTGCATTAACCTTTACAGAAACATTATCTCGGGAAATTACATCCTGGGTGGGCACATCCATTACGATAGTACGTAAATCAACTAGCTCCATTTGCTGAATCAATGGGATAACAATTATAAAGCCGGGGCCTTTAACCTTATAAAACCGGCCCAGCATAAAAATAACACCGCGCTCATACTCGCGAAGAATTCTGAACGCACTAATCAGCAATAATAATAAAGTACCAATAAAAATATAACTAAAATTAAAGATCATCTCTCACCCTCTTAATTTAATTGGTATAACCTGTAATAGCAAACCTTCCATTGCTGTCACTCTTACTTTTTCATCCTTCGCTGAAAATCATGGAAACGTAGCTTAGCGAAGTGGTGATTTTTAGTCCCTGATAGGCGACAGGGCAATTCGCTGATTCGACGTGTGCTAGCAGCACGCGAGAGGAGCAAGAATTGCATTCGCTGAAAATCAGGGAAACGGAGCCTAAGCGAAGTGATGATTTTTAGTCCGCGATAGCCGTAGGGCCGTTATTTTGTCGGAGTCTGAGCGTTAGCGAAGGTGGAGACAAAATAAAAGGCCATCCGACACGGCGTCAAGTCATTTGGAGCCTATGTTCCGACCCCTTGTTGGGTCGGGACGAGGTGACGAGGACGAATCGGGGCCGCCGGAGGCATAAGTGGTCGCGTTAAGTTTTTGCTGCTTGCTTGGGCTGGGATGCCCAAAACAAGCTTTCGCAAAAATAGCGACTCCCCGACGGGCTGTGTCTTGACTTTAATAACAAACTTATAGCGATAATAAAAAATGCAGCACTACTTAAAGCAAAGCCAGCCACCAGACCTGAATTTATGCCAAAGCCAGGAACATGGGTGTCTATCAAGATCACCGACCCAATCACAAAAGAGACGATCCCACCCAGGCCCAATATACCGAAACTAGGCGCAAAGGCTTCTGCGGTCATCAGCGCAATCCCTAGAACAATCAAGCCCATGCCTGCATAATTAACCGGCAATAACTGTAATGCGTATAAAGCCAGCAACAAGCAAATTGCAACAACAGTTCCTGGGATAATGCTGCCTGGATTACTGAATTCCAGTACCAGTCCGTACATGCCTACCATTAGCAAAATATAGGCAATACTAGGGTTGGTAATAACCGCCAGGAACTCACTGCGCCAATCGGGCTGTATATTTTGAATCTCAAGTGAGGCAGTGCTGAATATCAGTTCTTTACCCGCGACATTAAGCTTCCGCCCCTGAAGCTGGCTGAATAAATCCTCGACATCACGAGCAACAATGTCAATCACGTTTAGTTCTAATGCTTCTGCCGCAGAAAGACTGGCCGCAGCACGAACAGCTTGTTCGGCCCAGTGCTCGTTTCTGTCATGTATTTTTGCTAATCCACGAATATAGGCTGCAGCATCATTCACCACTTTATGAGCCATAGGGTTGCTTAATGGTACAGGCGCTGTCTCATTATCAGCATCTTCTTCAATTTCCAGTTGTAGAATAATTGATGTTGCGCGCGAGGAATGCTCTGTCTCTTCTTCAGCATAAACCGCTGCTGTATTGAATAACAGCATAATTAGTAGCACAAGGCGAATATTTTGCAGTAAGCACATATTACTAAACCCAGCTTAAAATGGTGATATTAGTGTACTCTTGATCAAAATATGCGGCAACAAGTTAAGTCTTTGTTGGTCACAGCTTAATCTGTCGCTTTTTTATGACTGATAAAGCTTGTGTGCTCTAGTTATCTCCAATATCCATATAAATATCAGGTATGCTAATAAATCAAAAAGGCATCATTTTCCAGCTCTTTATTGACATCTCGGCAACGCGTAATTAACCCATCTTCGTCACTATTGATGATGTAGTTGTTATAAATCAATTGGTTGAAATTTTAAAAAGTAGCCAGTTGGACTACAGATTTTGTGTTTTTGTATAAAACGTTGGATTTTTTAGAGTATTTTTGTCGCATGTAAATTACACTCAAATAATGATGATTTTTTTGACAAAAGTCAATGAATTTATCGACAAAAATAATATAAATGGCACTACAAAACTTTCAAAAAAAACACCATTGATTTTAAAGAGAATTTTTCGACAAAAAATCGCTTAAACCGATGAATCAATGGCTTAGAAAGATGAAAGTGACGAAGATGGGTTAAGAGCTGCAGAATATTTTTATAAATAATATTTTCTATGCGCAAGTCAGTGCCAATAATCCGGTAAAAGTCTTCAGTTGCTAGATAGAACAGCCTGGTTTCAACTAATGCGCTCACTGTGGCTGAAACCTTTTTTTTATCAAATAGCGAATATTCGCCAAAACATATCCCGGATTCAAGCGTATCAATCCGTAAGTTAAAAACGCCATTGGCCTCAGCTTCTCCATCACTGCCTCGCTGCGGAATGGAGACTCCAACTTTTCCCTCTAAAATTACATATAGCCCGTCACCCTCTTCACCCGCCGATATAATGGCTTTTCCCGGATGATAAGTTTTAGCCTGACAAGTATTAAAGAAGGGATCCATCTCAGTTGCTGAAATCCCTCTGAATACAATCGATTGCTCAAGGATTTCCCGGTCAATCAGTGTTAGCGGACTTAATAAAGGCATGTTAATGACTCCTAATTTTAAGAAAGAACTTATTTGCTCACACAACTCGTTAGGAGTGCGCGCGGAATAAGTTGCGCATCTGGCGCAGGATTTTTTATTCGTATTCAAGGCGTAGAAACAGGCGCATAGCCTGCTACGTAAGTGTTTCTATAACGCAGAAGGCGGATAAAAAGACAAGCCAGTTGTTTATGTTATTCGGTGCATGCTCCTTAATGTTCTGCCAATCATAGTAAGCTGCAAACAATAAGCCTAAGACTTTAATGCAGTTTTCACTCGATGCTTTGTCTTCATTAGCTAAGCATGCGGAACATATAAAAGGTCTGCAATTTTGCGTACCAAGTATTCTTCATGCATATCCAGATCACCATCAACAAAAGCAATCTCCCTCAGTGACTCAATTAATTCAATTTTCTGATCAAGATTGTATGACTTATTAATCAGCGAGGTAAACTGATAATAATCAACCGACTCTTTTCTTTGCTGTTCGGCCATCTCAGATAATGTGGAGGCTTGCTCTGGCGTTAAAGAAAAGCGTTGTTGCACCAATGATGAAACAGCTTCCTGCTCTATCGCTTCAATTTTATCGTCCATAGTCACCATTTCTAATAACAGAGCGGCACTAGCAATTTGCAGTTGTTCTGCTGAAGTTTCTTCTGGTGCTGGAAGTTTTATATGTTCATCGAAGAACAGTCTAATTTGATTGAGCATAATGCAATAAAGACAAGAGTTACTGTAGGAGCACTTAATTCTAATGTTATTTTCTCTATTTCACGACTTTATTATTAAGCTGATTTAAACTCATTTCGTATTGGAAAAGGCAGGCTCTATTTATGCAACGTATACTTTTGCTACAATACACAGCTTTTAAGCTATTACCCAGATTAATATTCAATGGACGTCATCCTGAAAATCGCTGAAGAATTATCCGTCAGCCAGCAAAAAGTCAATGCCGCAGTTACCCTCTTAGATGAAGGCGCGACAGTGCCATTTATCGCACGTTACCGTAAAGAAGTAACCGGTGGGCTAGATGATATCCAGTTGCGTTTATTAGATGAGCGCTTAATCTATTTACGCGAACTGAACGCACGGCGCGAAACCATTTTAGAAAGTATCGAAGCACAGGGAAAACTCACGCCTGCCTTAGAACAATCCATTAAAGCAGCCGAGACCAAAACCCGCCTGGAAGATTTGTATTTACCTTACAAGCCAAAGCGCCGTACCAAAGCGCAAATAGCGCGTGAAGCCGGTCTGGAGCCTTTGGCTGATGCTATTATAGAGGATAGAAGCTGCATACCGGAGAATCTAGCCGCTGCTTATATCAATACCGAAAAAATAGTACCCGATGTTGCTGCTGCTCTCGACGGCGCACGCCAGATTATTATGGAACGTATTGCTGAAGATGCCGAACTGGTCAGCACTCTGCGTGAGCGCATCTGGCAAAAAGGTATCCTGCATTCAGTTGTTGCCAAGAATAAAGAAGCAGAGGCTACAAAATTCAAGGACTATTTTGATTTTCAGGAAGCGATTAATAAAATTCCATCACATAGGGCGCTAGCCTTATTTCGCGGGCGTAATGAAGGTCTGCTTAACCTGACTTTATTACCGGGGGTTGATGAAAAAAATGAGCACCAGTTCTGTGCGCAAATCGTTGCGCGACATATTCAAGTTACCGATACCAGCAAAGCGGCTGATGCCTGGTTAGCAGAAACCGCGCGCTTTACCTGGAAAGTTAAATTATTCACCCGTATCGACCTGGATTTAAAGCAGAAATTACGCGAAGCCGCTGAATTAGAAGCTATTCGTGTTTTTGCCAATAACCTAAAAGACCTATTACTCGCAGCGCCCGCTGGGCCAAAAGCTACTCTGGGTTTAGACCCTGGCATCCGTACCGGGGTAAAAGTAGCCGTAGTCGATGTAACAGGGAAATTAATTGCGACAGAGACTATTTATCCTCACGCGCCTAGAAATCAATGGGAGGCTTCAATTGATACATTGGCTAAGCTGATTGCTCAACATCAGGTTGAGCTAGTCAGCATCGGTAATGGTACAGGCTCGCGAGAAACCGATCAGCTCGTTGCTGACTTAATGAAGCAACATAAAGATCTGAAATTTAGCAAAATCACAGTTTCAGAGGCAGGTGCTTCGGTTTATTCCGCCTCGGAACTTGCCTCTAAAGAATTCCCGGATATTGATGTTTCCTTGCGGGGCGCGGCGTCTATTGCCCGTCGCCTGCAAGACCCACTCGCGGAACTGGTTAAAATCGAGCCAAAATCCATTGGCGTTGGACAGTATCAGCATGATGTTAATCAGCTTCAACTTGCCCGGGGCCTGGATGCCGTAGTTGAAGATTGTGTGAATGCAGTAGGCGTGGATATAAATACCGCTTCTGCCGCATTACTTAAACAGGTTTCCGGTATTTCCAATACTATCAGCCAGAATATTGTCGCTTTTCGCGATGCGCAAGGTGCATTTACCAACCGCAAGCAACTCAAAAAGGTACCGCGCTTAGGTGATAAAGCCTATGAACAAGCGGCGGGATTTTTACGTATTATGCATGGTGATAACCCTCTCGATGCCTCATCCGTCCACCCAGAAGCCTATCCAGTCATTGAAGATATCGTCAAAAAAACTGGCACACCGGTAGGCCAGCTTATAGGCAAGCAAAGTTTTCTGCGTAGCTTAAAAGCAGCGGATTACACCAATGAACATTTTGGTTTACCCACGGTTACTGATATTTTGCAAGAACTTGAAAAACCAGGCCGTGACCCACGCCCTGAATTTAAAAGCGTCACCTTTAAAGACGGCATAGAAAAAATCACCGACCTGAAAGAAGGTATGAGCTTAGAAGGCGTTGTGACTAATGTTGCCAATTTTGGCGCGTTTATCGATATCGGCGTACATCAGGATGGCCTGGTGCATATCTCGCATTTAGCTGATGTGTTTGTGAAAGACCCGCGTGATGTAGTAAAAACCGGGCAGATGGTTAAAGTTAAAGTAATTGAGATCGATGTCGCGCGTAAGCGTATTGCCTTATCAATGAAGAAACAGGCGACAGCTGAAAGTAAAAGCGGAAAATCTGATAAGGCGCACACTAGAAAAGCCAACAAACTCAGTACGCCTACTTCAGCACAAGGATCTATGGCCGATGCATTTGACAAGGCGTTAAATAAATAATCCTTTATTTTCATTTCCTTGGCCTCTTAACCAGAATCGGCACTTTTAAAAACGCAGCTTAGTGTATAGTGTTCGCAAGTGATTTTTTATAACTATAGTTATAGGCATATAATGTTAGAAATACTGCTTATTAGTCTAGCTTTCGGCTGCTTTTCGGGTATATTAGCCGGCCTTTTTGGCATTGGCGGTGGCCTAGTGCTCGTGCCATTTTTCCTGTTTTTACTGGAGTCACGTGGCATCGCTAATGAACTGCTAATGCTTATGGCAGTAGCAACTTCATTGGCTACTATTATTATCACTTCTATTGCGGCTACGATTATGCAGCAGCGTTTATCTGCGGTTATCTGGATGAGTGTGTTTGGTTTATCCACCGGCATTATATTTGGCGTAGTTGCCGGCGCTCTGGCAGCGGATGCAATTTCATCAGATAATTTACGCCTGATCTTTGCTATCTATATGTTGTATGTGGCTATCGAGATGGCAGTGTCCAGCAAGATAAAAGCCCGGTTTAAGTCATTAAGCACATTGGCGATGACCATGGCAGGTACTGTCATTGGCTTTGTCTCCGCCATACTGGGTATAGGTGGGGGAACACTAACCGTGCCTTTGCTGGCTCGACATCAAGTGCCGATGCGTAATGCAGTCGCTATTTCCAGTGCCTGCGGCTTGCCTATTGCGATTGCTGGCACGTTAAGCTATGCAATGCTGGGCTGGCATAAAACTGGATTACCTGAAGGCAGTGTTGGCTATATTTATTTTCCAGCTTTTTTGGGCGTGGTAATGAGTAGTATGTTAACTGCACCTATAGGTGCCAAATTGGCAAATAAGCTGCCTACCGCGCAATTAAAGCGGTATTTTTCTCTGCTTTTATTCATTGTGGCAGTTAAATTATTGTGGGCTATTTTTAAATAAGAGGTGGAATATGGCGGAATATAAAAAATATCATTGTCTCGAATGTGAGCATATCTATGATGAAGAAAAGGGCGACCCAGATAGCGGCCTTGCGCCGGGAACCTTATGGGAAGATATTCCGGAAGACTGGGCCTGTCCTGTATGTGGAGCGCCGAAAAGTTTTTTCAAACTAATGGAATAAAACTCACTCGCTGAAAATCAGGGAAACGGAGCTTTAGCGAAGTGAAGATTTTTAGTCCGCGATAGCCGTAGGGCCGTTGTTTTGTCGGAGTCTGAGCGTTAGCGAAGGTGGAGACAAAATAAAAGGCCATCCGACACGGCGTCAAGTCATTTGGAGCCTATGTTCCGACCCCTTGTTGGGTCGGGACGAGGTGACGAGGACGAATCGGGGCCGCCGGAGGCATAAGTGGTCGCGTTAAGTTTTTGCTGCTTGCTTGGGCTGGGATGCCCAAAACAAGCTTTCGCAAAAATAGCGACTCCCCAAGACTTAGGGGGGGGGGTAGAGCAGGTCCTTAGTCCGCGAATCTTCACACGTTTTTAAAAGGCGGGCTGAAGCCACGCTCTACACGTGTTTTTGCATGTATCTTTCGCTGAAAATCATGGAAACGGAGCTTAGCCCATCTTCGTCACTATTGATGATGTAGTTGTTATAAATCAATTGGTTGAAATTTTAAAAAGTAGCCAGTTGGCACTACAGATTTTGTGTTTTTGTATAAAACGTTGGATTTTTTAGAGTATTTTTGTCGCATGTAAATTACACTCAAATAATGATGATTTTTTTGACAAAAGTCAATGAATTTATCGACAAAAATAATATAAATGGCACTACAAAACTTTCAAAAAAAACACCATTGATTTTAAAGAGAATTTTTCGACAAAAAATCGCTTAAACCGATGAATCAATGGCTTAGAAAGATGAAAGTGACGAAGATGGGTTAGCGAAGTGGTGATTTTTAGTCACTGATAGGGGACAGGGCAATTCGCTGATTCGACGTGTGCTAGCAGCACGCGAGAGGAGCAAGAATTGCATTCCGAATAGCCGTCCAGCCAGTGAGGTAGTAATGACTACGCGGCTTTTATGCGTAGTCGTTGCGGACGCAGGGCGTTCAGGGCATCTCCCATCCGCTGCGTAGGTGAACGAATTATGGCGACAGGAGTCCCGGAATTTCGTGAGGTAGCATGGCGCGCCTGATTTGTACTATAAAGTAATGATGAAATCATAGTATAATGCACGGTTAATTTTTATTGGTTGGACGGAAGGTGTTATGCAAATTATACAGGAAGCCTTAACTTTTGATGATGTGCTATTAGTACCAGCGCACTCAACTGTGATGCCACGTGAAGTGTCAATGAAAACACAGTTGACGCGCAAGATCGCCCTCAATATCCCACTGGTTTCTGCTGCAATGGACACCGTTACAGAGGCGAGACTGGCAATTGCGATTGCTCAGGAAGGCGGTATCGGAATTATTCATAAGAATATGACCGCAGAGGAGCAAGCGCAACAAGTTCGTAGTGTTAAAAAATTTGAAAGCGGCGTTATCAGAGAACCTATCACAGTTGCTTCAACAGCGACAGTGCGTGATGTTATGGCGATCACTAAGGAACATAATATTTCCGGCGTACCTGTTGTCGATGGCATTGAGTTAGTTGGTATCGTGACGAGCCGCGACTTGCGTTTTGAAACACGCCTGGATGAGTCAATCGCTAAGGTAATGACCCCAAAAGAGCGGCTGATCACAGTTAAGGAAAACTTTACCCAAGCCGAGGCTTTAAAATTATTACACGAACATCGGATCGAAAAAGTACTCATCATTAATGATGATTTTCACTTGCGGGGCATGATTACCGTTAAAGATATTCAAAAAGCGAAAGATTACCCGAGTGCCTGTAAAGACGAACTGGAGCGCTTAAGAGTGGGTGCTGCAGTTGGTACTGGCGAAGGGACAGAAGATCGCGTCACTGCCCTGGTTGAAGCGGGTGTTGACGTGATCGTAGTAGACACCGCGCATGGACATTCGCAAGGCGTGCTGGATCGCGTGCGCTGGGTAAAGAAAAATTTTCCTGATTTACAGGTTATTGGCGGTAATATCGCAACAGCAGAGGGGGCATTAGCCTTAGTTGCAGCGGGGGCTGATGGTGTGAAAGTGGGCATAGGCCCTGGCTCTATATGCACTACGCGTATTGTTGCCGGTGTTGGAGTGCCACAGATTTCTGCAGTGGATAATGTCGCAAAGGCTTTAAAAGGAACCGGAGTACCTCTAATTGCTGATGGGGGTATACGCTACTCAGGCGACATGGCAAAAGCCCTTTCCGCAGGTGCCTATTCAGTAATGCTCGGTGGGCTTTTTGCAGGAACGGAAGAAGCGCCTGGTGATGTTGAGTTATTCCAGGGACGCTCATATAAATCTTATCGCGGCATGGGGTCTATTGGCGCGATGGCACAACAGCAAGGCTCTAGTGATCGTTATTTTCAGGAAGATGCAGATTCATCAGATAAACTGGTTCCCGAAGGCATTGAGGGACGGGTTCCGTATAAAGGTAGTCTGGTCGCCATTATCCATCAGGCGCTGGGTGGAATTCGTGCCAGTATGGGGTATACCGGTTGTGCCAGCATAGAAAAACTGCATGAAAACGCACAATTTGTCAGGGTAAGTAGCGCGGGTATGCGCGAAAGCCATGTACATGATGTAACCATTACTAAAGAGGCACCGAATTACCGGATTTCGTAAACGGTGCTTTGTTCATATTAAGCAACTTGCTTGCCTTTTTATCCGTCTTCAGCGGTGTAGAAACTGTAACGTAGCCGGCTATGCGCCAGTTTCTACGCCAGATGCTCAACTTATTCCGTGCGCGTTCCTAAGTCGAGGCTCCCTAGTGCAGCACTAGGGAGCCTCGACTTATTTATAGCCCTGATTTTTATACTAAGAGAATACCGTGACCCAGCAAACAACTGATATTCATGCACACAAAATCCTGATTTTAGATTTTGGCTCACAATATACCCAGCTTATAGCGCGGCGCATACGTGAAATAGGCGTATATTGCGAAATCTATTCTTGTGACTGTACAGACAAAGAAATTAGCGCATTTGGTGCAAAGGGGATTATTTTATCCGGAGGACCTGAGTCTGTTACAACGGGTGATACGCCACGCGCACCGCAAGCAGTGTTTAATGCGGGAGTGCCTGTCTTAGGTATCTGCTACGGCATGCAGGCCATGACCGAGCAACTGAATGGCAAAGTAGAATCTTCAGATCATAGAGAGTTTGGCTATGCGCAAATCCGTGCGCGTGGACATTCACAGTTATTAACCGATATAGAAGATCATACCTCACCCGAGGGGTATGGCTTGCTGGATGTCTGGATGAGCCATGGCGACCGGGTGGTTGAGTTGCCTGAGGGCTTCAAACTGATTGCTAGCTCGGATGGCGCACCAATCGCAGGAATAGCGAATGAAGACAAGCACTTTTATGGGCTGCAATTCCATCCAGAAGTCACACATACAAAACAGGGTGGACGCATATTAAGCCGCTTTGTACTGGATATTTGTGCATGTGAAGCGTTATGGGATTCGGCGCATATTATCAGCGAAAACCTACAAAGCATTAAGAAAAAAGTGGGTAATGATCAGGTGATTCTTGGGCTTTCAGGGGGCGTGGACTCATCCGTGGTTGCAGCCTTATTGCATAAAGCGATAGGCACGCAACTCACTTGCGTGTTTGTCGATACAGGCTTATTGCGCTTGCATGAAGGCGATCAGGTCATGGCAACTTTTGCGCAACATATGGGCGTAAGAGTGATTCGGGTGGATGCCGAGCAGCGGTATTTATCGGCTCTGGCAGGAATAACCGACCCGGAACAGAAGCGCAAAATTATCGGTAATCTGTTTGTAGAGATATTTGATGAAGAGGCAGGTAAATTAACTGACGCCAAATGGCTCGCGCAAGGAACGATTTATCCTGATGTGATTGAATCAGCAGGCGCTGCAAGTGGCAAAGCGCACTTAATTAAGTCGCATCATAATGTCGGTGGGTTGCCGGAAGATATGACCTTAAAGCTGCTAGAACCCTTGCGTGAGTTATTTAAAGATGAAGTACGTAAACTGGGCACCGAGTTGGGCTTGCCTTACGATATGGTTTACCGCCACCCTTTCCCGGGGCCTGGGCTAGGTGTACGCATTTTAGGCGAAGTCAAAAAACAATATGCGAATTTATTGCGTCAGGCTGATGCTATTTTTATGGATGAATTATATAAGCAGGACCTATATCAAACAGTAAGTCAGGCCTTTGCCGTATTCTTACCAATTAAATCCGTTGGAGTGATGGGCGATGGGCGCCGTTATGATTATGTGATTGCCTTACGTGCGGTGGAAACTATAGACTTTATGACCGCACGTTGGGCGCACCTGCCATACGACTTTTTAGGCCATGTCTCTACCCGCATTATTAATGAAGTCGATGGTATCTCGCGTGTGACTTATGATATCTCTGGAAAACCACCCGCAACTATAGAGTGGGAGTAGATGCAGCACAAGACGAAGCCTGGATGCGCCATGCAATTAGGTTAGCGCAAGGAGCTGAAGCGCAAGGAGAAGTTCCGGTAGGTGCGGTACTGGTGCGGGATAACCAGTGCATTGCCGAAGGCTGGAATACACCGATTGCAGACCATGACCCTAGCGCGCACGCGGAAATAGCAGCCATACGTAAGGCTGGGCAAAGCATAGAGAATTATCGTTTAATTGACACTACGTTGTATGTCACCCTGGAACCCTGCGTAATGTGCATGGGAGCAATTGCACATGCGCGTGTAAAGCGACTGGTATTTGGTGCCATAGATGCAAAGCGTGGCGCAGTCTGTAGTGTATTGCACCTGGCTAATGCCGATTTTTTGAATCATCAGATAGAATGGCAGGGTGAAGTGCTTGCACAAAGCTGTGGTAATTTATTACGTGATTTTTTTAAGGCTAGGCGAAACAGGCCGTAGAGCGGACTTCAGTCCGCAAAGCTAGAGCAGCACTAGTATTGACCATAAATTTATAGGAGGGACAGATGCAGGAAAATAGTAAATTAAACATCAGTGTTCCCCTATCAATTGAGGCCGTGAAACTAACCTCGCCACAAGAGAGCTCATAAAGCACTGTAAAGACATTCCTGTTATTATTGCGTTTTGAACTGCCCGAATGGTATACGAGCTGATACGAGATATTCTTGCCTGGAAAAATAATGGATTCACAAAACGATCTCGTTTTTGAGCCTGTTGCTGCCTTATCTCCAGAGCCTCGCTATATTTTTTATCCGATGGATGAATCAATTCTGGCTGTTGTGTTTTTGGAAATCTCTTCAAACACGCGCATTAAATTATAGCTCATTGCAGTCAGGCGCATTTGATTTTCAAGTGAGCGGGTATTGGAAGACCAAGCTTTAGTTTCCTTGAAATTACTTTTAGTGTTATTGAATGTCTTTTCAATCGTCCATCGCTTGAAATACAGCATGGCAATGGTTCCAGGGTTAATAGTCATTGGCAAGGTTGTCACAAACCGGTGAAGTTTTCCGGTTTCTGGATCACGGTAATCCACCACGTTAAATTTGATGCCCTTGTTTTCGTACACACTGTATGCTTCAACCCCTGTATTGATCTCATGGCGGGAGTCAAAAGGGATAGACTCAACCAGAGTCGCAATTGAATTTTCTTTTAGCATTGAAATCATGTAATTAGCATGTCGTTTCTGCCGATCCCACCAGACAAAGTCGGTGACGGCTTTATCGTAGACATAGAGATGTTTCTGAGAGCTGTTATTTCCCTTGTTTTGCTTTTCAATATGATCTCGTAACACAGGTATTTCTTGATGCCTCTGAGTTCCGTTTGTCACCAGACAAAGAAATCTGAGCAACCCACTTCTGAGATTCAACGCGTAAATCCCCCCGGCCGCATAAACTTTCCCCTTGCTGTTTTTTTCAGTATGGCAGGCATGATCAATAAAATGTCCATCCGCTGCTTCTATGGTGTATTCGTCAAGTTCTGGGAATGCTTTAAGATAATCAATGCCTTGCGATAGCAGTGTTTCAGAGTGAAGATGGTAGCTCTGCTGTTCAAATGCCTCAAGCATACTTGTTCGTCTATGCGACTTCAGTGATTTAAAATACGTTGAGTGGGGAAGCAGCTGGCCATAAATCTGTTCATTGGTTTGGAGGAAATGGCGACCACTATCGACTACACTGATACAGCGTAATAACCCAAGGCGAATAAAGTCGATATCCTTCAACTCTGGGCATGAACGAGCCCACAAAGGATGACGCTCTGCTAACAGGGCACGTTCCATACTTTCATTGCAGTGTTGGTGAATATGTTCAGAGAGTGGTAGGTCTTTAAGCATGGGTGATATCCGTTTATGAGGTGATTAAAACGGAAATTTTTAGAAAAATTTTTTCGGCAATTGCAAGCTTTATTTGAAATTATTTGTTGTTTTTTTACGGTGCCTACAGAGTGTCTATTTGCTGTTATAAGTGATTAAAATCAAAAAGATGGAAATATTCGAGTGGTGCTACCTTCAGGTAGGTTATAGGCTGCTTTGTTTAGGTACTTCTTCTTTCAATGGGAACACTGATGAATATTTCCGCATTAAGTTTCTGCGCTTGTATGTTCTGTAATACAGCGGTGATATTTTTTGCTTCGTTTTTTGCAGGAAGTACGATTGAAAGTTTCATTAATTATTTATAGCTCAGAGTAAAAGCTGCTGTGCGATGTGCAGAATTGTTAGAGTTAGGTTATACATTCAGGCCGGTATGCAGTATATCTCATCAGTGTTCCCATTGAAAGAAGAAGTACCTAAACAAAGCAGCCTATAACCTATCTGAAGGTAGCACCACTCGAATATTTCCATCTTTTTGATTTTAATCACTTATAACAGCAAATAGACACTCTGTAGGCACCGTAAAAAAACAACAAATAATTTCAAATAAAGCTTGCAATTGCCGAAAAAAATTTTCTAAAAATTTCCGTTTTAATCACTTCATAAACGGATATCACCCATGCTTAAAGACCTACCACTCTCTGAACATATTCACCAACACTGCAATGAAAGTATGGAACGTGCCCTGTTAGCAGAGCGTCATCCTTTGTGGGCTCGTTCATGCCCAGAGTTGAAGGATATCGACTTTATTCGCCTTGGGTTATTACGCTGTATCAGTGTAGTCGATAGTGGTCGCCATTTCCTCCAAACCAATGAACAGATTTATGGCCAGCTGCTTCCCCACTCAACGTATTTTAAATCACTGAAGTCGCATAGACGAACAAGTATGCTTGAGACATTTGAACAGCAGAGCTATCATCTTCACTCTGAAACACTGCTATCGCAAGGCATTGATTATCTTAACCCATCTTCGTCACTATTGATGATGTAGTTGTTATAAATCAATTGGTTGAAATTTTAAAAAGTAGCCAGTTGGCACTACAGATTTTGTGTTTTTGTATAAAACGTTGGATTTTTTAGAGTATTTTTGTCGCATGTAAATTACACTCAAATAATGATGATTTTTTTGACAAAAGTCAATGAATTTATCGACAAAAATAATATAAATGGCACTACAAACGCTGTCAGCCCCGGACGGGCTGATAGTCTCCAGAAGGCGCAGGGAAATTTGCCAATCCGAAGTGCGCGATAGCGCGCGAGGGAGGCTAAAATTTTATCCCGAATAGCCGTAGAGCCATTTGTGGTAGCCATGACTGAGCTGCTTTGTGCTCAGTCTGTGGCGGACGCAGGGCGGCTGGAGCATCTCCTATTCGCTGCGTAGGTGAACGAATTACGGCGACAGGAGTCCCGGAATTTCGTGAGGTAGCATGGCGCGCCTGACTTTCAAAAAAAACACCATTGATTTTAAAGAGAATTTTTCGACAAAAAATCGCTTAAACCGATGAATCAATGGCTTAGAAAGATGAAAGTGACGAAGATGGGTTAAAGCATTCCCGGAACTTGACGAATACACCATAGAAGCGGCGGATGGACATTTTATTGATCATGCCTGCCATACTGAAAAAAACAGCAAGGGGAAAGTTTATGCGGCCGGGGGGATTTACGCGTTGAATCTCAGAAGTGGGTTGCTCAGATTTCTTTGTCTGGTGACAAACGGAACTCAGAGGCATCAAGAAATACCTGTGTTACGAGATCATATTGAAAAGCAAAACAAGGGAAATAACAGCTCTCAGAAACATCTCTATGTCTACGATAAAGCCGTCACCGACTTTGTCTGGTGGGATCGGCAGAAACGACATGCTAATTGCATGATTTCAATGCTAAAAGAGAATTCAATTGCGACTCTGGTTGAGTCTATCCCTTTTGACTCCCGCCATGAGATCAATACAGGGGTTGAAGCATACAGTGTGTACGGAAACAAGGGCATCAAATTTAACGTGGTGGATTACCGTGACCCAGAAACCGGAAAACTTCACCGGTTTGTGACAACCTTGCCAATGACTATTAACCCTGGAACCATTGCCATGCTGTATTTCAAGCGATGGACGATTGAAAAGACATTCAATAACACTAAAAGTAATTTCAAGGAAACTAAAGCTTGGTCTTCCAATACCCGCTCACTTGAAAATCAAATGCGCCTGACTGCAATGAGCTATAATTTAATGCGCGTGTTTGAAGAGATTTCAAAAACACAACAGCCAGAATTGATTCATCCATCGGATAAAAAATATAGCGAGGCTCTGGAGATTAGGCAGCAACAGGCTCAAAAACGAGATCGTTTTGTGAATCCATTATTTTTCCAGGCAAGAATATCTCGTATCAGCTCGTATACCATTCGGGCAGTTCAAAACGCAATAATAACAGGAATGTCTTTACAGTGCTTTATGAGCTCTCTTGTGGCGAGGTTAGTTTCACAGCCTCAATTGATAGGGGAACACTGATGAAATTAAATGCCTTTATTCTAGGCGGTTTTATATTTTTAGGCCTGGCCGCTGTCGGTTACCCGTTAGCTAATGCAGCTATAAAGTATAAAGAGTACGAGCGCACGGTGACGGAAAAAGGCCTGTCAGAACGCGAATATCCTGCCGATATTGTCATCTGGCCTATACAATTTACTGAATCCAGTAATGACCTTGCGCAACTCTATAGCTCAATTGAAACCAGCAATCTAAAGATCAAGAGCTTCCTAGAAAAAAACAAAATTAACAGCAATGAAATATCCATTTCTGCACCGCATATTACTGACAGATCCGCTCAGCAATATGGTAATGCCAAGGCTGAATTTCGCTATACTGCACAGCAAGTCGTTACTGTTTACTCTAAAAATATTCAGATTGTTCGGAGTGTTATGAAATTACTACCGGAACTAGGAAAAACGGGAATAGCGTTTACAGGGGGGGGATTATCAAGGCCAGACGGATTATATTTTTACCCAGCTGAATGAAGTTAAACCAGAGATGATTGAAGAAGCAACGCGTAATGCCAGAGAAGTGGCAGAGAAATTTGCTGCTGATTCTAATAGTAAACTGGGTAAAATAAAACGCGCTGCTCAGGGGCAATTTAGTATCAACGCCCGAGATAAAAACAGCCCGTATATAAAAAAGGTCAGAGTCGTCTCGACGGTAGAGTATTACCTATCTGATTGAGGGCTATTTTACTTCAAGCTAAGAAAACTGCAGTTGCTCCACAAGGTTCGCACTCAACTGCAGCTTCTTAGGATCAATGGTTCGTGATGGTGTTACGGGGTGTTTTCATAAACCATAATATTGCTAAACAGGCTTTCTGCCGTAGCAGGAACTACATCGTGATCATTTACAAAAAATAAGTACTGCATTTGCCCGATATAAAATTGCCCAACAGGAGTCACATAATGCTGTGTTCCGTTCGCGCTACTGTAATTATTGAAGCTCCCTATGCCCCAGTTTTGTGTACCAAAAAGCTGGAAAGCAAAGTTTTTATCTTGCCTTAGGTCAGTGTCAAAACCAAATGCGTGAATTTCTCCCTCAGTATTGCTACTAAAGTCAAACTCGATCACGGTATTAGCAGTAAGCGTATAGTTTAAGGCGATCTGCTGCCAACGGTTACCCGTCAGATGCAGGCTTGCCCACCATCTTCTATGCTGACCATCAGTGTTCCCATTGAAAGAAGAAGTACCTAAACAAAGCAGCCTATAACCTACCTGAAGGTAGCACCACTCGAATATTTCCATCTTTTTGATTTTAATCACTTATAACAGCAAATAGACACTCTGTAGGCACCGTAAAGAAACAACAAATAATTTCAAATAAAGCTTGCAATTGCCGAAAAAATTTTTCTAAAAATTTCCGTTTTAATCACCTCATAAACGGATATCACCCATGCTTAAAGACCTACCACTCTCTGATTTCTTTGTCTGGTGACAAACGGAACTCAGAGACATCAAGAAATACCTGTGTTACGAGATCATATTGAAAAGCAAAACAAGGGAAATAACAGCTCTCAGAAACATCTCTATGTCTACGATAAAGCCGTCACCGACTTTGTCTGGTGGGATCGGCAGAAACGACATGCTAATTACATGATTTCAATGCTAAAAGAAAATTCAATTGGGACTCTGGTTGAGTCTATCCCTTTTGACTCCCAGCATGAGATCAATACAGGAGTTGAAGCATACAGTCTGTACGAAAACAAGGGCATCAAATTTAACGTGGTGGATTACCGTGATCCAGAAACCGGAAAACTTCACCGGTTTGTGACAACCTTGCCAATGACTATTAACCCTGGAGCCATTGCCATGCTATATTTCAAACGACGGACGATTGAAAAGACATTCAATAACACTCGATGTTCAAGTTTTTCCATCCCATTGCCATCAAACTCTTACCTTCACCCAGCAGAACAATACTTTAATGATGCTGTTGGCCCTAAGCGCCCTAAATCTCTGCCAATCATATGTTTTCCTGATGGCATCAGTTGAAACACATCCTTTATTAATTCACCTAACTCTTTCAGCTTATCACCAGGATCTGGAAACTCTAGCCCATCTTCGTCACTTTCATCTTTCTAAGCCATTGATTCATGGGTTTAAGCGATTTTTTGTCGAAAAATTCTCTTTAAAATCAATGGTGTTTTTTTTGAAAGTTTTATAGTGCCATTTATATTATTTTTGTCGATAAATTCATTGACTTTTGTCAAAAAAATCATCATTATTTGAGTGTAATTTACATGCGACAAAAATACTCTAAAAAATCCAACGTTTTATACAAAAACACAAAATCTGTAGTGCCAACTGGCTACTTTTTAAAATTTCAACCAATTGATTTATAACAACTACATCATCAATAGTGACGAATATGGGCTAGCAATGACGTGATGAACTCAAGCAGTACATCCATTTGAGACTTGCGCTGTAAGCTTCCTACGGTATACGCAGGTAGTTTGCTTTCAATGCGGGCTATTTGCTCTGGGTGAAGGAGAAGGCAATGGTCAAACAAAAGACTCAGAATCAGGCCACGGCTTGATCCCTCTTCATCTAATTGTTTGGCCTCACGCCCCCATCCTTCATAAAGCTTCCAGTCCTCAAAGAAAACCTCAATCAGCCATCTCAACGTATAGGCTTGAATAATATCTTGTGTGCGCCAAGTCAGGTCTGTCGCCACTAAATAGCGATAGTCGTTTTCACCGTCATATTTTAAGGCAATGACAAAGCGTTTTTTACTGTGAGAACTCACCTTCAATCGTGCACTGCTGACAGTCACTTTAATCTCTTTGCCGCCACGTACACGTATTATCTGATCAATGCCTTTGTTAATCGAATTAAAGTAGCTCTCGACTGACCTTATTTTACCTCTATATTCAATATTTTGGTTTTTACGTAATTGGCTAATCACCTGCGAGCCTCCAGATTCTTTAGCGGCTTCGTCCATAAAGGCTTTTTCACCATACAGCGCATCAAGCCAGTACGCCTTTAATTTTAATCAGGCTATGCGCAACTTTAAACTCTATTTAATAAGCCTAATGCAATCTCTGTTTTGGTCGGGTAGGCACTGTCACGTTCAGGCTTAATAGGCCGATCTTTTTTTGCTATACCGCTCTTTTTCAACCGTTTATCTTCTTTATCCCACTGCTTTAAGGCTGGATCCGGCATATAAAAGAAAAAACCGACAGGCACTGTAATGGATGAGGTAACTAGCAGCAATAATACTATCGTTTGTCCATTAACATACCCGCCGGAGCCTTTGTGTTTCTGCTTGTAAACCTTATAAATACCTTAGATCGTGCTCGGTCTGATTCATCAAAGGCCAACACACCTTCAGTAATGCCATAACGTTTTAAAATTAAGACCACACTCACCCGTAGCAACCAGTCCCAGGGTATACTTGCTTTACGAAACACCCAGGATAATGCGGCTACTTTGCAATCTCCAAGGCTTGCTCGCTCAAACTTAGCCCAGCAAACAGAGTTCATTAGCAGTATGCCCGTTAAACAAGTGCCCAACCAAGCGGCTTGAATCCGTGTCAAAGCGGCTCCGGGTTTTAGCTGATTGAGCGCATCATTTAAATCGTCAATATAGCTTTGGATAAAGGTGGCTGGGGCATTCATTAACATGGGCTTACACCGATAAAATTACAACAACCTCAGAATACCTGATTTTACCTTCTCAATATCAAAAACTTGAACATCGAGTAACACTAAAAGTAATTTCAAGGAAACTAAAGCTTGGTCTTCCAATACCCGCTCACTTGAAAATCAAATGCGCCTGACTGCAATGAGCTATAATTTAATGCGCGTGTTTGAAGAGATTTCAAAAACACAACAGCCAGAATTGATTCATCCATCGGATAAAAAATATAGCGAGGCTCTGGAGATAAGGCAGCAACAGGCTCAAAAACGAGATCGTTTTGTGAATCCATTATTTTTCCAGGCAAGAATATCTCGTATCAGCTCGTATACCATTCGGGCAGTTCAAAACGCAATAATAACAGGAATGTCTTTACAGTGCTTTATGAGCTCTCTTGTGGCGAGGTTAGTTTCACGGCCTCAATTGATAGGGGAACACTGATGGTAATATTACAAGATAGGTTGGGCTTATCAACTAAAACCTTAGCGTTTGATCTAAGCTTAGGTTGCTCTGCCTTCGCTGAAAATCATGGAAGCGGAGCTTAGCGAAGTGGTGATTTCTAGTCCCTGATAGGCGACAGGGCAATTCGCTGATTCGACGTGTGCTAGCAGCACGCGAGAGGAGCAAGAATTGCATTCCGAATAGCCGTCCAGCCAGTGAGGTAGTAATGACGAAGCGGCTTTTTTGTGCGTAGTCGTTGCGGACGCAGGGCGTTCAGGGTATCTCCCATCCGCTGCGTAGGTGAACGAATTATGGCGACAGGAGTCCCGGAATTTCGTGAGGTAGCATGGCGCGCCTGTGTTTATGGTTTGTCTGTGGTGTATGCCTATATGGAAAAAAGTGGCTTAAAAAAAGCCCTGTTATTAAATGGTGAAACTCGTTCCAAAGTGTATTCTGCAAAGGATAGAATGACAGCCTTTATATTTGGTGATGCTGGTATCGCAGCATTAATTGAGAGGGATGAAAAATATGGTGAAAGTTATTTTTCATTAAATTCTGATGGCTCCAGAGAGGCACTGATTAAAATAAACGGCGGTGGCTATAGAACTCCAAGCTCAATGGAAACGATTAAGGAAAAAGTCGTAGATGAACATGGTAATATCAGGTCTGATGAACAGGGGTATATGAATGGTGCTGATGTCTTTAATTTTGTTATTAGAGAAATACCCAAAGATATTAAAGAAATGTTGAAATATTCTGATAAACACAAGGCTGAGTTAGATTATTATGTTTTTCATCAGGCTAATAATTATATCAATTCATACTTAGGAAAAAAGGTGAAGTTTGATAAAGATAAAATCCCTTCAACTATTTGTAAATTTGGTAATACTTCATCAGTTTCTATACCTTTAACAATTATCAGTGAATTAAAGGATAGCTTAAAAGAAGAAAAGGAATTGCTATTATGTGGATTTGGCGTTGGTTTGTCCTGGGCAACGAGTATCATAAAATTTAAGGGTACGCATATTTCTGATATTGTAGAAATATAATATGGATTATAAACCCTTTAGTTTAAATAATAAAACGATTTTAGTGACTGGCGCTTCTTCTGGAATAGGTAGACAGGCCGCTATCACTTTAAGTAAGCTTGGTGCCAAAATCATCTTAGTGGCTAGGGACTTGCAGCGACTAGAAGCAACAAGAGTCGCTTTAATAAATTCGGGGGAGCATTTAATTATTTCTTTAGAGCTGACTGAATATGATTTATTTGATGCAAAGATTGAAGAGATTAAACAATCTGTCAACAAAATTGATGGCATAGTTCATTGTGCCGGAATATCATCTACTCTCGCACTGCGGTCGCTTAATGCATCTCCTTACACACAAGTCTGATATAAGAGTGTAAAATCTCATTATTTTAGTAACGATGACTGAGACTTGGGCAGAAATGGAATTTTGTAATTTAGATTTAGGTGATTCACGGCTTAATAAAAGAGCAGTTAAATTGATAGAAACTTTTGTAAAAGCGCCTAAACTAAGCATTCCTCAGGCTTGCCAAGGCTGGGCTGAAACACAAGCGACTTATCGATTTTATGCAAATGAAAATGTGACATGGGAAAAGTTGTTAGTCGCCCATACAGATCAAGTTGAACAGCGCATTATAGTCAGTGAAGAGCCCGTTATTTTATGCTTACAAGATACGACAGAATTAGATTTTAATGGACAAGAAACTGAGGATTTAGGTCGCTTATCTTACGATGCCCAAAGAGGCATGTACTTGCATCCGACACTCTGCATTACACCAGACCGGCTCCCTTTAGGGGTTAGTGATGCGTGGATGTGGGCAAGAGGAAAAAGCAAAGCAGAAGATCAAAATAATCCCACGATAAAAGAAAGTGATCGCTGGATAGAAGGTTATGAACGTGTCGCTGAAATGGCCGAACGTTGCCCTAAAAGTCGGCTCGTTTATGTGGCCGATAGAGAAGGTGATATTTTAAGTCTTATGCAGAGAAGTAAGGCGTTAAATACGCCTGCTGACTGGCTAGTAAGAGCCAGGCATAACCGTAAATTATCAGCGGATGAAACACTGTGGGATAGCGTCGATAAGCAAGAGGTTATGAGTCGCGTTAGTTTTATTAAGCCACGAAAAAAAGGCGAAAAATCGCGACAAGTTCAGCAAGAAATTAAAGTGTTACGCTGCACTTTCCCCGTAAAAGGGAAAGAAGGTATTGAAGTAACTTTGGTTCAGGCAAAAGAAATCAACCCGCCTAAAGGGAAGTCACCGCTCATATGGCGCTTATTAAGCAATCGAAGGGTAGAAAGTGAAGATCAAGCCTGTGAGTTGATTGACTGGTATCGCTGTCGCTGGGAAATAGAAATGTTTTTTGATATTTTGAAAGTGGGCTGCAAGGTTGAAAAGCTTCAATTATCCAGTAAAGAGCGCATTGAAAAAGCCTTAGTCATGGCCATGGTTATTGCTTGGCGGGTGATGTATCTTATGCGCTTAGGTCGCATCTGTCCTGACTTGCCTGCTGAATTAATCTTTGATCCTTTAGAATGGAAATCATCTTATGGTTTATTGGACAAAAAGATACCCAAAAAAGTGCCTACACTGAATGCCGTGTTAAGAAATTTAGCGACATTGGGTGGTTTTTTAGGGCGTAAATCAGATGGTGACCCTGGTGCGAAAAGTATTTGGATCGGTTTTCAGAGGATTCAGGACTGCGTATATGGTATTCAAATGGCCAGAAAGCTAAAAGGCGTATTTTAGGACTTGTGTGTAAGGAGGTGCGCTTAATGCAGCAAAGTTAAATGCACATTTTAATATTAATGTAAATGCCGGCTTTATATTGACCAGACACCTGTTATCAAAGAAGAGTGCTTTAGTTAATGCAGGAGCGAGTATCATTTTTATCAGTTCCGTTATGGGTGTGGTCGGGGAGGTTGGGAAAACAGCTTATGCAATGACTAAAGGAGCCATAATTGCCGGCGTAAAATCATTATCACTCGAGCTGGCGATGAAAAAAATCAGAGTAAATGCTATCTCCCCGGGCGTTGTCGTTACGCCAATGTCGTCAGCTTCTTTTTATAGTCATGATGAACATAGATTTAATAAAATTAAAGCATTGCACCCCTTAGGATTAGGAGAGCCTGAAGATGTTGTAAATGCCTGTGCTTATTTGCTTTCAGATGCATCAAAATGGGTGACTGGAAGTAATTTAATTGTAGATGGAGGCTATACAGCCAGATAAGATGAATAAAAATGTAATTTTAATTGGCGCCGGTGCCCATGCAGCAGAAATCACTGATTATGTAGCGCTATTTAATGATGTTCAAACTGAAAGTATAGCTAGAATTAATGTAACTACTCAGCGAAGCTGAGTAGTTCAATGAAATTATAAAGCAAATTCAGGTAACTTTCCCTCAAAGACCAAGGTCATTGCCTGAGTTGCACTTAGACCTTGTTTACGGCACGTTGATAAATACCCTCTGACACGACAAAATATCTCTGCACCCTTGGTGCTACGAAAGCAGCCGGATATTTTCTGTTGAACCTTGGTCATCCGAATCGAATTTTCTGCGGCATTATTGGTAAATGGCACCCAGGTATTTGTCATGAAGCGCAAGACATCCTCTTCATAATTAATCAGCCTTTCCAGTAAGTTTCTAGCTTTACTGCGTTTTATTCGCTCCCGTTTTACTTCTTTAGGCTTATCGGGTGGTGGGCATTCGATCTCCGCTTTGCCAAGTAATTCTCTGTATTGTACCTTCCATCGCTGAAAATCAGGGAAACGTAGCCTAAGCGAAGTGATGATTTTTAGTCCGCGATAGCCGTAGGGCCGTTGTTTTGTCGGAGTCTGAGCGTTAGCGAAGGTGGAGACAAAATAAAAGGCCATCCGACACGGCGTCAAGTCATTTGGAGCCTATGTTCCGACCCCTTGTTGGGTCGGGACGAGGTGACGAGGACGAATCGGGGCCGCCGGAGGCATAAGTGGTCGCGTTAAGTTTTTGCTGCTTGCTTGGGCTGGGATGCCCAAAACAAGCTTTCGCAAAAATAGCGACTCCCCGATTTTCTGCTTCTTTATGTAGTAGCATGCCACCTGCTTCATTGACGGCATCATTCATTTTTTCAAGTAGTCGTTTCATTTCAAGCGCCCACTCCTGTTTATCCTGCTCCCAGGCGCGCGTTAATTCCCTCAAATGATGTGCATTACAAAGCGAATGAGTACAATCATATTTATAGTAGGGCTTCCAATGATCATGACATAAAATCCCATGAAAATGGGGTAAAATACCAATGTCATTCATTGCCTCTGTGCCACGTTTGGCATGGGGAAAGAAGTGTGTCCACTGAACATTGGAGGCCCCATGTAGCCAATGGCGCTTACCATTAATATTAATGCCTGTTTCATCCGCATGAATGCACGCTGATTCGACTAAGTGTTCTTTACTGATAGTTTCAAACCCAGCCAACTTCTCATAGGCCAGTTCATTGAAATTATAGATAGAGCCTTCACTAATCGGCATACCTAATTGATCAGCGAAATACTCCTGTATTCGGTTGTAGGGCAATAACTGATATTGCGAAAGATAAACCACATGGGCTTTTATCCCATTACCATATTGCGCAGCCTTAGTAACCTCATCCATCAGTGTTCCCCTATCAATTGATGCCGTGAGACTAACCTCGCCACAAGAGAGCTCATAAAGCACTGTAAAGACATTCCTGTTATTATTGCGTTTTGAACTGCCCGAATGGTATACGAGCTGATACGAGATATTCTTGCCTGGAAAAATAATGGATTCACAAAACGATCTCGTTTTTGAGCCTGTTGCTGCCTTATCTCCAGAGCCTCGCTATATTTTTTATCCGATGGATGAATCAATTCTGGCTGTTGTGTTTTTGAACTCTCTTCAAACACGCGCATTAAATTATAGCTCATTGCAGTCAGGCGCATTTGATTTTCAAGTGAGCGGGTATTGGAAGACCAAGCTTTAGTTTCCTTGAAATTACTTTTAGTGTTATTGAATGTCTTTTCAATCGTCCATCGCTTGAAATACAGCATGGCAATGGTTCCAGGGTTAATAGTCATTGGCAAGGTTGTCACAAACCGGTGAAGTTTTCCGGTTTCTGGATCACGGTAATCCACCACGTTAAATTTGATGCCCTTGTTTTCGTACACACTGTATGCTTCAACCCCTGTATTGATCTCATGGCGGGAGTCAAAAGGGATAGACTCAACCAGAGTCGCAATTGAATTTTCTTTTAGCATTGAAATCATGTAATTAGCATGTCGTTTCTGCCGATCCCACCAGACAAAGTCGGTGACGGCTTTATCGTAGACATAGAGATGTTTCTGAGAGCTGTTATTTCCCTTGTTTTGCTTTTCAATATGATCTCGTAACACAGGTATTTCTTGATGCCTCTGAGTTCCGTTTGTCACCAGACAAAGAAATCTGAGCAACCCACTTCTGAGATTCAACGCGTAAATCCCCCCAGCCGCATAAACTTTCCCCTTGCTGTTTTTTTCAGTATGGCAGGCATGATCAATAAAATGTCCATCCGCTGCTTCTATGGTGTATTCGTCAAGTTCCGGGAATGCTTTAAGATAATCAATGCCTTGCGACAGCAGTGTTTCAGCGTGAAGATGATAGCTCTGCTGTTCAAATGCCTCAAGCATACTTGTTCGTCTATGCGACTTCAGTGATTTAAAATACGTTGAGTGGGGAAGCAGCTGGCCATAAATCTGTTCATTGGTTTGGAGGAAATGGCGACCACTATCGACTACACTGATACAGCGTAATAACCCAAGGCGAATAAAGTCGATATCCTTCAACTCTGGGCATGAACGAGCCCACAAAGGATGACGCTCTGCTAACAGGGAACGTTCCATACTTTCATTGCAGTGTTGGTGAATATGTTCAGAGAGTGGTAGGTCTTTAAGCATGGGTGATATCCGTTTATGAGGTGATTAAAACGGAAATTTTTAGAAAAATTTTTTCGGCAATTGCAAGCTTTATTTGAAATTATTTGTTGTTTTTTTACGGTGCCTACAGAGTGTCTATTTTCTGTTATAAGTGATTAAAATCAAAAAGATGGAAATATTCGAGTGGTGCTACCTTCAGGTAGGTTATAGGCTGCTTTGTTTAGGTACTTCTTCTTTCAATGGGAACACTGATGGCTCTAATAGCCTTTATGCTTTTTCTCTGGCAACATAGCGCCCCAGATAAAGAATCACTGCCGCAGCCAGCATGGTTGCCAGCATCACATAGGCAATTGCGTCACTTAAAGAAAATAAAGTCCCCGCAATCACACATAACTGAAGTTTCCTAGTTTTTAAAGCATAAGAACATCAGCTAATGCTTATTTTTCTGAAATATTAGATATTACTAACATTAATGGCATTCCGTTGACTAAAAGCCTTGAATTCTTTTTAAAAACAACAGGTTAATCTTGAATGAGGCCTAGTTTTACTGTATAATGAAAGTTTCTAACACATTGATTATACAAACAAACCAGCCTCATTCATGTTCATTTTACGCGATACTTTACTTCCGCTTCAAGATCATTTTTCCAAAACCACTTTAGGCCGCGAACGAGCCTCTCTGTTTGTTTACACGATCCTGTCTATTATCGTTCCCTTTACGTCGTCGATGACATCTAATCTTTGGCGTTGCCTTGATACGTTGTTTGGGTTTGAGATCAAGAATAAGCGCTTTTACACTTTCATGGCTTCTTCAACTTTTCCGTGGGCTGGGCTGTGGAAAACTATCTGGGAGCTGATTCCGTCTCCTGAAACAGATGGGCGCATATTGGTTGCACTGGATGACTCCATTATCACTTCGGGGAGTCGCTATTTTTGCGAAAGCTTGTTTTGGGCATCCCAGCCCAAGCAAGCAGCAAAAACTTAACGCGACCACTTATGCCTCCGGCGGCCCCGATTCGTCCTCGTCACCTCGTTCCGACCCAACAAGGGGTCGGAACATAGGCTCCAAATGACTTGACGCCGTGTCGGATGGCCTTTTATTTTGTCTCCACCTTCGCTAACGCTCAGACTCCGACAAAACAACGGCCCTACGGCTATCGCGGACTAAAAATCATCACTTCGCTTAGGCTACGTTTCCCTGATTTTCCATCAGTGTTCCCCTATCAATTGATGCCGTGAAACTAACCTCGCCACAAGAGAGCTCATAAAGCACTGTAAAGACATTCCTGTTATTATTGCGTTTTGAACTGCCCGAATGGTATACGAGCTGATACGAGATATTCTTGCCTGGAAAAATAATGGATTCACAAAACGATCTCGTTTTTGAGCCTGTTGCTGCCTTATCTCCAGAGCCTCGCTATATTTTTTATCCGATGGATGAATCAATTCTGGCTGTTGTGTTTTTGAACTCTCTTCAAACACGCGCATTAAATTATAGCTCATTGCAGTCAGGCGCATTTGATTTTCAAGTGAGCGGGTATTGGAAGACCAAGCTTTAGTTTCCTTGAAATTACTTTTAGTGTTATTGAATGTCTTTTCAATCGTCCATCGCTTGAAATACAGCATGGCAATGGTTCCAGGGTTAATAGTCATTGGCAAGGTTGTCACAAACCGGTGAAGTTTTCCGGTTTCTGGATCACGGTAATCCACCACGTTAAATTTGATGCCCTTGTTTTCGTACACACTGTATGCTTCAACCCCTGTATTGATCTCATGGCGGGAGTCAAAAGGGATAGACTCAACCAGAGTCGCAATTGAATTTTCTTTTAGCATTGAAATCATGTAATTAGCATGTCGTTTCTGCCGATCCCACCAGACAAAGTCGGTGACGGCTTTATCGTAGACATAGAGATGTTTCTGAGAGCTGTTATTTCCCTTGTTTTGCTTTTCAATATGATCTCGTAACACAGGTATTTCTTGATGCCTCTGAGTTCCGTTTGTCACCAGACAAAGAAATCTGAGCAACCCACTTCTGAGATTCAACGCGTAAATCCCCCCAGCCGCATAAACTTTCCCCTTGCTGTTTTTTTCAGTATGGCAGGCATGATCAATAAAATGTCCATCCGCTGCTTCTATGGTGTATTCGTCAAGTTCCGGGAATGCTTTAAGATAATCAATGCCTTGCGACAGCAGTGTTTCAGCGTGAAGATGATAGCTCTGCTGTTCAAATGCCTCAAGCATACTTGTTCGTCTATGCGACTTCAGTGATTTAAAATACGTTGAGTGGGGAAGCAGCTGGCCATAAATCTGTTCATTGGTTTGGAGGAAATGGCGACCACTATCGACTACACTGATACAGCGTAATAACCCAAGGCGAATAAAGTCGATATCCTTCAACTCTGGGCATGAACGAGCCCACAAAGGATGACGCTCTGCTAACAGGGAACGTTCCATACTTTCATTGCAGTGTTGGTGAATATGTTCAGAGAGTGGTAGGTCTTTAAGCATGGGTGATATCCGTTTATGAGGTGATTAAAACGGAAATTTTTAGAAAAATTTTTTCGGCAATTGCAAGCTTTATTTGAAATTATTTGTTGTTTTTTTACGGTGCCTACAGAGTGTCTATTTTCTGTTATAAGTGATTAAAATCAAAAAGATGGAAATATTCGAGTGGTGCTACCTTCAGGTAGGTTATAGGCTGCTTTGTTTAGGTACTTCTTCTTTCAATGGGAACACTGATGATTGCGAAAGATAAACCACGTGGGCTTTTATCCCATTACCATATTGCGCAGCCTTAGTAACCTCATCTGGAAAAGGAGCGATAAAACACTGCCCTTTTTCATTTATCAACCGTTGCGCCTGGTATTCTGTCACTACCCTTGAGATATCAATATCGAATACCTGGCGTGTTTCAAAGCCATCTGCCGTGTATCGCCCTTTTGGCAAGGTACGGCGATCAATGGTAATGATCTCGATTTCATCCGGGTCATCTATTTTTTGAAGTGTCGTGCCGACATGCGATTTTTGTCCGCCAGAAGGCTTATCTGATTTTTTTCGATTCCCTTTTTTACGGTTGGGATCACTTGCAGGTGGTTTACTGCTATTTTTGCTGTTCAGTGTCACTCGATTGAGTAATACCGTGACTAATAATAGAATCACTTCCAGTGCTGATTTTAGCGCAGGCGATATATCACGCTCAGTTTCAAGTAACTGTTTGGCATGACTGATTGCGGAATCAACATCGATGAAGTCTATTTTCAAAGGGTAACCTGTATTGCTTTAAGGACAGGCTTATTATCTCATGGGTTTTAAATCCCGAATTTTCCTTGTTTTAAGCGATTGTAAGGCGAGTAAAAAAGTTCTTCGAGGTCGTAGATGTTTAAGGGGACATTTTGTGATGACTATAGCGATAGAAGCAATAAAGCGTGGATTAATCGACTGTTGGGCAGTTTACTAAAAATCACAAAAACCAGACTAAAACCCTGTCAAGAACTTTTTTAATTATTCAGGCGCTCCATGCTACCTCACAACATTCTGGGACTCCTGTCACCAACATTCATTCGCCTACGCAGCGAATGGGAGATGCCCTGGTCGCCCTGCGTCCGTCTCAACTACTCAACTACGCACAAAACCCTGCTCAGTTAACCCATCTTCGTCACTATTGATGATGTAGTTGTTATAAATCAATTGGTTGAAATTTTAAAAGGTAGCCAGTTGGGGAGTCGCTATTTTTGCGAAAGCTTGTTTTGGGCATCCCAGCCCAAGCAAGCAGCAAAAACTTAACGCGACCACTTATGCCTCCGGCGGCCCCGATTCGTCCTCGTCACCTCGTCCCGACCCAACAAGGGGTCGGAACATAGGCTCCAAATGACTTGACGCCGTGTCGGATGGCCTTTTATTTTGTCTCCACCTTCGCTAACGCTCAGACTCCGACAAAATAACGGCCCTACGGCTATCGCGGACTAAAAATCATCACTTCGCTTAGGCTCCGTTTCCCTGATTTTCAGCGTTGGCACTACAGATTTTGTGTTTTTGTATAAAACGTTGGATTTTTTAGAGTATTTTTGTCGCATGTAAATTACACTCAAATAATGATGATTTTTTTGACAAAAGTCAATGAATTTATCGACAAAAAATCGCTTAAACCGATGAATCAATGGCTTAGAAAGATGAAAGTGACGAAGATGGGTTAAGTCTACCTCAAATGGCTGGACGGCTATTCGGAATGCAATTCTTGCCTCCCTCGCGCGCTACTAGCGCACTTCGGATCAGCGAATTGCCCTGTCGCCTACCAGAGACTAAAAATCATCACTCCGCTTAGGCTCCGTTTCCCTGATTTTAAGCGTACGCTGAGTAGTTACCTTCGCTGTCAGCCCCGGACGGGCTGATAGTCTCCAGAAGGCGCAGGGAAATTTGCCAATCCGAAGTGCGCGATAGCGCGCGAGGGAGGCTAAAATTTTATCCCGAATAGCCGTAGAGCCATTTGTGGTAGCCATGACTGAGCTGCTTTGTGCTCAGTCTGTGGCGGACGCAGGGCGGCTGGAGCATCTCCTATTCGCTGCGTAGGTGAACGAATTACGGCGACAGGAGTCCCGGAATTTCGTGAGGTAGCATGGCGCGCCTGTTTTTGTTGTCAATGCGGTATAGATGAAATCAAATGAGCAAAAATAGGGCAACTCAGCTATGATGAATGTAAGCATAAACAGATATATAACGAGAATAAATTATGAAACCCAAAAAAATCAGTTATTTAGATGGCATAATTACAATAGATCCTGATCTCTGTAATGGCAAACCAACAATTCGAGGAAAAAGAATAACAGTGCAAACAGTGGTTGAGTTTCTTAGTATGGGTGAGACAGAAGAAGAAATCTTGAAGCAGTACCCTACTCTGGAGAGCAATGATATTCATGCCTGTTTAGTTTTTGCTAGTAAAATGATGGGGCACAGATATACTCTTCAAGAAATAGCATAAATGAAGAAATACTTGATAGATGTAAATCTTCCAAGTCGGTTCTCTTTGTGGGCTGGTGATGAATATGAGCATGTGGTTCATATTAATGATGAATTAAAAGATAGTGAAATTTGGGCGTATGCAAAAGAACATGACCTTACGATAGTTACTAAAGACACCGATTTTTCTGATTTGATTTTGATGAATAACCCTCCGCCAAGAGTGATACATATAAAGGTTGGTAATATGAAAATGAAAGAATTTCACCAGCTATTAACCAATATTTGGAATGATGCTTGTAAAGTGAGTGAAGAATTTAAGTTAATTAGAGTTTATGCAACTAAAATCGAAGGTATTGATTAAATATTATTTCGTATCGAATAACAAATATATCGTTCCCATGCTCTGCGTGGGAATGCCTGTTGTGACGCTCTGCGTCACGGAACGCAGAGCGTTCCTGCATAAATTCCCACGGAGACCGTGGGAACTATAAGATGGCTTTTTCAGTCAGGCGCTTACCTATACTCCGTCCTTCACGTATCGCATAATTAGTGCCGCGATCTTCAGGATATATCTGTGCCATGGTACATAAATGCAGGCCGGGTTTTGGTCCCTGCTCAGCAGGAATTAAGCGGCTGTAATGTTTTTCCACTACAGGCTGTGACCAGCGGGCTTTCCAGAGATGATGAGCTAATATCCAGTCGCGCTGCAGCGCAGGAAACATTTCTTGCAAATAAGGTAATGCATAATCCAGCATTTCATCGGCATTCATTTGATATAGTGCGTCGGTATGTGGCAGGTATTTTGATAGGTAGACGATATGCCGTCCAGCATAGTTTTCAGATCCTGCAAAATTAGTATGCTCAATCACGCCGACAAAGGGAAATCCCGGATCATTAATATTAAGCCAATAGGTGTCTGATAGCGATTGCTTGAGTTGCAGAACCAGGCAGACATTTGCCAGGTAGGTGATGCGTCGTAAACTAGCCAGGTAATCCGTGCTTGCCCAGCCCTGAATCATATCGGCGACTATGGGTAGCGCGGTGGTAACGATAACATGATTTACAGTAGATTCGCCCGTAGATGCACTGATTTGCCAGCGATTTTCGATAGGTCGTAGCGCAGAAACTTTGGAGCTTGTAATTATCTCCCCCCCTTGAACCTGTATGCGCTTGACCAATGCTTCGGCAAGCGCGACAAAGCCGCCTCTGAAATAGGCCAGGCGTTCTTCTCCGCCTTTACCGCGACTGCCACCTCTTAATTTTAATTTATTCCAGAACCAGACGGCTGAAATCTGCTCGGCAACAGGGCCAAATTTGCCTGTAAGTAGTGGCTCCCAGACTATTCGATATACTGTTTCGCCGCCGAGCTCTTTCAGCCACTCAGCCGCTGTTTTATCTTCCAGTTCTTGCCAGTTTTTTACTCGCCTGGCACGCAGTGCAAGCAAGCCCAGCCGAATACGATCCAGAAAAGGCAGTGGGGTAAAATTCAGTAAATCCCACGGGGTGGATAATTGAAAAAAATTATTGGCATAATAAACGCCGGTATTTGTAGGGTTGATGCTGACTTTGTCGTTTAGATCTAGTTCATCAATAAGTTGCATCACATGCTGATCATTGGTAAACCAGTGATGGTAGAAGCGGTCTAGTTTTTCCCCTTGCACATCAAATGCGGAGGCTAGCCCCCCGATTTCAGCTTCACCTTCGTGTACAGTTACCACAATGCCTTGTTTCGTGAGTTCGTAGGCGGCAGCAAGACCGGTAAAGCCGCCACCAATAATGGCGACTGTAGGCTGGATATTAAGGCTCATATATTCTTTGCCTGCGATTTGCGGATATTTAGC
>NZ_BLYC01000019.1 GCF_019721995.1 Bathymodiolus japonicus methanotrophic gill symbiont | reverse complement strand
CATCAGTGTTCCCCTATCAATTGAGGCCGTGAAACTAACCTCGCCACAAGAGAGCTCATAAAGCACTGTAAAGACATTCCTGTTATTATTGCGTTTTGAACTGCCCGAATGGTATACGAGCTGATACGAGATATTCTTGCCTGAAAAATAATGGATTCACAAAACGATCTCGTTTTTGGGCTGTTGCTGCCTTATCTCCAGAGCCTGAAAATCATGGAAACGTAGCTTAGCGAAGTGGTGATTTTTAGTCCCTGATAGGCGACAGGGCAATTCGCTGATTCGACGTGTGCTAGCAGCACGCGTCGAATCAGCGAATTGCCCTGTCGCCTATCAGGGACTAAATCACCACTTCGCTAAGCTACGTTTCCATGAGCTACCTCACGAAATTCCGGGACTCCTGTCGCCATAATTCGTTCACCTACGCAGCGGATGGGAGATGCCCTGAACGCCCTGCGTCCGCAACGACTACGCACAAAAGCCGCTTCGTCATTACTACCTCACTGGCTGGACGGCTATTCGGAATGCAATTCTTGCTCCTCTCGCGTGCTGCTAGCACACGTCGAATCAGCGAATTGTCCTGTCGCCTATCAGGGACTAAAAATCACCACTTCGCTAAGCTCCGTTTCCATGATTTTCAGCGGACGAATACACCATAGAAGCAGCGGATGGACATTTTATTGATCATGCCTGCCATACTGAAAAAAACAGCAAGGGGAAAGTTTATGCGGCTGGGGGGATTTACGCGTTGAATCTCAGAAGTGGGTTGCTCAGATTTCTTTGTCTGGTGACAAACGGAACTCAGAGGCATCAAGAAATACCTGTGTTACGAGATCATATTGAAAAGCAAAACAAGGGAAATAACAGCTCTCAGAAACATCTCTATGTCTACGATAAAGCCGTCACCGACTTTGTCTGGTGGGATCGGCAGAAACGACATGCTAATTACATGATTTCAATGCTAAAAGAAAATTCAATTGCGACTCTCGTTGAGTCTATCCCTTTTGACTCCCGCCATGAGATCAATACAGGGGTTGAAGCATACAGTGTGTACGAAAACAAGGGCATCAAATTTAACGTGGTGGATTACCGTGATCCAGAAACCGGAAAACTTCACCGGTTTGTGACAACCTTGCCAATGACTATTAACCCTGGAACCATTGCCATGCTGTATTTCAAGCGATGGACGATTGAAAAGACATTCAATAACACTAAAAGTAATTTCAAGGAAACTAAAGCTTGGTCTTCCAATACCCGCTCACTTGAAAATCAAATGCGCCTGACTGCAATGAGCTATAATTTAATGCGCGTGTTTGAAGAGATTTCAAAAACACAACAGCCAGAATTGATTCATCCATCGGATAAAAAATCAGGCGCGCCATGCTACCTCACGAAATTCCGGGACTCCTGTCGCCATAATTCGTTCACCTACGCAGCGGATGGGAGATGCCCTGAACGCCCTGCGTCCGCAACGACTACGCACACAGGCGCGCCATGCTACCTCACGAAATTCCGGGACTCCTGTCGCCGTAATTCGTTCACCTACGCAGCGAATAGGAGATGCTCCAGCCGCCCTGCGTCCGCCACAGACTGAGCACAAAGCAGCTCAGTCATGGCTACCACAAATGGCTCTACGGCTATTCGGGATAAAATTTTAGCCTCCCTCGCGCGCTATCGCGCACTTCGGATTGGCAAATTTCCCTGCGCCTTCTGGAGACTATCAGCCCGTCCGGGGCTGACAGCGAAAGCAGCTTCGTCATTACTACCTCACTGGCTGGACGGCTATTCGGAATGCAATTCTTGCTCCTCTCGCGTGCTGCTAGCACACGTCGAATCAGCGAATTGCCCTGTCGCCTATCAGGGACTAAAAATCACCACTTCGCTAAGCTACGTTTCCATGATTTTCAGCGATAGCGAGGCTCTGGAGATAAGGCAGCAACAGGCCCAAAAACGAGATCGTTTTGTGAATCCATTATTTTTCCAGGCAAGAATATCTCGTATCAGCTCGTATACCATTCGGGCAGTTCAAAACGCAATAATAACAGGAATGTCTTTACAGTGCTTTATGAGCTCTCTTGTGGCGAGGTTAGTTTCACGGCCTCAATTGATAGGGGAACACTGATGATCGCGGTACAAATACCACACCAGCTACCCCAAAAATAAATAATGGCCGGCTTATCGGTTATCAGCTCAGCCACATTTTCACCTCGAATAGTTTTAACTACTAATTCAGGCGCTATTCCCGTACGCATATCACGCTGCATAAAAGCCTGTAATAAGCTGACAAAAACCACAATAAAAAACACATCTCTTATTAATTTCATTGTTAGCATTTTAACACGGGACATGTTTAAAACTGTAGGGCGTGGCTTCAGCCTACCAATACCGAAGTGAATTTAAAGGCGGTCGCTGAAGCTACGCCCTACAAGCATCACAAACGACTAGTGTTCAATTTATAGCCAGTTTCATAAGCCCAACATCAGACTCGCCCCATAGCGCTTAAGCCATCCTCTTTGCTGCTGATAATCAGGGCAGTGCCTGGCAACCAGCGCCCAAAACGCAGCAGAATGATTGCGCTGCTCTATATGGCACAACTCATGGATTAGTACATATTCAAATACCGCTGCCGGTGCCAGAATCAATAGCCAGTTTAAATTAATATCATTATGTATGCCACAACTCCCCCAACGACTTTTCTGAGCTTTGATACTAATGGAGCGTGGCGTTAATTTATACATTGGGGCATATTTATCAGCATATGCTGCCGCCTGCTTTGCAGCCTCCTGCCCCATCCAGCTAATGAGAGCTGACTGGATCTGTTGACTGAGTTCTCGCTGATTTAAGTCCTTACTGATGCATTCCGGCACATAAGCGGTAAAACATTGCTCGAAAGCAATTTTAATTTGCTTTTCACGGGTCATATAAATCTGCAACTTGTATTGCGCCCCCTGATACGGAATCAGTGCGCCTTGCTGATAACTGGCAGGTGCCAAGCTGGTAACACTATCAACATGCTGTTGCACTTCATTTTTTGCCGCCTCTACCCAGCCAGCCCGGATACGCATAAACTGATGAATTTTCCTTTCCGGCATGCGCAAAGGGGCAACCGCCTCTACTTTATCTGCAGTCACCACAATCCGTAGCCGTTTGGCCCTGGAGCTACGGCGAATTTGATAGCCCTGATGATTATTCATTGAGAGCAATATTTTTAATAAGAATGAGATTTTTCCAGTTTAAAGTCATAAATTAGTTACACTTTCAGCTATGAGTATATTAACTGCCACTTTTTTTAATACCGATGCCTGTACTGTTGCCAAGCAATTGCTCGGTAAAGTTATCCGGCGCAAATTCAATCAGCAGTGGCTAGCTGCCAGAATTATCGAGACAGAAGCCTATTATCTGGAAGAAAAAGGCAGCCACGACTCACTGAACATCAGTTGTCAGGGCAAGGGTAACGCGGTATTGATCAAATCAGCCTTTCCATACCTTGGCTCTCTGCCCACACCAGCAAGCATTGCCACTATGCAGTCGCTCAACTCACACCCTTCCGGAAAATCCCGTCCCCTAGAAAAACTGTGCAATGGACAAACCTTATTATGCCGCGCACTAAACCTGAAAGTGACTGACTGGGATCAGCATACATTTGATCCCGATCAGTTTTATATTGAAGATGTGCACACAGCCCCGGAAACAATTATTCAGACAACTCGATTAGGCATTCCCCTAGGGCGAGATGAGTTACTGCCCTATCGCTTTATCGACCATGATTTTGTTAAAAATTGTCATCAGTGTTCTCCTATCAATTGAGGCCGTGAAACTAACCTCGCCACAAGAGAGCTCATAAAGCACTGTAAAGACATTCCTGTTATTATTGCGTTTTGAACTGCCCGAATGGTATACGAGCTGATACTCGATGTTCAAGTTTTTCCATCCCATTGCCATCAAACTCTTACCTTCACCCAGCAGAACAATACTTTAATGATGCTGTTGGCCCTAAGCGCCCTAAATCTCTGCCAATCATATGTTTTCCTGATGGCATCAGTTGAAACACATCCTTTATTAATTCACCTAACTCTTTCAGCTTATCACCAGGATCTGGAAACTTTAGCAATGACGTGATGAACTCAAGCAGTACATCCATTTGAGACTTGCGCTGTAAGCTACCTACGGTATACTCAGGTAGTTTGCTTTCAATGCGGGCTATTTGCTCTGGGTGAAGGAGAAGGCAATGGTCAAACAAAAGACTCAGAATCAGGCCACGGCTTGATCCCTCTTCATCTAATTGTTTGGCCTCACGCCCCCATCCTTCATAAAGCTTCCAGTCCTCAAAGAAAACCTCAATCAGCCATCTCAACGTATAGGCTTGAATAATATATTGTGTGCGCCAAGTCAGGTCTGTCGCCACTAAATAGCGATAGTCGTTTTCACCGTCATATTTTAAGGCAATGACAAAGCGTTTTTTACTGTGAGAACTCACCTTCAATCGTGCACTGCTGACAGTCACTTTAATCTCTTTGCCGCCACGTACACGTATTATCTGATCAATGCCTTTGTTAATCGAATTAAAGTAGCTCTCGACTGACCTTATTTTACCTCTATATTCAATATTTTGGTTTTTACGTAATTGGCTAATCACCTGCGAGCCTCCAGATTCTTTAGCGGCTTCGTCCATAAAGGCTTTTTCACCATACAGCGCATCAAGCCAGTACGCCTTTAATTTTAATCAGGCTATGCGCAACTTTAAACTCTTTTAATAAGCCTAATGCAATCTCTGTTTTGGTCGGGTAGGCACTGTCACGTTCAGGCTTAATAGGCCGATCTTTTTTTGCTATACCGCTCTTTTTCAACCGTTTATCTTCTTTATCCCACTGCTTTAAGGCTGGATCCGGCATATAAAAGAAAAAACCGACAGGCACTGTACTGGATGAGGTAACTAGCAGCAATAATACTATCGTTTGTCCATTAACATACCCGCCGGAGCCTTTGTGTTTCTGCTTGTAAACCTTATAAATACGTTTTGTAGACTTAGATCGTGCTCGGTCTGATTCATCAAAGGCCAACACACCTTCAGTAATGCCATAACGTTTTAAAATTAAGACCACACTCACCCGTAGCAACCAGTCCCAGGGTATACTTGCTTTACGAAACACCCAGGATAATGCGGCTACTTTGCAATCTCCAAGGCTTGCTCGCTCAAACTTAGCCCAGCAAACAGAGTTCATTAGCAGTATGCCCGTTAAACAAGTGCCCAACCAGGCGGCTTGAATCCGTGTCAAAGCGGCTCCGGGTTTTAGCTGATTGAGCGCATCATTTAAATCGTCAATATAGCTTTGGATAAAGGTGGCTGGGGCATTCATTAACATGGGCTTACACCGATAAAATTACAACAACCTCAGAATACCTGATTTTACCTTCTCAATATCAAAAACTTGAACATCGAGTTTAAGGGTAAACTGGTTACTGCTTAAATGCTGAAGCTTAAACGAAAATAGGAAATATCCTCTTCGGGCTGCGCCACGGCGCGCTCACGCAACCAGAGAAAAGTCGGCATGACAGAAACTGCAAAGATGCCAGCGGTGAGTAACAAGGTCAGTGGAATAATATCGGTATCCGCCATGCCCTGCTGCTGTCCCCAGGTAATAAGCCATAAGCATAATCCCAGGGTTAGCAAACCACCGAAGTAACCAACACTCCAGCCATAGCCCGACATGCGGCCCATTTTTTCTTTCGGCACTAGTTCTGGTAAAAATGCGGCTATCAAGTTTTCACCTTGCGCAAACATAATCGCTGAGATTGTAACCAGCAGCATTGATAACAACACTTCCCCCGGCTCTACAAATGCCAATAATGCGGTTGCCAGTACACAGCCGATGCTGGAGATCAATAAAAATATTTTTTTTCTCGCCTGGTGATCAGCTAGCGCCCCTACCACAGGCCCGATAATCATCACTACAAAATTCGCCAGGCCTATAGCTATCGACCACAAAAGAGTCGGCATGCCTGCCACCATATCCACACTGCTGACGGCAATAACGCCGACAAAATAAGTGCTATAAATCGTGCTCATCACCACCGTGGTATAACCTGAGTTAGCAAAATCATACAATGCCCAGGATATTAATTCCCTACGCTCTGCCATCGGCGTTACTTGCTGCATAGAAACTTCATTCATTACTTTGCCTCATCGAGCCAGCCACGCATAAAACAAGTGGCTAGCAGTTCAACCTCTACCTTAGTTGAGTTAATGGCTTGCTGGGTTTGGTTTTGCATTCGCTATTCCCTGCACACTTTTCATTAGCGCCTGTGCAGCCAGCTGTACTTCAGCATCGGAATGCTGCTTATCCAGTTCTCTTAGCACTTTAAAAAGCACCGCAAAGACCTGCTGGGTTTCCTGCATATACCATGATAGCACAAGTTCGCCGAGTGCTAATTGATGCTCGAACAACATGCGCCACAAGCCTTGATTGGCAATGGCAAAATCAAGATAGGCACGCGCAATACTTTGTACAGGTGCATTTTTTTTAGCTGCGCATGCAGATGCTGATGCAATTTCTGCCATGTTCGCGCCTTAATATGCATATTTAAATCATTCATATTGGTAAAAACCATATAAATACTTCCTACGGTATAACCAATATCAGCGGCAATTTTACGCACTTTTAACGCAGAATACCCATCTTCCTGGACAATCTCTTCTGCTGCCTCCGCTGAAAATCATGGAAACGGAGCTTAGCCCATCTTCGTCACTATTGATGATGTAGTTGTTATAAATCAATTGGTTGAAATTTTAAAAAGTAGCCAGTTGGCACTACAGATTTTGTGTTTTTGTATAAAACGTTGGATTTTTTAGAGTATTTTTGTCGCATGTAAATTACACTCAAATAATGATGATTTTTTTGACAAAAGTCAATGAATTTATCGACAAAAATAATATAAATGGCACTACAAAACTTTCAAAAAAAACACCATTGATTTTAAAGAGAATTTTTCGACAAAAAATCGCTTAAACCGATGAATCAATGGCTTAGAAAGATGAAAGTGACGAAGATGGGTTAGCGAAGTGGTGATTTTTAGTCCCTGATAGGCGACAGGGCAATTCTCTGATTCGACGTGTACTAGCAGCACGCGAGAGGAGCAAGAATTGCATTCCGAATAGCCGTCCAGCCAGTGAGGTAGTAATGACGAAGCGGCTTTTGTGCGTAGTCGTTGCGGACGCAGGGCGTTCAGGGCATCTCCCATCCGCTGCGTAGGTGAACGAATTATGGCGACAGGAGTCCCAGAATTTCGTGATGTAGCATGGCGCGCCTGCAGTACCATTTGCCTGATTTCTGCCTGACTATGCTCACTACGTCCTGCCATAATATTACCGCATTAGCTAATGAATGTTTTAGAATAACCCAATACTAAAAAAGGCAAAAGCCTTTATCCTGGAATATTCAGCGAATAATAACCGGACTGATTATTCAAGGTTTATTCTTGTTGGGAGACATATGAACCAGGAACTGATTGCTGTAGTTGATGAAAATGACCAATTCATCGAAAACCAGCCCCGCAATAAAGTCCATCAACTCGGCTTACGCCATCGAGCTGTGCATATTCTGGTGTTTAATGACCAGCAGCAGCTATTTTTGCAAAAGCGCTCACTCAGTAAAGATATCAATGCCGGGCTCTGGGATACCTCAGCCGCTGGTCATGTCGATGCCGGAGAAAGTTACGATGTCTGCGCCCACCGGGAAACCATCGAAGAGCTCGGTGTCTGTGTAGACGCAACACTTGAATTGCTATTCAAACTACCAGCAAAGTCCGAAACAGGCATGGAATTCGTCCAGGTCTACCGCAGTTCGCACAACGGGCCGTTCACGCTGGAAGCCGGGGAAATCGATGGTGGCCAGTGGATTAACATTCAAGAAATTTCTCAACGTGTCGCTGATAATGATATGACGCTTACCGACACATTTAAAGCCCTATGGCAAAAATTCGAGGAAGAAAACCATGCACAGGAGTGAATTAAACTGCTATTTTAATGATTTACTCAATCCTGCAATTTTCAAAGATTACTGCCCCAATGGGCTGCAAATAGAAGGCGCTGAAAATATCCAGAAAATAGCCTTTGCAGTCTCTGCCACGCGTGATTCTATCACCCAGGCAGCCGAACTGGGCGCTGATACCCTGGTTGTACACCACGGTTTATTCTGGCACTTCCACGGCACGCGCACACTAACGGGGGCTTTTGCCAAGCGAGTTTTCCCTTTAGTACAACACAACATCAACTTATTTGCCTACCACTTACCCCTAGACGCACACCCCGAAGTCGGCAATGCGGCAGTATTAGGTAACCTGCTCGGCTGTCAACAGCAGCGCCCGTTTGGCGAATATAAAGGCAATCCCACAGGAATAGAAGGCCTGCTCGATCAACCGCTACCCGCAAAAGAATTCGCCCTAAAATTACAATCCGTGCTGAACCATGATGTGATTATCGCCAGCCCAGATGAAAATCAAATAGTAGAATCCGTAGGTATCATTACCGGCGGCGCAAACAGCGACTGGGCATTAGCGCAAAAAGCCGGACTTGATGCTTATATTACCGGAGAAATATCCGAGCATGACTGGCATGAGAGTCAGGAAAACGACATTCACATGTTTGCTGGTGGGCACTATGCTACAGAGATTTTTGGCGTACTCGCGCTGATGCAAAAAATACAAAGTCACTGCCATATGGAATGCATTTTTATTGATAGTGATAATCCTGCTTAACTGAAGTTTCCCAATAATTATTTATGGTAAAATTGAAACTATGCTACAACTATATGAAAAAAATAGTCTTTTCATTCGTTTCAAATGCTATTGTCTAAGGGGAATTAAGTAGGGGTTTGCTATAAACATCATCAGTGTTCCCATTGAAAGAAGAAGTACCTAAACAAAGCAGCCTATAACCTACATGAAGGTAGCACCAATCGAATATTTCCATCTTTTTGATTTTAACCACTTATAACAGCAAATAGACACTCTGTAGGCAGCGTAAAAAAACAACAAATAATTTCAAATAAAGCTTGCAATTACCGAAAAAATTCTTCTAAAAATTTCCGTTTTAATCACCTCATAAACGGATATCACCCATGCTTAAAGACCTACCACTCTCTGAACATATTCACCAACACTGCAATGAAAGTATGGAACGTGCCCTGTTAGCAGAGCGTCATCCTTTGTGGGCTCGTTCATGCCCAGAGTTGAAGGATATATCGACTTTATTCGCCTTGGGTTATTACGCTGTATCAGTGTAGTCGATAGTGGTCGCCATTTCCTCCAAACCAATGAACAGATTTATGGCCAGCTGCTTCCCCACTCAACGTATTTTAAATCACTGAAGTCGCATAGACGAACAAGTATGCTTGAGGCATTTGAACAGCAGAGCTATCATCTTCACGCTGAAACACTGCTATCGCAAGGCATTGATTATCTTAAAGCATTCCCAGAACTTGACGAATACACCATAGAAGCAGCGGATGGACATTTTATTGATCATGCCTGCCATACTGAAAAAAACAGCAAGGGGAAAGTTTATGCGGCCGGGGGGATTTACGCGTTGAATCTCAGAAGTGGGTTGCTCAGATTTCTTTGTCTGGTGACAAACGGAACTCAGAGACATCAAGAAATACCTGTGTTACGAAATCATATTGAAAAGCAAAACAAGGGAAATAACAGCTCTCAGAAACATCTCTATGTCTACGATAAAGCCGTCACCGACTTTGTCTGGTGGGATCGGCAGAAACGACATGCTAATTACATGATTTCAATGCTAAAAGAAAATTCAATTGCGACTCTGGTTGAGTCTATCCATTTTGACTCCCGCCATGAGATCAATACAGGGGTTGAAGCATACAGTGTGTACGAAAACAAGGGCATCAAATTTAACGTGGTGGATTACCGTGATCCAGAAACCGGAAAACTTCACCGGTTTGTGACAACCTTGCCAATGACTATTAACCCTGGAACCATTGCCATGCTGTATTTCAAGCGATGGACGATTGAAAAGACATTCAATAACACTAAAAGTAATTTCAAGGAAACTAAAGCTTGGTCTTCCAATACCCGCTCACTTGAAAATCAAATGCGCCTGACTGCAATGAGCTATAATTTAATGCGCGTGTTTGAAGAGATTTCAAAAACACAACAGCCAGAATTGATTCATCCATCGGATAAAAAATCAGGCGCGCCTGTATTTTTCCAGGCAAGAATATCTCGTATCAGCTCGTATACCATTCGGGCAGTTCAAAACGCAATAATAACAGGAATGTCTTTACAGTGCTTTATGAGCTCTCTTGTGGCGAGGTTAGTTTCACGGCCTCAATTGATAGGGGAACACTGATGATAAACATGGCAAAACCACCTAAAATAAACCTCGATACACCAGCATTGTGTATTTCAGCTACTCAATAATTGGGAAACTTCAGCTGCTTAATACTTTGGCAGGTTTTCCCAATGCTTTACATCTGCTATCAGCCTTTACACAGATAAATTTATCAGTTTTGAAAACAAACTGATTGCAAAAGCAAACGAATTAATTTCACTTTGCCAGAATATCTTCGTATCCAATAAAACTTCATGACAACATTCTCTAATTTTTTAGCCTCATTTGACCCCGAAAAAAGGGGGCGTATTATTATGATCATGAACACTGTACTGGTCAGCCTAGACCGGACAAATTAATTTGAGAAATTGGCCGGTGACATATTGCCATTAGCCGTATGCAATCGAACCAGGTTGTATCATATAACTCGTGACCTCTTGCTTCATAAACTCGCGCGTTGGTTGATATACTTTAAGAGTCCAGTCGTGTTTTAAACTACCAAAAAAACGTTCAACTACCGCATTCTCGTAACAACTTCCCACATCGCCCATAGAGGCACGCAAACGGTGATAGGTGAGTAACTAACGAAAACGTTGACTTGGTGTACTGTGAGCCACGGCCGGTATGAGAAACCTGACCTTTACCAGGCTGACGAATCTTAGCGGCTTGAGTTAATGCCTGTGCAACGGAGGTGACCTGTCATGCGTTTATCGATATGCCAGCAACGATCCTGCGTGAATACAAGTCCATGACAATCGCTAAATACATCCAGCCTTCAGCGGTGCGTAAATAGGTGATATCTCCCGCCTAGATCTCGTTAGCTGCGACCGAATTAAAATTCTAATTTAACAGGTTGTCGGCGACAGCATCACTGTGCTTTCGCTTGGTGGATACTTTAGTAGGCGACACGCTGTTTAACAGTAAGTTTTAATCGCTTCATCAACGACCCGGTTTTGTATCTCCCTATTTGAAAGCCTTCAGTACGTAGTTCATTCATTAATTGTCGACTCCCTACGCTCTCACGGCTTTCAATAAACAAGGCTTTAGCTCTACGGTACAAATGAAGCTCTTCTTCTGTAATAAGTGTTGCTGGACGTTTAAGCCAGACATAATAAGCCGAAGGGCCCATTTGCATGACACGGCACAATTAGTTTACAAACTTGCCTTCTGATTGCTGTTGAATAAAGTGTTATTTCACTTAATTTCTTTCGCAAAGAAGACGCTGACTTTTTTAAAGTGTCTTTCTCCATACGCAATCACTTGATTTCTTTGCGTAAACGCTTCAGCTCTTCCCTTTCATCTTCAGCTAGTGATTTTCCCCGTTGCTGATCTTCAATTTGCTGTTTCCATCGATAGAGAAGATTAGTACGAATACCCAATGACTTTGCTGCTTCGGGTACGGAATAGCCTTGATCATTAATTTGACTAACAGTCCTTTCCTTTAAAATCTTTCGGATAATTTCTATAACTGCGTTTTTCCATTTCTGACACCTCTTGGAGTAATAGTTATTATCGCTCACTTATGTGTTCGGTTTTATTAGACCAGAACAGTGCCAAAAAATACAATCATCTGATATTCTATTTTTTATTCGTAAGCTGTGAGCATTAGTTATCCATAACTTATCAGGTTATGGATAACTTTTAACACACCACATGAAATAATTTCAATAGTTAATTGATAGTATTATTTTCTGTTCCTTATATAGCGGTCAACTGCGGTTTTTAAGATCATGTGATGCGCAAGGTTAATCATCCTTGCGCACTTGCTTTGCCGGGATAGGCAGTAAAGGCACATGGTAGCTTTGCAGAATATTATAAATTTCCTGCTGGTTTCTACTGATAAGTTCATTTAACTGGGTCTTACGAGCATTATCACCATAGCGCACGCCCATCGCCATAGAGTAATCAAACTTCATATTCAGGCTGGACTGCATCGGTAGCATTATATAGGCATCAGGTTTTTGCGAGACTATGTATCCCGCCATTGGACCCCATAATATCACCATATCAATATTACCTGCCTGTAATTCCTTTTCTATCATCATGGTGGTGTTATTCTCATCATCGCCAGTCATGGTTTGATAGGGAACCCCCTGTTCTAATAAACCGCTTTTCTGTAGCCAAGCTGTTCCTGGTCCCCGGTCAAACATCGCTATTTTTAAACTATCCTGTTTAGCCAGCGGCAGAGATCTAAGTTGCTCGGGAATAGTAATATTGTCCCAGCCACGGCCTTTGGCAATTAATAACACATAAGTTGAGTGATAATAAGAGTCCGTAGTAGCAGTAAAGTCAAAGCCCGCAGGCACGCCGATAATGACATCACATCTAAATTGCTTGCTTTGTTCGTTTATCTTTTTTTTCAAAGTATTGCGTACAAAGCCAATGCGCTGGGGAAACCAGTAATATTCCACCTCCTGTCCCAGTTGAGCGGCGAACAACTCAGCAATCCTATTTTCATAACCATCCTTATTTTTGCTCGAGTAGGGTGGGTTAAGCGGGTCGGCGCAAACTCTGAATTTTTCAGTGGCGTGGCTAGAAAGTGCTACGGAAAATAATAAGGTAGTGAGCAGTAATTTTGAAAAGTGTGATAATGACATGGGTTCCTTTAATAATATCTGTAGGGCTTGGCTTTAGCCCGCCTTTGTTAAGCTAAAAGGCGGGCTAAAGCCAAGCCCTACAACTACTTTTGTATTTGGATATTTTACAATGCAGCAGAAACCTAAAAAGCCCCGGCTAAAAAATTAGCCGGGGCTTTTTAGGTTTCTGCTAATCTAATAAAACAGATTAGTTTAGTTAGGTAATGCAAATACAGTGAATACGCCACCTAATTTAGTGAAAGAGCTTAAACTTCTGTATGCTCCAACCGCTCCTAGGCCTTCAGAGTTAGAATCAGATTCTCCTGAATCAAGTCCTGCAGCGATACCAATACCAGCCCATCCGCCGATACCAGAAAGGACACCTACATATTGCTTGCCTTTGTAAGACCAGGTATTGACGTTACCGATGATGCCAGAAGGTGTTTTGAATTTATACAATTCTTTACCTGTTTTAGCATCAACTGCTTTTAGGTAACCTTCAAGTGTACCGTAGAATACTACGCCACCTGCCGTTGCAACCGAACCAGACCAGACAGAGAAAGTTTCTTTGTTAGACCAGACGATTTTACCTGTAGTCGCATCCCATGCAGTGAATTGGCCTAAGTTGGTAGAACCATCTTTTTTACCAGTCAATACATCACCACCAGCAGGCATCATATTTAGTGTCGCACCAACGTATGGTTGACCAGCAGTGTAAGATACTTCAAAAGGTTCGTATTCCATACATAGGTGGTTACCTGAGATGTAGAATAAACCCGTTTGTGGAGAGAATGAAACCGGCTGCTGGTTTTTAGAACCTAATGCAGCAGGACAAGCACCGACTGTATTTTCATCTTCACCATTAGCTTCTGGGCTGTACTTAAGGTCTAAAACAGGACGACCTGATTTCATATCAATATGAGTTGCCCAATTAACTGTTTTATCAAATTTCTCAGCAACTAACAGCTCACCAGTAACACGGTCTAACGTGTAACCAAAACCATTACGATCAAAATGCACAATTAACTTACGCATTTTACCATTGACTTTTTGGTCAACTAAAACAGTTTCATTGATACCATCAAAATCCCACTCATCATGTGGAGTCATCTGGTATACCCATTTAACTTCACCTGTGTCAGCATCACGAGCCCATAAAGACATAGACCACTTGTTGTCACCAGGACGTTGTACAGGGTTCCATGTAGATGGGTTACCAGAACCATAATAAACCAGGTTCAAGTCTGAGTCATAGCTAAACCAGCCCCAGGTAGTACCACCACCTATTTTCCATTGGTCCCCTTCCCAGGTGCTTAAACCTGAATTTTTACCAACTTTTGTGACTTTAGCATTTTCCCAGGTAGTTGTTTTACCAGGGTTGATGATAGTATCACCATCAGGCCCCATGCTATAGCCTTTCCATGCTAGCTGACCTGTTTTAATGTCATAAGCAGCAAGGAAGCCACGCACACCAAACTCACCACCAGAAATACCAGTGATCACTTTGTCTTTAACAACTAAAGGTGCTTGAGTGTTAGTCATACCTAATTTAGGATCACCATTCTGTACACTCCAGACACGCTTACCAGTTTTAGCATCCAATGCTGTTAATACAGTATCAGATTGTTGCAGGAAAATTTTACCGTCACCGTAAGATAAACCACGGTTAACAGTGTCACAACACATGACCGGGATGGTAACGTCAGCATCCATAGTCGGAGTGTATTCCCAGATAACTGCACGAGATTCCTGATCCAGTGCATAAACTGTATTAGGGAAAGGTGTGTGGATGTAAATTACATCACCAATAACTAATGGACCACCTTCATGGCCACGTAGTACACCCGTAGAAAAAGACCATGCAGGTTGCAGAGTTTTTACATTTTTGGTATTAATTTGATCGAGTTTGCTATAACGAGTTCCGGCATAGTTACCAAGAGCTGTCGCCCAGTTAGCCGGGTTTTTCGTTAATGATTCTACGCCGCTATTTGCTGATGAAATAGCAGGTAATGCAAGCAGAGCAGCTACCGATGAAGCAAGTAGTACGCTCTTTAATGGATTCTTCATATAATTCCTCCAAAGATTCTATTTAAAAAATAGATCCGTTTTTGTTGTTGTTAAGACTAATATTAGTTTTAAGCTTTAAAGAAATGTAGGCAATTTTTCTCCCGAGCTACGGGTTATTGCAAACGTTTCAGCCTACTAAATTTAATGATTTTGGCGTAAAAGTCAAATTTAACTTAGATGATTGTCAGGGTGTAAACTTGGTCAATTGTTAGGAATTCAGTGTAAGCTATTGGTAAAGCATTATTTATTACGGCATAATTTTTTTATTCTTATAATTATCTAAACAGCTTTATTATGACAATGTGGAGGTTTATTAAATGCTGACCTTGCCTGAGACTTTATTGATTTTATCCGGGCTGTTAGTGGTATCAATGATAGCGGCTAGCCTCTGCCGCCACTTGACGATACCTTACACTCGATGTTCAAGTTTTTCCATCCCATTGCCATCAAACTCTTACCTTCACCCAGCAGAACAATACTTTAATGATGCTGTTGGCTCTAAGCGCCCTAAATCTCTGCCAATCATATGTTTTCCTGATGGCATCAGTTGAAACACATCCTTTATTAATTCACCTAACTCTTTCAGCTTATCACCAGGATCTGGAAACTCTAGCAATGACGTGATGAACTCAAGCAGTACATCCATTTGAGACTTGCGCTGTAAGCTTCCTACGGTATACTCAGGTAGTTTGCTTTCAATGCGGGCTATTTGCTCTGGGTGAAGGAGAAGGCAATGGTCAAACAAAAGACTCAGAATCAGGCCACGGCTTGATCCCTCTTCATCTAATTGTTTGGCCTCACGCCCCCATCCTTCATAAAGCTTCCAGTCCTCAAAGAAAACCTCAATCAGCCATCTCAACGTATAGGCTTGAATAATATCTTGTGTGCGCCAAGTCAGGTCTGTCGCCACTAAATAGCGATAGTCGTTTTCACCGTCATATTTTAAGGCAATGACAAAGCGTTTTTTACTGTGAGAACTCACCTTTAATCGTGCACTGCTGACAGTCACTTTAATCTCTTTGCCGCCACGTACACGTATTATCTGATCAATGCCTTTGTTAATCGAATTAAAGTAGCTCTCGACTGACCTTATTCTACCTCTATATTCAATATTTTGGTTTTTACGTAATTGGCTAATCACCTGCGAGCCTCCAGATTCTTTAGCGGCTTCGTCCATAAAGGCTTTTCACCATACAGCGCATCAGCCAGTACGCCTTTAACTTTAATCAGGCTATGCGCAACTTTAAACTCTTTTAATAAGCCTAATGCAATCTCTGTTTTGGTCGGGTAGGCACTGTCACGTTCAGGCTTAATAGGCCGATCTTTTTTTGCTATACCGCTCTTTTTCAACCGTTTATCTTCTTTATCCCGCTGCTTTAAGGCTGGATCCGGCATATAAAAGAAAAAACCGACAGGCACTGTCGGGGAGTCGCTATTTTTGCGAAAGCTTGTTTTGGGCATCCCAGCCCAAGCAAGCAGCAAAAACTTAACGCGACCACTTATGCCTCCGGCGGCCCCGATTCGTCCTCGTCACCTCGTCCCGACCCAACAAGGGGTCGGAACATAGGCTCCAAATGACTTGACGCCGTGTCGGATGGCCTTTTATTTTGTCTCCACCTTCGCTAACGCTCAGACTCCGACAAAATAACGGCCCTACGGCTATCGCGGACTAAAAATCATCACTTCGCTTAGGCTCCGTTTCCCTGATTTTCAGCGTATGGATGAGGTAACTAGCAGCAATAATACTATCGTTTGTCCATTAACATACCCGCCGGAGCCTTTGTGTTTCTGCTTGTAAACTTTATAAATACGTTTTGTAGACTTAGATCGTGCTCGCTCTGATTCATCAAAGGCCAACACACCTTCAGTAATGCCATAACGTTTTAAAATTAAGACCACACTCACCCGTAGCAACCAGTCCCAGGGTATACTTGCTTTACGAAACACCCAGGATAATGCGGCTACTTTGCAATCTCCAAGGCTTGATCGCTCAGACTTAGCCCAGCAAACAGAGTTCATTAGCAGTATGCCCGTTAAACAAGTGCCCAACCAAGCGGCTTGAATCCGTGTCAAAGCGGCTCCGGGTTTTAGCTGATTGAGCGCATCATTTAAATCGTCAATATAGCTTTGGATAAAGGTGGCTGGGGCATTCATTAACATGGGCTTACACCGATAAAATTACAACAACCTCAGAATACCTGATTTTACCTTCTCAATATCAAAAACTTGAACATCGAGTTATAGCAAACCCACCTAAAATAAACCTCGATACACCAGCATTGTGTATTTCAGCTACTCAATAATTGGGAAACTTCAGATTATTGTGAAACTTCAGTTTAAAGATTTGCCTGTCGATTTTCTGGAGAAAATGGGGCATGAAGCTAGCTATGTTAATTTCTTGCCTGGCGATACAGTTTTTTACCAAGGTGATAAAGGCGATTCGTTGTATATAATATTAAGTGGCCAGGTACAGATATTGATTGCAAATGCAGCAGGTGAGAATGAACTTATACTCGATGTTCAAGTTTTTGATATTGAGAAGGTAAAATCAGGTATTCTGAGGTTGTTGTAATTTTATCGGTGTAAGCCCATGTTAATGAATGCCCCAGCCACCTTTATCCAAAGCTATATTGACGATTTAAATGATGCGCTCAATCAGCTAAAACCCGGAACCGCTTTGACACGGATTCAAGCCGCTTGGTTGGGCACTTGTTTAACGGGCATACTGCTAATGAACTCTGTTTGCTGGGCTAAGTTTGAGCGAGCAAGCCTTGGAGATTGCAAAGTAGCCGCATTATCCTGGGTGTTTCGTAAAGCAAGTATACCCTGGGACTGGTTGCTACGGGTGAGTGTGGTCTTAATTTTAAAACGTTATGGCATTACTGAAGGTGTGTTGGCCTTTGATGAATCAGAGCGAGCACGATCTAAGTCTACAAAACGTATTTATAAAGTTTACAAACAGAAACACAAAGGCTCCGGCGGGTATGTTAATGGACAAACGATAGTATTATTGCTGCTAGTTACCTCATCCATTACAGTGCCTGTCGGTTTTTTCTTTTATATGCCGGATCCAGCCTTAAAGCAGCGGGATAAAGAAGATAAACGGTTGAAAAAGAGCGGTATAGCAAAAAAAGATCGGCCTATTAAGCCTGAACGTGACAGTGCCTACCCGACCAAAACAGAGATTGCATTAGGCTTATTAAAAGAGTTTAAAGTTGCGCATAGCCTGATTAAAATTAAAGGCGTACTGGCTGATGCGCTGTATGGTGAAAAGCCTTTATGGACGAAGCCGCTAAAGAATCTGGAGGCTCGCAGGTGATTAGCCAATTACGTAAAAACCAAAATATTGAATATAGAGGTAGAATAAGGTCAGTCGAGAGCTACTTTAATTCGATTAACAAAGGCATTGATCAGATAATACGTGTACGTGGCGGCAAAGAGATTAAAGTGAATGTCAGCAGTGCACGATTAAAGGTGAGTTCTCACAGTAAAAAACGCTTTGTCATTGCCTTAAAATATGACGGTGAAAACGACTATCGCTATTTAGTGGCGACAGACCTGACTTGGCGCACACAATATATTATTCAAGCCTATACGTTGAGATGGCTGATTGAGGTTTTCTTTGAGGACTGGAAGCTTTATGAAGGATGGGGGCGTGAGGCCAAACAATTAGATGAAGAGGGATCAAGCCGTGGCCTGATTCTGAGTCTTTTGTTTGACCATTGCCTTCTCCTTCACCCAGAGCAAATAGCCCGCATTGAAAGCAAACTACCTGCGTATACCGTAGGAAGCTTACAGCGCAAGTCTCAAATGGATGTACTGCTTGAGTTCATCACGTCATTGCTAGAGTTTCCAGATCCTGGTGATAAGCTGAAAGAGTTAGGTGAATTAATAAAGGATGTGTTTCAACTGATGCCATCAGGAAAACATATGATTGGCAGAGATTTAGGGCGCTTAGGGCCAACAGCATCATTAAAGTATTGTTCTGCTGGGTGAAGGTAAGAGTTTGATGGCAATGGGATGGAAAAACTTGAACATCGAGTTATAGCTAAACGGGGTGAAGGTGAACTTATTGATATTCGATCCTTAAAAATGAATACCCATAGATCGGCAACGGTGGTGGCGGAAACTTATGTGACCTGTCTGCACTTATCGGCTCAGGATATATTACGATTTTCTACAGAGTGTAAAGTCCTCGGAGAGCGTTTACAAAAAATGGGATTACTAAAAAATTAATGGATAATCAACAACAGATTGAGGTTTCTTTTTCCGCTGATGGTGCATTGGCAAAAGTAATTCCTGGCTATTTGCCGCGTGCGGCACAGGTTGAAATGGCCAAAGCAATTGCTCAGAGCATAGAAAATAAAGAGCATGTTATCGTTGAAGCTGGAACAGGCACTGGAAAAACCTTTGCCTATCTTGTTCCGGCAATTTTATCAGGCAAAAAAGTCATTGTTTCAACGGGTACCAAAAACCTGCAAGATCAGTTATTTAATAAAGATGTGCCGCTGATTCGCTCAGCGATGACCGTACCATTTTCTGCCGCGTTGCTAAAGGGACGCGCTAACTATCTGTGTACCTACAGGTTAGAGCTAGCTGTGCACTCAAACCTGGTTTTTAGCCGCGAAGAGGCAGCAGGCCTTGCCAATATTAAAAAATGGTCCAAGAGTACGCGCACGGGCGATATTGCGGATATGCCTGATGTGATGGAGTCCAACCCTATCTGGGGGCAGGCAACTTCGACACGCGAGAATTGTATAGGCCAGGATTGTCCGGAATATGCAGAATGCTTCTTAATGAAAGCGCGTAAAAAAGCCCAGGATGCGCATTTAATTGTGGTTAACCATCATTTGCTCTGTGCAGACTGGTCGATCAGGGAAACAGGCTTTGGTGAATTGCTACCTAATGCCGATGTGGTGATTATTGATGAAGCGCATCAATTAGCCACTACCGCATCCAATTTCTTGGGCAGATCTCTGGGATCAAAGCAGCTCAGTGACTTGGCAAAAGACGCGTTAATGGAATATTTTCAGGATGCCAGTGATATGCCTGATCTGCGTGTGGCGAGTGAAAACCTGGAGCATGAAGTGAAAGATATGCGCCTGGCTTTTGGCATGAACCAAGTTCGAGGAGACTGGAGGGATATTCAGGCAAATCCGAAAGTAATGAATGGCTTGCTGCGCCTGCAGGAGCATCTGGATAATTTAGCCGATCAATTAGAACTCGCCTCAGTGCGCAGCAAAGGCTTGGAAAGCTGCTTTAAACGCGCAGAGGAACTGGAGGAGCAGTTTAAAAATGTGATGCAGAACAATACGGGCAAATGGGTGCGCTGGTATGAAACGCATAAGAAATCATTTACCCTGAATTTAACACCCCTGGATATCGCCGCCGAATTCAGAACTTTTATGGCGCAGCACAGCGCTACCTGGATTTTCACCTCGGCAACGTTAAGTGTTGCGCATAAGTTTGACCATTTCGCCAAAAGCCTGGGTCTTAGTGATCCCAAGAGCTATAGCTGGGAAAGCCCGTTTGACTTCCCCAATCAGTCTTTGTTTTATCATCCGAAAGGCTTGCCGCAGCCCAATGCGCCAGAATTTGTCGAAGAAATTGTTAAAGTGGCTATTCCAGTAATCAATGCCAGCAAAGGTCGTACCTTTTTTCTGTTTACCAGTCACCGAGCCTTACAGGCAGCTGCTAAAATATTAACTAAACAAATCAAATATCCGATATTGGTACAGGGCGACAAGCCCAAAGCAATTTTACTAGATGATTTTAAACAAAAAGGCAATGCAGTATTACTCGGTACAGCGAGTTTCTGGGAAGGTATAGATGTGCGTGGCGATGCATTATCCACTGTGATTATCGATAAATTACCCTTTTCATCGCCAGGGGATCCAGTGCTAAAAGCCCGCCTGGAAGCGATGGAAAAGCAGGGGCGCAAGCCATTTATTGAATACCAGCTACCTACCGCAGTGATTTCGTTGAGGCAGGGCATAGGACGCTTAATTCGCGATGTTAATGACCGTGGTGTGCTATTGTTGTGTGATCCGCGACTGTTAAAAAAATCTTATGGGCATATGTTTTTAAACAGCGTGCCAGCCATGCGTAGGACTAGGGATATTAAAGAGGTTGAGGCGTTTTTTCTGAATCTGAAGTTTCCTAGTTTTTAAAGCATAAGAGTATCAGCTAATGCTTATTTATCTTAAATATTAGGTATTACTAATATTAATGGCATTCCGTTGACTAAAAGCCTTGACTTCTTTTTAAAAACAACAGGTTAATCGTGAATGAGGCCTAGTTTTACTGTATAATGAAAGTCTCTAACACATTGATTATACAAACAAACAGGCCTCATTCATGTTCATTTTACGCGATACTTTACTTCCGCTTCAAGATCATTTTTCCAAAACCACTTTAGGCCGCGAACGAGCCTCTCTGTTTGTTTACACGATCCTGTCTATTATCGTTCCCTTTACGTCGTCGATGACATCTAATCTTTGGCGTTGCCTTGATACGTTGTTTGGGTTTGAGATCAAGAATAAGCGCCTTTACACTTTCATGGCTTCTTCAACTTTGCCGTGGGCTGGGCTGTGGAAAACTATCTGGGAGCTGATTCCGTCTCCTGAAACAGATGAAAGAAACTGCCACGATAAGAGGGGAAGTCGCTCCTTTCCAGACCAAGATGACTCAGGCGGCTCAAATGCTGATTGCAATTGCAGAACATTTTTCCACCGCTCCGATATTGACAGTCACTGATAGCTGGTTTGGCAACAATGACCTATGGAAGCCTGTTTACAAAGCTATCGGAAGCCGGTTTAATATTCTCTCTAGGTTAAGGTGCAATAATGTACTGTACGATCGTCCAGAAAAAAGAAAACCCAAGCAGAGGGGCGGAATAAAAAGTACGGGCTCGGGGAGTCGCTATTTTTGCGAAAGCTTGTTTTGGGCATCCCAGCCCAAGCAAGCAGCAAAAACTTAACGCGACCACTTATGCCTCCGGCGGCCCCGATTCGTCCTCGTCACCTCGTCCCGACCCAACAACAGGCGCGCCATGCTACCTCACGAAATTCCGGGACTCCTGTCGCCGTAATTCGTTCACCTACGCAGCGAATAGGAGATGCTCCAGCCGCCCTGCGTCCGCCACAGACTGAGCACAAAGCAGCTCAGTCATGGCTACCACAAATGGCTCTACGGCTATTCGGGATAAAATTTTAGCCTCCCTCGCGCGCTATCGCGCACTTCGGATTGGCAAATTTCCCTGCGCCTTCTGGAGACTATCAGCCCGTCCGGGGCTGACAGCGGGGGTCGGAACATAGGCTCCAAATGACTTGACGCCGTGTCGGATGGCCTTTTATTTTGTCTCCACCTTCGCTAACGCTCAGACTCCGACAAAACAACGACCCTACGGCTATCGCGGACTAAAAATCTTCACTTCGCTTAGCCCATCTTCGTCACTATTGATGATGTAGTTGTTATAAATCAATTGGTTGAAATTTTAAAAAGTAGCCAGTTGGCACTACAGATTTTGTGTTTTTGTATAAAACGTTGGATTTTTTAGAGTATTTTTGTCGCATGTAAATTACACTCAAATAATGATGATTTTTTTGACAAAAGTCAATGAATTTATCGACAAAGATAATATAACAGGCGCGCCATGCTACCTCACGAAATTCCGGGACTCCTGTCGCCGTAATTCGTTCACCTACGCAGCGAATAGGAGATGCTCCAGCCGCCCTGCGTCCGCCACAGACTGAGCACAAAGCAGCTCAGTCATGGCTACCACAAATGGCTCTACGGCTATTCGGGATAAAATTTTAGCCTCCCTCGCGCGCTATCGCGCACTTCGGATTGGCAAATTTCCCTGCGCCTTCTGGAGACTATCAGCCCGTCCGGGGCTGACAGCGGATGAAAGTGACGAAGATGGGTTAGGCTACGTTTCCCTGATTTTCAGCGAATGCAATTCTTGCTCCTCTCGCGTGCTGCTAGCACACGTCGAATCAGCGAATTGCCCTGTCGACTATCAGGGACTAAAAATCACCACTTCGCTAAGCTCCGTTTCCATGATTTTCAGCGATCGAATCCGGGTTCAAAGAGCTCAAGCAAGACATAGGGAGTCAGAAAAGTCAGTGTCGAAATGCGCAGGCAGTGACCAACCATTTGAACTTCTGTATGATGGCAACAACGCTGACGTGGATTTACGCGGATCGTTTAAAAACCGATCCGGAACGTCGGCACAAAGTGGCGGGGAGTCGCTATTTTTGCGAAAGCTTGTTTTGGGCATCCCAGCCCAAGCAAGCGGCAAAAACTTAACGCGACCACTAATGCCTCCGGCGGCCCCGATTCGTCCTCGTCACCTCGTCCCGACCCAACAAGGGGTCGGAACATAGGCTCCAAATGACTTGACGCCGTGTCGGATGGCCTTTTATTTTGTCTCCACCTTCGCTAACGCTCAGACTCCGACAAAACAACGGCCCTACGGCTATCGCGGACTAAAAATCTTCACTTCGCTTAGGCTCCGTTTCCCTGATTTTCAGCGAAGGGGCGAGCTAGTTTCGCCTTTTCAGATATCCGCCGCATCATTGCCGAAGCGACTTTGGATACGGATTTTGAAAGGGTTTGCCCCAAATACAGCAGCTCCCCTGTAAATTCGGTGGTAGCCGTTTTATTGCGAATGGTTGCTTGATGAATTTCTAAGAAACTTCAGTTCTGAATAAGAGCAATAGAAAAACTGGCCCCGAAAAGTATTAAAAATTTCATGTTTATACTCTATTTTTTTATGTTCCATGCTTTCCGAGGATATTTACCGGGAACACAAGGTACCCAATACCAAAATGGCCCACTGTTCCATACCGGGGCGACCTCGGTCTGAGTCTACAGCAAGCGTATCTTCACTCTCTTTGTTGGCTTTATGCGGAATGACTTTTTGAAGGATGTTAAAAACAGCTTCTTTCAAAGGCTAGCAGGCGCGCCATGCTACCTCCCGAAATTCCGGGACTCCTGTCGCCATAATTCGTTCACCTACGCAGCGGATGGGAGATGCCCTGAACGCCCTGCGTCCGCAACGACTACGCACAAAAGCCGCTTCGTCATTACTACCTCACTGGCTGGACGGCTATTCGGAATGCAATTCTTGCTCCTCTCGCGTGCTGCTAGCACACGTCGAATCAGCGAATTGCCCTCAGGCGCGCCATGCTACCTCACGAAATTCCGGGACTCCTGTCGCCGTAATTCGTTCACCTACGCAGCGAATAGGAGATGCTCCAGCCGCCCTGCGTCCGCCACAGACTGAGCACAAAGCAGCTCAGTCATGGCTACCACAAATGGCTCTACGGCTATTCGGGATAAAATTTTAGCCTCCCTCGCGCGCTATCGCGCACTTCGGATTGGCAAATTTCCCTGCGCCTTCTGGAGACTATCAGCCCGTCCGGGGCTGACAGCGGTCGCCTTTCAGGGACTAAAAATCACCACTTCGCTAAGCTCCGTTTCCATGATTTTCAGCGGTTGTATAGATGTGTTGTAAACCCAGCAGGATGAGTGGGATATCATCGCGCGATGTGACATCAATGACGATATGATGTTTCTCATAGACCTGATGCGAAGTTTTGGTGAAATGGGGTTGTTATTGAGGACTCAGTATTTGCCAGTTCGATTTGTAAGAATAAATACTTGTTCAATAACAATGGTATAATTATTTTTTATGAAAAACACCTAAAAGGGATACTCAGAATATTCAGTAGTGGTTTTGTGTGTTATTATAAGATAATATATTGTTTTAAAAAGGTATTATCTATTTCGTGCAAGCACTATCTAGGTCACAAACCGCTACCCGACGCACATCTTCGCTACTTCGTCACCCTCGACGAGCACATAATTGCCCCACTCGGCTTTAGTGCCGCAGCCTGGCAAACGGCACCACGTAATCAGTTTATTGGCTGGAGTCACGAACAGCGGCAAAGAAACCTGCCGTTAGTCGTGAACAATGCCCGTTTTTTGATGATGCCCTGGGTGAAATCCAAAAATCTCGCTTCTACGATTATATCCAGGATAGCTCGTCGCTTTCCTGCCCAATAGGAAGAGCGTTATGACATACGTCCGGTGTTACTGGAAACTTTTGTTGATACCGAGCGATTTGCAAGGACTTGTTACAGAGCTGCCAACTGGATCTACGTAGGTAAAACTAAAGGACGTGGCAAGCTGGGGCCGGCTGGGAAAAAGGCATACCCATCAAGGACTTATGGCGTTCTTCGCTGATCCGTCAATTTAGAACTCGATGTTCAAGTTTTTTAACTGATTGATTTTATTGACAATTTTACTGACAAAGAAAGCATCAACATCATTGTAAATCAATCACTTATAAAACAAAGCCGTAAAAATTTACTTTTCTTAGCCCAGTTATAGCTGAAAACTTGAACATCGAGTAGAAGCCACCTATCTCGCTGATTCTAGGTAGTATGTGTTAGCCTAATTTTTACAGATTTAGTTGTGCAAAATAATGCTTTCATTACCCTGAAGGACCCGTTTTTTCATCTATCAGGTAGGTGTGATTGCAGTGAAGTTTAACAGACGACTTATATACCCCTTCAAGTCCTTCATGCGCTTCATGGTGAAACGAAAGCATCATCAACTCGCATAAGAAGGATTTATGAAGAAAGCAGCAATTCATTCTGATCGGTATGCTCGAAAGCTTTACCATAAATATCCACCATCGTTGTTTGCGCATAAGATAACTTGCCATTGCCTAGCGTCATACTTAGACTGAAATCTGTGGTTTTAGCATTTTCCTGCATAACCGGCGCTTGAATAATCGACCAGTCAGGATCATCTATATGCGCTGTTACGTTGATAATAACATCCCCTGCACTTGTCATGCTTTCCGTATACCTGCCACCGGCCAGTACACATACCGCGCGCGGTATAGTCAGTGCATGTATCACAAGTTGCCTTGCAGCATCCCACATCCAGTAACCCGTTTGATCGTGAAAAATACCGTCATTGGATTTACGCTTAACAATTTGACGGTAATAAATTGCTGCTAACACCTGACTCTCAGCGTTAGTAACATTACCACATGCAGAGTAACTGATGGTTTCATAATAGGGATTATTTTCTGAACCTTCTGGGTCAGGTGCTATATCAAGCCCTTTATCACCCCGCCAAACTCCGATTAAGCCTTGTAATGGGCCGTAATCTTCCTCAGTCAATTCACTCATGACTTATCCTTAATCTTAATCTGAAGTTTCCCAATTATTGAGTAGCTGAAATACACAATTCTGGTGTATCGAGGTTTATTTTAGGTGGTTTTGCCATGTTTATAGCAAACCCCTACTTAATTCCCCTTAGGCAATAGCATTTGAAACGAATGAAAAGACTGTTTTTTTCATATAGTTGTAGCATAGTTTCAATTTTACCATAAATAATTATTGGGAAACTTCAGATCTTAATTATACTAGCGTTAAAACAAACCTTTTCCTGTCACAAAATAATTCGTAGCATCCGCCACTAAAGCGCCACCAAGCAGAATAAGTAACACCGGCATTAGTACAGCACTCACTCGCTCAAGAAAGGTATTAATGGATTGTAATATAGATTGACTGCCTGCGCCTAATATTGCGACCAGAATAGGCACAATGGTAAATGGCAGAGCATACAGGATATTATAACTAAGCAATAGTAGTAATGTTTCAGTCACCGCGAAATTAGCTTTAAGAATCTGGTCTAGCGCGGCGAAATAAGGCAGCGCAAACGGAATACCGACGAAATTAACCACGGCTCCTAAACCCAGCGCCTTAATAAGGTGTTAGCGCTGCATTTTCTTTACGCTCTGTTTTCTCCGACTTGCGGCACAGAAGCAACCCAACCCATAAGAGCAGAACACCCACTACCAAGCCTATATAAAAATCAAGATGAAAAATTTACAAATCGTAGGCTAGGCTAATTCTGTAGCATCACCTGTTCTACACGTAATAAATCGGCTTCAGTATCAACCCCTGCTTCGGGTGCAGCCTCTACTTCGGCGACTAATATCTTTTCGCCTTCCCAGAGAATTCTTAATTGCTCCAGCATCTCAATTTTTTCCAGTGCCGAAGTATCCCATTGCACATAGCGCTGCAAAAAACCAACTCGATAAGCATACATGCCTATATGTCTTAAGTACGTTTTTTTGCTGATTGATGTCTGATTTGATTGCTGAAACTCGTCTCTATCCCAGGGGATAGCAGCACGGCTAAAGTACAGCGCATAACTATATTTATCGACGACAACTTTAACCGCATGCGGATTAAACACTTCCTCTGCCAACAAAATTTCGGCGGATAAAGTTGCTATTTCAGCACTACTTTGCTGTGCCAGAGAGTTAGCTGCTAAAGCAATATATTCAGCGGGCATCAGGGGTTCATCGCCTTGTAAATTGACAATAATGTCCTCTTTGCGCCACTGAAAAATCTCTGCTACTTCAGCTAACCTTTCGGTGCCGCTTTCATGAGCATCATGGGTCATCACCGCATCAAAGCCGTAGTTTTTTACTTCCTCCAGTATTTTGGCATCATCTGTTGCCACTACTATCTGTGTAGCCCCCGCAGATTTAGCCCGATCACAGACATGTAAAACCATGGCTTTGCCAGCAATATTTATTAAGGGTTTACCTGGTAATCTGGTGGACCCATATCTTGCAGGAATAACAACCTTAAACTCACAAGCCATTATAATTTGTCGATTTCTTCACTACTTAAGGTTCTTGCTTCATCCTCAAGCATCACCGGAATATCATCTCGAACTGGAAAAGCAAGCTTGTCTGCTTTACAGATTAGTTCCTGTGCGTTCTTAGCGTAAATTAAAGGGCTCTTACAAATGGGACAGGCTAAAATCTCTAATAATTTATTATCCATTACATTCTCTTTGGTTGATTGATGCATATATTTTACGCTATATTGCCCAGTTTTCATGAATCTCTTCACAAATATTTTATTTTTATTAGCACTCCGGCTCATTGAGTGCTAAAATCAGCCTATGTTTAATTATTGGAGTCTTCTATGCCTAATTCATTAGCCTTACCTATTAATTTAACTGCTAAGAACTTTGATTCTTATCTGAATGTAGTTGGCCAAACTAATAAATTAAATGCTGAAGAAGAGCGCAAGCTTGCAACCCTCTATAGAGACCACCAGGATCTTGAAGCAGCAAAGCAGCTGGTTATGGCAAATTTACGTTTTGTTGCCCATGTGGCTCGTGGTTACAGTGGTTATGGCTTACCTATGAATGATATTGTTCAGGAAGGGAATATCGGTCTGATGAAAGCAGTTAAGCGGTTTGACCCCGATGTGGGTGTGCGCCTGGTATCTTTTGCCGTGCACTGGATACGCGCTGAAATACATGAATATGTCATAAAAAACTGGCGCATAGTCAAAGTTGCCACCACAAAATCGCAACGCAAGATTTTCTTCAACTTAAGAAAGTCTAAGAAACAGCTAGGCTGGTTATCTAAAGATGAAGCAGAAGCTATTGCTGAAAACTTGGATGTAGACATTAAAACCGTTTATGAAATGGAAACCCGCCTAGATGGTAAAGATATGGCGTTTGACCTGCCTGAATCCAGTAGTAGCGATGAATCTTATAGTGCGCCAGTTTCTTATTTGCAACAGCACAATGCAGATCCAGCCTTATTACTGGAAAATGCGGACTGGTATGAGCACAAAGAGAATCTATTAACAAATGCATTACAAGGCCTTGATGAACGTAGCCAGGACATTGTCGCGAGCCGCTGGCTTACAGAGAAAAAAATGACCTTGCATGAATTAGCTGAGCGTTATAATGTGTCAGCCGAGCGCATTAGACAATTGGAAAAAAATGCTATGAAGAAATTAAAAGGGGCTGTCAGTATTGCTGCTTAGTTTTCATAGCGATCATAATACGGTAATAAGGGGCTTTATTATGCCTAGACGAGACCATCGCGCCCTAACTTAATTTATTTAAAATAGCTTGAGCCTCACTTTTTTGCATATCATTACCCTGACTCAATATCTCTTGTGCTATGCCCCTTGCTGCTGCTTCATCGCCCATATCAATATACGCTTTAGCTAGGTCTATTTTTGTTTCAATTTCATCTCTATCGGTTAAATCAGAAACCCCAGAAACATGATCAGCTGAGCCTGCTGTTTCAGAATCTGGCTCTGTGGAAACTTCATTAAAATCAAAGTCAAAGTCAAAGTCACTATTTTCTGCAGCTTTTTGTACCGGCTCTTCCTTGCTATTATTAAAATCAAAGGTTTCCAGGTTTGATTCTTGATCATCCGCAGAGTCGATAGCTTCAAACTGACTTAAATCAAAGTCAAAATACACACTTTCTATATCATCTTGTTGCTCTGCAGCCTCTGCTTTACCCACATGCTCACCACCCCTGCCTTCAGTATTATCTTCCAGGGACAAGTTACTCGGGACAAACTCTGCATCGCCTCCAGAGCCTGCGCCAGCGTCAGCAAGTTTTTTCTCTTCACCGTCCAGCTTAGTCATAGCCTCAGTAAATGCATCTACATCTTCATTAATAACATCGCTTGATGTCTTCAAATAATCGTCAACAGGCACATCAGTTACTGCAAATCTTGCTTCGCCTTGCTCACTGAAAAAGAACTCAGAAGCAGGAATAAGTTCGCTACCCATTGCCGTAACTTTTGACCAGAAATTAATATCTTTCTGCTTTCCTGCTGCAGCTAATTCCTTTGCATAATCTTCAAAGCCAGCTTCATTTTCACTGGCATAAAATATTTCCAGCAACTTCAACTTGTATTCATCTTTTTCAGGGTGCTCTTGAATTGCCTGACGCATCAATTCTTCAGCTTGCTGGTATCGGCCATAAGCTAGATACGCATCTGTTTCGGAGCTAGGGTCAACTTCTGCCTGGTCAGTTTCAAATACGTCAAAATCACCCGGTGTAAATTCACTTAAGAAAGAACTTTCGCCTATCGTACCAACATCGTAGGCCGTTTTCTTGTCTAAAACAGGTATCGCTGTTTTTTCCTCGCTATCAGCAGGGCTCATTTCACTTGCAGAAGAAAAAATACTGTTTTCATTAATTTCGTCTTCAGTTCTGCGCCTATGTCCAAGTAACCAGCCAAAGCCCAGCAGAACCAAAAGGCCAGTCCCCAAATAAAAGTAATTTGCCCCAGATTCTTCTTTAACCGATACCTCCGTCACTGGTGCTTGTTGCGACTCTTTTACAGCTGCTATTTTCTTCGTATCTGCATCCTGTATTCTAATTTCCTGTACAGGCACAGCTTCAGGAGTCTTCTCAACGACTTCAGTATTAGCCAATGCTAAACTCTTATCATTAGTATCACAGGCGCGCCATGCTACCTCACGAAATTCCGGGACTCCTGTCGCCGTAATTCGTTCACCTACGCAGCGAATAGGAGATGCTCCAGCCGCCCTGCGTCCGCCACAGACTGAGCACAAAGCAGCTCAGTCATGGCTACCTCAAATGGCTCTACGGCTATTCGGGATAAAATTTTAGCCTCCCTCGCGCGCTATCGCGCACTTCGGATTGGCAAATTTCCCTGCGCCTTCTGGAGACTATCAGCCCGTCCGGGGCTGACAGCGGACGAGTTATCCTGTTCTACACTCGTATCAACCGCTGAAAATCATGGAAACGGAGCTTAGCGAAGTGGTGATTTTTAGTCCCTGATAGGCGACAGGGCAATCGGGGAGTCGCTATTTTTGCGAAAGCTTGTTTTGGGCATCCCAGCCCAAGCAAGCAGCAAAAACTTAACGCGACCACTTATGCCTCCGGCGGCCCCGATTCGTCCTCGTCACCTCGTCCCGACCCAACAAGGGGTCGGAACATAGGCTCCAAATGACTTGACGCCGTGTCGGATGGCCTTTTATTTTGTCTCCACCTTCGCTAACGCTCAGACTCCGACAAAACAACGGCCCTACGGCTATCGCGGACTAAAAATCATCACTTCGCTTAGCCCATCTTCGTCACTTTCATCTTTCTAAGCCATTGATTCATCGGTTTAAGCGATTTTTTGTCGAAAAATTCTCTTTAAAATCAATGGTGTTTTTTTTGAAAGTTTTGTAGTGCCATTTATATTATTTTTGTCGATAAATTCATTGACTTTTGTCAAAAAAATCATCATTATTTGAGTGTAATTTACATGCGACAAAAATACTCTAAAAAATCCAACGTTTTATACAAAAACACAAAATCTGTAGTGCCAACTGGCTACTTTTTAAAATTTCAACCAATTGATTTATAACAACTACATCATCAATAGTGACGAAGATGGGTTAGGCTACGTTTCCCTGATTTTCAGCGTTCGCTGATTCGACCTGTGCTAGCAGCACGCGAGAGGAGCAAGAATTGCATTCCGAATAGCCGTCCAGCCAGTGAGGTAGTAATGACGAAGCGGCTTTTGTGCGTAGTCGTTGCGGACGCAGGGCGTTCAGGGCATCTCCCATCCGCCCTGCGTCCGCCACAGCAGACTGAGCACAAAGCAGCTCAGTCATGGCTACCACAAATGGCTCTACGGCTATTCGGGATAAAATTTTAGCCTCCCTCGCGCGCTATCGCGCACTTCGGATTGGCAAATTTCCCTGCGCCTTCTGGAGACTATCAGCCCTTCCGGGGCTGACAGCGGTCGTTTTATTCGGTGATGAGGTGTCATTTGCTATGTGGGGTTCATTGGCACGAACCTGGGCTCCAATAGGAGAGCAACCCACAGTGAAAACATCAGAGATTCGAAAAGGGTTGAAAATGTTTGGTACGATCGAATTCGAAGGAGGGAGTTTTCAATACCGAGAATCATTGGCTTATGAGATAAAACCAAAGTCACTTAGACTTTTAAAACAGGCGCGCCATGCTACCTCACGAAATTCCGGGACTCCTGTCGCCATAATTCGTTCACCTACGCAGCGGATGGGAGATGCCCTGAACGCCCTGCGTCCGCAACGACTACGCACAAAAGCCGCTTCGTCATTACTACCTCACTGGCTGGACGGCTATTCGGAATGCAATTCTTGCTCCTCTCGCGTGCTGCTAGCACACGTCGAATCAGCGAATTGCCCTGTCGCCTATCAGGGACTAAAAATCACCACTTCGCTAAGCTCCGTTTCCATGATTTCCAGCGGAAGCTGGGCTGCCTCAAGAATTTTTAGCTATTCTTAAAAGCTTAAAAAATGAGAAATATCCAACACAGAAGCTTTTTATGGAAGCGATATATTCTATTGCCGACAACGTCTTAATCGAGAGTTATAAGCCAATGATATTACAACACGCTGAAACATCTGGGCGTTTTAATGGTGAAAGCTATGTTGAGTTTTTAACACAATTGCTGGCTTATTATAAAGGCAAGATTATTCTAATTGAAGATGGTGCCCCGTATCATGGAAGCGGTGTTATTAAGGAATTTAAGTTAGCTAATGTAGATCGTTTGACAGTAGAACGTCTCCCTGCGTTCTCGCCGGATTTTAATCCGATTGAGAAATTATGGAAAAATACGAAACGCGATTCGACTCATATGAAGTATTTTAAAACTTTTGAAGATCTTCATGATTCAGTTGTGCAAACTTTTAACACTTATATGCATGATGCCAGTAAAGTGATTTGTGTTATGCAAAAATTGCGGGAAGATTTCGTTGTTACCGCCTAAGTTTAAGCGCTCCAAATTTGGAAATTATTTATCTGAGAAACTATAGATGTATTTTTTTACCAACTCTTCTGCAATTTGTACACTATTCAATGCAGCCCCTTTACGCACATTATCCGCAACAACCCACAAATCTATTCCCTTTGCATGCGAAATATCTTCTCTGATACGTCCAACAAACACATCATCACACCCTGCTGACTCAGTTACAGCCGTTGGATAACCGCCATCTACCCGCTCATCCATCACTGTAATCCCAGGTGATGTGGCTAAAATTTCACGCACTTTTTGCACACTGATTTTATCGCGTGTTTCTATGTGAATTGCTTCTGAATGACCAAAGAAAACCGGTACGCGTACTGCAGTCGGATTTACCTGAATACTATCGTCACCCATAATTTTCCAGGTTTCCCAGACCATTTTCATCTCTTCTTTGGTATAGCCATTTTCCATAAACACATCAATCTGTGGCAATACATTAAAGGCAATTTGCTTGGGATATACGCTGCTTGTAATCGGCTTGCCATTTAACAACTGAGACGTCTGACTAACCACTTCCTCAATCGCTTCCTTACCCGAACCGGAAACCGCCTGATAAGTACACACATTAATACGCTCTATACCGACTGCATCATAGATAGGCTTCAGTGCAACTAACATCTGGATTGTAGAGCAGTTGGGGTTTGCAATAATGCCGCGCGCCTTATAATCAGCGATGCTGTCAGGGTTTACCTCGGGCACAATTAACGGAATGTCATCGTCATAGCGAAACTGCGAAGTATTATCAATCACCACACAACCAGCCGCAGCCGCAATAGGCGCGTATTTTTCTGATAATGAAGCGCCGGCAGAAAATAAACCTATATCTGCTTTGGAAAAATCAAATTCTGCTAAATCCTGGACACTAAGCATTCTCCCATTAAATGCCATGCGCTTACCGGCCGAGCGTTCACTTGCCAAGGCATAAACGTTGTCCACCGGAAACTTTCGTTCTTCCAGAATTGAAATCATGGCTTCACCAACTGCTCCGGTTGCCCCAACGATTGCTACATTATATTTTTTACTCATTACTTTACACCTGCTTGTAAGGCGTTAACGACGGTATCACCCATTTCTGAGGTACTTATTTTTTGCATGCCGGCAGAATAAATATCTGCGGTACGCACATTTGCATCCAGCGCATCATGTACAGCTTGTTCAATACGATCTGCCGCTGCTCCAATATTAAAGGTATAACGCAACATCATTGCTGCTGATAATATAGTCGCTAACGGATTCGCAATTCCCTGCCCGGAAATATCCGGCGCAGAACCATGAATTGGCTCGTACATACCCTTACTATTAACATCTAGTGAAGCAGAAGGTAACATCCCGATGGATCCGGTTAGCATAGAAGCGGTATCTGATAAGATATCGCCAAACATATTCGTGGTGACCATCACATCAAACTGCTTAGGCGCACGCACTAATTGCATAGACGCGTTATCAACATACATATGGCTTAGTTCCACATCAGGATACTCTTTGCCCACTTCAGACATTACTTCACGCCATAACTCAGTACACTCCAGGACATTAGCTTTATCCACTGAACACAAACGTTTATTACGTTTTTGCGCAATCCTGAATGCTGAATGACCAATACGGCGAATTTCTGATTCACTATAAACCAGCGTGTTATAACCTTGCTTTTCTCCATTTTCTAGTATTCTGATACCACGCGGCTGACCAAAATAAATGCCTCCGGTCAACTCCCGTACGATCATGATATCCAGCCCTGAAACAACCTCCGATTTTAACGTTGATGCATCCGCTAGTTGTGGATATAAAATCGCAGGACGTAAATTTGAAAATAATTGTAGCTCGGAACGTAAGCCTAACAAGCCTTTCTCCGGGCGTACTGCAATATCCAGTGACTCCCATTTATAACCACCGACCGCACCTAACAAAACGGCATCAGCCTGTTTAACCAGCTCTACTGTAGTGGCGGGAAAGGGTGACCCTGTTTCATCATACGCTGCACCGCCGATTAAACCGTGCTCAAATTCCAGGCCTAAGGCCATATCCGTATTTAAGAAGTCCAATACCTTAATGGCTTCTTCTATAATTTCAGGACCTATGCCATCACCTGGCAATACTGCAATTTTCTGTGTCATTAACCTATAAACCTTATTTTCTTTAAAATTGAATCTATTGGGGATTATTTAGACAGCTCGGCGACTTGTTTTTCCAATTTCTTTAGCCGCGTCCAGACTTCACTCAGGCGCTGGAAAACAGCGATATTTTTTGTATATTTTTTAAACGGTTGTGCAGGCCCATAAGCATATATACCTGACTTTTTAATACTACTATGAACCCCTGCCCGATGAAGCAGCATAGTGTCATCAGGGATATGTACATGATCCAGAATCCCGGTCTGTCCAGATGCAATCACCCGCTTGCCAAAGTGGCTCGAACCTGCAATCCCGGTTTGCGCAACCAGAATACAATCTTCTTCAATAATCACATTATGTGCTAAATGGCATTGTGCATCTATAATACTGCCATCATGTACTTTTGTTTGCGTATACGTAGCCCGGTCGATAGTAGTCACCGAGCCGATAACGACTTTATTACCAATAACCACGCGGCCCGTTTGCGGAATACGATGATGATGAAAATGTTCATCTTGCGCAAAGCCCTGACCATCACTACCGATGACGCAGCCTGCCTTTAATATGCAATCCTCACCTATCTGGCAGTTGTAAGACACCACGCAACTCGGATAAATGACTGTTCTAGCGCCAATAACAACATCAAATTCAATCACCGTATTGGCCATAATAACCACTGCAGAACCCAGCCGTACATTTTTACCAATCACCACACCGGGACCAATAACTGCATCATCCGGCACGGTTACCGATGCATGGATTACCGCTGCTGCATGAACACGTCCCCACTCGGAATCATACACATCCCGGTCGACATATTTTTGCCGGATATACGCCATTGCCATACGTACATTAGGCGCTATCAGGAGCGCAATAGTATCGCCCAGTATTTTTTCCGCTATCGCCTGTGTAGTGACAATTGCCGCCGCGCCTGAAGTCAAGACTGCGGATAGATATTTTTCATGTTCTACAAAAACCAGGTCTCCCTGCCCTGCAGCTTCAGCCGGGACTATCCCGGTCACGCGATTTTCTGCCCCTAAATGAGCTGTAATCAAGCCCTGCGACTTAAAATACTGAAAAATTTCTACACTTAAAATATCCACACCCGCTCCTTTGCCTTATGCCAAAGCCTGATAAACCTTGGCAGTAATATCTGCAACTGCATCTACACCTGCAACCGTAGTAAACTGTACTTTTCCCTGCTCAGCCATAGCGCGATAAAAACCAACCAGCGGCTTGGTTTGCTGGTGGTATACATCCAGACGCTTTTTAACCGTTGCTTCCTGATCATCATCCCGCTGAATAAGTGGCTCGCCAGTGACATCATCTTTATTTGCGACTTTGGGCGGATTAAATTCGATATGATAGGTACGCCCGGATTCCTGATGCACTCTACGTCCACCCATGCGCTTGATAATTTCATCATCGGCAACTGCAATTTCTATCACATGGTCTATCTCTACACCCATCGCTAACAAGCCTTCAGCCTGTGCAATCGTGCGTGGAAAGCCGTCCAGCAAAAACCCATTACTACAGTCTGGCTGGACGATCCGGTCTTTAATCAAACCTAAAATAATTTCATCGGAGACTAACCCGCCCTCATCCATTATTTTCTTGGCTGCTCGCCCAAGCTCCGTACCCTCGCGTACTGCGGCACGTAACATATCCCCAGTGGATATTTGCGGAATTGCATATTTCTCGGTGATAAATTGTGCCTGTGTTCCCTTGCCTGACCCTGGACTACCTAAAAGAATAACGCGCATTTTTGACTCCAATAGCTGCCGCTAAAAATATTTAACTCACAAACCTGCTATAGCACAGAGTTATGAGCCTCTCTAATTTACATAACCAATTATTTTATAACATTCGATGATATAACTCTTGTAAAATTATGCATAACTGCCTATTCTGTGCGACTAATAATAATTTTGAAGAGAGATATACACATGCGTGTTGAAGATTTAATGACCAAGAAAGTATTTACGGTGGCGCCACAAGATATGATAGACCGCGTCTTTTTCCTGATACATTACGAGAAAGTGCGCCATCTGCCTGTTGTGGAAAAAGGCAAAGTAGTAGGCATCGTGTCCGACCGTGACCTATACAAGGCTCTGGGACCAAAAAGCAATTCCCGGTCTATTGCAGCAGAAGGCACTACTGAATTACATGTGCTACCTAAAAAAGTAACACATATCATGCACCGTGGAGTGATTACCGTACAGCCTGATAGCTACGCGTCTAAAGCCGCAGCACTGATGGCAGAAAATAGAATTGGTGCATTACCTGTAGTTGATGCCCATAAAAAGCTGGTCGGCATATTATCAGCAACAGATATACTCAAAGTATTTTCTAAAATTGAACATGCCAGCGAGAAACGGGCTGAACAAATTGCTGCTAACGCACACTAAACAGTCACTGCCATAAAATAAGCTATTATAAACAATGTGCTACACCATAGGCTTTGTTTGATAGCAAGCAAAGCATAGATAACCTAACCCTGCATTCTCACAAATATACGAGGGCAGGCGCGCCATGCTACCTCACGAAATTCCGGGACTCCTGTCGCCATAATTCGTTCACCTACGCAGCGGATGGGAGATGCCCTAAACGCCCTGCGTCCGCAACGACTACGCACAAAAGCCGCTTCGTCATTACTACCTCACTGGCTGGACGGCTATTCGGAATGCAATTCTTGCTCCTCTCGCGTGCTGCTAGCACACGTCGAATCAGCGAATTGCCCTATCGCCTATCAGGGACTAAAAATCACCACTTCGCTAAGCTCCGTTTCCATGATTTTTAGCGGAGGCCGTATAGCCGCCACCCTGAATGACAAAATCATCAATTACCCGATGAAACAGGGTATTGTTATAAAAACCTTCCTGCACATAGCTGAGAAAGTTTTGCGTGGTAAGCGGGGCTTTATCTGCAGCCAGTTCAATGGTGATCACACCCTGCGTCGTCTGAATATCGACCCGGGGGTTATCGGCATAAACGAGTAACGGGCTAAAACCCAGCAAGCAAACCAGGATATAGATATTTTTTTTACAACAAAGGTTTTTCAAGGTCATTAGCAAATAAAACTTTATTATCACGGCTATGAAAAGAACAGGCGCGCCATGCTACCTCACGAAATTCCGGGACTCCTGTCGCCGTAATTCGTTCACCTACGCAGCGAATAGGAGATGCTCCAGCCGCCCTGCGTCCGCCACAGACTGAGCACAAAGCAGCTCAGTCATGGCTACCACAAATGGCTCTACGGCTATTCGGGATAAAATTTTGGCCTCCCTCGCGCGCTATCGCGCACTTCGGATTGGCAAATTTCCCTGCGCCTTCTGGAGACTATCAGCCCGTCCGGGGCTGACAGCGGCGGCAAGGCACTATTAGAAACTGATTATACCTTGAAACTTAATCCGCAATTAAATAAGCTGGCTGCATAAAACCTTTCAAGCTACCTGCAGTTTTACGCGGCTTCTGTATAGTTAAAACACCACCACAGCACTGGATTTGAAATTCACCCACACCTTCTCCCCCAGTTTTAGTTGTAGTTCCTGTAAAGCCTGGTACGTTATCAGCACCTTAAACACAGCCCCCACATCAACATTCACACGCACACTGCCATTTTCTTCCGCAATCATAATAATACGCCCCTGAAAATGGTTACGCATGCTAGATGCCAGCGCGGTGGTAGACAAAACAATATCTTCAGGATTAATGGAGACATGACGCCCCGAGCTAATTACATCAGGCAATTGAATACTCAACGAGCCACTTTGGAACTGGTGCTGTATGACTTCACCATGAAATAAATTGATTAATGGTGTCAGCACTTGCTTACCGTCTGCCAGCGCCACCACATTATCGGCCAGCGCAAAGCCTTGTAAGCGGTCGTGCGTGCTAAAAATCAGGGTCTTGCCTGTTGCTTGCGTATAACGCTGTACAAACAACTCCAATGCCTGCGCACTACTCTGATCCAGATAACTAAACGGCTCATCCAATAATAAGACTTCCGGCGCTAAAACCAGAATACGTGCTAAAGCGACTTTTTGCTGCTCACCACCGGATAATAATTTAGCCTGCTGCTGGCTACAATAACTTATATCCAGCTGCTTTAAGACGCAAGCAACCTTTGCCGGGCGATCAGCTTTACCCTGTATTTTCAAGGCAAATTCTATATTGTCATATACTGTGCCTGCCAGCATAAACGGCTTTTGTGCGAGAAAACCGACCCGCCGCCTAAATGCTAATAAATCCCGCGCGCGTACACTCTGCCCCTTAAAAATAATGCTGCCAGAATCAGGGCGAGATAAAAACGCGAGTAAATTGAGCAAAGTGCTTTTTCCTGACCCATTTTCTCCGATTAACGCGGTGATCTTTCCCTCTTCTATCTGCAATTTCTCGAGTGCCAGCGCTGCTTTATCCGCATAAGAAAAGACTAGTTGATTGAGTTGATAAATAGTTGTCATAGAGCTTTTTTAGCAAAAATGAGATCAAATGATGCAAAGATAGAGTATTAAAAATAGTTCCAGTAGAATGCAGCACAATTAATTGTAAATTGAAAAACTCTCAATACAAGCTACTTGTGAAATTACCTCATCTTAATATGCTAAAAAACATACTTCTACTAGGTTTTAGTCTGCTACTGAATTCTGCCTACGCTCAGGACACACTACTCATGTCTACCACCACTAGCACCGAGAACTCTGGCCTGATGCAAGTGCTCAACCCAGTCTTTACCAAGCGCTATAACGTGAACCTGGACGTGATAGCCGTTGGCACGGGCAAAGCCCTGCGCTTAGCTGTAAATGGCGATGTCGATGTGGTCTTTGTACATGCTCCCACAGCCGAACTAAAATTCGTAACAGCGGGTTATGGTACAGACAGGCAGGCTGTCATGCATAATGATTTTGTGCTTATCGGGCCTAAATCTAACCCTGCCGCTATCGAAATCAATCAATCAATCACCAGCGCACTGCAGCAAATTGCCCGGGCACAAGTCCCTTTTATTTCGCGCGGCGACGATTCTGGTACGCATAAAAAAGAGCTGGCGCTATGGCGGCAAGCTAAAATCACAACGGCAGAGCCGTGGTACCTGGAAGTCGGCCAGAGTATGGGCGCAGTTATTAACATTGCCGATGAAAAACAGGCTTACACCCTGACAGACCGAGGCACCTATCTTGCTTTTAAAGATAAAATAGATTTAATTATTGTTAATGAGGGAGATAATGCCTTATTTAACCCGTATCATATTATCGCAGTAAATCCTGCGCGACATAAGCATGTAAACTATGAACTGGCAAAAAAATATATCGCTTTTATCACAGGTACCGAGGGACAAGCGTTGATCGGCGCTTATCAAAAACACGGCGAGCAATTATTTTACCCCGATGCGCGCTAAGCCAGGCGTGTGTTCTAACAAGATTAAGCCAACCACACAAGCTGATAATCTTTGGTTTATCCAGTAAGCACAATACTTGCGTTAAATTTGGAGTAGCATTAATTATCTGCACAAAATAAATGTTAGACTATAAATAATTTCTGTAAATTCACAACCCATACTACAAATGCCCTTCTACGGCCTGATAGTCATCCTAGTTCTTTCTCCCTTGCCCTTCGGGTTCCAATAGACCCTGGTCGTGGAGTCTACTAAGCTTATTGATCGGGCTAGTGGTTATCAGCTGGTGTATTTCATTAATATTTGCACAACGCAAAATGAAGTTTCATTTTGATAAAGTTAAAATTCCCTTGTTGCTCTTTTTAGTCACTCTCGCCTGGGCAGCGATTCAAACTACAGCATATATACCAGAAAGCTGGGGGCATCCGCTCTGGCACGCAACAGCGCAGCTTCTTGATATGGAAATTCCAGCAAAAATAAGCCTGGATCCGGAGCAAACGATTACGGCAATGATGCGCTTGACTGGCTATGGCATGATTTTCCTGCTTGCCATGTGTTATTGCCAAAAAACTGAAAACGTGGAAAAGCTATTTAGGTGGCTGGCAATCTCTGGCTTTGTATACGCCAGCTATGGATTAATCATTCACTTTGGCGGGTTTAATACCATACTCTGGTTTGATAAATGGGCTTATAAGCATGATGTCACCAGCACTATCGTTAATAGAAATTCTTATGCGACCTACGCGGGTCTGTCATTACTCTGCCTGATACCAGACTTGCTTAGTCATATAAAAAGCAGCACCCGTTACGGATTAAACAGCAACCATGGCAAACAGGTGTTTATCGAAAAGCTGATCACACGCACCTGGCGCCCCGTATTAATGATGTTTACAGTTGGCACCGCTCTTTTCCTGAGCCATTCACGAGGTGGTTTTCTTAGCACTACGCTGGCAATTATTAGCTTGTTAGTGGTCTTGGGGCTGAGTAATAAATTGCATAATCGAACCTTAAACTACTCTGCTATCGCGTTGGTATTTTTCGCGCTAACGCTGTTTAGCGTCAGTGGTGATAGAGTGATGCAGCGCATGGAGGATATCTCAATCGAAAACCAGGCGCGCCATGCTACCTCACGAAATTCCGGGACTCCTGTCGCCATAATTCGTTCACCTACGCAGCGGATGGGAGATGCCCTGAACGCCCTGCGTCCGCAACGACTACGCACAAAAGCCGCTTCGTCATTACTACCTCACTGGCTGGACGGCTATTCGGAATGCAATTCTTGCTCCTCTCGCGTGCTGCTAGCACACGTCGAATCAGCGAATTGCCCTGTCACCTATCAGGGACTAAAAATCACCACTTCGCTAAGCTACGTTTCCATGATTTTCAGCGTCCGGGCGACCTAAAGTCTATCAGGCAACCTAGAACGGTATTATGAGTAACCCTTTGCTGGGCTTTGGCTATGATAGCTATGAAAACTCGTTCCGCCTATATAATACCCGTGAGATTGGCATATACTACGATAAGGCACATAACACTTATCTGGAAAACATCTTTGAATTGGGCTTTCCCGCCGCCCTCGCCTTGTTCTTAAGTATTTTTCTAATTGCACAAAAATGCTTAACCGGCGTCTGGGACAGACAACGTAACTGGATCTACCCTGCTATCGGGTTTTCCAGTAGTGTGTTGGTTGCAGCGCACGCTATCGTAGATTTTAGCCTGCAGATTCCAGCTGTTGCAGTAACCTACGCGGCTATACTTGGGGCTGGCTTTGCGCAGTCATTTAGTTCCAGGAAATAGCTAGGTAACTCATCAGTGTTCCCCTATCAATTGAGGCCGTGAAACTAACCTCGCCACAAGAGAGCTCATAAAGCACTGTAAAGACATTCCTGTTATTATTGCGTTTTGAACTGCCCGAATGGTATACGAGCTGATACGAGATATTCTTGCCTGGAAAAATAATGGATTCACAAAACGATCTCGTTTTTGAGCCTGTTGCTGCCTTATCTCCAGAGCCTCGCTATATTTTTTATCCGATGGATGAATCAATTCTGGCTGTTGTGTTTTTGAAATCTCTTCAAACACGCGCATTAAATTATAGCTCATTGCAGTCAGGCGCATTTGATTTTCAAGTGAGCGGATATTGGAAGACCAAGCTTTAGTTTCCTTGAAATTACTTTTAGTGTTATTGAATGTCTTTTCAATCGTCCATCGTTTGAAATATAGCATGGCAATGGCTCCAGGGTTAATAGTCATTGGCAAGGTTGTCACAAACCGGTGAAGTTTTCCGGTTTCTGGATCACGGTAATCCACCACGTTAAATTTGATGCCCTTGTTTTCGTACACACTGTATGCTTCAACTCCTGTATTGATCTCATGCTGGGAGTCAAAAGGGCAGGCGCGCCATGCTACCTCACGAAATTCCGGGACTCCTGTCGCCATAATTCGTTCACCTACGCAGCGGATGGGAGATGCCCTGAACGCCCTGCGTCCGCAACGACTACGCACAAAAGCCGCTTCGTCATTACTACCTCACTGGCTGGACGGCTATTCGGAATGCAATTCTTGCTCCTCTCGCGTGCTGCTAGCACACGTCGAATCAGCGAATTGCCCTGTCGCCTATCAGGGACTAAAAATCACCACTTCGCTAAGCTCCGTTTCCATGATTTTCAGCGTCGGATTGGCAAATTTCCCTGCGCCTTCTGGAGACTATCAGCCCGTCCGGGGCTGACAGCGATAGACTCAACCAGAGTCGCAATTGAATTTTCTTTTACTCGATGTTCAAGTTTTTCCATCCCATTGCCATCAAACTCTTACCTTCACCCAGCAGAACAATACTTTAATGATGCTGTTGGCCCTAAGCGCCCTAAATCTCTGCCAATCATATGTTTTCCTGATGGCATCAGTTGAAACACATCCTTTATTAATTCACCTAACTCTTTCAGCTTATCACCAGGATCTGGAAACTCTAGCAATGACGTGATGAACTCAAGCAGTACATCCATTTGAGACTTGCGCTGTAAGCTTCCTACGGTATACGCAGGTAGTTTGCTTTCAATGCGGGCTATTTGCTCTGAGTGAACAGGCGCGCCATGCTACCTCACGAAATTCCGGGACTCCTGTCGCCGTAATTCGTTCACCTACGCAGCGAATAGGAGATGCTCCAGCCGCCCTGCGTCCGCCACAGACTGAGCACAAAGCAGCTCAGTCATGGCTACCACAAATGGCTCTACGGCTATTCGGGATAAAATTTTAGCCTCCCTCGCGCGCTATCGCGCACTTCGGATTGGCAAATTTCCCTGCGCCTTCTGGAGACTATCAGCCCGTCCGGGGCTGACAGCGGGAGAAGGCAATGGTCAAACAAAAGACTCAGAATCAGGCCACGGCTTGATCCCTCTTCATCTAATTGTTTGGCCTCACGCCCCCATCCTTCATAAAGCTTCCAGTCCTCAAAGAAAACCTCAATCAGCCATCTCAACGTATAGGCTTGAATAATATCTTGTGTGCGCCAAGTCAGGTCTGTCGCCACTAAATAGCGATAGTAGTTTTCACCGTCATATTTTAAGGCAATGACAAAGCGTTTTTTACTGTGAGAACTCACCTTTAATCGTGCACTGCTGACAGTCACTTTAATCTCTTTGCCGCCACGTACACGTATTATCTGATCAATGCCTTTGTTAATCGAATTAAAGTAGCTCTCGACTGACCTTATTCTACCTCTATATTCAATATTTTGGTTTTTACGTAATTGGCTAATCACCTGCGAGCCTCCAGATTCTTTAGCGGCTTCGTCCATAAAGGCTTTTTCACCATACAGCGCATCAGCCAGTACGCCTTTAATTTTAATCAGGCTATGCGCAACTTTAAACTCTTTTAATAAGCCTAATGCAATCTCTGTTTTGGTCGGGTAGGCACTGTCACGTTCAGGCTTAATAGGCCGATCTTTTTTTGCTATACCGCTCTTTTTCAACCGTTTATCTTCTTTATCCCAATGCTTTAAGGCTGGATCCGGCATATAAAAGAAAAAACCGACAGGCACTGTAATGGATGAGGTAACTAGCAGCAATAATACTATCGTTTGTCCATTAACATACCCGCCGGAGCCTTTGTGTTTCTGCTTGTAAACCTTATAAATACGTTTTGTAGACTTAGATCGTGCTCGGTCTGATTCATCAAAGGCCAACACACCTTCAGTAATGCCATAACGTTTTAAAATTAAGACCACACTCACCCGTAGCAACCAGTCCCAGGGTATACTTGCTTCAGGCGCGCCATGCTACCTCACGAAATTCCGGGACTCCTGTCGCCATAATTCGTTCACCTACGCAGCGGATGGGAGATGCCCTGAACGCCCTGCGTCCGCAACGACTACGCACAAAAGCCGCTTCGTCATTACTACCTCACTGGCTGGACGGCTATTCGGAATGCAATTCTTGCTCCTCTCGCGTGCTGCTAGCACACGTCGAATCAGCGAATTGCCCTGTCGCCTATCAGGGACTAAAAATCACCACTTCGCTAAGCTCCGTTTCCATGATTTTCAGCGATAGCTTCTCCTTCTGACTGCTCAATTACAGCGTTAGGGTTCGCTTTAAAATCAGTTATACTGGCAGACATACTAGCCATTACTCTTGATACAGTGCTCATAATAATTCCAATAAATCAATAAGAAGATCTTTCAATAGATCTAAATATAGACCTTTTCATGGGCTTTTCAAGTATTATTTAAATTTCTAGGGCTTACTAAGGAATGTGCACGAAAAAAATTAGTCAACTTGGAAGCGGGATTTTTAGTCCGCGATAGCCGTAGGGCCGTTGTTTTGTCGGAGTCTGAGCGTTAGCGAAGGTGGAGACAAAATAAAAGGCCATCCGACACGGCGTCAAGTCATTTGGAGCCTATGTTCCGACCCCTTGTTGGGTCGGGACGAGGTGACGAGGACGAATCGGGGCCGCCGGAGGCATAAGTGGTCGCGTTAAGTTTTTGCTGCTTGCTTGGGCTGGGATGCCCAAAACAAGCTTTCGCAAAAATAGCGACTCCCCGATACTTGTTGTAGATTTTATTTCGTGCAGTTCCTAAGTACAAATTTGACCAAATTCATAACAAGTTTTTGTCTCAGTCAACAAATCAAAGGGGGCGGAGTAATTGATGTCCTAAGCCAATAAAACGAAAATCAACAACTCTAACTATTTCGTTTAGTCCGTGTTCAACCAGCCTTTAATCCAGCAAGCGTCCCCACATATCATGCTCATCTACTTCTTCTATTTCAACATTGACCAGATCTCCCACTTTTAGATGTGTCGCGCCATCAATATAAACCTGACCATCAATTTCAGGCGCATCCGCTTTACTTCGGGCAACAGCACCTTCCTCGACTACTTCGTCAATAATAACTTGTTCGATTCTGCCTAAGCGTTGCTGCAATCTTGCTGCACTAATCTCAGCCTGATGCGCCATAAATCTGGCTAATCGCTCCTGCTTAATTTCCTCCGGGACAGCGTCAGGCAAATCATTCGCCACTGCGCCTTTTACTGGCGAATAGGCAAAACAACCCACGCGGTCTAACTGGGCTGCTGTCAAAAAGTCTAGCAATTCTTGAAATTCCGCTTCAGTTTCTCCGGGAAAACCCACGATAAAAGTACTGCGCAAGATAATATCCGGGCAAACGGCACGCCAAGCTTTGATTCGAGTCAGGTTATTTTCTGCGGCGGCGGGACGTTTCATAAGTTTTAAAATACGCGGATTCGCATGCTGAAAAGGAATATCCAGATATGGCAAAATCTTCCCTGCCGCCATTAACGGTACTACTTCATCTACATGCGGATAGGGGTAAACATAATGCATACGCACCCATACGCCTAGTTCACCTAGCGCTTCAGCCATATCATAAAAGCGTGTACGAACTTCTTTGCCCTGCCAGTCATAAGCCTGATATTTTATATCCAGCCCATAGGCGCTGGTATCCTGGGAAACCACTAATAATTCTTTAACCCCGGCATCTGCCAGGCGCTTGGCTTCTAATAACACCTCATTAACCGGACGACTGACTAAATCACCGCGCATGGATGGAATAATGCAGAAAGTACAGCGATGATTACAACCCTCGGATATTTTTAAATAAGCGTAATGTTTGGGGGTCAGCTTAATGCCTTGCGGCGGAACTAGACTGGTATAGGGATCATGCAAAGGCGGTAAATGTTTATGTACTGCACTAACCACTTCTTCTAAAGCATGTGCACCGGTGATTTCAAGTACCTGCGGATGGCGTTGCAAAATCTCATCTGCACGCACCCCTAGGCAGCCGGTAACGATGACCTTGCCATTTTCTGCAATCGCCTCGCCTATACTATCGAGTGACTCTTCTACCGCTGAATCTATAAAGCCACAGGTGTTAACCACCACCATATCCGCGCCATCATAACTAGGCGCAACTTCATAACCTTCAGAACGTAACTTGGTCAGAATGCGCTCGCTATCTACCAATGCCTTTGGGCAGCCAAGGCTTATAAAACCAATTTTTGGTGTTTTCATATTTTTCTATTGTTAATTATCATATCTGCAATACACATGCTTAGAAATGTACCGCCAGCCAGATACTGTCAATATCTGGATCAGTCCAGTGCACCCGGTGTCTGCAATGTGCCGGAATCAGCAAGTAATCACCTTCCACAAGTGTTGTTAATGCCGTTTGTCCGGCAAATTCCAGCACCGCCTTACCACGTAATAATATGACCCATTCATCCTGCGCCTGATCATACCACTCACCCTCCCTACTTGCATGACCCCGTGAGACAATTCTTTGTATTTGCACCTTATCATTCTGCAGTAAAGCAGTCGTTAATTCCTCAGGCAATTGCGCTGGAGTATCTGCTAATATATTACCCACATCAAGCATTTTTCTAGAGTCATTCATCGCCATGTTTTTTCTAAAAGTATCACTATTATTATTCTATTTTGTGTCAGACCCGGCTATTGCATTGGACAAGGAGCCTGGCTGGAAACTGGCAAAACAGGAAAATGGTATTAGCGTCTACACGCGTGAACTCGCTTACTCGGATTATCCGGAATATAGGGGCGAAATGAGCATCACTGCCAATATAGACGAGCTATTAGCCTTTATTAATAATGGCGATAACTGCGCTAGCTGGCGCTATAAATGTATGAAAATGCTTAATTTAAGTGATAACTATATCTATAAGCTAAGCAATTTACCCTGGCCATTCAGGAATCGCTATACAGTCATGAAATCATCAGCCTATTTTGATCAGCAAACAAACAGTTACACTATAGAGCTCAGCAATATACAGCGCTCACTCCTGCCGAAAGCTATTCAAGCACAATTACCCGAGCCAGAAGACACGGTACAAATGCGCTATTCTGATGGCTACTGGCGATTTAAGTTTGTCTCAGACAATCACACTATTCATATCACCTATCAAATGCACGGTGATGCTGATGCGCCTATTCCCCCGCAACTCACGCGATTAGGGGTTATAAATTCGGCATTCATTACTCTCAGCAATCTAAAAAAACACTTTACTCCAGCTAGGCATTAGAGCGTATTAATAGTTCCCTAAGGAATGGGCATGAAATAAGCTTTGCACACCGCCGCTGAAAATCAGGGAAACGGAGCCTAAGCGAAGTGATGATTTTTAGTCCGCGATAGCCGTAGGGCCGTTATTTTGTCGGAGTCTGAGCGTTAGCGAAGGTGGAGACAAAATAAAAGGCCATCCGACACCAGGCGCGCCATGCTACCTCACGAAATTCCGGGACTCCTGTCGCCGTAATTCGTTCACCTACGCAGCGAATAGGAGATGCTCCAGCCGCCCTGCGTCCGCCACAGACTGAGCACAAAGCAGCTCAGTCATGGCTACCACAAATGGCTCTACGGCTATTCGGGATAAAATTTTAGCCTCCCTCGCGCGCTATCGCGCACTTCGGATTGGCAAATTTCCCTGCGCCTTCTGGAGACTATCAGCCCGTCCGGGGCTGACAGCGGGCGTCAAGTCATTTGGAGCCTATGTTCCGACCCCTTGTTGGGTCGGGACGAGGTGACGAGGACGAATCGGGGCCGCCGGAGGCATAAGTGGTCGCGTTAAGTTTTTGCTGCTTGCTTGGGCTGGGATGCCCAAAACAAGCTTTCGCAAAAATAGCGACTCCCCGATACGCTGGCGCAGGATTTATGTTCGTATCCAAGGTGGCAACAGGCGCATAGCTGGCTACGCAACTATTTCTACAACGCAGAAGACGGGCATAATGACAAGCGAGTTGTCGAAGTTTTCCGTGTAGGCTAAAGCCTACACCCCAAAACGATGCTGCGCAGGCTCGTATTACTGAACTCGCAGGTTCTTTTTATCCACAGATACCGACAGCGCTCCCTGCAATAGTTGCTGCAGTTCTTGACCTACCATACTGAAGCGCCATCCGTGCAGTAATGAACTTTGCTGCTCATCGAGTAATAATTTCTCCAGATCTTTGCGCGTGGCCAGAATCACCGGGTTTAATGAATTTTCATCGGCTCGTAAGCGCACTACCCCGGTTAGAATATCCAGTACAGCTTCCTGCCCTGGTTTTTTTTTGTTATTCGCCTTGTTTTTTAATTTCAAGCCGGGCAAGCCCCGCGCATTGTCAATCAGCTCACAGACCTGTTTACCATAGCGCCGCACAAAGCCATCATTCATACCGCGTATATCAGACAGTGCCTTTAAATTTAGCGGCTGTAATTTTGCCATATCCAGAATAAGCTCATCGCGTAACACCCAGTTCTTCGGCCTGTTATCCTTTTTAGCAAGCTGCTCGCGCCATTCAGCTAATACCTGTACGATCGCCAGTTGCTTGCCAGTTAATTTATTTTTTCCACGTATTTTTAACCAGGCATTTTCAGGCGGGATATCGTACAAGTCCTCATTCATTAACTGCTCGAAGTCCTCTTTTAACCAGTCTTCGCGCCCTAGTGCCTGCAATTTTTCCTGCATCATCTGGTAAATTTTAGCTAGGTAGATCACATCATCTGCCGCATATTTTAGCTGCTCTGGAGATAAAGGCCGCTGGCTCCAGTCGGTACGTGTATGTATTTTGCTAAGATTGATATTCAAAAATCCGGACACCAGCATGGCATACCCGGTATTTTCCTGAAAACCCAATAGCGGTGCAACTAGCTGCGTATCATAAACCGGTGCCGGTAATTTCCCACTGAGTTGGTAAAAAATTTCTACGTCTTGCCGACATGAATGCAATACCTTGATAATCGCAGGGTCATTGATAATAGCAAATAGCTCCTCCAACTCACCTTCAAGGGCAATAGGATCAACACATGCCACCCACTCTAGTGTTGCAACCTGCAACAGACAAAACTTCGGATAATAGGTTTTCTCCCGCAGAAATTCGGTATCAATCGCAAGCCACGGCTCCTGCTGCATTTTCTGGCAAAGGTCTTGTAGCTCGGCTACAGAATCAACAAACTGAATTTCATTCATACTTTTAGATGTTTTGTATAAGGGTTGAGAACACAGGAATCCACGCGCCAGAATATCATAAGATGGCTAGCACTCATTCATGCTTAAGACTGGCCAACTTTCTTTTTATTGGCCGCCAGAAAATGCCTGCGCGTACCTCGGCGAAAATGTTTATCTGGCTGAAATTTTTTACCTGTACCACTGAGGCGCTTAATATCCAGAGCCTGCTGGTTTATTTCCACATCCTTAAAAGTCTGCAATATTTCTACCGGCATGCCTGGCGGCAAACTCAAGACTGTGTAATGCTCAAAAATATCAACATAGCCAATTTTGTTGCGCTCGACCCCCGCCTCTTCAACCAGAATATCTTTGATTAGTTTAACGCTGGCTTTATGAATTCGCCCCACTTCAATACGATATCGCACCATTTCCGCATGCAATAACTCATGTGCTTTCTGCTTTTCCACAGAAAATTTACTACTTGTCAGTTCGCTGAGTTTTGGCTGCGGATCATTAATAAATAATAAGGCGGCGGCCAGATCCAGGTAGTCTAATTTTAAATGCCGGGCACTGACTTCGATCAACGCCTTATTTGCTGTCAGGTCTTCCTTGGCAATCACTGTTTTGAGTTGCCTTTCCAGGCTAGACTGCTTTGCTATTGCTACGCCAGCATTCTTCCTGTTATTCATTTAAGGCCTCTAGGCGGATATCAACATAGGCTTCGTCACGTAAGCGCCTTAGCCATAACTCGGTTTCTTCTTCTATCTTGCGCTTGCGGATTTCATCGCGCACCTGATTACGCTCTTGCTGTTCCTTATTATCTTTTGTACGTCGGCCTAATACCTGAATTATATGCCAGCCAAACTGAGTTTGTACTGGCTCACTTATTTCATTAATTTCCAGCTCGCTCATGGCTTTCTCAAACGGCGGAACCAACAATCCAGGAGTCACCCAGCCTAATTCCCCACCGTTTAATGCAGGCCCGGTATCATCAGAATTTGCTTTAGCCAATGCCGCAAAATCATCTCCATCGGCAATACGCCCAGAGATGGCTAGCAGACGCTTTTGCGCGTCTTCATCATTAATTAATTCATTGGTTTTAATAAGAATATGTCGCACTTGAGTTTCGGTAACCATATATGAAACGACACCAGTACTATCGATTAATTTAAGAATATGAACCCCCCCGGGGCTACGCACAGGGTCAGCAATATCGCCCTTGCTCATGGTCTTGACCACATCAACAAACAGCGTTGGTAACTGACTTAAGGTTCGCCAGCCTAGTTCACCACCCTGTAATGCATTTGTGCCATCTGAAACGCTGATAGCCATCTGCTTAAAATCAGCACCCTCGCGTAGCTGTTTAACAACCGATAAAGCTTCGGCTTCTTCAGTCTGTATAGTTGTAGCAGATGCACCTTCAGGCACTGAAATTAATATATGTCCCAGGAAATATTTTACGCGCCGGTCTGCAGAGCTGATTTCAGTTTCCATATAGTGATCAATTTCTTGCTCAGAGACTTTTACCCTGCTGCCGATTTCGTGGTTACGTAACTGATTAATAACAATTTCCTTGCGCACACTTTCTTTAAACGTTGCATAACTCATTCCCTGTTCCTGTATCTCCTGCTTAAAGCTGGCTAAGTCCATGCCATTTTGCCGTGCAATACCGCTCATTGAGCTTTCCAGCATTTCATCTGTCACTTTAACACCAGCTTTCTCTGCTAACTGGCTTTGCAACTTACCAATTATTAAACGCTCCAGCACTTGTTTATACAAGATATGATCAGGTGGCATCTGGACATTATTCGCTTTTAATTTGCTGGCCACTCCCGCAACTTCCTCAGCTAACTCACTTTCCAGAATAATATCATCTTCAACAACCGCCACAATGCCGTCCAAGTATTCAACCGCAGGCAATTGAAAACTCGCTATGATCAACGCTAATATAGCTATGCTCTGTGTTATTCTTTTTCTCATCATTTTAATATTGTGGTTTTCTATATCCCGCTATATTTTTCAGCAAGAAGTCATCGACTTTGTCGCCCAGACTTGTAAACCCTTTTAATTCTATTTGAAAAAATATTGAGTTTTGCGGCTCTGCTTCACCAATGATACTTCCCGCCGAGGTTAGTAAAAATTGCCTATAAATAACTCTAAAGCGCCAACAACAACTGTCTTTTTCTATGCCAACAAAATACTCCAGATTTTTCTTATCCAGTATCGAATAACGGTATAAGCCGATAGCGCTCCAGCCATCATAAATGGGAATCATAGCCGAGGCAACTACCTGATTCTGGGCAAACCGACCAAACTCAATCTGCCGCTGCTGGAAACGATAACCAACATTAAAGATCATGTTATTTGTCAGGCCACGATAGCGTAAATCAGCATGACCCCGATTCACCCTGTTTTCAGAAAAATTCCATTGCATTGCAGAAGTGATCTTTAACTCATCGGTAATTTCACTGCTTAATTCAGTCATTAAATTTGATAGGAATTCGGTGCGTACCTGATTGCCTACCAGATTGACTTTCCTGTCCTCAAAATAAAAAATCTCCCCTACGGTTACCTTTAAGCGATCACGACCATCTTGAACCAGGCGTGTGGTTAAAGCAGCGGTTAACTGATTAGCATTCTGCGTTTTATCTACCCCGTTAAATTGATTATCCCGAAATAACTGGGCAAAATTTAAATCATATAGCGAAGTATCAAAATTAGGAATATCACTCTGGTCCACAAACGGAACATATAAATAAAACAAGCGCGGCTCTATAGTATGCGTTAACGATGCAAAGTCCCGCTCGAAAAACAAGCCACTGTCTAATGAGACTATGGGTAAAGTTTTACTCAGGCTTGTTGGTCCTGGCACCGTTGTATTATCCAGCCAGTACTGGGTATGTTGCATGGCAAATTTTGGAATAATGAATCCAGATTGAGAAACAAACGGAAAGCTAATCTCCGGCTTGATATTAAACCGCTGCCCCTGCGGCTTCCCATCAGGAAAATGACGCTGAAAAAACACATATTCACTGTCCATTCTCATTTCCAGAGGCAAGTCATTAAAGGCCTTAAACATATCCAGCTTTAGCTGTGGTAAGCGCCGGTAAGGGACATTTTTATCACTCGCCCCCGGATCAATATTCTGGTAATTGTCTACCCGCGCGCTAAATGCCATCCATGGCAATGTATACGCAATATTGGCATTGCTTTCCAGATAGCGATTACGATTATTCAAACCCAGTGAGCCATCTAAATCAGAAAAATACGCGCTATCAGACACATAATTGGCATTAATATTCATGCGCAAATTATCCGTAAACTGGGTACTATTCTGAAAGCTACCGCCCCACCTTAATGTCTTGGTTAGCTGATCTTCGGGCATAATCTCGAAACTCACTTCACTCAGCGACCGATGCCACAAAAAACGAACGTCTGCACCGAACATAAAACCACGCTCAGTCATATATCGCGGCGCAATAGTCATGTCATAATTGGGCGCCATATTCCAGTAAAAAGGCAATCTGATATCGACACCACTACGCCCGGATATACCAAAAGACGGGGTTAACAGCCCGGTTAATCGGCGGTCATCAACCGGAAATGAACCATAGTGAAAATACATCACTGGAACGCTCTTAAATTCTAACCAGCCATGTTTTACAGCAACTCGTCCAGTTTCATCATTCACCTTCATCCGTGAGGCATGCAGCATCCAGTCCTGATTACCCGGCTCACAGGCAGTATAAGTCACTTCTTTATAACGGCTGAACGTCGGACTATCGCGATACACAACCTCGGCACTGCCTCGTATAGGCGAAGACGGGATAATAAAAGACACATTGCGTAATAAAGACGTATCATTCTGCAAATTGACTTGCGCCGACGTACTATGCAGCGCCATGCCTCCATCACTGTAGATAATATCGCCATATAAATCGAGTACGCTGGAAGACTGATTAAAATCAACCTGGTTTGCCATAATATGCTGATCTGCACGCTGTAAATCGATATTGCCGCTTAAGCTAATAAGATCGACATCAAACATTTCACTGTCATCAGCAAACACATCCATCACTGCCTTCTCGCGCTGCTGCTTATCGACATAAAATGTAGGCTGCGGGCCTAATCTTAAAGTACAGACGGCCCAGGGGTCTTGCTTAAATTCTGCCTGCAGGCGCGAAAAAACCTGCTCGCGTTCTACATCAAAAGTTGGATCAAACCAGAAGCGATTATTGACTCCTTCAGTAAGCTGTTTTTCTGCCTCTGCTGACACACATTGCTGTACTGTTTTGCCAGTCTTACATTCTGCCTCAGACTCTTCCGCGCTAACAGCTGTTGATACCATCACTGATATACTGACAAAAAATAGTAATAAACGCAGCAACATGTATACTAAAAACCTGAAAATAAAAATTCCAATAAAGCCCACACGGTCAGGCGAAATATCATAAAATAACGAGCGTCTATTTTACCTTACTTTTCCAGCCTCTTTATAAAAATAATGATAACGGCAAGCGATGCTAGAGAAAAAGCCATACTGCATTGGCTAACAAATGATCTAAACCTGAAGATAACACAATTTACCAGCGCTTCCAGCGATGCCAGTTTTAGACGCTATTTTCGAGTACAGCATCAACAGCAACACTATATTGTCATGGATGCACCGCCTGACAAAGAGGATACCGCCTCGTTTATTAAAGTCGCGCAGTTGTTTGCCCAGGCACAGGTGAATGTCCCGGATATTATTCAGCAAAATCCACAACAGGGCTTTTTGCTGCTCGAAGATTTTGGCTCCCGGTGTCTGTTAGACCAGCTTAACGATACAACAGTCGCCGCCTTATATCAGGATGCTCTGAATAGTCTGATTACACTGCAAAAAAATATCGACATACACAACTGTGAACTGCCGTACTACACAGCCGAATTGCTAAACACCGAACTACAACTGTTTAGTGACTGGTTTTTACAACAGCAATGTCAACTAACGCTCACTAGCGCGCAACAAGCCATTATCGACCAGTGTTATACTTTTTTAATTGATTCAGCACTGCAGCAAGCACAGGTCTGCGTACATAGGGATTACCATTCACGCAACTTAATGCATCTTAGCGCGAATAACCCGGGAATTATCGACTTCCAGGATGCCGTTATCGGCCCTGTGACCTACGATGCAGTTTCTTTATTAAGAGACTGTTATATTAGCTGGTCAGATGAGCAAATCCAGAACTGCCTGCAGCCCTATTACCAGCAACTAAAACAGACTGGGCTGATTGATTGTGACTATTTTCAATTCCAGCGTGACTTTGACCTTATGGGCATACACCGCCACTTAAAGGCGGTCGGCATATTCTCACGGCTCAATATCCGCGATGGCAAGAGCGTGTATCTAGGCGATATTCCACGCACACTGGATTACGTCATCAATATCAGCCAGCGTTACCCCGAGTTAACAGAATTTTACGATTTTTTAGTAGCGACTGTACTCCCCGCTAGCAAGCGTGCGCTATGAAGGCAATGATTCTAGCAGCAGGACGTGGCGAGAGAATGCGCCCACTTACTGACCATACACCCAAGCCCTTATTAAAAATAGCCGGTAAGCCATTGATTGAATATACACTAGAGGCATTGGTCAAAGTTGGTATCAGCGATATTGTTATTAATCTCGCCCATCTAGGCGAGCAAATACAAAGCTATCTAGGCAACGGTTCGCAGTATCAGGCAAATATTCAGTATTCCGATGAAGGTGCCACGGGATTAGAAAATGCAGGTGGTATCAAAAAAGCCTTACCTTTGCTTGGCAATTCGACTTTTTTAGTAGTGAATGGTGATATTAGCTGCGACTACCATTTTCAAAGCCTGGTTAACAAAGATGTAGGCCTGGCACATCTAGTTTTAGTTAATAATCCTGCACATCATCCTGCAGGTGATTTTGCGCTTAGCCCGCAATCCATGTTGAGCCAGCAAGGCACGCCAAAATACACCTACAGTGGCATCGGTCTGTATCATCCGGATTTATTTGTTGGCATCCCGCCTGGAAAATCGGCACTGGCTCCACTGTTGAAAAACGCTATGCAAACACAAGGTATCAGCGGAGAATTCTACTCTGGATTCTGGATGGATATTGGTACACCTGAGCGCCTGAATATGCTAAATACGCGTCTGCTTAAGGCTGGAAAAATCGATTAACTTCTTTTGCAAACAAGTACAATGTAAACACTTGTCTTACACTTTCCGGCTTAATTCAAAATGACTACGACAGCCTTTTCCATGCGCATCCCAGAAGAGCTTAAAAGCAGCCTTAAAGAAATTAGCCTGCTTGCTCACCGCTCGCAATCTCAAATCGCAGTAAAAGCGATTGCCGAATATATAGAAAGAAATAAATGGAAAATGCAAGCCATCCAGAAAGCTAAAGTGCGGGCAGAAAAATGTGAGTTTATCTCCCTTGCAGCTACTGATGCCTGGCTAGATTCCTGGGGCTCAGATGATGAATTAGCGACTCCAGCAGCTGATGTATTTCTGAAATAATAATGAAGGTTATCCTGCTCCCTTATGCGATAGCAGACTTAAACGAAATTAAAGATTATATCGCTAGAGAAAACCCGGCAGCAGCAAAGAAAGTTGCGCAAAGAATTAAAAAATCGCTGCAATTATTAAGTAAAAACCCCTATTTGAGTACTGTCAAAGTTGAACAGGATATTCTGGAATGGCATATACCCAGTCTGCCTTATACGTTACCCTATCAAATTGTAAATAACGAAATACAAATTCTTCGTGTCTTTCATGAATCTCAAAATAAACCTGCCAAGTGGGAAAATCATTCTAACAAGCCGTTCAATACTTGATTAATATGTCTCTTTTCCACCGCCCCTCGGTGCTTGCATTGCTTTCCATCAGCCTGTTTCTGGCACTCTGGTATGGCCTTGCCATTTACTTAAATACCAACACACTGCCCACACCTCTGGTGGTCGCCCATGTATTGATTGATGAGATCAAAAGCGGGCAATTACCCTATCATTTAAGTAAAACACTCTATCGACTGTTAATAAGCTTTAGCATTGCAATGCTACTTGGTTGTGCTATTGGCATCGCACTGGGGAGGCATAAGCAATTAGATTATTTTTTTGATAACTGGCTGGTGATTTTTTTAAATATCCCTGCCCTAGTAACGATTATCCTCTGTTATGTCTGGTTTGGACTGGTAGAATCGGCGGCCATTCTTGCCGTAGTAATCAATAAATTGCCCAATGTGATAGTCACGGTCCGTGAAGGCACGCGCTCTTTAGATAGCGAACTTTTAGATATGGCAAAGTGTTATCGCTTTAGTAAAAGTAAAACCTTACGCCATGTTATATGGCCACAATTACACCCCTTTGTAATGGCCGCGACACGCTCTGGACTGGCGCTAATCTGGAAAATCGTCCTGGTTGTTGAAATGCTAGGTCGCAGTAATGGCATGGGCTATCAGTTACATTTATTTTTCCAGTTATTCGATGTCGCCAGCATTCTGGCATATACCATTGCCTTTGTGACCCTGATTCAGGGAATCGAGTTATTGATCCTCAAGCCACTGGACAAAAAAGCACTAAGGTGGCGCCGATGACCCAGCTAGCTATTCATATTGGTGACAAGTCATATATTAATCCGGCTGATAACAGCAGTAAACAGGTTATCAAAGACCTGCGACTGACCCTGGCTAAAAATGAATTTGTGTGCCTGGTGGGTCCTTCTGGCTGCGGTAAAACCACCTTATTAAATATCCTGGCGAACCTGGATACCCAGTATACAGGTACAATCGAACTACAACCCATTCATAAACAACCCAAAGTCGGCTATGTTTTTCAGAATCCGCGCCTGCTCCCCTGGCGTACCGTGCGTGAGAATATACAACTGGCAGCTGGCGCAAAACCAGAGACCCTGGATTTTTTACTACAGAGTATGGGGCTCGCTGATGAAAAAAATAGCTATCCTGAACATTTGTCATTAGGCATGAACCGCCGCGTTTCAATTATCCGCGCATTTGCCACTGACCCAGATTTATTACTGATGGATGAGCCCTTTGTGTCCCTGGATCCACCCACCGCCCGGCTAGTGCGCCAATTATTAATTGACTTGTGGACCAAGCGACCACATAAAGTACTGTTTGTCACCCATGATTTACGTGAAGCAATAACCCTGGCTGACCGGCTTATTTTTCTCAGTACCAGCCCGATGTCAGTGCTTGCCGAAGTCCCTGTGACTATCCCTAGAAAAGACCGCCTTCAGGAAGTGGAAATTGAGCAATTTAGACAACAGTTATTTATTGATTATCCGCAAATAGCTGAGTTATTATAGAGCTGAAGTTTCCCAATTATTGAGTAGCTGAAATACACAATGCTGGTGTATCAAGGTTTATTTTAGGTGGTTTTGCCATGTTTATAGCAAACCCCTACTTAATTCCCCTTAGGCAATAGCATTTGAAACGAATGAAAAGACTATTTTTTTCATATAGTTGTAGCATAGTTTCAATCTTACCATAAATAATTATTGGGAAACTTCAGTTCAGTTACTTAATACCGCATTAAATATGCTGACTGTATCACTGCTGCTATCTGTGCCTGTGCCACCACTTTCTAACTCCCAACTGGCACTAGCCGTATTAAGCAGGTTATCACCGGCTAATACATCGGCGCCATCATGATAAACATTCGCAACCTCGGCAGTAAAAGTAATACTACCTACTGAACCCGTTGCCAGTTGCTGTGAGGTCAGTAAATCCCAGAACAGAGTTTTTTGAACCGGATTAGGCGTGTTATCAGTAATCACTGGATTGACTACGCCTTTATCAACTCCATTAAGGGTAATTTTTGCGCTATCATGATTATAATTTAAGCCATCAGGTAAAATATCGGTAATTCCCAGCTTAATGGTTTTATTACCCGTTAAGGGATAATCAGTATATTGAAAATCCAGTGTAAAACTGACATTTTCCCCAAGTAATACATTTCTGGGGCTGCCTTGTTTTTGCAGAGTATAGGGTTTTGCCAACACATCAACATCGCCGACATCTCCATAAACAGTATTGTCATAGGCATAAATCATCTCCACATGATTGGGGATAGTCTGCTGTGGGTTAACAGCGCTTTCATCCAGAATACCGGTGATATAAACTTCGACAACCACTTGCAGATCGACATCGGCTGTACTGCCTGTAACCGAACCACAATGCACTTTAAGATCTCCGCCGGATATTGGTGCCATATTGGGCGTGGTAACCACACTACAGCCCTTGGCATTCGCTGCAATAATCTGTATGGGTTTTCCTGTCCACTGTATAGCAGGATCCAGGACACCAAAAATGATGATATCTGTCAGTGTTTCTCCGTCAGCGATATTGGACGAAAGATGATACTCGAAGGGGAAACTGGGACCAGGGGGGCGTTTTCCTTCGGGCGCAATACTGGTTTTTTCCAGTAATTCCACACCGGGATCAATATTACCCGACACCTCTTTAGCCGGGTAATCAAAAATCGGCCCATTAACGCCCGTGGGGGTGTCACCGAATTGATAGCCTGGTGTTAGATAAACTGTTTGTATATCCCCTAAAGCGGTGCCGCTACGCAGAGTCGTGCAGATTTCCATCTCCAGCTTGGGTCCATTTGCAACGACTGAACCTATAGGCAGAATAAGCTGGTAGACACTGGCACCGATCGGCGTGGTAAATTCGGTCAACGAAATAGGATCCGTAACCGGGGGCGTAGCAGGAATAACGCCTAGCAGCGTTTTAGTTAAGGAAACTGAAAACAGACTAACCGAATCCAGTATCAGGTTTTCTGTAACTTTAAATAACATCAGTGTTCCCATTGAAAGAAGAAGCACCTAAACAAAGCAGCCTATAACCTACCTGAAGGTAGCACCACTCGAATATTTCCATCTTTTTGATTTTAATCACTCCTGAATTCAAGTCATAAGTACATAACCCAATAAATTTTTCATATCTATCCCAGTCAGCTCTTCAAATACCTCATAAGGTGTTCTGTAATTGAGACACTTTTTAGGGCGACTATTTAGCTTATCAACGGCTATAAAAACCTCTTTTATCGTAACATCAATCAACTCCATTACTTTAGGGAAATACTGTCTTAATAAGCCATCGGGGAGTCGCTATTTTTGCGAAAGCTTGTTTTGGGCATCCCAGCCCAAGCAAGCAGCAAAAACTTAACGCGACCACTTATGCCTCCGGCGGCCCCGATTCGTCCTCGTCACCTCGTCCCGACCCAACAAGGGGTCGGAACATAGGCTCCAAATGACTTGACGCCGTGTCGGATGGCCTTTTATTTTGTCTCCACCTTCGCTAACGCTCAGACTCCGACAAAACAACGGCCCTACGGCTATCGCGGACTAAAAATCTTCACTTCGCTAAAGCTCCGTTTCCAGGATTTTCAGCGTTAGCATTCTCATTTTGCCCTCTTTCCCAAGAGCTGTAGGGAGTCGCAAAATACGTATCACAACCTAGTGCTTCTGCTATTTTTTCATGCAGGGTAAACTCTTTCCCGTTATCAAAAGTAATTGTTTTAACAAAGCTTTTTATAGGATCAAGCATTAAAATAGTTGCGTCTAATACATATTGAGCCTTTTTCCCCGCTAAAGGGAAGGCCAACCGTAATTTAGAGACTCGCTCATCCAACGTTACAATCGCCCCTTTGTGATTTTTCCCAATGATTGTATCTGCCTCCCAATCACCTATACGCTTACGGTTGTTGACCTCTTCAGGACGCTCATCTATATCGACTCTATTAGGGATTCCTGTCCTATTATGGGCTGACCCATACCGCTTGCGATAGGTTTTGTTCTGATGCCGAAGATGCTTGTATAGTTCACCCCCTGCCTTTTTGTCCGCCAGAATATGCTGGTAGATTGTTTCATGATGAAGACTAATTATGGTTCTGTCGCATAAATCCCCCTTCCCGACGTTATCTGCTATCATAATTATCAATTTCAATAAAAGGTGGATCACATGCTCAGCCTCAAAGGCACTCACTTTCCAAAAGATGTCATTCTTTATGCTGTTTTCTTTTATGTCAGGTATGGCGTTTCGTATCGCGACCTTGAAGAAATTATGGAAGAAAGAGGTGTTGAAGTGGATCATGCTACGCTCAATCGTTGGGTTATCCGTTATTCTCCTGCCATTGCTGTAAAAGCTAAATCTCAGAAACGAGAAACCAATAAGTCGTGACGCATGGATGAAACGTATATCAAAGTTAAGGGTCAGTGGACCTTTTTATACCGAGCTGTTGATAGTCACGGGGATACGCTTGATTTCATGCTTTCTGAGCACCGTGATGAAGAGGCTGCAACCGCATTTTTCAAACAAACGATTAACAATAATGGCTTTCCTGATAAGGTCGTTATGGATAAAAGTGGCGCTAACTATGCAGGATTAGCCAATATTAACCTCTTGTTAATCCTCGCTGGGTTTGCCACTATGATTGACATATTACAAGTTAAATATTTGAATAACATCATCGAACAGGATCATCGCTTTATCAAAAAAATAACAAAACCGATGATGGGCTTTAAAGCGTTTCACTCCGCCCAAGCAACAATTGATGGAATTGAAACGGCACATATCATCCGAAAGGGGCAATTGTCTGAGGAAAAAATTCCTGCTTATAAGCAGTTTATGGCTTTAGCAGGATAGTTATGCCTGAAGACCAGGAGGTCTGTGCTTTTGATAATTATTGCGACAGAACCCTATGAAGTGCTGTAAATTTATTAGCCTGTTTTATTTGTTATCGGATTATAGTAGACCTTACCTTTAAAGTCATTCATTAGCCACCTAAAATACAAACAGGAATGTGCACGAAATCACTTATACAACCCGGAAGTTGGGGTCTTCAGCCCCGTATCACCATGACGGGGCTGAAGACCACGCTTGCATAAACCTAAAACAGCAATTGCAATGAATACCCTATTTAAGAGATAATGCGCGGTTACATTATTAAAATATTTTACAGCAGAACGTAAGTTTTGGATGATACTATGAAAAAAACCATGTACGAAAAGATCTGGGACAGCCACTTAGTCGCTGAAGTTCCAGGTCAGGCTCCTCTATTATATGTTGATCGTCACTTAATGCATGAGGTCACCAGTCCCCAGGCATTTGAAGGCCTCCGACTTGCCAGGCGCAAAGTACGTAATCCGCATAGTATTCTGGCAACCATGGATCATTGCGTACCGACTAAAGACAGGGACCTGCCGATTGCTGACCCGATTGCGAAAAAGCAAATCGAAACCATGGCAGATAACTGCGAGGAAAATGGCTTAAATCTCTATGATATGAAAAACCCGAATAATGGCGTGATTCATATTGTGGTGCCTGAGCATGGCTTTGTTCATCCCGGCATGGTGGTGGTTTGTGGCGATAGCCATACTGCAACGCATGGCGCTTTTGGTGCCTTGGCGTTTGGTATTGGCACGTCTGAAGTTGAGCATGTGATGGCAACGCAGACTTTGCCGCAGCAAAAATCAAAAACCATGCTCATTCAGATTGATGGCGAATTATCAAAATATGCCTCTGCGAAAGATATTGCGCTAGCGATTACTGGAAAAATCGGTACTGCGGGCGGTAATGGCCATGTAATTGAATATGCAGGCAGCGCTATTACCAACCTGTCTATGGAAGGTCGTATGACGCTATGTAATATGGCAATTGAAGCTGGAGCCAGAGCTGGACTGGTTGCTCCCGATGAAAAAACCTACGCTTATTTAAAAGGCCGTGAATTTGCTCCTTCAGGCGAAAACTGGGACAAAGCACTCGCCTACTGGAAAAGCCTGCCGAGTGATGCAGGCGCAACATTCGATACAGTTGTCACATTAAATGCGGCAGATATTGAGCCCCAGGTTACCTGGGGCACTTCACCCGAGCAAGTAACCGGCATTACTAGTATCGTCCCTGCTCCTGAAGATTTCGATGATGCAATTAAACAACAGGCCTGTGCCAATGCATTGGATTATATGGGCTTGACTGCACATACTAAAATTACTGATATTCCCGTTGATTTAATCTTTATCGGTTCATGCACCAACGGACGTATCGAAGATTTCCGCATTGCTGCCGAAGTCACCCAAGGCACGAAAGTCGCCGATAAGGTTACCGCTATTGCAGTACCGGGCTCTTATCATGTTAAAAAGCAGGCGGAAGACGAAGGCCTGGACAAAATCTTTATCGACGCTGGCTGGGAGTGGCGTGATCCAGGTTGCTCCATGTGCCTGGCAATGAATGGCGATGAGTTAACTGTTGGACAACGTAGCGCATCCACATCCAATAGAAACTTTGAAGGTCGTCAGGGTAAGGGCGGCAGAACGCACTTGGTTTCTCCGGCGATGGCTGCAGCGGCAGCAACAGCGGGTCACTTTGTTGACATTCGTAACCTTTAAAGAATAAGCAGAAGAATTATGCAAGCCTATACAAAACATGAAAGCATTGCTGCTTTAATGAACCGCAGCAATGTCGATACTGACCAGATTATACCCAAGCAATTTCTAAAGAAAGTTGAGCGCACCGGCTTTGGCAAGCAGCTGTTCCACGACTGGCGCTTTAATGATGATGGCAGCGATAATGCCGAATTTGAATTAAATAAACCCGCTTTTAAAGGTGCGAAGATACTCGTGGCAGGTGACAACTTTGGTTGTGGCTCCTCGCGTGAACATGCGCCGTGGGCCATTGCGGACTACGGTTTTAATACCATTACCTCTACCAGCTATGCAGATATTTTTTATAATAACTGCTTTAAAAACAGCATCTTGCCTATTATTGCAACGAAAGCACAATTAGCCAGCTTAATGGATGAGATTGCAGCTAACGAAGGCGTTAAGTTTATTGTTGACCTGGAAAACCAGCAACTAACCACACCTGCCGGCAATGGCTTTAAGTTTGATGTTGATCCGGTACGTAAAGATAATTTACTGAAAGGCCTGGACGATATTGGCCTTACACTACAGCACACTGATCTGATTGACCAGTACGAAGCAAAGCACAAGCAGACTTATCCCTGGCTTTGGGTTTAATTTAAAGCCACGCCCTACAGCATATAGCACACATTTTTCCTCGTTCCTAAGCGCTAGCTTAGGAATGCATGTGCCGTAAGCTCTGCTTACCGGAACACACAGCAGAGCTGTGTTCCCATGTATTCCCAAGCAGAGCTTGGGAACAAGAGTTTGGCTTGATTTGTGGGTAACGATACCCCGCGACCCAAAGTGCAAGCATGCGAATGAGAGCAAGGTGCTGAATATTTTAATATCAATTTATTAGAACGGGCTTTAACAGCGCCCTCTTATTAAGTCGTAACTAAAGTTCCTTCCACACACCACCAAGGCAAGCATATGCCCACACAATCACGACTCATCCAGTTAATGGACACCACCCTGCGTGATGGCGAGCAAACACAGGGAGTATCCTATTCCCCCGATGAAAAGCTCAATATCGCAAAAGCGCTATTACAATCTCTCGGCGTAGATCGCATAGAAGTCGCTTCCGCGCGAGTATCCGATGGCGAAAAACAAGGGGTTAAGCGAATTAACCAGTGGGCGCGTGAAGAAGGCTTTGATGGCCGTGTCGAAGTATTAGGCTTTGTTGATCATACCTTAAGTGTTGACTGGATCCTGGAATCGGGTGGCAGCGTGATCAATCTGCTGACTAAGGGCAGTGAAAAACATTGCCGCGATCAACTGGGTAAAACCCTGCAGCAACATATAGACGATATTCTTAAAACTGTAGACTATGCTCTAGGTAAAGGCCTGACGGTTAATGTTTATCTGGAAGACTGGTCTAACGGTTATCGAGATAACCGCAATTATGTGTTTGATTTAATGGACAGCCTGCAGCGTACTGGCATTAGTCATTTTATGCTGCCTGACACTCTAGGAGTGATGTCTCCCGATGAAGTGTTCGATAGTCTCAGTGATATGAGCAACCGCTACCCAGAACTGAACTTTGATTTTCACCCGCATAATGATTATGGCCTTGCTACTGCGAATGTGATGGCCGCTGTACGCGCCGGCATTAATTCAATCCACTGTACTGTAAATTGCCTGGGTGAAAGAGCGGGTAATGCATCGCTGGCACAAGTCTGCGTCGTGTTGCGTGACAAAATGAATATGGAGCTATCCATAGACGAAAGCCATCTGGTACGTACTAGTAATATCGTCGAAAACTTCTCTGGCAAGCGCGTTGCAGCAAATACGCCGATTATCGGCACCGATGTTTTTACTCAAACAGCAGGAATTCACGCCGATGGTGATCAAAAAGGTGGCTTGTATAAAAGTAAGTTAGTGCCCGAGCGGTTTTCGCGAATTCATAGCTATGCGCTGGGAAAAATGAGCGGCAAGGCCTCGCTAAAAAAGAACCTGGAATTACTGGAGCTAGACCTTACGGAAGAAAACCAGAAAAAGGTTCTGGCGAGAATTGTTAAGCTGGGAGATTCCAAACAAACCATCACCACAGATGATTTACCCTTTATCATCGCCGATGTACTGGAAAGTAAAAATTATCAGCATATTAAACTGCTGAATTGCTCTATCACCAGTGGCTTTGATCTGGAATCGACCGTAAGCATCCGGGTTGATGTTAAAGGCGATCAACATATTGCTTCTGGCTGTGGTAATGGGGGTTTTGATGCGTTTATTGATGCCATTAACAAGGTAATGAAACTACATGATTACACCCTGCCTGCCCTAGTGGATTACGAAGTCAGGATTCCCAAAGGGGGGCATACCAGCGCACTGACAGAATGTGTAATTACCTGGGACTGCGATAATAAATCCCGTAAAACACGCGGCGTGCATTCTAATCAGGTGTTTGCTGCGATTTTAGCCGCGCTGAGGATTATTAATATTCAGTTGCATGGTAAGCGTCAATTAAAGTACACATTCTAAACCAATATAAAAAATGGCAGACTAATACCTCCAATTAACTCAGGAAGAATTTATGAGTCCATCTCAAAATAAAGCGGCTATGCAAAATCATATACCGCAATGGCAAGCCAGTCGTTTAACTCAGGTCGGGTATTGCAAAGCCCATGATATCAAGCCGCATATCTTCAGTTATTACAAAAAGCAATTCAGTTCGCTCGCTCCACCAGTGTTACAAGCCAAGCAATTGGTTCCGGTAACACTGGTTGCAGAGGACATGTTGAACGGATCAGGCGTACCTGCTGATTCATCAGTTATCAAAGTGACTCATTCTAATGGCTTCAGTCTGGAAATTTGTGCCAGTACAGAACTTGCATCATTAAAGCCGCTTCTGAAACTGGTTAGGTCTATCTCATGATAAACGGACTTGTTGTTAATCAAGTGTTTTTGGCGACCGGCGTTACTGATATGCGTAAATCTATCAATGGTCTGTCACTGATTGTTTCGGAACAGTTTGGCCATGATCCCTTTGCCGGAAGTATTTTTGTCTTTTGTAACCGCTCTCGCGATAAACTGAAAATACTCTA
>NZ_BLYC01000018.1 GCF_019721995.1 Bathymodiolus japonicus methanotrophic gill symbiont | reverse complement strand
AAAAACAGCAAGGGGAAAGTTTATGCGGCCGGGGGGATTTACGCGTTGAATCTCAGAAGTGGGTTGCTCAGATTTCTTTGTCTGGTGACAAACGGAACTCAGAGGCATCAAGAAATACCTGTGTTACGAGATCATATTGAAAAGCAAAACAAGGGAAATAACAGCTCTCAGAAACATCTCTATGTCTACGATAAAGCCGTCACCGACTTTGTCTGGTGGGATCGGCAGAAACGACATGCTAATTACATGATTTCAATGCTAAAACTCGATGTTCAAGTTTTTCCATCCCATTGCCATCAAGCTCTTACCTTCACCCAGCAGAACAATACTTTAATGATGCTGTTGGCCCTAGCGCCCTAAATCTCTGCCAATCATATGTTTTCCTGATGGCATCAGTTGAAACACATCCTTTATTAATTCACCTAACTCTTTCAGCTTATCACCAGGATCTGGAAACTCTAGCAATGACGTGATGAACTCAAGCAGTACATCCATTTGAGACTTGCGCTGTAAGCTACCTACGGTATACGCAGGTAGTTTGCTTTCAATGCGGGCTATTTGCTCTGGGTGAAGGAGAAGGCAATGGTCAAACAAAAGACTCAGAATCAGGCCACGGCTTGATCCCTCTTCATCTAATTGTTTGGCCTCACGCCCCCATACTTCATAAAGCTTCCAGTCCTCAAAGAAAACCTCAATCAGCCATCTCAACGTATAGGCTTGAATAATATCTTGTGTGCGCCAAGTCAGGTCTGTCGCCACTAAATAGCGATAGTCGTTTTCACCGTCATATTTTAAGGCAATGACAAAGCGTTTTTTACTGTGAGAACTCACCTTTAATCGTGCACTGCTGACAGTCACTTTAATCTCTTTTCCGCCACGTACACGTATTATCTGATCAATGCCTTTGTTAATCGAATTAAAGTAGCTCTCGACTGACCTTATTCTACCTCTATATTCAATATTTTGGTTTTTACGTAATTGGCTAATCACCTGCGAGCCTCCAGATTCTTTAGCGGCTTCGTCCATAAAGGCTTTTTCACCATACAGCGCATCAGCCAGTAAGCCTTTAATTTTAATCAGGCTATGCGCAACTTTAAACTCTTTTAAATATAGCACCCCAAAGAGTCAAGACAGATTTTTCAACAATCCTTATTCCATATTCCTAAGCCGCTTCATTCTGCTGTTCATTAGCTAAAATACTTTCTCTATATACATTCATTGGTTTTTTATAGTCCAGGGTTTCATGAAACCGTTGATGATTATAAAACTCAATATAGTCATCAACATCTTCTATTAACGCTCTAATTGAACCATATTCATTTAAATAAATACGCTCACATTTTGCACTTCGCCAAAACCGTTCAATACAAATATTATCCGTTGCTCGTCCTTTTCCATCCATAGAAATAGTAATGCCTTTGTTTTTTAGTCGTTGGGTATGAATTTCACTGGTGTATTGACTGCCTTGATCCGTATTAAAAATTTCAGGTGTTCCGTAGAGAGAAAGCGCTTCATCTAATACATCCATAACTAAAAAAGAATCCATTGTGTTTGATATTTTATGGGCGAGCACTGCTTTTGAGTGCCAATCAATAATCGCCGCTAAATAAACCATCCCTTCTTTGGTTTTAATATAGGTTATATCTGTACTCCAAACTTGGTTAGCGTGTGATATATCAAGATCTCTAAGCTTATAAGTATATTTTTTATGTTCTTTTATGGGGATCGTTGTATTGACTTGTTTTACCGCTAATACGGCTTTCAAGCCCATCTGCTGCCGATAACTCGCCACCGTGTTTAAACTGACTTTAAAACCACCTTCAAGCAACTGCTGGTGTACTTTAGCCGCACCATAAATAGGGATGTCTTTAAAAATGTGATTAATCTGAGTTTTGATCTCTTCTTTCTTTTTATTCTCTCTTTTTTTGTAATAGAGATTGCTTCTATTTAATCCTAATAATGCACACTGCTGTGTTAGAGGTAGAGTGTTAAGCTTGGGCTCAATCAACTGTTTTCTATCAGATGAGTCCAAGCTTTTTAGCTTTTTTTCGAGCCACTCCTTTTCAACCGTCATTTTTCCTACGATTTTTGTGAGCATCTCATTTTGTTCTTGAGCTGCTAATAGATCCTCTTTGTAATCTTTAACGGCTTTGGAGGGCTCCATTGCTATTTCTGCATTGTCTAAGAATATTTTTTTCCAGTTTTGTAGGTTCTTAGGTGTGATGTTATTTGCACTGGCAATTTCTTGCAGTGTTTTTTTCATTCTTTAAAACTTCTAATACCAACTTGCTTTTAAATTCAGCACTGTAGACCGTTCTTTTTCTGCTCATTTTAATACTCCAATTTTTTACAAATAGTAACTAATTTGGAATAAGATTGCTTTGATTTCTTGTCTGGATTTGCTGGGGGATTATAAAATAAGCCTAATGCAATCTCTGTTTTGGTCGGGTAGGCACTGTCACGTTCAGGCTTAATAGGCCGATCTTTTTTTGCTATACCGCTCTTTTTCAACCGTTTATCTTCTTTATCCCACTGCTTTAAGGCTGGATCCGGCATATAAAAGAAAAAACCGACAGGCACTGTAATGGATGAGGTAACTAGCAGCAATAATACTATCGTTTGTCCATTAACATACCCGCCGGAGCCTTTGTGTTTCTGCTTGTAAACCTTATAAATACGTTTTGTAGACTTAGATCGTGCTCGGTCGCTGTCAGCCCCGGACGGGCTGATAGTCTCCAGAAGGCGCAGGGAAATTTGCCAATCCGAAGTGCGCGATAGCGCGCGAGGGAGGCTAAAATTTTATCCCGAATAGCCGTAGAGCCATTTGTGGTAGCCATGACTGAGCTGCTTTGTGCTCAGTCTGTGGCGGACGCAGGGCGGCTGGAGCATCTCCTATTCGCTGCGTAGGTGAACGAATTACGGCGACAGGAGTCCCGGAATTTCGTGAGGTAGCATGGCGCGCCGTTTGCTGATTCATCAAAGGCCAACACACCTTCAGTAATGCCATAACGTTTTAAAATTAAGACCACACTCACCCGTAGCAAACAGTCCCAGGGTATACTTGCTTTACGAAACACCCAGGATAATGCGGCTACTTTGCAATCTCCAAGGCTTGCTCGCTCAAACTTAGCCCAGCAAACAGAGTTCATTAGCAGTATGCCCGTTAAACAAGTGCCCAACCAAGCGGCTTGAATCCGTGTCAAAGCGGCTCCGGGTTTTAGCTGATTGAGCGCATCATTTAAATCGTGAATATAGCTTTGGATAAAGGTGGCTGGGGCATTCATTAACATGGGATTACACCGATAAAATTACAACAACCTCAGAATACCTGATTTTACCTTCTCAATATCAAAAACTTGAACATCGAGTAAAAGAAAATTCAATTGCGACTCTGGTTGAGTCTATCCCTTTTGACTCCCGCCATGAGATCAATACAGGGGTTGAAGCATACAGTGTGTACGAAAACAAGGGCATCAAATTTAACGTGGTGGATTACCGTGATCCAGAAACCGGAAAACTTCACCGGTTTGTGACAACCTTGCCAATGACTATTAACCCTGGAACCATTGCAATGCTGTATTTCAAGCGATGGACGATTGAAAAGACATTCAATAACACTAAAAGTAATTTCAAGGAAACTAAAGCTTGGTCTTCCAATACCCGCTCACTTGAAAATCAAATGCGCCTGACTGCAATGAGCTATAATTTAATGCGCGTGTTTGAAGAGATTTCAAAAACACAACAGCCAGAATTGATTCATCCATCGGATAAAAAATATAGCGAGGCTCTGGAGATAAGGCAGTAACAGGCTCAAAAACGAGATCGTTTTGTGAATCCATATTTTTCCAGGCAAGAATATCTCGTATCAGCTCGTATACCATTCGGGCAGTTCAAAACGCAATAATAACAGGAATGTCTTTACAGTGCTTTATGAGCTCTCTTGTGGCGAGGTTAGTTTCACGGCCTCAATTGATAGGGGAACACTGATGAAGTTTTTTCAATATAAGGTTAATTCACATAAGACTAACCAGACGAAGTGTTTAAACGCAGTATTGTACCAAGCTGAAAATCAACTATGCTATTTCTAATCGAAGTACTGAACGGTATACAGCTATCTACTTTGTATGACCTGCGAGCTAAAATGGCAACAAATGTATTTTCATTTAGCATCCTCTTTTGAAAAAAGGAGGCTGTTGTCTACTATTCAAACTACGCGCTACAAATGTATACGCTCCATTAAATAACATAGGCAGTCCTGGCGTATAACTCGCTCATCCAGTGTTAGCATAGAGGGCATGGTATTGCGCTTTATTTGTAACTGTTTATTGTCAATTTTAAAAAATTGCTGGGAGACATCGGTGCCATGTTCATCGATTGCACATAATGGCATAGTGCGGTCGGTTAGCACTGAGCCAAAACAGGTTCCTGCCGAGATTTCAGTAAAATTCATACGTTCAATTTCAGTATCAAATAATAATTCGGCATTAGGGTCATTAAAACTAAAGGAGCTGTTTTCCTTGATTTTTACTTGTGCTGTGGTGTGGAACAAATCTATATCTTGAGTCCGCGTTGGATGCGTTGCGAATTCAGTAAGATGGATACAATCTTTTAGGTAAGCATAAGCATGATCAACACCATATTGCTGTCTCGGTCGCCCGCATTCCAGCGTAACTGCCGGACATATTTCGGCAAACGCTGCAGATTGTACGCCAAGTGGTCGTAAGAAATAAACTACTAGGCGGCCAAATAAATTCGCCAGTTGCAGGTAGCGTTTATCCAGTTTATTAATACAGGCATAGTGTGGATTGAGTCCGGTATTATTATGTATATCGATGCTAGCAAAGACTTTTTTGGCGCGCATAATATCCACGATCTGGCCGGCTAATGCTGTTTCAGGGCAACTGGCAGTGTCCGTACCTGGCCAGATACGATTAAAATCAGGTTGCGAGTCTAGCCTGCGTAAACCGAGTGCTGCGGCACGCGTATTACCAAAAAATATAGATATAGAGCGCGGCAATCGCTGTCGTGTATGTTGCTGTAGCAAGCGCTGGACGGCCAGAAATCCGGTTGTTTCATTGCCGTGTAACAGCACAGAGATAAATAATGGCTGTGGGGTTTTTTCCCTGTAAGTGTAGCAGGGTCGGCTGAGGAAATAGCGTATGTAAGTCTGTTGCCGCACAGCTTAGTAGCGCTTCGGGGTAAGTGTCGATTTGTTGCAGTTGCATGGCGTTAAGAGTTTGACCACTGACTGACCGGGACTTCTGAGTATTGATGCCCTAAATAAGATTGTGTCATGGATTGCAGGCTTGCATCAGCCTGCTGCATAAATTGACGCTGCCACTGACTGCCGGTTTGCTTACTGGCGATGCGCTGCTCAATAATTGTTAAATAGGTATCAATATCCACAGGGTCAATGTTTAATGATTGTAGACCTGATCTTGCTCTGGGTAATAAGTCACTTAGAATCAGTTTTTGAAAATTCTGCTTTGTGCCATCGAACCAGACGATATGACTATCCAGGCCAAACCGGGCTGCCTGATAAAAATTATCTTTGGCCTGGGTAAAGGCTAATGGAATGCCGTTGGCCATAATTTCAGTACATAAATTCATCGCCAAACCATAATAAAAAGCGGCATTGGCAATGGAGTCAATAATAGTCGGACCCGCTGAAGGTGTGCGATGCTCAATTCTGATATGCGGGGTGTTATCAGCATCAAAGCCAATTAATGGCCTGTTCCAGCGCCAGACTGTACCATTATGCAGGCGCAAATGTTCAAATTGCTCTATCGGCTCGTCGAACAGTTCGGGAAGTAATGTCGGGAAATGTTCCAGGTTCTCCTGAAAACATTCCATGATCGAAGCTCGTGCATAATCAGAGCCAAAGCTAACGCGTCTTAGTGGACCATGTATAGCACCGCCATAACCTCCGGTTTCTATCGCCTGTTCAAACAGCGGGATGCGTGACTCATGCCACAGATTTTTGCCAAATAAATAGGGGGCATTGGCACAGCTGGCAACAATCGCTGCTGACGCGATAATGGATGCATTATAAAAATGATGTGCCTGAGAGAGCGGTATCTGAGTATGCAGTTGCAGAGACGTGGTGGCTGATTCCAGCATTACATCATGATGGTCAAATTTTAGATGTTCCAGTCCTACAATATCCAGGTTGATTGGCTTACCGCGTGCCTTGAGAATTTGCTCATTCAGCACTCGATAGCGGTTCATATCCGACATATTAGCTAAGGTCATGGAAGAGGGCTTGAGTGTCGGCAATGTGCCAATGATAAGAATATGATTATCCAGTTCTTTGGCATGGCGGCAGGATTTATCCCAGGTGGCTAATAAATTTTTATGCAGCACACTAAAGACATCAGCGGTTAATTTTTTCGGGATGCCGTTGAGTTCAATATTGAATTTAGCTAATTCGGGAAAGGCTAGCGGGTCATTCATGTGTTGCAGAAAAGAGACATTATTAGGCGCAGCCTGCATATTATCATCAATCAGCCAGGCTTCAATTTCAAAGCCTGCTGTGGGTGCTAATTCCGAGAATTTTTTATGCTCAATTAACTCTCTTAAGTGCTGCGTTTCCAGCGTTAGTTTTTGGTGAAAACGCTCAAAGTAATCATCATTAAAAAGAGTTGAATTGATTTCCTGCCCCATAAATACACCCTGCGTCCTATCGGTATGAATAATTAAAATAGTTTAACAGTGAACATGACATGTAGTGCGGACTTTAGTCCGCTTTTCTCGATGTGATCTGTACCTGGTTCTCCAGTAGGGACAAACGACTGCATGTAGAATTTAGTTAAAAGATAACCTAATATCTCCTGTACCGCAATACCCACCAGTTAAACAAAAGGTGTTGAAATGTAAGCGTCAATTCTCTCCACCTAGACAAGCTACCCCAATTACTTTAGAGGCTTAATTTTTTCAATCAAGTTCCAGGGCAAAAACTGATCCAGTGCTTCTGGTTTATAATGCCTACCCAGCTTGGGTAGTTCAGTTAATAGGTATTTCAGGTAATCAAAAGGTTCCAGGTTATTAGCAACGGCTGTTTGCACAAGACTGTAAAGTAGTGCGCTGGCATTTGCACCGCGTGGTGTCTGGTTAAACAGCCAGTTTTTACGTCCAATCACAAACGGTTTGATATGCCGCTCAGCTGCATTATTATCAACAGGCGCGCCATGCTACCTCACGAAATTCCGGGGCTCCTGTCGCCATAATTCGTTCACCTACGCAGCGGATGGGAGATGCCCTGAACGCCCTGCGTCCGCAACGACTACGCACAAAAGCCGCTTCGTCATTACTACCTCACTGGCTGGACGGCTATTCGGAACGCAATTCTTGCTCCTCTCGCGTGCTGCTAGCACACGTCGAATCAGCGAATTTCCCTGTCGCCTATCAGGGACTAAAAATCACCACTTCGCTAACCCATCTTCGTCACTTTCATCTTTCTAAGCCATTGATTCATCGGTTTAAGCGATTTTTTGTCGAAAAATTCTCTTTAAAATCAATGGTGTTTTTTTTGAAAGTTTTGTAGTGCCATTTATATTATTTTTGTCGATAAACTCATTGACTTTTGTCAAAAAAATCATCATTATTTGAGTGTAATTTACATGCGACAAAAATACTCTAAAAAATCCAACGTTTTATACAAAAACACAAAATCTGTAGTGCCAACTGGCTACTTTTTAAAATTTCAACCAATTGATTTATAACAACTACATCATCAATAGTGACGAAGATGGGCTAAGCTCCGTTTCCATGATTTTCAGCGAGGGCTTTTAGCGCTTCATCGAATTTACGCCGCGCATGTGCCATACACCCCACGAGGATACAATCATCTGATGCCAGTGCATGATAGCCTGCATAGCCATCTACCTGCAAGTGACCTGAAAAGGCCCGCAAGAAGCTTTCACTCGATGTTCAAGTTTTTTAACTGATTGATTTTATTGATAATTTTACTGACAAAGAAAGCATCAACATCATTGTAAATCAATCACTTATAAAACAAAGCCGGAAAAATTTACTTTTCTTAGCCCAGTTATAGCTGAAAACTTGAACATCGAGTTTCAGCATGCGCTCCTGCCCGCGTTGACTGATAATCATACAAAACGATCGGGTGCTCGGATTCATGCCCACCACTCTGATAGAGCCACATATAGGATTTCGATTTCGTCTCTCGACCATCCCGAATCACATTTAAGGTTGTTTCATCGGCCTGGAGGATCTTCTGTAGAATCAGCAGAGCATGCAGTCGATCATAAAAGGGCTGGAGCAATTCAGCGGACTTTAATACCCAGTTAGATAGCGTGGCACGAGAAAGGTCAACACTTAAGCGCTTGAAAATGGTTTCCTGCCGGTAAAGTGGCAGGCTATCCATGAACTGAAGTTTCCCAATAATTATTTATGGTAAAATTGAAACTATGCTACAACCGCTGAAAATCATGGAAACGGAGCTTAGCGAAGTGGTGATTTTTAGTCCCTGATAGGCGACAGGGCAATTTGCTGATTCGACGTGTGCTAGCAGCACGCGAGAGGAGCAAGAATTGCATTCCGAATAGCCGTCCAGCCAGTGAGGTAGTAATGACGAAGCGGCTTTTGTGCGTAGTCGTTGCGGACGCAGGGCGTTCAGGGCATCTCCCATCCGCTGCGTAGGTGAACGAATTATGGCGACAGGAGTCCCGGAATTTCGTGAGGTAGCATGGCGCGCCTGTATATGAAAAAAACAGTCTTTTCATTCGTTTCAAATGCTATTGCCTAAGGGGAATTAAGTAGGGGTTTGCTATAAACATGGCAAAACCACCTAAAATAAACCTCGATACACCAGCATTGTGTATTTCAGCTACTCAATAATTGGGAAACTTCAGTCCATGAACTTGGCGACAATAATGTAAGCTAATAAACTTGCCGAGGCAAAACTACGAGGAATGGGCTGTGCGGGTTTTGGTGCACTGATAATGCCATTTTCACAGGCGCGGGAGCCATACTTGATCTGTATATGTTCAATGACTTTGATCTGGGCAGGAATGATTTCTAACGCTGAAAATCATGGAAACGTAGCTTAGCGAAGTGGTGATTTTTAGTCCCTGATAGGCGACAGGGCAATTTGCTGATTCGACGTGTGCTAGCAGCACGCGAGAGGAGCAAGAATTGCATTCCGAATAGCCGTCCAGCCAGTGAGGTAGTAATGACGAAGCGGCTTTTGTGCGTAGTCGTTGCGGACGCAGGGCGTTCAGGGCATCTCCCATCCGCTGCGTAGGTGAACGAATTATGGCGACAGGAGTCCCGGAATTTCGTGAGGTAGCATGGCGCGCCTGCTGCTCTGACTTGTCTTCGCCAGCCTCATGCAATGCATGACCGCAGGCACAAACACGCTCTGCTTCAGGTAATTCATAACGGATAACTTCGCGCGGGATATCTCTGGATAATGGCTTGCGGCCTGGCTTTTTACGCTGATAGCTTAGGGTTTCTTCAGGGTCGGAATCATCCTGCTTTAAGCTATCAAGAATGGACTCCGCTTCATTAAACAACTCCATTTGACCCGGACATTTCTCACTGGAGGTGCCAAAACGCTCATGTTGCAACAGACGAAACTGCTCCTCATACCATGTCAGTTTTTCCTGTAATTGATCCACTGTCGGCTGATAGTCCAGCACCATTTTGTGCAGTACATTCGTCTCGTCTGGCAGTATTTCAGGAAGTGATTTCATGGTGTTTATTATACCGAAAAACAGGGTTAAATAATCATTTAACTGGCTGTTTTATTAGATATTTTCAACGTAAAATAACGGCAACAAATCAATTATTTATTAAGCCAGAAATAGCGGTATGAGCTTGCGCTTGCCGATAGGATAACCAGTGTAATTCACGTAAGGTTAATGATAACGGATGTTCGTTTAACTCGGTTGGCCACTGAAACTTCCCCTTATCCAGGCGCCGATAATAAAGTCAGAACCCATTACACTCCCAATAGAGTATTTTCAGTTTATCGCGAGAGCGGTTACAAAAGACAAAAATACTTCCGGCAAAGGGATCATGGCCAAACTGTTCCGAAACAATCAGTGACAGACCATTGATAGATTTACGCATATCAGTAACGCCGGTCGCCAAAAACACTTGATTAACAACAAGTCCGTTTATCATGAGATAGACCTAACCAGTTTCAGAAGCGGCTTTAATGATGCAAGTTCTGTACTGGCACAAATTTCCAGACTGAAGCCATTAGAATGAGTCACTTTGATAACTGATGAATCAGCAGGTACGCCCGCTTAAAATCAGGGAAACGGAGCCTAAGCGGAGTGATGATTTGTAACTACTCAGCGTACGCTTAACCCATCTTCGTCACTTTCATCTTTCTAAGTCATTGATTCATCGGTTTAAGCGATTTTTTGTCGAAAAATTCTCTTTAAAATCAATGGTGTTTTTTTTGAAAGTTTTGTAGTGCCATTTATATTATTTTTGTCGATAAATTCATTGACTTTTGTCAAAAAAATCATCATTATTTGAGTGTAATTTACATGCGACAAAAATACTCTAAAAAATCCAACGTTTTATACAAAAACACAAAATCTGTAGTGCCAACTGGCTACTTTTTAAAATTTCAACCAATTGATTTATAACAACTACATCATCAATAGTGACGAAGATTGGTTAAAATCAGGGAAACGGAGCCTAAGCGGAGTGATGATTTTTAGTCTCTGGTAGGCGACAGGGCAATTCGCTGATCCGAAGTGCGCTAGTAGCGCGCGAGGGAGGCAAGAATTGCATTCCGAATAGCCGTCCAGCCATTTGAGGTAGACTTAACTAAGCAGGGTTTTGTGCGTAGTTGAGTAGTTGAGACGGACGCAGGGCGACCAGGGCATCTCCCATTCGCTGCGTAGGCGAATGAATGTTGGTGACAGGAGTCCCAGAATGTTGTGAGGTAGCATGGCGCGCCTGAATAATTAAAAAAGTTCTTGACAGGGTTTTAGTCTGGTTTTTGTGATTTTTAGTAAACTGCCCAACAGTCGATTAATCCACGCTTTATTGCTTCTATCGCTATAGTCATCACAAAATGTCCCCTTAAACATCTACGACCTCGAAGAACTTTTTTATTCGCCTTACAATCGCTTAAAACAAGGAAAATTCGGGATTTAAAACCCATGAGATAATAAGCCTGTCCTTAAAGCAATACAGGTTACCCTTTGAAAATAGACTTCATCGATGTTGATTCCGCAATCAGTCATGCCAAACAGTTACTTGAAACTGAGCGTGATATATCGCCTGCGCTAAAATCAGCACTGGAAGTGATTCTATTATTAGTCACGGTATTACTCAATCGAGTGACACTGAACAGCAAAAATAGCAGTAAACCACCTGCAAGTGATCCCAACCGTAAAAAAGGGAATCGAAAAAAATCAGATAAGCCTTCTGGCGGACAAAAATCGCATGTCGGCACGACACTTCAAAAAATAGATGACCCGGATGAAATCGAGATCATTACCATTGATCGCCGTACCTTGCCAAAAGGGCGATACACGGCAGATGGCTTTGAAACACGCTAGGTATTCGATATTGATATCTCAAGGGTAGTGACAGAATACCAGGCGCAACGGTTGATAAATGGAAAAGGTCAGTGTTTTATCGCTCCTTTTCCAGATGAGGTTACTAAGGCTGCGCAATATGGTAATGGGATAAAAGCCCATGTGGTTTATCTTTCGCAATATCAGTTATTGCCCTACAACCGAATACAGGAGTATTTCGCTGATCAATTAGGTATGCCGATTAGTGAAGGCTCTATCTATAATTTCAATGAACTGGCCTATGAGAAGTTGGCTGGGTTTGAAACTATCAGTAAAGAACACTTAGTCGAATCAGCGTGCATTCATGCGGATGAAACAGGCATTAATATTAATGGTAAGCGCCATTGGCTACATGGGGCCTCCAACGCTGTCAGCCCCGGACGGGCTGATAGTCTCCAGAAGGCGCAGGGAAATTTGCCAATCCGAAGTGCGCGATAGCGCGCGAGGGAGGCTAAAATTTTATCCCGAATAGCCGTAGAGCCATTTGTGGTAGCCATGACTGAGCTGCTTTGTGCTCAGTCTGTGGCGGACGCAGGGCGGCTGGAGCATCTCCTATTCGCTGCGTAGGTGAACGAATTACGGCGACAGGAGTCCCGGAATTTCGTGAGGTAGCATGGCGCGCCTGTGTTCAGTGGACACACTTCTTTCCACATGCCAAACGTGGCACAGAGGCAATGAATGACATTGGTATTTTACCCCATTTTCATGGGATTTTATGTCATGATCATTGGAAGCCCTACTATAAATATGATTGTACTCATTCGCTTTGTAATGCACATCATTTGAGGGAATTAACGCGCGCCTGGGAGCAGGATAAACAGGAGTGGGCGCTTGAAATGAAACGACTACTTGAAAAAATGAATGATGCCGTCAATGAAGCAGGTGGCATGCTACTACATAAAGAAGCAGAAAAATGGAAGGTACAATACAGAGAATTACTTGGCAAAGCGGAGATCGAATGCCCACCACCCGATAAGCCTAAAGAAGTAAAACGGGAGCGAATAAAACGCAGTAAAGCTAGAAACTTACTGGAAAGGCTGATTAATTATGAAGAGGATGTCTTGCGCTTCATGACAAATACCTGGGTGCCATTTACCAATAATGCCGCAGAAAATTCGATTCGGATGACCAAGGTTCAACAGAAAATATCCGGCTGCTTTCGTAGTACCAAGGGTGCAGAGATATTTTGTCATGTCAGAGGGTATTTATCAACGTGCCGTAAACAAGGTCTAAGTGCAACTCAGGCAATGACCTTGGTCTTTGAGGGAAAGTTACCTGAATTTGCTTTATAATTTCATTGAACTACTCAGCTTCGCTGACGCTGAAAATCAGGGAAACGGAGCCTAAGCGAAGTGATGATTTTTAGTCCGCGATAGCCGTAGGGCCGTTGTTTTGTCGGAGTCTGAGCGTTAGCGAAGGTGGAGACAAAATAAAAGGCCATCCGACACGGCGTCAAGTCATTTGGAGCCTATGTTCCGACCCCTTGTTGGGTCGGGACGAGGTGACGAGGACGAATCGGGGCCGCCGGAGGCATAAGTGGTCGCGTTAAGTTTTTGCTGCTTGCTTGGGCTGGGATGCCCAAAACAAGCTTTCGCAAAAATAGCGACTCCCCGAGTAGTTACGATGATTTTTAGTCCCTGGTAGGCGACAGGGCAATTCGCTGATCCGAAGTGCGCTAGTAGCGCGCGAGGGAGGCAAGAATTGCATTCCGAATAGCCGTCCAGCCATTTGAGACGGACGCAGGGCGACCAGGGCATCTCCCATTCGCTGCGTAGGCGAATGAATGTTGGTGACAGGAGTCCCAGAATGTTGTGAGGTAGCATGGCGCGCCTGTGATCCGTTCAACATGTCCTCTGCAACCAGTGTTACCGGAACCAATTGCTTGGCTTGTAACACTGGTGGAGCGAGCGAACTGAATTGCTTTTTGTAATAACTGAAGATATGCGGCTTGATATCATGGGCTTTGCAATACCCGACCTGAGTTAAACGACTGGCTTGCCATTGCGGTATATGATTTTGCATAGCCGCTTTATTTTGAGATGGACTCATAAATTCCTCCTGAGTTAATTGGAGGTATTAGTCTGCCATTTTTTATATTGGTTTAGAATATGTACTTTAATTGACGCTTACGTTGAAATGCTCAAATCTAAATCAGTCAGTCAATCGCTGAAAATCATGGAAACGGAGCTTAGCGAAGTGGTGATTTTTAGTCCCTGATAGGCGACAGGGCAATTCGCTGATTCGACGTGTGCTAGCAGCACGCGAGAGGAGCAAGAATTGCATTCCGAATAGCCGTCCAGCCAGTGAGGTAGTAATGACGAAGCGGCTTTTGTGCGTAGTCGTTGCGGACGCAGGGCGTTCAGGGCATCTCCCATCCGCTGCGTAGGTGAACGAATTATGGCGATAGGAGTCCCGGAATTTCGTGAGGTAGCATGGCGCGCCTGTGCTCTGTTTTTCTTTTCGCAACACAGTGATTATTTGGGCTAAAATAATGTAAAAAGGGTATCAATTAAAACCAGTCTGTAGGCCGGAATAGCGCAAGCGTTTTCCGGCAGGTTTTTAATATAGGCTTGTTGTGATAAATCAGACAATATCTTTGCAAGCAAGTGTGCGTGATTTTTCATGCATGCTCATGGTGGAATGCTCGATGTTATTCCATTCTACGAAATATTTAAAGAGAAGTAATATGACCGATAGCAAGCTGACAGATGCACAGTGGCGTGAGAAATTAACGCCAGAGCAATTTAATATTTGCCGTTGCAGTGCAACAGAGCCACCGTTTACCGGGAAATATGCTGACTGCAAAGAGGCGGGTATTTACCATTGTAGGTGCTGTGGTCAGGCATTATTTGATTCGCTAAGCAAATACGACTCAGGCACGGGCTGGCCTAGTTTCTGGGATGGGGTGTCCAGAGAGGCGATAACAGAAATTGTGGATACCAGTCATGGCATGCGCCGTGTGGAAGTTACTTGCAGTGCCTGCGATGCGCACTTAGGGCATGTGTTTGAGGATGGCCCTGAGCCAACAGGTCTGCGTTATTGCATTAATTCAGTCGCTTTAGCATTAAAACCAAAATGAGTCATTCAGTACAGGTACAGCAATTATTAGATTTTATTGATGCTAGCCCGAGCCCGTGGCATGCGGTAGCAACTATGGAGCGGGCGTTGCAGGCAGCTGCGTTTACACGCTTGTCTGAAATGCAGTCGTGGCAGTTAAAGCCAGCGGGGCGCTATTATATTATTCGCGATGACTCTTCTATTATTGCGTTTGTTGTGGGTCAAAAAGCATTGCCTGAAAGCGGTTATAAAATTATCGGTGCGCATACCGATTCGCCGGGGCTAAGGATTAAACCACATGCTTTGCATAAGGCTGATGAACTATTGCGCATCAGCGTGGAAGTTTATGGCGGACCTATTTTAGCGACCTTTACCGATCGAGATTTGAGCTTTGCTGGGCGGCTAAGTTATCGTACTGAAGAGGGTGCAATCAATACAAAATTAGTACATTTTAAGCCGTCCTTATTGCGCTTACCCAATCTCGCTATACATATGAATCGAACGGTAAATGAAGATGGCTTGAAGCTGAATAAGCAAACAGAGCTACCCTTGTTGTTTGCCATGAGCAGCAAACAGCAAATACCTGACCAGCTTTTTACCGAGCTGTTAGTTAAGCAGGCACAGATACCCGCCGAGCAGATTTTATCCTGGGAACTTAATATTTACGATACCCAGCAAGGGATATTTTGGGGCAGGGAGCAAGAGTTTTATGCTGATAGCCAGCTGGATAATTTAGCTTCCTGTCATGCGGGTTTAATGGCATTGCTGGACGATGCCGTGTTAGGTTCCAATAATACGGTAGTCTGTGCTTTTTTTGATCATGAAGAGGTGGGTAGCGAGAGCACAAAGGGCGCGGATGGCAGCTTTCTACCAGATATATTAGAGCGCATTGCCTTAGCAACAGATCTTACAGATGAAGATTATAAACGAGCGCTAGCGCATAGCTTTATGTTGAGTGTGGATATGGCACATGCTTACCAGTCGAATTTTCCAGCGGCTTATGAAGGCGAGCACAAAGTCTATGTTAATAAGGGGCCGGTTATTAAATTAAATGCCAATCAGTGCTATAGTTCTGAAAGTGTTTCTGAGGCGATGTTTATCGATTGGTGCCAAAAAGCAGGTGTGCCATATCAAAAATATGCGCATCGAACAGATATACCCTGTGGTAGTACTATAGGGCCTATGACCTCGGCAAAACTGGGTATACGTACTGTGGATGTGGGCAATGCCATGTGGGCAATGCATAGTATTCGTGAGAGTGCCGGGGTGCTGGATCATGCTTATATGATAGATGTTATGCGTTGTTTTTTTAGAGATTAGGCACCCGCTGTCAGCCCCGGACGGGCTGATAGTCTCCAGAAGGCGCAGGGAAATTTGCCAATCCGAAGTGCGCGATAGCGCGCGAGGGAGGCTAAAATTTTATCCCGAATAGCCGTAGAGCCATTTGTGGTAGCCATGACTGAGCTGCTTTGTGCTCAGTCTGTGGCGGACGCAGGGCGGCTGGAGCATCTCCTATTCGCTGCGTAGGTGAACGAATTACGGCGACAGGAGTCCCGGAATTTCGTGAGGTAGCATGGCGCGCCTGGCCTTATCTCCAGAGCCTCGCTATATTTTTTATCCGATGGATGAATCAATTCTGGCTGTTGTGTTTTTGAAATCTCTTCAAACACGCGCATTAAATTATAGCTCATTGCAGTCAGGCGCATTTGATTTTCAAGTGAGCGGGTATTGGAAGACCAAGCTTTCGCTGAAAATCAGGGAAACGGAGCCTAAGCGAAGTGATGATTTTTAGTCCGCGATAGCCGTAGGGCCGTTATTTTGTCGGAGTCTGAGCGTTAGCGAAGGTGGAGACAAAATAAAAGGCCATCCGACACGGCGTCAAGTCATTTGGAGCCTATGTTCCGACCCCTTGTTGGGTCGGGACGAGGTGACGAGGACGAATCGGGGCCGCCGGAGGCATAAGTGGTCGCGTTAAGTTTTTGCTGCTTGCTTGGGCTGGGATGCCCAAAACAAGCTTTCGCAAAAATAGCGACTCCCCGAAGTTTCCTTGAAATTACTTTTAGTGTTATTGAATGTCTTTTCAATCGTCCATCGTTTGAAATATAGCATGGCAATGGTTCCAGGGTTAATAGTCATTGGCAAGGTTGTCACAAACCGGTGAAGTTTTCCGGTTTCTGGATCACGGTAATCCACCACGTTAAATTTGATGCCCTTGTTTTCGTACACACTGTATGCTTCAACCCCTGTATTGATCTCATGGCGGGAGTCAAAAGGGATAGACTCAACCAGAGTCGCAATTGAATTTTCTTTTAGCATTGAAATCATGTAATTAGCATGTCATTTCTGCCGATCCCACCAGACAAAGTCGGTGACGGCTTTATCGTAGACATAGAGATGTTTCTGAGAGCTGTTATTTCCCTTGTTTTGCTTTTCAATATGATCTCGTAACACAGGTATTTCTTGATGTCTCTGAGTTCCGTTTGTCACCAGACAAAGAAATCTGAGCAACCCACTTCTGAGATTCAACGCGTAAATCCCCCCGGCCGCATAAACTTTCCCCTTGCTGTTTTTTTCAGTATGGCAGGCATGATCAATAAAATGCCCATCCGCTGCTTCTATGGTGTATTCGTCAAGTTCCGGGAATACTTTAAGATAATCAATGCCTTGCGATAGCAGTGTTCAGAGTGAAGATGATAGCTCTGCTGTTCAAATGCCTCAAGCATACTTGTTCGTCTATGCGACTTCAGTGATTTAAAATACGTTGAGTGGGGAAGCAGCTGGCCATAAATCTGTTCATTGGTTTGGAGGAAATGGCGACCACTATCGACTACACTGATACAGCGTAATAACCCAAGGCGAATAAAGTCGATATCCTTCAACTCTGGGCATGAACGAGCCCACAAAGGATGACGCTCTGCTAACAGGGCACGTTCCATACTTTCATTGCAGTGTTGGTGAATATGTTCAGAGAGTGGTAGGTCTTTAAGCATGGGTGATATCCGTTTATGAGGTGATTAAAACGGAAATTTTTAGAAAACTTTTTTCGGCAATTGCAAGCTTTATTTGAAATTATTTGTTGTTTTTTTACGGTGCCTACAGAGTATCTATTTGCTGTTATAAGTGATTAAAATCAAACGCTGAAAATCATGGAAACGGAGCTTAGCGAAGTTTCCATGATTTTCAGCGAGCGGGGGCAAAATGAAAATACAAAAACTCTACCAAATTATTTTTCTGGGCTTATGTTTTTCTGGTGTTGTTTATGCCGCACCTGATGTTGCAGCAGGTAAAGAAAAAGCAGGAATGTGCTTTGGCTGTCACGGTGCCGAGGGCAACAGCAACAATGCAAATTTCCCGATCCTGGCAGGTCAAAAACCATATATGGACTCCTCGTTTATTGCAAGCCAAGTTTTACATAATTGATGCTAATAACAGTGAACAAGATTGCAGCCATATATTCGGTCTCTAACAGAGGCTTTTTGCCTCAGGACTCCTGATGAATCTATTCGCATACTTTTTGACCCTACCAGCCTAACGGTCTCGCAATGGACTCTCTGGGTTGCAAGGGTTCTGTAAAAGTATCGGTCTGACCTGTTGTTGTCATCAATATTGGTTAACTTGCCTCCGCAATCTTGGTTACTCGGTTATCTCAGGGTTATCCACGCTTTGTCCACAGACGAAGAGCCCTCCTAGCTCGCAGTCGGTGGGCAAAGGGTGGGTAACCCTGCTTATGCACTCTAACTATGTCAGAGCTGCATCATATTCTTTATCCTGACTCGCCATCGCCCACAGTATTCGGGCATTTTTATTGGCCAGCGCAACGGCGGCTTTATTAAATCCACGCCGCTCAATGAGTGCTTGTAGCCATAGGCTTAACCCATCTTCGTTACTATTGATGATGTAGTTGTTATAAATCAATTGGTTGAAATTTTAAAAAGTAGCCAGTTGGCACTACAGATTTTGTGTTTTTGTATAAAACGTTGGATTTTTTAGAGTATTTTTGTCGCATGTAAATTACACTCAAATAATGATGATTTTTTTGACAAAAGTCAATGAATTTATCGACAAAAATAATATAAATGGCACTACAAAACTTTCAAAAAAAACACCATTGATTTTAAAGAGAATTTTTCGACCGCTGAAAATCAGGGAAACGGAGCCTAAGCGAAGTGATGATTTTTAGTCCGCGATAGCCGTAGGGCCGTTATTTTGTCGGAGTCTGAGCGTTAGCGAAGGTGGAGACAAAATAAAAGGCCATCCGACACGGCGTCAAGTCATTTGGAGCCTATGTTCCGACCCCTTGTTGGGTCGGGACGAGGTGACGAGGACGAATCGGGGCCGCCGGAGGCATAAGTGGTCGCGTTAAGTTTTTGCTGCTTGCTTGGGCTGGGATGCCCAAAACAAGCTTTCGCAAAAATAGCGACTCCCCAAAAAAAATCGCTTAAACCGATGAATCAATGGCTTAGAAAGATGAAAGTGACGAAGATGGGTTAATTTATCTTTTTTACCACTACAGTGCTTTAACACCGATCGTGCTCCATGAATTAACATCGTACGAATATAGCGGTTACCTCGCTACTAATTCCTAAATAAACCTGATTATCACCACTGCTATGTTGTCTCGGAACAATCCCTAAGCTGGCTGCATAATCTCGGCTACTCTGATAGCTTTTACCTGCCCCTATGTCTGAGGCAATGATGGTGGCTGTTATTGCCCCAATACCTGGCACATCAAGAAAACGCTGGCTTAACTGATTGCTATTACATAGCCGGCTAATACGTCTGTCCTGTTGTTTAATCTCTTCATCTAGTGCAACTAGTTTTTCATATTGCTCAGCAAACATTTCTCGACTTAAATCAGTCAAATCATTGTCGCTATCTTCTAAAATCAACGGTAATTCTACTCTTACTTTCTTTATACCTTTAGGAATAACAATGCCTCTTTCACTGAGTAGCCCTCGCACTTGATTAACCAGCGCAGTACGTTTGCCAACAAGGCCTTCACGTATTCTATGAACAAGTTGAATGTCTTGCTGTTCAATCGTTTTTATCGACACTGTGCGCTTATTTGGAAGGGTAACCGCATCAAATATAGCAGCGGCATCATTAAAGTCATTTTTGTTCCCCACCACAAAACCCTTTACATAACGGGCATTAAGCAAAATGACTTCATGCCCTTGTTTAGTTAACTCTCTTGCCCAGTGATGAGCTCCGCCACAGGCTTCTATTCCAATTAAGCTCACTGGATAATTTGCAAAAAATATTAAAAGCTCAGCTCGTTTTAGCTTTTTCTTAACAGGTTTTGATTTTTTTTCACCAAATGTATACATGTGAAAAATATTTTTTGCTATATCCAATCCAATTACGCTATTATTCATGTCGGGCTCCTCTTTGCTCCGTTATTACTCTTAGGTGCATTATGACACTGTTGGTGGGAGAGGAGTCCATATCATTAGCCTATATTGTCAATCAATTACGTGCGTTTCGTAAAGGGGTGCGCAAAAATGGCATGATGCAAAATATGGCGAAAAACTTGACGGATATAGAGATTAATAATCTGGCAGCTTATTTTTCTTCGGTAACAAATATCAGTGCCGGAGGTGATAAAGAACTTGCGACAAAAGGTGAGTCCAAAGCACCCATGTGTTTTGGCTGTCACGGTAATAAGGCAATAGGAATGGGTGTTACGCCAAGATTGGCAGGACAGCAGCCCGCCTATTTACAACGCCAGTTGCATGCATTTAAAGATGGTTCGCGTAAAAATGGCCCGATGAGTGGTATTGCTAAAATGTTATCAGAAGAAGATATAAAGGCGGTAACTGAATATATGGGTAGCTTAAAATAACTTAATTCTAGTTCCCATGCTCTGCGTTCTGAGGTGCAGAGCATCAACCACTGCATTCCCACGCGGAGCATGGGAACGATAATTGTAGGGCACGACTTTAGCCTGCCATCACCCACTGACACATGTATGTCAACGTCAATAACTATTATGTCCAAAACACCTCCAAGCTCCGATCGTAGCCTTTCTTTGATACTATTATTTGCCGGTACGCTGTTTCTCAGTGCAACGCTGATGTTTATCTTGCAGCCTTTATTTGGCAAGTTAATGTTGCCATTGCTCGGCGGATCGCCAGCGGTCTGGAATACCTGTATGGTGTTTTATCAGATGCTGCTGTTTTTTGGCTATTTATATGCACATCTTTTATCCACTCGTTTTACACATGCACGCCAGATTCAGGTGCATGCTGCCATTGTATTAATCAGCTTAATAGCACTGCCTGTGGCCTTGCCCGAGATCATGTCACCGCCTACCGATAGCAATCCTACTTTATGGCTGGTCTGGACGTTATTTATTGCGATAGGCTTACCCTTTTTTGTGCTGTCCACAACCTCCCCTTTAATTCAGAAATGGTTCTCGCATGTGGGGCACCATACTAGCCATGATCCTTATTATCTGTATGTCGCAAGTAATATCGGTAGCTTGTTAGCTTTATTAAGTTACCCCTTTATTATCGAGCCGAATATTGGCTTAAGCGCGCAGAAATTAATCTGGAGTGGCGGTTATCTTGTTCTGATACTATTTATAGCAGCCTGTGCCTGGTACTTTCTACGCAATTATCAGCATGAAGAAATTGCTGAGCAGCAAGATGCAGAAGTGGAAGCTCCTTCGGCATTAACTAAATTACACTGGTTAGTGCTAGCCTTTGTACCGTCTAGCTTATTACTAGGGCTGACTAATTTTGTTAGTACTGATATTGCTGCTGTACCGTTATTATGGATTATTCCACTAACTCTCTATTTACTTTCCTTTGTACTGGTTTTTTCGCGTTGGTCTGAGCCAATTCAACGAGTTTCGGTGTTTTTACAGCCTATTGTGTTGCTACCTTTTATCGCCTATTCATTTATTAATCCCGCGATATTACCCTACTGGCTAGATTTAACCCTGCATTTAACTGCCTTCTTTCTTGCGGTAATGGTGTGTCATGGTGAGTTAGCTAAAAGTCGTCCGCATACGGCTTATCTGACCCTGTTTTATTTGATTATGTCATTTGCAGGTATGCTGGGCGGTATGTTTAACACTTTTGTGGCGCCATTTATCTTTAATGGTATTTATGAATATCCATTGATGATCGTTGCCGCATTATTATTACGCCCAGCCGTGCAAATAAGAGATAGCGAACAATGGAAAATTATGGACATACAGGCCATATTCCCGATAGTAATATTTATCTTTGGCTTGCTCGTTTATTTTGGCGTCTCTGATTTAGGTGCGTACATGGATAATATCGGCACTGCATTGATATTATTTGCCGGCCTAAGCTACGCCTTTCGTAAGCAGGCAGTAAGTCTGGCTTTATTAACCGGGGTGATTATTTTCTTTATCGTAGGCTTACGTATCACCATGTCGAATACTATCTATAAAGAACGTACTTTTTTTGGTGTCTTATCCGTGCGCGACAGTGTATTAATAAACGAGCAGGGCAAACCAGAAAAGTACAAAGAGCTGTTTCATGGTACGACTAAACATGGTGCACAACGTCTAGCCAGCCATGTACAAGAACCTTTGACTTATTACAGCCGCCCTGGCCCAATGGGGCGGTTGTTTAAAGCCTATGATAAGGTCGATCAGCAATGGCAAATAGGCGTAGTTGGCCTAGGGGCAGGGGCTTTAGCCTGTTATGCCAAGCCTCAGCAAAGCTGGACGTTTTACGAGATTGATCCGGTGGTTGTGGATATTGCTAAAAATCCTAAATACTTTAGTTATCTGCAACGCTGTACGCCTAAAGCAGCAATGGTCATAGGCGATGCAAGATTATCATTAATAGCAGAGCCTGCTGAAAAATTTGATTTATTAGTTATCGATGCATTTAGTTCTGATTCGGTGCCAACCCATTTATTAACACAGGAAGCCTTGCAATTATATTTCAATAAATTATCAGACAACGGCATACTATCATTCCATATTACCAACCGGCATCTGGAATTAAAAAAAGTGCTAGCTGATCATGCAAAGCAATTACATTATGCAGCCTTAATACAGGAGTTTAAGCCGCAACAGGAAATCCCGTTAGTGGTAGCAACAGACTGGTTTGTGTTTGCGAAAAATGAGCAGGTTCTGGCGCCGCTATATCAAAATGGATTAGGCCGATGGCACAAGCCCGGTTTATATTTTGATATTAAGCCCTGGACAGATGACTTTACAAATATCATGGGGATCTGGAAGTAGCGGGGGCGTTAGTCGAAGTGGCTAAGCAGAAGAAAAATAACAAGACAAGCTAGTTGTTTACGTTATTGCGTGCACGCTCATTCGCTGAAAATCACATCAGTGTTCCCATTGAAAGAAGAAGTACCTAAACAAAGCAGCCTATAACCTACCTGAAGGTAGCACCACTCGAATATTTCCATATTTTTGATTTTAATCACTTATAACAGCAAATAGACACTCTGTAGGCACCGTAAAAAAACAACAAATAATTTCAAATAAAGCTTGCAATTGCCGAAAAAATTTTTCTAAAAATTTCCGTTTTAATCACCTCATAAACGGATATCACCCATGCTTAAAGACCTACCACTCTCTGAACATATTCACCAACACTGCAATGAAAGTATGGAACGTGCCCTGTTAGCAGAGCGTCATCCTTTGTGGGCTCGTTCATGCCCAGAGTTGAAGGATATCGACTTTATTCGCCTTGGGTTATTACGCTGTATCAGTGTAGTCGATAGTGGTCGCCATTTCCTCCAAACCAATGAACAGATTTATGGCCAGCTGCTTCCCCACTCAACGTATTTTAAATCACTGAAGTCGCATAGACGAACAAGTATGCTTGAGGCATTTGAACAGCAGAGCTACCATCTTCACTCTGAAACACTGCTATCGCAAGGCATTGATTATCTTAAAGCATTCCCAGAACTTGACGAATACACCATAGAAGCAGCGGATGGACATTTTATTGATCATGCCTGCCATACTGAAAAAAACAGCAAGGGGAAAGTTTATGCGGCCGGGGGGATTTACGCGTTGAATCTCAGAAGTGGGTTGCTCAGATTTCTTTGTCTGGTGACAAACGGAACTCAGAGGCATCAAGAAATACCTGTGTTACGAGATCATATTGAAAAGCAAAACAAGGGAAATAACAGCTCTCAGAAACATCTCTATGTCTACGATAAAGCCGTCACCGACTTTGTCTGGTGGGATCGGCAGAAACGACATGCTAATTACATGATTTCAATGCTAAAAGAAAATTCAATTGCGACTCTGGTTGAGTCTATCCCTTTTGACTCCCGCCATGAGATCAATACAGGGGTTGAAGCATACAGTGTGTACGAAAACAAGGGCATCAAATTTAACGTGGTGGATTACCGTGATCCAGAAACCGGAAAACTTCACCGGTTTGTGACAACCTTGCCAATGACTATTAACCCTGGAACCATTGCCATGCTGTATTTCAAGCGATGGACGATTGAAAAGACATTCAATAACACTAAAAGTAATTTCAAGGAAACTAAAGCTTGGTCTTCCAATACCCGCTCACTTGAAAATCAAATGCGCCTGACTGCAATGAGCTATAATTTAATGCGCGTATTTGAAGAGATTTCAAAAACACAACAGCCAGAATTGATTCATCCATCGGATAAAAAATATAGCGAGGCTCTGGAGATAAGGCAGCAACAGGCTCAAAAACGAGATCGTTTTGTGAATCCATTATTTTTCCAGGCAAGAATATCTCGTATCAGCTCGTATACCATTCGGGCAGTTCAAAACGCAATAATAACAGGAATGTCTTTACAGTGCTTTATGAGCTCTCTTGTGGCGAGGTTAGTTTCACGGCCTCAATTGATAGGGGAACACTGATGGAAAATCATGGAAACGGAGCTTAGCGAAGTGGTGATTTTTAGTCCCTGAAAGGCGACAGGGCAATTCACTGATTCGACGTGTGCTAGCAGCACGCGAGAGGAGCAAGAATTGCATTCCGAATAGCCGTCCAGCCAGTGAGGTAGTAATGACGAAGCGGCTTTTGTGCGTAGTCGTTGCGGACGCAGGGCGTTCAGGGCATCTCCCATCCGCTGCGTAGGTGAACGAATTATGGCGACAGGAGTCCCGGAATTTCGTGAGGTAGCATGGCGCGCCTGTTGAGACTTGCGCTGTAAGCTTCCTAGGGTATACGCAGGTAGTTTGCTTTCAATGCGGGCTATTTGCTCTGGGTGAAGGAGAAGGCAATGGTCAAACAAAAGACTCAGAATCAGGCCACGGCTTGATCCCTCTTCATCTAATTGTTTGGCCTCACGCCCCCATCCTTCATAAAGCTTCCAGTCCTCAAAGAAAACCTCAATCAGCCATCTCAACGTATAGGCTTGAATAATATCTTGTGTGCGCCAAGTCAGGTCTGTCGCCACTAAATAGCGATAGTCGTTTTCACCGTCATATTTTAAGGCAATGACAAAGCGCTTTTTACTGTGAGAACTCACCTTTAATCGTGCACTGCTGACAGTCACTTTAATCTCTTTTCCGCCACGTACACGTATTATCTGATCAATGCCTTTGTTAATCGAATTAAAGTAGCTCTCGACTGACCTTATTCTACCTCTATATTCAATATTTTGGTTTTTACGTAATTGGCTAATCACCTGCGAGCCTCCAGATTCTTTAGCGGCTTCGTCCATAAAGGCTTTTTCACCATACAGCGCATCAGCCAGTACGCCTTTAATTTTAATCAGGCTATGCGCAACTTTAAACTCTTTTAATAAGCCTAATGCAATCTCTGTTTTGGTCGGGTAGGCACTGTCACGTTCAGGCTTAATAGGCCGATCTTTTTTTGCTATACCGCTCTTTTTCAACCGTTTATCTTCTTTATCCCACTGCTTTAAGGCTGGATCCGGCATATAAAAGAAAAAACCGACAGGCACTGTAATGGATGAGGTAACTAGCAGCAATAATACTATCGTTTGTCCATTAACATACCCGCCGGAGCCTTTGTGTTTCTGCTTGTAAACCTTATAAATACGTTTTGTAGACTTAGATCGTGCTCGGTCTGATTCATCAAAGGCCAACACACCTTCAGTAATGCCATAACGTTTTAAAATTAAGACCACACTCACCCGTAGCAAACAGTCCCAGGGTATACTTGCTTTACGAAACACCCAGGATAATGCGGCTACTTTGCAATCTCCAAGGCTTGCTCGCTCAAACTTAGCCCAGCAAACAGAGTTCATTAGCAGTATGCACGTTAAACAAGTGCCCAACCAAGCGGCTTGAATCCGTGTCAAAGCGGCTCCGGGTTTTAGCTGATTGAGCGCATCATTTAAATCGTCAATATAGCTTTGGATAAAGGTGGCTGGGGCATTCATTAACATGGGCTTACACCGATAAAATTACAACAACCTCAGAATACCTGATTTTACCTTCTCAATATCAAAAACTTGAACATCGAGTATTAATAATTTGCCCCTATGCAGGGAATTATCAATCTTTAAGAGTTATACAAACTGAAGTTTCCCAATTATTGAGTAGCTGAAATACACAATGCTGGTGTATCGAGGTTTATTTTAGGTGGTTTTGCCATGTTTATAGCAAACCCCTACTTAATTCCCCTTAGGCAATAGCATTTGAAACGAATGAAAAGACTATTTTTTTCATATAGTTGTAGCATAGTTTCAATTTTACCATAAATAATTATTGGGAAACTTCAGTTATACAAATGTATCAAACAATTTTAAAATTCTGGTTCGAGGAGCTGGAACCCTCGCAGTGGTGGAGAAAAGATGATCAGTTAGATCATCTGATCAAGACAAGGTTTTCAGAGATTCACCAGCAAGCAGGTCGTTGTGAGTTATTTGAGTGGCGGTCAACAGCGCCGGGTAGACTGGCTGAAATTATTATTCTGGATCAGTTCTCAAGAAATATGTATTGAGGTTCCGCGCTATGTTTCACCAATGATGCATTGGCTTTGGTGCTAGCTCGAGAGGTGGTTTTAATGGGGGCAGATAAAGAGCTGAAGTTTCCCAATAATTATTTATGGTAAAATTGAAACTATGCTACAACTATATGAAAAAAATAGTCTTTTCATTCGTTTCAAATGCTATTGCCTAAGGGGAATTAAGTAGGGGTTTGCTATAAACATGGCAAAACCACCTAAAATAAACCTCGATACACCAGCATTGTGTATTTCAGCTACTCAATAATTGGGAAACTTCAGATAAAGAGTTAACGCCACTTCAGCGTAGCGTGCTTTATTTGCCGTTTATGCATAGCGAATCTTTAGTAATACATGAGGTTGCTATGCAGCTATATCAAAAAAATGGTATTCAATCTAATCTTGATTTTGAGGTAAAGCATCAACAAATTATCGAGAAATTCGGTCGATACCCACATCGAAATAAGATTCTTGGCAGGCAGTCAACTACCGCTGAAAATCATGGAACCGGAGCTTAGCGAAGTGGTTATTTTTAGTCCCGGATAGGCGACAGGGCAATTCGCTGATTCGACGTGTGCTAGCAGCACGCGAGAGGAGCAAGAATTGCATTCCGAATAGCCGTCCAGCCAGTGAGGTAGTAATGACGAAGCGGCTTTTGTGCGTAGTCGTTGCGGACGCAGGGCGTTCAGGGCATCTCCCATCCGCTGCGTAGGTGAACGAATTATGGCGACAGGAGTCCCGGAATTTCGTGAGGTAGCATGGCGCGCCTGAGAAGAAGTAGAATTCTTACAACAGCCTGGGTCTATATTTTAACTGGATTTTATAAGTTTAGAAGTAGCAGAATTCCACAGCCATAGATTATCTGCAGTTAAGTGTACGCCGCCAAGCCAATGATCTGGCGCGGAGATTTCTAACCAGTTTTTCTTGCCTGCCAATACGTCTTTACCAGTAGCAGTAATACTCAGGCTTTGCGCTGCTGCAGAGGGGATGCTAAGGGTACTGCCGCCTGACTGTGTGATTAAGGGAGGGCTCAATTGTAAAAATTCATTTAGAATTAGCCAGAAACTCGCATCACCCAAAAATTTGCGCTGTTCAGTTTCCTGGTAAAGCTGGAATACCTCTTCAGGTCGTTTATCTGCCAGGGATATTATTTCTAGCGCTTTTTGTGCGGTGCGGGATAAACCACTAAAAGTGTCGGGAAATTCTTCTAATAATCGAGTGATAGCACCTTGTAAAAAAGGCAGTGTGGAAGTATCGCTCTTTAATAGTGCAGCCCATTTCTCAGGCGTGTTTGCACGAAAGGCCGCCCATGCCCGACTTGCGAGTTGTAGCTGTGCTTTAGTAATCGCTTGTTCAAACTGCTGTAATGCGAGCAGTTCATCTGGCGTTTGCATGCCTAAATATTGATCAGTACAAATAATGGATAGTTCTGTATTGGTAGCAGGATTTTCGTTTAGCCAGTCTAATATCTGCAATATTTGTAGCTGATCATAGAGGTCATGCTCAAACCATAATATGACTTTATCATAGCGATTGAATGCTTTTAGCTGGCTATCTCGGTCGATAAAATCCTGATGTATTTCTGTAAATTTACCCCAGCCACAATCAGCAAGAAACTGGGCGCGAATTCTGGAAAGCTCCGTTAATATGAGTTTGGCTGGTACTGGGCCATTATGTAATACATCCTGCCAGGGAAGAAACACACCAGCGATACCTGCTTGCTGCATGACTTTGACAGCACAGTCTCCATTTGTAATATTTAAGATATTTTCCATCTATGCTGATTAATTTACTAATGCCTGAATATCGTTAAATGGGCGAATCCAGGCTTCAAGTGCTTTGAATTGCCTACTGCCGTTTTCTGCTCTTTGTCGCGTAGAGTAATAGCCATAAATAACTGTATAACTCAAGCAGCCTATAACCTACCTGAAGGTAGCACCACTCGAATATTTCCATCTTTTTGATTTTAATCACTTATAACAGCAAATAGACACTCTGTAGGCACCGTAAAAAAACAACAAATAATTTCAAATAAAGCTTGCAATTGCCGAAAAAATTTTTCTAAAAATTTCCGTTTTAATCACCTCATAAACGGATATCACCCATGCTTAAAGACCTACCACTCTCTGAACATATTCACCAACACTGCAATGAAAGTATGGAACGTGCCCTGTTAGCAGAGCGTCATCCTTTGTGGGCTCGTTCATGCCCAGAGTTGAAGGATATCGACTTTATTCGCCTTGGGTTATTACGCTGTATCAGTGTAGTCGATAGTGGTCGCCATTTCCTCCAAACCAATGAACAGATTTATGGCCAGCTGCTTCCCCACTCAACGTATTTTAAATCACTGAAGTCGCATAGACGAACAAGTATGCTTGAGGCATTTGAACAGCAGAGCTACCATCTTCACTCTGAAACACTGCTATCGCAAGGCATTGATTATCTTAAAGCATTCCCAGAACTTGACGAATACACCATAGAAGCAGCGGATGGACATTTTATTGATCATGCCTGCCATACTGAAAAAAACAGCAAGGGGAAAGTTTATGCGGCCGGGGGGATTTACGCGTTGAATCTCAGAAGTGGGTTGCTCAGATTTCTTTGTCTGGTGACAAACGGAACTCAGAGGCATCAAGAAATACCTGTGTTACGAGATCATATTGAAAAGCAAAACAAGGGAAATAACAGCTCTCAGAAACATCTCTATGTCTACGATAAAGCCGTCACCGACTTTGTCTGGTGGGATCGGCAGAAACGACATGCTAATTACATGATTTCAATGCTAAAAGAAAATTCAATTGCGACTCTGGTTGAGTCTATCCCTTTTGACTCCCGCCATGAGATCAATACAGGGGTTGAAGCATACAGTGTGTACGAAAACAAGGGCATCAAATTTAACGTGGTGGATTACCGTTAACTCGATGTTCAAGTTTTTTAACTGATTGACTTTATTGGTAATTTTACTGACAAAGAAAGCATCAACATCATTGTAAATCAATCACTTATAAAACAAAGCCGGAAAAATTTACTTTTCTTAGCCCAGTTATAGCTGAAAACTTGAACATCGAGTATAAAGCCGTTTGTTTTGTTTGCGTTGATGATAAATGGCATAGTTGCCATTAACGCTTTGCTGTCCAATAAAGTCTTTGGCCGCTTGCTGGGAGCTAAAGACCGCTAATTGCAAGGTTAGGTGATGTTTGTTTTGTTGCTTAATCCACGCTTCATTATGAATTATTTTTTTTGAGATTGAAGCAGGTATTGCCTTGTTAGCTACAGTCGTTCGCTGTCAGCCCCGGACGGGCTGATAGTCTCCAGAAGGCGCAGGGAAATTTGCCAATCCGAAGTGCGCGATAGCGCGCGAGGGAGGCTAAAATTTTATCCCGAATAGCCGTAGAGCCATTTGTGGTAGCCATGACTGAGCTGCTTTGTGCTCAGTCTGTGGCGGACGCAGGGCGGCTGGAGCATCTCCTATTCGCTGCGTAGGTGAACGAATTACGGCGACAGGAGTCCCGGAATTTCGTGAGGTAGCATGGCGCGCCTGTTCTTGCTGGTTTTTTTGTTCTGGTTTGAGTCATAGTGCTACCAGGCTTTGTTCCACCTAGGCAAGCTGCGACGGCAAGCTCATCGCCACGTTTTACCTGTATATACTTGGCATGAAACGCTTTATCGACTTTCTGTGGCCATGCGCCTGCGCGGCTGTTTCTATAGCGGCTAAATTGCCTTGGGCCACCGTTATACATAGAATAAGCAGATCGAGCCAGGTTATCAAGGCCGCCGTGTTTTTTATGCTCCCCTTTTTTCAGTGCATAGCGAGTCATATATTTAAGCAGAATATTGCTACCTGTCTCTGCATTATAGGCAATATTCCAGCGTAATTTGTGTCGATCAACAAAGCCGCGCCAGATATTTTCATTAATTTGCATAATGCCGGTATCACCGGTTGATGAATGCAGGGGAGTGATTTTTTTGTTTTTACCACATACTGGCGCCAGCAGCTTTCCTGACAGGCGGTGGTGAGTACCAGTTTCTGAAAAATATCACCTTGCTGTGCCGTCAGGGAAGATTTTTTGCCCGCTTTGCTAGCGGTATTGATTAACAGTGTGCGTACCTGCAATAGGTAGGCATTAAGTTCATTAGCAGTTGGTATCCAGTTATCTAATGGGCGGGTACTGGCTGCGTTGGCAGTATTGATTGGCCATAAGTTGATTTGATACTGACTATGATCTGTATCGCTATTTTCAGGGTCTGGGTTAAACTGAAAAATACGCAGTAGCTCGGGATCGATAGCCTGGTTATATTCCAAGGGGCTTATGCCGGGGGTGTTAGTCAACATGCGCGCTAATCTACGTAAGCCATCGATAGAAATATCCAGGCCAAATGATGGCCCCAGCTTGTCTAATGCCTGTAATGCATCTGTGGAGGTGACTAGGGTTAATAATGCCAGCGGAGCCTGTTGCGGGTTAGCCGTGCTGATTTTTTGTAGTACCGGTATTAGCTGTGTCCAGCTATCAATAAACCAGTGCCTGACGGGATCATTACTCTGGTCTTGTTGTAGTGCGACTTGTAATTGATAACGTGCGTCTAACAGAATTTCAAACAGAGTCTGTTTAAGTTCCTCTAATTCAGTTTGCTGAGCATAATTTTTAATAGTATAGGTAAGCAGGGCATCCATGCTTTGCCATTTTTCCTGCCATAGTTGCTGTTCTTGTGCGTTAAGTACCTGCTCTGGCTGTTTTGCAGGTGCAACAGTATTAACATTAAATTGCAGTTTTCCGGTAATACCCTGTTTAACGACCTGTATATCATTCAGCCGCATCGAATCGAGCATGCTGTTGATTTGCTCATGGTTATGTCGGGGAAGGAATAACGGCAGAAAATTCTTTAACTCACTAATTGCAGGCGCTAGATCCAGAAAAAACCTGTTAAATAAAGGGTGTATATGTGTTCTGGCATAGTCCCATAAAGGGCCAGTCGTTAATCGTTCATGATTAAGATTGACCAGATGGCTGTCTATAAGCTGTAGGTGGATCAGACGCGGGTCGTTTGCTTTTATTAGCGGCTTGCTGATAATTTGCGCATAGCCGTCCCAATTGAATAAGGGCACACAGCGATCAATTACCTTGACAGCGAGCCGGGCTTTTAGCTGCGCATTAATTTGTAAGTGTTGCTTGAATTCACTTAGTTGCGGATTAGATAGGGTGATTTTACTACAGCCCTGCGGGTCGTTTAGTACTTCTATTGAACTGGACGGCTCGGTAAATAATTGTCTGACGAGTAGTTTTTGCAATTACGCAAAGTCAATTTGCATGGGTACAGCAATGGTCTCTGCAAGGGTAAACTGCGTAGACAAAAGAAAAATTAGAGCGATAGCCGGGTAATGGGAAAACAGTGGGAGCTTTAGCATGCTGTATGATTGTGCTTGTTGATGGTATAGCACCCGTTCTGAATGATACGCCTAAATTAGCGATGTATTTATTCTAGCCGTATGGTGCGTCCCTGTTCGACAGATTGCAGGGCAGCAAGAATAATTGCGCAGTTATCTTTTGCATCCTGCAGGGAAAGTCTGGGTGGCTGCTTATTGAGTATGCAAGCACAGAAATGTTCGACTTCCAGTTGAAAGTGATTCGCTAGATCCAGTTTTTCAATCTGTGGTTCAGATGAATCTGCTTGCCAGGAGATTACCGGCTGCTCATCTGCTTTAGCCCAGACGTTATGACACTTTATACCGCCAGTTGTGCCGATAATCTCATATTCGGCGCGTCGGGCATGTTCAAAGCTGAAATTAAATTGTGCATAGCGACCATCGCCAAAATCAATCAGGCCGCTGCTGCTAATATCTGCGCCATGTTCATTATGCTTTGCCAGTGCTGTGACTGCCTGGGCTTTAGTATCGCCAAAATGAAACCGCGCGGCATGAATGGCGTAACAACCGATATCCCACATTGCGCCACCACCTTGATTTATGGGCCGATCCACACGATACAGACGAGCAGGCTGCATCGGGTAGGCAAAACAGGTGCGTACCGAGCGAACTTCGCCAATAGCACCAGAGCTGATAATTTCCTGAATGCGCTGATGTTGTGGATGAAAGCGATACATAAAGCCTTCCATAACATAAACTTGATGTTGTTTAGCTGCGCTTTCTATGTTTTCTATATCCGCAATACTCAGCGCGATTGGTTTTTCACATAAAACATGTTTGCCATGCTCTATTGCGCGTAAAGTCCAGTGCGCATGATCTTCTGTAGCAAGCGGTATATAGACTGCTTGTATCTCAGGGTCTTTAAGTAGCTCGGCAGGATCATCGTACAGACGCAGGTTTGCAATATCTGGTGCATATTGCTCTAGTGTTGTCGTAGCTGCCCCAGGTCTGCGGCTGGCAATAGCAATCAGCTCGCTGTTATTAGCCGCAACAATAGCCGGCATAAGTTGTTGGTTAATGCGTGCAGCGCCTAGAATTCCCCAGCGTATTTTGTTTGACATAGTCTGTATCTACTTATAGTGGATGGTAGGCAGAGTATAGCAAAAATAGCTGGACGTGACTTCAGTCCGCCTTAAAAAGCTTTTTATTTTGGCGGGCTGAAGCCACGTCCTGCAGTAGCTGAATTTGGTATCTTTCAGGCAAAAAAACACCAGGTCAAGCTAAGAGCTTGCCTGGTACTTTGGGTAATGCCTTGCGGAATTACTAAGCCATTGCGCGGATTCTTTTATTAAGTCTGCTTTTGTTTCTTGCCGCTTTGTTTTTGTGAAGTAGTCCTTTATTTACTGCTGAGTCGATAACTGGAACGATTGTTGCATAAGCTGTTTTTGCTTGTTCTACGTCACCAGAATCTACTGCAGCAATAACTTTTTTGATGAATGTACGTAGATTGCTACGTTGTCCTGCATTGCGAACGCGGTTCTTTTCTGCCTGACGTGCGCGTTTTCTTGCTTGAGCTGTATTAGCCATGATTCCTCGGTTATTGCGTTGTATATTTTAAAACCGTTTATTTTCCCGATAAATGATATGATTGTCAATCTTTTAATAGCAGGAATGCAAGTCTTGAGCCGCAAACTTTTTAAATCGACCGCGATAGTCAGTAGCATGACTATGATTTCACGTATATTAGGCTTTATTCGGGATATGTTATTTGCACGCATTTTCGGTGCAGACTCTGGCACTGATGCCTTTTTTGTGGCGTTTAAAATCCCCAATTTTTTACGCCGCCTCTTTGCCGAAGGTGCTTTCGCTCAGGCATTTGTCCCTGTGTTATCAGATTATAAGCAGCAGGGAGGTAAAGCAACGCTACGCCATTTTATAGATCGTACTGCAGGAACGCTAGCACTTATTTTAATGTTAACTACCATTGCGGGTATGCTCGCTGCACCGTATCTAATTATGGTGTTTGCCCCCGGCTTTTCCTGGCAAGGGGAGCAGTATGATTTGGCAGTGCAGATGTTGTGTATTACCTTTCCGTATTTGTTTTTTATTTCATCGGTCGCATTTGCTGGTGGAATTTTAAATACCTATGGTAAATTTGCCGTGCCTGCATTTACCCCGGTATTCCTTAATATATGCCTGATTTCTGCGGCTATCTGGTTAGCGCCTTTAATGCCGCAGCCAATTGTTGCTTTGGCCTGGGGTGTGTTTTTTGCTGGTGCAGTACAGCTGGTTTTTCAGTTTCCTGCCTTGCGCCGCTTAGGCCTGGTACCACGCTTACGCTTTGGCTTTAGGGATCCAGGGGTAAAGCGTATTTTAAAGCTGATGCTACCCGCCTTGTTCGGTGTTTCTGTGACCCAGATTAACTTATTACTGGATACTTTACTGGCTTCATTTTTAACGGCAGGCAGTATTTCCTGGTTATATTATTCGGATAGGCTGGTCGAGTTCCCCCTGGGGATATTTGGCATCGCATTGGCGACTGTGATTTTACCAAATCTGTCAAAAAACCATGCAGCAGAGAATACCGAGGCATTTTCCAGGTCCCTGGATTGGGGGTTGAAGTTGGTAGTGTTAATCGGTGTACCTGCATCACTAGGCTTAATTATGCTGGCTGAACCTATGGTCTCTACATTATTTCAATACCATCATTTTGGTGTTAACGATGTTGTTATGACTGGGCGCAGCTTAATGGCTTATTCTGTCGGATTATTAGGCTTTATATTGGTAAAAGTACTAGTGCCTGGCTTTACTTCACGTAAGGATATGAAAACCCCAGTACGTTTTGGTATTTATGCGATGATTGCCAATATGCTGTTAAATATTGCCCTGGTTTTCCCTTTGGCCCACGCTGGTTTAGCTTTAGCGACATCATTAGGCGCATTTTTTAATGCCAGTTTATTATTGTCTAAGTTGTTAAAAACTAAAATTTACCGACCAGCAACAGGTTGGCGCGTCTTCATTTTACGTATTATATTGGCATCTTCTGCTATGGCATCTTTGATTTACCATTGTGTTGATACCAGTCTTTGGCATAACTGGGGCTTAGTCGATCGAGCCTTGAATCTAGCGATGTGGATAGCCATTGCGGCGACTTTATATGCATTTGTTTTATTGCTATCTGGTTTAAGGTTAAGACATTTATCTGCAGGGTAAATTAGCAGTGCTGCTGATGAGTATGTGTGTGCGTAGCGTGTCTCTGCAAATGTCAAAAGAGTATGATTTGGTTTAATGAATTTATTTAAGAGGGGATGATGAACGAGAATATTGCTCATAAAGCTGTTCTGATCTACCCTGAATTTGATACCCAGGACACCTTCTGGAGTTATGCAGAAAGCCTGAAAATGTATGCGCCTGCCAGTGAGTTTGGGGTGCTAAAGCGATTATTGCCGCCGTCGGGGCGTATGGGCTTGTTTAACCATCTTAAACCCTATTACTCGATGTTCAAGTTTTTTAACTGATTGATTTTATTGATAATTTTACTGACAAAGAAAGCATCAACATCATTGTAAATCAATCACCTATAAAACAAAGCCGGAAAAATTTACTTTTCTTAGCCCAGTTATAGCTGAAAACTTGAACATCGAGTATTATGAACAGCTTTGCCTGATAGATAAAAATATTGACCCCCGGCCTATCAGTGAGTTTATCGCCGATGCTGATCATATTTATATCGGCGGAATGATGGCGCAAGAGCAGAGCTTGATCAAACTAGGGCTGGAAGTAAAAAAGTTCAATAAATTATTAATTGTGGGTGGCACGGCGATTAGTCCGCAGTCGCCATTGATGCAAATCACTGATCATTTGCTGGAAAATGAAGCGGAAGGGGTTATCGATGAGTTGCTAGAGGGGCTCAGCAAAGCTAAGGCCAAAAAATATTATAAAGGTGGCTTTAATTCACCAGAATTTTTTTCCAGCCAGATTATGCTGCTATTAATATCATCAGTGTTCCCCTATCAATTGAGGCGGTAAAACTAACCTCGCCACAAGAGAGCTCATAAAGCACTGTAAAGACATTCCTGTTATTATTGCGTTTTGAACTGCCCGAATGGTATACGAGCTGATACGAGATATTCTTGCCTGGAAAAATAATGGATTCACAAAACGATCTCGTTTTTGAGCCTGTTGCTGCCTTATCTCCAGAGCCTCGCTATATTTTTTATCCGATGGATGAATCAATTCTGGCTGTTGTGTTTTTGAACTCTCTTCAAACACGCGCATTAAATTATAGCTCATTGCAGTCAGGCGCATTTGATTTTCAAGTGAGCGGGTATTGGAAGACCAAGCTTTAGTTTCCTTGAAATTACTTTTAGTGTTATTGAATGTCTTTTCAATCGTCCATCGCTTGAAATACAGCATGGCAATGGTTCCAGGGTTAATAGTCATTGGCAAGGTTGTCACAAACCGGTGAAGTTTTCCGGTTTCTGGATCACGGTAATCCACCACGTTAAATTTGATGCCCTTGTTTTCGTACACACTGTATGCTTCAACCCCTGTATTGATCTCATGGCGGGAGTCAAAAGGGATAGACTCAACCAGAGTCGCAATTGAATTTTCTTTTAGCATTGAAATCATGTAATTAGCATGTCATTTCTGCCGATCCCACCAGACAAAGTCGGTGACGGCTTTATCGTAGACATAGAGATGTTTCTGAGAGCTGTTATTTCCCTTGTTTTGCTTTTCAATATGATCTCGTAACACAGGTATTTCTTGATGTCTCTGAGTTCCGTTTGTCACCAGACAAAGAAATCTGAGCAACCCACTTCTGAGATTCAACGCGTAAATCCCCCCGGCCGCATAAACTTTCCCCTTGCTGTTTTTTTCAGTATGGCAGGCATGATCAATAAAATGCCCATCCGCTGCTTCTATGGTGTATTCGTCAAGTTCCGGGAATACTTTAAGATAATCAATGCCTTGCGATAGCAGTGTTCAGAGTGAAGATGATAGCTCTGCTGTTCAAATGCCTCAAGCATACTTGTTCGTCTATGCGACTTCAGTGATTTAAAATACGTTGAGTGGGGAAGCAGCTGGCCATAAATCTGTTCATTGGTTTGGAGGAAATGGCGACCACTATCGACTACACTGATACAGCGTAATAACCCAAGGCGAATAAAGTCGATATCCTTCAACTCTGGGCATGAACGAGCCCACAAAGGATGACGCTCTGCTAACGCTGTCAGCCCCGGACGGGCTGATAGTCTCCAGAAGGCGCAGGGAAATTTGCCAATCCGAAGTGCGCGATAGCGCGCGAGGGAGGCTAAAATTTTATCCCGAATAGCCGTAGAGCCATTTGTGGTAGCCATGACTGAGCTGCTTTGTGCTCAGTCTGTGGCGGACGCAGGGCGGCTGGAGCATCTCCTATTCGCTGCGTAGGTGAACGAATTACGGCGACAGGAGTCCCGGAATTTCGTGAGGTAGCATGGCGCGCCTGCCCTAAAGAGAGTCGCAAGAATAAAATGGGGCTGGCTCAAACCGCATTACGTAAGTTTGCCCGACTGTATGCACTTGAAAAACAGATCAAAGACCTGACGATAGAGCAACGTTATTTACAGCGTCAGTAAAAAAGCAAACCTTTACTGGAAGAGTTAAAGCAGTGGTGCGATAACAACCTTACCAAGACAGCAAAGGACAGCGCAATAGGTAAAGCCATTCGTTACACTATTAACCAGTGGGGTAGCTTGATCCGCTATATTGATGACGGTAATATACAAATTGATAATAATGCAGCTGAACGGCATATCAAACCGTTTGTGATTGGACGTAAAAACTGGCTGTTTAACCAGACACCACGCGGTGCAAATGTCAGCGCACTACTTTACAGTCTTGTGCAAACAGCCGTTGCTAATAACCTGGAACCTTTTGATTACCTGAAATACCTATTAACTGAACTACCCAAGCTGGGTAGGCATTATAAACCGAAGCACTGGATCAGTTTTTGTCCTGGAACTGATTGAAAAAATTAAGCCTCTAAAGTAATTGAGCTGTCAGGTGGAGGATTGCGCTTCAAATTCGACTGACCTTGCGCCTGACGAGAATCACGGTATGGCATACGCGCTGTCAGCACTTCCGAAACTGAACTACCCAAGCTGGGTAGGCATTATAAACCAGAAGCACTGGATCAGTTTTTGTCCTGGAACTTGATTGAAAAAATTAAGCCTCTAAAGTAATTGGTGTAGCTTGTCTAGGTGGAGAGAATTGACGCTTACAAATATACTGAACTGACCTTGCGCCTTGACGATGAATCACCGGTGATGGCAGAGTTACGTCGCTGTCAGCCCCGGAAGGGCTGATAGTCTCCAGAAGGCGCAGGGAAATTTGCCAATCCGAAGTGCGCGATAGCGCGCGAGGGAGGCTAAAATTTTATCCCGAATAGCCGTAGAGCCATTTGTGGTAGCCATGACTGAGCTGCTTTGTGCTCAGTCTGTGGCGGACGCAGGGCGGCTGGAGCATCTCCTATTCGCTGCGTAGGTGAACGAATTACGGCGACAGGAGTCCCGGAATTTCGTGAGGTAGCATGGCGCGCCTGCACTGGTTTCATAAGGCAAACTTTATCAACGGCTTTTATGGCGTTGAAACCCCGAATGAAGCCTCCTTGTTAGGAACAGATAAAAGGCAGAACCTGCGCGGTGAGCGTAGCCTGGTCGAAAAACTAAAGTTTATATCCGAGCAAACCGGTGCAGGGGTGATGATGGGCATGATTTACGGTTTTGACCATGACAGCGATGAATCAGTGCAGGAGTTTATTGATTTTGTAAATGCCTGCCATGCCCCTATTGTTATGGCAGGTCTATTAAATGCTCTGCCTTGTACTCCGTTAATAGCACGGTTGCAGAAACAAGGGCGGATGATCCAGGCGAGTAGTGGCAATAATTCGGACGCTGAAAATCATGGAAACGGAGCTTAGCGAAGTGGTGATTTTTAGTCCCTGATAGGCGACAGGGCAATTCGCTGATTCGACGTGTGCTAGCAGCACGCGAGAGGAGCAAGAATTGCATTCCGAATAGCCGTCCAGCCAGTGAGGTAGTAATGACGAAGCGGCTTTTGTGCGTAGTCGTTGCGGACGCAGGGCGTTCAGGGCATCTCCCATCCGCTGCGTAGGTGAACGAATTATGGTGACAGGAGTCCCGGAATTTCGTGAGGTAGCATGGCGCGCCTGTGGTATTATTCATCTGAAGTTTCCCAATAATTATTTATGGTAAAATTGAAACTATGCTACAACTGTATGAAAGAAATAGTCTTTTCATTCGTTTCAAATGCTATTGCCTAAGGGGAATTAAGTAGGGGTTTGCTATAAACATGGCAAAACCACCTAAAATAAACCTCGATACACCAGCATTGTGTATTACAGCTACTCAATAATTGGGAAACTTCAGCAAAGCAATTACCGGGCGAATAATAATGCCCTGGTTTACCTGGTCAAAATTCTGACCAAAAAACACGCACTAAGCTACTGGCGTTATTTACCTAATGCGCTGGCAATCGCTAATAGACGCTGTGGATTTAATACCCCGGGATATATGGCAATCGTGGCAGAGTACTTTTCGCTTTGCGGACAGTACACACACACTTTTCCAGCCAGATAAACGCACAGCGGAAAAATATAGCTCAGCGAGAATATACCGATTCGCAAAGCATTGCCTGGCGCGAAATAAATGGGCCAGGGCTTGAATAGCGGCAATACGGGGCTTAGCTTTGACCGTTTGGAATATTTACAGGAGAAAGTTTATTGAAGAAACCCAGATGATTGGGTTTCTGTCTATGTTTTTATTTGGCTACTTTTTTTAGTGCTTTTTTAGCTGCTTTTGTCGCCGACTTTCTGTTTTCAGGCTTCTTCTTAATAGTAATTTTGCTGATTTTTTTTAGCATAGATTTTGCTTTCTTTTTAGCGATGATTTTTTTAGCAACAGCTTTTTTAATAACCTTTTTTGCAACAGACTTGACTGATTTTTTCTTAAGGGATTTTGACATTGTAAATTCCTATTGAGATTATAATGGGATGAAAAACTTACTAAAAGTAATAAGTTATACTTCGCGTGGTCACGGATGCAGAGTTTATAACGCACTAATTTTTGTCGAGGGCAAGGCGCTAAAACAGGCGCATAGCCGACTACGCAACTGTTTTAGCAACGCCGCCAGCGGCAAAAAGTCAGTCGTTAGAAATCCGCAGTCGTGACCGCGCGAAGTATATGTTGATAATATAATTAATATGGCTTAAAGGCCAATAAAAAATAGCGGTAATGTAACGCGCAATAAATAATTTGCTCATATTGCGCAGGATATTTTGTTTGTTTTCAATGTGTAGCCAAGGCACATGGCAGGCTACCGCTGAAAATCATGGAAACGGAGCTTAGCGAAGTGGTGATTTCTAGTCCCTGATAGGCGACAGGGTAATTCGCTGATTCGACGTGTGCTAGCAGCACGCGAGAGGAGCAAGAATTGCATTCTGAATAGCCGTCCAGCCAGTGAGGTAGTAATGACGAAGCGGCTTTTGTGCGTAGTCGTTGCGGACGCAGGGCGTTCAGGGCATCTCCCATCCGCTGCGTAGGTGAACGAATTATGGCGACAGGAGTCCCGGAATTTCGTGAGGTAGCATGGCGCGCCTGGCAATTGTTTCTACAACGCAGATGATGGACAAAAAGACCAGCAAGGAGAGTGGGTTGCGAGTTGCCTAAGGCGAAGCCTCATTTCATAAGTCTAAAAGCGTACTGATTGTTGCTTTAATTTTTTTCGCATTCGCTGTCAGCCCCGGACGGGCTGATAGTCTCCAGAAGGCGCAGGGAAATTTGCCAATCCGAAGTGCGCGATAGCGCGCGAGGGAGGCTAAAATTTTATCCCGAATAGCCGTAGAGCCATTTGTGGTAGCCATGACTGAGCTGCTTTGTGCTCAGTCTGTGGCGGACGCAGGGCGGCTGGAGCATCTCCTATTCGCTGCGTAGGTGAACGAATTACGGCGACAGGAGTCCCGGAATTTCGTGAGGTAGCATGGCGCGCCTGACTATTTAAATCCTGTTGCTCGCGTTTATTTAGTGCCGGGTATAAATAGCGTATGATACCTCTGCGGCCGACTACCACCGGAATGCTAAAACAGTTATTAGTGATGCCTAGCCACTCATCAAAGTAGGTGCAAAGTGGCATGGTGCGGTGGGCATCAGAAACAATGGTTCTAAGCACTTCAGTGCAGGCATTGGCAATGGCAAAATTGGTATAGCCCTTGTTATGATAGACTTCGAATCCTGCGTCAGTTACTTGATCAAATATCTCGCGGTGTAATGGGTTATCATTGATCGACTCACAGCCAACAATCGCCTGACTAAAAATCGGGAATTGGTTAGGTCCATGCTCTCCGACGACATAAGCGCGTAGATCATCAGGATGGATTTTCTCGACTTGTGAGAGCATGACCCTGAATCTGGCTGAGTCTATCAATGTACTCACACCAATAACCTGGGATGCAGCAAAGCCTGAAAGCTTGGTCGTCAGGTAAGTCAAGGCATCAACAGGGTTAGATACAATGACCAGCACTGCATCTGGGTTATTACTGGCAATAAGTGGAACTAATTCTCGAAATAGCGCAACATTGACCAGTCCCAGTTCTGTGCGCGAAGACATTGTCTTTGACATGGAGATTGATGCTGTAATCACTACGATATCTGCATCTTTAGCCTGGGCAATTTCGCCAGAGCTTATTTTCATGGAGTGCTGACAAAAAGCCAGACTATGCTGCAAATCCATTGCATCTCCGGTTGCTGTTGACGCTGTGCGGTTGCATAGTATTAGATGATCACAGAGGCCTCTCATTACGATGCTGTATGCGAGAGTTTCGCCAACACGCCCCATACCGATAATTGCAATTTTCATAAGCTCCCCCCAACGTAATAATGTGTTTTAAACCTAGAAAGATCGGGACAGGTGACGCGGAGTAATTTAGTGATAGCGCAATTTTTTATCTTTGCGTGTCCATAGAAAAAATACAACAGCGGTACCAATCAGTCCTATCATGCCACCAGGTCCCCAGATCATAATACCGCCTAACTGCTGATCCAGCATTATTTCAATGGCTAATCGTCCATCGAGTACATCGTAAGCAGCATAGATCTGATCTCTCTTTAAAGTAATAATAGCACCAATAATAGTATTAGGTATGGTCACTAACCATAAAATAATAATACGTATACCAAACGGAATACGGGATGATTTCTGGCGTGGATCGCAGATTAACCACCAGAAAAAGAAGCCGGTCAGAATCATGGTGAAGTGCATCCAGTTATGTAAAGACTGGTCTGCCAGGGCGCTATTATGCAGGCTGGGGATTTGCCAGATGAGTAGGGTTGCGATAAATAAAACCGATGCGATGACTGGGTAGTTCAGGAAATTATATAGCCACTGTATCACTTTATTACGGATAATCGGTGTCAAAATAGAATGGCGTACCACTTTGGGAAGCCCCTGTATTAGTGGTGCGAGAGGCATACTTAAGATAAGCAATAGGGGGCCTAAACCACGCATTAATAAATGTTCAATCTGATGAAAAAACAAAAAATGCTCGGACAGTGGCTCTAATGGAGATTGCAGGGCGATAACGAAGCACAGCATACCCAGTAGAAAGCTAATGGTTTGCCCGATGCTGACGGGGCGGCCTGCTTCACGCCGCTTGGCACGACCCCGAAAAAAAACAACTACGGTTAAAAGCATCGGGATGGCAACATCGGGCGTGAAAATCCATGCCGACCAGATGGATTGCCAGAGCCTAATGGTGCCGTGGGCAAGGCTAAGTAATGGAAAAAGTAATAGGCATAGTGCTGTTAACGATTTTACAGAAGTATAAGACACAGTTTATGGCTAGATGTTGGGTGGGCTATATGCACCCACCCGAAAGTGATTGATTAGGCGCAGAAGTTTTCTATTTGCGTTGTAATGCCCTGCATATCCAGACCACATTCTGCCAATAGCTCTTCACGCGTTCCCTGTTCGATAAATTCATCAGCTAAGGCGATATTTAATACTGGCATCAGAATTTTCTGCGCCTGTAAAAATTCATTGACCGCGCTACCAGCGCCACCCGCGAGTACATTTTCTTCAACGGTGACCAGCACATCATGACTCTTAGCCATTTGCAGAATAATGTCTTCATCCAGTGGCTTGATAAAGCGCATATTAATGACAGTAGCGCCTATATGTTTACCCACTTCAAGCGCAGGAGTGACCATGCTGCCCCAGGCAAGAATTGCTATACGGCCGCCTTGATGACGTACTTCAGCTTTACCGATTTCCAGTTCAGCAAAGTCATTAGCAATAGTAGTGCCCGGGCCTTTACCGCGAGGATAACGTACTGAAGCAGGGCCTTCATAGTTATAGCCAGTGGTTAGCATTTGTCGGCATTCATTTTCATCGGCTGGTGCCATTACCAGCATATTCGGAATACAGCGCAGAAAGCTGTAATCAAAATTACCCGCATGCGTAGGACCATCAGGGCCAACCAGGCCAGCACGGTCGATGGCAAATAACACATCCAGGTTCTGGATCGCGACATCGTGCACGAGTTGATCATATGCGCGCTGTAAGAACGTGGAATAAATAGCAACAATTGGTTTTGCTCCCTGACATGCCTGTCCAGCAGCGAGGGTCACCGCATGTTGTTCAGCGATCGCGACATCAAAATAGCGTTTTGGATAACATTCAGAAAATTTCACCATTCCTGAACCCTCACGCATGGCAGGGGTAATGCCTAATAAACGTTCATCTTTTTCTGCCATATCACATAACCAGCAACCAAAAACCTGGGTATAAGTCGGGTGTGGCGATGGCGCGGATTTAGGCAGGCAATCCTTGCTACGATCAAAGGCGGGTACACCATGATAAGCTAACGGGTCTTTTTCAGCAGGGGCATAGCCCTTACCTTTTTTAGTAACGATATGCAGAAATACCGGGCCAGAAAGTTCTTTGACGGCTTTCAGCGTATCGACTAGCATATCCACATCATGGCCATCAATCGGGCCAATGTAATTAAAGCCTAGTTCTTCAAATAAAGTGCCGGGAACAATCATGCCCTTAACATGCTCCTCGGTCTTTTTTGCAAGTTCCCATACAGAGGGTAGGTTACTGAGTACTTTTTTGCTTTCTTCGCGTACAGAAGAATAAAGCTTGCTGGAAATGATTTTAGTAAAGTAGTTGTTCATCGCACCAACATTAGGCGAAATTGCCATATCGTTATCATTTAGAATAACCAGCAAATTGGCGTCAAGAGCACCCGCATGATTCATCGCTTCAAACGCCATGCCGCCAGTAATACTACCATCACCAATAATTGCGACCATGCGGCTGTTTTCACCTTTATTTTCAGCAGCAATGGCCATACCTAAGGCTGCACTGATCGAGGTGCTCGAATGGCCAACGCCAAATGCATCGTATTCACTTTCCTTGCGCTTGGGGAAAGCCGAGATACCGTCTTTAGTGCGAATTGTGGTCATGCGCTCTTTGCGCCCAGTGAGGATTTTATGCGGATAGGCTTGATGTCCCACATCCCAGACTAGTTGATCGTTAGGTGTGTTATAGACATAATGTAAAGCAACGGTTAATTCAACCGTTCCCAGACCCGCTGAAAAATGGCCGCCAGATAAACTAACAGAGTGGGTTAAAAATTCGCGTAATTCACCGGATAGCGGAATCAACTGATCCCGGTCTAATTTCCGCACATCGTCAGGAAGGTCGATGGTATGTAAAAGTGGATAATTCTCTGCAATATTCATAATATACGTTCCTTAAGACCCTGTTTTTGATTTAAGTGCATGGCCAGCTAGGTTTTTACCCAGTGACCAGATTGAGCCAGGGACTTTGTGAGTGTCAGCAATGGCATGATCGAACGAGTTAACAATCCAGTCGCGATCTTTTTGTGTTAAGTTCAATGGCGGCAATAGTTTAACGACATTCATGCCGTGTCCAGCCACCTGTGTGAGTAAGTGATGATCTTTAAATAAGGGGATGGTGACCATCTGACAAAACAAGCCTTTATTCGCCGCTTCCAGCGTTGCCCAGGCGGCTTTAAGGGTTAGGCTTTTAGGCGCCTGAAATTCGATGGCAACCATTAGCCCTTTGCCTCGTGCTTCTTTTAAAAATTCATATCGACTGCTCATGGCATTGATACTACGAATAATATCTGCGCCGACCAGAGCACTGTTTTGCACCAGGCTCTCATCTTCAATAACCTGTAAGGTAGCCAATCCTGCCGCCATCGCCATATTATTTTTTGAAAAGGTTGAGCCATGAACCACGGCTCTATCCATGCGGTTAAACACCGTATCCATAATTTTACTAGTCATGGCAACGCCACCAACGGGGACGAAGCCACCAGATAAGGCTTTAGCCATGCAAATCATATCTGGTTGTACATCCCAGTGATCGATAGCCCAGAATTTTCCAGTGCGGCCTATGCCGGTTTGTACTTCATCGGCAACAAATAAAGTGCCATATTGTTTACACAGGCGCTGTACGCCCACCAGATAATTATCATCAGGTAGGTTTACGCCTTTACCCTGTATCGGTTCGACTATAAATGCAGCAACATCTTTATTGCTCAGTGCCTGCTCTAGTGCCGCCAGATCATTAAATGGCACAGAACTGCAGCCTGGCAGAAATGGGCCAAAGCCTTCGCGAAACACTTCTTCACCAATTAAAGATAAAGAACCCATGGTCAAGCCATGATAGCCATGCTCACAGAAAACGATTTTTTCTCGTTTAGTGGTATAGCGGGCAAATTTAATAGCCGCTTCAACCGCTTCGGTACCGGAATTACAGAAGAACATCTTATCCAGATTATCCGGAGTGGTAGCCAGGATTTTCTTTGCCAGCAAGCCACTTAATAAAGACACATCCATTTGCACCAGGTTAGGTAATTCCAGTGTCAATGTTTCCTGTAGCGCGTTAACGACTGTAGGGTGGTTGCGCCCTACGGCAAATACACCAAAGCCACTTAAACAATCCAGATACTCGGTGTTTTGCTGATCATATAAATACTGACCCAGCGCCTTTGTGTAGGTGCGGTCATAGCCTATCGTTTTTAGAACTCGAACCATTTGATTATTCAAATAGTTTTCGTGCAACTCAAATTTTTCCTGACTATGTTGAGTAAAAAGTTCGGCGATACTGAATGACATGACTGTATCTTGGTCTTTAAAGTTGAATGGTTCTATTGCTAAAAGCAGGTAATATAAACAGCGTGCAAAACAGCGTAAAGCTAATGCCAACAGCCAGAGTAATCCCCATGCTGGAAATGCCAAAATGCGGTATTAACGCCAGGCTGATAAAACTACTCATGGTGGTCAGCGAACTGAACATGACCCCGCGCGCGGTACTGCTTTGTAATAAATGTTGATTGTCCTCAAGGCCTTCATATAGGCAATGGATAATATGAATACCGCTATCAACGCCCATGCCTAACAGGAGAGGCAGGGCGATGATGTTAGCAAAATTAAACGGAATGCCAAGAAAAACATTGGTCGTGCAGGTTAATAAACCGGCAAGCAATAATGGACCTATGACTAATAGCGTTTTTTTAATGCTTTTCAGCATAAACAAAAGTAACAGGAAAATAATGATTAACGAGCTGGCAAATGCCTGCTGAAAAGCGCCAACCACCGCTTTTCCCGAAGCAAGATCACCCACCGGCAAGCCGACTGCGGTAGGCTCAACACTCTGTACTTGTTCAGCGAACTGCTTTAAGTTGGCAGGGATATTTAAATTCTGCTCCGGCATAATCATCGTACGATAAATACCCGTTAGACTAAGCCACTGCAGACGAATCTCGTCAGGTATATCGTTTATATCAAACGGGTAGGCAGTTAAGCCTTGGCTTAGCATCTTAATGGTGTAGGGCAATAGACCCAGAATACTATTATCCAGGTTTTGCGCCAGGATGACCGGCTCTGGAAATAATTCCAGCGCAGCTAAAAATTTATCGATACTGCTACTGAGATCCTGCAAAACCAGCGGGTCTATGGACGTGCGGTTGTTTGCCAGCAAGCTGGCAAGTGTTGCATTAAACTGACTTAACACCGCGATAGTATCAGAGGGAACAAGGCGTGCGTTAAACTGGCTGAGCTGAGGTCCTAGAATTAATGCCAAGTCTTCGATAGTATATAGCTTATCTTCCTGGTCTGTAGCTACCAGACTTTCCAGTGAGATAGTCCCATGCACGCTTGAAAGTTGTTCCAGCTTTTTCTGCATTTTTTGTGTTGCGTGCAGGCTATCACTTAAAGCGTACAGAGCATAAGGCGAGTCAGTTTTTGATTTGAGTAAGTCTTTAAATGTGCTGACTGTGCTCGCCTTGGGGTTACGCATATCGATCGGGTTAGAATCAAAGCTGATATACGGGACGACGAATAGACAGGCAGCAACAAGGACAAATGTACCGATGCGTATGGCTTTTTTATAGCGAAATGGCAGGGTCTGGATAAACGAAGGTTGTGCCGAAGTATGAAACGGCTCTGCCTGCTCAAGTTTAAATATCGTCAGCAAGGCAGGTAATACCAGCATGGAAACTGCAAGGCCAATAAACATGCTGACACCAGAAATCATGCCTAGTTCAGAGACGCCTTTATAGTCTGTAGGTATAAAAGCAAAAAAACCGATAGAGGTGGTTAAAGCGCAAAGAAATAATGAAAAGCCAACGCTGTGCAGGGCTTTTCTAATAGCCTTTTTATTGCTACATTTCTTAACTAGTTGCGCGCGGTAATGCAGGTTCATATGAATGGCGAAATCCACTCCCAGACCTATATACAATGCTGCGAATGAAATTGAAATAACATTTAAATGACCAATGGCAATAGCTGCAAATCCGGCCGTCAGTGTTAGTCCCATTAATAAGGTGATCAGGGTTGCTAGCAGTAGCTTAATCGAGTGAAAGCAACGAAATAAAATAAGCAGTACCAGTAGTAAAGAGCCAATGCCACTGAGTACAGCGCCATCACCTATATCTTCCAGTTCTTCATGCTGTAGTGCGATATCACCGGTGATACGAATATTTGTTCCGGGCATTTCCTGCATAAGCAAGCTAGATAATGCGCGTGCTTTTTCAATCGCAGCAGCGACTGGCATCATCGACTGGTAATGCACCCGGGGCTTGGCAATCACAATTCGGCGGGTTTTGTTTGTGGCACTATTCGGGTTGAGTATTTCTTGCCAGGAAACATGATAATGTTCGCCTGCAGCAGTTTTGTTTAGAGCTGTGCTGATGGATGTTAGTAGCGCTGGCAAGCTTTGGCTGATGACACTATCTTCATTTTCCAGCGCCTCGGTTAAAATGCTAAACAGTCCTTGCAGATGGTAATTCTGTGCCAGATAACCAATAAAAGGCTGGGCATCGGTTAAGTTGCTGGCTAATTTATCTAACTCTGCAGTGGATAGATACAGAAAAGCCTGCTGACGAAAGAATGCATTGTCATCCGGAATATAGCTGGACTCAAAAAAATCGCTATTGTTATTTAGGCGCTTTAACAGATTAGTCGCCGCAATTGCAGTTTCTTCCGGGGTAGGCGTATCGACCACAAATAAAATGGCATTGGTATCTTGTGGAAATGCAGTTTCCAGGCGCTTGTAATTTTTCTGAAATGGCAAATCAGGTGACAGCATCTCAGACGAATTATTATTCACGCCAAGATGGTCTTTTGCATAGTAAGCACTCAGTCCTACCAGCAATAGAGCGGCACTAATAATAAACCACGCATAACGCGTTACCAGGCAGCCTTGCCACTCGAGTATTCTTGTTGACAGGCTCATGCCAGACTCCACTGCGTCCGAGTGATTTGTGGCAACTGACCCGCAAGGTATTTCAGGGTTTTCTTTGCCGCATTGAAGTGCATACCTAGTGTTATTAAACGAGGCAGGTCGCCTGGATGGCTGCATAAATAGCGCAGCAGTTTGCGAATAGATATAACGCCGCTGTCGGTCATCGCATAATCAATCGCCCCGGGAAGGTCAAGCTGCGCCGGGTCAACTATGCTGCGTATGGCGATAAACGGGAGTTGTGCCTGCTGAGCAAGTTGCGCGACTGCGGCTGATTCCATATCCACTGCGATCGCCTGAGTCGTCAGGTATAGCCGGTTTTTATCGCAGGCCTGGCCGATCACCGTATCACTTTCCAGCAATGTGGCTTGCGTATGCTTTATGGTCTTATCTAGTAGGTCGATAACTTTCCGGGACCACTGTTTATGTGTTGTTAATTGAATATTGTCCCGGGTAAGTATATCGGCAGGAACAACCAGGTCACCGGCTTTTAACTGCGGAGATAATGCGCCGGCACAACCCCAGCTAATTAATTGATTTGCACCCAGTATTATCAGGTTTTGCGCAGCACTTGCCGCATTTTTAGAACCAGCGCCAGATAAAGTAATCAAGGTGTTTGCAGACACGGCGATGCATTCACCCTGTTTAATTCTGGATTTAGTCAGAGTGTGTAATTCTTCAGGTAGTGCAACCAGAATACCGGTAATCACTTGTTACGCTGCTCATTGCGGTAACGCGCCAGGGCCCATAATGGAAAGAACTTATCATAACCGTGGTATTTTAGGTAAAACACGCGCGGAAAGCCGGGAGCCGTGTGACAATCATCCGCCCATACGCCGTCTTGCTGTTGCATATTTAGCAAATAATCAATACCGCTACGAACTGCTTGTGAATCATGCTCACCCGCAGCCATTAAAGCCAGTAATGCCCAGGCTGTCTGAAAGGCTGTGCTGGAATGGAATTGACCGCGCAATTCAGCCTGGTGATAACTTTGATTATCCTCGCCCCAGCCACCATCTTCATGCTGTACGCTTTTTAACCATGCGGCCGCTTTAGTGTACATAGGGTCATCTTTAGGCGTGCCAGTTTGCTCTAGCGCGATTAATACTGACCAGGTGCCATAAATATAATTAGTACCCCAACGCCCAAACCACGAGCCATCTTCTTCTTGCTCGGAACGAATATAATTTAGGCAGCGATTATACGCAGGTAAATATTCATCATGCTCCTGTGCTACTTTAGCCATTAGCATGATGCAACGCGCACTAACATCAGCCGTAGGCGGGTCTAATAAAGCGCCGTGATCGGCAAACGGGATTTCATTCAGGTAATAATAAGAATTATCTACATCAAATGCACCATAGCCGCCATTACCTGCCTGCATACCTACAATCCAGCGAGTCGCGCGGTGAATGGATTCATCCATATCAGGGAGTTCAGACGTTGCCATGCCATAAGCAACAACAGCAGTATCGTCGACATCGGGGTAATGCGGGTTCTCAAATTGAAATGCCCAGCCACCGCCTTCCAGGTTAGGGCGTTGAATACGCCAGTCACCAGGCTCATCCGATAGTTGCTTGGTTTTCAACCAGTCATAAGCACGTTCTCTGCTAGCTTTGGTGCTATCTAAATCAGCTTCCTGCAAGGCAAGTAGAGTTAGTCCAGTATCCCAGACAGGGGATAGGCAAGGTTGGCAATATGCTTCATCTGTTTTGATGACGAGTAGTTTATCGATCGCCTTACGGGCAGTGACAACATGCTCATGGTCGGCGGGCATGCCGAGTAATAGCATGGCTTGATAAGCATTGACCATCGCTGGAAAGATACCGCCTAAACCATCTTCGCCATTGAGGCGCTCGGTAAACCAGTCTTTAGCTCTGGCAACTGCAGTCTGGTGCATTTTCTTGGTGACCAGAATACGTGACTTCCGGCCTAGTGCATCCAGAAATAGAAAGAATTTATTCAGCAGCCCACGCTCAGGAAAATAATGTTGCTCCTTGTCTGGGTGAACTATGAATAATTCCAGAATATTGATGTTTAGCGGGTTTTTAGCTTTCGCTTCTAACGTACATAAGATAAATAAAGGAATCATCACGGTGCGGGACCAGTAAGATACTTTGTCTATATGGAATGGAAACCATTTGGGTAGCAGCATGATTTCCACTGGAATAAACGGTACGCCACGCCAGGGAAGTTGCTCAAAAATGGCCAGTGAAATACGTGTAAAAACGTTTGCTTTTGCCGCACCGCCCTGCGTAAGTATAAACTCGCGTAGGCGCACCATATGGGGCTGGTCTGTCTGGTCTCCAGCCATTTTTAGGGCGTAGTAAACTTTAACACTGCAACTAATATCGCCATTACCACCGGCAAACAGAGGATAGCTACCATCTACAGACTGGTGCGCACGCAGATAGGTCGCAATTTTTTCCTGTAATTTACTGTCAATATCATCCAGATAATGCATCATCATGATGTATTCAGCTGGAATCGTACAGTCTGCTTCTAGCTCAAATAACCAATAGCCGTCCTGGTGTTGCAAGGATAGCAGTTCATCCTGTGCATTTTTTGTCGCATTGTCCAGATTATGGATATTGCGCATATTATTGTAATCCTCGGTAAACATAGTGCGACTTACTTGTTTGCTTGATATTGCCAGTCTTTGCAGACCAGATTTTTACTTTTTAGATCAAAAAGTAGCGAGAGTAATAAGTTGCTACGGCCAATAATCCTGGTTGTCAGAATAGTCTGCTTAACACTTTTACGTGTGATTTTGACTTCACTGGAATCCTTGAAATTCAGGTTTTGTTTAATTTCATTGAGGGTGAGTACTGCCATACCTAATGCCCACAGACAGAAGTTACGCATGCCGGTTTCATTACGTGGTAGTAGCTGAGTATAAGTGAGGGCATCTTTTAAATGGCCTTGCGCGATGCTGATCAGATGTTCTAAGCCGAGGCGAAATTCAGCACTATCGGTAGCTGTATTCAGTTTTTTCAGGTCAAAGCCTGTTTCTGTAAAAATATCCTGGGGTAGCCAGCACACGCCTCGCTCGGCATCATCCCAGATGTCTTTTAAAATATTGGTCATCTGCAAGCCTTGGCCAAAGGAAACAGATAATTCCAGTAACTGTTCGCGGTGTTGGTCAATTGCGGGTGAGTAATGGCAGAATAATTTTGCCAGCATTTCACCCACACAGCCTGCAACATAATAACAATATTCATTCATATCCTGCAGGGTTGCCAGACCACCCTTTAAATCCATGCCCTGATACACAGGCATGCCTTTTGCCATGGTTTCAACGCAGTTGAGTAGTGCATCAATTTGTTCAGGGGCAAAGCTATGGGTAATCTCGATTACCCGGGGGGTTAGCTGGATAAGTACGTGTTCAGCTGGAATGGTCTGGCCTGATAGAAGTGGTGCCAGGTCTGTTGCAAAACCAATTGCATCTTCACCTGTTCTAACGACGTCTATAAAGCGGCTACAGAATTCCAGCTTTTGCTCAAAGTTCAGAGAAACTTCATCTTCAACGGTATCTACGATGCGGCATAGCAGGTAAGCATTTGCTACGGCAGAGTATAATCCTGCTGGTAGCTGGGGAATGGTTAGTGCGAATGTGCGCGACACGCCTTCAAGTAATATAGCCTGAAATTCATCAACAGAGGCAGCTAAAAGCGATTCTGGGTTTTCAAGTGAAATTTGAGAGTCAGTCATGCAGTCTGTATATTTTTAAGGTGTAGTAGTTGGAAAAAACAAAATTTAGTGGCAAATTATAGACTGTCTGTGGCGTAAACACAAAAGATGTTGTTTTTTTGCGAAAAAGTTACATTTTTGTCGTATAAATAATCCGCTAGATTGCACGTATTGGCAATTTAATGACTGAGATTTTGTTGTTTTTATGAGAAAAAATCGCTTTCAAACTGGTGTTGGTCTTTTAAAAATAGTATGCTAGGCAGTTATTAGGAATTGTTAATGGAAGTCTGCAGCGGATTTTAAAGACTATTTTCCAGCTTTTCTTTTTTGTTGCATATTTGCAACTTTATTAAGTTATCACTATTTACCAGATTTGGAGTTAAAGTTTATGGGTGTTCCATTAAGACAGCAGATAGCTGTGGGTACATATTTAATGAAGCAAAAATTCAAAGGGGTGGGTAAGTACCCTTTGGTATTAATGTTAGAGCCTTTATTCCGTTGTAATCTGGAGTGTGCAGGTTGCGGAAAAATTGCTTACCCTGACGATATTTTAAACAAGCGCCTATCCGTTGAAGAATGTTTGCAGGCAGTGGATGAATGTGGTGCGCCGATGGTGTCTATTCCTGGTGGAGAGCCTTTAATCCACAAAGAAATGCCCGAAATTGTTGCCGGTATCGTTAAGCGTAAGAAGTTTATTTATCTTTGTACCAATGCCTTGTTGTTAAAAAAGAAAATCAAGGATTACACCCCGTCGCCGTATCTGACTTTTTCTGTGCATCTTGATGGTAATCAAGCTAGGCATGATGCCTCGGTGTGCCAGGATGGAATATTCGATATTGCGGTAGAAGCCATCAAAATGGCGCTAGACAAAGGCTTTAGAGTAACTATTAACTGCACCTTATTTCAGGGAGAAACATCGCAGGAAGTTGCTGATTTTCTGGATTATGCAACAAAGTTAGGTGTTGAAGGAATTACCATGGCACCGGGTTTTAGTTATGAAGATGCACCGGATCAGGACTCATTTATTTCCAGTCAGGCGGCAAAAGAGTTATTCCGGGGTATTTTCGCTATTGGAAAGAATAAAAACTGGAAATTAAATCACTCTTCGCTTTACCTGGACTTTCTTGCCGGTAATCAGCAATACGATTGCACACCGTGGGGTAATCCAACGCGTAATGTTTTTGGCTGGCAGAAGCCTTGTTATTTATTATCTGATGAAGGCTATGTCGATAGCTTTCAGGAAATGATGGATAGTACTGACTGGGATAAATATGGCGCGGGAAAAAATCCTAAGTGCGAAGGCTGTATGGCGCATTGTGGCTATGAAGCGACAGCTGTAGAAGATACTCTAGCGCATCCTTTGAAAGCACTGGGTGCAGCGATACGCGGACCGAGAACGGAAGGGGGTATAGTGCAGGTGCCGACGTTTAAGCCTGCGACGCCGACACTGAATGATATACCGGTAAAAGTAGAAGTCTAAGCTTGTTACTACGCTAATGACTGAGGTAGTCGCTGGGCTGTCGGCTTTTATCTGGATGCTTACTGCACTGCTTCCGTGGCAGTCGTGGCGTTGCAGAGAAATGCTGGAAGTCGTTCAGCAACAGGCGCTGGATTTAAGCGATATAACGGTGGTTATTCCTGCGCGCAATGAAGCCGATGTTATTGCTGGTACGCTGCAAGGCTTGAAGGTGCAAGGACAGGGCTTGCCATATTATTCTGGTTGATGATGAGTCGACTGATGGTACGGCAGAAACTGCGCAACAGGCAGGGCTGAATAATTTACAGGTAATCAGTTCTGCACCGCTGGCTGGAGCGGAAAATTATGGGCGCAGGAGCAGGGCTTGCAGGCGGTGCAAACGCGGCTAACTTTATTGCTGGATGCAGATATTTTACTTATGCTGGGCTTGTTAGCTGCTTTAAAAGCAAAGCGTGATGCAGAGGGCTTGCAGTTTGTCTCCCTGATGGCGATGCTTCAAGTCGATAGTCTTTGGGAAAAAATGCTGATGCTCGCATTTATTTACTTTTTTAAAATGCTCTATCCCTTTGCACTGGCGAATAAGCCCGAGAGTAAAGTGGCTGCAGCTGCAGGTGGATGTATCCTGGTGGATACTCAGGCGTTGCATGTAATAGGGGGTATGGCGTGTTTAACTTTACCGGGATTGCCTGGCTGTTTTCTATGCTTGCGCTTTTAATTATGTTGGGGCTTTATCTGCCTACTTTACGTTTTTATGCGCTCAACAGGATGTGGGCTTTGTGTATGCCAGTGATTGCTGGCTTGTATTTATTAATGACCTGGACATCTGCCATGCGTTACTGGCGAGGCGAGCGTTCACGCTGGAAAGGTCGAATTTATCAGAAAGGTTAAGACAGAATGATGCCAATTAGAAAAGTGATAATGATGTTTTTTTTATTTTGTTTTACTTCGACAGGGTTTGCAGAGGATGCTGAAACAGCAGCTGCAACTAAGGTGGTAACCGACTTTCAGGCAGTGATACTGAATGTCATGCAGCAGGGAGACAAGCTTGATTTTGAGCAGCGCTTTGCAATATTTAAACCCGCAGTAATCAAGAGCCATGATTTAACTAAAATTACTCGTATTGTGGTTAGCAAAGAATGGAAGACGCTAACAACCGAGCAGAAAAAAGAGCTCATCCGAAAGTTTAGCACTTTAAGTATTGCATCCTATGCGCATTATTTTAATAGTTTCTCGGGACAAAGTTTTAAGGTTGTATCGGCCAAGCAATTATCTCCAGGGCAAATTTATGTGCATACATTTTTAGTGCTACCAGATGATAAAGATGTCAGTATGGATTATCTGTTGAAAAAGACCGGCGATGACTGGCGCATTATCAATATCATAACCCAGGGAGTCAGTGACCTAGCGTTGAAACGCTCTGAGTATGTTGCGGTGATACAAAGATCAGGTTTTGATGCATTATTAACGGAGCTTTCTGCTAAAATTGAGAAATTCTCTAATTAACCAGTTTTTTGCTTTTTGATGATTCGACAATTATCGCGTTTTTTAGCTGTTGCGGGCATTTTTTTATTAGTCGCCTGTGCCAGCAATAGCGAACCTAAAGAAAAAGAAGTAGTCGTCATTAATCCTGATGATCCACATGAGCGTATTAACCGTAAAACCTATGCATTTAATAGAGGTGTAGATACTTATATTTCTTCACCGCTAGCCACTGTTTATCAGTTTGTTCTTCCGGACTTGGTAAGTGGCACCATTGCCAATTTCTTTACTAATCTAAAAGAGCCCAGAACTGTGATCAATGATGCTTTACAGGGAAAAGAGAGGCCAGCAGGTGAAGACTTTGAGCGCTTTGTTATCAATTCATTACTGGGCTTAGGTGGCTTGATCGATGTCGCCAGCTATGCAGAAATTGAGTATCATGAAGAAGATTTTTCGCAAACCATGGCCGTCTGGGGAGTACCGCGTGGCGAGTATGTGGTTATCCCGGTATTAGGCCCTTCGTCTTATCGAGGCATTCCCGGAAAGATTGTTGATGCTGCTGCCAGTCCAGTTAGTTATCTGGTCTGGCCGATACAGGTATTAGACCTGTTAAATTCACGTTCTAATGCTGACCAGTCGCTAAAATTCATTGACGAGGCTGCGGTTGATCCCTATCTATTTATGCGTGCATCATACATACAATGGCGGGATTACCAGATCTCTGAAGGCGCGAATGCGGAGACAGATATCTTGTTGCCTGAGCTGAATGACTCTTTTGATGATGAAGACCTGGATCTGCTAGATGACGATTTAGATATTAATCTGTAGGCCATGAACATCCAGATTAAACAGGTCATTGTGCAAACCCGCTATTGGCTAGAGCATGTCGTTATCGGGCTTAATTTTTGCCCCTTTGCCAAGTCTGTTTTTGAGCAGGGTAAAATCCATTTTCAAGTCAGTGATGCAGAGTCGCTGGAGTGTTGCCTGGAAAACCTGATCATTGAAGCTAAACGGCTGGACACACAGGCTGAAATAGCAACCACATTACTTATTTTCACAAATTCATTACAGGACTTCGATAATTTTCTGGATGTGCTGGATATCGCGAATGAGGAAATGCATGAGCAGGGTTATGAAGGCGTCTACCAATTAGCCAGCTTTCACCCAGATTATTGTTTTGCAGAGTGCGATGCAGATGATCCGGAAAATTTTACCAATCGGGCACCTTACCCAATCTTCCATTTGCTTAGAGAGCAAAGTATCGAATCTGCTTTAGCGCAATATAAAAATCCGGAAAATATTCCCCGGAATAACATCCGGCTTACCCGCGAAATGGGGATCAAGAAAATGCAAGGTTTACTGGAGCAGGCTATACAGGCTGGTAAAGAATAAGGCCTAGGTAGAGCGGACTTCAGTCCGCTATGAGGCCGTTTTTTCTTCACCTAATTCGGCTAATAAAAAATCAATTTCGGTACGAATTTTTTGTCTAAAAAATATAAAGCGCCAGCGGCTCCCGCCACATTGCTTCCATAACATGGCCGAACGTATGCCACTCAATAATAGTGCCCTGATCTTGTTAATCACATCCGGTGATGAGAGATAGGTCTGGTCGCCATTAACCATAATACGCGGGGACATGGTGCTAATGGTACTATGATAAATATCCGCCAGATTGGCAATAACATTTTCATGCATTAGTCCAAAGTGCTCGCTTTGAGCCTGGGCGACTTTGAGTTTGTCGCGTACTGTTTTTAGCATCGCTTGATTGGCCGAAAAACCAGTTTCCAGAAACACCAGCGAAGCGGCATACCGAGCAACTTCGGGATTAGGGACGCTATGAGTTTTGAATTGCATCTGCAACTGTTCCAGCCCCAGCTTAACCCCCGAGAGTCCGCCATAGATATCTACCGGATTTTCCGGGTCCAGGGCGAGCAAACTACCCAGGCTGGCCTGAATGACATTTTTATCAGCTTTGCCGGTTGTTGCCAGTTGTTGTACCAGATAAGTTGCCTGGGCGATGCCTGCAAGCGCAATTGTTTGATAGGTTATGGTTTTGAAAGACATGGGTTTAACAAGTTTGGGTGGGAGTACACACTTTTTCTGTAGGACGCTGTTCTTTTATCCATGATGAAATACCATTTTGTAAGTGCGATACATTCGACATATTAAGCTTTTCGCTTAAAAGTTTTCCTACTCTACCACTACGCCCACCTGAGTGACAGACTAATATTATTTCCTGATTGGGTGATGTTTGTAATTTTTGCACTTCAGCCAACCATTGTTGGGTATTGTACTTGCCATTTTGATCAAAGAAGCTGAGTGGATGACTCCCCGGTATTATCCCGGTATTCTGCCATTCCTGGGGAGTGCGTATGTCGATAACCAGCGCGTCTTTTGTTAAGTCGCTGTTTAGCTGGTCAGGCGTTAAATTAGTGAGTTCCGCAGCGCTAAGTAAATGACTGCTGAATAAAAAGAAAAAAAGAAGTGTGTAGCTGATTAAATTTTTATGATGCATGGGCTGAGATCTAAATAAGAGAATAATTTATTCACCCGAGGTGAATTTCCTGGTAATTTATATCATGATTAATGTTTATCAGTCGAGTATGATATACAGTTAACTTATAATCAACTTGGGAACTAGCAATGACAACAGTAAAACTAAAAGTAACTGGAATGAAATGTGGTGGTTGTGAAAACACAATTAAACAGGCATTAATGGCTAAAGATGGTGTTATTTCTGTCGATGGCAATCACAGTGAAGATTGGGTAGAAGTAGAGTTTGATGAAGCAGTGATTGAAGAGGATGATGTTATCGAAATTATTGAAGATGCAGGGTTTACCGTAGTTGATTAAACTATTTTGGTAATAAATCCTGGCGTCATGATTGCTGTAGTACAGCACCGTGTTGAACTCATTCATAGATAACTATAATTTATTTTTAAATTAGTGGTCTATGAAACACCTTATCCATTAAACCAACACGGCGCTGCACTAGTTTGTAACGAAATGAGAGAATTAGTATGAGCGAAGATAATACTACTATAACTGCGGATGCTAGCGATCCAGAAATTCGCTTGTCAGTCTTAGGCATGAGTTGTGCTGGATGCGTAGCAGCTGTAGAAACAGCCTTAAATTCGGTGCCCGGTGTTACGTCGGTTACAGTGAACTTTGCTGATCACTCGGCCATTGTTAAAGGTGATGTCGATGCTGATTTACTGAAAAAATCGTTGCAAGACTCAGGCTATGATGGTGCTGTTATGGAGGGCTTTGAAGACCCTGCCGAGCAGGAAGAACAGGAAATGGCACGTTATCGGCAATTAGTCCGCAAGGCAACAGTGGCGGCCATATTTGGTATACCACTCATGGTCGTTGGCCATTTTGGAGGTGTCCCTGATATAGGCTCCGAAACGGGCAATTGGTTCTGGCCCGAAGTCGCATTGATTACTCTGGCTATCTTGATTTATTCCGGTGGGCAATTTCTTGTCGGCGCGTGGAAGTCAATCCTGGTCAGGCAGGCGAATATGGACACTCTGATCGCTTTAGGAACAGGTGCTGCCTGGTTATATTCCTGTGTGGTGATTGATTATTCTGAATACTTACCTTCACTTTCCGCGCACGCGTATTTTGAAGCATCAATTATTATTCTGGCCTTTATTAATTTTGGGCAAGCTCTGGAAACCAAAGCCCGGGGCAAGACATCCAGCGCGATTCGTGCTTTGATTGGCTTGCAGCCACGTACCGCGAGAGTGGTTCGTGATGGGCAGGAACTGGATATTCCCATCGAAGAAGTGGGCTTAGGTGAAACCTTGCGTGTTCGTCCGGGCGAAAAAATTGCGGTGGATGGTGAGCTGATAGAAGGGCATTCTACCGTCGATGAGTCCATGCTGACCGGTGAACCTTTACCCGTAGAAAAAGTGGTTGGTGCGACTGTTGCCGCAGGTACCATGAATCAGCAGGGTAGTTTTCTGTACCAGGCGACCCGGATTGGGCGAGATACCGCTTTGGCGCAAATTATTAAAAGCGTACGTCAGGCACAGGGTAGTAAGCCAGAATTAGCAAAACTAGCCGATAAGATTGCCAGTATTTTCGTCCCGGTGGTGGTGTGTATTTCTATCCTGACTTTTATGATTTGGAATATTTGGGGGCCAGAGCCATCATTAGGCTATGCCTTTGTAACTGCTATGACTGTATTAGTGATCGCCTGTCCTTGTGCGTTAGGACTGGCAACGCCTATTTCGGTGATGGTTGCAGTAGGAAGTTCGGCGCAATCTGGAATCCTGATTCGCAATGGTGATGGCTTGCAAGTTGCAGGCAAAATCACCACCCTGGTACTGGATAAAACCGGCACAGTCACCGCAGGCAAGCCGACAGTATCCACGATTGAAGCACTGGCTGATTTTTCGGCAGATAAGGTCTTGCAATTAGCGGCAAGCATAGAAAAAGGCTCGGAACATCCTTTGGCATCAGCGATTATGGATGCTGCGGATAAAAAGTCCTTAAAATTAACGCGTGCGAAGAAATTTACTGCAGTTGCAGGGCATGGCGTCTCGGCAATAATTAAGGGTCAAGCTGTGTTATTTGGTAATGAAGCGCTGATGCAAGAGCAGGGCGTTAGCTATGAAGCATTTACAGATAAAATGCTGGCGCTATCAAAGCAAGGCCAAACAGCGATGTTTTTAGCGGTCGATAAGAAAATTGCCGGTATTATTGCGGTGGCTGATCCAATTAAAGTGGACTCCGCCGAAGCTATAGTTAAACTGCAAAAGCAGGGTGTACGCGTTTTAATGGTGACTGGCGATAATGCGGTGACTGCAGATGCAATCGCCAAACAGGCGGGTATTAGCGAAGTACGGGCACAGGTTTTACCGGAAGATAAGGCTGCGATTGTCAAAGAGTTACAGCAAGCTGGGCAGGTAGTAGGTATGGTTGGTGATGGTATCAACGATGCACCCGCGCTCGCTCAGGCTGATGTGGGTATAGCGATTGGTACCGGTACTGATGTGGCGATCGAAAGTGCAGATATTGTGATCCTGCAAGGCTCATTACAAAAAGTACCTGAAGCTATGTTGTTGTCTAAAGCGACGGTGGCTAATATTCAGCAGAACCTGTTTGGTGCCTTTATTTATAATTCACTTAGCATACCCATTGCCGCAGGCTTGTTGTACCCGGTATTTGGTATTTTATTAAGCCCAATGATAGCTGGTGCAGCGATGGCAATGTCTTCAGTAACCGTAGTTGCCAATGCTAACCGCTTGCGCTGGATGAATCTGGATGATACCGGTAAAGACGATTACAAACAGCAGGTTTTAGAGCTGGTTGAGGCTTTTAAAAAGAGCTTGGCATAAGGCTGGCAGAAAAACTGCTTCTCAGTTGTGAGCGAAGCAGTCTTTTCTTGGTCTTAAGAATTTATTCTGACTAACCCTGATTTAACGCGGTTGTGCATCAGCTGTAAATATTGTTGCTCTGCGGCGAGCTAGTCTTGCATGTCCTGATCGGGGTTAAATTCGTGCTTTAAAGAGTTGAAATAAGCAGCGTCAGAAATCCATTTATGTTTTTGTACTTGATTATTACTCATGATACCAGGGTTCGTATTTTGAATATTTGCAGGAGGCACTCTAACGAGCCAATTCATTCTACCCACCCTGCCTTATAAAAAGCAACTATATGACAGCATAAAATATGTTGTAAAGCATAAGTGAATTGCTGTTGCAGGTTGTTTATTGCTAAAAACTTTAAACTTGGAAAATCAGGCTTAATGCTCTTTCATACTTTGAGTTATCTCTACATACCAGGAAAATAAAATGCAAATGCGTTTAGCAGATATTCAGCAACATGTGGGCGGCGAAATGGCTGGCGATACCAATGTTGTCGTTACAGCCGTCAACTCACTGGAATTGGCCGTGTCGGGTGAAATTGCCTATGCTGAGAATGACAAGTATCTAGCCATTGCCAAGCAAAGCAATGCCTCAATTATCATCGTACCGAAAGGTTTTCCTGAGCTGGCTGGTAAAAACATCTTAAAAGTAGATAAGCCGAAAGAGACCTTTATCGGCATTATGATGATGTTTGATGATGCAGGCGTGGCGTTTTCAGGCATTCATCCCAGCGCCGTAATTGCTGAAAAGCAAGTGAATATTGCAAGGTCTGTTGCTATCGCTGCCCATGTTTGCATCCAGGAAAATGTAACGATCGGTGCGAATACCAGTATCGACTCCAATACGCATATTGCACATGATGTGGTTATAGGCGAGCATTGCAAGATCGGCCCGAATGTAAGCATTCTATCTAAGGTTACGCTGGGACATAATGTGACTATTCATGCAGGTACAGTGATTGGCGGTGAAGGCTTTGGTTACTTCTGGGATGGCCAGCAACAAAAAAGAGTACCGCAATTAGGTGTGGTAATTATTGAAGATAATGTCGAAATTGGCTGCAACACCTGCATCGATAGAGCGACTTTTGGTATGACCCGGATCGGTAAAGGCACTAAAATTGATAATCTGGTACAGATTGCGCATAACAACGATATCGGCGAACATTGTATTATCGTCTCCCATGTCGGTCTGTCGGGCAGCGTTACATTAGGCAAGCGTGTAACCTTAGCCGGGCAGGTGGGAATTGCCGATCATATCACTATGGGCGATGGCTCTACTGCTGCCGCAAGAACCGGGATTTCCAAAGATGTAAAGCCTAATCAAATTGTCTGGGGTGCACCTAATCGACCTATTAAACAAGTCATGCGCGAAATGGCGAGTATTCCTAAATTACCTGCTCTATTGGGGCAGGTGAAAAATATCCTGAAACGCTTAACTGATGTGGAACAAAAGCTATCTCGTCTGGGTAAGGAATAAAAAGGTTATTTATTTTGTAACTGAAGTTTCCCAATTATTGAGTAGCTGAAATACACAATGCTGGTGTATCGAGGTTTATTTTAGGTGGTTTTGCCATGTTTATAGCAAACCCCTACTTAATTCCCCTTAGGCAATAGCATTTGAAACGAATGAAAAGACTGTTTTTTCATATAGTTGTAGCATAGTTTCAATTTTACCATAAATAATTATTGGGAAACTTCAGTTTTGTAACTACTCAGCTTCGCTGAGTAGTTACAGAAGAAGCTACAATGCTTCTAAATCACAAGGATGCCTTAAATTACCTGTTAGATAATAAAGATATAGCAAAAGATCTTAATTTAAGGGTTCTGGAAGAAATTCACTCACTACTGATTAAAGATTTGGATGTAAGCAGAAATATTCGTTCCCGATCCGTGGGTATTTCTGGCGCCGCGTATAAACCACTCGATAATGAACACCAAATCAAAGAAAGCCTGGAGCGAATGTGCTCTTTGATCAATGCCAGAGTTGATGGTTTTGAAAAGGCTTTATTGGCTGTCGTGCTCAACTAATATATTCAATCTTTTGAAGATGGTAACAAGCGCACTGCTAGAATGATAAGTAATGCTCTGCTCATCCGCTGAAAATCATGGAAACGGAGCTTAGCTAAGTGGTGATTTTTAGCCCCTGATAGGCGACAGGGCAATTCGCTGATTCGACGTGTGCTAGCAGCACGCGAGAGGAGCAAGAATTGCATTCCGAATAGCCGTCCAGCGAGTGAGGTAGTAATGACGAAGCTGCTTTTGTGCGTAGTCGTTGCGGACGCAGGGCGTTCAGGGCATCTCCCATCCGCTGCGTAGGTGAACGAATTATGGCTACAGGAGTCCCAGAATTTCGTGAGGTAGCATGGCGCGCCTGTTTTTAGACACACCAATCCTTCCGTAAGACCACTTTCTTTAAGCTTAACCCATCTTCGTCACTATTGATGATGTAGTTGTTATAAATCAATTGGTTGAAATTTTAAAAAGTAGCCAGTTGGCACTACAGATTTTGTGTTTTTGTATAAAACGTTGGATTTTTTAGAGTATTTTTGTCGCATGTAGATTACACTCAAATAATGATGATTTTTTTGACAAAAGTCAATGAATTTATCGACAAAAATAATATAAATGGCACTACAAAACTTTCAAAAAAAACACCATTGATTTTAAAGAGAATTTTTCGACAAAAAATCGCTTAAACCGATGAATCAATGGCTTAGAAAGATGAAAGTGACGAAGATGGGTTAAGCGGCTTGCTTTTTTTCTTCGGCCAATCGTTGCCGTTCCATGCCCCGTTTGATGGCACCTATTTTTTGTATATTTCTTGATATACTTCACGCGATCACGGATGCGGAAAATATAGTGAGCTGATTTTTGTCGAGAGCAAGGTGCTGAAACTAGCGCATAGCTGGCTACGGTCTGCCACGAGAGAAAATTTTTTTTATTTTTGCTCGTAACTGTAAGAAAGATGAAGGATGGCCCTTCGGTGACGACTTCCAGTAGTCGTTATCAAGCCACCGTGAGTTGCGTTGATTAAGAGTCAGGGTGATAAGTGTCACGGGAAAAGGCAGGACAAAGATTCTGCCAGGTGTGAAATTTGGAGATGAGCGTAAGCGAACCACCAACGCTGTCAGCCCCGGAAGGGCTGATAGTCTCCAGAAGGCGCAGGGAAATTTGCCAATCCGAAGTGCGCGATAGCGCGCGAGGGAGGCTAAAATTTTATCCCGAATAGCCGTAGAGCCATTTGTGGTAGCCATGACTGAGCTGCTTTGTGCTCAGTCTGTGGCGGACGCAGGGCGGCTGGAGCATCTCCTATTCGCTGCGTAGGTGAACGAATTACGGCGACAGGAGTCCCGGAATTTCGTGAGGTAGCATGGCGCGCCTGGTAGTTGATGATAAAACACGATTAGGTGATTGGGAAGCTGATACTGTCATTGGTAAAGGGCATCGCGGGGTTTTGGTGACGCTGACTGAGCGTGTATCAAAACTGAACTTTGCAGTCTCAATTATGCGGAAAGAACCTGAATTGACGAAAGATGCAATTATTGAAGTGCTTACACCTTTTAAGCAGTGGGTACACACGATCACATTTGATAATGGTCGTGAATTTTGCGGGCATCAAGCAATTGCAAAGACACTCGGTTGCAGCACTTATTTTGCCAAACCTTATCATTCATGGCAAAGAGGCTTAAATGAAAACCATAATGGTTTATTAAGGCAATATTTTCCAAAAAACGAACCCTTGGATACGGTGACTCAAGAGGAGGTTGACAGTGCTATTACAGCACTCAACCATCGCCCAAGAAAAACCTTAAACTACAAAACACCCTGGGAAGTTTTTTGCAAAATGACCGGAATGAATTTAAATACTGAAGTTTCCCAATAATTATTTATGGTAAAATTGAAACTATGCTACAACTATATGAAAAAAGTAGTCTTTTCATTCGTTTCAAATGCTATTGCCTAAGGGGAATTAAGTAGGGGTTTGCTATAAACATGGCAAAACCACCTAAAATAAACCTCGATACACCAGCATTGTGTATTTCAGCTACTCAATAATTGGGAAACTTCAGTTTAAATATATCACAGGGTGTTGCATTTATAGCTTGAATCCGGGAAATACCAAAAAGGGATACTCAGAATCTTCAGTTGTGACTTGGGATGTTATTATACCATAATATATTGTTTCAAAAGGGTATTATTTATTTCGTGCAAGCACTATCTAGTCATAAAGGCTATTTCCGTTTACGCCGTTTTATAGGCTTCTGGGTATAGCATCTGCATCAACCAAGTAAAAACTAAAACACCAAGACTGTAGATAAGCGTAGAGCCTACATAGGCGGGATAGTATTTTGCTACTCGCTCTGCATATTGTACAAGCGATAGATCAGGGAACTTGCCTGAAAGCAGGTAAAAGCTGCCATTAGAAATTAAAAATGCAATTGAGACGGCAACCAGTAAATAAGCAAGTTGACGCACTAAGTTGAGGCTGTTGAGGGAGCTATATTTTGCGCTCCAGCGTCCAGCAAAAAACATCACCGCATAGGTCGGTATTAAAAAAATATAGGCTGGAGAAATACAATAATCACTCACTTGCCAATGTGCTATCGCAATATAATCCAATAAGCCAGCTTCTACACATAACAGTAGTAAACTCGTGATCCCACCTAAAAAAATCCCGGCGAGGTAGAACACGGCTAGTGAGGCGTCCGGCAAACTAATTGCGCTACCAAAATGGTCAGAGCGCGTCAATGCCATCAATAGTGCCAGTGCAGAAATGTTTAAATATTTAGTATTCTGAGTTATCCAGTTCATATCAAAACCCCTCTGTTAAAGTGAAGGTGTATAACGTACATTAAAGAAAACATTCAATCCAAGTGTATTATACCCTGCTACTGTTTGATATTGGGTATTAAGAATATTATTGATTGCCCCCTGTAACACAACTTGCTCAAAAAACTGATATTCTGCTCTTAAGTCCCAGGTCACAAAACCATCTATGTAACGGGTATTTTGTAAATCATCAAAGCGGTGGCCTTCAACATTAAGTGTCGTGCCTACACTTGCGTTACCGAATTGTCGATCTATATCAAAACGAAAAATTTGCTGCGCACGCCTAGGTAGAATATTGCCAAAAGTTGCTGAATCCAGACTTTTAGGGTTTAGGGCACTATAATTTAGTTGCAGATCAAAACCATAAAATCTTCCTGCCATGATTGCCTCTATTCCCATAATGCGCGCCTTGCTGATATTATTCGGCGCAAAGATAGCACTATCAAAAGCAATCAGGTTGTCAATATAGGTTAAATAACCATTCAGCGACCACTCCCAGTCAAAATGTTCGCCACTTACGCCTATTTCGTAACTTTCCGATTTTTCTGGGTTCAAGTTACTATTGCCAAAACCTGGAAAATAGAGTTCGTTAAAGGTTGGCGCTTTAAAAGCCGTTCCATAAGAAGCCGAGACTAAAATTCCATTGTCAAAAGCATAGCCCCATGAGGCGTTCCAGGTGCTATTTTGTCCAAACTGTTGATTAAAATCACTACGATAGGCGAGAGTGAACTGGTTGTTAGCAAGCTCGCCCTGGTACTGAATAAAAACGGCATGATTATAACGCGACGTTTCAGCATAGCTGGTGGTGCTATCAATGCTATCATTTTGAAAGTCGTAGCCTAGAGAAATCAGGTGCTTATCTGTGATGCTAAAGTTATTCAAGGCTGAAAATGAAACACGCGACGTATCAAAGACGCTTTTCTTAGTACCATTTAAAAAATTTGTGGAATTATCCTGGCTTTCACCTCCTGTTAAATCTATCCGCCAGAAGTCCATCGCCTGTATCGTCGCTTTACCTCCATAAGTAAGCTGTCCAAAGTCTGTTTTATTGACAAAGCTACCATCAAATTCGGTTTCCCCTCCACTATACAAGGCATGACCCTCGATAGTTAGCCAGTCGGTAAGTTGATAGCCGAGACGTAGTGTTCCTGCATAATTTTCATAGCCATCTCTGTCGGGTTCATTGGTAAAACAACCAAAGCCAAAAGCTCCTGCACAGGAATTAAATCCTTCACTCTGTTGATAACTGATATGCACGTTATACCAAGCCTTATCAACGGCACCTGAGACCCCGGCGCCCAGCTTATAGTGAGCATAAGTGCCGACGCCTGCAGTAAACGCCGGAGTAACGGTTGAATCCGAAGAGGTTGCATTGCGGGTATGAATATGAATAATCCCGCCAACAGCATCTGCGCCATAGATACTGGATTTAGGGCCGCGTATTACTTCGATTGACTCGATTTCACTGATTGGCAGATGCTGCCAGGCTGCACCACCAGTTGTTGCAGATCCTGCACGCACGCCATCTATCAAGGCTAAAACATGATCAGACTCGGTACCACGCATAAAGATTGAGGTGGTTTTCCCCAGGCCACCAGTATTGGTAATATTAATCCCCGCAACACCATGCAAGGCCTGTTCGATCGTATTAAGTTGTTTGCGTTCTATATCTTGTCGGGTAATCACTGTGCTAGAAACAAGACGCGAATCGTGTTCGCTGCGGGTCGCCGTAACTGTTAAAGGGGTAAGGCTTCGAATGTTATCATCAGCATACGCTATTGGAGATAATGTGCTGAGTAAGAAAGGAGTAGTAATTAATGATTTTTTCATAAATCCCGCTGTGCCGCCCGCACAAATAAAGTGTAATCACACAGCAGAGAAAAATAACGAAAAATAGCAAAGAAAGGCTAACATATTCCGTTAACAGCCCTCCGCTGCAGCAAATATATTTTCAGGCAGGTCTCCGAGCTTATAAGTATGGATTGCTAAAATCAGACCTTCCCATGCAGTGCACAGTGGTTATGCTTGATTTTAAACTTATTTACCGTTGCGGGGGCAGCGTTGGCATTGGCGTAAAGCCGCACCAAACTTCCCTTTTAACCTTCAGGACAAAAAATCCATCAGGAACCAGAAAAAAGTGATTTTACGCGAATGATAGTTAAATGCAATTTAAAGCTGTATTTGCAAGAAATGAAAGGGAAGCCAGTCAAGATTGTGACTGGCAAATTCAATCATGGTATGGCGTAATTTTGAACTTTCATAGTCAATACCTAAATCTGCTAAGGGAGCTAGAAATAAAAATGTTTCTGAGACCCGTTATTGTATTTATTTTGCTTTTCATTATATTACAACTTAGATAACCGCGCCCTGTGGGCGGGGATAAAAAAATCTTTGCGTAAAGATCTGCTCAAGAGTATCAAGTAGTTAAGTCTGAAGTTTCCCAATAATTATTTATGGTAAAATTGAAACTATGCTACAACTATATGAAAAAAATAGTCTTTTCATTCGTTTCAAATGCTATTGCCTAAGGGGAATTAAGTAGGGGTTTGCTATAAACATGGCAAAACCACCTAAAATAAACCTCGATACACCAGCATTGTGTATTTCAGCTACTCAATAATTGGGAAACTTCAGGTTAAGTTGTTCCCGCAATTTAACTAGGAGAAACAAATGAGCAGATTTCAAAAATTATCACATGTCGTCTGGTTTTGCCCGTACCATATTGTTTTTGTACCAAAATATCGTTATCAAATTTTAAAAGGGCTCTTGGTAAGTATGTTTATCAAAGCATTTATGCTCATACAGAGAGAGCTGGATGTGAAGTTATCGAATTAAATGTACAAACTGATCATGTCCACTTACTTGTAAAAATACCCCCAAGGTTTCAGTATCAGATATATTTGGAAGAGTAAAACTCGATGTTCAAGTTTTTCCATCCCATTGCCATCAAACTCTTACCTTCACCCAGTAGAACAATACTTTAATGATGCTGTTGGCCCTAAGCGCCCTAAATCTCTGCCAATCATATGTTTTCCTGATGGCATCAGTTGAAACACATCCTTTATTAATTCACCTAACTCTTTCAGCTTATCACCAGGATCTGGAAACTCTAGCAATGACGTGATGAACTCAAGCAGTACATCCATTTGAGACTTGCGCTGTAAGCTTCCTACGGTATACGCAGGTAGTTTGCTTTCAATGCGGGCTATTTGCTCTGGGTGAAGGAGAAGGCAATGGTCAAACAAAAGACTCAGAATCAGGCCACGGCTTGATCCCTCTTCATCTAATTGTTTGGCCTCACGCTCCCATCCTTCATAAAGCTTCCAGTCCTCAAAGAAAACCTCAATCAGCCATCTCAACGTATAGGCTTGAATAATATCTTGTGTGCGCCAAGTCAGGTCTGTCGCCACTAAATAGCGATAGTCGTTTTCACCGTCATATTTTAAGGCAATGACAAAGCGTTTTTTACTGTGAGAACT
>NZ_BLYC01000017.1 GCF_019721995.1 Bathymodiolus japonicus methanotrophic gill symbiont | reverse complement strand
TAGGGGTTTGCTATAAACATGGCAAAACCACCTAAAATAAACCTCGATACACCAGCATTGTGTATTTCAGCTACTCAATAATTGGGAAACTTCAGTTATAAAATATTTCCTGATTAAAGTTTATGCTGCTTACGTTTAAAGGCATCAATATCGATAATCAGTTCTGGATTAGCAAAGTCAGCATCAATAAACTGGTTGCCAGTCGAATAACTACGTAACTGGCGCGGCTTATCAATTAACCAGTCTTTGTAGATAGCAATTAAGCGATCTTTATCAATTTTTCCTACCGCTGCTGCAATACGTTGTTTAGTATCAAAATTGTAATTTTCGCGGTCGATTTCCAGCCAGTTGCGATAGCTTCTTTTTTGCAGGCTTTTATCCTTTTCCAGCAAGCGAGTGATTAAGCCCGCTTTGTAGCGTTCAAGATCTTGCTCTGAGATAGCCTGTAATTCCTGTAAATAGGATTTAATAAACTCTCGGTAATGCTGTTCTATTTCAGGTGCAGAAATAACCGGCGATTGCAGGATAAAAATGATCCCCGGCACATCTTTTATCGGCAGTGCTGCTGCGCCTAGATTGTAGCCCAGCTGCTGACGGGTACGTAGGTCGGCAAAGAATGCAGAGGAGATAATACGGCCTAATAGCTTTGCCTCTGCTCGGGACTGTGCGCTTTTATCCGAAGCCTGGAAATAAAGAGCCAGTGCAGCATCATGGTTATCGATGCTCAACTTACGCGCATGCAGAGTATTTTCCGGCAGCTGAATAATATCAGCGGCAGTTACGACTACAGCTTCGGGCGATAAGGAAAATTGCTGCTCCAGCATTGCGGCAATATCTTTGGCTTCTTCTGCAGTATTGTTTCCCAGTAGCAGCATAGTGATATGGAATTGCTTTAGGAATGTCTGTGCGAAAATTTCTAAATCCTGACGTTTTAAGCTGGACAAGGGAGTTAACTTTTGCTCGTTAGTCCAGCGTCGCTCAACCAGGGTACGCTTGAGTTCGGCTAGTATTTGCTGAAAAGGCTGCTGTTTTTTGGCATTGCTTAGCTTTTGCTCAAAGCGTGCCTTTAAGATATTAAAGCGCCATTCCGTAATCTCGGGTGCTTTAATGGCTGCAATAATCTGCTTTAGTAATACCGGCTGTTTTTGGTCATAACCGGAAAGTGCAATGCTTATGCCGCGCTCAGTTGCATAAATAGAGTAATTCAGCCCAGCCAGCCGAGCAGGGTAGGCATAGCTATTTAACTGCTTGTTAATAATTCCAGTGAATAAGGAGGTTAATAAACTATCTCGCGGGGTATTATTGGCAATAGGTGATTTTAGTGCGATATACAGGTTGCTGCGTGGCACCTTAAAGCTGGTATCTAATTGATGCCATAGATCTAAATTAGGGCGTTGCTGAATTAATTCGGGATGAGCATGTCCTGCCTGGGATAGGCTGGATTGAGAAGTTTTTAGCTGCAACGCATCGGGAATAAACGGATTTGCAGCAGGTAATGAAAGCGCGGGATTGATGGGCGACTCAGACCAGGTTTGAAGCCACTCGGGGTCAATTGCGGCTATGCGGTAGTCCACCTGGTAATATTTTTCAGTTTGATCGGTGGTTATATTTTGCGTATGCAGGGCAACTAGCACGCGTTCGGGCCTTAGCTGATTTAATAGCTGTTTGGTGAGTTCGGGTTTATATTGTTCCATTACATACGGGCCCCGCAAGACATCCTGTGGCGCGTAATAGTGCATGTTTCTGGCTAGGCCAGTAACGGTGCTGCTGGCATCATGCTGCTCTTGATAACGAAATTGCAGGCTCGCCATTCGACTCTGTTCCTGGTATATCCATTGCTGAATCTCAATGTCTTGTAGTAGCCTGATGTATTGAAAAACAATATTAATAATTTCATTAGTATGCTTTAAGCCCGCACGGGTTAAATTAATGCCAAGGTGCAAGCTGGATTCCTGAGCATTATTACTAAAACCCACCGAAGCGCTGAGCTCATCTGCCCAGCCTTTTGCTTTTAAAAGTGCGAGAATACTACCTTCACCTTCATGTCCCAATAATGATTGAAAATAAGCGCTGGGCTTAGCAAGGTAATAGGCTTGCGTTGCAGGTAAAGTAAAAATAAGATTGAGTTCACGCTTTTCCTGTAGTGACTTAATGTCAATTCTCTGAGCCATTTGTGCTGTAGTCAACAAAGGTTCGTTAAAGACTTTTTTCTCCGCCTGTTGGTTGGGAATGGCAGAAAATTTAGCTTCGACCCATTGCTTTAAAACTGGCAGAGGTTCATTGGCGAGCACGACTAAGGTCATTAAGTTAGCTGAATAGTGGGTCTGATAAAAAGTCAGTAAATCATCACGTACAGCATCATTTTCCCGGTCAGCAAGTGTTTCCAGGTTGCCGACACTGAATTTAGCATACGGACTTTTGGGATTGAATGCCTGCTGGATAGCTGCATAAAAACGCCGATTCTCAGTTTTTATTTTGCCCAGGTATTCAGAATTCACTGCGTTTTTTTCTCTGTCTACGAACTCGGCATTAAACAGCGGCGCGGTAAAGAACTGACTGAAACGGTCTAGTGCAGGTTCCAGTGAGGCATTTTCTATATCAAAAAAATAATTGGTATGCTCTTTTGCCGTATACGCATTTCGTGAGCCGCCATGTTGCGCAATAAAGGTCTGATATTCATCCGCATCAGGGTATTTTTCAGTACCTAAAAACAGCATATGTTCCAGAAAATGTGCCAGTCCGGCTCGGTCATCTGGGTCGCTAGCGCTACCCACAAAAACATCCAGGGATGCGGCTGCCTTTTTCGTTTCAGGATCATAGATAATCAGCACTTTCAAACCATTATCCAGTATAAAATCCTGATATTGACGACCGTCGTTCTGACTTTGTATGATATATGTTTTTTGCATAACTGCAGTGGTTAAGGTACATGCATGGCAAAGTAATGTAGGTACAAGAATGAAAAGTTTTAGGTAATGCTTCATGGATGATTATGTACTTCTTGTTATTAAATAATTGCTAGAAGTGCCGATCACTAATTGCTAACGGCTTAATTGAATCTTGCCAAATCCGCCATTAGTCGTGCGTAAATTGGTTACCTGGCCTTGATATAAACGAGCGCTAACGGCAAGAATAGTTTTACGATAGACAAACAGGCGAAAATCAGTTTTAAACTTTTCACCGCCAGGAGTATGCGTGATTGTTGGTTTGATGCGTTGTTGTACTAAGGTTGTATCAGGGGGCAGGCTACTTAGCTTGTTCTTGGTTATTTTTTCGCCCAGATAAACGCCGCGACTGGCATAGCCGGTCATGGGTTTAAATACCTTATGTTTGCGTCCCGACCACAAGGTGTCTTCAGGGTGAGAGACTAATAGCTCCGTGTGCGGAATAGCCTGTTGTAAGCGCGTTGCGCTAGCAGGGGCTAATAAGCCGTTAAAAAAATCAGCGCGCGACCAGTCCATCATGCGTTGCTTGTCGGCTAAAAGACCATAAACACGAGGGTTGGGTGTTAAGCATACACTTTGTTGTTGCCATGCCTGGGCAATAGTTTGCATTTCCGGGGTGTTTAAATAAAAGTCACAATGGCGGTTGTAGATTAAATCAATCACTTCATTTTTATAATACGGGAGGCTATCTCTGATTTCAAGCTGGGCAGGATCAACAATAACGGTTTTAATGCCCGCCTGTTGAAATAACTCTGCAAATATCTGCATTTCAGGGTAGAGAAATTGCTGCTCTGGCTGTTCATCGATAATGGCAATAAATTGCGGCCTGGCACCAGCACTCCCGCAAAATAAGCGATACTCTTGTACAAATGAGCTTAGCAATTTATGCGCAAGTTTTTCTGGGAAGTGGCTTGCTTGAGGTTGATGGCTAAGTGTTGCAAACCATAAGCCCCCGGCATTAGTATTTACTTCTATCAGTTTGACCTGCTGCTTATCATCTATATGAAAATCATAGCCCATTAACACCGAGAAATGTCCAGGCTCGATCTGGGCATTATCAGGGAGTTCGGGTAATGATTCCGGGTAAGCCGGGTTTTCACTGAGCTTTTGCAGGGAATATACAACCTCTATCATTTGTTTTAAGCAGTGGTATGACAGACTAGCTGTATGCGGGCTAACGCAATTTTGTAGATTTTCCATATATAGCGTATTCTTTCATCCTAAAAACATCTGTTGAGCATTGATTTCTTCACAAAGCCGTGAAGCGGTATTATTTCACCAGATGGTTGAACTATTATCAAACCAAAAATATAAATATTATTAAGCTTAGGGAGATAGAAACACACATCATCCGAAAAATGCTGGTCTTTTTATCCGCTGAAGTTTCTTAGAAATTCATCAAGGAACCATTCGCAATAAAACGGCTACCACCGAATTTACAGGGGAGCTGCTGTATTTGGGGCAAACCCTTTCAAAATCCGGATCCAAAGCCGCTTCGGCAATGATGCGGCGGATATCTGAAAAGGCGAAACTGGCTCGCCCCTTCACTTTGTGCCGACGTTCCGGATCGGTTTTTAAACGATCCGCGTAAATCCACGTCAGCGTTGTTGCCATCATACAGAAGTTCAAATGGTTGGTCACTGCCTGCGCATTTCGACACTGACTTTTCTGACTCCCTATGTCTTGCTTGAGCTCTTTGAGCTCGGATTCGATTTTCCATCGCGCACCATAATACTCAATAATCTGTGTGACGGATAAACTTAGATCGGTCGTAAACAAAGCAATCCACTGTGTGCGACGAAACACCCAGACAACCTGAACGGGTCGTTTCAATGTTTTCAGCATGACAACGCGACTATAAGCCCTGACTTCACGCTGTTTTCCATAGAGATTCACGGTATACGATCGGGCCTTTTGTTGTACTGTTTTTGCCATGTCTGTGGCTGACCCCAGACGCTGCCCGTACTTTTTATTCCGCCCCCTCGCTGAAAATCATGGAAACGGAGCTTAGCCTATCTTCGTGACATATACAGTCAATTTCCCATTATTTCAATGAGTTAAATTTTTCAATCGGCCCCAGTTGGCACTACAGGTTTCATATCAACGATCGTTTTAACTTTTCCAATCGGGTCGGGGTTAATATTCAACGCAGTGTATATTTGTTTTTGTCTGGTTTCTGCTTTGCTTGTGGTTCGCAGGTGAATGATTGTATCGTTATCCGTGGGTAAAGTAATGGTCATGCGTTGCTGGGTCGACATCCTGTTGCGAATGCTTTCCCAGCTTAGATGGATGTCCTGCAATCTAAGTTGATAACGCAGTACATGTACCAGGTGGTAAGCTAATAATGTGATGAATAGGTGTCCGGTAACCCGCTCTTCTTTTTTGTGATAGACAGGGCGCAAGCCTAGCTCGGTTTTCAGGCTTCTAAAGGTCGCTTCAATCTCAGTCAGCATGGTATAGGTTAGCCATAACTGTTCTTCCGACCAGTCAGGGATATTCGTTCTTAGGCAGTAAACACCACAGTGCTTATCTTTTTGGTCACTTTCAGGTTTACGTTGCCATTCTATACCGATGGCTTTGTTTTTTTTGTCATCCGCGATAACGTTAATGGTGTAATCTGCAGCAACACGGCTATGTTTTTCACGTAGTCGTCCGATACGTTCCAGTATTTTGTCGTATTTTTTAAGGGTGCCTTTTTTGCTCAGACCTGTGTGCAGTTTTTCTAGGGCCTCTTCCAGACGAGCATGGAAGCGATTACGGATACCTTGTTCTTTTTTTGCTTTTTGTTCTGAATGACAATAGAGTCGGGTTTCCTCGGTTTCTTGATCAACTTCACGATAAACAACAACATTGCTGTCCCGGGTATCCCTGACCGCTACCGGAGTTTTCTGATCTCTTGGGTTTTTTACATGTTGTTCTCGACTGACAACGAGATAATGATAATCTTGTTCGATTAACCAGGCAATATTGTCAGCGCTGGCAATGCCGGCATCCATGATAACCACCGGCTTTATTTGATGAAAGGGATCCTTGTCTCGCAGTTCGTCAAGCATCAGTTTCAAGGTCGCGGGCTCACTGGCGTTGCCGGGAAAAACCTGACTACTCAATGGAAAGCCGTCACCATCCAGAACCAGCCCCAGAGTAACCAACGGGCAATCAGTGCGTTTCTCTTTAGAGCGACCGAATTTCGCTTTCGGGTTTCGGGCGCACTGGCCTTCAAAATAAGTATTGGTCAGATCGTACAATACAATCTTGCGGTTTAAATTGAACAACGTCTGCTCTCGGTCAGCCAGAAAATATTCAAGAGTTGCCTGATGTTTGAGTAGCTTGTCACTGACTGTATATAATCGCGTCAGGCTGGTGTTACCGTAGTCATGACCCAGTAATTCGCCCAGGCCTGTTTGATTTTGCAACCAGTCATGTGTTTGCAGTTCACTGCCGGGTGAAACCATACGTCCTATGATAGTGCCCAGGGCCGTCGCCGTATCTACTTTATTAAAGCCCAGCGCCATGAGTTTTTCGTCTAGCTGTAACTGCTGTGCGGCATGCAGTGCCAGGGTTTCAACACCAATACTACGGGCATTAATGGCTTCGACATGATTAATATCGACATGATGAAAATCTCGCGTTGTTGTTTTTGAATCTAGCGGTTGTGACAGTTTTGCAGTCATCAGTGAGCTATAGCGCTGGGCTGTTGCTTCCAGAAGTTGATTTAAATCATCGGCTAAATTGAATAGCTCTTCCTGATGTGGTTCCAAACCTTGCTGTAATTGTTCGATTCTGGCCGTCAGCAAGGGCCAGTACTTTTTATCAATCGTAAAGTCCGCACCTATATTGAGCAATGTACGTTGCTTGACTTGTTTTCCTATACGCACAGATTCTACAATGCGGTAAGTGAAATGAACTGAGCCGTCTTCAAGGCTTTTTGTTTTGGTTCTTCGAATATAGATACCACTAGCATCGGTGAAAAATCAGGGAAAATCAAGGGTCAGAGCAAGTTAAGATGGCACTACAGAGACCCTCAAAAAAAACACCATTGATTCTAAAGGGATTTTTACGATGAATTTTTAATGCGAATTATAAATCAATGACTTGAAGAGATAAAAGTGACAAAGATAGGTTAATTCTGCAAATTTATTTGCTGCAGAAGAATCTATTTCCAGCATGTTTCCGGTCTGGCCTTTTTTTGCGATTCTTTTTGTGATCTTGATTTTCAGAAAGCAACTCAATTGCGTTCCTCCTCTTGTACTAGAAGAAGAACCAGCCATGTCAATTGTAGACCGACTAAAAAAAAATATGGCGACAGCTCTCAAGCTAAGTAATATTTGTTTATATCGATTAACTCAAGCTCTACTCTGGTTCAGTGAATGCATGAGAATCAAAGAAATAGCACGCCTAATGGGAGTCTGTGAAAAAACCATTATAAATTGGCTGAAAACATTCATGCATAAAGGTGTCGGTTGGTTAATAGGGCAACACTATCAAGGACGTGGTCGGAAGTCAAAGTTAACTAAAGACCAGAAAAATAAATTGGTTGAGTTGATAAAGAAAGGCCCAGAAGACAATGGATTTCATTGTGGAATATGGAATACTGCGATGATTGCCGAGCTTATTTGGTTAAAATTTGAAGTTCGTTATAACTTGAACTATTTATCAAGCCTAATGAAAAAACTGGGCTTCAGTTATCAAAAAGCTCGTTTTGTGACTGATCGCCAAGAAGAAGAAAAGTCGGGGAGTCGCTATTTTTGCGAAAGCTTGTTTTGGGCATCCCAGCCCAAGCAAGCAGCAAAAACTTAACGCGACCACTTATGCCTCCGGCGGCCCCGATTCGTCCTCGTCACCTCGTCCCGACCCAACAAGGGGTCGGAACATAGGCTCCAAATGACTTGACGCCGTGTCGGATGGCCTTTTATTTTGTCTCCACCTTCGCTAACGCTCAGACTCCGACAAAACAACGGCCCTACGGCTATCGCGGACTAAAAATCTTCACTTCGCTTAGGCTACGTTTCCCTGATTTTCAGCGTACGAGCTTGAAAGAAAAACGTGGCTGGAAGAAACATTGCCTGCCATTATGGAAAAGGCGGTAGAAGAAAAGAGTGTCGTTTTATTCGGTGATGAGGTGTCATTTGCTATGTGGGGTTCATTGGCACGAACCTGGGCTCCAATAGGAGAGCAACCCACAGTGAAAACATCAGGGATTCGAAAAGGGTTGAAAATGTTTGGTACGATCGAACTCGAAGGAGGGAGTTTTCAATACCGAGAATCATTGGCTTATGAGATAAAACCAAAGTCACTTAGACTTTTAAAAGAAGCTGGGCTGCCTCAAGAATTTTTAGCTATTCTTAAAAGCTTAAAAAATGAGAAATATCCAACACAGAAGCTTTTTATGGAAGCGATATATTCTATTGCCGACAACGTCTTAATCGAGAGTTATAAGCCAATGATATTACAACACGCTGAAACATCTGGGCGTTTTAATGGTGAAAGCTATGTTGAGTTTTTAACACAATTGCTGGCTTATTATAAAGGCAAGATTATTCTAATTGAAGATGGTGCCCCGTATCATGGAAGCGGTGTTATTAAGGAATTTAAGTTAGCTAATGTAGATCGTTTGACAGTAGAACGTCTCCCTGCGTTCTCGCCGGATTTTAATCCGATTGAGAAATTATGGAAAAATACGAAACGCGATTCGACTCATATGAAGTATTTTAAAACTTTTGAAGATCTTCATGATTCAGTTGTGCAAACTTTTAACACTTATATGTATGATGCCAGTAAAGTGATTTGTGTTATGCAAAAATTGCGGGAAGATTTCGTTGTTACCGCCTAAGTTTAAGCGCTCCAAATTTGGAAATTATTTATCTGAGAAACTATAACACGGTCTTAATAATTTTTCTAAGATATCGGCTATGCTTTATTCAGCCAATACTGATTCCTCATTACGGTTAATCTGTACATTAGTTGGGTAGGCAAAGGATAGATTATTTTTTTTTAGAATCTCGGCAATTTTAAACATGACATCCTGCTTAACCTCTAACCAACTCGGCCAGTTGACTGTTTTAGAAAAGCAGTAAATGAGAATATCTATCGAAAATTCATTATAACGATCTAAAAAAACTAATTGTGTCGATTTAATACCATGTACATCTTCCAGGGTTAAAAATTTATTTTTGGCTTTTATCGAAGTATGTTTTTCCTTTGGGCTAGCTATGCCGGAATGATCTTCCAGCATACTTTTGATATCCAGCAAGGCCTGGCGTATATCATCCATATTACTTTCGTAAGTGACACCGATATGCATTTTAATACGTCGCCCTACGGAACGACGATTCCAGTTAAGTACACTTGCGGTTGATACCAGTGAGTTTGGCATCGTAATCAGGGCGTTATCAAATGTGCGAACAGTAGTACTACGCAAGCCTATTTCAACCACAGTTCCTTCTACCGATCCAACTTTAATCCAGTCACCCATTTTGAAAATCCGGTCGATCATGATATTCAGGCCACCAAAGAAATTGGATAGACTATCTTTAGCCGCCATCGCAAATGCCAGCCCACCTATTCCCAAAGTTGACAGAATTGCGGTAATATTAATCCCGAAATGACTCAGTAAAAAGGTCAAAACAATAAGGAAAACCAGCCCTTTCAAACCCTTCACCAGTAATAAAACCAGCTCTTTACTATAGGCTTTATTGCGCCTTTCAGCCTGCTCTGCATGTACGGCAACAACGCTATTAATAATATTAAACAGCAAGAAAATATACAGCCCGGCATAGATAATATAAATAAAATAATCGATAGTGATTTTAATTTCAGTTTTATAAAGCAAGGCATTCAATGCCAAGTCTATCCCGAAAAACAGCATTAAATATAAAATAGGCTTGTGCATACTGATAAACACAAGCTCAACATTTTCTATTTTCCCATCATCTAGGATAAACCGCTCAACCAGTCGATTACTTGCTCTGGAAACCAATGGAAATGCAATAACATTCAACAGCATAATGCACAGAGAAACAATAATGCCGCCCATATCTATGCGTAGTGGCGCAATCTTAAAGTTAATATCTTTAAACAGTGCGTGGCTATTAATGTACGAAATAAAACTGACCAGAGACATTTTCTGAAAAAAGCTGGTCGTCGCTATCGCTTCTGGATTAGCTAAAATATATTCAAGCAAATCCTGATAAACAGCATAAATTCTTAGCAAATCCTTATGGTTCTTAGCCAAATCCTGATAGATTTCACCGTCCCCATCAATCGGCTCAGGTGTTGCTTTCACTTTTTTCTTGAGCAATTGCAGTCTTTGTTTAGTTTCTGCAATTATTTCCTCTTTAGTCTTATAATTACGGCTGGCTTCAACTAGATAAACGACGTATGCACCTATGTCCCGCTTAGTCATGATATAGTCAGCATCATACTTGTCACGCTGTACTGCAACCGTATTTCCACGCGAGCGATTGATACGAATCTTTGAGCGCAATAATTTTAGCTTTTCCTCATCTATATCCTGTACATCATAATCAATAAATGAGCCACGGATAATTTGCAGTAAGTTGCGCAATAAAGTCTGTTTTTCCTGCAATAAAATCTGCAGTTTTGCGTCATTATCATTTTCCGAGATCTGCTGATTTACATCAGACACACTTTTAAGCATACCCGTAATCGCAATATACTTCCCATCGCTATCCGCTTTTATCTGGAAAGATGTTACGAATAAAAACATCAATAAAATAATTTTAATAAACTTGTTAACCATGGGGCATTACATTCCTAAATCTATTATTAGCGGGTACATATATCTTTTATGCAGGACGTGGCTTTAGCACGCCTTTAAATACATTTGGCATTAGCCGGCTGCAGCCACGCTCTACATCTATACTGCTACTAATCTTGCATTTCATCTCTTGCACTTTCTAATAGCTCCCTTAAATAGCGGAACAATAACCGCGAAGATTTAGGCGGCTTTGCGCTGGCTAACTCTTTACTCGCATTACGAATCAACTGACGTATATATTGCGCATCGGCCGCCGGGTTTTGCTGCAAAAATTCGGTTAACTTCTGTTTATCACCCGATAAAAGAGCTTCGCGCCAGCGTTCCAGTTGGTGCAACTCCCTGGTTGCATGTGCACTCTTGGCTTTAATTTTGTCTAATTGCTCCTGTATAGGTTCAACATCTATCTTACGCATCATGCCAGTAATAAATTTTAGCTGACGCTTCCTTGCGCCTTTTACAGGCATTTTTATCGCGTCTAAAAGAGCTAGCAGAATATTTTCAGGCAAGCCCAATCGTTCAATCTGCGCGGGCGCCAACTGGGTTATTTCTTCACATAAATCACTTAATTCAGCAATATCACGCTTAATTTTTGATTTATTTGGCCGAATAGCCCAGGTCTCTTCTTCCTCTTCTGGATCAAAAAATTCGTTCATATCAAACCATCATAATTAAAAATATAACAAACAAAACCACGCCACCTATAGGCACTAATGCGCCCAGCCAGTCTTTCGGTGCTTCTTTACTGCGCTGTAGCGTAGCCTTTATACCTGGTCCCATCCAGAAGATCAGGCCAAGCGCCATAACGCCTAATAATATACTTTCCCACATTGCCATTTGCATATTGTCCTCACTTTTTTTAATTGTAAATTAGCATTAATTACCAGGATACTGAATTTACAATTCTCCATAGAGAACATGAAAGAATTGAAGGCTTCTCTTGCTATTCTTTATTTTCATGCACTTCATGATATGTTAATAAATCTATACAAAAATTAGCGTATCGATAGCTATACATGCCTCGCAAGCTAAAAACTAATCAAATATATCCATTTGCTGATAATAGTTTGTCTGTTTTTCCAATGTCGACAAGGTAATCCCTAATAAACGAACCTTACTCTGACCTATGTCGTCTTTGCGTAATAATTGTCTGAATACCGGAGTCGTTACCAGCTGACTTTTAATCGGCTTATTAAAAGTCAAACTACGGGTAATCTGCTGAAAATCGTGATATTTTACCTTGATCGTCAGCGTGCGTGCATAGAGTTTTTTTGCGTATACCTTGGCTAAAGCCTTGCTGAATAATTCAGTTAGTTGCTGGTAGATTTCATTACTCTGTAGCAGATCTGCAGAATAAGTTGTTTCCGTGCCGATGGACTTGCTTTCCCGATCAACGCGTATCGGCCTTGCATCTATTCCTTGGGCAATATTAAAGAAGAATGCAGCCGATTTGCCAAAGTGTTGCTGTAGTGTCGGTAAAGAAAACTGCTTAAGATCGGCGCCATTTTTGATACCCAAATCATGCATTTTTCGTTCAGTCGCCTTACCCACACCATGAAACTTACCTATGGGTAGTTGTGCAACAAATTCTACCCCTTGCTCTGGGGTTATCAAATATAGCCCATCCGGCTTATCCATATCGGAGGCTATTTTTGCAAAAAATTTATTATAAGAAACGCCTGCCGATGCAACTAACCCCGTGTCGGATAAGATTTGCTGCTTAATTGCCAGTGCAATTCGTGTTGCTGATCCCTGGTAGAGCTCACTTTGACTCACATCCAGATATGCCTCATCCAGTGATACCGGCTCAACCAGCTTGGTGTATTGGTAAAATATCTGCCGGATTAATGCAGAAACTTCTTTGTATAATACAATCCGGGGCTTTACAAAGATAGCCTGAGGACACAGGCTAAACGCGCGGGATGATGGCATTGCCGAATGAATGCCGTATTTTCTCGCTTCATAACTACAAGTGGCAACCACCCCTCGACTATCAGGAGCTCCACCAACGATAATAGGTTTATTGCGGTATTTTGGATTATTGCGCTGTTCTACCGCCGCAAAAAATGCATCCATATCTATGTGAATGATTTTACGCAGCTGTGCAGGCATGGAGGTTATCTAGAGTGTTAAGGTATAAATTCTTTTGCAACCATGAAGGGCATGAAGGTAATGAAGTGTGGAGCTTTTAAAACATTGTCTCAATAAAACGCATAAAGTATTGCCATCATTCCTTCAAGTCGTTCACGGAAAAATAACTTAACAGCCGCTTAATTTTTAGTGACTAAATCCTTATTGCTAATAGCTTCCTCGGTTAAATTCCAGTCAGAAAAGGGAAAAGGCACAGTGTCAGTATTAAAAGTCATAAACAGCATTATATGGTAAAGATAGGCGGCTAATTTCTGACCAAAGCCGAGGATATGCTGATTAGTATCACCGGTAATTAATGCCGAGGCAATCTGCAATAATACCACCACCCAGATCAGGGTACGTACGACACCTGCTATCACTGCAAAAATAAGAATAAATCCGATACGCTTCCAGGTGCTGACCTGTTTAAAATTGTCTTGTAACTGCTCTTCCATTGTCCTCATCCTCTGTTCATTACATCACGCAAATCCAGCGCCGCTGCACTTGCACGTGATACATAACTTGCCATTGCCAATGAATAGTTGGCAAATATACCATAACCATCACCATTTAAAATAACCGGACTGGTAATCGGTGCCAACGCATTTTCCATTTCATGAATCATAATTTCTACGGTATCCATAGCACGCTTATCTTCCAGAATCAATCTAAAATCAAACTTAACAGCTTTCAGGATATGCAGTAGCGCCCAGCAAGAGCCGCGTGCCTGCCAGAACTCATCATCCAGTTGCATCCAGGTGGTCTGTGAAATCGCGGCTGATTTTTCTTGCTGAATATCATACGCTTCATAGCGGTCAGTACTCGCCGCCAGCCTAGTTGAAATACCACCAAGACGTTTGATAATAATCTCTACATATTGCCATAAGTTATCAGCACGTGAGTAGAAGTGCCCCGGATTTTTATGATTTGGGTCTGCCAGACGCTTCATATAATTATGTAGCGCATGGATCCCTTTTTCATATTCCGCCTCGGTAGACGGCAAGGCCCATGAGTTGCGTTCATAATAAAAATACGGCTCGGCTCTAGCTAAGTCCGGGTCTTCTGCAGATTGTGATTGTGCCCGAGCCAGATGATTTCTTAAAGCAGAAGCGCCATCGCGCAACATTATCAGCGCACCATACTCCCAGCTGGGAATATTATCCAGCATGATACCAGGCACACCTACATCATTGGTAAGATAACCGCCTGGCTTGTAGAGCAATATTTCGGCAATATGCACTAAGGTATTTGCGTACACATAGCCATCAGGAATTTCAGAAAAACCTTGTGCCTTTTGGCGTTCCTTTGCCTCGGCCACGACATTGAAAGGCTTAGGTTCAATGCTCCAGTAACCAGCCAGCACGACAATAACAATAACCGCAATTGCTCCAAGAACACCTATAAACCATGAAAAACCCTTCGATTCTGCCTCATGCGAAAAATCGCTGGCTGCCATTATATAATCCTATTTTATTTGATAATAATGTCTGTATATTCAGCAAAAAATATTATCTTGTGTTTACAAAGACACAGGCGCGCCATGCTACCTCACGAAATTCCGGGACTCCTGTCGCCATAATTCGTTCACCTACGCAGCGGATGGGAGATGCCCTGAACGCCCTGCGTCCGCAACGACTACGCACAAAAGCCGCTTCGTCATTACTACCTCACTGGCTGGACGGCTATTCGGAATGCAATTCTTGCTCCTCTCGCGTGCTGCTAGCACACGTCGAATCAGCGAATTGCCCTGTCGCCTATCAGGGACTAAAAATCACCACTTCGCTAAGCTCCGTTTCCATGATTTTCAGCGAATGGTAACTATAGTAACATTTTTTCAGTTTAATAGGCATAGATAAATCCCCGATGGAAATGAGCTAATTTTATTACTTAGTCTTTTTTGCGCGCGGATGCGCCTGATCATACACTTCAGCTAGGTGCTGAAAATCCAGATGAGTATAAATTTGCGTGGTGCTGATATTTTCATGCCCGAGTAGCTCTTGCACGGCTCTTAAATCCTGACTGCTCTCCAGTAAATGTGTTGCAAAAGAATGGCGTAACATATGCGGATGCACCGACTCGGGAATACCTTTCTTGATACACCACTGCTTTAAGCGTAACTGTATACTGCGATTACCTAGCCGTTTGCCTCTTGCACTGGTAAATAGCGCAGCTTCATCTGCTACTGTCGGGCGCACTTTAAGCCATGTCTGTATTGCCTGCAGCGCTTTGCTACCAACTGGAAGCAGACGCGACTTCCCTCCTTTACCACTCAACACAGTGAGTTGCTTATCATGCTTGCCTATATCGTTCAGGTCTAATGCACTCAGCTCACTTAAGCGCAGCCCGGATGAGTAAAATAACTCAAACATCGCCACATCGCGCAATTCCAGTACCGAGTTCGCGCCGGCATCCAGTAAGGCATTTACCTGATCTACATCCAGAGTTTTAGGGAGTTTTCTAGCTTGTTTAGGTGCTTTGACATGCTGCGCCGGATTGTTATATACCTGGCCTGTTTTCATTAAGAATAGATAAAAGCTGCGTATTGCAGAAAGTTCGCGCTGCAGACTTTTACTACCTAAACCCACACGATGGCGCTCCGCTATATGCTTTAGTATGTCTGCCGAACTCAGCGCACCCCAGGCAGTAAGTTGATGCTGCTGACAAAAAAAACTTAACTGCTTTAAGTCTCGTTGATAATTACTCAGCGTATGCTCAGAAGCACGCCGTTCAACTTTTAACTGTTGTAAAAAATCTATGACCTGCTGTCTGGCCTGCTCTTGCACTTTAACTATTCTTTAACAAAGCAGCGAAGCGCGTGCCTATAATTTCACTCATCCGGGTTAAAAATAAACGCCCCATACTATAGTGAAAGCGTTCTTCCTCGCGACTACCAATCGCAATCAGTCCTTCAATTTCGGTGTATGCCATCGGGATAATTACACATGATATTACTTCCAGCGCATTTTCACCAAATAAAAACCTGGCTTGCGCCAATGTGGGACGTCCGCAATTGGCCTTATTACTGTTTAACTCGGTAATAAAATGTGTCAGCTCTTCGCTTTCGGGGTCAATAAATAAATCTGCTAGCGCCGTTTTATTCCGCTCCGCACTGATAATTTTAACCGCAAAAAAATCGGTTAAAAAGCACTCTGCTAAAACGACACCCAGGTTTTCAATAGCGATTTCCAGTGTATCCGCCTCTAGTACAGCCAGAGTCAGTTCGTGCATTTTATTCGCTGAATTATCATTTTCTCTGGCAATTTCAATCAAGCCATTTAGCTGGATCTCCATTTCATGATGGCGCGTGCGAAATAACTCTAATTGCCTGGAAATCAGCGATACTGCATCGCCACTAGGATGAGGGATACTAATATGCTCTAACAAATCCACATGTTCATGAAAAAATTCTGGGTGCTGCTTTAAATATGACTCCACTGCCGTCGAATTCAATTCATTCATAATTCTATACTTCCTTCAAATACACTGACTGCTGGCCCAGTCATAAAAACAGGGTGACCGCGCCCATGCCAATGAATTTTGAGCGACCCGCCCGGCAATTCAACCAGCACATCATTCGCCAGTATTTGCTGCTCGATACCTATAACTACTGCGGCACAGGCACCGCTACCACAGGCTAGTGTCTCGCCTGCACCTCTTTCATAGACCCGCAGTTTGATGTTATTTTTATCAATAACCTGCATAAAGCCTATATTTGCTTTTTGCGGGAAAAACGCATGACTTTCCAGTGCTGCACCTAGTTCCTCAACAGCGGCCTGTTGCACATCAGCCACCTGTATAACAGCATGTGGATTACCCATAGAGACAGCACCAAAGGACTTTCCCTCATTACCAATATGTAGCGTATAAAGCGTTTCTTCCTGCTCTGTGCTCAGTGGAATAAGTGCTGGCTCATGCTGGGGAATGCCCATATTGACACTAATCAAATCATCTTCAGCAAAGCTCAATAACAACTGCCCTGCATGGGTATCCACTAGAATATTATCTTTACTGGATAATTCTTTATCTCTGACAAAGCGGGCAAAACAACGCGCACCATTACCGCACTGGGCAACTTCACTGCCATCGGCATTAAAAATCCGATAGCGAAAATCCGCATCAGAGTGTGGCGCAAGCTCAACTAATAATAACTGATCACAACCCACACCAAAGTGCCGGCCAGCAATAAACTGAATTTGTTCAGCGGTTAAGGATATGTCCTGCCGAATCGCATCAATCACCACAAAGTCATTGCCCAGACCATGCATTTTTGTAAATTCAATTAACATCAACAACCCCATAAATCTTAATCGCTGTAGGGCGCGGCTTTAGCCCGCCACTAAAAAACCACTAAAGGCGGGCTAAAGCCGCGCCCTACCCTAAGGCTATTTAATTTATTAGTCATAGCAGAATGAAGCCCGCTACATTAAATGCTCGCCAGCCCAGAGCTGTGTAATACTTTCACGTTCTCTAATCAGGTACATATCCCCACCATCTACCATCACTTCGGCCAGACGTGGGCGCGAATTATAATTGGAGCTCATGGTAAAGCCATAAGCCCCGGAAGAGCGAATCGCCAGTAAATCACCTTGCTTTAAAGCCAGACACCGGTCTTTTCCAAGAAAATCACCGGTCTCACACACTGGCCCCACAATATCCCATTGCATTTCTGCTTCTGCATTTCTCTTGTGTACAGGAATAATCGCCTGCCACGAACCATATAAAGATGGACGTACCAGGTCATTCATTGCAGCATCAACTATCGCAAAGCTCTTATATTCGGTAGGTTTTAAATACTCGACTTTTGTGACCAGGATACCGGCATTTCCTGCAATCGCACGGCCAGGCTCCAGCAATATCTCTAATTCATTCGATCCAAGTTTTTGTAACAGCGCCGCGACATATTCTGCTGGCTCAGGCGGGTTTTCATCGTTATAGCAAATGCCTAAACCACCACCTAAATCCAGGTGGTGTAATACTATGCCCTCGGTCTTCAAGACATTGACTAGGTTCAACACGCGCTCCAGCGCATCCAGAAAGGGACGTGTTTCTGTTAATTGTGAGCCTATATGACAGTCTATGCCGACAATTTCGATAGACTGCATGGCTGCTGCACCGCGATATTCATCCAGGGCTCCCTGTATAGCTATGCCAAACTTGTTTTCTTTCAGGCCAGTAGAAATATAAGGGTGTGTTTTTGCATCCACATCTGGATTGACCCGAAAAGAAACCGGCGCAATCATACCGAGTTCACCAGCTATCTGGTTGATCCTATCCAGCTCGCCCTTAACTTCAATATTAAAACAGCGTATGCCAGTTTTTAACGCTGCCCTGATCTCATCTTCACGCTTGCCCACACCCGAGAAGACTACCTTTTTCGGATCACCTTTTGCTGCCAGCACTCGCTCCAGTTCACCCAGAGAAACAATATCAAAGCCTGAGCCTAATTTTGCCAGGGTATTCAAAATGGCAATATTGGAGTTAGCTTTAACCGCATAGCAAATCAGGTGAGCCTGCTGACCAAAAGCCGAATCAAAGGCGTGCCAATGTCGCTCTAATGTCGCTCTGGAATAAATATAACAGGGTGATCCGTACGTTGAAACAATTGACTCTACAGGCACATCTTCAGCAAAAAGTTGTTGTCCACGATAATTAAAATGATCCATTAATCAGTCTCTTCTTCTAGCTTACTGTCTTCTATCATCTGCTCTTCTGCCGGCTGGTTTTCTATCGGCATAAATAAAGGCCCTTGCTGGCCACAGGCGTTTAACACAACGCTAAATAGTATAAAAATTAATAATCGTTTGTTTATCATAGATCAAGCATAAATTAAGGAAGGTAACCAGGTTGCCAGCTCAGGAAAGTACGCCAGAACCCCTAGCAGCAGTAATTGTATGACAATAAACGGCATGACACCTCTATAAATTTGTCCGGTGGTCACTTCGCCAGGTGCAACGCCACGCAAATAAAACAGTGCAAAACCAAATGGCGGAGTTAGAAATGAAGTTTGCAAATTTAACGCAATCATAATGCCTAACCAGACAGGATCAACCCCCATAGCCAATAACACCGGCCCTACAATGGGCACGATAACAAAGGTGATCTCAATAAAATCTAGCACAAAGCCGAGTAAAAACATCACCAGCATCACTAAAAAAAGCGCGCCAAATTTTCCACCTGGCAGATCAGACAATAGTTCGACTATAAGTTCATCACCTTCAAAACCTCTAAATACCAGTGAAAACAACGCAGCACCAATCAGGATCATAAACACCATGCTGGTAATCTGGGTCGTGTTACGCATCACTTGCTGCAATATATCTTTACTTAATTGCTTATTAATAATTGCCAGTAATAGCGCACCAACTGCCCCGACCGAAGCCGCCTCTGTCGACGTTGCCAGTCCGCCAATAATTGACCCTAGCACGACTAAAATCAACATTAAAGGCGGCAATGAGCTTTTAAAAATACGTATATAAAGACCTGAGTGAGATCTCCCTGTATACTCCGGCTTTGGTAGCTTGGCTGGATTAAGCCATGCGGTTACCGTGATATAAATCAGATACAACACCACCAGCAACAAACCAGGTATTAATGCGCCGGCAAATAAATCTCCAACCGATATGGTTTCCGGTGCAAAAACGCCCATATCTAGTTGCGCCTGCTGATAAGCCGCAGAGATGACATCCCCAAGCAATACTAGCACTATCGAAGGTGGAATAATCTGTCCTAAGGTGCCGGATGCGCAGATAATCCCACAGGAAATAGCTGGATCATAACCGCGCTTGAGCATCGTTGGCAAGGACAATAAGCCCATGGTCACCACCGTAGCGCCTACGACTCCGGTGCTGGCCGCCATCAGCATGCCCACTATGGTTACCGCCAGCCCTAAGCCACCATGTAATGAACCAAATAACTCAGACATAGCTTCGAGTAAAGACTCGGCAATCCTCGCTCGTTCCAGCATCACCCCCATAAAAACAAACATGGGCACGGCTATCAAAGTCTCATTATTCATGATGCCAAACATGCGATTCGGTAGTGCGGATAAAAAGTCAGCATCAAAAGTATACAACTGTAATCCCAGCAGGGCAAACATCAATGCTGTACCACTAAGCACAAAGGCCACTGGATAGCCTGATAACAACACGATAAAAACCGCCAGAAACATCCACAGCGCCATATAACTATCCATGCTTTATTCCTGGCGAAAAAGGTAAACGAACTTACTCATAAATAAAGATAAGCCTTGTAAAATCAATAATCCGGATATCAGCAACAAACAGGTCTTAAGTAAATAGACAAAAGGCAGGCCACCTGAATTACGCGAGCCCTCTAATATATCCCAGGAATCCAGCACATAATCCCAACTGCTCCAGAGAATAAAGCCTGCTACAGGAAGTAATAAAAATACAGTACCCAATAAATCAATCCATGCTTTAATCTTTGGCGTACAGCGCTGGTAAATGATATCCACCCGCACATGCCCATCATGTTTTAGCGTATACGCTGCTCCCAGCATAAACACTAGCCCGTGCAAATAAATAACCGATTCCTGCATCATCACCCAGCTAAGATCAAACACATAACGTAATACCACGATGCAAAATGTGATTAACACCATCGCCAGGGTCAGCCAGGAAACAAAGCGCCCGACGCGCTCATTTAAAACGTCGATTACGCGCACACTACTTTGAAAAAAAGACAACAAAAAGGTCATAAATATTTTTGTAAACTGATAAATAATTGCTTGCTTCCTATTATACTTCATAACCTTGTAAAGCGGACTTCAGTGCGCAACTCTAAAAGCATGATAAGCGGGTTTTTCTGCTCTGTATTTCATAAGCACATTTTCTATCAGTGCAGTATAATCACACACGAGTAGCAAAATTTATCTCAGGAAATCAATACTAATTTCAGGAAACCAATAATGAAAAAATTTTATAACACCATCGAAAACCTGTTTAACGAAAGTATAAAAGGGGTTGCTAAAGCCCACAGTGATATTTTAAAGCTAAATCCTGATCCTTGTTTTATCACTCGTACTGCGCCTGTAGCGGCAAATAAAGTTGCTATTATTTCAGGTGGCGGTGCTGGGCATGAACCACTACATGCAGGTTTTGTGGGTAAAGGTATGCTAGATGCTGCATGCCCAGGACAAACATTTACTTCACCTACGCCAGACCAAATGATGATGGCTGCTGAAGAAGTCAACAACGGCGCTGGTGTTTTGTTTGTTGTTAAAAACTATGCTGGCGATGTGATGAACTTTGAAATCGGTGCAGAAATGGCTGAATGCGAATCCGCCTCTGTTATTGTTGCTGATGATGTTTCCCTACCTAAAGATCACACGATTGGCCGTCGCGGTGTTGCTGGAACATTAATTGTTGAAAAAATGATCGGTGCCGCTGCAGAGAATGGTGCGGATATGGCAACTTGTAAAGCTATCGGTGACCGTGTTGCAGGCACCACTGCGTCTATGGGTGTCGCTCTAACTAGCTGCACTATCCCTGCTCTGGGCGAGCCAACTTTTTCATTAGCAGAAGATGAAATGGAAATGGGTGTTGGTATACACGGTGAACGTGGTATAGAAACTATGAAAATGGGTACCGCAAAAGAAATTACTGCCATCATCTGCAAAAAAATTGAAGATGACTTAAAGCCACAAAAAGGTCAGAGAATTTTACTCCATGTTAATGGCTTAGGCGCGACGCCACCAATGGAACAATACCTAATCTTTGATGAAGCATGTCAATATTGGGAAGAGCGCGGCGTTATTGTTGAGCGCTCATTAGTCGGTGACTACACTACCGCACTAGATATGGCAGGTATCTCGATTACAGTGACTTTATTAGATGATGAACTCATTGAATTATGGGATGCACCGGTACATACTGCTAACTTGCGCTGGGGCTGTTAAGTAATAATCTAAACTGGAAACGGGGCTATTGGCCCCGCTTCCTTAATATTTCATCAGTGTTCCCATTGAAAGAAGAAGCACCTAAACAAAGCAGCCTATAACCTACCTGAAGGTAGCACCACTCGAATATTTCCATCTTTTTGATTTTAATCACTTATAACAGCAAATAGACACTCTGTAGGCACCGTAAAAAACAACAAATAATTTCAAATAAAGCTTGCATTTGCCGAAAAAATTTTTCTAAAAATTTCCGTTTTAATCACCTCATAAACGGATATCACCCATGCTTAAAGACCTACCACTCTCTGAACATATTCACCAACACTGCAATGAAAGTATGGAACGTGCCCTGTTAGCAGAGCGTCATCCTTTGTGGGCTCGTTCATGCCCAGAGTTGAAGGATATCGACTTTATTCGGCTTGGGTTATTACGCTGTATCAGTGTAGTCGATAGTGGTCGCCATTTCCTCCAAACCAATGAACAGATTTATGGCCAGCTGCTTCCCCACTCAACGTATTTTAAATCACTGAAGTCGCATAGACGAACAAGTATGCTTGAGGCATTTGAACAGCAGAGCTATCATCTTCACGCTGAAACACTGTTATCGCAAGGCATTGATTATCTTGAAGCATTCCCGGAACTTGACGAATACACCATAGAAGCAGCGGATGGACATTTTATTGATCATGCCTGCCATACTGAAAAAAACAGCAAGGGGAAAGTTTATGCGGCCGTGGGGATTTACGCGTTGAATCTCAGAAGTGGGTTGCTCAGATTTCTTTGTCTGGTGACAAACGGAACTCAGAGACATCAAGAAATACCTGTGTTACGAGATCATATTGAAAAGAAAAACCAGGCGCGCCATGCTACCTCACGAAATTCCGGGACTCCTGTCGCCATAATTCGTTCACCTACGCAGCGGACGGGAGATGCCCTGAACGCCCTGCGTCCGCAACGACTACGCACAAAAGCCGCTTCGTCATTACTACCTCACTGGCTGGACGGCTATTCGGAATGCAATTCTTGCTCCTCTCGCGTGCTGCTAGCACACGTCGAATCAGCGAATCGCCCTGTCGCCTATCAGGGACTAAAAATCACCACTTCGCTAAGCTCCGTTTCCATGATTTTCAGCGAAGGGAAATAACAGCTCTCAGAAACATCTCTATGTCTACGATAAAGCCGTCACCGACTTTGTCTGGTGGGATCGGCAGAAACGACATGCTAATTACATGATTTCAATGCTAAAAGAAAATTCAATTGCGACTCTGGTTGAGTCTATCCCTTTTGACTCCCGGCATGAGATCAATACAGGGGTTGAAGCATACAGTGCGTACGAAAACAAGGGCATCAAATTTAACGTGGTGGATTACCGTGATCCAGAAACCGGAAAACTTCACCGGTTTGTGACAACCTTGCCAATGACTATTAACCCTGGAGCCATTGCCATGCTATATTTCAAACGATGGACGATTGAAAAGACATTCAATAACACTAAAAGTAATTTCAAGGAAACTAAAGCCAGGCGCGCCATGCTACCTCACGAAATTCCGGGACTCCTGTCGCCATAATTCGTTCACCTACGCAGCGGATGGGAGATGCCCTGAACGCCCTGCGTCCGCAACGACTACGCACAAAAGCCGCTTCGTCATTACTACCTCACTGGCTGGACGGCTATTCGGAATGCAATTCTTGCTCCTCTCGCGTGCTGCTAGAACACGTCGAATCAGCGAATTGCCCTGTCGCCTATCAGGGACTAAAAATCACCACTTCGCTAAGCTCCGTTTCCATGATTTTCAGCGGAGGATGACTGGAGTCCTGAGCAGATTGCAGGGCGGTTAAAACAAGAGGGTATAATTAGTCTTCATCATGAAACAATCTACCAGCATATTCTGGCGGACAAAAAGGCAGGGGGTGAACTATACAAGCATCTTCGGCATCAGAACAAAACCTATCGCAAGCGGTATGGGTCAGCCCATAATAGGACAGGAATCCCTAATAGAGTCGATATAGATGAGCGTCCTGAAGAGGTCAACAACCGTGAGCGTATAGGTGATTGGGAGGCAGATACAATCATTGGGAAAAATCACAAAGGGGCGATTGTAACGTTGGATGAGCGAGTCTCTAAATTACGGTTGGCCTTCCCTTTAGCGGGGAAAAAGGCTCAATATGTATTAGACGCAACTATTTTAATGCTTGATCCTATAAAAAGCTTTGTTAAAACAATTACTTTTGATAACGGGAAAGAGTTTACCCTGCATGAAAAAATAGCAGAAGCACTAGGTTGTGATACGTATTTTTCGACTCCATACAGCTCTTGGGAAAGAGGGCAAAATGAGAATGCTAATGGCTTATTAAGACAGTATTTCCCTAAAGTAATGGAGTTGATTGATGTTACGATAAAAGAGGTTTTTATAGCCGTTGATAAGCTAAATAGTCGCCCTAAAAAGTGTCTCAATTACAAAACACCTTATGAGGTATTTGAAGAGCTGACTGGGATAGATATGAAAAATTTATTGGGTTATGTACTTATGACTTGAATTCAGGTAACTTAGTTTTTATTTTAAATAATTATTAAAAACCAAAAAGAAAATGCCTTCATTTTCTTTCTTCTGCTAACTTCTTATGCTGCAAACAAACCCGAATCATTAACCCATTTTGAATAGAATCTACCTTAGCTGGTTTACTGCATCTATCTCCATTAGTTTTAATGGCCATACAATCATATTCTCGATGTAATAATTCATCATAAGTACGCTTTAAATACCGGTAACTCGACTTTAAGCTTTCTACTTTACTATCTGCATGCACAGCTTTTAAATGTTCTTTATCTAGCTCATGAACAAAATTCAAGCTAATAGACTCTCTTTCTATTAGCTTAGCTTCAATAAGTTGCTTTTCAGCTTCTAATCGTAATATTTTTTCTTGTAAATCAGTAACAATGCTGACGGAAGCAGGATCATTGTATAAGGTCGTTTGTTGTTTTGCATCTTGATTACTTGGTAACTACTCAGCGTAATTTAAACTCATAACAGATTGATTTAAAATAATAATTAATGTATCTCCAGGCGCGCCATGCTACCTCACGAAATTCCGGGACTCCTGTCGCCGTAATTCGTTCACCTACGCAGCGAACAGGAGATGCTTCAGCCGCCCTCCGTCCGCCACAGACTGAGCACAAAGCAGCTCAGTCATGGCTACCACAAATGGCTCTACGGCTATTCGGGATAAAATTTTAGCCTCCCTCGCGCGCTATCGCGCACTTCGGATTGGCAAATTTCCCTGCGCCTTCTGGAGACTATCAGCCCGTCCGGGGCTGACAGCGTCTGAATTTTAGTCCGATTTTCACCCCTTTTTAAAGGTGAAAATGACTAAAGTCAGGTTAAATTAAAATATATCCATTTGATTTTAAAGTAAAAAGAACACGCTGGGTAGTTACATTACTTGTAACTATAGTCAAGTCATTTAATCCACAACCTTTCTTATATTGGTCTTTTAAATCATTAATTAACGGTATTAATGCCTCATCAACACGCACAACACGCGTCTTATTAGTTTCTTGAGCTTGTTTACGTCCTGCTCCTTCGCGTTTACCGCCCCAGTTCGATGTTGTCATTATTGAATTTTGTTACACTTAATCAAGTTGATTTATTGTAACAGAATTCAATTTAGGATTTTTACCAAAGTATTATCCTTTATTACATCCTCTAGGAATGACCCAAGGGTTAGATTTATCATACTTAGTAAAATCAGCTACGGGAACCATTTCGCCAGTGACTCGTTCAATCTCTTTAATCGAAACAATGTAAGCATCGGATTTTTTACGTGTTGCTTCTTGAGAGTTAGGCACAATCCAGGCAATCGCGCGTTCATTTGATCCAGTACCTCGAATAATTACCTTCCAGAATGCACTCGGTGTTTTTACGCCATGTGATTTAACAAAATAATCATCATCCGGATTATTGCCCCAGATCACACCACCAATAATCAATAAATCAGCTATATCACGATAGCATTCGGTAATTTCTTCCGTCATGAGCCAAGCACCCCGATTCATATTAGCCGCTTGTGGCAGAATATTAGTCATCGTGTTAGAGCCTTTAATCGCTGACTTTGAGTAGTCTAGGTGATTAGCCGGGACTAGGTGACCCCGGTCATATCTTTGATCTTTTGCTTTGTAGGTTTTAGCTGAATATTGCTGACATTCTTTAGGAACATTCGGGTCTAGGTAAAAACGACTGCTGCGTTTAAAGTTTCCAGTATCCCGCTGCGCGTTGTATCTAAATTTCACTGCCCCGCGTTTTTGACAATCTAACCAAATTGTAAAGCCTTCATAATCCAACTTCATTAAATCCTGCCTATGATCGTCAACTTGCTCAATTAATGCAGGGGAGGACAGTTCACTTTTGCTTAATGCGGATTGTGTTGGTTTATTTGGTTCAGAACGTTTCGTTGATTTCTTTTGCTGATGACAGTGATAAGTAGCGGTCTTTTTGTTGGTGTGACAGCCTTCTTTATTTAGGCCTCCAGTATGCGAATAGGAGCTAACGGGAAGTGTTAGCAGTAATGTATATAAAAGTCGCTTAGATAACATGTATTCGCCTTTAAAAAGTATTAGCAGGGGGGGGGTATTGTAAGTCTTATTCTTGTAATGAGATTCAAGCTTTTTTTAAAAGTACATTATCATTAAAAACGCCTTTAACCGGAATTTTTGCTAAAAACGATTGTTAATAAGTAATACCAGGCGCGCCATGCTACCTCACGAAATTCCGGGACTCCTGTCGCCATAATTCGTTCACCTACGCAGCGGATGGGAGATGCCCTGAACGCCCCGCGTCCGCAACGACTACGCACAAAAGCCGCTTCGTCATTACTACCTCACTGGCTGGACGGCTATTCGGAATCCAATTCTTGCTCCTCTCGCGTGCTGCTAGCACACGTCGAATCAGCGAATTGCCCTGTCGCCTATCAGGGACTAAAAATCACCACTTCGCTAAGCTACGTTTCCATGATTTTCAGCGTGCGACAGAACCGTCTGGACTCCGGTTCCTAGGGAATATTATATTCTGTATATAAGCTATCTAAAGTACCTGTATAAACTACTCCACCAAAACTATCACCCCATACGTACCCTCCTTTATCTTTAATTCCCATATAATTTTTAGTTGTTGGGTAGTATCGTCCATAGTAACCGCTATCAAAAACACTAGACTCTGGGTGTGAGGGAAAATAGCTTGGGTACTTCAATTCTACAGCATAAAATAATAAGTCAATTCTTGAAAAGTCAGGAATATCATACAGTAAGTACATAGAATCTAGAGTTCCTCTATCACTTTCACTATCGAACTCACCACCTTCAAAATATAGCTTATTATCTTTTACTTTTAGAAAAAAATCAGTACTAGCATAGTAACGAACATAATCCGTACTATCTTCTAAGAAATAGGATTCTTTATGATCAGGAAAATATTGAGGATATTCCGTTTCTAAAGTATCAAATAGTGCGTCAACACGTTTAGTATCAACCTTTGTTCTTTTCTGTTCTAGAGGAATATCAAATTCTACTTTCAGACTGATGATGTTATTTCTACCTGTTGGGCTATCAGAGTTTGGACAATAATTATGTGTCTCATCAACCCACTCAGTACAATATACGCCGCTTAGATCAACGAAAATACTGTCTTTATCAAATACAATAAGTGAGGGATCAAACCCCGGCATAGTGTAGTTAGAGTCTGCCATTGATACGTTAAGTATATCTGGCATAGTGTTGTCAACATCAACAAAGTTAAATCCAATTTTTTTATCACCACTAGAGAAAGTGGTTGATATATTAGTCCTATAGATTAGCTCTAAGGTGTCCTCTTTGAAATTTATACCCCAATTAATAAAATCATGCTCAGGATAAGGTTTGAAGAGTCGAATGTCAGGATTTATCTTAGAATTCACTGTAACAGTTTTTTCTCCTTTAATTCTTTTAGGGTCATCTTCAGAAAGATGATTAAACGCATAGTTTACGTATATATTATGCCCATAAAATGATTGAAGAGTATCTACTGTTTCAGGTACATTATAAGTTTCATACAATGTATCTAATGTACCAGCATTTACTAAACCTTCGTAATCATCACCTTCCATGTATACTGTGTTATTCTCAACTTTAAGATAGTTATTAGAGATAGGGTAGTAACGTTTATAGGATGTTCCCCAGCGATGTATATATGACTCTTTATGACCAGGGAAATTAACAGAGTTCACTAATTCTATAGCGTTTAGTAAGGTATCAACTCTAGGGTAATCAACTGCAAAAATGACTTTTAAAATAATACGGTTTTTATACCTAGTTGGACTTTCTTCAAAATGACATAATAAAGAGCAGTTTGAGCCTTTTAAATCCACATAAATATGGTTTGCATCAAATGTAATTAGACTAGGGTCAAATCCTGTCGGAGCATAGTAATTATGAAACGCTATTACACCTAGAATATCAGGCATAGTATCGTCTACATCTTCAAAATAAAACCCAGCCGATGTTGTATGCATATAATTGTTTGATGTGTTCGTTAATGCAATTACATCTTCATGAAAGTTTATACTCCAATTAACGGTAGGCGAACTTTCTTCTGTATAAATAGTGAAATTTTCAACATCAAATTTAACTTCATCACTAGCGTTAACAGTTTCCTCATTTAAAAATTCTTTAGTATCACCCGCTTTAACCTCCCAAGATTTAACTTTTATCTTATGCGTATCAAAAGACTGGGTGATTAGACCAACATTATTAAATCCATTAATGTTGCTATTATCTTCATCAGTATTTGGCAGTTCTGGTGTTTTAGCAAAAAATAGTCTTATTTTAACAATATCGTTATAACCAATGCTTGCCCCTTTGAGATCCACATAGACATTATTATACTCATCAACAGTAACTAAATTTGGATCAAAGCCATCTGGCAAGGAACCTGTGTCAATAACTTCTACACCTATAATCTCAGGCATAGTGACAATGTTTCCGTAAAAATTAAATCCTGAAGAATCATTGATATAATAATCATCAACGCCACTAAATGACATTACAATATTCTGTTCATGAAAATCTATATCCCAAAAATAAGAATCAGGTTTTTCTGAATTAGGCAATGTAGAGAAATCATCAATATCAGGATTCACATGATCACTGGCTGTAACAACTACTCTATGATTGGATGTACTTATGGCTGATTCTTTCCAGCGGGTTTCTATAGTATGTCCATCCATAGAGAAATCAGGATCAGATATTTTTCTTAACTCAGCTACCCTTTCAGCTCTTTCTTCATCAGCTCTTTTTCTGTCTTCAGCTCTTTCTGCTGCAGCTCTCGCTTCAGCATTGGTAGTGTTCTCATTAGAGAAGTGTACTTTTACCTTAATCTGATTCAAATAACCAGTAGAGCTATCGTCATCATGGCATTCCGTGTCCGCATGAAAAAGCCAATCTTGAAAAGAGGCGAATGTGGCACTACATACAGCCATTCCCACTTCAATCATAAATTCATTCTTATTGAGGACTGTAATATCAGATCGACGAATGCCTGCTAGCATAGAATTATTCCATATTAATTCGACCCAAGTAATATCGTTCAAAGTATCGTCAACGTCTCTGAATATAAACCTATCATCTTTGCCAACCTGCAAGTGATAGTAGTCATGAATACCTGTGTATATTATCGATACAACATTTTCCTTAAAATCTATTGAGTATCTCATATCGAGAAAATCGAATACTCTGAAATCAGATATATCAGGGTTTACATCGTCACTTGCTGTGATAGTCTTGGTTAAGACAGACACATCATCGCGATTATATTTTACCTTAACCCTATGCCCATGTAATGATTCAGCTTGTAGTGGAAGACTAGCTATGAATATTATTAAAAGTGGTATTTTTTGTATGGTAGTCATTGATATTTCCGGTTCTGTCGCATAAATAGGTTCTGTCGCAATAATTATCAAAAGCGCAGACCTCCTGGTCTTCATGCATAACTATCTTGCTAAAGCCATAAACTGCTTATAAGCAGGAATATTTTCCTCAGACAATTGTCCCTTTCGGATCATATGTGCTGTTTCAATTCCATCAATGGTTGCTTGAGCGGAGTGAAACGCTTTAAAGCCCATCATCGGTTTTGTTATTTTTTTGATAAAGCGATGATCCTGTTCGATGATGTTATTCAAATATTTAACCTGTAATATGTCGATCATAGTGGCAAACCCAGCGAGGATTAACAAGAGGTTAATATTGGCTAATCCTACATAGTTAGCGCCACTTTTATCCATAACGACCTTATCAGGAAAGCCATTATTGTTAATCGTTTGTTTGAAAAATGCGGTTGCAGCCTCTTCATCACGGTGCTCAGAAAGCATGAAATCAAGCGTATCCCCGTGACTATCAACAGCTCGGTATAAATAGGTCCACTGCCCCTTCACTTTGATATACGTTTCATCCATGCGCCACGATTTGTTGGTTTCTCGTTTCTCAGATTTAGCTGTTACAGCAATGGCAGGAGAATAACGGATAACCCAACGATTGAGCGTAGCATGATCCACTTCAACACCTCTTTCTTCCATAATTTCTTCAAGGTCGCGATACGAAAAGCCATACCTGACATAAAAGAAAACAGCATAAAGAATGACATCTTTTGGAAAGTGAGTGCCTTTGAAGCTGAGCATGTGATCCACCTTTTATTGAAATTTAGAACTATGATAGCAGATAACGTTGGGAAGGGATATTTATGCGACAGAACCATTATTTTCGATATATTGTTTATTGGCTATATTATCGAAAATAACCTTTGCTTTATCATGTAACAGTTGCGCAACCTCAGCATCGAAATCATCATTGTTTTCCTAATTATGCCATTGCTGTTCATCAGGAAATTCAATATATTTCTGGTATTGCAATAACTTCTGTTTGACCTCTTTTTCCCGTTTCATCAATAATGCAAATCTTGCTGCGTATTCTTTTTGCGCTTGCTGTAATGTTTCCTCCGCTTCGTCTATTTCTCTTTCACGGCAATCGAGCTTCAGTCTCTCACTACTTTTCCGAGCAAAGAATACAATAAACTGAAGTTTCCCAATAATTATTTATGGTAAAATTGAAACTATGCTACAACTATATGAAAAAAAATAGTCTTTTCATTCGTTTCAAATGCTATTGCCTAAGGGGAATTAAGTAGGGGTTTGCTATAAACATGGCAAAACCACCTAAAATAAACCTCGATACACCAGCATTGTGTATTTCAGCTACTCAATAATTGGGAAACTTCAGTACAATAAAAACACTGCTAACAAAAACGACAAAAGTACAAGCATAAATCACCCACTCCCATTGCTCAAAAAGCCCCCCCCTTTAGACACAAAAAAGGTTGAAGCCAGGATAAAGAACAAACCCAAAAACATTAAAAATATAAATATATTATGGATAGTTTTCATTTTTCTTGTGTCTTGGTTGGTTTCAGCGAGGCCAGGAAAGTTATCAAGCTCGTACAAACAAAAAAGGCGGGCAATGCCCACCTTTTTACAACAATTTCAGAAAACTTTTAAAGTTATTCTTTAACTTATAGTTTAGCTTCTATCGCTTCTGCAATCGCACAAATCATCAACTGAGTACTTCTTGCACCGGCATCAATATGTCCAATACTACGCTCACCTAAAAATGAAGAGCGGCCTCTTGTAGCCTGCATCTCTTTAGTAGAAGCCTTGCCTTTGATCGCAGTTTCTTTAAGCCCTGCTAATAAAGCCGGATATTCAAGCTTGCCACAGTTTTCATTGAAATAGTTAGCGACCGGAATCAATGTGTCTAACATGGTTTTTTCACCAGCATCTGATTTGCCGCGCGCTTTCATCGCTTCTACTGCCGCGTTAAAGGCCTGAGCAAAAACAACAGGATCAACAGTTTTCCCAGCCGCCTCTTTACCCATGGCAACAAAAAAAGTACCTATTAAAGAGCCTGAAGCACCGCCGATTTTACTCATGCAGGTCATACCCATTTTCTTCCATGCATCAGCCCAGTCTAGCTTGCTTATTTCATCACTTTGCTCAACTAGAAAACCCAGTCCACGACGAATATTAATAACATGATCACCGTCACCCAGAGTTTTATCCAGTTCGGTTACTTCTGCTTCATGCTCTGCAATAGTATCACTCGCGGCTTTAATAAACTCAGCTAACATATCTGAAGTTACTTGCATTATCTTTTATCCTCTTTATATTATAAATGTAGCTCATCCTCATGGTACTTTCTGAGGACTTTAGCCATAAAATATTATCTAACTGAAGTTTCCCAATAATTATTTATGGTAAAATTGAAACTATGCTACAACTATATGAAAAAATAGTCTTTTCATTCGTTTCAAATGCTATTGCCTAAGGGGAATTAAGTAGGGGTTTGCTATAAACATGGCAAAACCACCTAAAATAAACCTCGATACACCAGCATTGTGTATTTCAGCTACTCAATAATTGGGAAACTTCAGTTATCTAAAACAATTCGTTTTGTAAATAGTGCGTTTTTTATCCAGCTCGTCTGGCGCTTTATCAGACACCAAGTTTCATGCATTTTTTTACCAAAGATGCACTAATAAACTGGGCAAAGTCTTCGGGATTGTCATAATCCTGTTTTTGCACAAACTCAACCAGACTGTTTACCAGTTTTTGGGTTTCCGCAATTTCTACATGAGAGCGTCCACACCCTTCACAATGAGTACCTGTTTCTGTACAAAATGCACTTCTTTTACATGGAATAAATTTCATTTCTCACCGTCCTGTACAATATTCACCTTTTAACAACATGAATACTATACTCTATTTTAATATCAGATTCACCCATTCCCGGCTTTATAAAATTTCACCCGTAAAGATTTTAATACAATATCTGCCGCAACAATTGCTGCTTAGATTAATGATCTCGCTGGATTATATACAAAGATAAATCACGTAACAAATCCGCTTCTACCCCGAATCCTGAGAGACTTTCAACCGCTTGATCATGTAAATCCTGTGCTTTTTGCTTTGCTCCGGCCAAACCCAGTAAAGCCGGATAAGTAGGCTTATCATTATCCTGATCTTTACCCTGTGTTTTACCCAAAGTAGCAGTATCACTTTCTTCATCGAGAATATCGTCTTTTACCTGAAATGACAGGCCGATACATTTCGCATAGTGATCCAGTTTGCTTGCAATAGCAGGATCTAAATCAGGCCTGGATAAAGTCGCAAGCTGCACAGCAAGCCGGATTAAGGCGCCTGTTTTATGAATATGCATATCTTCCAGTTCCGGCAACGTCAGCTTTTTGCCTACCGATTCAAGATCAATTGCCTGCCCGCCAACCATACCTTGTGAACCGCTTGCTTTTGCCAGTGCAGTAATCATTTTAATTCGTGTTTCCGCGCTGGCATTGATGCTGCTATCCTGCGCCAGAATCTGGAATGCCAGAGTTTGTAAGGCATCTCCGGCTAAAATAGCGGTTGCTTCATCATAAGCCACATGTGAAGTTGCTTTGCCACGACGCAAGTCATCATCATCCATCGCAGGCAGATCATCATGAATAAGAGAATAGACATGAATCATTTCTATTGCACAGGCTGGCCCGTCTAAAACTTCCGGTGCAATACCCAGTGCCATACCTGCACTATAGGTTAACATCGGGCGCATGCGTTTGCCACCATCGAGTGTACTATAACGCATGGCATCATGGAGCCTTTGGGGTAAAATTGTACTGGTTGGCAAGCGTAATTCCAGCGCCTTTTCTACACGTTGCTGGCTGGTGACTAAATAATCTTTTAGGGCGTTACTCATCGTTAAATGACTCCAAAGCTTGCTGACCGTTTTTTTCTAATAGTATTTGCACTTTTTGTTCGGCCTCTTGCAGGGCTTTCTGGCAAATGCGCGTTAAATTCACACCCTTCTCAAATGACTTTAATGACTCTTCCAGAGAAATATCACCCTGTTCTAATTGCTCGACAATCTCCTCCAGTCCTTTAAGAGAATCTTCAAATAAGGTGGCACTTTTCTTTCTAGGCATGTCGATAAAAATAATTTAATGATAGGATACATTCGACTAAGCATTATATATGAAAAACACCCGAGTAATTAACTAGAAAATGAGTAATACCTATAACGCAGCAGCTATCGAAGTTTTAAGTGGTTTAGATCCGGTGCGCAAACGCCCAGGCATGTATACCGACACCACTCGTCCCAACCACCTGGTTCAGGAAGTGGTTGATAATAGTGTCGATGAAGCCGTCGCGGGACATGCTTCAAGCATACAAGTCGTATTATTTAAAGCCGGTAGCGTTAAAGTTCAAGATGACGGTCGCGGCATGCCTGTCGATATGCACCCAGAACAAAATATGCCAGGTGTAGAAGTGATTTTGACGCAATTACATGCCGGAGGAAAATTTTCTAATAAAAATTATCAGTTCTCTGGCGGTCTGCATGGTGTCGGCGTTTCAGTTGTTAATGCCCTATCCACGCAATTGGATATTGAGATTAAGCGCGATGGCAAAGTGTACCAGATGCAATTTGCCAATGGCCATAAACAAACCGAACTTAGCGAAACAGGCATAGTCGGAAAACACAATACCGGCACGATGGTGCATTTTTTACCTGATGCCAGCTATTTTGATTCCAGTAAAATTTCCGTGCTTAAACTTAAGCATGTCTTAAGAGCAAAAGCAGTGTTGTGCCCTGGCCTAAAAATCAGCTTATCAATAGAACAAACAGAAGAGTCTTGGCAATGGCTGTATCAAAATGGACTGGAGGAATATCTTTTAGATAGAGTGGGCAATGCGGAATTTTACCCTAACGAGCCTTTTATGGGCAAGATGTCTGCCGATCATGAGGCGGTAGAATGGGGCATCGTCTGGACTGTTGAGTCCTTAGCCGAAAATATCAACGAAAGCTATGTCAATCTGGTGCCTACCGCTCAGGGTGGTACTCATGTAAACGGCTTGCGCGCGGGCTTAACCGAGGCGATGCGCGAGTTCTGCGAAATTCGCAGCCTATTACCTCGAGGCGTTAAAATTACGCCTGAAGATGTCTGGGAGCTATGTCACTATATTCTGTCGGTAAAACTGGAAGACCCGCAATTTTCAGGACAAACCAAAGAGCGCTTAAGTTCACGTGAGTGTGTTACTTTTATCTCTGGCGTTGCCAAAGATGGGTTTAGTTTATGGCTTAATCAACATCCTGCCGCAGGTGAAAAAATTGCCGAAGTCATCATTTTGAGTGCTCAAAAGCGCTTAAAATCCAGTAAAAAAGCTATTCGTAAAAAAATTTCCGCAGGCCCACAACTCCCCGGCAAGCTTGCTGATTGCGCTTTGCAAGATATCAGTCGCAGCGAGCTGTTTCTGGTCGAAGGAGATTCTGCCGGTGGCTCTGCAAAGCAGGCACGCGAGCGTGAGTTCCAGGCTATCATGCCGCTACGAGGTAAAATTCTCAATACCTGGGAAGTAGACTCTGCACAAGTCATGGCATCTAATGAAGTTCATGATATAGCAGTTGCATTAGGTATAGAGCCAGGTTCAGATGACTTGCAAGGACTGCGTTACGGTAAAATTTGTATACTTGCCGATGCCGACTCGGATGGCTTGCATATCGCGACCCTGATTTGTGCGTTATTTTTCAAGCACTTCCCCAGCCTGGTTAAAGCAGGTCATGTGTTTGTTGCCATGCCGCCTCTATACCGCATTGATGTCGGCAAGCAAATATTCTATGCTCTAGATGAACATGAGCGCTTAGGCGTTTTAGATCGCATAAAGGCTGAAAAACTAAAGGATAAAATTAATGTCCAGCGTTTTAAAGGTTTGGGTGAAATGAACCCTTCGCAATTACGGGTTACCACCATGAACCCTGATACTCGCCGTCTGGTACAACTCACCATTGAAGAAGGTGATAACACAAATGAACAAATGGATTTGTTGTTGGCTAAAAAACGCGCGCAAGACCGAAAATACTGGCTGGAATCTAAAGGTAATTTAGCGGAAGTTTAAGCTCGTCAGGAGAAAAAAGCTTTAGCTTTTTTCCTTAGAATAAAAGGATGTTTTTTGGTGGCGAATCAAGCATTACAAGTGGATTTATTTATCCATTTATCATCAGTGTATAATACTCCCCATTGTCCAGACCAATTTATTAAATAGTTAAGATAGCCCTTCCCTTTTTATATTAATAATTTGTTATTATTGCGCCGCAGGCGTTTTGATACTACTCTTTGCCGACTGCGGTGAAATGTGGTCAAAGGGTGAATTAGTGTGGGTAAGTTCGTGGGAAACGGCTTTATCGTTTTCCATCAGCTTATCCACACGTTCCGTAGGAAGTTCACGCTTTGTCCACATGGAGTCCGCCTGCAGGGACTCTCACGTATAGACCGTTTTTTTATAATAAACCTCCGCTGGTGTTCGATAGTCCAAGGACTGATGAATTCGCCTGTGATTGTAAAATTCAAAATAGTCTTTCAGCCCTAAATATGCTTCATTCACTGCCTGAAAGTCATTCAGATAGACCTTTTCATACTTGACTGATCGCCACAATCGTTCAACAAAAATATTATCCAATGCGCGGCCTCTGCCATCCATGCTAACACGGATTCATTTCTCCAATAAGGACCCTGTAAATCGATTCGTTGTGAATTGACTTCCCTGGTCCGTATTAAAGATTTCACACTGTGATGAACTTAGTGTTTCATTAAGGGCTGCTATGCAAAAGTCTGCGTCCATTGTCGTACTTAACGCCCAATTAAGTACATATTGGCTATGCCAGTCAATAATGGCCATCAGATAGACAAAACCATGCTTCATGCGGATGTAGGTAATATCCGTACTCCAGACCTGATTGCATCGCTCGATCTGCAGGTTTCTCAGTAAATAAGGATAGATCTTATGCTCTGAGTTGCCCTGACTTAGTCTTGGCTTTGGATATACCGCTTCCAGCCCCCGCTGAAAATCATGGAAACGTAGCTTAGCGAAGTGGTGATTTTTAGTCCCTGATAGGCGACAGGGCAATTCGCTGATTCGACGTGTGCTAGCAGCACGCGAGAGGAGCAAGAATTGCATTCCGAATAGCCGTCCAGCCAGTGAGGTAGTAATGACGAAGCGGCTTTTGTGCGTAGTCGTTGCGGACGCAGGGCGTTCAGGGCATCTCCCATCCGCTGCGTAGGTGAACGAATTATGGCGACAGGAGTCCCGGAATTTCGTGAGGTAGCATGGCGCGCCTGATCTGCCTTAGCCCATCTTCGTCACTTTCATCTTTCTAAGCCATTGATTCATCGGTTTAAGCGATTTTTTGTCGAAAAATTCTCTTTAAAATCAATGGTGTTTTTTTTGAAAGTTTTGTAGTGCCATTTATATTATTTTTGTCGATAAATTCATTGACTTTTGTCAAAAAAATCATCATTATTTGAGTGTAATTTACATGCGACAAAAATACTCTAAAAAATCCAACGTTTTATACAAAAACACAAAATCTGTAGTGCCAACTGGCTACTTTTTAAAATTTCAACCAATTGATTTATAACAACTACATCATCAATAGTGACGAAGATGGGTTAGTAACCGTCTCACTCGCTTCGGATTGACATGGTGCCCTTGAGATCTCAAATGCTCCGTCATTTTCAAGACACCGTAAAAGGGTGTTTCGGTATATTGTTTATCCAATTCATGCATCAGCATCAGGGTATAGTCATCTATGCCAACGGGTCGGTAATATAAACTTGACCTGTTGATGCTCAACAAGCAACACTGCTTTCTGATACTTAACTCTGAATGACCTGGCTCTATCCACATTTTTCGAGTCGCAAGTGGAAGAGTCATAGATTTTTTTTAGAAAATCATTCTCTACTTTCAGTTGCCCTATCTGCTTGTACAGATCGTCAACTAAAGCCTGCTGGTCATTATCCTGTTGTTTCCTTTTAGTCGAGAATGCTTCAGGAATAACCTCTAATACAGCTTTTTTCCAATTGTTGATTTGTGTTGCATGAATACCATATTTCGCGGTAATTTCAGCTCTTGTCTTTTCCCCCTTTTAGTACGTCTAATACCACTTTTACTTTGGTTTGCGTACTATGCTTCTTCCGATTTATGGTCATTTCTTAATCCTCAGTTTTGAGGGCAAGATTCTATCTTAACTGAAGTTTCCCAATAATTATTTATGGTAAAATTGAAACTATGCTACAACTATATGAAAAAAATAGTCTTTTCATTCGGTTCAAATGCTATTGCCTAAGGGGAATTAAGTAGGGGTTTGCTATAAACATGGCAAAACCACCTAAAATAAACCTCGATACACCAGCATTGTGTATTTCAGCTACTCAATAATTGGGAAACTTCAGTATCTTAAATGCTGGTCTAGTTTTTGGGGATCATTATAGTGTTCCCATTGAAAGAAGAAGTACCTAAACAAAGCAGCCTATAACCTACCTGAAGGTAGCACCACTCGAATATTTCCATCTTTTTGATTTTAATTACTTATAACAGCAAATAGACACTCTGTAGGCACCGTAAAAAAACAACAAATAATTTCAAATAAAGATTGCATTTGCCGAAAAAATTTTTCTAAAAATTTCCGTTTTAATCACTTCATAAACGGATATCACCCATGCTTAAAGACATACCACTCTCTGAACATATTCACCAACACTGCAATGAAAGTATGGAACGTGCCCTGTTAGCAGAGCGTCATCCTTTGTGGGCTCGTTCATGCCCAGAGTTGCAGGCGCGCCATGCTACCTCACGAAATTCCGGGACTCCTGTCGCCATAATTCGTTCACCTACGCAGCGGATGGGAGATGCCCTGAACGCCCTGTGTCCGCAACGACTACGCACAAAAGCCGCTTCGTCATTACTACCTCACTGGCTGGGCGGCTATTCGGAATGCAATTCTTGCTCCTCTCGCGTGCTGCTAGCACACGTCGAATCAGCGAATTGCCCTGTCGCCTATCAGGGACTAAAAATCACCACTTCGCTAAGCTCCGTTTCCATGATTTTCAGCGATTGAAAAGACATTCAATAACACTAAAAGTAATTTCAAGGAAACTAAAGCTTGGTCTTCCAATACCCGCTCACTTAAAAATCAAATGCGCCTGACTGCAATGAGCTATAATTTAATGCGCGTGTTTGAAGAGATTTCAAAAACACAACAGCCAGAATTGATTCATCCATCGGATAAAAAATATAGCGAGGCTCTGGAGATAAGGCAGCAACAGGCCCAAAAACGAGATCGTTTTGTGAATCCATTATTTTTCCAGGCAAGAATATCTCGTATCAGCTCGTATACCATTCGGGCAGTTCAAAACGCAATAATAACAGGAATGTCTTTACAGTACTTTATGAGCTCTCTTGTGGCGAGGTTAGTTTCACGGCCTCAATTGATAGGGGAACACTGATGCCATTTATACAAAATTAACTACTTCACTAGCATCAGCTACAGCTAAAACACTTGCACTCCTCAATTGAAACGAATAAATACATTACAGACTATGATTAAAATTGGTCAGTTCAACACTTTAAACATAACAAAAGACACTGGCATGCAGTTGTACCTTGATGGTGGTAGCCATGGAGATATTCTGTTAACTGATAAAAAAAACCCAAAACAAGCAAAGACAGGCGAGCTACTCACTGTTTTTATTTATACCGGAGCAGATGGTGAACTACTGGCAACCCAGAAAAAACCTTATGTAGCAATGGATGGCGTAGCCTGGCTAAAGGTAATATCTATAGGCCGAGCAGGTGCATTTCTAGACTGGGGACTGGGCAAAGATCTATTAGTCCCTTTTTCCGAGCAAGATTATGAGCTAGAAGAAAATCGTTATTGTTTAGTGAAAGTCTATCTTGACGATCAAAACCGTATCGCGGCATCTACCTATCTCAATCACTATATTTCAGATGAAGCACACTATCTACAAGAGGGTGATGAGGTTGAGTTGATTATTTCCGGTAAAACTGATTTAGGTTTTAAAGCCGTAGTGGATGATAACTTCTGGGGCGCTTTGTATCACAATGAAGTTTTTCAACCACTAAGAGAAGGACAAAAGCTAACCGGCTATATTAAAAAAATCCGCGAAGATAAAAAGATTGATTTAAGCCTTAACAAGACTGGCCATACCCATGTAGCACCTGTTACAGAACTGATTATTCAGCGCCTTAAAGACAATGATGGCTTTTTAGAGCTATCTGATAAGAGTTCTCCTGAAGCCATTAATGCGGCATTTGGAGTTAGTAAAAAAGTATTTAAACATGCGATAGGTACGCTCTATAAACAGCGCCGAATCACTTTAAGCAAAACCAGTATATCATTGAATGAATAGGGTCGTAGAGCGGACTTCAGTCCGCTAATTCCCTACCCTCTCTATCTTTTATACAAGTAGCAGACTATAGTCCGCCCTACAGGGTTTGCTTTAATGTATAAAGAAAATCCAGTGCCTCGCGCGGGCTTAACTCATCCGGAGATAGCTGTTCAATTAATTCTACTGCCGGATGGGGCTCATTAATCGCAAATAAGTCTAACTGATTATTGCCAATTTCAGCCTGCTGTTCCTTATAAGCGCTATCCTCTAAATGCCTTAATTTGTGCCGCGCCTGCTCAATCACAGAACTTGGTATACCTGCCAGGGATGCCACCTGCAAACCGTAACTCTGACTTGCCGCACCTTCTTTTAGCGCATGTAAAAAAACAATTTTATCGCCATGTTCTATGGCATCCAGATGCACATTATGAATCGTACTTTGCTCTTCTGGCAGACTGGTTAATTCGAAGTAGTGAGTCGCGAACAAGGTGAAAGCATGTATCTCTTTAGCCAAATAATCAGCACAAGCCCAGGCTAGCGACAAGCCATCAAAGGTGCTTGTACCACGGCCTATTTCATCCATCAAAATCAAGCTATTTTCTGTAGCATTATGCAAAATATTAGCTGTTTCAGACATCTCCACCATAAACGTCGATCGGCCACTGGTCAAGTCATCCGAAGCTCCGATCCGGGTAAATATTTTATCAATCGGCCCACATTGCACACTGTTCGCCGGAGCAAAACAGCCTATATGCGCAATTAGCACGATCAAAGCGGTCTGACGCATATAGGTAGATTTACCGCCCATATTGGGTCCGGTTATAATGAGCATTTGCCGTATGTCACTAAAGTCCAGATCATTGGCAACAAAGGGAATATCGGATACCTGTTCAACGACCAGATGCCGCCCCCCAGCTATATTAATTCCACGCTGCTCCTGTAACACCGGGCGTGATAAATTTAAACTAATACTACGCTCGGCGAAGTTCGCCAGCACATCCAGTTCGGCCAAAGCTAGGGCACAGGTTTGAATAGGAATTAAAATAGTCAAAATCGCATCCAGCAATTCATCATAAAGCTTTTTTTCACAAGCTAAAGCTTGCTCCCGAGCATTGAGCACGGTATCCTCAAAGTCTTTTAATTCATTAGTAAAAAAACGCTCCGCATTTTTAAGCGTCTGCTTGCGAGTATAAGTATCGGGCACATCGTCGGATTGTGAACGCGGAATCTCGATATAATAGCCGTGCACCCGATTATATTTAATTCTTAAAGTGGCGATACCCGTACTTTCCTTTTCACGGTTTTCCATATCAATCAGGTACTGATTGGCATTTTGGCTGAGGTCACGTAATTCATCTAGCTGCTGATTATAACCAGCGGCAATCACGCCACCATCACGAATTAATACCGGTGGATTATCAATTATAGCTCGTTGCAATAAGGCTAAAAAATCAGGCTGATCGCCAATTTTTCCCGATAATTGTTCAATTCCCAAACAACCGGTCCCGGTTATCTGTGCCTGTAGCGCAGGTAAAATTGCAAACGTATCACGTAACACCAGTAAGTCACGCGGGCGAGCTGACTTTAATGCAACTCGTGAACTAATTCGCTCTATATCCCCGACCGAGCGCATACTTTCTCGCACATCCGCATACAGATTATTATTTAATAGTGCATCAATACAATCATATCGGCTATTTAACAGTGCCTGATCACGCAAGGGACGATTCAGCCAGCGGCGTAGGCAACGACTTCCCATTGCAGTGGCCGTCTTATCCAGGCCCCCCAAAAGCGTAAAATTCAACTTCCCGGAAGGATGATAATCCAGTTCTAAATTCCGTCGACTAGAGGCATCCAGTAAAATACTATCATCACTGCTCTCGACACTAACCCCTTGTATATGCGGTAAGGTGCTTTGCTGGGTGTCTTTGATATATTGCAATAGCCCACCTGCCGCCGAAATAGCTGCTGTTAAATGCTCACAACCAAAACCTTTAAGATCATGCGTGTTAAATTGCTTGAGGATTAATTTTCTGGCACTAACTTCCTCAAAATGCCAGGGTGCACGTCGCGTTAAACCCTTGCGTTCTTTTAGTGACGCAAGCAAACTCCAGTCTTCACTAAATAAAAGCTCCGCAGGATTGAGCCGCTCAATTTCACTCAGTAATTCATCGACTGAATTAAGCTGCTGCAAGACAAATCGACCACTGCTTACATCCAGACTAGCAATGCCATAAACCTGTGCATAATAAATAGCGACCAGTAAATTATCCTGACGCTCTTCCAGTAAGGCCTCTTCGGTTACGGTGCCAGGAGTCACGACACGTACAACCTGACGCTCAACGGGCCCCTTTGAGGTTGCTGGATCGCCTATTTGCTCACAAATCGCAACTGACTCCCCTATTTTCATCAGTTTAGCAATATAACCTTCCGCCGCATGATACGGTAAACCACACATAGGAATAGGTTCACCTGCCGAATGACCACGAGCTGTCAGAGTAATACTTAAAAGCTCAGCTGCCTTTTTCGCATCATCAAAAAATAGCTCATAAAAATCCCCCATCCGATAAAACAGCAATATGTCTTGATAATCAGCCTTGATGCGTAAAAATTGCTGCATCATCGGTGTATGCACCTGTTTTGTACCACTTGAATTCATTTCCTTAACAACCATCTAGGACTCATTGTATATAGGTTTTACAGACTTTTAGCTCTTCCACCACGTATCCTCATTACGCTTCATAAAAACTCATGGCATCTCACAAATAAGGTGGTTGTCGGAAAAGGTTATGCCGATTACATATCCCCATGAAAAACCAGCCCCGATTCACTAGCCTGTAAAACGAGACTATATTCACTTGATAAAAAAATTTAAAAATGGCGAACGATAAGGGAGATGGAAATAAATAATAATCCAAAAATACTACCCAATATTGGACAATTATTTATTTCCAGCTCCCTAATTCTAATCTGAAGTTTCCCAATTATTGAGTAGCTGAAATACACAATGCTGGTGTATCGAGGTTTATTTTAGGTGGTTTTGCCATGTTTATAGCAAACCCCTACTTAATTCCCCTTAGGCAATAGCATTTGAAACGAATGAAAAGGCTGTTTTTTTCATATAGTTGTAGCATAGTTTCAATTTTACCATAAATAATTATTGGGAAACTTCAGTTTCTAATTTAATCACCAATTACATTATGTAACCCAAGTTCATCACCCTTGCCATTTCCACTCAACGTGAGTTTTTTTATTTTAAGTTCCCCGGCTTGCTCTGTTGATACGTCCTCTCCTTTAATAGCCCATTGCTCTAATATTACGCCATATTTTTTGTTATCCGTTGCAGTGACCTTTTTTAGCCCCGATTCAATACGACCCTGGCCTTGCTCAGTAATTTGAATACCATCATCACCACCATCCATAACCATGACTCTGGATAAGTGCGCTTCCACATTACCCTGGCCGTGTTCATCAATTTTAATACCTTCGCCTGTAGTCTCAATTACGGTTATGTGACGCATTTTTACCTTTACATCACCTGCACCTTCTTCATCAAAATCCATGCCTTCATCTTTATTTCTATTCGCCAGCACTTTAAACAATGAAACCTCGATATTACCCTCCCCACTCTCATCTATATCAAAGCCATCCTCCAGGTCAGCTTCATTATAAAAGCCATTATCATTAAATGTTACATGCTTTACCGTCGCTTCAACATTTCCCGCCCCTGCTTCATCTAATTCCATACCATCTCCGCCATTACCATCAATATGACTATCAATAATGAACAGATGTATATCACCTAGTCCTCTCTCATCAATACGAATACCATCAAAGTCGATGGCTCCAATGCCATTCCGGATAAAGCTTGAATGCTCTATATGGATGTCTAGGCCTATTGAAGAACCGAGCTCGCCACCATCAAATTCATCGGCATTATCATCTATATGTAACCCATGTAAAGCGGAACCACTGATTTCCACCTTATCCAGCGTGACCTGAATATCCTCACCTTGTGTATCTAAAGGAATATTAATGACTAACCCTTTTGTTGCACTATTAACAATACTTAGCTGATGAATTGTTAAATCAGCAGCGCTATTAAAAATAAGAGTACCATCTTCAGTACTCGCCAATAAGTGCTCATTAAGCGTAAATTTTCCAGCATTTGCGCCATCAATTATCGCGCCGTTTCCCAGCAACACTAAATTCTGACTTCCCGTATAGATAACCGGGCTACTGAGGCTGATCCGGGCATTTTTTGCGAAAACGATTTTGTTGATACGGCTATCTGCATTCGCAGCGTCAATTGCTATATTGAGTGAAACCTCATCTGAGACTTTATTTACTGCCAATACGCTTGTGGAGGCTAGAGCCGCCAATATGGAAATTACTAATAGTCGTTGTTTCATATTATTCAGAAAAGTAGCTTTTTAATATTTCACCTTCTATATTAATAGAAAATGACAAAATATGACAGCATTAAAATCACTGTTGTGTATCAGTGCTTCGCAGTCTTATGCATATAAAAAAGCCCTTTGTTTATCAGGCAAAGGACTTTTTCAGCTTTATGTAAAATTCGACAGGCTGTGAAGCTACACCCTAGATGGCTTGCTTATACTTTATGATAGACTTCTGCGCCCTCATCCAGGAACTGCTGAGATTTCTCATCCATGCCTTTTTGTAGCGCGTCTTCTTCTTTTATGCCTTTTTCTTTTGCATACTCGCGTACATCTTGCGAGATTTTCATAGAGCAGAAATGGGGTCCACACATAGAACAGAAATGGGCAATTTTTGCAGAGTCTTTGGGTAGTGTTTCATCATGAAAAGAACGCGCTTTTTCCGGATCCAGAGCGATATTAAACTGATCTTCCCAACGAAATTCAAAGCGCGCTTTAGACATAGCATTATCACGCGCCTGCGCGCCAGGATGACCCTTGGCTAAATCAGCAGCATGTGCCGCAATTTTATAAGTCACAATCCCTTCACGCACATCTTCTTTGTTAGGCAAGCCCAAATGCTCTTTTTGCGTTACATAACAAAGCATCGCACATCCATACCAGCCGATATTTGCTGCGCCGATCACTGAAGTAATATGATCATACCCTGGAGCAATATCTGTGGTGAGTGGCCCTAATGTGTAAAATGGTGCCTCATCACAATCTTCTAGCTGCTTGGTCATATTTACTTCAATCATGTGCAGTGGCACATGGCCCGGACCTTCAATCATAGTCTGAATATCATGCTTCCAGGCAATTTTTGTCAGCTCACCCAGGGTTTCCAGTTCAGCAAATTGCGCTTCATCATTAGCATCGTAGATTGAACCTGGGCGTAAACCATCACCTAATGAAAATGACACATCATAGGCTTTCATGATCTCACAAATATCTTCAAAATGTGTATATAAGAAGCTTTCGGCATGGTGTGCCAGACACCATTTCGCCATAATAGACCCTCCACGCGAAACGATACCTGTCATGCGTTTAGCTGTCATGGGCACATGATGCAAGCGTACGCCAGCATGGATCGTAAAATAATCCACGCCCTGCTCCGCTTGTTCAATCAGCGTATCGCGGAAAATTTCCCATGTGAGATCTTCAGCTTTACCATCCACCTTTTCCAATGCCTGATAAATAGGTACAGTACCAATAGGCACCGGTGAGTTGCGTAAAATCCACTCCCGGGTTTCATAGATATTCTTACCCGTGGATAAATCCATAATGGTATCGCCACCCCAGCGGATGCCCCAGAGCATTTTCTCCACTTCTTCTTCTATCGAAGATGTAACCGCTGAGTTGCCTAGATTACCATTGATTTTCACCAGGAAATTACGCCCAATAATCATTGGCTCTAATTCTGGATGATTGATATTACAAGGGATTATCGCACGCCCTCGAGCAACCTCATCACGCACAAACGCAGGCGTAATCTCATCAGGTATAGATGCACCAAATGACTGACCTTTATGCTGGCCTTTATACAAACTCCGCATTTCCTGCATATTCTGGTTTTCACGGATAGCGATATATTCCATCTCAGGAGTAATTATGCCTTGTCTGGCATAATGCATTTGCGAAACGTTTTTTCCTGCTTTCGCCCGACGTGGCTTACGTATGTGTGCAAAGCGCAAATCAGCAGTTGCGGGATCATGCAAGCGTTCCTGACCAAAGTCCGAACTAGGGCCGAACAAAGCTTCGGTATCATTACGTTCGGCAATCCAGGCATCACGAATCCCTTCCAGACCCTGCTGTAAATCAACTTCTACATTGGGATCTGTGTAGATGCCGGAAGTATCATAGACATATAAAGGTGGATTTTTTTCTGCACCAAAATGCACAGGTGTATCAGAGAGGGTAATTTTACGCATGGGCACGCGTATATCGGGACGACTCCCCTGAATATAAATTTTTTCTGATGCGGGATAAGAGTCAATTTTTACACTACTCTTTGCGGTCGCGGAAATATCTTTGGGAACTGCGCTCATGTATCTCTCCAATTTCAATAGAACAAGGCGCAGGTAAGTCTTTAAAAGCAACGCAGAACGTTACTTAGGGCTTTCCTACGCCAGTATTAGCTGGTCTCAGGTTCGAAGGGTGTGGTCTCAGCTACACTAATAAGTAGCACCCCTAGCCTTTTAGAAAATACTACAACATAAAGGAAATTGTCGTACTTTGCAACTATATCGCTCTTATCTTTAAAAAACACAGGTGTATTTTCTTCAAGCCGTTGATTATTTGAGTTTAACAGCAAATACCGGCCATACGTCCCTAGTGTATTCAGGGTTTATTGTCCATATTTTTCCTGTGAAAATAAGTGATGCCAGTGCGCATACTACATGTCCGGCATTAAAATAGCCGCTGACATAATATTGTCATATTACTTCCGTATAATGTCTAATTTTTGCTATTATTAACTGCGCTTATAATTATAACAAAGGCCTCAAGAGAGATTGTATGGACATTACTAAATTAAATTCCCTAGAAGAACGCGGTGCAAATATGCGCCTGGATTTATTCAAACTTACAGGAGCAATACTGTTCCTGGTCGCTGTTGGACTGTTTATTAGCAAGACCATGGGGCATGTTCCTAACCATACCTTCCTTATTGTGTCTGCAATTATTGGCGGTTACATGGCACTTAATATCGGTGCTAATGATGTTGCCAATAATGTAGGTCCTGCCGTAGGATCTGGCGCTATTTCCTTAATCGGTGCAATCTGCATTGCGATGGTATTTGAATCTGCAGGCGCACTGATTGCGGGTGGCGAAGTTGTCAGTACCATTAAAAAAGGAATTATTGACCCTGCCCTGATTAATGACACTGATACTTTTATCTGGCTGATGCTTGCCGCTTTATTAGCGGCTGCTATCTGGCTGAATATTGCGACCTTTTTTAATGCGCCGGTATCGACCACCCATTCAATTGTTGGTGGCGTTTTAGGCGCGGGTATCGCAGCCGGTGGGTTTGGTATTGCCAACTGGACAGTGTTTGGCAAGATCACGGCTAGCTGGGTTATATCCCCAGTACTTGGCGGTCTTATTGCAGCTATTTTTCTGTATTTAATTAAGCGCACAATTACCTATCAGGAAGATATGCTGCAGGCGGCAAAAAAAATTGTGCCTATCTTAATTGCATTAATGGCCTGGGCCTTTTCTACTTATTTAATTTTAAAGGGCCTGAAAAAAATATGGAAAGTAGACTTTGTCATGGCGGGCTCTTTTGCTTTTGCAATTGCCTTAACAATTTATTTTGCGGTTCGCCCGCTGATTAGCAAAGCGGCCACTCAATTAGTTAACTCAAAAACCAGCGTTAACGCCCTGTTTACCATTCCACTTATTTTTGCCTCAGCCTTCCTTAGCTTTGCTCATGGCGCGAATGATGTGGCTAATGCAGTCGGCCCGTTAGCAGCTATTAATGACGCTATTAATAGCGGCGGCATTGCTAAAAAAGCCGCAATCCCGCTGTGGGTAATGCTTATTGGCGCAGTAGGCCTATCCCTGGGACTCGCCTTATATGGCGCTAAACTGATTCGGACTGTGGGTAGTGAAATCACTGAACTGGATAAAATGCGTGCTTTCTGTATTTCCATGGCGGCTGCAATTACCGTGATTATCGCCAGTCAGCTTGGCTTACCGGTCAGTTCAACTCATATTGCCGTCGGAGCTATTTTTGGTGTCGGTTTCTTGCGTGAATATTTAAAGCGCACCGATGCAAAACGTATTGATGAAATACGGGAACATCATGAACACCAGGACCCGGAAGTAACAGAAGCCTTTTTAGATAAATTTAACAAAGCATCTATTGCGACTAAGTCAAAAATGCTAAAAGAGCTAAAAGCTCAAAAAGACCTGAGCGACTTTACTAAAAAAGAAAGAAGATCACTTAAAAAAGTGTATAAACAGGAATTAGTCAAGCGTTCACATGTTTATAAAATTGCGATCGCCTGGGTAGTCACAGTCCCCACGTCAGCATTTATAGCTGCATTTCTATACTTTACGATTCGCGGCATGTTAATTCCCTAACCTTGCATTTAAAAGCGTAGTTTTTAGCTTTAGGGAGCTGGAAACAAATAATTGGCCAATGTTGGACAGGATTTTTGTTCGTATTCAAGGCATAGTAACAGGCGCATAGCAGACTACGTAAAGTTACTACAACGCAGAAGATGGACAAGAAGACCAGCAGTTTCGGATGATGTGTGTCTCCATCGCCCTTAAACCTAGCTATAAACTACGCCGCTAGATTACCCCATTCCAGGCAACACTACATGTTTTGGAGGTTAAGCGCATTTAGGCTTAATTATTACACTAAACAGTACTTTTAAACTCGCTTTACACACATCTATTAATTACTCGCTTAGAGTAAAAAATATCTATCAGATCAAGCAAGTAAAAACCAGCAATTGGCTTACGCAAGCAATTGATTTTTAACATACTTACTGTATTGTTACAATTTTATACAATTTAACATACAGCTAATAAATTCAAGCTATGCAAGTACTTACTCAAGTTTTACACACAGAGTTATCCACAGCTTTTGTGCATAACTTAATTTTTATAATTACCGATAAGGACTTAGCGCTTTAATATCGATTTTCTCTCACTCCAAAGGCCTAAAGTGAACAGCTCAAAAAATATAATATTAAGCATTGCTGTTCCTATTCCCCTGAATCGCTTATTTGATTACCTCCCTCCAGATAATTATGACCTGCAACAACTAAAGCCGGGTATTCGAGTTAAAGTCCCGTTTGGCAAGCAGACAAAAATAGCCGTACTGATTGAGGTGAAAAACGATGTCGCCTGTGATGTAAGCAAGCTGAAACAGGTAGATGCCATTTTAGATACCGAGCCTTTATTGTCGCATCAGGACATACAATTATTAAACTGGGCAAAACATTATTACCACCACCCTGTTGGTGATGTTTTTATCAGCGCGTTTCCAACCGCTTTACGTAAAGGCAAAACCAGTGAACTCAAGTCCACTGCCTATCACCTAGTTACTGCAACAGGGTCTACTGTAGACGAGTCATTATTAAAGAATGCGCCTAAGCAACTCGCATTATTAAAGCTATTACAATCACAAAGGAATGCCTTAAGCAGTCAGGAAATTGCGAGCTCTTTCAAACTCTGGCGCGCGCCATTAAAAGCTCTGATCACTAAAGGTTACGTATGCACTAGCGATAGCCGCAATTCTCAATCCAGCCATAAGCAGATTACCCTGCAATCCCCACTGACTGCCAACCCTCAGCAACAGGCGGCTATTAATAGCATATCGGCACAATTAGAACAATTTGCGGTGTACTTACTGGAAGGAGTAACAGGTAGCGGGAAAACCGAGGTGTATTTACAAGTGATTGAACAGGTACTGGCACGCAATTTACAAGTGCTGGTATTACTCCCCGAAATCACCCTGACACCGCAATTAGAAGCCCGCTTTAAGCAGCGCTTTTCGGTGCTCATAGAAACCTATCATTCACAGCACAGTGAAAACCAGCGTCATACTGCGTGGATCAAACAGCAGAAAGGTCGTAGCGCCATCTTACTCGGCACCCGATCTGCCTTATTCACGCCCTTACCCAGACCCGGGCTAATCATCCTGGATGAAGAGCATGATGCCTCGTTCAAACAACAAGAAGGCTTTCGCTTTTCTGCCAGAGATATCGCTATCGTACGCGCTAAAATGCTGAATATCCCCATTATATTAGGCTCTGCTACGCCGTCCCTGGAAAGCCTATACAATGTTGATAAAAAGCGATATCAGCTGTTACGCTTACCACACCGTGCTGGAAATGCCACGCCTCCCAGTCTGTCATTACTGGATATCAGAAATCAGGTTTTACAGCAAGGCTTCTCGCCGCCACTGATCAGAGAGATCAACAGAACACTGGCTAAAAATGAACAGGTATTAATATTTTTAAACCGTCGCGGCTATGCACCTACATTAATTTGCCATAGTTGCGGCTGGGTAGCACAATGCTCGCGCTGCGATGCAAATTTAGTCGTGCATTATAAACAGCAAAAACTGCGCTGCCATCACTGTGCCAGTGAACAGGCATTAACGCAGCAATGTCTCGCCTGTAAGTCTGCAGAATTAAAACCTCTGGGGCTAGGCACAGAACGCGTGGAACAGGCATTACACCAACTCTTCCCCGAGCATAAAAGCGTACGCCTGGATCGGGACAGCACTCAGCGAAAAGGTGCGTTACAGCTGCATTTAGATGCGATCAACCAGGGAAAGGTGGATATAATTCTAGGCACGCAGATGCTGGCTAAAGGCCACCATTTCCCAAATGTAACCTTGGTGGTTTTATTAGATGTGGATAGCGGCTTGTTCAGTATTGATTTTCATGCACCTGAAAGGTTGGCACAACTCATTATTCAGGTCGCTGGCCGCTCTGGCCGCGCAACAAAAAAAGGCCGCGTAATTATGCAAACCCGGCAGCCGGAGCACCCCTTGCTAAATACCTTGACACACCAAGGTTATCAGGCATTTGCTAAAACTGCATTAGCGGAACGCAAACAGGCTGAATTACCCCCCTATAGTTATCAAGCTCTGCTACGTGCAAACGCGCATGAGCAGCAACTACCGCTGGAGTTTTTACTGGCCGTAACTGAGTTAATTAATCAGCACAACGATCAAGCCCTGGTATTAGGCCCAGTCCCTGCCCCCATGGCAAAAAAATCCGGCCAGTTTCGTTACCAGCTATTACTGCAACATACACAGCGCAAGCAATTGCACTTATTACTCAACGACTTAATGCCAAAAATCGAAAAACTCAAACAGGCACGCAAAGTTCGCTGGTCTTTAGATATTGATCCGATTGATTTGTATTAACCCAGTCCGGGCAGTTATCTTTACCGCTTGATCGCTTCTTTATAGTGAACAGCTGATTTTCTAAGTTTAACAATGGATCAGCGAGGCTGATACTATTGCTTCAGCAATAAAATTTAAGTCGTATCGTTTTTAAATACCGAATATGGGTGGCTATATTGCACCGCCTCTAGGTAGTCTAGTGCAGGTGAAAATTCCTGGCTGTCATAGCAGGCATTTTGAATCATAACCCGGTGGCCATCAACACTTATTCTTTGCTCATACAGCCAGCGTGCAACCTGCAAAAGTGACTGGCACTGCTGCACGAACAAACGGTGTCGCGTAAAATCTGCCGGCTGATTAGCATCCCAGGGACAAATGGTTTGCAGAATAATCTTGCCTTCGTCCATCCTCTCGTAGATAAATTCCACCGTGCTACCCACAAAACGTACGCCATATGCTCTTACATATATCCACCCATCATTGCCTTTAAAAGCAGGGAGTAATGAAGGATGTAAATTAATAATCCGGTCTGCGTAAGCCTTGCGAAAAGCTACCGAGTAAAACGAGGTGCGGAAGGAAAATACATAATCAATCTGCTGCCGGGCAAGATATTCATCTAGCCATAAGCAAAACTTTCATCGCTGTCAGGCTCTGTATGGATAACTACCGGTAGCCCATGCCCTTCCGCTTTTTTTTGCCGCTGCGCAAGGCTGATCACATACCACTGAGTGAATCAGTGAGCGAAAAAAATTGTTGCCCAGACAGACATCCATCACCGAACCGCCTGTGGACACAACAATAACACAACGTAACAAGCGCTGTTCAGCACTCAAGCAAATTCCCCTTGTCTATAAGCTGGAAAATAATTGTCCGTAACATTCTGCTGTTTCAAGCTGAGAGCCGCATAAGCATCCTGGTTACAGATCCGTCCACACAACTAGGCGGTACGCACATCATTCGTCCAGCCACGCTTGAATGCGGCCAGCCCTGCTCCAGCCTGATTACCATGGTCAGAGCCAGGAATGCCACCCAGGTTTAACCAGCGCAATCGCCCCTTGAAATACTGCATAATAGCCAGCTTTAACGCGTAACCTGCATGTAGTTCATAAGCCCGTGAATTCATGGCAACTAAATGCCCCTGTGCAACCCCTCCCCCTGCACGTACCACCAATCCAGGGCGATAGTCTGCTCACCCTCCGATGCTCGAAATAGCACGGTACCCGGTATGACTAACTGCTGCTCAAAGGCACTACGGGAAAAGGCGCAGATACCCGTAATATTTTTTCGCATCACCAGCTCTCCGTAAAGCCGACACCAGTCGTCCAGATGAGCAACAGGGTCAGTACAGACCTCTATATCCATCTTGCCTTGTGCTTTACGTGCAAATTTAATATGTCAGTTGCTGAAGCATAACTCTCAAGCGGCAGGTCAAGATCTACCACATAGTGTTCTTTTAATGGCACAACACGATCAAAACAAGATAGCAGCAAACCTTTGTCGTAATTGCCAAAGGGGTCACTCACCAGGGTGACAGAAACCAGGTCTGAAGAAATAGTATCTAAATCCGCAGGCAATTGCGTCCAGTCATTGCAGGAAAACATCGGGTAACAGCCCATCGCATCCACCCTGCTACTGTCCGTTATAGATCGACAAAGAAGCCAGCCGCCACTCTCTTTAAGTTCCAATGAAGTACCAAACTCTCCGAGTGAAGCGGCATAAAGTGGATGAAAATACCCTACCGGGGTAATTTGCTTACTGTGCAGGGAGTTGCCTCGCATTTTTTGCTTCCTCGAGTAAGGTGGGTTATTCCAGTATATAGTGGTTAAGCAGCAGTATGAATAAGCTTTTCTGGCAACTAACCATTGATAGTGCTAAGCACCACTCCATTGCCCCAACACATACTGAAACTTATCTTTATCTAAAACTGTATTATCTACTTTTAAGTACACAACTTGTTCGCTAGCCTGTAAAGTCGCATTTTCAACTCCTTTAACACTGATGATATCTGCTATAAATGCATCAAGATTATGCTGCGCAATATCTTCGGTAGACACCAATAAATTGGCAAAATACTGTGGGGAATTCATAAACAGAGCAACCAGTAACCAGGTCGCTGCAGCACCGGCACAGAATAAAAACACATATTGCGCACCCCACTCACCATAGACCCAGCCACCGGTTGTTCCACCAATAAAAGCACCCATAAATTGCGAGCTGGAATACGCGCCCATCGCGGTGCCTTTTAAGTCACCTGGAGCTACTTTTGATACCAGCGAAGGCAGCGTTGCTTCGAGCAAATTAAAACCACAAAAAAACACCCATAAGCCTGCGATCAAAGTAACCAGGGTGGAGTTAAACAGGTACAGCCCTATATGGGCGATAAACACAGTCGCCACTGCTCCGATAAATACCACTTTCATCTTGCGTTTTTTCTCGGCAATAATCACAAATGGAATAATAACCGCCATAGACGTAATGAGTACTGGCAAATACACCATCCAGTGATCTTTGGCAATTAAGCCCGCATCACGCAATAATAAAGGCACAATAATAAAGCTGGCAGTTAACACTAAATGCAGAATAAAAATGCCATAATCCAGACGCAATAAGTCTTTATTCTTTAAAACGTTACTGAATTGTGACGGCACCAGTTCAGCATCACGATGTACTTTGCTATGCTCGGGATTAGGCACCACAAATAGCACTACAAAAATGGCTAAAAATGATAACACGGCAGTTAACCAGAAGATGCCCTGAATACCGGAAAACCCAGCAATAATAGGCCCCAACGTCATCGCGACACCAAATGAAATACCTATACTTGCACCGATCATTGCCATCGCCTTAGTACGATGCACTTCCTGGGTTAAATCAGCAACCATTGCCATAATCGTCGCAGCAATTGCACCGCTACCCTGTAGGGCACGACCGATTAATACACCATAAATTGTGGTCGATAATGCGGCCACCACACTTCCAGCGATAAACAGCAACAAGCCGATGATAATAATTTTTTTGCGCTCAAAATGATCCGACATTAAACCAAACGGGATTTGCAACAAGGCCTGGGTCAACCCATAAACACTAATTGCCAGGCCAATTAATAAAGGCGTTGCACCTTCCAGTGATTCAGCAAATAAAGATAACACGGGGAGTATCATAAATAAGCCCAGCATACGTAATACATAAATACTGGATAATGATAGAGTGGCACGTCGCTCCATTGACGACATAGAGCTTGTTATATCCTGAACGTGTGTCAAAGCTGTAAACTCCTTAGGTTAAAATATGCGGCGACTTCTTTCGCGGCTTGTAGGTAAACATATCATTTTAACAGCTTTAATCACGTAATTTGTGTTTATTCAGCGCAAGCCACTGAATAGCAATAATCGGGATAGCCGACTCTATTCTGCCATCTTCAATCATCGCGTAGGCCTCTGCAAAACTGACTGTAGAAACTAGAATATCCTCATGTTCATGATCCAGCCCGTGAATACCTCCTACATCATCGGCATTCACACGCCCGTAAAATAAGGAAATTCGCTCTGAGATTCCCCCGGGTGATGTATAAAATTCGTTAATCAGGCGCATTTCTTTAACCACGCACCCGGCTTCTTCTTCAGCTTCCCGGTAAGCGACCTGCTCGGCAGTTTCACCGTCCTCTATTGCACCGGCAACAATTTCCAGTAGCCAAGCCTGTTCATGCCGCTCAGGCTGTCCAACCGGGCCCATACGAAATTGCTCAATAATAACCACTTTATCGGCATCGGGGTCATACAGTAACACCGCGACACAGGAACCACGCTGAAATAATTCCCGCGTTAATATTTCGCTATTTCCACCAGCAAACAAGCTATGCTGTACCTGGTAACGGTTTAAGCTAAAAAAACCCTGATACATAGTCTCCTGCTTAAGCACTTTAAATTGTTTTTTCATAGACTTCTCTTTTTATGATTGCAATTTCATATTAATATCACCACTATAGTGTAAACATCTTTTTAATTCTTTGGGAGTATAAAAATCATGATGCGAATTTTTCTTTTTTTAGCCACTAATATTGCCATTATGGTAGTTATTAGTATTGTATTTAGTCTTTTAGGCTTAAGCGGTACATTGGATGCCAATGGCGTTGATTTAAACTTAAATGCCCTATTGGTCTTGTCAGCGGTTATCGGCATGTCCGGCTCATTTATTTCTTTGGCCATGTCAAAATGGTCGGCAAAGCGTGGTATGGGTGTTCATGTTATCGAGCAGCCACAAAATCAGACTGAAAAGTGGCTGGTTGATGTGGTTGCACGCCAGGCACACAGGGTAGGCGTTGATATGCCAGAAGTGGGCATATTCCAGACGGCTGACGCCAATGCATTTGCCACGGGAATGACTAAAAACAGCTCACTGGTTGCGGTAAGCACCGGGTTATTGCAGTCCATGTCACCTGATGAAGTAGAAGCTGTCGTCGGACATGAAATGTCGCATGTTGCCAATGGCGACATGGTCACGATGGCATTAATGCAGGGGGTAGTAAATACCTTTGTGTATTTCTTCGCCAGCGTGATTGGACATGTGGTTGACCGGGTTATCTTTAAAACAGAACAAGGTCATGGCATAGGCTATTATGTAGTGCAGATCATTGCTCAAATTGCCTTATCATTTTTGGCATCAATGCTGGTAATGTGGTTTTCACGCTACCGTGAATTCAAGGCCGACGCAGGTGGTGCCAAATTAGCCGGCAAAGAAAAAATGATCGGTGCGCTACGCGCCTTACAACGCGCACATGAGCCACAAGAGCTACCTGAACAATTTGCTGCATTTGCTATTAATGCCGGCGGTGTAAAGAAGTTATTTATGAGCCACCCCCCCCTGGAAGAGCGCATTGCTGCATTGCAGAAGCGACGTTAATCTTTTCTTCGAGCATAAAAAAGTGGGGAGTCGCTATTTTTGCGAAAGCTTGTTTTGGGCATCCCAGCCCAAGCAAGCGGCAAAAACTTAACGGGACCACTAATGCCTTCGGCGCCCCAGCCGCCCTGCGTCCGCCACAGACTGAGCACAAAGCAGCTCAGTCATGGCTACCACAAATGGCTCTACGGCTATTCGGGATAAAATTTTAGCCTCCCTCGCGCGCTATCGCGCACTTCGGATTGGCAAATTTCCCTGCGCCTTCTGGAGACTATCAGCCCGTCCGGGGCTGACAGCGAATGACTGGACGGCGTTTCGGAATGCCTTTTATTTTGTCTACACCTACGCTAGCGCTACGATTCCGACAAAACAACGGCCCTACGCCTTCTGGGGACTACCAGCCCTCGCTTTCGCTCTCCATGGCTGGCAGCGGGGGCTGAAATAGCCCCTTTTTTAATACTTGATGTCAGCCCGCTTATTCTCTAATCGAAACTCTAACTGAGTTACGCAGTCCATCGATAACAGCTGCATAATCAGCCTGACCCAGTGCCCTGGCAATATTGGCAACGGCCAGTTTCGCCTTCTCAGCATCTTCTGCTGTTTTAACACCGTCTGTAACCGCCAGTAAATTAACTACAACTTGATCCCCTACAGGCGTATCAACCACAACAACAGTCGACTGTCCTGCTAGCGGTTTTGCAGCCTTAAACACTGCCTGATTAAGCTGAGCGGAAATATCCGTGCTATCACGCTTTAAGCCGCTTACTTTTTCAATACTCAAATCCTGCGCCCGGGCAATTTCTGCAAAGCTCTCCCCTGATTGCAATTGCTGCTTAATACTCTCCGCCTGCTGCTTTGCTTGCTCTTTAGCTTGCTGAGTTTGAATCGCGGCAATAATAATATCCTGCACTTCGACCAGAAGCTTAATTTTAGCCAGCAGATGTTCTTTTATGCGCAAGACGACTAACTTATCATCGCCTAATTCTACAGACTCACTATTATTCCCTTGCAGAACCGCTTCGGAAAAAGCCATATTTCTTATCGCCTGCTCGCTGGCAATGCCATCACCCGAATCACGCGTAAAAAACTCCAGCTGTTTGATTTCCAGACCTAATTCATCGGTCACTACCTGTAAATTATCAGAATTTTCAAAGCTCACTTCGGTCAGCACTTCCCCCATTTCATAGAAAGTGGTTTCAGCTTCTGCTCTTTTTACCGCCTCAATCACTTCAGCCTTAACTTCTGCCAGAGTTTTGACTTCTTCAGGCACCAATTCGGTGACCGTAATAAGGTGATAACCAAAATCTGATGCTACTGGCTCGGACACTTCGCCTAACTGTAACTGCGTTGCAGCCTTTTCAAAATCTGGCTCCATCACACCAGTTTCAAACAAGCCCAGATCCCCTCCTGTTTTAGCAGTCAAGGTATCATCCGAAAGTTCAGCCGCCAGATCAGCAAAGGATTCCTCAGCCAGGCGTAATTTTGCCGCCTGTGCATTAGCCAGCGCCTGCTCTGCAGTTGTTGTACTGGTTTTAGCAAATAAAATATGACTAATTTTGCGCCGCTCTTTAGTAGAATATGCGGTGATATTATCTTCATAATAAGCCTGTATCTGCTCTTCAGTCGGCATCACCTCAGCCATTAGCTGGTCTAACGATAGCTCTACATACTCCACCGATACTTGTTCAGTGGTCTGAAAGTCATTTGCATGCTGTTGGTAATAGGCATTAATTTCTTCAGCCGTAGGCACTGCCGTCACAGCCTGTAACTTAACAGTTAAGTACTCAATATCTCGTGTCTGGTTTTGAATCTTGAAAAAACGGTCGATACTCGCGTCAGAGACAAAGCTAGTCTGTGTAATCGCCTTCTGGAATTGCTCCATCAATAAGGCTTTGCCGATACGGTTCACAAACTGGGCAGATGTCATTCCCTGCTGCCCTAACATGGTTTCATACTGCTTTTTATCAAACCTGCCATCACGCTGAAAATACTGCAGTGAAGCTATAAATTCACGTATCGTTGCATCGGTAACTGTGAGATTTTCATCAGTCACGTGCTGTAATAGCAGTTCGTCACGAATAAGCTTTTCCAGCGCCTGTTGCTGCAAAATTTCTTCAGGTATTTGTACATCAGCATACTGCTGCTTAAATTGCGCATAAGCCTGACTTACATCGCGCAGCACAAACTCCTTGTCCCCCACTATGACGACTGCACGTTCCTGCCCACCATCGGTATAGTTTTGCAACCCCCACAATGCAAAGGGTACACAAATTAATATCAAGATTATCCAGGCAAAAGTACCTTGAGTTTTTTCTCTTATTTTTGTCAGCATTAGTTAGCCTTACTCGATTTAAATAAATCAGAGCGAAGATTTATTATTAACTTCACTCATAGGATCATAGTATTCACACGATTAACTCATGATTATAGCAATGTATCTGTATAAATAGAATCACGATGTTAAACTTCACATACTTGTTTTTTAGGCGGTCTAACGAACAAAAACTACCACCCTTACTTGTCTCTTTTTGCTCCTGAGCAAACGATCTCAATCGTTACGTAGAATGACTATGCTCCTCTTGAGATAGTTTGGCCAGACCCAAAATTTCTTCGCAATCGTGGTAACTTTATTCCGTCAAACTGCCTTAGTCTATTAAAATAACAATATACAAAATTTTAAACAAAAAAAAACCCCGCACCAAAAGGACGAGGTTTTTTTAAAATGGCGGAGCGGACGGGATTCGAACCCGCGACCTCCGGCGTGACAGGCCAGCATTCTAACCAGCTGAACTACCGCTCCTAAGTCTGTGGTGGGTGCTGAGGGGTTCGAACCCCCGACCCTCGCCTTGTAAGGGCGATGCTCTCCCAGCTGAGCTAAGCACCCGACTAAAGAGTTTCTATTATAATAGCTTTTATAAATCTTGCAAGCTAAATTTTATAAATTCCACTAGATTAAACATTAACACTGTCTTTTAAGCCTTTGCCGACTTTGAATGATGGAATTTTTGCTGCTTTAATGGTTATTTCCGCACCCGTTTGTGGGTTACGACCTTTACGTTCTGCTCTGTCTTTTACCGCAAAAGTACCAAAGCCTACTAATGCTACAGAATCACCTGACTTCAATGCATCGGTAACGGAAGACATAAAAGCGTCAAGCGCACGACCAGCATCCGCCTTTGTTAATTCCGAAGCACCCGCCATTGCATCGATAAGTTCTGATTTATTCATTTATTATTCTCCTTAAGAAATATACACAGCACACGTTTATGCCGACCAGCCAAAAGTGTTATTAAACTATGGAAGCGAGTGTATTTATAGCAACTCTATCTTAGTTATGTCAAGCGATACAGGTCTTTGTGAGCAAATTAATTATCCCTACTTGTAAATTAATGTGCTCGAATTGTTTTTTCATCTGTTTGCAGAACATTTTTATCCGTTGCTTTATCTTGTTTTTTTAATGGCTCAGGTTGATACTGCAATGCAATTTCCAGCACCTGATCTATCCAGCGCACTGGCTTAATAGTCAGATTTTGTTTAACATTATCAGGAATTTCGATCAGGTCTTTTTCATTCTCTTGCGGAATAATCACTGTCTTGATAGCGCCGCGATGCGCGGCAAGCAACTTCTCTTTAAGCCCGCCTATAGGCAGCACTTCTCCGCGCAAAGTAATTTCCCCAGTCATCGCGACTTCGGCCCGGACAGGAACCCCTGTCAGCGCTGAAATCACTGCGGTACACATGCCTATTCCTGCACTAGGCCCATCTTTGGGGGTTGCGCCTTCGGGCACATGAATATGTAAATCCTGTTGCTGGAAGGCCTCTTCTTTAATACCCAAAGAATCAGCGCGTGCACGCACAACAGTAATCGCGGCCTCTATTGACTCCTTCATGACATCGCCCAGTTTTCCAGTGGTAGACTGCTTACCTTTACCCGGAATAACCACAGCCTCGATAGTCAGTAATTCACCACCCACTTCTGTCCAGGCGAGCCCCGTTACCTGACCAACCTGATCCTGTTCTTCTGCCAGGCCGTAGCTAAAGCGTCGTACGCCTAGGTAATCAGCCAGCACAGCAGACGTCACCCTGACATGCCCCGACTTCTCTTTAAGCAATAACTCCTTAACAACCTTACGACAAATTTTAGAGATCTCACGCTCTAGGCTACGCACTCCTGCCTCACGTGTGTAATAGCGCACAATATCTTGAATAACTTCTTCGTCAATTTTTACTTCCGAATCTTTTAAACCATTATTCTTTAATTGCTTAGGCAATAAATAACGCATGGCAATATTTATTTTTTCATCTTCGGTGTAGCCCGCCAGGCGAATCACTTCCATTCTATCCAGCAAAGGCCCCGGGATATTCATGGTGTTTGCCGTCGCTACAAACATAACATCGGATAAATCAAAATCTACTTCCAGATAATGATCGGCAAAGGCTTTATTTTGTTCGGGGTCTAATACTTCCAGTAGTGCCGATGCAGGGTCACCACGAAAATCACCTGACATTTTATCGATCTCATCGAGCAGAAACAAAGGGTTACGCACCTTAATCTTGGACAGGCTTTGCAAAATCTTTCCTGGCATAGAGCCAATATAGGTACGTCTATGTCCGCGTATTTCTGCTTCGTCACGCACGCCACCTAGTGCCATTCTGACATATTTTCTATTGGTCGCACGGGCAATGGACTCACCTAAAGAGGTTTTACCGACACCTGGAGGCCCAACCAGACATAGGATAGGCCCATTCAGTGACTTCACCCGCTGCTGTACTGCCAGGTATTCTAATATGCGCTCTTTGACCTTTTCCAGGCCATAGTGATCAACATCCAGAATTTCTTCTGCCAGCTTTAAATCATTACGCACTTTGGTTTTCTTTTTCCAGGGAACACTGAGCATCCAGTCTATATAATTACGTACCACTGAGGCTTCTGCCGACATAGGCGACATCATTTTCAGTTTATTTAATTCAACTTCTGCCTTTTCCTTTGCTTCTTTGAACATGCCTGCCCTGGCAATTTTCTTCTCCAGCTCTTCGGTTTCGCTAACCGCATCATCCATTTCACCCAGCTCTTTTTGAATCGCTTTCATTTGCTCATTCAAATAATATTCGCGCTGATTTTTTTCCATTTGCTGCTTGACCCGCACCCGGATATTTCTTTCCAACGCAAATAAATCAGCCTCACTTTCCATCAGCAACATCAGCTTTTCAAGGCGCTGCACGATATCAGCCATTTCCAGCAATTCCTGCTTTTCAGCCAATTTCAGACTCATATGCGCCGCCATGGTATCGGCTAATCGCCCTGGCTCTTCGATACCCGACAAGGCATTTAAAACTTCAGGGGGGATCTTGCTGTTTAATTTGACATACCTGGAAAAAGAATCAACTGCTGTACGAACCAGAACATCCAGCTCTTTATCAGCAAGAGTAATGATCTCATCGATGTTGCTAATTTGCGCAAATACACACCCATCCCGATCATGATAACTAAGCACCTGACTACGCTGCTCACCCTCGACTAAAACCTTGACCGTCCCATCCGGGAGCTTTAACAACTGCAATATATTTGCCAGGGTTCCAACCTTGTATAACTCATCGAAACTGGGGTCATCGAGGTCCGCTTCTTTTTGCGAAACCATCAAAATCTGCTGATTTTCCTCCATGGCTTTATCCAGTGCTTCAATGGATTTTTCCCGCCCTACGAATAAGGGTATAACCATATGCGGATAAACAACGACCTCCCTAAGTGGCAAAACCGGCGTTAAATTATCGTCAACCGTTACGTCTAATATTTCATTCGTTTCCATTAAGGAGCCTTTTTAATTCTAAATACAATGCTTAATAATATAAGGATGAATAGCTATTTAACAAGGTAATAAGCAAAAAAAGCGGGAGTTTACTGAAACTGACATCAGTGTTCCCATTGAAAGAAGAAGTACCTAAACAAAGCAGCCTATAACCTACCTGAATGTAGCACCACTCGAATATTTCCATCTTTTTGATTTTAATCACTTATAACAGCAAATAGACACTCTGTAGGCACCGTAAAAAAACAACAAATAATTTCAAATAAAGCTTGCATTTGCCGAAAAAATTTTTCTAAAAATTTCCGTTTTAATCACCTCATAAACGGATATCACCCATGCTTAAAGACCTACCACTCTCTGAACATATTCACCAACACTGCAATGAAAGTATGGAACGTGCCCTGTTAGCAGAGCGTCATCCTTTGTGGGTTCGTTCATGCCCAGAGTTGAAGGATATCGACTTTATTCGCCTTGGGTTATTACGCTGTATCAGTGTAGTCGATAGTGGTCGCCATTTCCTCCAAACCAATGAACAGATTTATGGCCAGCTGCTTCCCCACTCAACGTATTTTAAATCACTGAACAGGCGCGCCATGCTACCTCACGAAATTCCGGGACTCCTGTCGCCGTAATTCGTTCACCTACGCAGCGAATAGGAGATGCTCCAGCCGCCCTGCGTCCGCCACAGACTGAGCACAAAGCAGCTCAGTCATGGCTACCACAAATGGCTCTACGGCTATTCGGGATAAAATTTTAGCCTCCCTCGCGCGCTATCGCGCACTTCGGATTGGCAAATTTCCCTGCGCCTTCTGGAGACTATCAGCCCGTCCGGGGCTGACAGCGGTCGCATAGACGAACAAGTATGCTTGAGGCATTCGAACAGCAGAGCTATCATCTCCACGCTGAAACACTGCTATCGCAAGGCATTGACTATCTTAAAGCATTCCCAGAACTTGACGAATACACCATAGAAGCAGCGGATGGACATTTTATTGATCATGCCTGCCATACTGAGAAAAACAGCAAGGGGGAAGTTTATGCGGCCGGGGGGGGGGAGGGGGGTGGTACGCGTTGAATCTCAGAAGTGGGTTGCTCAGATTTCTTTGTCTGGTAACAAACGGAACTCAGAGACATCAAGAAATACCTGTGTTACGAGATCATATTGAAAAGCAAAACAAGGGAAATATCAGCTCTCAGAAACATCTCTATGTCTACGATAAAGCCATCACCGACTTTGTCTGGTGGGATCGGCAGAAACGACATGCTAATTACATGATTTCAATGCTAAAAGAAAATTCAATTGCGACTCTGGTTGAGTCTATCCCTTTTGACTCCCAGCATGAGATCAATATAGGAGTTGAAGCATACAGCGTGTACGAAAACAAGGGCATCAAATTTAACGTGGTGGATTACCGTGATCCAGAAACCGGAAAACTTCACCGGTTTGTGACAACCTTGCCAATGACTATTAACCCTGGAACCATTGCCATGCTGTATTTCAAGCGATGGACGATTGAAAAGACATTCAATAACACTAAAAGTAATTTCAAGGAAACTAAAGCTTGGTCTTCCAATACCCGCTCACTTGAAAATCAAATGCGCCTGACTGCAATGAGCTATAATTTAATGCGCGTGTTTGAAGAGATTTCAAAAACACAACAGCCAGAATTGATTCATCCATCGGATAAAAAATATAGCGAGGCTCTGGAGATTAGGCAGCAACAGGCTCAAAAACGAGATCGTTTTGTGAATCCATTATTTTTCCAGGCAAGAATATCTCGTATCAGCTCGTATACCATTCGGGCAGTTCAAAACGCAATAATAACAGGAATGTCTTTACAGTGCTTTATGAGCTCTCTTGTGCCGAGGTTAGTTTCACGGCCTCAATTGATAGGGGAACACTGATGGAAACTGAAGTTTCCCAATAATTATTTACGGTAAAATTGAAACTATGCTACAACTATATGAAAAAAATAGTCTTTTCATTCGTTTCAAATGCTATTGCCTAAGGGGAATTAAGTAGGGGTTTGCTATAAACATGACAAAACCACCTAAAATAAACCTCGATACACCAGCATTGTGTATTTCAGCTACTCAATAATTGGGAAACTTCAGTATTGAAAAACTCCCGCTTTTAAAAAACTATAAAACTGCTCGCTTAGGAATGTGCATGAAGACCCCTCTTCCGATTTTAGTTGCTTACTTTTTTCGTGCTCGTTCCTTAGCTATTCAGATGCTGCAATTTTTTGCGGATTCTCATACACAAAATAAGGATCGTTTTCACCTTCTATCACAAGCTTGTCGATCACTACCTTACTAACATTCTCGGCAGATGGAATTTCATACATGGTATCGAGCAATACATTTTCTACTATGGTTCTTAAACCTCTTGCACCGGTTTTACGCTGCATAGATTTTTGCGCAATGGCAGAGAGTGAATCGTCACGAAACTCTAGCTCGGTGCCTTCCATCTCAAACAGCTTTTTATACTGCTTAGTCAGCGCATTTTTAGGCTCAGTCAGCACCTGAATCAGTGCTTCTTCACTCAGCTCTTCAAGGGTCGCAACGACGGGTAGTCGACCGATAAATTCAGGAATCAACCCATAGAGAATCAGGTCTTCAGCTTCTACTTCGGCAAATATTTCACCCACATTTTTAGCATCCTCTTTAGTCGTTACTTCCGCAGAAAAACCGATACCACCCTTCTCGGAGCGTTGCTTGATAACTTTATCCAGACCAGCAAATGCGCCACCGACAATAAACAAAATATTAGCCGTATTAACCTGCACAAACTCTTGCTGCGGATTTTTACGCCCACCCTGTGGCGCTACCGAAGCAATCGTGCCTTCAATTAATTTCAATAATGCCTGCTGTACACCCTCGCCCGAAACATCACGGGTAATAGACGGATTTTCTGACTTACGCGAAATCTTGTCAATTTCGTCGATATAAATAATGCCCGATTCCGCCTTCTCTACATCAAAATCACATTTCTGCAGGATCTTCTGAATGACATTCTCTACATCCTCACCGACATAACCGGCTTCAGTTAACGTAGTCGCATCAGCAATACTAAAGGGCACATCCAGAACCTTTGCCAATGTTTCCGCAAGTAATGTCTTACCCGAGCCGGTTGGGCCAATCAGCAAGATATTGCTTTTACCTAGCTCCACGCCATCATCTTTGTTGCTATGATTTTGCAAACGCTTATAGTGATTATAAACAGCGACTGACAAGATTTTTTTAGCCTGTTCCTGGCCGATCACGTATTCATCTAATGCAGCCTTGATTTCCTTAGGCTTAGGTAATCGTTGCTGACCTTCTTCATCGCCACCGGGCTCATCAGCCGCCAGTTCTTCCTTGATAATATCATTACAAAGATCAACGCACTCATCACAAACATAGACGGATGGCCCGGCAATAAGTTTTCTTACTTCACTCTGACTTTTACCGCAAAATGAACAATATAAAATTTTATCGCCTTTACTTCCTTTGCTACCTTTACTCATCGCTCAGCCTGCATAATTGATTAATAAATCTTTGCTCTTATCAAATTTCGGAGGTTCTATTAGATAACACCTTATCAATCAGCCCATACTCAACTGACTCATCCGCACTCAGGAAATTATCTCTATCGGTATCCGCCTGAATTTTCTTCATCGTCTGCCCCGTATGGCGTGCCAGAATTTTATTCAACTTTTCGCGTATGGTTAATATCTCACGCGCATGAATATCAAAGTCAGACGCCTGCCCCTGGAAACCACCCAAAGGCTGATGAATCATTACCCGAGAATGAGGTAAACAGTATCTTTTACCAGCTGCACCACCGGCTAACAATAATGAACCCATACTTGCTGCCTGGCCAATACACATGGTACTAACATCCGGTTTAACAAATTGCATGGTATCATAAATCGCCATGCCCGCTGTCACCGAACCACCTGGGGAATTAATATACAAATGTATATCTTTATCCGGGTTTTCAGATTCTAAAAACAATAGTTGCGCGACCACTAGATTAGCCATGTAATCTTCAACCTGGCCAACCAGAAAAATAACCCGCTCTTTTAATAAGCGCGAATAGATATCGTAGGAGCGCTCACCACGAGCCGTTTGCTCGATAACCATTGGCACTAAGCCGCCGGCTGCCTCTGGCGAAATAATATTACCTATTCCATTGCCGCTATTAGTCATTTTCAGATCCTTATTGTTATGTAGCTGGTTCCATTACCTCTTTAAATGAAACAGGTTCATCAGTCACTTTTATTTTATCTAGCACCCATGCAACTGTTGCATCTTCCAGCACCATCTGCTCTACCTCTGCCATACGCTCTTTATCGCCATAATACCAGTTAATAACCTGCAGTGACTCGTCATAGCTTTGCGCCATATCCTCAATCAAAGTGCGGACTTTATCCTCTTCTACCTTAATATTATTTTGCTGAATAATTTCTGCCAAAATCAATCCCAGAGCAACACGGCGCTTAGCCTGCTCTTCAAAATCAGCCGTCGCCGGCTTAATCTCATTGACATCAACATTGCGTTTTTTTGCATTTTCATAATAGGGCTTCATCAGGCTTTCGACTTCCTGATCAACCATAACTTTAGGCAATGCGACCGATATATTCTCATACAGTGCATCCATCACTGAATTTTTAAGTTTAACTTTAAGCCCTTGCGCCAGTTCACGCTGCATATTATTTTCCACATCAGCACGAAACTCAGCCAAATCACCACTTTCTATACCATAGGCTTTAATAAACTCTGCATCGACCTCAGGCAAAACCGGGTTTTCAATTTTCAGCACTTCAATCTCAAACTCAGCTGGCTTACCGGCAAGCTTCTCATTGCCATAGTCTGCTGGAAAAGTCACTTCAAAAGTCTTTTTAGCGCCCACGGCAAGCCCGGTGAGCTGATCTTCAAATCCTGGAACCATGTTCTTTGAACCCAGTTCAACCTGAAAATCCTCGACGCTACCGTCAGTAAAGTTTTCACCTTCACAGGCTCCTGAAAAAGTGATCGTCACCTGGTCACCAGTCTGCGAATCCTGTCCTGATGGCTGCCAGCTTTTATTTTGCTCAACTAACTTGGCAATCATAGCGTCGACATCACTCGCCTCAACACTGGAGACAGGCTTATTGACCTCGACTGTTTCTACCGCATCTAACGAAAAGTCTGGATAAACTTCAAAAACAGCGGAAAAAGTAAAGCCCTCATCACTCTCAACGGGCTCAATATGCGGCATACCTGCAGGCCGCAAATCATTATCCTGTAAGGCCTGAACATAATTTTCCTGGATCAAATCACCCGTGATCTCTTCTCTTACGCGCGCGCCATACATCTTTTGTACAACTTTTTGTGGAACTTTTCCTGGACGGAAACCATCTATCTTTACTTCACGGGCCAAAGACTTTAAGCGTTCATTGACTTTGCTCTGAACAACATCTTCAGCAATATTAACGATCATTTTTCTGCTTAATTCCGATGTCTTTTCGACAGAAACTTCCATTGATTTACCTCAAAAATTGTTGTGACTAAGGGTTGACTATGAATTCCCGTGCTGGGAATGAATTTCAGGAGAGTTAACGATGATTATCGTTAATTTCATTTAGCATAAATAAGTGGTGCGAGCGGAGAGACTTGAACTCTCACATCATAAGATACTGGTACCTAAAACCAGCGCGTCTACCAATTCCGCCACGCTCGCATACTTAAATTGAAGGCGCATTATAAACAGCTATTTCGCTAATTACAAATATAATTTCACACAAAGAGCATAACAGCTTTGAATCTTACAGGTTTTGTGGAAATTAAGTCTTGTTAATCAACCCAGTACATAAATTCGCATAAAAAACACTTTCTTGCTACTCCCTACTTTAACCGCTAAATACATTTTTTCTGAAAAGCAATTTCTATAATCCTAAAACCTTAACACTTGCAGATAACTCCGTGTAATCATGCAAACCTGTGATAATCAGATAGGCATACTTCAAATACGGGCTTGCAGGATTTAGGTACTACCTCTTTTTAATGCACAGAAGCAGAAGATGAGAGGATTGGAGTAATAGCTCCTATGTTATGACAAAATGAATTTACAATAACCCTTAAATAAGTAGGGCAATATTATTAATAGGGCTTTAGAAAGTGTAAAATAGTACTATAAACCGTAATATTTAATGTCCGCAGAGTGTAATGAATGTAAAAAAGCATTTAGGTAATCTAAATGGCGGCAGCCTTCAAATGACTGAAAGCCATGTTATTGCAGAAATACAATTAAAAAATCATCAGAGAAGGAAGGAAAGCAGCTGATTGTTGACGATAATCTGTTGCAGAAAAAACCAGTACAAACTGCGCTTCGCTTTACCAATGTGATTCGTACAGGCGCGCCATGCTACCTCACGAAATTCCGGGACTCCTGTCGCCATAATTCGTTCACCTACGCAGCGGATGGGAGATGCCCTGAACGCCCTGCGTCCGCAACGACTACGCACAAAAGCCGCTTCGTCATTACTACCTCACTGGCTGGACGGCTATTCGGAATGCAATTCTTGCTCCTCTCGCGTGCTGCTAGCACACGTCGAATCAGCGAATTGCCCTGTCGCCTATCAGGGACTAAAAATCACCTCTCCCTTTTTCTTAATTTTCACAATAATTGAACGCCAAAAGGGGATCTCCCGGTTTTCATTATCCTCAGTCGATTCAAACTCGGTACATCGTTCAGAGAGCATTTGCTCCATTATCTCCAGTTGGTACTTTATCCATATTGCTTCTCTAATGACATTATAAATCAGTCTTTAGACGTGTCCTGTTTTATTAAACCATTTCATACCTCAACCTCAGCCAACATTAAATACTTTCAAGCTCTATTTTGTTCGCAAACCTGTTACGTCTGATGTCCATTATTATAGTGGACAAGTCCACCCAAAACTGAAGTTTCCCAATTATTGAGTAGCTGAAATACACAATGCTGGTGTATCGAGGTTTATTTTAGGTGGTTTTGCCATGTTTATCATCAGTGTTCCCCTATCAATTGAGGCCGTGAAACTAACCTCGCCACAAGAGAGCTCATAAAGCACTGTAAAGACATTCCTGTTATTATTGCGTTTTGAACTGCCCGAATGGTATACGAGCTGATACGAGATATTCTTGCCTGGAAAAATAATGGATTCACAAAACGATCTCGTTTTTGAGCCTGTTGCTGCCTAATCTCCAGAGCCTCGCTATATTTTTTATCCGATGGATGAATCAATTCTGGCTGTTGTCTTTTTGAAATCTCTTCAAACACGCGCATTAAATTATAGCTCATTGCAGTCAGGCGCATTTGATTTTCAAGTGAGCGGGTATTGGAAGACCAAGCTTTAGTTTCCTTGAAATTACTTTTAGTGTTATTGAATGTCTTTTCAATCGTCCATCGCTTGAAATACAGCATGGCAATGGTTCCAGGGTTAATAGTCATTGGCAAGGTTGTCACAAACCGGTGAAGTTTTCCGGTTTCTGGATCACGGTAATCCACCACGTTAAATTTGATGCCCTTGTTTTCGTACACGCTGTATGCTTCAACTCCTATATTGATCTCATGCTGGGAGTCAAAAGGGATAGACTCAACCAGAGTCGCAATTGAATTTTCTTTTAGCATTGAAATCATGTAATTAGCATGTCGTTTCTGCCGATCCCACCAGACAAAGTCGGTGATGGCTTTATCGTAGACATAGAGATGTTTCTGAGAGCTGATATTTCCCTTGTTTTGCTTTTCAATATGATCTCGTAACACAGGTATTTCTTGATGTCTCTGAGTTCCGTTTGTTACCAGACAAAGAAATCTGAGCAACCCACTTCTGAGATTCAACGCGTAAATCCCCCCCGGCCGCATAAACTTTCCCCTTGCTGTTTTTTTCAGTATGGCAGGCATGATCAATAAAATGTCCATCCGCTGCTTCTATGGTGTATTCGTCAAGTTCCGGGAATGCTTTAAGATAATCAATGCCTTGCGATAGCAGTGTTTCAGCGTGAAGATGATAGCTCTGCTGTTCAAATGCCTCAAGCATACTTGTTCGTCTATGCGACTTCAGTGATTTAAAATACGTTGAGTGGGGAAGCAGCTGGCCATAAATCTGTTCATTGGTTTGGAGGAAATGGCGACCACTATCGACTACACTGATACAGCGTAATAACCCAAGGCGAATAAAGTCGATATCCTTCAACTCTGGGCATGAACGAACCCACAAAGGATGACGCTCTGCTAACAGGGCACGTTCCATACTTTCATTGCAGTGTTGGTGAATATGTTCAGAGAGTGGTAGGTCTTTAAGCATGGGTGATATCCGTTTATGAGGTGATTAAAACGGAAATTTTTAGAAAAATTTTTTCGGCAAATGCAAGCTTTATTTGAAATTATTTGTTGTTTTTTTACGGTGCCTACAGAGTGTCTATTTGCTGTTATAAGTGATTAAAATCAAAAAGATGGAAATATTCGAGTGGTGCTACATTCAGGTAGGTTATAGGCTGCTTTGTTTAGGTACTTCTTCTTTCAATGGGAACACTGATGATGTTTATAGCAAACCCCTACTTAATTCCCCTTAGGCAATAACATTTGAAACGAATGAAAAGACTATTTTTTTCATATAGTTGTAGCATAGTTTCAATTTTACCATAAATAATTATTGGGAAACTTCAGATAAGTAATTTTAGTCTCATCATCTTCTTCCTCAGTTTATAACAAGTAATTTTTTATTACGCTATAGTTTCTCAGATAAATAATTTCCAAATTTGGAGCGCTTAAACTTAGGCGGTAACAACGAAATCTTCCCGCAATTTTTGCATAACACAAATCACTTTACTGGCATCATGCATATAAGTGTTAAAAGTTTGCACAACTGAATCATGAAGATCTTCAAAAGTTTTAAAATACTTCATATGAGTCGAATCGCGTTTCGTATTTTTCCATAATTTCTCAATCGGATTAAAATCCGGCGAGAACGCAGGGAGACATTCTACTGTCAAACGATCTACATTAGCTAACTTAAATTCCTTAATAACACCGCTTCCATGATACGGGGCACCATCTTCAATTAGAATAATCTTGCCTTTATAATAAGCCAGCAATTGTGTTAAAAACTCAACATAGCTTTCACCATTAAAACGCCCAGATGTTTCAGCGTGTTGTAATATCATTGGCTTATAACTCTCGATTAAGACGTTGTCGGCAATAGAATATATCGCTTCCATAAAAAGCTTCTGTGTTGGATATTTCTCATTTTTTAAGCTTTTAAGAATAGCTAAAAATTCTTGAGGCAGCCCAGCTTCTTTTAAAAGTCTAAGTGACTTTGGTTTTATCTCATAAGCCAATGATTCTCGGTATTGAAAACTCCCTCCTTCGAGTTCGATCGTACCAAACATTTTCAACCCTTTTCGAATCCCTGATGTTTTCACTGTGGGTTGCTCTCCTATTGGAGCCCAGGTTCGTGCCAATGAACCCCACATAGCAAATGACACCTCATCACCGAATAAAACGACACTCTTTTCTTCTACCGCCTTTTCCATAATGGCAGGCAATGTTTCTTCCAGCCACGTTTTTCTTTCAAGCTCGTACTTTTCTTCTTCTTGGCGATCAGTCACACAACGAGCTTTTTGATAACTGAAGCCCAGTTTTTTCATTAGGCTTGATAAATAGTTCAAGTTATAACGAACTTCAAATTTTAACCAAATAAGCTCGGCAATCATCGCAGTATTCCATATTCCACAATGAAATCCATTGTCTTCTGGGCCTTTCTTTATCAACTCAACCAATTTATTTTTCTGGTCTTTAGTTAACTTTGACTTCCGACCACGTCCTTGATAGTGTTGCCCTATTAACCAACCGACACCTTTATGCATGAATGTTTTCAGCCAATTTATAATGGTTTTTTCACAGACTCACATTAGGCGTGCTATTTCTTTGATTCCCATGCATTCACTGAACCAGAGTAGAGCTTGAGTTAATCGATATAAACAAATATTACTTAGCTTGAGAGCTGTCGCCATATTTTTTTTTAGTCGGTCTACAATTGACTTTGAAAAAGTGAGGGATACCATTTTTGACTGTTTCCGTTAGTGTTGGGACGAAAATTATAAGCCAGTTTCCCCTCTGTCGTTTTTGTTTGTTCGGAAATTAATTTTCTGAAAGTCTATAGCTATGCACACACCATCCCGGCTTAACAAAGCAGCGCTACTCAGATTTAAAATATCTGATGTATTCCTTATACTCGATGTTCAAGTTTTCAGCTATAACTGGGCTAAGAAAAGTAAATTTTTCCGGCTTTGTTTTATAAGTGATTGATTTACAATGATGTTGATGCTTTCTTTGTCAGTAGAATTATCAATAAAATCAATCAGTTAAAAAACTTGAACATCGAGTTATATCCTTATTGAGGTGAGATTGTGTACCTCGTACACTATGCTCAAATTGATAATAGTATTGATACAATACATATTAGAACTTAATTATATTATAATAATAAAACCTGTCAAACTATTTTCAGAGTGTTTTAGTCAGTAATTACTACTTTCCATAACAAATTATTATAATTCAAACACTTGCGTACTTTAAAATAAAAACCAATAGAGCCTTCGCCTACCCTTGTATTTTTATAATTTGTCTATAACTCGATGTTCAAGTTTTTGATATTGAGAAGGTAAAATCAGGTATTCTGAGGTTGTTGTAATTTTATCGGTGTAATCCCATGTTAATGAATGCCCCAGCCACCTTTATCCAAAGCTATATTGACGATTTAAATGATGCGCTCAATCAGCTAAAACCCGGAGCCGCTTTGACACGGATTCAAGCCGCTTGGTTGGGCACTTGTTTAACGTGCATACTGCTAATGAACTCTGTTTGCTGGGCTAAGTTTGAGCGAGCAAGCCTTGGAGATTGCAAAGTAGCCGCATTATCCTGGGTGTTTCGTAAAGCAAGTATACCCTGGGACTGGTTGCTACGGGTGAGTGTGGTCTTAATTTTAAAACGTTATGGCATTACTGAAGGTGTGTTGGCCTTTGATGAATCAGACCGAGCACGACCTAAGTCTACAAAACGTATTTATAAGGTTTACAAGCAGAAACACAAAGGCTCCGTCGGGTATGTTAATGGACAAACGATAGTATTATTGCTGCTAGTTACCTCATCCATTACAGTGCCTGTCGGTTTTTTCTTTTATATGCCGGATCCAGCCTTAAAGCAGTGGGATAAAGAAGATAAACGGTTGAAAAAGAGCGGTATAGCAAAAAAAGATCGGCCTATTAAGCCTGAACGTGACAGTGCCTACCCGACCAAAACAGAGATTGCATTAGGCTTATTAAAAGAGTTTAAAGTTGCGCATAGCCTGATTAAAATTAAAGGCGTACTGGCTTGATGCGCTGTATGGTGAAAAAGCCTTTATGGACGAAGCCGCTAAAGAATCTGGAGGCTCGCAGGTGATTAGCCAATTACGTAAAAACCAAAATATTGAATATAGAGGTAGAATAAGGTCAGTCGAGAGCTACTTTAATTCGATTAACAAAGGCATTGATCAGATAATACGTGTACGTGGCGGAAAAGAGATTAAAGTGACTGTCAGCAGTGCACGATTAAAGGTGAGTTCTCACAGTAAAAAACGCTTTGTCATTGCCTTAAAATATGACGGTGAAAACGACTATCGCTATTTAGTGGCGACAGACCTGACTTGGCGCACACAAGATATTATTCAAGCCTATACGTTGAGATGGCTGATTGAGGTTTTCTTTGAGGACTGGAAGCTTTAATGAAGGATGGGGGCGTGAGGCCAAACAATTAGATGAAGAGGGATCAAGCCGTGGCCTGATTCTGAGTCTTTTGTTTGACCATTGCCTTCTCCTTCACCCAGAGCAAATAGCCCGCATTGAAAGCAAACTACCTGCGTATACCGTAGGAAGCTTACAGCGCAAGTCTCAAATGGATGTACTGCTTGAGTTCATCACGTCATTGCTAAAGTTTCCAGATCCTGGTGATAAGCTGAAAGAGTTAGGTGAATTAATAAAGCGAGTATAAGATAGATTTATAACCTGTAAGCTTGTCCAACAACCCAGTTTACTGCTTAGATTGTAACAAGCTCAAACCAACCTATAGTTCTGTATTCTTACTCCACTTTCACTTAGACCGTTCAATAGAGCGGGGAGTCGCTATTTTTGCGAAAGCTTGTTTTGGGCATCCCAGCCCAAGCAAGCTTTCGCAAAAATAGCGACTCCCCGATTTCGCCCAGCCAGGCTGTTCCAACGCTGGCGCCCATGCTAAAAAATGTCTTACCCAGTGTGGTGAATATTTCAACTCAGGGTATAGTGGCCATACAACAACACCCACAAATGAATAACCCTTATTTTCGCCGTTTTGCGCCGCGCGCCTAAAGAACGACAAACTCAGGGCATAGGTTCGGGCGTTATTGTGGATGCAGAAAACGGGTATATCATTACCAATAATCATGTGATTGCTCACGCAGATACTATTTTTGTAACGCTACACAACAAGAAAAAATTAAAGGCGACATTAATCGGCACAGATGCTGAAACGGATATTGCCGTATTACAGGTCGCTGCAAAAGACCTCACCAGCATTCCCCTGGGTGATTCAGATAATTTACAGGTAGGTGATTTTGCCGTCGCTATTGGCAATCCATTTGGGCTTAGCCATACAGTGACTTCTGGCAGGCGCGCCATGCTACCTCACGAAATTCCGGGACTCCTGTCGCCGTAATTCGTTCACCTACGCAGCGAATAGGAGATGCTCCAGCCGCCCTGCGTCCGCCACAGACTGAGCACAAAGCAGCTCAGTCATGGCTACCACAAATGGCTCTACGGCTATTCGGGATAAAATTTTAGCCTCCCTCGCGCGCTATCGCGCACTTCGGATTGGCAAATTTCCCTGCGCCTTCTGGAGACTATCAGCCCGTCCGGGGCTGACAGCGTATGGTCAGCGCGCTGGGTCGTACCGACCTGGGCATTGAAGGCTATGAAAATTTCATTCAGACGGATGTTTCAATTAACCCAGGTAATTCAGGCGGTGCTTTAATTGATCTACGTGGTCGCTTAATTGGTATTAATTCCATCAGTGTTCCCATTGAAAGAAGAAGTACCTAAACAAAGCAGCCTATAACCTACCTGAAGGTAGCACCACTCGAATATTTCCATATTTTTGATTTTAATCACTTATAACAGCAAATAGACACTCTGTAGGCACCGTAAAAAAACAACAAATAATTTCAAATAAAGTCGGGGAGTCGCTATTTTTGCGAAAGCTTGTTTTTGGCATCCCAGCCCAAGCAAGCAGCAAAAACTTAACGCGACCACTTATGCCTCCGGCGGCCCCGATTCGTCCTCGTCACCTCGTTCCGACCCAACAAGGGGTCGGAACATAGGCTCCAAATGACTTGACGCCGTGTCGGATGGCCTTTTATTTTGTCTCCACCTTCGCTAACGCTCAGACTCCGACAAAATAACGGCCCTACGGCTATCGCGGACTAAAAATCATCACTTCGCTTAGGCTCCGTTTCCCTGATTTTCAGCGCTTGCAATTGCCGAAAAAATTTTCTAAAAATTTCCGTTTTAATCACCTCATAAACGGATATCACCCATGCTTAAAGACCTACCACTCTCTGAACATATTCACCAACACTGCAATGAAAGTATGGAACGTGCCCTGTTAGCAGAGCATCATCCTTTGTGGGCTCGTTCATGCCCAGAGTTGAAGGATATCGACTTTATTCGCCTTGGGTTATTACGCTGTATCAGTGTAGTGATAGTGGTCGCCATTTCCTCCAAACCAGTGAACAGATTTATGGCCAGCTGCTTCCCCACTCAACGTATTTTAAATCACTGAAGTCGCATAGACGAACAAGTATGCTTGAGGCATTTGAACAGCAGAGCTATCATCTTCACGCTGAAACACTGCTATCGCAAGGCATTGATTATCTTAAAGCATTCCCAGAACTTGACGAATACACCATAGAAGCGGCGGATGGACATTTTATTGATCATGCCTGCCTGACTGAAAAAGCCATCTTATAGTTCCCACGGTCTCCGTGGGAATTTATGCAGGAACG
>NZ_BLYC01000016.1 GCF_019721995.1 Bathymodiolus japonicus methanotrophic gill symbiont | reverse complement strand
AAAGTATAGGCAACGGCTTCGTGCATAAACACATATAGTTCTGGCTCATAAACACCCAGCACCTGTATATGCTCTAATAATGCACCCAGGCCTTTAGCTGCATAGATCAGCATTTCACGGGCGGCATGTAAATCAGCCGCATCGCCGGATAACTCTCCAGCTGCATTAACTCCAACTGTTTCGCCTTTTTTTACAAAAGCTGTTAGTTCAATACTGTCATATTGCCACTGAGCTTCAGCAGGCTCCTGCTCCTTGATATCAACGCCTTTAGTCTTTAACTGAAGTTTCCCAATTATTGAGTAGCTGAAGTACACAATGCTGGTGTATCGAGGTTTATTTTAGGTGGTTTTGCCATGTTTATAGCAAACCCCTACTTAATTCCCCTTAGGAAATAGCATTTGAAACGAATGAAAAGACTATTTTTTTCATATAGTTGTAGCATATTTTCAATTTTACCATAAATAATTATTGGGAAACTTCAGTTTTGATACACATTATACACTTACAGGCGCGCCATGCTACCTCACGAAATTCCGAGACTCCTGTCGCCATAATTCGTTCACCTACGCAGCGGATGGGAGATGCCCTGAACGCCCTGCGTCCGCAACGACTACGCACAAAAGCCGCTTCGTCATTACTACCTCACTGGCTGGACGGCTATTCGGAATGCAATTCTTGCTCCTCTCGCGTGCTGCTAGCACACGTCGAATCAGCGAATTGCCCTGTCGCCTATCACTCGATGTTCAAGTTTTTCCATCCCATTGCCATCAAACTCTTACCTTCACCCAGCAGAACAATACTTTAATGATGCTGTTGACCCTAAGCGCCCTAAATCTCTGCCAATCATATGTTTTCCTGATGGCATCAGTTGAAACACATCCTTTATTAATTCACCTAACTCTTTCAGCTTATCACCAGGATCTGGAAACTCTAGCAATGACGTGATGAACTCAAGCAGTACATCCATTTGAGACTTGCGCTGTAAGCTTCCTACGGTATACGCAGGTAGTTTGCTTTCAATGCGGGCTATTTGCTCTGGGTGAAGGAGAAGGCATCGGGGAGTCGCTATTTTTGCGAAAGCTTGTTTTGGGCATCCCAGCCCAAGCAAGCAGCAAAAACTTAACGCGACCACTTATGCCTCCGGCGGCCCCGATTCGTCCTCGCCACCTCGTCCCGACCCAACAAGGGGTCGGAACATAGGCTCCAAATGACTTGACGCCGTGTCGGATGGCCTTTTATTTTGTCTCCACCTTCGCTAACGCTCAGACTCCGAAAAAACAACGGCCCTACGGCTATCGCGGACTAAAAATCATCACTTCGCTTAGGCTACGTTTCCCTGATTTTCAGCGATGGTCAAACAAAAGACTCAGAATCAGGCCACGGCTTGACCCCTCTTCATCTAATTGTTTGGCCTCACGCCCCCATCCTTCATAAAGGTTCCAGTCCTCAAAGAAAACCTCAATCAGCCATCTCAACGTATAGGCTTGAATAATATCTTGTGTGCGCCAAGTCAGGTCTGTCGCCACTAAATAGCGGTAGTCGTTTTCACCGTCATATTTTAAGGCAATGACAAAGCGTTTTTTACTGTGAGAACTCACCTTTAATCGTGCACTGCTGACAGTCACTTTAAACTCTTTGCCGCCACGTACACGTATTATCTGATCAATGCCTTTGTTAATCGAATTAAAGTAGCTCTCGACTGACCTTATTCTACCTCTATATTCAATATTTTGGTTTTTACGTAATTGGCTAATCACCTGCGAGCCTCCAGATTCTTTAGCGGCTTCGTCCATAAAGGCTTTTTCACCATACAGCGCATCAGCCAGTACGCCTTTAATTTTAATCAGGCTATGCGCAACTTTAAACTCTTTTAATAAGCCTAATGCAATCTCTGTTTTGGTCGGGTAGGCACTGTCACGTTCAGGCTTAATAGGCCGATCTTTTCTTGCTATACCGCTCTTTTTCAACCGTTTATCTTCTTTATCCCACTGCTTTAAGGCTGGATCCGGCATATAAAAGAAAAAACCGACAGGCACTGTAATGGATGAGGTAACTAGCAGCAATAATACTATCGTTTGTCCATTAACATACCCGCCGGAGCCTTTGTGTTTCTGCTTGTAAACCTTATAAATACGTTTTGTAGACTTAGATCGTGCTCGGTCTGATTCATCAAAGGCCAACACACCTTCAGTAATGCCATAACGTTTTAAAATTAAGACCACACTCACCCGTAGCAACCAGTCCCAGGGTATACTTGCTTTACGAAACACCCAGGATAATGCGGCTACTTTGCAATCTCCAAGGCTTGCTCGCTCAAACTTAGCCCAGCAAACAGAGTTCATTAGCAGTATGCACGTTAAACAAGTGCCCAACCAAGCGGCTTGAATCCGTGTCAAAGCGGCTCCGGGTTTTAGCTGATTGAGCGCATCATTTAAATCGTCAATATAGCTTTGGATAAAGGTGGCTGGGGCATTCATTAACATGGGCTTACACCGATAAAATTACAACAACCTCAGAATACCTGATTTTACCTTCTCAATATCAAAAACTTGAACATCGAGTATCAGGGACTAAAAATCACCACTTCGCTAAGCTCCGTTTCCATGATTTTCAGCGTTTGAAATTTCGCCCCTGGCATCAATACCTGTAATTGCTTAATTTCAGTTAGTTCTATTTTTATAGGTGGCAGAGATTCCAGCAGCAAATATTCACGTTTTTCAGCACTGCTTATTATATCAACCGCCTTGCCGGTAATGGTTTGCTTATCATGCAATAGCAATTTTACCTGATAGCCATACAGGCAGGAAACTTCAATATAGTCATGTAACGCACATGAAATAGTACGGGCTTGCGGCATTTTCAGTTAGCTTACAGGGTTATTTATTCGGTACTTGATAGCCTTTGCAGGCGATGCTGATTCTTTGCATTTTTGTACCCAGTTTTAAAGCGGTTAGCTCTCCACCCCACAAACAGCCAGTGTCAATAGCATAGGTATTATTTGAGTGATGATAGCCCAATGCAGACCAGTGGCCAAAAATGATCTTCAGCTGCGCATTTTTTCTATTAGGTAAATCGAACCATGGCATTAAATGCTCAGGTTGGTCGCCCAGCTTGCCGCTATATTTAAAATCCAGGTGCCCGTTTTGATCACAAAAGCGCATGCGAGTAAAGCAGTTCACAATAAAGCGCAATTGAGCATAGCCCGTTAACTTATTGCTCCACAGCACAGGCTTATTTCCATGCATATGTTTAAAAAACGTGGTGTATTTATCCCCGCGTAACGCCTGCTCCACTTTTGCAGCCATTTTCTTTGCTGTGGCAAAGTCCCATTGCGGTGGCAAACCGGCATGTAACAAGCAAAAGTCATCATTGTAATGGAATAAAGGCTGGTGTCTTAGCCAGTCTAATAATTCGTTTTTATCCTTAGCATCCAGTATCGGAGTTAAAGTGTCTTTGGCTCGGATAGGCGAGTGTTTATAAGCAACCGCCAGTAAGTGTAGGTCGTGGTTTCCCAATACGCAAATAGCTGATTTACCAAGTGATTTAATAAAGCGCAGGGTTTCTAATGATTTTGGCCCGCGATTAACTAAATCGCCGACAAACCAGAGTTGATCCGATTTCTTATTAAAATCAATCTTGTCTAATAAGCGCAACAAGTCATCAAAGCACCCCTGCACATCGCCAATTGCGTATATAGCCATGTTTAGTGCAAAGTTCTGGGGATAGACAAAGTAAACCTGGGTATAGCTGCGGTAAAATTTTCTCCTGAATCGGAGCGCATAGTGTACTCTCCCTGCATCACCCCAACGGATGTTTCGATTAATGCCCCACTGGTGTAAGTAAAGGCCTCGCCCGGCTTTAGATAAGGTGTTTTACCGATTACCCCTGCTCCACGCACTTCTTCAACCTTGCCATTGGCATCGGTAATCAACCAGTGCCGACTGCATCAGTGTTCCCCTATCAATTGAGGCCGTGAAACTAACCTCGCCACAAGAGAGCTCATAAAGCACTGTAAAGACATTCCTGTTATTATTGCGTTTTGAACTGCCCGAATGGTATACGAGCTGATACGAGATATTCTTGCCTGGAAAAATAATGGATTCACAAAACGATCTCGTTTTTGAGCCTGTTGCTGCCTTATCTCCAGAGCCTCGCTATATTTTTTATCCGATGGATGAATCAATTCTGGCTGTTGTGTTTTTGAAATCTCTTCAAACACGCGCATTAAATTATAGCTCATTGCAGTCAGGCACATTTGATTTTCAAGTGAGCGGGTATTGGAAGACCAAGCTTTAGTTTCCTTGGAATTACTTTTAGTGTTATTGAATGTCTTTTCAGATGCTAATAACAGTGAACAAGATTGCAGCCATATATTCGGTCTCTAACAGAGGCTTTTTTGCCTCAGGACTCCTGATGAATCTATTCGCATACTTTTTGACCCTACCAGCCTAACGGTCTCGCAATGGACTCTCTGGGTTGCACGGGTTCTGTAAAAGTATCGGTCTGACCTGTTGTTGTCATCAATATTGGTTAACTTGCCTCCGCAATCTTGGTTACTCGGTTATCTCAGGGTTATCCACGCTTTGTCCACAGACGAAGAGCCCTCCTAGCTCGCAGTCGGTGGGCAAAGGGTGGGTAACCCTGCTTATGCACTCTAACTATGTCAGAGCTGCATCATATTCTTTATCCTGACTCGCCATCGCCCACAGTATTCGGGCATTTTCATTGGCCAGCGCAACGGCGGCTTTATTAAATCCACGCCGCTCAATGAGTGCTTGTAGCCATAGGCTTAATTTATCTTTTTTACCACTACAGTGCTTTAACACCGATCGTGCTCCATGAATTAACATCGTACGAATATAGCGGTTACCTCGCTTACTAATTCCTAAATAAACCTGATTATCACCACTGCTATGTTGTCTCGGAACAATCCCTAAGCTAGCTGCATAATCTCGGCTACTCTGATAGCTTTTACCTGTCCCTATGTCTGAGGCCAGGCGCGCCATGCTACCTCACAACATTCTGGGACTCCTGTCACCAACATTCATTCGCCTACGCAGCGAATGGGAGATGCCCTGGTCGCCCTGCGTCCGTCTCAACTACGCACAAAACCCTGCTCCGTTAAGACTACCTCAAATGGCTGGACGGCTATTCGGAATGCAATTCTTGCCTCCCTCGCGCGCTACTAGCGCACTTCGGATCAGCGAATTGCCCTGTCGCCTACCAGGGACTAAAAATCATCACTCCGCTTAGGCTCCGTTTCCCTGATTTTAAGCGAATGATGGTGTGCTGTTATTGCCCCAATACCTGGCACATCAAGAAAACGCTGGCTTAACTGATTGCTATTACATAGCCGGCTAATACGTCTGTCCTGTTGTTTAATCTCTTCATCTAGTGCAACTAGTTTTTCATATTGCTCAGCAAACATTTCCCGACTTAAATCAGTCAAATCATTGTCGCTATCTTCTAAAATCAACGGTAATTCTACTCTTACTTTCTTTATACCTTTAGGAATAACAATGCCTCTTTCACTGAGTAGCCCTCGCACTTGATTAACCAGCGCAGTACGTTTGCCAACAAGGCCTTCACGTATTCTATGAACAAGTTGAATGTCTTGCTGTTCAATCGTTTTTATCGACACTGTGCGCTTATTTGGACGGGTAACCGCATCAAATATAGCAGCGGCATCATTAAAGTCATTTTTGTTCCCCACCACAAAACCCTTTACATAACGGGCATTAAGAAAAATGACTTCATGCCCTTGTCAGGCGCGCCATGCTACCTCACGAAATTCCGGGACTCCTGTCGCCATAATTCGCTCACCTACGCAGCGGATGGGAGATGCCCTGAACGCCCTGCGTCCGCAACGACTACGCACAAAAGCCGCTTCGTCATTACTACCTCACTGGCTGGACGGCTATTCGGAATGCAATTCTTGCTCCTCTCGCGTGCTGCTAGCACACGTCGAATCAGCGAATTGCCCTGTCGCCTATCAGGGACTAAAAATCACCACTTCGCTAAGCTCCGTTTCCATGATTTTCAGCGTTAGCTGAAGTTTCCCAATAATTATTTATGGTAAAATTGAAACTATGCTGCAACTATATGAAAAAAATAGTCTTTTCATTCGTTTCAAATGCTATTGCCTAAGGGGAATTAAGTAGGGGTTTGCTATAAACATGGCAAAACCACCTAAAATAAACCTCGATACACCAGCATTGTGTATTTCAGCTACTCAATAATTGGGAAACTTCAGTTGTTTAGTTAACTCTCTTGCCCAGTGATGAGCTCCGCCACAGGCTTCTATTCCAATTAAGCTCACTGGATAATTTGCAAAAAATATTAAAAGCTCAGCTCGTTTTAGCTTTTTCTTAACAGGTTGTGATTTTTTTTCATCAAATGTATACATGTGAAAAATATTTTTTGCTATATCCAATCCAATTACGCTATTATTCATGTCGGGCTCCTCTTTGCTCCGTTATTACTCTTAGGTGCATTATACACTGTTGGTGGGAGAGGAGTACATATCATCAGCCTACAGTCTACCTCATTGAAATTTAAGAAATAATCTCTTAAGTAAGCAGTATTAGACTAAGGGGGAGGTTAGTCATCCTCTGCATGTCGATAATGTAGGGCGGAAACCTGTTCGGAGAGAAAGCCCATTAAGAAGGTAATGACCGAGGTGTTGAGCAAGAGTGCGCTCATATTGGTAAACCGGTGCTGTGTGGTGAATGTATAACCATAATACCCCATGCCGAGTAAGAACAGGGTAATGCTGACTGGCAGGAATAAGCGCATCGGGGAAAATAATGAACCGATACGCAGAATGATAATAAAGAAGCGAGTGCCGTCTCTGAATATGCGTATATGGCTTTTCCCTTTACGCTGTCCGGCATGTATTGGCACATAGGCTACCGGAAATCCCGAGCGAAAAAAAGCCATGGTACTGGTGGTCGGGTAGGAAAAGCCGTTGGGTAACAGGTAGAGGAATTTCTTGAATTTATCTTTTTTAACAGCACGAAATCCTGATGTCAGGTCATCAATTTTGTGCCCGGTCATGATGCTTGCAAAACGATTATAAAAGGCATTGCCAATACGCCTGAATAGCGACGCCTGAGATTTTGCATTTCTGGCTCCGACAACCATGTCATAGCCTTCGTCCATTTTTTGCAGAAACATGGGAATATCGACTGGATTATGCTGACCATCACCATCCATAAATATGATCACATCGCCTGTTGCATTTCTGGCGCCGGTTTTAATCGCTGCGCCGTTACCCTGGCAGTACGGGTGGGTGATGACTTTTGCGCCCGCCTGTCGCGCTAATTCAGCCGTATTATCAGTAGAGCCATCGTTAATAACTAATATTTCCATCAGTGTTCCCCTATCAATTGAGGCCGTGAAACTAACCTCGCCACAAGAGAGCTCATAAAGCACTGTAAAGACATTCCTGTTATTATTGCGTTTTGAACTGCCCGAATGGTATACGAGCTGATACGAGATATTCTTGCCTGGAAAAATAATGGATTCACAAAACGATCTCGTTTTTGAGCCTGTTGCTGCCTTATCTCCAGAGCCTCGCTATATTTTTTATCCGATGGATGAATCAATTCTGGCTGTTGTGTTTTTGAAATCTCTTCAAATACGCGCATTAAATTATAGCTCATTGCAGTCAGGCGCATTTGATTTTCAAGTGAGCGGGTATTGGAAGACCAAGCTTTAGTTTCCTTGAAATTACTTTTAGTGTTATTGAATGTCTTTTCAATCGTCCATCGCTTGAAATACAGCATGGCAATGGTTCCAGGGTTAATAGTCATTGGCAAGGTTGTCACAAACCGGTGAAGTTTTCCGGTTTCTGGATCACGGTAATCCACCACGTTAAATTTGATGCCCTTGTTTTCGTACACACTGTATGCTTCAACCCCTGTATTGATCTCATGGCGGGAGTCAAAAGGGATAGACTCAACCAGAGTCGCAATTGAATTTTCTTTTAGCATTGAAATCATGTAATTAGCATGTCGTTTCTGCCGATCCCACCAGACAAAGTCGGTGACGGCTTTATCGTAGACATAGAGATGTTTCTGAGAGCTGTTATTTCCCTTGTTTTGCTTTTCAATATGATCTCGTAACACAGGTATTTCTTGATGCCTCTGAGTTCCGTTTGTCACCAGACAAAGAAATCTGAGCAACCCACTTCTGAGATTCAACGCGTAAATCCCCCCGGCCGCATAAACTTTCCCCTTGCTGTTTTTTTCAGTATGGCAGGCATGATCAATAAAATGTCCATCCGCTGCTTCTATGGTGTATTCGTCAAGTTCTGGGAATGCTTTAAGATAATCAATGCCTTGCGATAGCAGTGTTTCAGAGTGAAGATGGTAGCTCTGCTGTTCAAATGCCTCAAGCATACTTGTTCGTCTATGCGACTTCAGTGATTTAAAATACGTTGAGTGGGGAAGCAGCTGGCCATAAATCTGTTCATTGGTTTGGAGGAAATGGCGACCACTATCGACTACACTGATACAGCGTAATAACCCAAGGCGAATAAAGTCGATATCCTTCAACTCTGGGCATGAACGAGCCCACAAAGGATGACGCTCTGCTAACAGGGCACGTTCCATACTTTCATTGCAGTGTTGGTGAATATGTTCAGAGAGTGGTAGGTCTTTAAGCATGGGTGATATCCGTTTATGAGGTGATTAAAACGGAAATTTTTAGAAAAATTTTTTCGGCAATTGCAAGCTTTATTTGAAATTATTTGTTGTTTTTTTACGGTGCCTACAGAGTGTCTATTTGCTGTTATAAGTGATTAAAATCAAAAAGATGGAAATATTCGAGTGGTGCTACCTTCAGGTAGGTTATAGGCTGCTTTGTTTAGGTACTTCTTCTTTCAATGGGAACACTGATGAATATTTCCGCATTAAGTTTCTGCGCTTGTATGTTCTGTAATACAGCGGTGATATTTTTTGCTTCGTTTTTTGCAGGAAGTACGATTGAAAGTTTCATTAATTATTTATAGCTCAGAGTAAAAGCTGCTGTGCGATGTGCAGAATTGTTAGAGTTAGGTTATACATTCAGGCCGGTATGCAGTATATCTCATCAGTGTTCCCATTGAAAGAAGAAGTACCTAAACAAAGCAGCCTATAACCTATCTGAAGGTAGCACCACTCGAATATTTCCATCTTTTTGATTTTAATCACTTATAACAGCAAATAGACACTCTGTAGGCACCGTAAAAAAACAACAAATAATTTCAAATAAAGCTTGCAATTGCCGAAAAAAATTTTCTAAAAATTTCCGTTTTAATCACTTCATAAACGGATATCACCCATGCTTAAAGACCTACCACTCTCTGAACATATTCACCAACACTGCAATGAAAGTATGGAACGTGCCCTGTTAGCAGAGCGTCATCCTTTGTGGGCTCGTTCATGCCCAGAGTTGAAGGATATCGACTTTATTCGCCTTGGGTTATTACGCTGTATCAGTGTAGTCGATAGTGGTCGCCATTTCCTCCAAACCAATGAACAGATTTATGGCCAGCTGCTTCCCCACTCAACGTATTTTAAATCACTGAAGTCGCATAGACGAACAAGTATGCTTGAGACATTTGAACAGCAGAGCTATCATCTTCACTCTGAAACACTGCTATCGCAAGGCATTGATTATCTTAACCCATCTTCGTCACTATTGATGATGTAGTTGTTATAAATCAATTGGTTGAAATTTTAAAAAGTAGCCAGTTGGCACTACAGATTTTGTGTTTTTGTATAAAACGTTGGATTTTTTAGAGTATTTTTGTCGCATGTAAATTACACTCAAATAATGATGATTTTTTTGACAAAAGTCAATGAATTTATCGACAAAAATAATATAAATGGCACTACAAACGCTGTCAGCCCCGGACGGGCTGATAGTCTCCAGAAGGCGCAGGGAAATTTGCCAATCCGAAGTGCGCGATAGCGCGCGAGGGAGGCTAAAATTTTATCCCGAATAGCCGTAGAGCCATTTGTGGTAGCCATGACTGAGCTGCTTTGTGCTCAGTCTGTGGCGGACGCAGGGCGGCTGGAGCATCTCCTATTCGCTGCGTAGGTGAACGAATTACGGCGACAGGAGTCCCGGAATTTCGTGAGGTAGCATGGCGCGCCTGACTTTCAAAAAAAACACCATTGATTTTAAAGAGAATTTTTCGACAAAAAATCGCTTAAACCGATGAATCAATGGCTTAGAAAGATGAAAGTGACGAAGATGGGTTAAAGCATTCCCGGAACTTGACGAATACACCATAGAAGCGGCGGATGGACATTTTATTGATCATGCCTGCCATACTGAAAAAAACAGCAAGGGGAAAGTTTATGCGGCCGGGGGGATTTACGCGTTGAATCTCAGAAGTGGGTTGCTCAGATTTCTTTGTCTGGTGACAAACGGAACTCAGAGGCATCAAGAAATACCTGTGTTACGAGATCATATTGAAAAGCAAAACAAGGGAAATAACAGCTCTCAGAAACATCTCTATGTCTACGATAAAGCCGTCACCGACTTTGTCTGGTGGGATCGGCAGAAACGACATGCTAATTGCATGATTTCAATGCTAAAAGAGAATTCAATTGCGACTCTGGTTGAGTCTATCCCTTTTGACTCCCGCCATGAGATCAATACAGGGGTTGAAGCATACAGTGTGTACGGAAACAAGGGCATCAAATTTAACGTGGTGGATTACCGTGACCCAGAAACCGGAAAACTTCACCGGTTTGTGACAACCTTGCCAATGACTATTAACCCTGGAACCATTGCCATGCTGTATTTCAAGCGATGGACGATTGAAAAGACATTCAATAACACTAAAAGTAATTTCAAGGAAACTAAAGCTTGGTCTTCCAATACCCGCTCACTTGAAAATCAAATGCGCCTGACTGCAATGAGCTATAATTTAATGCGCGTGTTTGAAGAGATTTCAAAAACACAACAGCCAGAATTGATTCATCCATCGGATAAAAAATATAGCGAGGCTCTGGAGATTAGGCAGCAACAGGCTCAAAAACGAGATCGTTTTGTGAATCCATTATTTTTCCAGGCAAGAATATCTCGTATCAGCTCGTATACCATTCGGGCAGTTCAAAACGCAATAATAACAGGAATGTCTTTACAGTGCTTTATGAGCTCTCTTGTGGCGAGGTTAGTTTCACAGCCTCAATTGATAGGGGAACACTGATGGCGATAGTAGCGATATGGAAATAATCGCGCGTGGCATTCGTAATACGGTAGGGTTTGACTGGCATCCGGTGACAAAAACTTTATATTTTACTGAAAATGGACGAGACTGGTTAGGCGATGATATTCCACCAGACGAACTAAATAAGTGGACCAAAAAAGGCCAGCATTTTGGCTATCCCTATTGTCATGGCGGTGAGCTTCTGGATCCAGAATTTGGTAAAGGCAAGCACTGTAAAGACTATACAACTCCTAAATGGAAGGTAACTACTCAGCGAAGCTGAGTAGTTCAATGAAATTATAAAGAAAATTCAGGTAACTTTCCCTCAAAGACCAAGGTCATTGCCTGAGTTGCACTTAGACCTTGTTTACGGCACGTTGATAAATACCCTCTGACACGACAAAATATCTCTGCACCCTTGGTACTACGAAAGCAGCCGGATATTTTCTGTTGAACCTTGGTCATCCGAATCGAATTTTCTGCGGCATTATTGGTAAATGGCACCCAGGTATTTGTCATGAAGCGCAAGACATCCTCTTCATAATTAATCAGCCTTTCCAGTAAGTTTCTAGCTTTACTGCGTTTTATTCGCTCCCGTTTTACTTCTTTAGGCTTATCGGGTGGTGGGCATTCGATCTCCGCTTTGCCAAGTAATTCTCTGTATTGTACCTTCCATTTTTCTGCTTCTTTATGTAGTAGCATGCCACCTGCTTCATTGACGGCATCATTCATTTTTTCAAGTAGTCGTTTCATTTCAAGCGCCCACTCCTGTTTATCCTGCTCCCAGGCGCGCGTTAATTCCCTCAAATGATGTGCATTACAAAGCGAATGAGTACAATCATATTTATAGTAGGGCTTCCAATGATCATGACATAAAATCCCATGAAAATGGGGTAAAATACCAATGTCATTCATTGCCTCTGTGCCACGTTTGGCATGGGGAAAGAAGTGTGTCCACTGAACAGCGGGGAGTCGCTATTTTTGCGAAAGCTTGTTTTGGGCATCCCAGCCCAAGCAAGCGGCAAAAACTTAACGCGACCACTAATGCCTTCGGCGCCCCAGACGTCCTGCGTACGTGCCACTTCGCCATTACCATCGTAAACTCGGTGCTGGCTTCGTAACACTCCCTCAAATGACTGGACGGCGTTTCGGAATGCCTTTTATTTTGTCTACACCTACGCTAGCGCTACGATTCCGACAAAACAACGGCTCTACGCCTTCTGGGGACTACCAGCCCTCGCTTTCGCTCTCCATGGCTGGCAGCGTTGGAGGCCCCATGTAGCCAATGGCGCTTACCATTAATATTAATGCCTGTTTCATCCGCATGAATGCACGCTGATTCGACTAAGTGTTCTTTACTGATAGTTTCAAACCCAGCCAACTTCTCATAGGCCAGTTCATTGAAATTATAGATAGAGCCTTCACTAATCGGCATACCTAATTGATCAGCGAAATACTCCTGTATTCGGTTGTAGGGCAATAACTGATATTGCGAAAGATAAACCACATGGGCTTTTATCCCATTACCATATTGCGCAGCCTTAGTAACCTCATCTGGAAAAGGAGCGATAAAACACTGACCTTTTCCATTTATCAACCGTTGCGCCTGGTATTCTGTCACTACCCTTGAGATATCAATATCGAATACCTGGCGTGTTTCAAAGCCATCTGCCGTGTATCGCCCTTTTGGCAAGGTACGGCGATCAATGGTAATGATCTCGATTTCATCCGAGTCATCTATTTTTTGAAGTGTCGTGCCGACATGCGATTTTTGTCCGCCAGAAGGCTTATCTGATTTTTTTCGATTCCCTTTTTTACGGTTGGGATCACTTGCAGGTGGTTTACTGCTATTTTTGCTGTTCAGTGTCACTCGATTGAGTAATACCGTGACTAATAATAGAATCACTTCCAGTGCTGATTTTAGCGCAGGCGATATATCACGCTCAGTTTCAAGTAACTGTTTGGCATGACTGATTGCGGAATCAACATCGATGAAGTCTATTTTCAAAAGGTAACCTGTATTGCTTTAAGGACAGGCTTATTATCTCATGGGTTTTAAATCCCGAATTTTCCTTGTTTTAAGCGATTGTAAGGCGAATAAAAAAGTTCTTCGAGGTCGTAGATGTTTAAGGGGACATTTTGTGATGACTATAGCGATAGAAGCAATAAAGCGTGGATTAATCGACTGTTGGGCAGTTTACTAAAAATCACAAAAACCAGACTAAAACCCTGTCAAGAACTTTTTTAATTATTCAGGCGCGCCATGCTACCTCACAACATTCTGGGACTCCTGTCACCAACATTCATTCGCCTACGCAGCGAATGGGAGATGCCCTAGTCGCCCTGCTTCCGTCTCAACTACTCAACTACGCACAAAACCCTGCTCAGTTAAGTCTACCTCAAATGGCTGGACGGCTATTCGGAATGCAATTCTTGCCTCCCTCGCGCGCTACTAGCGCACTTCGGATCAGCGAATTGCCCTGTCGCCTACCAGAGACTAAAAATCATCACTCCGCTTAGCCCATCTTCGTCACTATTGATGATGTAGTTGTTATAAATCAATTGGTTGAAATTTTAAAAAGTAGCCAGTTGGCACTACAGATTTTGTGTTTTTGTATAAAACGTTGGATTTTTTAGAGTATTTTTGTCGCATGTAAATTACACTCAAATAATGATGATTTTTTTGACAAAAGTCAATGAATTTATCGACAAAAATAATATAAATGGCACTACAAAACTTTCAAAAAAAACACCATTGATTTTAAAGAGAATTTTTCGACAAAAAATCGCTTAAACCGATGAATCAATGGCTTAGAAAGATGAAAGTGACGAAGATGGGTTAAGCGTACGCTGAGTAGTTACAATGGAAGTTCCAGGCGCGCCATGCTACCTCACGAAATTCCGGGACTCCTGTCGCCATAATTCGTTCACCTACGCAGCGGATGGGAGATGCCCTGAACGCCCTGCGTCCGCAACGACTACGCACAAAAGCCGCTTCGTCATTACTACCTCACTGGCTGGACGGCTATTCGGAATGCAATTCTTGCTCCTCTCGCGTGCTGCTAGCACACGTCGAATCAGCGAATTGCCCTGTCGCCTATCAGGGACTAAAAATCACCACTTCGCTAAGCTACGTTTCCATGATTTTCAGCGAATGCCCATATGGCACCTTTAGGCATACGCTTTTATCGTGGTCAGCAATTTCCTGAAATCTATCAGCAACAGCTCCTTGTTGCTCAACATGGCTCGTGGAACAGGACTATACCCCATGGATATCGGATTGCCCTGTTGACATTCAAATGGGGCAAGGTTGTTTCTGAGCAGGTTTTTGCCGAGGGCTGGCTGGGTGAAAATGGCAAGGCAATAGGTCGCCCAGTAGATATACTTGAATTAGACGATGGTAGCTTATTAGTATCGGATGACCTTGCAGGTGTTATCTATAAAATCACTTATCACGGCTTGTAGGGCGTGGCTTTAGCCCGCCTTGCAATGATGTTGCCCACTTAAATCGCAAGTCATTTAAAAAACCTGGCAACATAAGGTTTAAAAGCCTGGTAATGAGCTTTAACACTTGCAATAAAACCCGCTTCGCCAAAATACTGGCGAATAATCTGCCGTATTCGCTGCCTGATTGCCATTATTCTAGCCTTGATATAGACATGAATGGCCGAATTGAGAAACTTATCTATTACGCCCATAATCCATTCATAGGCAGTTTTCAGCCAGGAGAAGGTCATCAGTTGCGACCGGGTTAAATCAAATAACCAGAAGGTAAATGCCGCCACCGGAATTTTTACCCCATACACCAGAATTCCAGTTATAAAATAACCTTCAATAAAACAATAGCCGGCCAGGAACCCCATTGCCTCAGCCACTAACAAAATAAAAATAAACACCGTCAGCAATAGATGACGGTTCATCTGTAAAAATGTCTGTTTTAGAGAATCTAAAACAATAAGGCGCTTAAAATAATGAAAAATCGGCTGCGCGAAAACATTCCAGATCAGCTCTTCAAACAAGATGAAGCCAATTACCAGGATGCTTTCCAGTGTTTTAGCTACAAAGGCTTTGGTTTTATTATCTGGTTTCATATTGCGTTTATTAATTTGTAATCATGTGCTGCTTTATAGAGCTTAAGATATGTGCATAAACCTGCATATCTTCACTATAAAAAATTTCTGCATCTGTTTCCCTGCGTAACCAGGTAAATTGCCGTTTCGCTAACTGGCGTGTGGCGATAATACCAAGCTTCTGCATTTCTTGCGCATTAATTCCACCCGCTAAATACGCCCAGACCTGACGATAACCGACCGCACGTACCGACGGCATTTGCTCAGTTAAGTCGCCACGATGATATAAAGCCTCGACTTCTGCGACAAATCCCTGTTGCAGCATCTCCTTAAAACGCTGGGCTATTTTCTTATGCAACACGCTACGGTCGCGCGGTGCGACTATCAACTTGATTTGCTGATAGGGTATTTGCTCTGCATTAGCTTCATTATGTAGCTGGGTAATAGTCTTGCCTGACAGTATCTGCACTTCCAGTGCGCGCTGCACACGCTGAGGATCATTGGGATGTATGCGTGCCGCAGCCGCCGGGTCTACAGCCTGCAATTTTGCATGCATGGCGGCTTTACCAATTCTGTTGGTTTCTGCATCCAGCTGTTTGCGTAACTCAATATCTGCAGTGGGCAATTCTGCTAATCCATAAAACAGAGAATTAAAATACAGCATGGTACCGCCAACCAATAGCGGTAGTTTTCCTCTTGCCGTTATCTCTGCCATTAATTCCAGCGCACGGGTTCTAAACGCACCCGCAGAAAAACTCTCTGCCGGGCCTAGAATATCGATTAAATGATGTGCAATTCCTGCTCTTTCTTCTACTGTCGGCTTTGCAGTCCCGATATCCATGCCTTTAAAAACCAACGCCGAATCAACACTGATTATTTCAGCATTCAGTTGTTGTGCTAATTCCACAGATAACGCCGTTTTGCCCGAGGCGGTAGGACCCATCAGGAAAATTGCGGGGGGAAGCACTCTAGAGTTCATTATGATAACTTTAAACTCACGCGCACATCTGCCATGCTAATAAACAATTTATTGGGCGCATCAAGAAACGCTGTAAAACCAAATTTCTCGTAAAATTCAATAACGCCATCTTTAGCATCAACGATAATAATAGGAAAAGCAACCGTTTTACTTGCAGTAAATAATTTTTTTAACGCATCGATCAACATCCATTCACCATAGCCTTGTCTTGCATAACTCTTATCAACTGCCAGGCGTGCAATGAGCCCTCCCGTCTGTGCGTTTACAGGCGCGCCATGCTACCTCACGAAATTCCGGGACTCCTGTCGCCATAATTAGTTCACCTACGCAGCGGATGGGAGATGCCCTGAACGCCCTGCGTCCGCAACGACTACGCACAAAAGCCGCTTCGTCATTACTACCTCACTGGCTGGACGGCTATTCGGAATGCAATTCTTGCTCCTCTCGCGTGCTGCTAGCACACGTCGAATCAGCGAATTGCCCTGTCGCCTATCAGGGACTAAAAATCACCACTTCGCTAAGCTCCGTTTCCATGATTTTCAGCGTATGTTTTTTTTGTAATCTTTCTGGTAGTGCATCCAGATTGAAAGGGGTCATCGTCAGCGTGTAATATGCAATGATACGCTCGGGGGGATTGTCATCGAGTAAGACAAAGGTTCTGGAATTATCTTTTTTGACTGCTGGTCAGCCATCATACGCAAATAGTTATTTAAAACATCAACAGCCGCTGAAAATCCTGGAAACGGAGCTTTAGCGAAGTGAAGATTTTTAGTCCGCGATAGCCGTAGGGCCGTTGTTTTGTCGGAGTCTGAGCGTTAGCGAAGGTGGAGACAAAATAAAAGGCCATCCGACACGGCGTCAAGTCATTTGGAGCCTATGTTCCGACCCCTTGTTGGGTCGGGACGAGGTGACGAGGACGAATCGGGGCCGCCGGAGGCATAAGTGGTCGCGTTAAGTTTTTGCTGCTTGCTTGGGCTGGGATGCCCAAAACAAGCTTTCGCAAAAATAGCGACTCCCCGAACAATCGAATTGATTACGCTTATGCTTTTTCTTATCCAGTGGCACCGTTATCATAACGAACTTTCATCATACCTTTCCGCTGCCTGCTGTAAACGCGAATGCACTTTTGCATTTGCATCCAGTGCATTAACTAGCAGCATCGCATCCCGCTCAGTCAGTTTAAGCGAGCTCTCATGCTCAATAATTTTCTTTGCTTTTTCAACAGCCGCACTTAATACAAATGCATTAATGCTAGGCAAGCCAGAAACAGCGGTCGCCTGAGATAATAATGCCTGAGTATCACTATCAACTCTAGCAGTAATTCGAGGTAGAGGAGTTGTCATTATCAGATCCTATGGCCAAACTATAGGAGCCAGTTTAGCACATCAAAAGTATGCCATGCCATCTGCTACTTAGCAATAGTTATTTGGCATGGCTCTTGTGGTAGAGGCACTCATTACTTACTGCCCGCGCAAAAATAACTTATCCAGCTCTTTTTTACTCAATTCTACCCACGTAGGCCGGCCATGATTACACTGACCACTACGCTCGGTTTTTTCCATATCTCTGAGCAAGGCATTCATTTCCGGAACCGTCAAACGGCGGTTGGCACGCACCGATCCATGGCAGGCTATGCTCGATAGAATCTCATTGCTGCTCTGCTCTATGCGCTGACTCATGCCATGTTCAATAATATCTGCAAGCACATCTTTGACCAGTAAGGCGATATCCACATCGATTAATAAAGCGGGGACTGCCCTAACTACTATCGTCTCTTCGCCCATACGATTAAGTTCCAGCCCCAGGCTCATAAAAAAAGCCTGCTGATCATCGGCCAGGTCGGCTTCCCGGCTGCTTACCTGAATTTGTACCGGCAATAATAACGGCTGAGAAGGTACTGAACCTTGCTGATACTGGATTTTAAATTGCTCATAGGTCACCCGCTCATGCGCTGCATGTGCATCGACCAGAATAATGCCATTTTTAGTTTCAGATAGAATATACACATCATGTAAGTGTGCCACTGCATATCCTAAGGCAGGCATAGGCTCGGTATTAGACACCTCGGAAACTTGCGGCTCATGTATATTAATTGCCTTGCTGGGCGCAACAACCCGGGTATATGCCTCGATTTGAGCATCGACATTTAACGGTAACGCCGACTGACATGATGCGCTGACAGGCTGATAATTCTGCCGCGCAGTCGACTTGTTCTCAAGCGTGGGTAAAGGCTGAAAATCAACTACCTGCTGCACATCAGGTCGGGCTGCAGCCGTTGTTGCTGTTTCATCTGTCTGTACTTGTGGACGTACATCCGCCAAACAGCGATGCAAGGCCTTAAACAGGAAGTCATGTACGGTACGCCCTTCACGGAAGCGCACTTCCAGCTTTTGCGGGTGTGCATTGACATCGACTAAGCCCGGATCTAGCACTAGATATAAAATATACACCGGATGGCGGCCATGAAACAGCACATCCTGGTATGCCTGCTTAATCGCATGGGTTACCAACCGATCTTTAATCAGGCGACCATTGACATAGAAATACTGCATATCTTGCTGGCTACGGGAAAAGGTCGGTAAGCCGACCCAGCCATATAAATGCATTCCCGATGCATTAAAGTCAATTCCCACAGAATTTTCTAAAAAGGCTGAGCCGAAAATGTGTGCAACACGCTGCTCCTTTTCGGCTTGTGTTTCGGCTATTTTGAAATTAAATATTTCACGCTGATTATGCTTCAGTTCAAACGCTATATCAAAGCGACTTAATGCCATCCGCTTAAATAGCGTGTCTATATGGCTAAACTCTGTTTTGTCGGTTTTTAAGAATTTACGCCGTGCAGGGGTATTATAAAATAAATCACAGACTTCAATAGTGGTGCCAGGAGGGTGTGGATCGGGCTGTGGATCTAGCGCTTGCTCGGAGCCATCCGCCTGTACCCGCCAGGCACACTCAGCATCGGCAACTCTGGAAATAAGGCTTAAGCGCGACACCGAACTAATGCTTGGTAGGGCCTCGCCACGAAAGCCCATCGTTGCAACCTGTTCCAGGTCTTGCAGTGATTGAATTTTACTAGTTGCATGACGCGATAAGGCGAGGGGTAAGTCGTCTTTGTCTATCCCACAGCCGTTATCGCGAATTTTAATGAGCCGCGCGCCACCCTGTTCTATTTCTACGCTAATCTGACTAGCACCGGCATCAAAGCAGTTCTCCACTAACTCTTTGACCACCGATGCGGGTCGCTCTACCACCTCGCCTGCGGCAATCTGGTTAACTAATTGGGCAGGTAAAGCATGTATACGCATAGGTCTTACTCAGTATTCGTAATCTATAAATATTCTGGCGCAATGTCTAATTAATGCTCAGCTTGTTTTTATCCGCATCGATCAAACCCAGAAACAATTGTTCTAAACGGTTGGAGCCATTTTTTAAACTAAGCACTTCAATCTGCTGCTCCGACAAGCCCTTAAACAACGGGTTTAAGCCCTGCGCTTTAGGCACAGAAATGCTTAATTGCATGGCATTTAGCAGTTCAATTTTATATCCGGGTATTTTGCTGATTGTTGTCAGCGACTGTTTTACATCACAGACAAAATGCTCTTCGTTTAATCGCGACAGCAAACTTTGCATCGCCGTATTTTCAACAATTTCACCCTGATTAATAATGGCAATATTGCGACATAAGCTCTCAGCTTCTTCCAGATAATGCGTGGTTAAGATAATCGTCGTGCCCTGTTCATTCACCTGTTTCATGGTCTCCCACATGGAGCGGCGAATCTCGATATCAACACCGGCTGTCGGTTCATCTAAAATTAATAATTTCGGCTGATGCACCATTGCACGAGCAATCATTACCCGGCGCTTCATTCCCCCCGACAAGCGTCTGGACACTGTATCGCGGTGCTCCCACAAGTGCATTAATTTCAGACAGTGCTCCGTGCGCTTAACCGCCTCTTTTCTCGACAGGCCGTAATAACCTGCCTGGTTCATCACTATATTTCGCGTCGTTTCAAACTGATTAAAATTTACTTCCTGAGGCACCAGCCCCAGATAACTTTTCGCCAATTGCTTATCACGCTTTAAATCTGCATCAAAAATCCGCACATCACCACTGCTGGCATTAACCAAGGAACTCACAATACTGATCAGGGTCGACTTTCCCGCTCCATTAGGCCCTAACAACGCAAAAAAATCGCCTTCTTCTACATCCAGATCTATGCCTTTTACAGCAACCAGGCCATTTGCATAAACTTTTTTTAAATTACGAATAGTTAAAGCTTTCATTAATAATTAGTCTATATAAACTGAAGTTTCTTAGAAATTCATCAAGCAACCATTCGCAATAAAACGGCTACCACCGAATTTACAGGGGAGTTGCTGTATTTGGGGCAAACCCTTTCAAAATCCGGATCCAAAGCCGCTTCGGCAATGATGCGGCGGATATCTGAAAAGGCGAAACTGGCTCGCCCCTTCACTTTGTGCCGACGTTCCGGATCGGTTTTTAAACGATCCGCGTAAATCCACGTCAGCGCTGTTGCCATCATACAGAAGTTCAAATGGTTGGTCACTGCCTGCGCATTTCGACACTGACTTTTCTGACTCCCTATGTCTTGCTTGAGCGCTTTGAACCCAGATTCGATTTTCCATCGCGCACCATAATACTCAATAATCTGTGTGACGGATAAACTTAGATCGGTCGTAAACAAAGCAATCCACTGTGTGCGACGAAACACCCAGACAACCTGAACGGGTCGTTTCAATGTTTTCAGCATGACAACGCGACTATAAGCCCTGACTTCACGCTGTTTTCCATAGAGATTCACGGTATACGATCGGGCCTTTTGTTGTACTGTTTTTGCCATGTCTGTGGCTGCCCCCAGACGCTGCCCGTACTTTTTATTCCACCCCCTCTGCTTGGGTTTTCTTTTTTCTGGACGATCGTACAGTACATTATTGCACCTTAACCTAGAGAGAATATTAAACCGGCTTCCGATAGCTTTGTAAACAGGCTTCCATAGGCCATTGTTGCCAAACCAGCTATCAGTGACTGTCAATATCGGAGCGGTGGAAAAATGTTCTGCAATTGCAATCAGCATTTGAGCCGCCTGAGCCATCTTGGTCTGGAAAGGAACGACATCACCTCTTATCGTGGCGGTTTCTTTTTTTGCCTGAATTGTTTTTAAGGGCAGATAAAATCGGAAATCTAAAAATAAGCACGCCCAGCGACCTTTGACCTGTTTCAGCAACCCTACCGATACAATATTTTGTGCCCATGGATATTTGCTTTGATTCGGCCGCATGGTCAAAAATGGCTTCACAGCCGAAGATATTTTTGCCTACTTTAGTGATAATGGAGTCATCCAGTGCAACCAATATGCGCCCATCTGTTTCAGGAGACGGAATCAGCTCCCAGCAGGCGCGCCATGCTACCTCACGAAATTCCGGGACTCCTGTCGCCGTAATTCGTTCACCTACGCAGCGAATAGGAGATGCTCCAGCCGCCCTGCGTCCGCCACAGACTGAGCACAAAGCAGCTCAGTCATGGCTACCACAAATGGCTCTACGGCTATTCGGGATAAAATTTTAGCCTCCCTCGCGCGCTATCGCGCACTTCGGATTGGCAAATTTCCCTGCGCCTTCTGGAGACTATCAGCCCGTCCGGGGCTGACAGCGATAGTTTTCCACAGCCCAGCCCACGGCAAAGTTGAAGAAGCCATGAAAGTGTAAAAGCGCTTATTCTTGATCTCAAACCCAAACAACGTATCAAGGCAACGCCAAAGATTAGAGGTCCTTGATGACGTAAAAGGAACGATAATGGACAGGATCGTGTAAACGAACAGAGAGGCTCGTTCGCGGCCTAAAGTGGTTTTGGAAAAATGATCTTGAAGCGGGAGTAAAATATCGCGTAAAATGAACATGAATGAGGTCGTTTTATTTGTATAATCAATGTGTTATAAACTTTCATTATACAGTAAGACTAGGCCTCATTCACGATTAACCTGTTGTTTTTAAAAAGAATTCAAGGCTTTTAGTCAACGGAATGCCACTAATATTAGTAATATCTAATATTTAATATAAATAAGCATTAGCTGATATTCTTATGCTTTAAAAACTAGGAAACTTCAGTTTATAAAAACAGTCTACTAGCAAGAATATCTGCCCCAGCATCAACACCAGCCTTGCTAATAATCACACTCAATGCTTAACGTAGTCCACTAAATGCGTTACATTATGCGAAAATCAGCTAAATTTTAACAGAAAATCTATTCGTACTATAGACAAATGACCCCGACCACTGAACAGGAACAAGCTCCAGAACTCGTTGCCGCTGTTGATTTAGGCTCAAACAGTTTTCACATGATCGTCTGTAGCGTACATAAGGGACAGCTCAAAACCTTAGACCGGCTACGCGAAATGGTCAGACTGGCATCTGGCTTAAATGACAAAAAAATTCTGGATGAGCCCACCCAGCAGCGCGCTTTGGCTTGCCTGGAACGCTTTGGTCAGCGCATTCAAAACTTTTCCGAAAGCAATGTGCGTATTGTCGGTACTAATACCTTACGTACCGCTAAAAATTCCAAGCAGTTTTTACAAAAAGCAGAGCGCGCAATCGGCTATCCAATTCATATTATTTCCGGGATAGAAGAAGCGCGGCTTATTTATCAAGGTGTTGCTCATAGCCTGCAAAGCAATGCCAATCGCCGCCTGGTCATGGATATTGGCGGTGGCAGTACCGAATATATTATCGGCACTAATTCTGACCCGGCGCAAAAAGAAAGTCTACGCATGGGTTGTGTTACTGTCAGTAATCAGTTTTTTACCGATGGCGCAATCAGCTCGCGGCGCTTCAAGCAGGCGCAGATCTTCGTCAATCAACAACTTAACACTTACAGAAACCTGTTTAATCATAACCGCTGGGATGAGGCTATCGGTGCATCGGGGAGTATACGCGCCATTCGCAAAGTTCTGCTCGCCACAGAGTGGAGCAAGGGTGGCATTACCCTTGATGGCCTGGAAAAACTAAAGGAGCATGCACTGAATTGCAAACATGTCTCGGAACTGGACTTACCAGAACTGGATCAGGAGCGACTACCTGTATTTATGGGCGGGCTGGTTATCCTGTACACAACATTCAAAACTCTGGATATAGACAAGATGAGTGTTTCAGACGGCGCGCTACGCGAAGGACTGATCTACGACTATCTGGGCCGCATGTTTAATCATGATGTGCGTTCAGACACCGTCCAATTGCTGGCCGAACATTATCATACCGATCGCCCGCAAACTGAACGCATTAAAACCACCATAGAAGCTATCTTACAGCAGGTCGGCCCCTTCCTCGGCGCACAATCCAGAATTATGCACCAATATTTAAACTGGGCAGCGGAACTGCATGAAATCAGTCGAAATATAGCACACAGTCAGTATCATAAACACGGTGCCTATATTATTAAACATGGTGACCTGGCAGGCTTTTCACAGCAAGACCAGAACCTGCTCGCTACACTAGTGCTTTCTCATCGACGCAAGATCCCACTAAAAACTATAAAGCATTTACCCCCAACGTGGAATAAACTCGCGATATATATGGTTATCATCCTCAGGATTGCAGTGATCCTACAGAGAAACCGCAGTCATTCGGATATTCCAGAATTTACCATAACCCTGACACCCAAAACTATCGACATCGAATTCCCCGAACACTGGCTGGACAATGCACCATTAACACAAGCCGATTTAAAACTGGAAGAAGCTTATCTGGCCAAAGCCAAATTCAGCTTGCATACTAGCTGAGCCTAATGCTATTTCTGTTGCGCATTATTTTATATGCCATCGGTATTCCTGCCTTAATTCTTGCTCTCTGCTTCGCGCTTGCAACCAGCAACAAAGAGCTGTCACTGCCTAAATGGGAGTTGAATAGTGCTGATCTTCAACGCGCTAAAAATATCTTACAGGCTAGTAAACGCGCATCAGGCAAGCCTGTTAGCTTGTACCTGACCGAGCGCGACCTTAATATTGCCAGCGCCTACCTGCTTAATACTTACCCAGGTAGTCAGTCACAAATACGCCTGCACAACGATTATATTTTCTTTTCACTACGCTTTCCGTTGCCGGAAAATCTGTTTGGTCGCTACCTGGATATCCAGTTCCAGCTACATACTCCAGACACGCGCCCCCCGGAAATTAGCACCTTGCAAATAGGCAAAATCGCTATACCTGATACCTATGCTGGCTTAATAATAGATACCGCAATAGAGCAAACGCGGCTCAACAAATATTTACAATTGATCAGTCAAAACTTAAAAGTCTTTCGCATCCAGAATCAGCAACTGCATATCGTCTACCAATCACCTGCAACGACTAATAGCAATATACAGCGCTTATTGACCCCAAAAACAGACACACAGGCTATAGCTAAATACCAGCAAGCACTGGATAAAGCGCTACGCGAGCATGACCCTGGGTGGCGCTTATCGCTAAGTAATGTACTGCGCCCCTTATTCCGACTTGCGCTGCAACGTTCAAACCCAGGCAATGCCATTGCAGAAAATCGTCTGGCAATCTTTGTTGCCAACCGCTACGTAAATTATTACCCGGGCTCAACGGCGCATAGACAGGATAGTACAATATCGCCCAGATATTCCGTATTCTTATACAAGCGCATCGATATGACGCAACACTTTATGTGGTCAGCCACACTCACTGCTTTAGGAAATAGTCAACTGGCGAATATCCTGGGCATAGAAAAAGAACTCAGTGATGCCAAAAAAGGCAGCGGTTTTAGCTTTATCGACCTTGCCGCTGACCGCGCAGGTACGAGATTTGGCGAACAAGCCACCGCCAGCCCGGAATCCGCCCTGCAGATGCAGCAAAAAATGGCCGAGGTGGAAAACTACCATGCATTTATGCCAGACATAAGAGACCTGCCGGAAAGCCTTAGCTCACAAGCGTTCACCCAACAATATCAATCTATCTACAGCGCCAAATACCAGACTGTATTAGAAGACATAGACCGGCGCATTGCCGCGTGCGCAATCTATCAATAAGGTGATTGTCGGAAAAGAATATACCAGATTGCGCAGGATTTTTGTTTGTATTCAAGGCACGATAACAGGCACATAGTCAATCTATGTAACTGCTGTCGCAATGCCGAAGACGGACAAAAAGACCAGTAAAGTGGTATATTCTTTGACAGAAATCACCTAAATAGCCTACGAAAATCATGCCCTATATCTGCCCTATTTGCCAAAGCCCACTGCTGCAACACCTGCCTTCAAAAGGCTATTTTTGCAAAAACAAGCACCATTTTGATCTGGCAAAAGAGGGCTATTTAAACCTGTTACCTGCACAATATAAAAAATCTAAAGAGCCCGGAGACAGCCGTGCGATGATGCGCGCCCGGCGTAATTTCCTCGAAGCTGGATTTTATCAGCCTATGGCACAGGCCCTTGCAAAGATCATCGACAGCCATAAATCAGCAACCACCCCTATGCATATTCTGGATGTCGGCTGTGGCGAGGGATACTATTGCAGACAGCTAGAAGCCCTGGCTGAAAATCCAGAAAGCCTTGATCTGCACGGAATTGATATCGCAAAAAATGCCATTTTTGCCGCCGCAAAAAAACAACAAAACGCGCGCTTTATCGTTGCCAGTAATAAAAACATGCCTTATGCCGACCAGTATTTTGATTTATTACTTAGAATTTATGCGCCATCTAATGACCAGGAAATTACCCGTCTGTTAAAACCCGATGGTCTTTTATTAATAGTCACGCCCGGCCCACGACATTTATGGCAACTAAAAGAATTTATCTACAAAGAAGTGAAAGAGCATTCAGTAGATGTTGCTCTCCCAGCAGGTTTTGCACAAATAGCTAGCCAGCGAGTCAGCTATAAAACACAACCCGACTCGGAGCAACGCATGGCATTATTACATATGACCCCGTTCGCCTGGCGCGCAAATGCAACGACACAACAACAAATACAACGCGTGCATAATCTAGAGATTGAAGCGGACTTTATTTTAACCCTGGCAATGCTACGGTAATTATCGACTGAGTTCCTCTATTTTTTTAGCTAGCCGGACTAAGAAACTCATGCGCACTTTTGAATTATCATGTTTTTAGTGACAAGAAAGACATCAGTGTCCCCCTATCAATTGAGGCCGTGAAACTAACCTCGCCATTCAGGCGCGCCATGCTACCTCACGAAATTCCGGGACTCCTGTCGCCGTAATTCGTTCACCTACGCAGCGAATAGGAGATGCTCCAGCCGCCCTGCGTCCGCCACAGACTGAGCACAAAGCAGCTCAGTCATGGCTACCACAAATGGCTCTACGGCTATTCGGGATAAAATTTTAGCCTCCCTCGCGCGCTATCGCGCACTTCGGATTGGCAAATTTCCCTGCGCCTTCTGGAGACTATCAGCCCGTCCGGGGCTGACAGCGGTTGCATTGCATGGTCTAGGTTGGTTTTTAAATCGCTACAGGCATTCGTCCAGCGCTCGACCTTATTATTAAAATGTAAAGCCCATTCCGAGCGCCAGCATCTGCGTTGCTTGACCAGCTTTGCGGATAATATTGAAGCGACATCATAACGTGCAGATACCACTAATATTTTCTCCGCATCAGTAGCTAGTAACTCTTTAACAGAGATAGACTGTTTTTCTTCCAGATCCATTAAGGGCAATAATGGCGGGATACCGTGAGCTTTTGCAGCATTTTCCAAGGCTATATTAATCTCGATATCCTGTTCCACATCCAAAAAAACCTTGCTTACCTCCTTGCTCGATAACTAGCCATAATAGCGTTTTATCACGGTCAGCACCCCAGATAGCTAAGCCACTATCACACATAAACGCCATTACTGCGTCTTGATTAAAAGTAACACGCAACACGCGTGACGAGTTTTTTCCAGTACGATCAGGAATTTGTAAATATTGATACTGATCCTCATACGCAGCCGCATTATCCAAGGCAGATTTGACGACTGGGTTCTGGGTGAACTCATTATCGCTAGTCAAGCGACTGGTGACTTTCTCCAGTGCCTTGCCTAGTGCTTTATTTCGATCTTCACGCGATTGACTATGCACGCTCACTTCAACAGCAAACAACCCTTCCACTTCCCCCCGCAACAACACTGTATGTATTAAGCAAGCAATGCGGGGAGTCGCTATTTTTGCGAAAGCTTGTTTTGGGCATCCCAGCCCAAGCAAGCAGCAAAAACTTAACGCGACCACTTATGCCTCCGGCGGCCCCGATTCGTCCTCGTCACCTCGTCCCGACCCAACAAGGGGTCGGAACATAGGCTCCAAATGACTTGACGCCGTGTCGGATGGCCTTTTATTTTGTCTCCACCTTCGCTAACGCTCAGACTCCGACAAAACAACGGCCCTACGGCTATCGCGGACTAAAAATCATCACTTCGCTTAGGCTCCGTTTCCCTGATTTTCAGCGAAAGTAATAAAAACCTGATAAGCAATTTCGTATCCTTAGTTTGTCTTGTACAATAAGCGCTCACTATAATTTATTTTGACTGTTAAGAGTACCCTTGTGAGCGAACATAAACCAGAGAGCTTAAACTATAAAAGTGCAGGCGTTGATATAGAGGCAGGTAATACACTTGTCGAGCGCATTAAGCCAATTGCGGAAAAAACCCGGACGCCTGGCGTTATGTCTGGCCTGGGCGGTTTTAGCTCGATGTTTGAGCTGCCCCTGGAGCGTTATAAACAGCCTATTCTGGTGTCTGGTACTGATGGTGTGGGCACAAAACTTAAACTTGCCATAGATCTCAATACACACAATACAGTCGGCATAGACCTGGTTGGTATGTGTGTTAACGACATTATCGTACAAGGCGCTGAATCACTTTTTTTCCTGGATTATTTTGCTACCGGTAAACTGGATGTCGATACCGCTGCCGCCGTTATTGAAGGTATCGGTAAAGGTTGCGAACTGGCAGGAGCCGCTTTAGTCGGTGGCGAAACTGCCGAAATGCCGGGTATGTATGCAGATGGTGAATATGACCTGGCTGGTTTCTGTGTCGGCATTGTAGAAAAAGCGGCAATTATTGATGGTAGCAAGGTCGCTGCGGGTGATAAATTAATCGGCATAGCCTCTTCAGGCCCTCACTCAAATGGCTATTCCTTAATTCGTAAGGTGATAGAACGTAGTAATATCCCGCTGACTGAAACACTGGATGACAAGCCCCTAGCCGAGCACTTACTCGAACCTACGCGCATTTATGTTAAGTCGCTATTGGAACTAATTAAACAAGTGCCCGTGCATGCCATGGCGCATATTACCGGTGGCGGCATTACCGAGAATTTACCGCGCGTACTACCTGAAGGCATAAGTGCCAGCATCAATCTTAATGCCTGGCAGTTTCCAGCTATTTTCCAATGGCTACAAGAGCAGGGAAATATCACCCAGGCGGATATGCTGACTACATTTAACTGCGGTATCGGCATGATAGTCTGTGTTGCAGCAGAGGATGAAGCAGCTACTATCGCCTGCTTAATTGAACAAGGTGAGCAAGCTTTTAGCGTCGGTGAAATTGTCAATTCGCCAAATCAAAAGCAAGTAAATTACCACGCGGTGTAGAGCGGACTTCAGTCCGCTGTTTTTTCCGCAAATATTCATTTAGGGGAATTAAGTAGGGGTTTGCTATAAACATGGCAAAACCACCTAAAATAAACCTCGATACACCAGCATTGTGTATTTCAGCTACTCAATAATTGGGAAACTTCAGGTTTTTTAAGTAATTGGCCATATATTAATAACATGTTTTATAGACAATAAATTACCTACGGGTCACTATGAATAAATTATCCAGCTTCTTTTTAGCCATTATTATTACAGCCAGCCTGTCTTTTGCAGGCATATCCGATGCTGAAGCCAAGCGTTTTGACGGTGCCCGCTCATTTGGCAGCATGTCAAAATACAATAAGTCATACTCTCGCAAAGCATCCCGCCCAGCGAAAAAAACACCCAGCCAGCAACAGGCTTATAATAAAAACCAATCAGCCCGACAAACCATGTCTAGACGTGGAGGCCTAATGGGCTTATTGGGAGGCCTGGCACTAGGCGGTTTATTAGGTTCGCTATTTTTTGGCGGTGCGTTTGAGAACTTTAACTTTATGGATATCCTGGTCTTTGGTGGAATTGCCTACCTGCTATTTAAGCTCTTCGCTGCTAAAGCCAGAAGTCCTATAAGTCGCCGCAATAATTATGCAGGTTACACGCATGCGAAGCCTGTATCTAGCAACTACCCGCGCGCAAATACTACACCTGCAAAGACTGCCGACTTTGATACCGATATATTTTCCAGCAAGACTCAGACAAACTTCAATACAGACAACGACCAGCTTGACGAAAAGCTGATTGAGGATGCTATTGTATTACCCAAAGATTTCGATGAACAGGATTTCCTGGAAGGTGCAAAAGGGGCATTTAAAATGCTACAAGCTGCCTGGGACAAAAGAGACCTTGCTGAAATTCGTGGCTTGACGACTGACAAGGTATTTGCCGAAATTCAGGCACAGTTGCGCAATTTGCCTAGCGAGAATCATACAGATGTCTTAAAAGTTGAAGCTGAACTACTGGAAGTCCGGGAAATAGGGACTGACCTGGAAGCCGTGGTCCTATTTGACTCCCTGATGCGTGAAGATATCAGCGCCCATCCAGAGAAAGTACGTGAAGTATGGACTTTTATCAAACCAAAAAACAGCATGCAGGCTAAATGGTATCTGGATGGTTTGCAACAGCTAGAAGATTAGCCACACCTGTATAGAACCTTTTTCCCTCTCGCACAACACAGTGAAACTTACCAGCACGCTGATATGAAACAACAACTACGCGAATTTATTTTTAACGAACTTATTTTTGTCGCAGAGCCGGATAAATTTTCTGATGATGATGACTTACTGGAAGCAGGTCTGGATAGCATGGGGATTATGCGCCTGATTATGCATATAGAAGAACAATTTAATATCACCCTTCCTGACTCTGAAATTGACCCTGATAATGTCAATTCATTTAACGCCCTGGAACAGTGGATACTGCAGCACAAAACATGAGCACCGCCACTGACGATATTATCCAGATCCTCAACCCTTCTGATTGCTTTACCCTGGCTATGGATGAGGAAATCCGCCAGGAAAACATGCCAGGCAGTCAGTGTGGCTTTGCCCTAGAGCTTGCTAGCGCGCCTGATAGTACTGCCATAGAGCAACGCATTCACGAATTTAGCCAGCGTTTTCCACTGGTTTTTGCCAGCTTGCAGCAGCGTGGCAAGCGTTTCTTTTGGTGCCAACGCGAACATAAGCACCCCTTATTTCATCAACACAAAACTACCGACAGCTCAAACGAAGCAGAGTTTCATCATCAAACGGTACAGCAATTACTTAATCACCTGCAAGCACGCGAAACCATTCCAGCCCTGGAATTCCACCTTATTCAAAGTGCCAATAAAAACACTTTCTTAATGCGCTGGATTCATCCTTTTTGCGATGCCAAAGGAGCTGATTTAATTTTAAGGTACCTCTGTACTGATGATGCAGAGCAACGGAAACAATTTGATTTTCCTAAACTTGAGCCGCTAGTAAACCAGCAGTTAGCTAAATATAGATGGTGGCAAAAAGTGCTCATGTTTATTAAAGCTAAACGCTATATTAGCCAGCTTGATACACTACAAAGTATTATTCATGCCGATACCAGCAAAGCCCCCAAACAATTAAATTTTAAAACATTCACACTTAGCATCGGGCAAACTCAGGCCATTAATAAACTGAACCGACAACACGTAGGCTTAACCGGGGGCAGCTTATATTATATAGGCTGCTTTATGCGCGCCTTGAATAAGATGAACCCTGACCAGGCTGGTGAAGCATATTGCACGCCATACGCCTTCAATTTACGCAGGAACAAAGCGTTAAGCCCTTTGCTAAGCAATCATGTTGCCCCCTTATTTGCCCAGGCACCGAAATCACTATTACCGGACAGAGCCGCCCTTTTTCAGCATTTAAAACAACAAAACACAAACACCATACGCGAGAAGCTCGACTATGCTTTTCTGCCTATTATGTGGGCAGCCAGCTGGTTGTCTTTAGCGCAACACGGAGAAAAACTACGTAACTCTATGCGCACAGGCACTGATCGTAGCTCATTCTGGTTTTCTGATATCGGCAATGTGAACTTATCCAATGCGTCTTTTTTTAACTCCGATATTACAAAAATTTATCACCTGTGCCAGATTAGCAGCCCGCCCGCCATTGCCTTTTTAAGCTGCCAATTTAACCAGCAATTAACACTGAGTTACAATTTTATCGAACCTTTGTTTACTGAAGAGCAGATTGAGGCATTGCATAAAAATGTGCTGGAAGAGTTATTGACAGAGTAGATCTCAAAACACTAATAATTAATCGAACTATAGGTCGTGGCTTTAGCCCGCTATACAAGAATGGCGGGCTAAAGCCACGACCTCATTACTGCCACATGAATATCATTAGCCCTTTTTTTCAACAATGCGATCAATCGCCTGATAACTCCGCGCTTATTGAAGAAAACACAAGCATCAGTTATGCGGAATTTAAAACGCGTATAGAAAAAATAGCAACTTTCTTAACCAATAAACACGTAAAAGATCAGTGTATCGCCATTGCCCTGGATCGTGGCATTGATGCGGCAAGCTGTATTTATGGCGTGTTACATGTCGGCGCAATCTATCTGCCACTGGATATTAAAAACCCTGCAACACGCTTAAACTTTATTATCCACGATGCCCGGCCCAGCTTTATTATCGGCCGAGGCTCAGCTCCTGACTGGCTAGAAAACAAACACCTGTGGCTGGATATAAGCCAGCTACTCTTAAACGACGTGCACATCCATACCCCCCCCCAAGCCAATAACACCGACCTTGCCGCCATACTCTATACCTCAGGTTCTACGGGCAAACCTAAAGGCGTTGCATTAAGTCATCAGGCATTGTTAAATTTTTCCAGTTGGGCGAGCTATACTTTTAAACTGGATCAGCAAGACCGCATTGCCAGCCTGGCTCCATTTCATTTTGACTTATCTATTTTTGATTTATTCAGTAGCCTGGCATCGGGTGCAAGCGTGTATTTTCTCCCCGCACGCTTTAGCTTGTCGCCTAGTCGTTTAACTGCCTGGCTAAGCGAACATAAAATAACAATATGGTACACAGTACCTTCTATATTGAGCTTTGTCGCCCTTAAAGGCGCATTAGCAACAACCCCCTTACCTCATTTAAAACGCTTATTATTTGCCGGTGAAGTGTTCCCTAGTCAGAATTTAATCAAACTAGCTTATTTACTGGCTGATACAGCACTGTATAATTTATATGGTCCTACCGAAACCAATGTTTGTTGTTACTGGCAAGTTGAGCGTCAGCGCTTAAGCCCCGACCATACTATTCCTATAGGGCGTGCAGCTGGTGCCGCAAAATTAGACATCGACCCTGTGACAGCTGAGCTTTTAGTTGATAGCCTAAATAATTTTTCCGGCTACTGGCAACAGGGCCAGCTTAAACCACAGACTACACAATACTACCCGACGGGCGATAAAGTCTCGCTAAATGTGCAAGGCGAATTGCTCTATCATGGCCGCCTGGATCGCATGTTAAAATGCTCCGGCTACCGAGTAGAACCCGCTGAAATAGAGCAATGTATCAACCAGCTTAACGGCGTGCAAAATAGTGCAGTGGTGGGTATTAAAGATCAGGCCAGTGGCCAGCGTCCTGCTGCTGCAATCGTTTTAAAAAGCAGCTCGAACCTCGCGGAAACAATTAAGCCCTTACGTCAGCAACTTCCCCCTTATATGCAGCCCTGTAAATTTTTAGTGCTGGATACATTACCCACTTTATCTAACGGCAAAACTGATTATCCGTCAGTACAAAAGTTATTTTGATACACTCCTGCATTCCGCCATAGGCCAAAACAACTACCTCCGTTATTCGCTAACTCTTTAATGACTCATAACATGATCAATCTGATGCAACGCACTAAGGATTTAAAATAGCTGTAAACACTTGTTTGCACTATAATAGTCTATTTTTTCGGGGCGCTAATAAATATATTCCCATGATTTGCATCCGTAATTTAACTTTCTCACGTGGCGACAGAAAAATTTTTGATGATATCTCTATGGATATCCAGCCGCATAAAATTACTGCGATCATGGGGCCAAGTGGCACTGGAAAAACCACCTTATTAAAATTGATCGCAGGGCAACTGCAACCGGATAGCGGTACAATTTTAATTAACCAGCAAAACGTACACCAACTATCCCAGGCTAAATTGTATCAGCTGCGCAAGCAAATGGGCATGCTATTTCAAAGTGGCGCGTTATTAACCGATATGTCCGTGTACGACAATATTGCCTTTCCCATCCGAGAGCATACCCAGCTTCCCGAATCGATGATACGCACCCTGGTGTTAATGAAGCTCAATGCAGTAGGCTTACGCGGGGCAAGAGAGCTAATGCCTAGCGAGCTATCTGGCGGCATGGCGCGGCGCGTGGCTATGGCAAGAGCGCTGGCACTGGATCCTGAAATGATCATGTATGATGAGCCCTTTACCGGACAAGACCCGATTTCCCTTGGGGTACTGGTCAAACTTATTCAGACACTGAATCAAACCTTACATTTAACTAGCATCGTTGTTTCTCATGATGTGCAGGAAACAGCGACTATCGCGGATTATATTTACCTTATTTCGGAAGGAAAAATCACCGGACAAGGTACGCCCAAAGAACTTTACAATGCATACTCAGAGTGGGTTAGACAATTTATGCACGGTAAAGCCGATGGCCCGGTGCCGTTTCATTACCCGGCACCGGGCCTCGCTGATGACCTGCTTGACAGCCCCTAATCATTATGAAATTCTTCCAGTCACTGGGGCATTCCAGTTTACAATTTATCGCAAAATTAGGCCGCAGCAGCCTTTTTTTGTGGGCGATACTTAGCGGACTGGGCTACACATTAAGCCGCCCTAGCCTACTGATTAAACAGCTCTACAATATCGGCGCACTGACTTTCTGGCTGATTGCAATCGCCGGACTATTTGTCGGCATGGTTCTCGGATTACAGGGAGTCTACACCTTATCAACTTTTGGTGCCGAGTCCGCTCTAGGAGTTATGGTCGCAGCGTCTTTGGTCAGAGAACTAGGGCCAGTGGTTAGCGCCTTATTATTTGCCGGGCGCGCTGGCTCTGCCCTAACTGCAGAAATTGGCTTAATGAAAGCAACCGAGCAACTTTCCGCGATGGAAATGATGGCAATAGATCCGTTAAAGTATATTATTGCACCTCGTTTTTTTGCCGGCTTTATATCCCTACCTTTATTAGCCGCCTTATTTAGTGCTATCGGGGTCATGGGCGGATATCTGGCCGGCGTGGAATTACTCAACGTAGATGCTGGCTCTTACTGGTCACAAATGCAGAGTGCGATTGATTTTCATGAAGATATTATTAATGGCATTATCAAGAGCATTATTTTTGCCTGGCTGGTTTCCTGGGTTGCCCTGTTTGAAGGCTATGATGCAACACCTACCTCAGCTGGCATTAGTCGCGCCACTACTCGTACCGTAGTCAACTCTGCTTTTGCCATTCTACTATTTGATTTTTTATTAACTGCGCTTATGTATGGAGCAAACTAATATGCACAGCAAATCCATAGAAATTTTAGTTGGCCTGTTTGTTAGCCTGTGCATTGCTGCGCTGTTCTTTCTTGCTCTGCAAGTCAGTAATTTCAGCGACTTGCAAGATAATGGCAGCTATACTCTCAACGCCCACTTTGACAATGTCGGCGGCCTAAAAAGCAAGGCACTGGTGTCTATGGCTGGAGTGCCTATAGGCCGTGTAACAGCAATCAGTTTCGATACTGCAAATTATGATGCGCTGGTGACCATGCGCATTGATGCGCGTTATAACAATCTGCCTAGCGACACCTCGGCGAGCATCCTGACCTCAGGCTTGCTAGGTGATAAATATATCGGCCTAAGCCCTGGCGGCCTGGACGATTTTTTACAGCAAGGCGACAGTATCGAGCTTACACAGTCAGCGCTTGTGCTGGAGCGGCTTATTAGCCAGTTTCTGTTTAATCCATCGGATAAAGATGAATAGCTCAATGTCCGCGATAGAAATTCTCTCAACTGCACGGGGTCACTATCTCATTAAGGGTGACTTGACTTTCAGCAGCATTAATAAAAACAGTGCAAAGATGTTAAATTTTGCGCAATCACCTGCATTGATTAAAATAGACTTACGGCAACTAGGTAAAATTGATAGCGCAGGATTAGCTTTGCTTATAGAATGGATCAGATTAGCACGCACATTGCAAACAGAACTCAGCTTTGAACATATTCCCGCGCAACTCTCGGCCCTGGCTAAGCTCTGCGATATTGCTGAAATCAACTTATTTAACTCCACGACCCAATAAACACCCATGGATAAATTACTCATTACTGGTGGTAAACAACTGACTGGTACACTGACGGTATCGGGCGCTAAAAATGCTGCGCTACCGATTTTAGCTGCGACCCTGCTCAGCGATACGCCAGTTTTGGTAGGTAATATTCCGCATTTGCATGATATTACCACCACCATGGAATTACTAGGCTGCATGGGTGTAGAATTATCAGTTGATGAAAAGCTGAATATTGAAGTCAATAGCAGTACCATCAATAAACTTGAAGCGCCTTACGAGCTGGTACGCACCATGCGTTCATCAATCCTGGTTCTAGGCCCCTTATTAGCACGTTTTGGTCAAGCTGATGTTTCACTTCCCGGTGGTTGTGCCATCGGAGCGCGCCCGGTCGATATACATATTAATGGTCTGATTAAAATGGGCGCGGATATTAAAGTAGAAAATGGCTATATTCATGCCACAGCCAAGCACCTGAAAGGTTGTCGCCTAGTATTAGAGCAAGTCACCGTTACCGGCACAGAAAACCTGTTAATGGCTGCGACTCTGGCAGAAGGTGTAACCATTATTGAAAATGCAGCTCGCGAACCTGAAGTCAATGACCTGGCTAACTTCCTCAATAAAATGGGTGCAAAAATCACCGACATAGGCTCAGATATCCTGCAAATTGAAGGTGTTGAGCGCCTGGGAGTAGAGGGCCTGCACTACAATGTCCTACCGGATCGTATTGAAGCAGGCACCTATTTAGTAGCTGCCGCGATGACTCGCGGACAAATCCGGCTGAATAAAATCCAGCCAAAATTACTCGATGCCGTGCTGGATAAGCTTAGCGAAGCAGGTGCACAAATCACCACTGGCGAGGACTGGATAGAGCTGGATATGCAGGGCAAGCGCCCCAAAGCAGTCTCTATTCGAACCGCGCCATTCCCCGCGTTCCCAACCGATATGCAGGCACAGTTTACGGCCATGAATGCCATTGCTGAAGGCCTTAGCACCATTACCGAAACCGTGTTTGAAAACCGTTTTATGCATGTTCAGGAAATGCAGCGTATGGGTGCCAATATAAAACTTGAGTCCAATACCGCCATTTGCTCCGGAGTAGATAGCCTGACTGCTGCCCCTGTGATGGCAACAGACTTACGCGCCTCCGCAAGCCTGGTACTTGCCGGTCTGGTCGGTAAAGGCGAAACGCTGGTGGATCGTATCTGCCATATAGATCGAGGTTACGATCATATCGAAGAGAAACTTTCCCAGCTCGGCGCAACTATACGCCGCATTCCACGCTAATACAGGCTTTTATTCATGTTAACTATCGCCGTTTCAAAGGGCAGAATTTATGACGAGGCACTGCCCTTATTGGCAGATGCCGACATCGTTCCACTGGACGATCCAAAAACCAGTCGTAAACTGATTCTTAAAACCAACCATGCCGATGTACAACTGGTTATCATTCGTGCCACCGACGTGCCTACATTTGTCGAGTATGGTGCTGCAGATATAGGTATTGCCGGTAAAGATGTGCTGATTGAGCATGAGTCGGACAACTTATACGAACCTATCGACCTGAATATCGCTTGCTGCAAACTAATGACAGCAGCACCCACTAATGCGCCAGATATTTCTGGGCGCGTACGCGTAGCAACTAAATACATCAAAACAGCTGAGCGCTATTTTGCCAGCAAAGGCATACAGGCTGAAATCATTAAACTCTATGGTGCTATGGAACTGGCACCCATCGTTGGCCTAGCCGATTGTATCGTCGATGTGGTCGATACCGGCAATACTTTAAGGGCTAATGGTCTGGAGCCACGTGAATTGATTATGAATATCAGCTCACGCCTAGTGGTCAACAAAGCCTCGATGAAAATGAAGCACCAGATTATCCAGCCCTTACTGGATCAATTCGAAAAAACAATTGCAGCAAGATAAATCACTATGACGCAAACTATCACTCGTTTAAATAGCTCTGATGCCAATTTTCAGCAGCAACTCCAACAACTACTAGCCTTTGAGGAAAGTTCAGACGATACGGTACACCAGCGCGTCCTGGATATTATTGCCAATGTTCGTAGCAAGGGCGACCAGGCCGTACTCGATTACACCAATCAGTTTGACCAATGTTCACTGACAAACGCTGCTGAAATGGAACTTACTCAAGAGCAATTAAAAGCCGCCTGGGATAGCCTGCCGGAAGATAAAGCTGACGCATTGCAAACCGCTGCAAACCGCGTGCAAGCCTATGCCGAAAAGCAAAAAATGGAGTCCTGGCAATACACCGAAGCCGATGGCACGATACTGGGTCAAAAAATAACCCCACTAGACCGTGCCGGCTTATATGTCCCAGGAGGCAAAGCTTCCTACCCTTCGTCAGTATTGATGAACGCTATTCCTGCAAAAGTAGCCGGAGTACGCGAGCTAATTATGGTGGTCCCTACACCACAGGGTCATACCAACGAACTTGTCCTGGCGGCCGCTTATCTTTCAGGTGTAGACCGCGTATTTACCATCGGTGGAGCACAAGCAGTTGCTGCTCTGGCGTATGGCACAGAAAGTATTCCCGCAGTAGAGAAAATTGTCGGCCCAGGTAATATCTATGTAGCCACGGCAAAAAAGCTGGTCTTTGGCCAGGTAGGCATTGATATGATTGCGGGGCCTTCTGAAATACTGATAATTTGTGATGGCAAAACCGATCCAGACTGGATTGCGATGGATTTGTTTTCTCAGGCCGAGCATGATCAAGATGCCCAGGCTATCTTATTATCAGATGATGCTGACTTTCTTGATGCCGTTGCTCAAAGTATCGAAAAATTACTACCAGAAATGGAGCGTGCTGAAATTATCAAAGCTTCATTATCAACACGCGGCGCACTGATAAAAACAGAGTCATTAATAGAGGCTGCTGAAGTAGCTAATACCATTGCCCCTGAACATCTGGAGTTATCTGTAGCTGACCCGGAAGCACTATGCGCACATATCCGAAATGCCGGCGCTATCTTTATGGGGCGCTATACTGCAGAAGCATTAGGCGATTACTGTGCAGGACCGAATCATGTACTGCCTACATCGGGTACAGCGCGCTTTTCATCGCCGCTAGGTGTCTACGACTTCCAGAAGCGCTCCAGTTTGATCTTCTGCTCAGCTGAAGGTGCTAATACGCTAGGTAAGACAGCATCAGTATTAGCTCGCGGAGAAAGCTTAACTGCGCATGCGCGTTCTGCAGAATACAGACTAAAATAACACATATCTCCCAACGCTAGAACATTGCTTCATAAACTTAAGGACTTATTATTTTAAAATCAATGAATTACTTTGTAGACTGGGTTATATTTTTTGCGCATTAATAAAAACGTAACCCAGCATACGATATAACACATTGTTTAAAATAGCTTTAGCTCTTAACTTAATGGTCGTAGTGCTCTAGCATCGGAAACTGAAAATAATACAACAAGAGAAGAATAATGACCGATCTACCTGAAAAAACCTGTGGCATTGAGCGCCTGGTAACCCACCCTAAATTAGTTGAAGCTGCACTTAGCGGCAGAAAAACCCAGCAGCGCCGTGATGGTGTGTATGCCTACCCGAATGAAACTTTTACCCTGGAAGGACAGGAATTTATTATCACTGACTTAACCCGTGAAACTATCGGCGATATGGGTGATGCAGAAGCTCAGGCGGAAGGTTACCCCAATCTGGAAATGTATAAAAACCTGATTCTAAAAATGCATAAAGGCATGCAATGGAATGAATCTGCACCAGTCTGGGTACACCACTTCAAGCGTGTTGATTAAGCATTTACCCATGAATGAACAAGAGCTTATATCTACAGTAATACGCCCAGAAATTAGAGCGCTCACTGCATATAAAGTTGCCGATGCCTGCGGATATGTAAAACTTGATGCGATGGAAAACCCTTATACCTGGCCAGAAGAAATTAAAGCTGAATGGTTAAAAATCGTTCATGATGCAGAAATTAATCGCTACCCTGACCCGGAAGCCAAAACACTTTGTCGTATTCTAAAAGATTATAACCAGATTCCTGCCGACAGTGAGATTTTATTAGGTAATGGGTCAGATGAGATTATCCAGCTATTGCTGATGGCCTTACCTGCCAATGCGACAGTCATGGCACCAGAACCCAGTTTTGTCATGTATAAGCAAGTTGCACAATGTCTGGGCTTAAAATACCAGGGCATCCCTTTACAAGCTGACACTTTTGAACTGGATATAAACCTTACCCTGGCCGCAATAAAAACACAGCAACCCGAAATTATCTTTCTTGCTTACCCGAATAATCCCACCGGGAATTTATTTGATAGCGATGCTATCGAGCAAATTATCCAGCATGCCAGGGGTTTAGTAGTTATTGATGAAGCCTATGCGCCATTTACTGATTGTAGCTTTATCCAGCACCTGTCAAAATATAAAAATTTACTGGTTATGCGCACGGTTTCCAAGCTCGGCTTGGCAGGCTTGCGTTTAGGTTTTATTACTGGGGGTAATTTTATTATCAGCCAGTTAAACAAAGCCAGATTACCTTATAATATCAATATCCTGACCCAGTGCAGCGTTGAATTTGCCTTAAACCATCCGCAGATGTTTGCCACACAAACCAAAACTTTACGCCAGGAACGCGCGCGAATGTTTCTGCAATTAAGCACCCTGAAAGACATAAGGCCTTGTCCAAGTGCTGCAAATTTTATTCTTTTCCGAACCGCTAAAGATATGGCGACCGATATTTTTAATGCCTTAAAAAAGCAAGGCATATTAATAAAAAACCTATCCCCCAAAAAAGGTCTGCTGAGTGACTGTTTACGCGTCACAATCGGCAAACCAGATGAAAACGGTGCGTTTATTAAAGCACTAAAAAATGCATTATAAATTGCAATAATGTAGTGCGTGGTTTTAGCTCGCCTATATTTCGGGAGTACCTTAACAGGCGGGCTAAAGCCACGCCCTACACACCGTTAAGCTATAAAAAAACAAAGCCATACTAAAAGTTTATTAAAACTAGCTTCAAAATACAGCGGCTCTCATGTAACATTGAGCCGATAATAAAATAAAAAAGTTACAAATAATCACCTCGAGGAGCGTTATACATGAGCGAACAAGGCGTCGACAATTCAAAACGCCAATTTCTAACCACGGCTTTAACTGTCGTGGGTGCAGTGGGTACCGGCTATATTGCCGTCCCATTTCTGGCGCAAATGCAGCCTAGTACCAAGGCTAAGGCGGCTGGAGCCCCAGTAGAAATTGATATAAGCAAGATAGAACCCGGTCAACTAATTCGTGCCGCATGGCGTGGCAAGCCAGTCTGGGTTCTTTTCCGTACTCCGGAAGTTCTGGAAATTCTAGCAACTGACACTGGTAAGCTAGCAGACCCTGATTCACTAGAGTCTATCCAACCAGAGTCCAGTCAAAATGAATTTCGCTCTATAAAACCGGGAATTTTTATTGCTGTAGGCTTATGTACCCATCTAGGCTGCTCGCCTACTTTTCGGCCAGAAATTGCTCCTAATGACTTAGGTCCCACATGGAATGGCGGCTTTTTCTGCCCTTGTCATGGTTCAGGGTTTGATCTAGCGGGGCGTGTCGTCAGAGGCGTTCCAGCTCCTACCAATTTAGACGTACCACCCCACCATTATATTACTGACACGCTTATTCTGATCGGTGAAGATGCTTCGGAGGCAAGCACATGAAATCAAATTACTTAAATGATTGCACTAGCTGGGTTTGCCGTCGCTTTCCAATGGCCAAACTATGGAATGATCATATGGCGCAATATTACGCGCCGAAAAATTTCAACTTCTGGTATTTTTTTGGTTCACTTGCATTATTAGTGCTGGTAAACCAGTTTATTACCGGCATATTACTGACCATGAACTACAAGCCTGATGCCAGCCTAGCATTTGACTCTGTAGAATATATCATGCGCGAAGTCCCATGGGGCTGGCTAGTGCGCTATATGCACTCCACGGGGGCATCTGCCTTTTTTATCGTGGTTTATCTGCATATGTTCCGTGGGCTGATTTATGGCTCTTACAAACAACCTAGAGAGCTGATCTGGATCTTTGGTATGCTGATCTTTCTAGCTCTGATGGCTGAAGCCTTTATGGGCTACTTGCTTCCATGGGGTCAAATGTCTTACTGGGGAGCACAGGTCATTATCTCATTGTTCAGCGCTATTCCAGTGATAGGCGATGATTTATCCTTATGGGTAAGAGGTGACTACGTAATCTCTGATGCGACCTTAAACCGCTTCTTTGCTTTCCATGTGATTGCTATCCCGCTGATTTTAGTAATGCTGGTATTCTTGCATATTATCGCCTTACATGAAGTCGGCTCAAATAACCCTGACGGCATTGAAATAAAAGATTCCAAAGACCCATGGGGACACCCGGTTGATGGCATTCCTTTTCACCCGTACTACACGGTAAAAGATATCGTCGGCGTAGCCGTCTTTATGTTCTTTTTTGCTACGGTAATTTTCTATATGCCTGAAATGGGTGGATACTTTCTGGAACATGCCAACTTTATCCCGGCTGACCCGTTAGCCACGCCTGAGCATATTGCACCGGTCTGGTATTTCACGCCTTTCTATGCAATTTTAAGAGCGATACCGGATAAATTTGCAGGGGTTATTGCCATGGGCGGTGCGATTGTCGTCTTATTCTTGCTACCGTGGTTAGACCGTAGCCCAGTACGCTCAATACGTTATCGTGGTGGTATTTACAAAAAAGCAATCGTTCTATTCGTGATTAGCTTTATCGGATTAGGCTACCTGGGTATGCAACCGCCTACAGCTGGAGCCACCATTTTTGCACGAATTCTTACCGCGATATATTTCGCTTTCTTCTTATTGATGCCAATTTATACCCGCTGGGAAAGACCGAAACCTTTACCTAAGCGAGTGAATGAAGAACCCGGTCTTGAAGATCGAATTCCGGCAATCAAGCAATCTTTTGCAGCAATGACCCACGATGTGCCAGAAACCAGAGATGGGCACACTGTCATGCATACACGACCCGATGCTTCTGGCATTGCTCACGAATTAAGCAAGCTTGGAAGAAAAATCATAAGGAGCCTGGACTAATATGAAAAAATTATTGCAAATCTGTCTATTAACCTTGATCCCACTAGGAGCATTTGCTTCAGGGGGGATGGACCTGGACTCAGCGGATATAGATTTAACTGATAAAGATTCCTTAGAAAATGGAGCTCACCTTTATGTTCAATATTGCCTAGGTTGTCATTCAACTAAATATATTCGCTATCTGAATCTAGCGGATGATTTTGGAGTAGAGCAGCAAGAAATTTTAGATAAAGTTGCTCCAGAAAGAGCGGGTATTTATGACAAAATGCTCACAGCCATGAACGGCCATGATGCTAAAAAATGGTTTGGTGTTCGCCCTCCTGATTTATCTTTGATTGCCCGCTCAAGAGGCGCTGACTGGTTATATAGCTACTTAAGAAGTTTTTATGCTGACCCCAATAAACCTCTGGGTGTTAACAATGCTATATTTCCTGATGTGGGTATGCCTAATCCACTATGGAAACTTCAAGGTAAGCAGACAGCAGTCTTTGAGACCGTTGACGACCAGCAAGTCATTACTGAACTGGTACTCGAAAAACCCGGCACTATGAGCGCTGAAGAATTCGATAAATCAGTTAATGATATAGTGAACTTCCTGGTATATGCCGGTGAACCAGCGCAAGTAGAGCGCCAAAGCATGGGTAAATATGTGCTCTTCTTTATCCTTTTATTTGGTGTAATCGCCTACTTATTGAAAAAGGAATACTGGAAAGACATACACTAAGCTAATGTAGAGCGGACTTTAGTCCGCCTTATTTAAGTGTAGCTACCTAAAGTAGTTATCTTTGCAGAAACAAAAAAAGCGCTACTTCTCACGAACTAGCGCTTTTTTTCATCCGCTGTCAGCCCCGGACGGGCTGATAGTCTCCAGAAGGCGCAGGGAAATTTGCCAATCCGAAGTGCGCGATAGCGCGCGAGGGAGGCTAAAATTTTATCCCGAATAGCCGTAGAGCCATTTGTGGTAGCCATGACTGAGCTGCTTTGTGCTCAGTCTGTGGCGGACGCAGGGCGGCTGGAGCATCTCCTATTCGCTGCGTAGGTGAACGAATTACGGCGACAGGAGTCCCGGAATTTCGTGAGGTAGCATGGCGCGCCTGTTAGCCAAAAATTATCATGAAAAAATTTATACTCTTCAGCCTGCTCAGCTGTTTTTTCTTTATCCAGCCGGTACACGCTAAAACTAAAGCAACACCCCAATCAAAAGATTACAACCCCTGGTTTGTGCCCGCTGATATTTTAATCACACGCCCCTTAGGCCTGGCTGCAACTATTACAGGGACAGCATTATTTATTGTCTTCTCACCATTCACAGCGCTCAGCTCAATAGCACCACCGCATGACGCATTTGAACGCGTAGCCGATGTATTTATTATTGTCCCTGCCACCTATACATTTTTGCGCCCAGTGGGCAAATTCCTCTGCCCTGGAGATTGCCGCCCAGAGGACATTAAGTAAGTCTGAATATTGTAGGGCATGGCTTTAGCCCGCCATAAGCGGGCAAAACCACGCCCTAATTGATTTAAGTTTTCCACTTAATATTACAACCAATACTGGGAGTCTGTGGCTCGATAGCAGGCTTGCCCGCTAACAGTGCGTCCAGAGCACAGCGTAAATCTTCTCCTGTTAATGGTACATCATTCTTGGGTGTCGAGCCATCCAGCCGTCCCCGATACACACAGTTCAGATCTTTATCAAACAGAAAAATATCCGGTGTACAGGCAGCTTGATAGGCTTTTGCCACCGCTTGAGTTTCATCATATAAATACGCTGCAAATGGATTGCCCCACTCGGCCATTAATGCCTGCATCTTATCCGGTGCATCCTGAGGATAATTTTCTACATCATTGGCGCTAATCGCAATAGTATTAATCCCCAGCTCAGCATACTGCCGCGCTATCGCGATCAGCTGCTCTTTAATATGAATCACATACGGGCAATGATTGCAGATAAACATCACCAGCGTACCCTCACTTCCTTGCAGACTGGCAAGGCTTAACTCTTGTCCCGACATGGTATCGGGCAAACCAAACTCAGGTGCTGTTGTGCCTAAAGGCATCATATTTGATTGTGTTGCTGCCATAATAAACCCTCTAAAAATTAATATTGTTAAAAACCCAGTAAATTACTCACCAATGTGACATAGTCACTGATAAACATTTCATAATACTCTAATATATGGTCACGCTGTTGTTCAAGTCAGCATTCCGCGCTCTAGCGCATTATAATAAAAGGGTGAACTATGATTGATTTTTTTCTGAATATTTTTTCTACCATGTTTCAAATGAATATGCGCGACCATCACGAAATACCATTTGCCATGCCATTACTGATGGCTTGTTTAGTCGGTGGCTTAATTGGCTTTACCATCGTCAGATTTGTCGTTAAAGAACAATTAGAAGATACGGAACGCGCCAAGGAAACCGCTGTACATTAGTATTTATCGGCGCCTTTTCTTAAACTGAAGTTTCCCAATAATTATTTATGGTAAAATTTAAACCATGCTGCAACTATATGAGAAAGATAGTCTTTTCATTCGTTTCAAATGCTATTGCCTAAGGGGAATTAAGTACAGGCGCGCCATGCTACCTCACGAAATTCCGGGACTCCTGTCGCCGTAATTCGTTCACCTACGCAGCGAATAGGAGATGCTCCAGCCGCCCTGCGTCCGCCACAGACTGAGCACAAAGCAGCTCAGTCATGGCTACCACAAATGGCTCTACGGCTATTCGGGATAAAATTTTAGCCTCCCTCGCGCGCTATCGCGCACTTCGGATTGGCAAATTTCCCTGCGCCTTCTGGAGACTATCAGCCCGTCCGGGGCTGACAGCGGGGGTTTGCTATAAACATGGCAAAACCACCTAAAATAAACCTCGATACACCAGCATTGTGTATTTCAGCTACTCAATAATTGGGAAACTCCAGTTCTTAAAGCTTCAATGTCTAATAAAGTAATCGTACCTCTAGTTAGACTAACCCAGCCATACGCCTCAAAGCGTTTTAAATGCCTGGAAATCACTTCACGAGCTGAGCCCAGTTTAGTGGCCAGCTCCTGGTGAGTGTAGCTGATAACGGCTGATTCTTCTGCTAGCAGTGCCTTGCTTAAGCGCGTATCAATTGCGCTAAAAGTCACATCTTCTAGCAGCGCGATCACATCCGATAAGCGCGCTGAAAACTTTTTAAACACAAACTCACGAAAAAATGCAGACTGCTCTATACAGCGGTAAAAGGCATGTTTAGAAATCGCAAAAGCCAGCACCTGGTCCTCGGCAATCCCTTCAGCAGGATAATTATCACCACTCAGCAAACATGAAGTCGTCAACACACAGGAATCGCCGGACCTAACGTGATACAGCAACATTTCTCGCCCACCTTCAGAAATAATCTGCGCTTTAACACTGCCCTGTAAAACTAATAAATACTGCTCACAAACAGCCCCCGGATAAAAAACCTGCTGCCCTGCAGGGAGTTCAACTAATTTTACCGATGCCATCAGGCTATTCATACCTGCTTCTCCAGCTTGAATAAACTCGGAAAAATGCCTGCTCCATAAAGCCTTAATACTTACTGATTCCATAAACAGGCACCACTGGATTTTTCTAACAATTGCAGCATTTTCTGATGTTCAAGTAATTCCTCCTCGCAACACTGAATTACTTTCAACGGCGGCCTGTCGCTACTTAGGCGCTGAATAACATGCTCTGTTGCACCATCGGTTAAATCATCGTCATCCAGCATGGAAATCTGTCCACCGGTCATTAACAGATAAACATCGGATAAAATTTCGGCATCTAATAGTGCGCCATGCAAATCACGGTGGCTATTATCGATGCCATAACGCTTACATAAAGCATCCAGACTATTACGCTGCCCTGGGTGTTTTTTCCTGGCATACACCAGACTATCAAAAACGGTACAGATATCTTTGGTTTTAACAGCTGAATTTACTAAAGAAAATTCATGATCGATAAAGCCGACATCAAACGGCGCATTATGAATAATCAATTCCGCGCCATGAATAAAATCGACAAAATCATCGACCACATCTTTAAATAAAGGCTTATCGAGTAGAAATTCATTAGTGATACCATGTACCTCAATCGCACCATCATCAATATGCCGCTCTGGATTAATATACATATGAAACTGCCGGTCAGTTAAGCGCCGATTCACTAGCTCCACACAACCAATCTCGATAATCCGGTGCCCTTCTTTAGTATTTAACCCCGTGGTTTCCGTATCTAAAACAACCTGCCTGCCTTTTTTTCTCATAATCATAACCTCTTTGTACGCCCTACACCAACTTTAATCAACCACCCAGGCAGCATCCCAATGCGGATATTCACCAATTGTTTCCACTAACCCAGCTCGTAATGGATTTGCCACAATATAGCGTGCAGCCGCTCTTAAAACCTCTTCTTTGCGTATGGCATGATCATAAAACCCGCGTTGCCAGAGCGCCCCCTTATGGCGAAAAGATTTCTTTAAATCAAAACTACTTTCCCCTTAAATATCCGCACCACCTCTGATAACTCAGCCTTGTTTACAATTAATAACCAATGCAAGTGATCCGGCATCAACACCCAGGCTAATGATTCTAGCAATCCAGTTTCATGTAACACACGCATTTCATTAATCAAATAACGTGCCTTTGCAAAATCGGCAAAATGCGGAATTCGCTTATCAGTTACCATAGTCAACGAATAAGCACGCCCGCTTTCAGAGTATCGCCCTATCGTTAAATCCTGATAACTCATAATTACTCCTAAATATTATTGATACGCCCTGTCATGCCCAACTGTAGGGCGCGGCTTTAGCCCGCCATCAGACACTTGCGCATTTGCCGATGAATAATGCCATCGATAAAGCTATTATTAGAAATATAGGCCAGTATGCCTTCACCATTTTTGTCTATATAGTGCTGACCGTAACGGATAAATTTAATGTAATCATCCGACAGCGGCTGAATATTACGCTCGTTTAAGTCCTTTTTATAATCTTTAAGTAATTCTTGTATCCAGTCACCTTTATTGCTACTACTGACGGCATAGGGTGGATTACCCATCACCACCATGACCGGTGCATCACGCTTGATACGATTAGCCTCGCTGGCTTCATTAGATAACCAGGTGGCAAATAAGGTGCCCGTATCAGGATGCTCTTTTTCCAGGCTATTGGTTAAAAACACATTGAGCCTCTGCTGTTTTTTGGCAGTGTATCCGGTTTCTTTTAATAATAAGTCCAGCTTTAAATGCGCCATCGCATAGGATGCCATCAGCAGCTCAAAGCCATTCAGCCGTGGAGTTAAATGCTCTTCTACATAGCCGCTCCAGATGCCCTGCTGGCCTTTAACCCATCTTCGTCACTTTCATCTTTCTAAGCCATTGATTCATCGGTTTAAGCGATTTTTTGTCGAAAAATTCTCTTTAAAATCAATGGTGTTTTTTTTGAAAGTTTTGTAGTGTCATTTATATTATTTTTGTCGATAAATTCATTGACTTTTGTCAAAAAAATCATCATTATTTGAGTGTAATTTACATGCGACAAAAATACTCTAAAAAATCCAACGTTTTATACAAAAACACAAAATCTGTAGTGCCAACTGGCTACTTTTTAAAATTTCAACCAATTGATTTATAACAACTACATCATCAATAGTGACGAAGATGGGTTAAAATCTTGGTAAATATGCTTAATGGTTTCAGCTAGAAACGTGCCTGTGCCGGTTGCAGGATCTAGTATCTGTACCTTATGTACTTGTTTATCGACTTTTCCAGGCGGGTGGCTTTGTGTTTACCACGCCCTTTAATCACCGGAACTTCAACTTGTATGGTGGTTTTGCTGGTATCGGCTAAACCTTTAGCTAGCTTAAATTCCGTTTTTAAGATTTCATCTACCGCGCGCACGATAAAGTTCACTCAGGTTGGCATTGGCAAATTCCCGGGAGCAGCGGCCACATACCCAGGGGTACATTTTCAGAGCCTGACCGCGGTAGGTTTTTTCCCGGTCTGTTTGATGCTTACGAGCCTCTGCAACAAGGCGCTCGCTGGCACTTATATTTTGTTGATTATTGCTTGCCATATCACTTTCATCTATCAAATATAAAAAACTCATTATATACTTCACAGGGTTTAGTTTGTGGAATTTCCAAAGATGAATGTAGGGCGTGGCTTTAGCCCGCCTAATACTACAGGCGGGCTAAAGCCACGCCCTACAGGGTACCTTCATTACTATCATGCAAATAAGACTTGTTCTCATTTGCACTCAAATGTATAATGCGCCGTTTCAGGTGTCTTGTTTTTTCAAGATTAAAAGGGAAGTTGGTGCATTACGCAAATAAAACCAACGCTGCCCCCCCGCAACGGTAATTGAGTTAAAAGTCTATTTTATACCACTGTTCTTTTTTGAATGGGAAGGTGTCGATTCTGGAGTATGTCCGCTCATCAGCCCGGAGGCCTGCCTGAAATCGACTAGGAAACCCTAAAGGTTTCCTCTATAAAACTTGTGCGGGTGAGCACATTAATCAGGCATCCACCATGACCACTTTTTGTTTTTTTCTTAGCTTCAATTCGCTTTTCTTATTATTCAATCTATTTGCTTAGGCACAGATTATTATCTGAAGTTTCAAATGCTATTGCCTAAGGGGAATTAAGTAGGGGGTTGCTATAAACATGGCAAAACACCTAAAATAAACCTCGATACACCAGCATTGTGTATTTCAGCTACTCAATAATTGGGAAACTTCAGTTTATTATTATCGCGACTTAAAACCCGCACCACATCTCTGCCCTACATTCTCAAATTGAATTATATGCAAGCTTATCTTTATAGTTTGTTGCTGGTGTTAATCATGCTGCAAACTGCCTTTGCCGAAGAGCAAAGCACTCAATCCGATATCCCGTCCAAAGAAAACCTATCGCCTGGCCAACCGTACAATATCAATAATTCGGTGCGCGTAGAAGGTATTAAACATGGCTTAAAATATAATGGCTGCAATGGTTTTATCCGTGGTGGTTATATTCAGACCCATACCAAAACCGTTAGCAATCAACAAGCCTATGGATTAGGCGGTGAGCTAGGCTGTGGTATTTCCTGGGGGCCATATTTTAAGCTTCATGCCAGCGCCTTTACCGCTATTAATCCAGGTTTTAATAGTGGCAATAAAGATGAAATTCAGGGTGATTTTTTCGACGAAAACAAGAACCGCTATATTACCCTGGGTGAAGCTGTCATGAGTTTATCCTATGCCGATTTTCAGGCACATTTAGGTTCTCAGCGTTTTAATTCACCGCATATGGATCAGGATGACTTACGCTTATTACCGAATATTTTTGAGGCCTACTTACTGGACTATCACCTGAATGATGAGATTTATCTGGGCAGTGGTTTTATTCGCACGGCTAAAGGCTGGGAAAATAATGGCAATGCAGCGGATTTTGTTGATATCGGTGAAGCATTTGGTGGCACTGGCGCGCAGTCATGGATAGCCTGGGGAAAGTATCAGCAGGGCTATATCAGTGCTAGCGCTTGGTACTACTATATTAAAGATGTACAGCAAATTTTCTTTCTTGATGTCACGTACCAGAACAGCTTTAATGATTATATTTTCTATGAATTAGGAGGGCAATTTGATCTGGGACGTTCTGTGGGCAAGCAGTCGATAGGTGTGGTTGATGCTAACACACTTGGGGCATATGCCACTATCAGCTCTTATGGCGTATCATTTACCACCGCTTATAATAAGAACTTCGGCCAGTCAGCTGCTGTAAATAGTGTCGGGGGTGGACCTTTTTTTACTTCTATGGAGCAAATGACCCTGGATGCAGTGAGTGCAAAAAATGCCCAGGCCTTGTTATTTAATCTGGAATACCAGCCATACTTTATAAAAAACATGAATATAGGTGTTGCTGCTGGCGATTTTCAAGGCGGAAAGGCCGCTGAATTTCACACCCAGGAATTAAATACCTATCTTAGCTACCAGTATAAGCAAATGATTACCGTAGATGTTATGTACGCCTATATTAAAGATTTGCAGGCCGATCTGGTGACCGAGCAGTTGCGGGTGATTTTAGGCTTTCAATTTTAGTGCTTAACCATAATACCTTTTTTATCACCATGACGGGCATGAAGTGGCTCTGTCGCAATAATTATCAAAAGCGCAGACCTCCTGGTCTTCAGGCATAACTATCCTGCTAAAGCCATAAACTGCTTATAAGCAGGAATATTTTCCTCAGACAACTGCCCCTTTCGGATCATATGTGCCGTTTCAATTCCATCAATGGTTGCTTGAGCCGAGTGAAACGCTTTAAAGCCCATCATCGGTTTTGTTATTTTTTTGATAAAGCGGTGATCCTGTTCGATGATGTTATTCAAATATTTAACCTGTAATATGTCGATCATATTGGCAAACCAAGCGAGGATTAACAAGAGGTTAATGTTGGCTAATCCTGCATAGTTAGCGCCACTTTTATCCATAACGACCTTATCAGGAAAGCCATTATTGTTAATCGTTTGTTTGAAAAATGCGGTTGCAGCCTCTTCATCACGGCGCTCAGAAAGCATGAAATCAAGCGTATCCCCGCGACTATCAACAGCTCGGTATAAATAGATCCACTGCCCCTTCACTTTGATATACGTTTCATGGTTCTGTCCCAAAACCCAAAAATAGCCTATTACCTACGATCATAAGATTTAATTTCACCCAAAGTAGGTTTGCATGCTCAACTAAAAATGGTGCTATTTTCTTAAGTAATTATTTTCCTGAACACCAGATCATACCTGGCTTATCCATTCAATTATCCCGATGAGTTGATAATATTTTCTCCTGCATGATGCTTTTTTCATGAGAGACATAAAAACAGGGTTATAGCCAGTTTAACACAAATACTTATCGTTTGCGACAGAACCAAAAATACAATAAACTCGTTGATGATAGTCAAATCTTCCGTTTATATAATGAAAATTTTTACCCACTCCAACGCCATCACCTGATGTTAATATTGCTTCTCCATCATAAGAAAAAGAATTGATTTTTCCCACGGTTTGAGACCTAACAAAAAATAGATATACTCCACCATTCACTTTATTTTGAGTATCCTTATTTCCAGTTGTAATATCTGCCAATTGCTCTAACTTCTTAACCCCCCATTCCCCCGAAAACCCTGGAAACCTCAATGCAGGTACTTTTTTTAAATTATCCATTTTTTAGTTTTTTAGCAGTATTATCTATTGTTTTTATAAAATACTTTTCAGCTAAAGAGAGATTATTTTTTGTTCTTTCCTTAAATTCTTCATACTCTTTTTTTGATTTTTCAATAGCTTGGTTATGACTTATTTTTCCTGCATGGTCTAGGATTTCATAGCCTGTCATCTTTAAAAATTCATCAAGCTTATTTATCCAGTCATTCATATACATTAGCTTTCTATTAGTTGCTTGTAAGTCTGCAATATCCAGATAAGCCGTTACCATCTTATTTAACTGAAGTTTCCCAATTATTGAGTAGCTGAAATACACAATGCTGGTGTATCGAGGTTTATTTTAGGTGGTTTTGCCATGTTTATAGCAAACCCCTACTTAATTCCCCTTAGGCAATAGCATTTGAAACGAATGAAAAGACTATTTTTTCATATAGTTGTAGCATAGTTTCAATTCTACCATAAATAATTATTGGGAAACTTCAGTTATTTAAAACATCCAATTCTTGTTCATTAAGATAATTTTTAGCTATTTGTGTTTCTTGTTTTGTAGGTTTTTCAGCTTTAAAATTAGTTAAGCCTAAAAATGGTTTTGAGGCATCAATTGGTTCTGTCGCCTACCACGGACTAAAAATCATCACTTCGCTTTGGCTCCGTTTCCCTGATTTTCAGCGATTGCAAGGTTCATGCGTCAGGGCTGCCTACCAGCTCTATCTGCACCAAGTTATCTGAGTAGGTCGGCCCATGCCCCATATTAACAAATTCTGCGGAGCTAATGCAGTTGACCGTGCCGGTATTAAGCTGTCGCCAATAACCCAAGGTTGCGACCACAATTCCGATATTCACATCATCCGTAATTCTGGCGTCGCTTTCAAATGCACCTCGATCATTAAAGACTCGAACTTTATCCTTTTCTTTAATTCCCCGAGAGATTGCATCAGATGCATTAATTAAAACAAATTGCTCACCTTGCCCACTGATTTTATTATCCATATTGGCATAACAGGAATTCAGAAAACCATGGCTTTTAGGTGAGATGATATTCAGAGGGTATTTTTTGGCCAGTTCCGGATTGGTTTCAGGTGTTTCTTTAGGCGCAACATAATCAGGCAGACTATCTAATAATTCGCCCGACTGGAATCCCTCATACATCTGCCGGAATGGGCCTACTAGAAAGTTACTTGGAGCGTCTAATTTGAATTCGCATTTACCTGATGGCGTGGAAAAGTTGCCTTCTTTGTGCGGAGTTCGATCATCTTTGTTACCTAATGTTAATCGGGCATAACCCTGTTTTTTCAAATAAGTCAGATCTATGCCATCACAAGCGGGTGACTCCCAGTCCACATAGTGCTCAAGACATTCACTATCTGACCATGTGAAATTCTCTTCTTCATACCCCATACGTTGCGCTAAGCGACGAAAGATTTCATTATTCGGGATAGCTTCGCCTGGGGATTCCACGCATTTTTCATTATAAGTCAAATACAGATGCCCCCAGGATAAGATCATATCCTCCATTTCCGCCCCCATTGACGCGGGCAAAACAATATCGGCATAAGCGGCAGTATCAGAGATAAAATGTTCAGCTGATACCATAAACAGATCTTCGCGTTTTAGCCCTTCAATAATTTTATCTGTTTCAGGTGACTGCGTGACTGGATTGTTATTCCAGCACATCAAAGATTTAATCGGGGTCGCAAGCTTTGTTTCCCCTGTGAGAACTCGCCCCAACTGAAGATTATTAACCACCGGAGTTCCTTCGGGGATTAAATCAGGGCGGCAGATAACATCAAATTTATAGGGATGCTCCCACACCGACATTTGCATTGCGCCACCGCCAACATGCCGCCAGGCACCAATTAAGGCAGGCAGGCAAGAAACTGCACGAATAGCTTGACCTCCACCACGACTTCTTTCTAAGGCGACTCCAAGACGAATAGCGGCAGGCTGTGTTGTCGCATATTCTCTGGCTAATTTACGAATATCGGTAGCAGGAATGCCGGTAATCTGCTCAGCCCATTCTGGTGTTCTATCTTTAGCGCGTGCGGATAATTCAGTAAAGCCAACGGTATACTGATCAACATAATCTTGATCCACTAAGCCTTCTTTAATGATGGTATGGATCATCGCCATCGCTAATGCACCATCCGTCCCTGGCTTTGGCGCAATATGCCAGTCAGCTTCTTTCGCAGTTTTAGAGGCATATGAGTCTATAACAATAATTTTGGCACCTTTTTTATGAGCCTGTTTAATGGTATGCCAATGATGCAAGTTGGTACTGACTGAATTACATGCCCAAATTACGATGTACTTAGAGTGAATAAAACTTTCCGGGTCTACTCCCGCAGTGGGTCCGACTGTCAATAGCCAGGCCGTTGCCGAAGCTTGACCACAGTAGGTTCGCTCACAAACAGTTGCTCCCATGCGGTTAAAAAAAGCATCACCACCATTTAAGCCATGCACCAGCCCTTGATTGCCAAGATAACTCGTCGGTAAAATGGCATGCGCTCCATGTTCTTCTATAATGGCTTCCCATTTTCTGCTAATCTCATCCAGCGCTTCATCCCAACTAATTCGTTCAAACTGCTTACTGCCTTTGGGACCCTTACGGCGTAACGGGTATAACAAACGATCTGGATGATGGTGGCGCTTTTCGTAATCTTTTAATTTGACACACAGGCCACCCCGAGTCATTGGATGTTCAGGGTTACCTTTGACACCCACCAATTTTCCATCCTCAATTTCATAAACCATTGCGCAGGTATCAGGACAGTCATGCGGACAACCACCGTGTGCAGTTTTTGTTATTATTGCAGACATCGTATATTCCTCATTATTTACATCGGTTTTTAGAACTCTTCTGCTAGCAAACACTAATACTCGATGTTCAAGTTTTTTAACTGATTGATTTTATTGATAATTTTACTGACAAAGAAAGCATCAACATCATTGTAAATCAATCACTTATAAAACAAAGCTGGAAAAATTTACTTTTCTTAGCCCAGTTATAGCTGAAAACTTGAACATCGAGTAATACAGTATTAGTGTTCAATACATTCGCCAAAATAAGGGAGATAAAAAACTGCGAGGAGTCGCTATTTTTGCGAAAGCTTGTTTTGGGCATCCCAGCCCAAGCAAGCAGCAAAAACTTAACGCGACCACTTATGCCTCCGGCGGCCCCGATTCGTCTTCGTCACCTCGTCCCGACCCAACAAGGGGTCGGAACATAGGCTCTAAATTATTTTTAGCGTATGCGGACTGTAATTAAAAAGTCCTAATAGGCTTGACGCGGACTCTCAGGCTTTTCTCGCCATATACGTACCCGCCGGAACCAAAATTTACCATCCAACTGAATGTACCCCATGCTTCTGTAGAAGCCCAATAACAAGATTTAGCAAAGTTACCGAGATCCTTAACACTCAACTCAGACTTCATAGTCAGCAACTCGTCACGAGAGGGCACGTACCAATCCAGATATCCATGTAATTTATAATCCTTAACTACATCGAAAGCAACTCTTCCGCCCCAGCGACTTTTACAGTTAAATTCTGCATGTGCATCAGAGTTATCTTTCCCCCCACCAATCTCTGTATGATTAGTTCCTTCTACCTTAATTCCATGACAGCCCCACTCAACACCACTAAAATCATCGGGAGCAGCTTCTAATCCATGTTTTCCTTCATCGTCCGAAATATAAAATACACGACCTCCCGCGGGCCCCTCATCACCAACCTCATAAATTCTGGCACAAGGACCATCCTGCAAAGATGTTAGATACTTAGACATTTCTTCTTCATCCATTTCTAAAGCTCCATAAGGAGCAAACGATGATGTACAAAAATCATCGTACTCAGGTTCCTGAGTAAATTCTACTATAGGATTATCATAAAGAGCGTACGGGATGAACACCTCAAGATCATCTGCTCGCGCAGGGAATAACACTAAAACACTTACTAATAACACTAAAAAATTATATCTCTTCATTTTACACCTCAATTTATATAAAAAATAACACCGTAGAGCCTAAGTTTCTCAGAAAGATTACTGAGTTTTGCGTAACTTAAGCTTTTGGGACTCCATGTCACAAAATCTATCATGAGGCACGCGGTGGCGCGCCTAAATTTCTTCAAGGTCGCGATACGAAACGCCATACCTGACATAAAAGAAAACAGCATAAAGAATGACATCTTTTGGAAAGTGAGTGCCTTTGAAGCTGAGCATATGATCCACCTTTTATTGAAATTGAGAATTATGATAGCAGATAACGTCGGGAAGGGGAATTTATGCGACAGAACCTTTATAAAGCCCTGCCTTGTTTCCAGCTAAAGGAATTAAATATTCTTTTGGGTTTACAGATAGTTTTTCGTCAATAGCCTCTGTAAGCCTTTCTTGCACTTCACGACTTAGCTTATAAAACTGCTTTTTAGCTCTTTGCTCAAATTCTATTTTGTACATTCAGAAAGCTTATCTTATAAATTAAGTTCTTTTCTCATATCTTCAAAAGGCACAGATTTTTCACCAGAGGCTATAAATTCATCATGCGCTTGCTTTGCGTATTGATAGCCCTCTAAATCCTCTAGCCTATCTCTCAATAATTGCTCTAGCCTTTTTTTTATGTAGTAACTTTTAGATCTTTATTCAGCCCGTGAAACTTTATTCAGCATTTCTCCTAGCTCTACAGGGATGTTGGCAGAAACACTTATAGATGTAGCAGTCATAATCACACCTCATTAAAAAATAAACCAATTGTAGAGATGATATAGCATATATTGCAAGTGTCAATATTTTTTGCAAAAACTTGCAAGATTAAAATATCCGCAATATAAGATCAACAATTATAACTCATAATAGGTTCTGTCGCATAAATCCCCCTTCCCGACGTTATCTGCTATCATAATTATCAATTTCAATAAAAGGTGGATCACATGCTCAGCTTCAAAGGCACTCACTTTCCAAAAGATGTCATTCTTTATGCTGTTTTCTTTTATGTCAGGCATGGCGTTTCGTATCGCGACCTTGAAGAAATTATGGAAGAAAGAGGTGTTGAAGTGGATCATGCTACGCTCAATCGTTGGGTTATCCGTTATTCTCCTGCCATTGCTGTAAAAGCTAAATCTCAGAAACGAGAAACCAATAAATCGTGGCGCATGGATGAATCGTATATCAAAGTGAAGGGCCAGTGGACCTATTTATACCGAGCTGTTGATAGTCGCTGGGATACGCTTGATTTCATGCTTTCTGAGCGCCGTGATGAAGAGGCTGCAACCGCATTTTTCAAACAAATGATTAACAATAATGGCTTTCCTGATAAGGTCGTTATGGATAAAAGTGGCGTTAACTATGCAGGATTAGCAAATATTAACCTCTTGTTAATCCTCGATGGGCTTGCCAATATGATCGACATATTACAGGTTAAATATTTGAATAACATCATCGAACAGGATCACCGCTTTATCAAAAAAATAACAAAACCGATGATGGGCTTTAAAGCGTTTCACTCGGCTCAAGCAACCATTGATGGAATTGAAACGGCACATATGATCCGAAAGGGGCAGTTGCCTGAGGAAAATATTCCTGCTTATAAGCAGCTTATGGCTTTAGCAGGATAGTTATGCCTGAAGACCAGGAGGTCTGCGCTTTTGATAATTATTGCGACAGAACCCCTTTGGTTCAAGGTTTCGGATCCGCCAACCTCACAGGAGTATAAATTTAAAAAGAGCGGACAGCCCGAACACGTAAGAAAATATATTTAAAAGACACGTCCTGCACCCCTGTTGGGAAGTATTGATACCATGACATATCACCCGTATTCTGTGAAGAACTTGAGTACATACTACTCCAAAAATCCCCTAAGCCACTTTGATATAAATGGGTTTGCATCAGATTTAACTCATCTCGTGATGGAAGGTACCAGTCATCAAAACCATTTAACTCGTAATCATCTGTCATTTGTACGGCAGTCCTACCCCCCTCACGGCTTGCACAACCAGCAGCCAATATAGCCCTAGTGTTTTTCGCACCAGAACCAACTAATTCACTTCCAGCATTATGGACATAATTCCCATGACAACCCCATTCCGCCCAACCCTGGTCGACAGGGGAGGATTCTATTCCATGCATACCCTCATCCGTTATGTAGAACACAAGTCCCCCAGAGGGACCTGTATCGCCAATCTTATAAGTTGTTTCACAAGACCCCCAACGGATTTCATTACTATCTTTACAAATAAAAAGTTTCATTCCTTTATCCGCACCCCGTGGTAAAGTAGGGATAGTACCCTCCACATACTGAATAGAAGCTGCGTTAGAATTTATCAAGTCTTTGTTTTTAGCAATACCGGCCGTGTTTTGAGCCACCTGATCTGCAAAGATCGGTAATGACAACATTAATAATACAGCGCTCACAACTATCTTTATTTTTTCCATTTTTATATCACCTATTTTATTGGGTTTCTTGGCTTCCCATCTAAAGCGGGACACCTACGCTCAGAAAAGGTAGGCCTAAGGTTGATCTAGATCCCTTAAAATTACGAGCTGTCCCGGCTTAGACGGGACAGCCCGTTTCTGTCGCAAAAATTTATTATGAGTGTAAAAACCAGCCATAACCAATTTTTATGCGGCTAGTACAAAAAACTATCCTACAGGAAATAAATCGTATTCTCCTTTATTTTCAGAGACTGAGTGAATAATCCAAGTATTACCCGACATTTATCAATACCTTCGCCAATTTTAATTTAATCCAAAAATGATAATCTTACACCTATATAAATCAATCGCTTATAGGCTGTAAAATTCATAAAAATGAGTGTATTTTCATTTTGGCGAAGGTATTGATTTATCAGAACATTTTTTTAAAATGATCGTACTGGACGAACATGTCCATGAAGATTCCTATAAATAAGAACTTTCAGACCACTTGAGAACCTCATTGCCCATGATCTAATATTTGATTCTTCCTGTTGTGATGAGCTAATGTAACGTCCATAACCAGCAAAGTCACCTATCTTTTTTTCTTTCAACTCACTATACATCAAGCCTAATTCACCCAAAGATGGTAAATACCAATCCTCAAATCCATTTAAGGTGTAGTCATATGCTATCCGTGCGGCTATATCTCCACTGTAAACATAGTCCTGAACACAACCTCCATCTAAGATAGCATTAGTATTTGTCTTACCAAATCCAACTTCCTGACTCTCTGCACCTGCAACCTCAACAGTGTAACAACCCCATTCAGATTGTCCTTGATCTGTTGGAGATGCTTCTATTCCATGCCTACCCCCATCTGTAGTATAGAAAACCAATCCACCTGCAGGTCCAGTGCCACCGACTTCATACAAACATTCCCCCCATTGAGGAGTATCCTTCTCAGGGCAAAGAATTATAGCCATATCTTGACCCACTACCTCAGGAAGCTCAGGTAAAATCTTCTGTAGATTCTGTAGCGTTTTCGTATTAATTACAATAGCCGCCGCATTCCTAGCTTGACCAATTTTATTCTTCTCAACTTGATCTGCAAATACCGAGTTTACTGTGAATATTAACAATAGCCCTGTAACAACCTTTAATTTTTTCATTATTATCTCCAATTATCAAAAAGACCTTATAGATCTCACCGGAAGCTCGCCAAATCTACTGACTCCATAATTTCCACCACCAAAATACTGAATCCAAGCAAACTCATCTGGACGACTACTTTTCGTATAGTTAGATGAACTCCAGTAACTACGACCCTTAAAATCACCCAAACCTTTTGCGTTTAAGTTTTTGTCCATTAAATACAGCTCATCACGCGAGGGTAAGTACCAGTCATCAAAGCCATTAAGCTCATAATTATTTGACACTCTAGCCGCAATCTCACCACTGTATGAATACCTTCCCACACAATTCGATTCAGAAATTATCTTAGTATTAGCCGCACCTGATCCGATAGCCGTGCCCGTCACACCCTCAAATTCTGTATTATAACAACCCCACTCATAGTTACCCTGGTCCTCCGGAGACGCTTCTAACCCTCGCATTCCGCTATCCGAAACATAAAATACCCAACCACCCGCGGGGCCTCTACCACCAAGTTTATAGGTAGGACAATCACCCCACTGAATTTCATCAGTGTTAGAGCAAAAGGTTAAGGCTAGAGGTTCGGTTCTATTCTCAGGAATAGGGGGTAATAATTCATTCAACCCCTCAAGGGCGACTCTATTTACCTTCAGTCCTTTCGAGTTCGTAAAAACACCCTCGGTGTTGGACGCTATAGCAACGAGTCTCCTTTCCTCCTCAATGTCAAGAACTAGACCCCCACCAGGAACACCAGGAACACCAGGATTCACAGGGGTAACACCATAAGCCATCACGGGTCCAGATAAAACCATCCCCATAACGCAAACCACTTTTTTCAATTTAAATACATTCATATTAACCAATACCTTCTCCAAAAATCATACAACATTTTCATGCATCCTACCAAGTTCTGCGGGTTCTATCGCAATAATTATTAAAAGCGCAGACCCTCTGTCCTTCAGGCATAACTATCCTGCTAAAGCCATAAACTGCTTATAAGCAGGAACATTTTCCTCAGACAATTGTCCCTTTCGGATCATATGTGCCGTTTCAATTCCATCAATGGTTGCTTGAGCGGAGTGAAACGCTTTAAAGCCCATCATCGGTTTTGTTATTTTTTTGATAAAGCGGTGATCCTGTTCGATGATGTTATTCAAATATTTAACCTGTAATATGTCGATCATAGTAGCAAACCCAGCGAGGATTAACAAGTGGGATAAAGAAGATAAACGGTTGAATAAAGAGCGGTATAGCAGAAAAAGATCGGCCTATTAAGCCTGAACGTGACAGTGCCTACCCGACCAAAACAGAGATTGCATTAGGCTTATTAAAAGAGTTTAAAGTTGCGCATAGCCTGATTAAAATTAAAGGGTACTGGCTTGAAGCGCTGTATGGTGAAAAAGCCTTTATGGCGGGGAGTCGCTATTTTTGCGAAAGCTTGTTTTGGGCATCCCAGCCCAAGCAAGCGGCAAAAACTTAACGCGACCACTTATGCCTCCGGCGGCCCCGATTCGTCCTCGTCACCTCGTCCCGACCCAACAAGGGGTCGGAACATAGGCTCCAAATGACTTGACGCCGTGTCGGATGGCCTTTTATTTTGTCTCCACCTTCGCTAACGCTCAGACTCCGACAAAACAACGGCCCTACGGCTATCGCGGACTAAAAATCATCACTTCGCTTAGGCTCCGTTTCCCTGATTTTCAGCGGACGAAGCCGCTAAAGAATCTGGAGGCTCGCAGGTGATTAGCCAATTACGTGAAAACCAAAATATTGAATATAGAGGTAGAATAAGGTCAGTCGAGAGCTACTTTAATTCGATTAACAAAGGCATTGATCAGATAATACGTGTACGTGGCGGCAAAGAGATTAAAGTGGCGGGGAGTCGCTATTTTTGCGAAAGCTTGTTTTGGGCATCCCAGCCCAAGCAAGCGGCAAAAACTTAACGCGACCACTAATGCCTTCGGCGCCCCAGACGTCCTGCGTACGTGCCACTTCGCCATTACCATCGTAAACTCGGTGCTGGCTTCGTAACACTCCCTCAAATGACTGGACGGCGTTTCGGAATGCCTTTTATTTTGTCTACACCTACGCTAGCGCTACGATTCCGACAAAACAACGGCCCTACGCCTTCTGGGGACTACCAGCCCTCGCTTTCGCTCTCCATGGCTGGCAGCGACTGTCAGCAGTGCACGATTAAAGGTGAGTTCACACAGTAAAAAACGCTTTGTCATTGCCTTAAAATATGACGGTGAAAACGACTATCGCTATTTAGTGGCGACAGACCTGACTTGGCGCACACAAGATATTATTCAAGCCTATACGTTGAGATGGCTGATTGAGGTTTTCTTTGAGGACTGGAAGCTTTATGAAGGATGGGGGCGTGAGGCCAAACAATTACAGGCGCGCCATGCTACCTCACGAAATTCCGGGACTCCTGTCGCCGTAATTCGTTCACCTACGCAGCGAATAGGAGATGCTCCAGCCGCCCTGCGTCCGCCACAGACTGAGCACAAAGCAGCTCAGTCATGGCTACCACAAATGGCTCTACGGCTATTCGGGATAAAATTTTAGCCTCCCTCGCGCGCTATCGCGCACTTCGGATTGGCAAATTTCCCTGCGCCTTCTGGAGACTATCAGCCCGTCCGGGGCTGACAGCGGATGAAGAGGGATCAAGCCGTGGCCTGATTCTGAGTCTTTTGTTTGACCATTGCCTTCTCCTTCACCCAGAGCAAATAGCCCGCATTGAAAGCAAACTACCTGCGTATACCGTAGGAAGCTTACAGCGCAAGTCTCAAATGGATGTACTGCTTGAGTTCATCACGTCATTGCTAGAGTTTCCAGATCCTGGTGATAAGCTGAAAGAGTTAGGTGAATTAATAAAGGATGTGTTTCAACTGATGCCATCAGGAAAACATATGATTGGCAGAGATTTAGGGCGCTTAGGGCCAACAGCATCATTAAAGTATTGTTCTGCTGGGTGAAGGTAAGAGTTTGATGGCAATGGGATGGAAAAACTTGAACATCGAGTGGAAAATAATGGATTCACAAAACGATCTCGTTTTTGAGCCTGTTGCTGCCTTATCTCCAGAGCCTCGCTATATTTTTTATCCGATGGATGAATCAATTCTGGCTGTTGTGTTTTTGAAATCTCTTCAAACACGCGCATTAAATTATAGCTCATTGCAGTCAGGCGCATTTGATTTTCAAGTGAGCGGGTATTGGAAGACCAAGCTTTAGTTTCCTTGAAATTACTTTTAGTGTTATTGAATGTCTTTTCAATCGTCCATCGCTTGAAATACAGCATGGCAATGGTTCCAGGGTTAATAGTCATTGGCAAGGTTGTCACAAACCGGTGAAGTTTTCCGGTTTCTGGATCACGGTAATCCACCACGTTAAATTTGATGCCCTTGTTTTCGTACACACTGTATGCTTCAACCCCTGTATTGATCTCATGGCGGGAGTCAAAAGGGATAGACTCAACCAGAGTCGCAATTGAATTTTCTTTTAGCATTGAAATCATGTAATTAGCATGTCGTTTCTGCCGATCCCACCAGACAAAGTCGGTGACGGCTTTATCGTAGACATAGAGATGTTTCTGAGAGCTGTTATTTCCCTTGTTTTGCTTTTCAATATGATCTCGTAACACAGGTATTTCTTGATGCCTCTGAGTTCCGTTTGTCACCAGACAAAGAAATCTGAGCAACCCACTTCTGAGATTCAACGCGTAAATCCCCCCGGCCGCATAAACTTTCCCCTTGCTGTTTTTTTCAGTATGGCAGGCATGATCAATAAAATGTCCATCCGCTGCTTCTATGGTGTATTCGTCAAGTTCCGGGAATGCTTTAACCAATCTTCGTCACTTTCATCTTTCTAAGCCATTGATTCATCGGTTTAAGCGATTTTTTGTCGATCGCTGTCAGCCCCGGACGGGCTGACAGCGCATGCGACAAAAATACTCTAAAAAATCCAACGTTTTATACAAAAACACAAAATCTGTAGTGCCAACTGGCTACTTTTTAAAATTTCAACCACAGGCGCGCCATGCTACCTCACGAAATTCTGGGACTCCTGTCGCCATAATTCGTTCACCTACGCAGCGGATGGGAGATGCCCTGAACGCCCTGCGTCCGCAACGACTACGCACAAAAGCCGCTTCGTCATTACTACCTCACTGGCTGGACGGCTATTCGGAATGCAATTCTTGCTCCTCTCGCGTGCTGCTAGCACACGTCGAATCAGCGAATTGCCCTGTCGCCTATCAGGGGCTAAAAATCACCACTTCGCTAAGCTCCGTTTCCATGATTTTCAGCGATTGATTTATAACAACTACATCATCAATAGTGACGAAGATGGGTTAAGATAATCAATGCCTTGCGATAGCAGTGTTTCAGCGTGAAGATGATAGCTCTGCTGTTCAAATGCCTCAAGCATACTTGTTCGTCTATGCGACTTCAGTGATTTAAAATACGTTGAGTGGGGAAGCCGCTGGCCATAAATCTGTTCATTGGTTTGGAGGAAATGGCGACCACTATCGACTACACTGATACTCGATGTTCAAGTTTTTGATATTGAGAAGGTAAAATCAGGTATTCTGAGGTTGTTGTAATTTTATCGGTGTAAGCCCATGTTAATGAATGCCCCAGCCACCTTTATCCAGAGCTATATTGACGATTTAAATGATGCGCTCAATCAGCTAAAACCCGGAGCCGCTTTGACACGGATTCAAGCCGCTTGGTTGGGCACTTGTTTAACGGGCATACTGCTAATGAACTCTGTTTGCTGGGCTAAGTTTGAGCGAGCAAGCCTTGGAGATTGCAAAGTAGCCGCATTATCCTGGGTGTTTCGTAAAGCAAGTATACCCTGGGACTGGTTGCTACGGGTGAGTGTGGTCTTAATTTTAAAACGTTATGGCATTACTGAAGGTGTGTTGGCCTTTGATGAATCAGACCGAGCACGATCTAAGTCTACAAAACGTATTTATAAGGTTTACAAGCAGAAACACAAAGGCTCCGGCGGGTATGTTAATGGACAAACGATAGTATTATTGCTGCTAGTTACCTCATCCATTACAGTGCCTGTCGGTTTTTTCTTTTATATGCCGGATCCAGCCTTAAAGCAGTGGGATAAAGAAGATAAACGGTTGAAAAATAGCGGTATAGCAAAAAAAGATCGGCCTATTAAGCCTGAACGTGACAGTGCCTACCCGACCAAAACAGAGATTGCATTAGGCTTATTAAAAGAGTTTAAAGTTGCGCATAGCCTGATTAAAATTAAAGGCGTACTGGCTGATGCGCTGTATGGTGAAAAGCCTTTATGGACGAAGCCGCTAAAGAATCTGGAGGCTCGCAGGTGATTAGCCAATTACGTAAAAACCAAAATATTGAATATAGAGGTAGAATAAGGTCAGTCGAGAGCTACTTTAATTCGATTAACAAAGGCATTGATCAGATAATACGTGTACGTGGCGGCAAAGAGATTAAAGTGACTGTCAGCAGTGCACGATTAAAGGTGAGTTCTCACAGTAAAAAACGCTTTGTCATTGCCTTAAAATATGACGGTGAAAACGACTATCGCTATTTAGTGGCGACAGACCTGACTTGGCGCACACAAGATATTATTCAAGCCTATACGTTGAGATGGCTGATTGAGGTTTTCTTTGAGGACTGGAAGCTTTATGAAGGATGGGGGCGTGAGGCCAAACAATTAGATGAAGAGGGATCAAGCCGTGGCCTGATTCTGAGTCTTTTGTTTGACCATTGCCTTCTCCTTCACCCAGAGCAAATAGCCCGCATTGAAAGCAAACTACCTGCGTATACCGTAGGAAGCTTACAGCGCAAGTCTCAAATAGATGTACTGCTTGAGTTCATCACGTCATTGCTAGAGTTTCCAGATCCTGGTGATAAGCTGAAAGAGTTAGGTGAATTAATAAAGGATGTGTTTCAACTGATGCCATCAGGAAAAAATATGATTGGCAGAGATTTAGGGCGCTTAGGGCCAACAGCATCATTAAAGTATTGTTCTACTGGGTGAAGGTAAGAGTTTGATGGCAATGGGATGGAAAAACTTGAACATCGAGTGATACAGCGTAATAACCCAATTATGGAAATATTCGAGTGGTGCTACCTTCAGGTGGGTTATAGGCTGCTTTGTTTAGGTACTTCGTAACTACTCAGCGTAATTTAAACTCATAACAGATTGATTTAAAATAATAATTAATGTATCTCTCTGCATTTTAGCCCAATTTTCACCCCTTTTTAAAGGTGAAAATGACTAAAGTCAGGTTAAATTAAAATATATCCATTTGATTTTAAAGTTAAAAAATACGCTGAGTAGTTACGGTACTTCTTCTTTCAATGGGAACACTGATGGATCATATGCAATTACTTATCTATGATTCCAACACGGTGCTGCCCTAGCAATAGTCAGGAGTCATAATAATGTCTAAAAAAACCATCTCCGAACAAGCGGAAAAACCAGCCTCTTCTACCGAGCAACCTCAATATAGCCGGCGCGAATTTATTCTCACCTCTGCCAAAGGTGTCGGTGTAACCGCATTTGCTGCGACTAGCCTTAACGACAGCGCTAAAGTATCTGCTGAAACTAGCGAGGCAGGCTCGGATTCAGAAATGCGACCGGTACCTAGATTAGCCAGTTTGTCTGACTTTGATCCAGATACTGCAGTTGATACCTGGTCAGAACTCTGGGTTTGGCGGCCTGATGATTGGCCTGGCAAGCAACTCAACTTAACCGTAGTCGAAAATGCCTCGCCTATTGCCATTACTGGTACCGGTTTTGAAAATATACGGCCCTTATTATTCAGCTATGGCGGTATTACTCCAGGCCCTACTATCCGCATGCCTGGAGATTCAACTTACTATCTAGAGCTGCGTAATTTGCTAGGTCTGGATGCTGGAAAGAGCTTTGTCGGCCCCTATCCAGATCCCAACGCATTACCCAAAGGCGTTAGTAAAGATGATATACCGCAAGACCCTCAAGATGACTGGTGTTTAGGTGAGCACACTAATGGCATTCATTCCGTGAATACGACCAATATGCATACCCACGGCTTACATGTACGCCCAGGATCCAATCCTGACGGTTCAATCTCTGACAATATCATCCTCAGAATCATGCCGCAGGCAGATTTTGTAGCCAGAGAAAATTCTGCAGACTCAGATTGTCGATTCTTGCGTGTTAACGAGCAGGTGGGAGATGCTAATTATGAATTTCGCTTAGGGGATATCGGTGCATCAGGAGCACCTCACCCACCAGGCACGCACTGGTATCATCCTCACGCGCATGGAGCGACACATAATCAGGTTGCTAGTGGCATGGCTGGTTTTTTTATTGTTGAGGGTGATGTCAATGAAGCAATTAATGAGCAACTTGTAGGCCCCGAATCTGAATACCCTAACTCTGACCCTCAGGTTCCAACCGGCCGTTATAAATATCGTGAGCGGCTGATGTTTATGCAAAATGTAAACCCAGGCAATGTTGCCGTGGATCCAGATGCAAATGGCGGAAAAGGTCAAGGTGCAGCATCATTTCCCACCGTTAATGGTAGATTTCTACCGAAAGTCATAACCATGCAACCGAGAGCAATTGAACGCTGGCGAGTCCTTAACGGCAGTGTCGATAGACGTAGCTATATTCGTTTTTTTATTTTAAAAGGACCACTCACTGTCTTCGAAAATGGCCAGATTGGACGCATTAATGCTTATGGTGGCTGCACTCCTCTGGATACATCAATAATTGAAAGCCTCAAACACAGGCGCGCCATGCTACCTCACGAAATTCCGGGACTCCTGTCGCCATAATTCGTTCACCTACGCAGCGGATGGGAGATGCCCTGAACGCCCTGCGTCCGCAACGACTACGCACAAAAGCCGCTTCGTCATTACTACCTCACTGGCTGGACGGCTATTCGGAATGCAATTCTTGCTCCTCTCGCGTGCTGCTAGCACACGTCGAATCAGCAAATTGCCCTGTCGCCTATCAGGGACTAAAAATCACCACTTCGCTAAGCTACGTTTCCATGATTTTCAGCGGCCGATAACGCAACTTGCTATGGATGGTGTTACCCTGGTGCGCGCTACTGCGAATGGCGGTTATGAATATTATATAAAAGACCTAAACTTTGATGCACCGCCTAATCCACTTGATTTCACCAATAAAGATACACCGCAAGATCGCATCGATAGAATTTCCGCCTGTTTTGCTAATGAAGAAAATGTCAAAGCAGCGTACAACCGCCCTAATGAAATTATGATGGCTCCAGCAAATCGAGCCGATATATTTTTCAGGCGCCACAGTTAAAAGGCGCTGAGACCAGTTTGGTTTACACCGTTGTGGCGCATTTTGATATCTTGCATAACGATAATTACGAGAGCGGGGAGTCGCTATTTTTGCGAAAGCTTGTTTTGGGCATCCCAGCCCAAGCAAGCGGCAAAAACTTAACGCGACCACTAATGCCTTCGGCGCCCCATTGGGGAGTCGCTATTTTTGCGAAAGCTTGTTTTGGGCATCCCAGCCCAAGCAAGCAGCAAAAACTTAACGCGACCACTTATGCCTCCGGCGGCCCCGATTCGTCCTCGTCACCTCGTCCCGACCCAACAAGGGGTCGGAACATAGGCTCCAAATGACTTGACGCCGTGTCGGATGGCCTTTTATTTTGTCTCCACCTTCGCTAACGCTCAGACTCCGACAAAACAACGGCCCTACGGCTATCGCGGACTAAAAATCTTCACTTCGCTAAAGCTCCGTTTCCAGGATTTTCAGCGGACGTCCTGCGTACGTGCCACTTCGCCATTACCATCGTAAACTCGGTGCTGGCTTCGTAACACTCCCTCAAATGACTGGACGGCGTTTCGGAATGCCTTTTATTTTGTCTACACCTACGCTAGCGCTACGATTCCGACAAAACAACGGCTCTACGCCTTCTGGGGACTACCAGCCCTCGCTTTCGCTCTCCATGGCTGGCAGCGAAGGCCTGCGCAAACTGGTAGCTCAGAATAATACTACGCTACCTAACTGGCCTGGAGATATTATTGTTGCCACCGTTGTCGTTTCGGGTGAACCGGTAGAAGGTGGCGACATAGATGTAAATGCTTTACCCCCAAGTCCCTGATTATCTGATACCAATCAGCGATGAAGACTTAACCGTCAACACTGCTGCCGAGGCTAATGCGCGTGACGTGGAACTCGGTAGTTTTCGTACTCGTGTGGTGAGCTATTCAGGCTGGGGCAATGCTGATTTCCCGATTATCGATGCACCTGCAAATTTTGTGGCAAAAAACCCGGAGTTGCTTAATATTACCTACGGTCCTATCACTCCAAATAGTGAGCGAATGGTGGTATTACCCCCTAATATTCGTACCATGGCAATCGACGGGCTCAAGTTTGACCCAACGGGCATACATCCGCAAATGTGGTTAGACAGCTCTGAAGAATGGGCTGTGTACAATAACTCACTAAGCTTATGGTCGGATAGAATCAATTCGGTTTGGCAGCCACATTAGGCAGGCAGAGCCGTTACACGAGCACAGGCAGAAGCTGAAGGCTTAAAGGCTATCAGTACCACTACCGTTGATCACCCGTTTCATATACATGTCAACCCCTTCTGGTTAAGTCGTGTGGATGTGCCGATTGCTGATGGCTCGCTTGTGAATATACTTACCGAACCGCGCTGGCTGGATGTCACCTGGCTACCTAGAAACCGTGGTCGTGCAGTATTTCGTTCGCGTTTTACTGATTATGTGGGCGAGTATGTCAACCATTGCCATATTTTAAAACATGAAGACAACGGTATGATGCAATTAGTGGAAGTTGTCGCCAGTGCGGCAGATAGTAATTATGTAGCCCGCTTTAAAGTGACCCAGAGCAATATGAGCACTGCTCAAGTCACTGCTATTTATCCGCGTGTCAGCCTGGCAGAAGCATTTTCTCAAAGTGGCTCTTTTGTTGATACAAATTCAGGTACTGGGCAAGTTTTTCCTGGTTTTGATATTCCAGGCTAAATTCACACACATAAACTCAACTAGCTGCCATTTGGAGTATTTTTTCAAAAGCTGTGCTAGAATCAGTCTAGGCGCATATCTGAGGATTGTTATGTGCCAATAATAATAACCACAACGAAGGTAATATCTATGAAATTTTTAAAAAGCACTATCGTAGCAGCCATGCTTGCTGTTTTTTTAGGTTCATTTTCATTGGCTGCTTTTGCTACGCCAAATGATGACGCTGTAAATCGCATTAGCGCCCATGTCGATGAAGCAATCAAGAGTCTTGATGCTAATGACCCAGATGCAGCTAAAGCTCATATCAAGCAAGCGAAACGCGCCAAGAAAGAACTTAACAGCGAACAAAATGCGCCTAAGATAGGCCGACTTTCAGCGCATTTTACTAAAGCTAATAAGTTTATTAAGAAATCTGACTATGCGAGTGCAAAGTCTGAGCTAGAAAAAGCTAAGCACGGGTATAAAGCGATTCAGTTCTAATCCATTTAGTACGTCATTGTATTGCATAGGTTATTAGATTAACATAAAAACTAATATTAAATTTTAGTATAGATGCTTCTTTGTGCATCCTGCAATACGGTGCTGAATCCGTTTAAAAATAAGCAATCAAATTAGATTTAACTTGATTGCTTATTTTTTTCAACCATCGGACAGAGCCTAAAACTTAGGCGATTGAATCTTGATAGTCCACAGAAAAATCATCCATCGATTTTATAACTTCTTCTGCATTATCCTGGTCATTAAGCTCAAAGCTGCTGACACCCACGCGGCTTAGATAATAAACCTGATCGCGCATATAGTCACCACTCACACGAATATCACCCTCAAATCCATAACGACTGCGTAATACGCGGGCATGAGTAAACGCACGACCGTCGGTAAACACTGGAAAATATAACTCTATTAACTGAAAGTAAACTAAATCATCGGCAATTTCTTCCAGCACAACATCAGGTTCTAACCTTAGCCCCAGGTGCTTAACCTTGGAAAGTTGATCGCGTTCTTGCTGCCACCGGACTAAAGACACAATAATATAATCAGCCTTTAATGGTGTTTCGTCGAAAATATATTCCCAGTTATCCTGAATAATTTTTTTTTCTTTAATGAGTTGCATAGACTTTCTCCTTGAATGGGCTAACGCCAACACGTCTGACGGTACTAAGAAAAGACTCATCTTCATGACTGCGCTGCGCAAGATAAACCTCAAGTATGCTCTTAATAACCGGGGTAATATCCTTTTTGCTTACAGCAGGTCCCAATCGTTCACCAATCGCAGCGTCATTTTCCGAACTTCCGCCCAGCGTAACCTGATACCATTCTACGCCTTTTTTATCCACACCCAGTATGCCGATATGTCCAACGCTTTGATGTGCACAACCATTCATACAACCTGAAATATTGATTTTCAGATCACCTAAATCATGCACATAATCCATAGAATCCAGCGTTTCATTAATCTCTTTAGCTACCCCGATCGAGCCAGCATTGGCTAAAGAGCAATAGTCCAGTCCCGGGCAGCAAATCATATCTGTTGCTTTGCCGATATTCGGCGTCGCCAGGTTTAATGCCTCCAGCTTTTGCCATAAATCAAATAAATCGGCTTGCGGCACATCAGCTAGCACTAAATTCTGTCGGTGCGTAGTGCGCACCATACCAAAGCTGTACTGATCCGCTAGATCAGCTATGGCATCTAGCTGACTTTCAGTGCAATCCCCGGGAGGACAGTCCGGTGCTTTTAGTGATATGTAAGCGGCACGGTAACCGGTTACTTTATGATCAGCAGTATTATGCTTGACCCATATTGCAAAATCCGGGTTATTTGCCCTTTTATCGTCATAACTTGTATCTTGTGCCGCACTCGCCAGATAAGCAGGCGGTGCAAATTGTGCCTGAATTTCTTTAATACGCTCAGAACTTAGCTCTAGCTTGTCTTTAATGAGTTCCCATTCAGCTTCAATTTTCTGCGTAATTTCGGCTAACCCGGTTTCCCTTACCAGAATTTTTATGCGTGCTTTATATTTATTATCTCTACGACCATAAAGATTATAGATGCGTAAAATAGCTTCCAGATAAGAGAGTAAATGTTTTTTCTCTAAAAAAGGCCTGACTACCTGGCCAATGACAGGAGTACGGCCTAAGCCACCACCAACGAAGACGGTAAAACCAACCTCACCTTGATCATTTTTAACTAACTGGAGTCCTATATCATGGAAGCGAATCGCTGCCCGGTCATGCTGTGCGCCAGTGACTGCAATTTTGAATTTACGTGGTAAATATGCAAATTCAGGGTGCAATATTGTCCATTGGCGAATGATTTCACAGTACGGGCGCGGGTCTTCCAGCTCATCGGTGGCAACACCAGCTAGTTGATCCGATGTGGTATTTCTAAGACAGTTACCACTGGTTTGAATAGCATGCATTTGCACACTAGCTAATTCCTCAAGAATATCAGGTACACGCTCCAGTGCTGGCCAGTTATACTGGATATTTTGCCGAGTGGTAAAATGACAAAACCCCTTATCATAATCACGGGCAATTGATGCCAGTTTTCTAATTTGTTTGCTGGATAGTAATCCATAGGGGCCTGCCACACGTAATAAAGGCGCATGTGTTTGAACATACACACCGTTCATTAAACGTAAGGCACGGTATTTATCTTCTGGAATTTCCCCTTTTAAAAAACGTTCGGTTTGATCACGAAACTGAGTGACGCGCTCGTCGATGAGAGTCTGATCTTTATCGCTATATTGATACATACAAATGTGCTTATGCAGGCAGGTTACATTGAATTAATAATCATATACTGCCAGCCATTAAATGACAATTTAAATATAAAATGCTAACATTAGGGGTTGAATTTAATGTAGTTTCATAATAAAAATAATTTATAAATTAAGAACCTAGAGGGAGGTCGTGTGTTTCGTTTATTTTTGATTTTTGCTGCGCTGTTTTGTATGCCGCAGTTGGCAATGGCTGAAGAGCAAATTGTTAGTTTAGGTCTTACTGGGACCGAGCGTGGTATTTATACTGTGCTGATTTTTATCATTGCTTATGGCTTTGTCATGGCGGAAGAATTTACCGGGTTACGCAAATCCAAGCCGGTTATTATCGCGGCTGCCGTTATCTGGGCTCATGCTGCTGTGCTAGCTGCAGAAGCAGGGGTTTCCACCGAAGCTTTGCATGAGGCGTTTGAGTTTAACCTGAAAGAATATGCGGCATTGATGCTGTTCTTGCTGGTTGCAATGACCTATATCAATGCTATGGCCGAGCGAAATGTATTCGAAGCACTGCGCTCCTGGATGATTAGAAAGGAGTTTGGTTATAAAAAATTATTCTGGATTACCGGTATTATCACTTTCTTTTTATCCGCTGTTGCCGATAACCTGACCTCAGCCCTATTAGTTGGCGCGGTAGTTCTTGCGGTTGGTAAAGATAATGAGAAATTTGTCGCCATAGGCTTTGTCAATCTGGTTGTTGCCGCTAATGCGGGGGGTGCGTTCAGCCCATTCGGTGATATTACTACCTTGATGGTATGGCAGGCAGGTTATGCGGAATTTTTTGATTTTTTCCAGTTATTTATTCCATCTGTCGTTAACTATGTTGTGCCGGCTTACTTTATGTGGCTAGCAGTACCCGATGAACAACCCGCTGCAACCAATGAAGCCGCAGTGGTATTAAAGCCCGGTGCGATCCAAGTCTGTGTCTTGTTTGCATTAACCATTGTTACCGCTGTTAGCTTTAAGCAGGTTCTGCATTTACCTCCTTTTATGGGCATGATGGCTGGTCTTGGTGTATTAATGGTTTATGGCTACAGACTTCAAGTACTGTATAAATCTGGCAGACATGAAGGACATAGTGAGTTTGATATCTTCGATAAAGTGCGTGATGCCGAGTGGGATACACTGTTTTTCTTCTTTGGTGTGGTTTTTGCTGTCGGTGGTTTAGGCTATATCGGTTATTTAGAGCTTATTGCTGCGGGTATGTATGATGGGCTCGGTCAAACGCCAGCGAATATTATCGTCGGGGTTGTTTCAGCGATTGTAGATAATATTCCAGTTATGTTTGCTGTGTTAAGCATGAACCTGGATATGGATTTATATCAATGGTTATTAGTCACATTAACTGCCGGTACGGGTGGATCAATACTATCAGTAGGCTCAGCAGCCGGAGTTGCGTTAATGGGCTCATCTAACCATAAGTATACTTTCTTCAGCCATATAAAATGGACGCCAGTCATTGCGCTGGGCTATATCGCCAGTATTATTGTGCATTATTTAATTAATGGTTAATAGCTGCACTAACAGGTACATCTAACGTGTAATATAGATGTAGGGCGTGGCTTCAGCCCGCTATTATCCTTATATAGAGGGAGTGGGAATTAAATTCTGCTCCCTTTTTTTATTTCTGAAACTATAACCCACATTGATATGACCGAGCATAGCTGGAAACAATCATTTTCTGCTTATTTTCGCCCCAAGATCCTAGGCATGTCTTTTCTAGGCTTTTCAGCCGGACTACCCTTTTTACTGGTTTTCTCCACGCTCTCTGCCTGGTTGCGAGACTCGGGCGTCACTTTGTCTGTTATCGGATTTTTTAGCTGGGTAGGCTTAACTTATTCCATTAAGGTGATCTGGGCACCCATAGTCGATCGCTTGCCCTTGCCTTTCTTAACCAGGCTACTTGGTAAGCGGCGCAGCTGGATGTTACTTGCGCAAGTAGGAATTTCCGCTGGTTTAATGACCTTGGCCGAATTAAACCCGCAGCTAGAAATTGAATTGATTGCCGTAACCGCAGTGTGGATTGCTTTTTGCTCTGCAACTCAGGATATTGTGATCGATGCCTATCGTATTGAAGCGATAGAGCCTGAGTATCAGGCGGCGATGGCAGCCATGTATGTATTTGGCTATCGGGTTGCCCTGCTTGTTTCCGGTGCAGGTGCTTTTTATATTGCCGAATACATCGGCTGGAATGCCGCTTATTCTGCTATGGCTTTATGTATGTTTATCGGCATTATGGCAACACTACTCAGCTCAGAGTCTAAGCACCCTATCAAGCAGCAGACTACTGAACTGGAAAACAAAATTGAAACGGCACTGGGCGTACAAGCGCTTCGAGGCATATTGCAGCGATTAAGCGACTGGTTTTCCGATGCGGTTATCAGCCCCTTTGCCGATTTTTTTGTCCGTAACGGCAAGACAGGTCTCTGGATTTTAGCTCTGATTGCGCTGTATAAAATGAGTGATATTACCATGGGCGTGATGGCTAACCCGTTTTATCTAGACCTAGGTTATAGCAAGACCGAAATCGCCGATGTCAGTAAGATATTTGGCTTTTTTATGACTATTTTCGGCGCCGCACTGGGCGGCGTATTAGTGATCCGCTACGGCTTGATGAAGCCCCTGCTATTAGGTGCAGTACTCGTTGCCAGCACTAATTTATTATTTGTTCTACTCGCACGCTCCGAGCCGAATCTGCAATTACTGGCAATCGTTATCAGTGCCGATAATTTAAGTGGGGGTATTGCCACATCGGTATTTATCGCCTACTTATCCAGTTTAACTAATAGTGCCTATACTGCTACGCAATATGCATTATTTAGTTCATTAATGACTTTGCCGGCAAAATTAATGGGTGGCGCGTCTGGTTTAATCGTTGATGCCTATGGTTATGCGATGTTCTTTTTATATGCTTCGTCAGTGGGTTTACCTGCTATATTTTTAGTGCTGGTATTGATGCATTTGCAAAACGACACTAAAAAAGCTCAAAACACCCCATCGTAGAGCGGACTTCAGTCTGTGTTCAACCAGTACTTGCAGTTGACGTTAGTAATTTTGATATGGAGAACGTAATGAGTGGATTACCATCAATACCAATGTATATTGTGCATTAGCTTATTAGCTTATTAGCTTATTAGCGGACTGAAGTCTGCTCTAGAGCGGAGGCAATCATGTTTGATACTTATCAAGCAACTGCTGATAGTATTGTGCTGACTCATTATTTCCTCGTTTTAAAGCACCACTGCTAAAGATACGTGCTTTTTTTAGCAGCATTTGTATGGCATCTTGCTTATTTTCTTCGCTTAGCTCACCTTGACTAATAATTTTTTCCAGGGTCTGTATTCTGAACCTATCCATGCCCCAGTATTTGTGCGATAGCTGATCTTCATGTCCGCCATATTTTTTGATTAGTTGCTGCTCTATAAACAAGACCGGGTATTTTGCACTAATACGTAACCATAGGTCGTAATCCTCGCAGGCCGGCAGGCTTTCATCAAACAGGCCGACATCATCAAAGACCGAGCGATGAATAATAATTGATGAGGGTGACATTGCACATAAGGGCAGGCATTGCTTGAAAATCCAGCCTCCTGCTTTTTTATGCTTGTGCATGGCATTGACTCTTACGCCCTTTCTAATCCATATTTCTTCAGTATGACAAATCTTGGTGTCAGCTGACCTTTGTAATGCCAGGAACTGGGTTGCCAGTTTTTCAGCCTGCCAGGTATCATCCGAATCCAGCAAAGCGATCCAGTCGCTTTTCGCCTGCTGTATACCTGCATTTCTTGCGGCACTTACGCCCTTATTGCTTTGCCTGATAACTCTCACCAGTGGAAATTCATCCGCGAGCATTTCCGCAGTGTTATCGATAGAGCCATCATCGACTACAATGATTTCATCCGGCTTCCTGCTCTGTTTAAACACCGAATTCAGCGCGCGCTTAAGTAGCGAGCAACGGTTATAAGTCGGGATAATCAGGGAAATTTCCATGCACGGTTTAATAGTTGTTTCTGCAAGCCCAGCCATAAGGCTTTATAAGTGCGCAATTTTACCGCAAGCAGTGACCTTAAATTATGTGGCAGATATTTTTTTTAAAGCAGCCCATTAGTGTGCTTGCTAAAGAATGAAGCTATTTTAGGCTAAATGCCACGGGGTTTTAGGTGATTTAACTTGTTTATTTGCAAGAAAAAGCAGATAAATGGTGTTTTCATTGAATTTACTTCTGTCCAATAGCAATACATAGCAGCTATTATGCCAAAACTGGCGACAAATTGTCGCGCGTCAAAATGCCACATTTGCAAAGTGTTTTTGCTCACATAAACTACGCCTAACTCTTGAATGCGTTCCTCTTCGGAATAATCAGAGCTATCTCCTTCCTCTAATGCGGCTGTAATGGCCGCATTTTTTTTCAAGAGGTTACCTATTATGAAACGAACAAATCACTCCCTCCCCAACACACCACTGTGTGCCGAGGAATTACTTAAACAGATAGTCTTTCACGAGGCTGGACATGTCGCGGCAATTTTTATCCGCAACCAGCAACAAAAATTACCGCCGGTTTACTTTCAGATTATTAATAAGAAGCAGCAAAAGCATCATGCCTATTTTGCCCAGATTTTAGGTGGCAGGTTAATTGATAACAGGCGCGCCATGCTACCTCACGAAATTCCGGGACTCCTGTCGCCATAATTAGTTCACCTACGCAGCGGATGGGAGATGCCCTGAACGCCCTGCGTCCGCAACGACTACGCACAAAAGCCGCTTCGTCATTACTACCTCACTGGCTGGACGGCTATTCGGAATGCAATTCTTGCTCCTCTCGCGTGCTGCTAGCACACGTCGAATCAGCGAATTGCCCTGTCGCCTATCAGGGACTAAAAATCACCACTTCGCTAAGCTCCGTTTCCATGATTTTCAGCGGGCGAAGTTTCCCAATAATTATTTATGGTAAAATTGAAACTATGCTACAACTATATGAAAAAATAGTCTTTTCATTCGTTTCAAATGCTATTGCCTAAGGGGAATTAAGTAGGGGTTTGCTATAAACATGGCAAAACCACCTAAAATAAACCTCGATACACCAGCATTGTGTATTTCAGCTACTCAATAATTGGGAAACTTCAGTTGATAATCTACCGGTGGTGGAAATAGAAAATAATTATCTAGGCTCGGATGCTGAAAGACTAAGTCTACAAAAAGCCTATGAGGCTGATGTGATTAATCTATTAACGGGGCCTTTGACAGAAGCAAAATATGTTGCTCAGCGGGACGGTGAAATATTTAATGCACACCTGGTTAACTGAAGTTTCCTAGTTTTTAAAGCATAAGAATATCAGCTAATGCTTATTTTTCTGAAATATTAGGTATTACTAATATTAATGCCATTCCGCTGACTAAAAGCCTTGAATTCTTTTTAAAAACAACAGGTTAATCGTGAATGAGGTCTAGTTTTACTGTATAATAAAAGTTTATAACACATTGATTATACAAATAAAACGACCTCATTCATGTTCATTTTACGCAATATTTTACTCCCGCTTCAAGATCATTTTTCCGAAACCACTTTAGGCCGCGAACGAGCCTCTCTGTTTGTTTACACTCGATGTTCAAGTTTTTTAACTGATTGACTTTATTGATAATTTTACTGACAAAGAAAGCATCAACATCATTGTAAATCAATCACTTATAAAACAAAGCCGGAAAAATGTACTTTTCTTAGCCCAGTTATAGCTGAAAACTTGAACACCGAGTTTTAGTGTTATTGAATGTCTTTTCAATCGTCCATCGCTTGAAATACAGCATAGCAATGGTTCCAGGGTTAATAGTCATTGGCAAGGTTGTCACAAACCGGTGAAGTTTTCCGGTTTCTGGATCACGGTAATCCACCACGTTAAATTTGATGCCCTTGTTTTCGTACACACTGTATGCTTCAACTCCTGTATTGATCTCATGCTGGGAGTCAAAAGGGATAGACTCAACCAGAGTCGCAATTGAATTTTCTTTTAGCATTGAAATCATGTGATTAGCATGTCGTTTCTGCCGATCCCACCAGACAAAGCCGGTGACGGCTTTATCGTAGACATAGAGACGTTTCTGAGAGCTGTTATTTCCATTGTTTTGCTTTTCAATATGATCTCGTAACACAGGTATTTCTTGATGTCTCTGAGTTCCGTTTGTCACCAGACAAAGAAATCTGAGCAACCCACTTCTGAGATTCAACGCGTAAATCCCCCCGGCCGCCTGAACTTTCCCCTTGCTGTTTTTTTCAGTATGGCAGGCATGATCAATAAAATGTCCATCCGCTGCTTCTATGGTGTATTCGTCAAGTTCTGGGAATGCTTTAAGATAATCAATGCCTTGCGATAGCAGTGTTTCAGCGTGAAGATGATAGCTCTGCTGTTCAAATGCCTCAAGCATACTTGTTCGTCTATGCGACTTCAGTGATTTAAAATACGTTGAGTGGGGAAGCAGCTGGCCATAAATATGTTCATTGGTTTGGAGGAAATGGCGACCACTATCGACTACACTGATACAGCGTAATAACCCAAGGCGAATAAAGTCGATATATCCTTCAACTCTGGGCATGAACGAGCCCACAAAGGATGACGCTCTGCTAACAGGGCACGTTCCATACTTTCATTGCAGTGTTGGTGAATATGTTCAGAGAGTGGTAGGTCTTTAAGCATGGGTGATATCCGTTTATGAGGTGATTAAAACGGAAATTTTTAGAAGAATTTTTTCGGCAATTGCAAGCTTTATTTGAAATTATTTGTTGTTTTTTTACGGTGCCTACAGAGTGTCTATTTGCTGTTATAAGTGATTAAAATCAAAAAGATGGAAATAATGGAAATATTCGAGTGGTGCTACCTTCAGGTAGGTTATAGGCTGCTTTGTTTAGGTACTTCTTCTTTCAATGGGAACACTGATGCCATTATCACTAAAGTAGGCAAAAATATCTTCGGCTGTGAAGCCATTTTTGACCACGCGGCCAAATCGAATCAAAGCAAATATCCATGGGCACAAAATATTGTATCGGTAGGGTTGCTGAAACAGGTCAAAGGTCGCTGGGCGTGCTTATTTTTAGATTTCCGATTTTATCTGCCCTTAAAAACAATTCAGGCAAAAAAAGAAACCGCCACGATAAGAGGTGATGTCGTTCCTTTCCAGACCAAGATGGCTCAGGCGGCTCAAATGCTGATTGCAATTGCAGAACATTTTTCCACCGCTCCGATATTGACAGTCACTGATAGCTGGTTTGGCAACAACGCTGACGTGGATTTACGCGGATCGTTTAAAAACCGATCCGGAACGTCGGCACAAAGTGAAGGGGCGAGCCAGTTTCGCATTTTCAGATATCCGCCGCATCATTGCCGAAGCGGCTTTGGATCCGGATTTTGAAAGGGTTTGCCCCAAATACAGCAGCTCCCCTGTAAATTCGGTGGTAGCCGTTTTATTGCGAATGGTTCCTTGATGAATTTCTAAGAAACTTCAGCTGGTTAATATCATCGCCTTAAAAAATTATGGTGGGCACTCAGACATAGAGCAGGCATACCGTTATTTAGAATACTTTATCCCTTGTGCTGCTGAGCGTGAATTAAAAATTAGTGAACTTTTTATGAACTGAAGTTTCCCAATAATTATTTATGGTAAAATTGAAACTATGCTACAACTATAGACTTTCAGAAAATTAATTTCCGAACAAACAAAAACGACAGAGGGGAAACTGGCTTATAATTTTCGTCCCAACACTAACGGAAACAGTCAAAAATGGTATCCCTCACTTTTTCAAAGTCAATTGTAGACCGACTAAAAAAAATATGGCGACAGCTCTCAAGCTAAGTAATATTTGTTTATATCGATTAACTCAAGCTCTACTCTGGTTCAGTGAATGCATGGGAATCAAAGAAATAGCACGCCTAATGTGAGTCTGTGAAAAAACCATTATAAATTGGCTGAAAACATTCATGCATAAAGGTGTCGGTTGGTTAATAGGGCAACACTATCAAGGACGTGGTCGGAAGTCAAAGTTAACTAAAGACCAGAAAAATAAATTGGTTGAGTTGATAAAGAAAGGCCCAGAAGACAATGGATTTCATTGTGGAATATGGAATACTGCGATGATTGCCGAGCTTATTTGGTTAAAATTTGAAGTTCGTTATAACTTGAACTATTTATCAAGCCTAATGAAAAAACTGGGCTTCAGTTATCAAAAAGCTCGTTTTGTGACTGATCGCCAAGAAGAAGAAAAGTACGAGCTTGAAAGAAAAACGTGGCTGGAAGAAACATTGCCTGCCATTATGGAAAAGGCGCAGGCGCGCCATGCTACCTCACGAAATCCCGGGACTCCTGTCGCCATAATTCGTTCACCTACGCAGCGGATGGGAGATGCCCTGAACGCCCTGCGTCCGCAACGACTACGCACAAAAGCCGCTTCGTCATTACTACCTCACTGGCTGGACGGCTATTCGGAATGCAATTCTTGCTCCTCTCGCGTGCTGCTAGCACACGTCGAATCAGCGAATTGCCCTGTCGCCTATCAGGGACTAAAAATCACCACTTCGCTAAGCTCCGTTTCCATGATTTTCAGCGAAAGAGTGTCGTTTTATTCGGTGATGAGGTGTCATTTGCTATGTGGGGTTCATTGGCACGAACCTGGGCTCCAATAGGAGAGCAACCCACAGTGAAAACATCAGGGATTCGAAAAGGGTTGAAAATGTTTGGTACGATCGAACTCGAAGGAGGGAGTTTTCAATACCGAGAATCATTGGCTTATGAGATAAAACCAAAGTCACTTAGACTTTTAAAAGAAGCTGGGCTGCCTCAAGAATTTTTAGCTATTCTTAAAAGCTTAAAAAATGAGAAATATCCAACACAGAAGCTTTTTATGGAAGCGATATATTCTATTGCCGACAACGTCTTAATCGAGAGTTATAAGCCAATGATATTACAACACGCTGAAACATCTGGGCGTTTTAATGGTGAAAGCTATGTTGAGTTTTTAACACAATTGCTGGCTTATTATAAAGGCAAGATTATTCTAATTGAAGATGGTGCCCCGTATCATGGAAGCGGTGTTATTAAGGAATTTAAGTTAGCTAATGTAGATCGTTTGACAGTAGAACGTCTCCCTGCGTTCTCGCCGGATTTTAATCCGATTGAGAAATTATGGAAAAATACGAAACGCGATTCGACTCATATGAAGTATTTTAAAACTTTTGAAGATCTTCATGATTCAGTTGTGCAAACTTTTAACACTTATATGCATGATGCCAGTAAAGTGATTTGTGTTATGCAAAAATTGCGGGAAGATTTCGTTGTTACCGCCTAAGTTTAAGCGCTCCAAATTTGGAAATTATTTATCTGAGAAACTATATATGAAAAAAACAGTCTTTTCATTCGTTTCAAATGCTATTGCCTAAGGGGAATTAAATAGGGGTTTGCTATAAACATGGCAAAACCACCTAAAATAAACCTCGATACACCAGCATTGTGTATTTCAGCTACTCAATAATTGGGAAACTTCAGTTTATGAAAGCATTCCGCTTTATAGATAAGCCACGCAACTGGAAATGCATCAAGACCTTTGCTAATTATTTACTTGAAAATGACCAGATGAATATTTCATGTGAGCAAGCCAGTGAAGTATTGCAGCCATTTTTAGTGGTCATTGACCAATACTTCGTACCGCTACCGTGAGCGCGCGAAGTCTGTACATAACTGCTATGATAGTGAGGCAACTAGCAGCAAATAACTCGCGGGAAAAACATGCAACAAAATACTATTACAGAGCAAATGACCCAGGCAGGGCAAAAGATTGAACATGACTCATTTGCCATAGTCGACCAGGAAGTCGGCAGCCACAATTATTCAGCGTCTGAATGGAATATCGTGCGCAGAATGATCCATGCTACGGCTGATTTTAAATTTAATGGGCTGACAAAATTTCACCCGGATGCGGTATCGTCAGGTCTGCATGCTATTCAGCAGGGCGCAAATATTGTTGCCGATGTAGAAATGATCTGTGTAGGCTTATCCAAACCCCGGTTAGGTCATTTTGGCGTGAGCACGCATCATTTTATTTCTGATGCGGATGTAATTACTCAGGCAAAAGCGGAAAATACTACACGTGCAGTACAGGCGATGCGCAAGGCTCAGCGCTTGGATTTACTGCAAAATAGCATTGTTGCCGTTGGTAATGCGCCGACGGCTTTGCTGGAAGTCATCCGCATGATAAAAGCAGAAAATGTCCGTCCAGCATTAATTGTCGGTATGCCAGTAGGCTTTGTTTCTGCAGCAGAATCTAAAGCAGAAACGGCATTATTAAAAGATATTCCCTGGATTATTACTCAAGGACGTAAAGGCGGTTCGACTCTTGTTGTGGCTGCTAATCACGCGCTATTAGCGCTCGCAGAGCAGGCAAAAAATGGGTAGAGCGGACTTTAGTCCGCAATAACCATTTTATAGAGCAGGCGGACTGAAGTCCGCTCTACAGTCTAGTTACATTGCGGATATTTGCCTTGAGCCTGTGCCTCACTGCGTAGCTTTAATGCTTTGGGCATTTGCTCTTGCAAGTCTGTAATACGGGCTGCATGTGCAGGATGCGTGGACATGAATTCAGGTGGTGCTTCGCCACCTGCTTTACCCATATTAACCCAGAGCGTCACACTTTCCTCCGGGTTAAAGCCAGCTTTTGCCATCAAATCCAGCCCGTAAATATCAGCCTCCGATTCATGCGCCCGACTAAAGGGCATGATAATGCCATATTCAGCGCCAACGCCTAATAGTCCCATACCTGCTTGACCTAGTTCTGACTGTGGGTTAATGATAGCCTGACTAATAGATAAACCCTGATTAACCATGGTTTTTTGCGAAACACGCTCGTTACTATGGTTTGCTAAAACATGCGCGACTTCATGGCCTAATACTGCGGCCAGCTGGTCCTGATTTTGCGCAACATTCAACAGTCCGGTATGTACGCCAATTTTTCTACCCGGAAGTGCAAATGCATTGGCAGATGGCTCTTTAAATACTACCACTTCCCAGTCGCCGCCCACTTCATTGGTGATAGCCGTAGCGACACAGCGCACATAGGCATTGATTTTTGCATCGTGTTCTATGGGCATTTCTTTTTTTAGGTTATTAAATGACTGCTCCCCCATTTGCTGCATTTCACTATTAGACATCATCAGTAATTGACTGCGTCCAGTAGGTGATGTTGCACAGCCTATTAATAGGCTGGTTGTTAGCG
>NZ_BLYC01000015.1 GCF_019721995.1 Bathymodiolus japonicus methanotrophic gill symbiont | reverse complement strand
CAGAAAATTAATTTCCGAACAAACAAAAACGACAGAGGGGAAACTGGCTTATAATTTTCGTCCCAACACTAACGGAAACAGTCAAAAATGGTATCCCTCACTTTTTCAAAGTCAATTGTAGACCGACTAAAAAAAAATATGGCGACAGCTCTCAAGCTAAGTAATATTTGTTTATATCGATTAACTCAAGCTCTACTCTGGTTCAGTGAATGCATGGGAATCAAAGAAATAGCACGCCTAATGTGAGTCTGTGAAAAAACCATTATAAATTGGCTGAAAACATTCATGCATAAAGGTGTCGGTTGGTTAATAGGGCAACACTATCAAGGACGTGGTCGGAAGTCAAAGTTAACTAAAGACCAGAAAAATAAATTGGTTGAGTTGATAAAGAAAGGCCCAGAAGACAATGGATTTCATTGTGGAATATGGAATACTGCGATGATTGCCGAGCTTATTTGGTTAAAACTTGAAGTTCGTTAAAACTTGAACTATTTATCAAGCCTAATGAAAAAACTGGGCTTCAGTTATCAAAAAGCTCGTTTTGTGACTGATCGCCAAGAAGAAGAAAAGTACGAGCTTGAAAGAAAAACGTGGCTGGAAGAAACATTGCCTGCCATTATGGAAAAGGCGGTAGAAGAAAAGAGTGTCGTTTTATTCGGTGATGAGGTGTCATTTGCTATGTGGGGTTCATTGGCACGAACCTGGGCTCCAATAGGAGAGCAACCCACAGTGAAAACATCAGGGATTCGAAAAGGGTTGAAAATGTTTGGTACGATCGAACTCGAAGGAGGGAGTTTTCAATACCGAGAATCATTGGCTTATGAGATAAAACCAAAGTCACTTAGACTTTTAAAAGAAGCTGGGCTGCCTCAAGAATTTTTAGCTATTCTTAAAAGCTTAAAAAATGAGAAATATCCAACACAGAAGCTTTTTATGGAAGCGATATATTCTATTGCCGACAACGTCTTAATCGAGAGTTATAAGCCAATGATATTACAACACGCTGAAACATCTGGGCGTTTTAATGGTGAAAGCTATGTTGAGTTTTTAACACAATTGCTGGCTTATTATAAAGGCAAGATTATTCTAATTGAAGATGGTGCCCCGTATCATGGAAGCGGTGTTATTAAGGAATTTAAGTTAGCTAATGTAGATCGTTTGACAGTAGAACGTCTCCCTGCGTTCTCGCCGGATTTTAATCCGATTGAGAAATTATGGAAAAATACGAAACGCGATTCGACTCATATGAAGTATTTTAAGACTTTTGAAGATCTTCATGATTCAGTTGTGCAAACTTTTAACACTTATATGCATGATGCCAGTAAAGTGATTTGTGTTATGCAAAAATTGCGGGAAGATTTCGTTGTTACCGCCTAAGTTTAAGCGCTCCAAATTTGGAAATTATTTATCTGAGAAACTATATATGAAAAAAACAGTCTTTTCATTCGCTGTCAGCCCCGGACGGGCTGATAGTCTCCAGAAGGCGCAGGGAAATTTGCCAATCCGAAGTGCGCGATAGCGCGCGAGGGAGGCTAAAATTTTATCCCGAATAGCCGTAGAGCCATTTGTGGTAGCCATGACTGAGCTGCCTTGTGCTCAGTCTGTGGCGGACGCAGGGCGGCTGGAGCATCTCCTATTCGCTGCGTAGGTGAACGAATTACGGCGACAGGAGTCCCGGAATTTCGTGAGGTAGCATGGCGCGCCTGCGTTTCAAATGCTATTGCCTAAGGGGAATTAAGTAGGGGTTTGCTATAAACATGGCAAAACCACCTAAAATAAACCTCGATACACCAGCATTGTGTATTTCAGCTACTCAATAATTGGGAAACTTCAGTACACTTTAGTGTTCGGGGAGTCGCTATTTTTGCGAAAGCTTGTTTTGGGCATCCCAGCCCAAGCAAGCAGCAAAAACTTAACGCGACCACTTATGCCTCCGGCGGCCCCGATTCGTCCTCGTCACCTCGTACCGACCCAACAAGGGTTCGGAACATAGGCTCCAAATGACTTGACGCCGTGTCGGATGGCCTTTTATTTTGTCTCCACCTTCGCTAACGCTCAGACTCCGACAAAACAACGGCCCTACGGCTATCGCGGACTAAAAATCTTCACTTCGCTAAAGCTCCGTTTCCCTGATTTTCAGCGAAAGTTTTCTCAACGATGTATGCTAGCATAAGTACCCAAAATTTGATTGCTAGTATTGCACTAGATCCAGGTATAAAAACACAACTAAAATTTCAAAATGCAATGAGCTACTCTGACCTAAATTCAATTATTTTACAAAAAGATGCTGCTGACAGCGCCGCCGAAGTGCATGGTATCGCAGTTGCTATGTTATGTCTGAATAAAGCTGCTGAAGCAAGTGACTGGATAAATGAAGCTTTTTCCGAAGGTTCGGGCTTGCCACAAGATGATAAACTGGAAATGATACATTTATTTGAGCAAACAAAAGAGCTAATGGACAGCGATGAATTTGTGTTTGATTTATTTCTACCCGATGAAGATGAAATGCTACCCCTGCGCTGCGCTGCGCTGATGCAATGGTGCCAGGGATTTTTGTTTGGTATGGGGCGGGTACAGACCTCTAGCGAATGGCCTGGCGATGTAGATGAAGTTCTCAAGGATATTATTGAATTCACCAAACTGGATGCTGAGATAGATGAAGAGCATGCAGAAGAAGCAGAAAATGACCTGATAGAGATTCAGGAATATTTACGTGCAGCGGTGATGTTAATTCGCAGTGAATTAAATCCCGCAAGAGAAAATAGCACTGTGTATTAGAGGCGTAATTATGATATCAAGTGATTTGAGGCAGCGCCGTCAGCAATTGATGGCAGAAATAGGACAGGGAAATATCGCCATTATTCCCAGTGCCACCGTACGCACACGTAACCGCGATGTTGATTATCCGTTTCGTCAGGATAGTGATTTCTACTATTTAACCGGATTTAATGAGGCTGATGCGCTGGCTGTTTTTATACCAGGGCGTCAGCAAGGTGAGTACATTTTATTCTGCCAGGAATTTGATGAAAAAAAGGCCTTGTGGGAAGGTGCGCATGCAGGTCTGGAGGGCGCAATTAATGATCATGGCGCAGATGATTCGTTTCCAATTGATGATTTAAATGATATTTTGCCCGGCTTGCTAGAAAACAAAAATAAGGTTTTTTACCCGATGGGGCGAGATTCTGACTTAGATCATAATCTAATGGAATGGATCACTCATATTCGCAGCCAGACACGTAGTGGTATTAACGCGCCTGGAGAGCTGGTATCTTTAGAGCATACTCTGCATGAAATGCGGCTGATTAAAAGCCCGACCGAAATTAAGCTAATGCAACACGCCATTGATGTTTCAGCCAAAGGACATATACGTGCGATGCAGCGCTGTCGGGCGGGGCGTTATGAATATCAGATTGAAGGGGAGATGATTCATGAATTTATAGATAATGGTCTACGTGCCGTGGCCTATCCGTCTATCGTTGCAGGCGGTGATAATGCCTGTGTACTGCATTACACCGAAAACAAAGCCGTGTTAAAAGATGGTGATCTGCTGTTGATTGATGCCGGCGTCGAATGCGATCATTATGCTGCTGATATTACCCGTACGTTTCCGGTAAGCGGTGTTTTTTCAAGCGAGCAAAAATTACTTTACCAGCTGGTACTTGATGCTCAATTAGCCGCCATGCAAGAAATCAAGGTAAATGCCCCCTGGAATAAAGCACATGAAGCCTCAGTCCAGGTATTAACCAAAGGCCTGGTTGAACTGGGTTTGTTACGCGGTGATGTAGACACTTTAATTGAAGATGAAAGCTATAAGTTATTTTATATGCACCGCATCGGGCACTGGCTGGGTATGGACGTACATGATGTCGGTGATTACAAGATCAATGATGAGTGGCGCGTACTGGAAGCGGGCATGACACTAACCATAGAGCCAGGACTTTATATACCGGAAGATTGTGACTCTGTAGATGAGAAATGGCGAGGCATCGGTATTCGCATAGAAGATGACGTACTGGTTACCGAGCAAGGTTATCAGGTACTGAGTCATGCAATACCCAAGACCATCGCCGAGATTGAAGCCATTATGCAGTAAGGAAGTTACTATAATTCTCATCAGTGTTCCCATTGAAAGAAGAAGCATCTAAACAAAGCAGTCTATAACCTACCTGAAGGTAGCACCACTCGAATATTTCCATATTTTTGATTTTAATCACTTATAACAGCAAATAGACACTCTGTAGGCACCGTAAAAAACAACAAACAATTTCAAATAAAGCTTGCATTTGCCGAAAAAGGTTTTCTAAAAATTTCCGTTTTAATCACCTCATAAACGGATATCACCCATGCTTAAAGACCTACCACTCTCTGAACATATTCACCAACACTGCAATGAAAGTTCGGGGAGTCGCTATTTTTGCGAAAGCTTGTTTTGGGCATCCCAGCCCAAGCAAGCAGCAAAAACTTAACGCGACCACTTATGCCTCCGGCGGCCCCGATTCGTCCTCGTCACCTCGTCCCGACCCAACAAGGGGTCGGAACATAGGCTCCAAATGACTTGACGCCGTGTCGGATGGCCTTTTATTTTGTCTCCACCTTCGCTAACGCTCAGACTCCGAAAAAACAACGGCCCTACGGCTATCGCGGACTAAAAATCTTCACTTCGCTAAAGCTCCGTTTCCAGGATTTTCAGCGATGGAACGTGCCCTGTTAGCAGAGCGTCATCCTTTGTGGTCTCGTTCATGCCCAGAGTTGAAGGATATCGACTTTATTCGCCTTGGGTTATTACGCTGTATCAGTGTAGTCGATAGTGGTAGCCATTTCCTCCAAACCAATGAACAGATTTATGGCCAGCTGCTTCCCCACTCAACGTATTTTAAATCACTGAAGTCGCATAGACGAACAAGTATGCTTGAGGCATTTGAACAGCAGAGCTATCATCTTCACGCTGAAACACTGCTATCGCAAGGCATTGATTATCTTAAAGCATTCCCGGAACTTGACGAATACACCATAGAAGCAGCGGATGGACATTTTATTGATCATGCCTGCCATACTGAAAAAAACAGCAAGGGGAAAGTTTATGCGGCCGGGGGGATTTACGCGTTGAATCTCAGAAGTGGGTTGCTCATATTTCTTTGTCTGGTGGGATCGGCAGAAACGACATGCTAATTACATGATTTCAATGCTAAAAGAAAAGTAACTACTCAGCGTGTTTTTTAACTTTAAAATCAAATGGATATATTTTAATTTAACCTGACTTTAGTCATTTTCACCTTTAAAAAGGGGTGAAAATTGGACTAAAATTCAGAGAGATACATTAATTATTATTTTAAATCAATCTGTTATGAGTTTAAATTACGCTGAGTAGTTACAAAGAAAATTCAATTGCGACTCTGGTTGAGCCTATCCCTTTTGACTCCCGCCATGAGATCAATACAGGGGTTGAAGCATACAGTGTGTACGAAAACAAGGGCATCAAATTTAACGTGGTGGATTACCGTGATCCAGAAACCGGAAAACTTCACCGGTTTGTGACAACCTTGCCAATGACTATTACTCGATGTTCAAGTTTTTGATATTGAGAAGGTAAAATCAGGTATTCTGAGGTTGTTGTAATTTTATCGGTGTAAGCCCATGTTAATGAATGCCCCAGCCACCTTTATCCAAAGCTATATTGACGATTTAAATGATGCGCTCAATCAGCTAAAACCCGGAGCCGCTTTGACACGGATTCAAGCGGCTTGGTTGGGCACTTGTTTAACGGGCATACTGCTAATGAACTCTGTTTGCTGGGCTAAGTTTGAGCGAGCAAGCCTTGGAGATTGCAAAGTAGCCGCATTATCCTGGGTGTTTCGTAAAGCAAGTATACCCTGGGACTGGTTGCTACGGGAGAGTGTGGTCTTAATTTTAAAACGTTATGGCATTACTGAAGGTGTGTTGGCCTTTGATGAATCAGACCGAGCACGATCTAAGTCTACAAAACGTATTTATAAGGGTTACAAGCAGAAACACAAAGGCTCCGGCGGGTATGTTAATGGACAAACGATAGTATTATTGCTGCTAGTTACCTCATCCATTACAGTGCCTGTCGGTTTTTTCTTTTATATGCCGGATCCAGCCTTAAAACAGTGGGATAAAGAAGATAAACGGTTGAAAAAGAGCGGTATAGCAAAAAAATATCGGCCTATTAAGCCTGAACGTGACAGTGCCTACCCGACCAAAACAGAGATTGCATTAGGCTTATTAAAAGAGTTTAAAGTTGCGCATAGCCTGATTAAAATTAAAGGCGTACTGGCTTGATGCGCTGTATGGTGAAAAAGCCTTTATGGACGAAGCAGCTAAAGAATCTGGAGGCTCGCAGGTGATTAGCCAATTACGTAAAAACCAAAATATTGAATATAGAGGTAGAATAAGGTCAGTCGAGAGCTACTTTAATTCGATTAACAAAGGCATTGATCAGATAATACGTGTACGTGGCGGCAAAGAGATTAAAGTGACTGTCAGCAGTGCACGATTGAAGGTGAGTTCTCACAGTAAAAAACGCTTTGTCATTGCCTTAAAATATGACGGTGAAAACGACTATCGCTATTTAGTGGCGACAGACCTGACTTGGCGCACACAAGATATTATTCAAGCCTATACGTTGAGATGGCTGATTGAGGTTTCCTTTGAGGACTGGAAGCTTTATGAAGGATGGGGGCGTGAGGCCAAACAATTAGATGAAGAGGGATCAAACCGTGGCCTGATTCTGAGTCTTTTGTTTGACCATTGCCTTCTCCTTCACCCAGAGCAAATAGCCCGCATTGAAAGCAAACTACCTGCGTATACCGTAGGAAGCTTACAGCGCAAGTCTCAAATGGATGTACTGCTTGAGTTCATCACGTCATTGCTAGAGTTTCCAGATCCTGGTGATAAGCTGAAAGAGTTAGGTGAATTAATAAAGGATGTGTTTCAACTGATGCCATCAGGAAAACATATGATTGGCAGAGATTTAGGGCGCTTAGAGCCAACACCATCATTAAAGTATTGTTCTGCTGGGTGAAGGTAAGCGTTTGATGGCAATGGGATGGAAAAACTTGAACATCGAGTATTAACCCTGGAACCATTGTCATGCTGTATTTCAAGCGATGGACGATTGAAAAGACATTCAATAACACTAAAAGTAATTTCAAGGAAACTAAAGCTTGGTATTCCAATACCCGCTCACTTGAAAATCAAATGCGCCTGACTGCAATGAGCTATAATTTAATGCGCGTGTTTGAAGAGATTTCAAAAACACAACAGCCAGAATTGATTCATCCATCGGATAAAAAATATAGCGAGGCTCTGGAGATAAGGCAGCAACAGGCTCAAAAACGAGATCGTTTTGTGAATCCATTATTTTTCCAGGCAAGAATATCTCGTATCAGCTCGTATACCATTCGGGCAGTTCAAAACGCAATAATAACAGGAATGTCTTTACAGTGCTTTATGAGCTCTCTTGTGGCGAGGTTAGTTTCACGGCCTCAATTGATAGGGGAACACTGATGATAATTCTAGAATAATCGCAGTTAATAACTAAGTAGTCCAGCTGCTATTTTGTCCTCCGGATTGCAGGACCAAATAACGGCTGGGCAAGCAACAACAGAGAATTAAAACATGCAGCAGGATTATGATGTATTAATTGTAGGCGGTGGTCTGGCAGGAAACTGTCTGGCATTGGCATTAAAGGGTAGTGGTCTAAAAATTGCCATTGTTGAAGCTAATACCCGCGAACAATTACATAACTCCCCCGCCGGAGACCGTGCTTTAGCACTCGCCAGTGGCACGGTACAAATGTTACAGGCCTTAGGCATCTGGGCTCAAGCCAAGGCAGTTGCCACACCTATCAAAACCATCCATGTTTCCGATCAGGGGCACTTTGGAAAAACCCGCTTGTCAGCAAAAAAAGAAGGTGTGGCGGCATTAGGCTATGTGATCACTGCGCGGGATTCAGAAGATGTTGTTGCAGAACTAGTCGCACAAACTGATATTCAGCTGATAAGCCCGGCACGCGTGATAGGCATTGCCTCTGACCAGAGCCATGCGCATATTAGCTTAAAGCAGCAAGAGTCTTCGCTAAGTATTTCAGCTAGATTAGTAGTCGGTGCTGATGGCGGCCAATCGACAATTAGAAAACTGCTTGAGATAGACCAGCACGTTACCGACTATCAACAGGCAGCGATTGTCACCACCATTAAAACAGAAATAGCTCATGATAATGTTGCCTATGAGCGCTTTACCAGCTCAGGGCCGCTAGCACTCTTACCCTTTAAACAAGATTATGCGGTTGTCTGGACGCGCACTAAAGAAGACGCCGAGCAACTGCTACTTGACAGTGAAGAGGATTTTTTAGCCAGCTTGCACGCCTGTTTTGGCTATAAGCTGGGCCGCTTTAGCTTAGCGGCTCCCAGGCGCTCTTTTCCGCTTAGCCTGGTACGCGCAAACAGTATGCATTCGGGACGCGTGGTTATTATCGGTAATGCCGTGCACCAATTGCACCCTGTTGCTGGACAGGGGTTTAACCTAGGCTTGCGCGATGTAGTGCAGCTGGCAGAAATGCTCTTAAATGCTGCACAACAGGGCGATGATATAGGCGCAGAGGAATTATTGGCTGATTACGCCCGGCAAAGACAAAAAGACCATGATACCGTGGTTAACTTTACTGACTCCATTGTCAAGCTATTTTCAAATCAGTGGCTATCACTGGCAGCCGCTAGAAATACCGGGCTAGCCATGCTGGACATTATACCGGGCGCAAAAAAACAGCTGGCGCGATATGCCATGGGCTTAAATGTACGTATGCCGTATATAGGCACGCGGAGACGAGTATGAATACTAACTATGCGGTGATTACCGTAGGCGGTGGCATAGTCGGCGCAACTGCCGCCTGTGCGGTGGCGCAAGCAGGCATTAAAACGGCCCTGATTGATACACGTAACCCGCTAAGAGAGTGGCCTGAAGAACCTGTTGATATCCGTGTGTCAGCATTAACCAGGGCATCACAAAACATATTACAGGCAGTAGGTGCATGGCCTGCAATCGAGCGGCGCGGCATTGGGCCATATAACCATATGCATGTCTGGGATGCTGACAGCGCGGGTATGCTGGACTTTGATGCCGCCGATACTGAATTTGCAGAATTAGGCCATTTAGTAGAAAACCGCGTGATCGTTGCCAGCTTGTGGGATCGACTGGAAGCACTGACAGATGCCAGTATTATCTGCCCTGCTAAGGTAGCTGATATACAGCTGGATAGCACGCTTGCCAAAGTTGTTCTGTATGACGGGCAAATACTCGAAGCGGATGTGCTGATTGCCGCAGATGGGCGTGACTCGGCTTTACGCCAGATGGCCGATATTCAAACTACCGGCTGGGAATATAATCAAGATGGGCTAGTCGCAACCATCAGCACAGAAAAGCACCATCAATTTACCGCCTGGCAGCGTTTTTTACCCGAAGGCCCGCTGGCATTTTTACCCTTAAAAAATGGCCAGTGCTCAATTGTCTGGACGCTCAGCCATCAAACAGCGCAAGAGTATCTGAGCTTATCCGATGAGGAATTTTTGCAGCGCCTAACGCAGGCCTCCGATGGTATCCTAGGGGAAATGCTGGATGCCGGCCTTCGTGGTGCATTTCCCTTACGCTTTCAATACGCAAACCAGTATAGCGCCGAGCACTTTGTGTTAATCGGCGATGCTGCACATGCCATGCACCCCTTAGCAGGCCAAGGGGCAAATGCAGGCTTGCTGGATGCTGCCGCCATAGCCGAATTAATTATTAAAGCAGATCAGGCTGGCAGGCCTATAGGCAGTCACAAGCTATTGCGTCAATACGAACGCTGGCGCAAAGGTGATAATCTGGCGATGATGAGCAGTATGGATGTAATTAATAAAATGTACACTAATCAGCATGAGGGGTTCCGCCAGCTACGCGGCACCGGTATGAGCTGGATTAATCATAGTCACTGGTTAAGAAATTACTTTAACCGTTATGCGATGGGTTTAAGAGGTGACTTGCCTGATCTGGCATCTACTAAAGCCGTGTAATGTGATCATATTTCAGGCATTACAAGGTTATTCTTTCATCCATGCCACTACGCGATATAATTAAACATTCGATGCTTTTAGCAAGCAATAACCAAGAGTTTTTATGCAAGAATTAAATTCCTTTAAAAATCAATTGCTGATTGCAATGCCCAACCTGAAAGACCCAAATTTCTTTCATGGGGTCACTTTTGTCTGTCAGCATAACAGCGAAGGTGCATTAGGACTAGTAATTAATCACCCGATGGAAATGACACTGGGGGATATTTTAGAGCAAATGGATATGGAGGCAATAGACGCTAAAATTGCAGAAATTCCAATTTTCTCTGGCGGACCGGTACAGCAAGAGCGCGGTTTTGTATTGCATCACACTTCCGAGCAGGACTGGGAGTCAAGTATTGCAGTATCGGATACCCTGTCCCTAACCACTTCACGGGATATCTTAAAAGCAATCGCTAAAGGGCAAGGCCCTAAAAAATTCCTGATTACCCTGGGATATGCTGGCTGGGGAGTTGATCAGCTCGAAACAGAAATGAAAAGCAATGCCTGGTTGAGCACCCAGTACGATGAAAGTGTCGTATTTGATACCCCTATCAGCAAGCGCTGGAGCGCCGCAGCAAACAAAATGGGGCTGGATATAAACTTATTAAGCAGTCAGACAGGACATGCCTAAACCGGATCCTGTGCTGGCAAATTTAAGTTCAGACAGTTATTTAGGCTTTGATTTTGGTAATAAAAAAATTGGCATGGCAGTAGGGCAGTTAACCACAAAAACAGCCAGCCCATTAGAAACTGTGCGATCTTTAAACCAGGTTCCCAACTGGGAAAAAATCAACCAGCTCATTAAAGAATGGCAGCCTCAGGGACTAGTCGTCGGAGTATCACGACAAATGGATGGCAGCGATAATCCTATTACGCCCAGAATGTTAAAGTTCTGCCGGCAATTAAACGGACGCTTTAATCTGCCGGTATTTCAAATGGATGAAGCCCTGTCGACATTTGAGGCCAAGCAGATGCTATATGATGATATTCAAGTGAATGCAAGTAAGCTATGGGCAGTACAGGATCAGCTCGCAGCCCAGTTAATTCTTCAGTCCTGGTTAAATCAACAATAATGACAATTGAACATATAGAGATTCCGGTGTTACTTAATCAACTCGAATCATCAATTTTTGAAGTGATGGAGCAAAGAAAAGTCCACAACCCCATCTTTATAGGCATCCACACTGGTGGCGTGTGGGTGGCCGAAAAACTACATCGCTGGCTTAAAATTGAAGAACCGCTAGCCTTGCTGGATATCTCCTTTTACCGCGATGATTTTTCGCAAATCGGGGTTAATCCTAAAGTAAAACAAAGTAAGGTGCCTTTAACGCTTGAGGGGCGCGATATTATTTTAATCGATGATGTTTTTTATACTGGGCGTACTATACGCGCGGCACTGAATGAAATTTTCGATTACGGACGGCCTAGACAAGTGATTCTTGGAGTATTAATCGAGCGTAATGGCAGGGAAGTACCTATACGCCCTGATTGTATTGGCGCAGAGATCAACCTGGCTAAGGGTCAGCGCATAAAACTAACTGGACCAGAGCCGCTGGATGTTGATATTCAGTCAGTTCCTTAGGAGGGGACATGTTTGTTGATAAGGATTTACAACTAAATTCACTAGGCAAATTAAAACATTTCCTGAGCATTCAAGGCCAGGAGCAGAGCTTATTAACTGAAATTCTCAATACCGCTGAGTCATTTGCAGATATTTCTGCCCAGCAGGTTAAGAAATTTCCTTTGCTGCGTGGCAAGACCATTGTTAATTTGTTCTTTGAAAATAGTACCCGTACTCTTGCGACTTTTGAGCTTGCTGCAACCCGGCTGTCTGCTGATGTGCTAAGTATGAATATTGCAACCTCTGCAACATCCAAAGGGGAAAGTCTGCTAGACACTATCCGCAATCTGGAAGCGATGCAGGTGGATATGTTTGTGGTACGTCATTCTTTAAGTGGCGCGGCCCACTTTATCGCCCAGCATACAGCGCCCCATATCAGCGTCATCAATGCTGGCGATGGTCAGCATGAACATCCCACCCAAGCGATGCTGGATATGTTTACTATTCGGCGTGCGAAGCAGCAATTTTCAGGACTGCGTATCGCCATAGTCGGAGATATATTGCACTCGCGAGTGGCCAGGTCGCAGGTACATGCTTTGAATATTCTCGGTGCAGAAGAAGTCAGGGTGATTGCACCTAAGACATTATTGCCAGTCGAAGTCGAAAGCCTGGGCGTTTCTGTTTACCATGACCTAACAGCGGGGCTGAAGAATGTTGATGTTATAATCATGCTACGCTTACAAAAAGAACGTATGAATAGCGCGCTACTGCCTAGTGAAAGCGAGTATTTCAAGTGTTTCGGCCTATCTGATGAGAAATTAAAAATCGCCAACAAAGATGCAATTGTTATGCATCCGGGACCGATTAACCGGGGAGTGGAGATTTCTTCAAGTGTTGCCGATGGTCCCCAGTCAGTTATTTTACAGCAAGTAACTAATGGCATAGCCGTACGTATGGCTATTATGTCTATGGCGATGCAGAGTAATAATGCGAGGGCTGAATAATGCGTATTGCAATTTTTAATGGGCATATTATTGACCCTGCCAACAAGCTTGATGAGCTTGCGGGACTGTATATTGAAGACGGCAAGATTGTTGCCATAGGCGATGCGCCCGCCGGGTTTGAGCCACAGACCCTGATTGATGCTCAAGGAAAAATAGTGTGCCCCGGCTTTATCGACTTAAGCACTCGCCTGCGTGAGCCTGGCCAGACACATAAGGCCACCATACAATCAGAGACGCACGCTGCTGCCAGTGCCGGTTTTACCTGCCTGTGTATCCCGCCAGATACCAGACCGGTGATTGATACGCCGGAAGTGCTGGAGCTGATTAAAGATAAAGCTGAGCAATGTGCCTATAAGCATATTTACCCTATTGCTGCATTAACCCAAAAACTTGCTGGCAAAGAATTGAGTTGCATGTATGCACTAAAGCAGGCTGGCTGTATTGCAGTAGGACATGCACAAGCAGCTATCCAGGACTTACTGGTACTACGTAGGGCAATGGAATATGCGGCAACGCATGACTTATTATTAATGTACTGCCCTCAGGAGTCAGCCTTGAGTAATCAGGGATGTGCGCATGAGGGGGCGATGGCGAGTCGCTATGGCTTATCCGGCATTCCTGTCGCCGCTGAAACGATTGCTCTTATGCAGTGTATCGAGCTTATTGAGCAAACCGGTTGCCGGGTGCATTTTCGCGGCTTAAGCAGTGGCCGTGCAGTGTCATTAATTGCTAAGGCAAAGCAATCCGGACTAGCTGTTACGGCTGATGTTGGTATGCATCATTTACATTTATGCGATACCGATATGCGCCCCTTTGATAGCCACTATCATGTATTGCCACCATTACGCAGTCAGCAGGATAAAGAGGCTTTGCTTGCTGGCGTGCAAGATGGCATTATCGATGCTATTTGCAGCGATCATCAGCCACACGATGTCGATGCAAAATTAGGCGCATTCCCGGAAACCGAACCCGGCATGGCGACGATCGAGGCTGTTTTGCCCTTAATGCTACGTCTGGTGGAGCAGGGAAATCTGGATCTTGTACAGGGAATTGCAAGTTTGTCCGAATTCCCGGCAAAGATTTTAGCTATAAATGCAGGCCATTTAGCAATAGGCGGCATCGCCGATGTGTGTATTTTTGATGCACATGAAAAATGGCAAATTAATCAGCAAACCTGGCAGAGTCGAGGGCAAAACACACCGTTTTGGCAGGACGCCATGCTAGGCAGAGTGTGCTTTACAATTCAGGCGGGAAAAGTTATTTACTCACAATGAAGGGGGGGGCTTTTATTAAAACTTCCTTTTGCTCAATGTGATTTTTATTCTTGGAAAAACTGCTGATATGGCTTTGCTATAAATAAGTCAATTAACACTTAAATTACTTAACTAAGAGGCTTTCATGCGGAACTGGAAATTGTTACCCGTTCTAATAGGGCTGACAGTCATTGCTGTCATAGCCTATATCCTGTTTTATTTTATCTTTCTCGACTTCTTTGTCGACTTATGGTGGTTTCGCTCGCTTAATTTTGAAGGCTATTTCTGGTTAAGATTGCTCTACCGCTTTATATTCCTGGGTGGTGTAACACTGATTTTTTTCAGCATTTTCTTTTTCCATTTCTGGATTGCTTCTCGTTACCTGGGGCTGAACCCACCGGATGAAATACTGGTCAGCGCTGATAAACGTCAGCGCTTTCAAACCTTTGCTGATATGTTTATGTATGGATCCGTAAAGATCTATACCCCCTTGTCTTTAATACTTGCCATTGTCATTGCCAGTCCTTTTTACATGCAGTGGGAAGCCGCTTTATTATATTTCTTTGGTAGCTCATCAGGTATATTGGACCCAGTTTATGGACAGGATATCAGTTTTTACCTGTTTTCATATCCATTGTATATGCTTATTCAGCAAGAGCTATTATACTCATCGATTATCCTATTTTTTTTAGTGACTGCACTTTACTGGTTAGAACATGTTTTTGTACCTAACCAGAATAAAGAATATCCATTCGGCGCTAAAGTACATTTAACGCTCCTTTTAGGCTTTGCCATACTATTTGTGATTTGGGGCTTATTTCTGGATCGCTTCTCATTGCTATATGTGGACTCGCATGAGCCGGTGTTTTTTGGACCCGGGTTTGTTGAGCTGCGTTATGACTTACCGTTGATCTGGTTGAGTATTATTTCGATACTGGCTTTATTTGTCTCTGCAGCTATTTATATTTTTTCCCTACACCATCGTTCGGCCATACCCATTTATATAGCCTTAGGTGGCGTATTAGTCGCGCTGGGCTTGCAAAATGTATCTTTTATTCCCAGCCTGATAAATTCTTTTATAGTGCGCCCTAATCCAGTGTTAACCGAGGGCCAGTTTATGGAGAATAATATTAAGGCAACGCTGGATGCGTTTAACCTGAATAAGATTAATATTATTGATTATAAAGTTCATTTAGATGCCACTAAGGATATCGAATCCTGGGGAACTAAAAAGCACTTTGAAAATATTCCGGTATGGGAGCGCGAGTATTTAATTGATGGCTATAGACAATTACAAGGCATCCGCCCTTATTACACGTTTAATAGTGTGGATGAAGACCGTTACTTTTTAAATAATCATACCCAGCAAGTCAATTTATCTGCACGAGAATTAAATACAGATAAATTACCCAGTGAAGCAAAGAACTGGGAAAATATGCATTTACGTTATACACATGGTTATGGTGCAGTGATAACACCAGCAGCACAGGATGCCGGAAAACCCATTACCTGGTACTTGCGTGACTTGAATATGACTTCAAGTGTCGGTTTTTCTGTAAAAATACCTGATATTTATTATGGTCAGGAAAAATATACTTATGCCATTGTGCCGAACGAACTGGATGTGCTGGGTATGTCAGACTCATCGCAAGACGTTAATGGCATTTATAAAGGTGGCGCGGGCATACCCTTTACCTCGTTCTTTAGAAAATTGCTTTTTGCGGTTTATTTTGGCGATGAAAAAATATTTTTTTCCACCAATATTTCTACTGAGAGCACGCTGTTAATAAGAAGAAATATTGTTGATAGAATAAAATCACTAACACCTTTTTTACATCTGGACAATGACCCTTATCTAGTCGTTACCAAGGGTCGGTTTTTCTGGATTCAGGATGCTTATACCCTGTCTGACAAGTATCCGGCTGCTAAATTAGCCAGTGATAAGTTTTTATCCGGTAAACAGAACTTTAACTATATCCGTAATTCAGTAAAAATTGTTATCGATACCTATGATGGTTCGACTACCTATTATATTGCTGATGAAAAAGACCCTATTATTAATGCATACCGTGTTGCTTATCCGGGTGTGTTTCATCATCTGGATAAAATGCCTGCGGAGTTACGCAAACATTTACGCTACCCACGCGAGCTGTATTATATGCAAATGATGGTCTATGCCAAATATCATCAAATACAGCCAGGGCTGTTTTATGAACAGGCCGAAACCTGGCAGTTTGCCAAGGTGAATAAAAAACTGATTATGCCATACTACCAGACGATGGATTTCGGTCATTGTAAGGATAGAGAAGAATTTGTCATGATTAATCCCATGACACCTATCAATCGTAGCAATTTGAGCATGATTGGGCTGGCTGGAACTTTAGATAACCAAAGCTGTAAGGAAGGCAGTTATGACCCGCATATAACTATCTATAAATTTGGCAAGGATATACAAGTCAACGGGCCTGCTCAGGTGGAGGCCTTAATCGATCAAAGTCCTGAGATCTCTGAGCAATTCACCTTATGGGATCAACATGGCTCTAATGTAGCAAAGGGGCGCATGGTTATTTTGCCGATGGGTAAAAATTCTGTGCTGTATGTGCAGCCTATTTATATGATTTCGACTAAGACCAAGATACCTGAGTTAACACGTGTAATTGTTTCAATTGGTAATGAGGTGGTCATGGACACGACATTATGGTCGGCCTTTAAAAAGCTCAAAGCGAAGTTTATCGAAGGTGCTAAAGATGCGAAAGGCAGCGGAACATCAGCAGAATAAAGGCCAGGGTCAATAGTTGCATGAGGGAGCTGGAAATACATATTGGGCAGAATTTTTGTTCGTATTCAAGGCGTAGTAATAAACGCATAGTAGGCTACGTTACTGTTACTACAACGCAGAAGACGGATAAAAAGGCTAGCAGTTTTAGATGATGTGTGTTTCTATCTCCCTAAGTTTCGCTGTATAAAAATCACTTCACTTACGAACTAATAACCAACCGTATGCAAGAACTTATTGGAAATTATTAACGTGTTTGTGCGGCCGTTATGATTTTCTTTTACCATGAAGCTAATGAAGGTTCGTTTTTTTCCTTCATTAGCTTCATGGTAATAGTAATCGTTGTCCGGTCTGCAGCAATCAACGGTTTTTTGTTTATACTCGATGTTCAAGTTTTTGATATTGAGAAGGTAAAATCAGGTATTCTGAGGTTGTTGTAATTTTATCGGTGTAAGCCCATGTTAATGAATGCCCCAGCCACCGCTGAAAATCAGGGAAACGGAGCCTAAGCGAAGTGATGATTTTTAGTCCGCGATAGCCGTAGGGCCGTTATTTTGTCGGAGTCTGAGCGTTAGCGAAGGTGGAGACAAAATAAAAGGCCATCCGACACGGCGTCAAGTCATTTGGAGCCTATGTTCCGACCCCTTGTTGGGTCGGGACGAGGTGACGAGGACGAATCGGGGCCGCCGGAGGCATAAGTGGTCGCGTTAAGTTTTTGCTGCTTGCTTGGGCTGGGATGCCCAAAACAAGCTTTCGCAAAAATAGCGACTCCCCAACTTTATCCAAAGCTATATTGACGATTTAAATGATGCGCTCAATCAGCTAAAACCCGGAGCCGCTTTGACACGGATTCAAGCCGCTTGGTTGGGCACTTGTTTAACGTGCATACTGCTAATGAACTCTGTTTGCTGGGCTAAGTTTGAGCGAGCAAGCCTTGGAGATTGCAAAGTAGCCGCATTATCCTAGGTGTTTCGTAAAGCAAGTATACCCTGGGACTGGTTGCTACGGGTGAGTGTGGTCTTAATTTTAAAACGTTATGGCATTACTGAAGGTGTGTTGGCCTTTGATGAATCAGACCGAGCACGATCTAAGTCTACAAAACGTATTTATAAGGTTTACAAGCAGAAACACAAAGGCTCCGGCGGGTATGTTAATGGACAAACGATAGTATTATTGCTGCTAGTTACCTCATCCATTACAGTGCCTGTCGGTTTTTTCTTTTATATGCCGGATCCAGCCTTAAAGCAGTGGGATAAAGAAGATAAACGGTTGAAAAAGAGCGGTATAGCAAAAAAAGATCGGCCTATTAAGCCTGAACGTGACAGTGCCTACCCGACCAAAACAGAGATTGCATTAGGCTTATTAAAAGAGTTTAAAGTTGCGCATAGCCTGATTAGAATTAAAGGCGTACTGGCTGATGCGCTGTATGGTGAAAAAGCCTTTAAAGAATCTGGAGGCTCGCAGGTGATTAGCCAATTACGTAAAAACCAAAATATTGAATATAGAGGTAGAATAAGGTCAGTCGAGAGCTACTTTAATTCGATTAACAAAGGCATTGATCAGATAATACGTGTACGTGGCGGCAAAGAGATTAAAGTGACTGTCAGCAGTGCACGATTAAAGGTGAGTTCTCACAGTAAAAAACGCTTTGTCATTGCCTTAAAATATGACGGTGAAAACGACTATCGCTATTTAGTGGCGACAGACCTGACTTGGCGCACACAAGATATTATTCAAGCCTATACGTTGAGATGGCTGATTGAGGTTTTCTTTGAGGACTGGAAGCTTTATGAAGGATGGGGGCGTGAGGCCAAACAATTAGATGAAGAGGGATCAAGCCGTGGCCTGATTCTGAGTCTTTTGTTTGACCATTGCCTTCTCCTTCACCCAGAGCAAATAGCCCGCATTGAAAGCAAACTACCTGCGTATACCGTAGGAAGCTTACAGCGCAAGTCTCAAATGGATGTACTGCTTGAGTTCATCACGTCATTGCTAGAGTTTCCAGATCCTGGTGATAAGCTGAAAGAGTTAGGTGAATTAATAAAGGATGTGTTTCAACTGATGCCATCAGGAAAACATATGATTGGCAGAGATTTAGGGCGCTTAGGGCCAACAGCATCATTAAAGTATTGTTCTGCTGGGTGAAGGTAAGAGTTTGATGGCAATGGGATGGAAAAACTTGAACATCGAGTTATACAAACGCTATTGCTCGGCAGTACTATGTTCACTAAATTGCATCGCATGTAACCTGGCATAGGTGCCTTTTTTAGCCAATAAGTCCTGATGCGTACCGCGCTCTACAATTTCACCTGCCTGCATCACTAGAATCACATCTGCCTTTTCAATGGTCGATAAGCGGTGCGCAATAACAATCGTAGTGCGGTGCGCCATAACATGTTCCAGGGCTTTTTGAATATAGCGCTCAGATTCTGTATCTAAAGCAGAGGTTGCTTCATCCAGAATTAGCACGGGCGCATTCTTTAGTAACGCGCGGGCAATCGCCAGGCGCTGCCTTTGACCTCCCGACAACTGAATACCATGCTCGCCAATTTCAGTTTGCATACCATTTTCCAGCGATACAATAAACTCGGTCGCATAAGCATCTTCAGCTGCTTTTAAAACATCTTCTTCATTAATATCACTTAAAACTCCATAGGCAATATTGTTAAAAACTGTGTCGTTAAACAGGGTGGTATTTTGCGTGACTATGGCAATCTGATCCCTTAAGCAGCCTAAAGTGTATTGCTTGATTTCCACCCCATCTAATAATATTCGCCCTTTAGAGTAGTCATAAAAACGCGGAATTAAATTAGTTAAGGTCGTTTTGCCACTCCCGGAAGCGCCAACAATCGCAATGGTCTGACCGGCTTGAATGTTTAAGTTAATATTCTTCAGCGCAAGTTTTCTGGAGCCAGGATAACTGAATGAAAGATTCTCAAATTGTATTATGCCTTTTCCAGCGGCTTGATCGATTGTGCCTTGATCATTCTCTGGCTCTACATCTAAGGCAATAAAAATATCACTTGCAGCAGCGATCCCCTTCTGGATTTCATTATTTGCCTGGACTAACGCCTGTATCGGCCTAGGTAGCATAAAAGCTGCCAGTAAATAAGCAACAAAACCACCCGTGCTAGCGTTATCCATCATGCTTAACGCTAAAAAAAGCAATCCGCCAAGAGCAAATGCGACCAGGATTTGCATCACCGGATTTTGAATAGCAGCCACCAGAGCCACTTTTTGTGACTGTTGCTTATTAAAAAAACTGCTCGCTTTGAAGCGCTTAATCTCATAGGCAGCACCACCAAAGCATTTTACTACGCGATTTCCTTGAACCAGCTCAGAGGTAATATGAGTCATATCGCCCATTGAATCCTGGACATTTTTACTCAAAGATCTGAGTTTTTTACTAATCACGGTTACGATAATGGCAATTAACGGCGCTATAACAAAAAACACCAGTGTTAACTGCCAGTTCAGCCACAGTAGATATACAATTAAGCCAACCGCCGTAAGTCCTTCTCGAACAAAGTACTTAACTGAAGTTGTAGTGGCGTTGGTAACCTGCGTTACATTATAGGTAATCAGGGAAATTAAATGGCCACTATTTTGCGCATCAAAATATTCAGTGGAGAGCCTGGAGTAATGGTTAAAAATATCCTGACGTAGCTTATGTACAACATTAACCGCAACCTTGGCTAAAAAATAATTTCCAAAGAAAGTACCCAGACTTCTAAACATCACTAGCCCGATAATATAAGCTGGAAGAATCTTATGATCCGCTTTATTACCCTGCTCGATAGTGTCAATAATCAATTTGACTAGTTCAGCAAATAAAGGCTCTGCAACAGCAACAATAGCAAAACCAAAAATGCTGATGAAAAATAATTTAATATAAGGGACTACATATTTTAATAAGCGCTTATAAACATTAAAACTTGATGTGGTTTTTGTCATACAGAAATTTAGGCGGTAATGTCAGCTAAAGTTGCAGAGCAGTGTGCTTGCAGGAATAAGAGTGTTCTAGCTTAGCATGAACTAAAAATCACGGCAAAATTACTGATTACAGATAAATTACTCTTTTGGCCATCATCTGATAATTTCTTTTTTCCATTAAGATCATCAGTGTTCCCCTATCAATTGATGCCGTGAAACTAACCTCGCCACAAGAGAGCTCATAAAACACTGTAAAGACATTCCTGTTATTATTGCGTTTTGAACTGCCCGAATGGTATACGAGCTGATACGAGATATTCTTGCCTGGAAAAATAATGGATTCACAAAACGATCTCGTTTTTGAGCCTGTTGCTGCCTAATTTCCAGAGCCTCGCTATATTTTTTATCCGATGGATGAATCAATTCTGGCTGTTGTGTTTTTGAAATCTCTTCAAACACGCGCATTAAATTATAGCTCATTGCAGTCAGGCGCATTTGATTTTCAAGTGAGCGGGTATTGGAAGACCAAGCTTTAGTTTCCTTGAAATTACTTTTACTCGATGTTCAAGTTTTTCCATCCCATTGCCATCAAACTCTTACCTTCACCCAGCAGAACAATACTTTAATGATGGTGTTGGCTCTAAGCGCCCTAAATCTCTGCCAATCATATGTTTTCCTGATGGCATCAGTTGAAACACATCCCCTGAATTCAAGTCATAAGTACATAACCCAATAAATTTTTCATATTTATCCCAGTCAGCTTTTCAAATACCTCATAAGGTGTTTTGTAATTGAGACACTTTTTAGGGCGACTATTTAGCTTATCAACGGCTATAAAAACCTCTTTTATCGTAACATCAATCAACTCCATTACTTTAGGGAAATACTGTCTTAATAAGCCATTAGCATTCTCATTTTGCCCTCTTTCCCAAGAGCTGTAGGGAGTCGCAAAATACGTATCACAACCTAGTGCTTCTGCTATTTTTTCATGCAGGGTAAACTCTTTCCCGTTATAAAAAGTAATTGTTTTAACAAAGCTTTTTATAGGATCAAGCATTAAAATAGTTGCGTCTAATACATATTGAGCCTTTTTCCCCGCTAAAGGGAAGGCCAACCGTAATTTAGAGACTCGCTCATCCAACGTTACAATCGCCCCTTTGTGATTTTTCCCAATGATTGTATCTGCCTCCCAATCACCTATACGCTTACCCCATCTTCGTCACTATTGATGATGTAGTTGTTATAAATCAATTGGTTGAAATTTTAAAAAGTAGCCAGTTGGCACTACAGATTTTGTGTTTTTGTATAAAACGTTGGATTTTTTAGAGTATTTTTGTCGCATGTAAATTACACTCAAATAATGATGATTTTTTTGACAAAAGTCAATGAATTTATCGACAAAAATAATATAAATGGCACTACAAAACTTTCAAAAAAAACACCATTGATTTTAAAGAGAATTTTTCGACAAAAAATCGCTTAAACCGATGAGTCAATGGCTTAGAAAGATGAAAGTGACGAAGATGGGTTACGGTTGTTGACCTCTTCAGGACGCTCATCTATATCGACTCTATTAGGGATTCCTGTCCTATTATGGGCTGACCCATACCGCTTGCGATAGGTTTTGTTCTGATGCCGAAGATGCTTGTATAGTTCACCCCCTGCCTTTTGTCCGCCAGAATATGCTGGTAGATTGTTTCATGATGAAGACTAATTATACCCTCTTGTTTTAACCGCCCTGCAATCTGCTCAGGACTCCAGTCATCCTCAATGCGAACATTAACAATGCCTTTTATTTCATCCGTTAATTTAACCTCTTTAGGCTTGTTTTTGTGTCGTTCTTGGGCAAAATCTTCTGCTTGTTTATGCCTGTAGCCTCTTTGACCTGTATTGCGTTTAATCTCGCGTGAAATATTGCTTTGGCTTTGTTCTAAGGCTTCTGCTATTTTATTCTGTGAAGTTCCCTTTTTTAATTCAATTTCTATATAATATCTTTCTTCAGGACATAGGTGTGTATAGCTCATTTGTAGCCTCTGTAAATTGTTTGGTAGCTGTTTACTTTACACCTATGTCTTGTCTTAATTCAACAGGTGTTAGTCTAGCCAATACTTGCAGAGGGTTATGCACTTATTATACGAATTCAGGTACTTTAATTCGATTAACAAAGGCATTGATCAGATAATACGTGTACGTGGCGGCAAAGAGATTAAAGTGACTGTCAGCAGTGCACGATTAAAGGTGAGTTCTCACAGTAAAAAACGCTTTGTCATTGCCTTAAAATATGACGGTGAAAACGACTATCGCTATTTAGTGGCGACAGACCTGACTTGGCGCACACAAGATATTATTCAAGCCTATACGTTGAGATGGCTGATTGAGGTTTTCTTTGAGGACTGGAAGCTTTATGAAGGATGGGGGCGTGAGGCCAAACAATTAGATGAAGAGGGATCAAGCCGTGGCCTGATTCTGAGTCTTTTGTTTGACCATCGCTGAAAATCATGGAAACGGAGCTTAGCGAAGTGGTGATTTTTAGTCCCTGATAGGCGACAGGGCAATTCGCTGATTCGACGTGTGTTAGCAGCACGCGAGAGGAGCAAGAATTGCATTCCGAATAGCCGTCCAGCCAGTGAGGTAGTAATGACGAAGCGGCTTTTGTGCGTAGTCGTTGCGGACGCAGGGCGTTCAGGGCATCTCCCATCCGCTGCGTAGGTGAACGAATTATGGCGACAGGAGTCCCGGAATTTCGTGAGGTAGCATGGCGCGCCTGTGCCTTCTCCTTCACCCAGAGCAAATAGCCCGCATTGAAAGCAAACTACCTGCGTATACCGTAGGAAGCTTACAGCGCAAGTCTCAAATGGATGTACTGCTTGAGTTCATCACGTCATTGCTAGAGTTTCCAGATCCTGGTGATAAGCTGAAAGAGTTAGGTGAATTAATAAAGGATGTGTTTCAACTGATGCCATCAGGAAAACATATGATTGGCAGAGATTTAGGGCGCTTAGCCTATCTTCGTCACTTTTATCTCTTCAAGTCATTGATTTATAATTCGCATTAAAAATTCATCGTAAAAATCCCTTTAGAATCAATGGTGTTTTTTTTTGAGGGTCTCTGTAGTGCCATCTTAACTTGCTCTGACCCTTGATTTTCCCTGATTTTTCACCGATGCTAGTGGTATGTATATTCGAAGAACCAAAACAAAAAGCCTTGAAGACGGCTCAGCTTATTTCACTTACCGCATTGTAGAATCTGTGCGTATAGGAAAACAAGTCAAGCAACGTACATTGCTCAATATAGGTGCGGACTTTACGATTGATAAAAAGTACTGGCCCTTGCTGACGGCCAGAATCGAACAATTACAGCAAGGTTTGGAACCACATCAGGAAGAGCTATTCAATTTAGCCGATGATTTAAATCAACTTCTGGAAGCAACAGCCCAGCGCTATAGCTCACTGATGACTGCAAAACTGTCACAACCGCTAGATTCAAAAACAACAACGCGAGATTTTCATCATGTCGATATTAATCATGTCGAAGCCATTAATGCCCGTAGTATTGGTGTTGAAACCCTGGCACTGCATGCCGCACAGCAGTTACAGCTAGACGAAAAACTCATGGCGCTGGGCTTTAATAAAGTAGATACGGCGACGGCCCTGGGCACTATCATAGGACGTATGGTTTCACCCGGCAGTGAACTGCAAACACATGACTGGTTGCAAAATCAAACAGGCCTGGGCGAATTACTGGGTCATGACTACGGTAACACCAGCCTGACGCGATTATATACAGTCAGTGACAAGCTACTCAAACATCAGGCAACTCTTGAATATTTTCTGGCTGACCGAGAGCAGACGTTGTTCAATTTAAACCGCAAGATTGTATTGTACGATCTGACCAATACTTATTTTGAAGGCCAGTGCGCCCGAAACCCGAAAGCGAAATTCGGTCGCTCTAAAGAGAAACGCACTGATTGCCCGTTGGTTACTCTGGGGCTGGTTCTGGATGGTGACGGCTTTCCATTGAGTAGTCAGGTTTTTCCCGGCAACGCCAGTGAGCCCGCGACCTTGAAACTGATGCTTGACGAACTGCGAGACAAGGATCCCTTTCATCAAATAAAGCCGGTGGTTATCATGGATGCCGGCATTGCCAGCGCTGACAATATTGTCTGGTTAATCGAACAAGATTATCATTATCTCGTTGTCAGTCGAGAACAACATGTAAAAAACCCAAGAGATCAGAAAACTCCGGTAGCGGTCAGGGATACCCGGGACAGCAATGTTGTTGTTTATCGTGAAGTTGATCAAGAAACCGGGGAAACCCGACTCTATTGTCATTCAGAACAAAAAGCAAAAAAAGAACAAGGTATCCGTAATCGCTTCCATGCTCGTCTGGAAGAGGCCCTGAAAAAACTGCACACAGGTCTGAGCAAAAAAGGCACCCTTAAAAAATACGACAAAATACTGGAACGTATCGGACGACTACGTGAAAAACATAGCCGTGTTGCTGCAGATTACACCATTAACGTTATCGCGGATGACAAAAAAAACAAAGCCATCGGTATAGAATGGCAACGTAAACCTGAAAGTGACCAAAAAGATAAGCACTGTGGTGTTTACTGCCTAAGAACGAATATCCCTGACTGGTCGGAAGAACAGTTATGGCTAACCTATACCATGCTGACTGAGATTGAAGCGACCTTTAGAAGCCTGAAAACCGAGCTAGGCTTGCGCCCTGTCTATCACAAAAAAGAAGAGCGGGTTACCGGACACCTATTCATCACATTATTAGCTTACCACCTGGTACATGTACTGCGTTATCAACTTAGATTGCAGGACATCCATCTAAGCTGGGAAAGCATTCGCAACAGGATGTCGACCCAGCAACGCATGACCATTACTTTACCCACGGATAACGATACAATCATTCACCTGCGAACCACAAGCAAAGCAGAAACCAGACAAAAACAAATATACACTGCGTTGAATATTAACCCCGACCCGATTGGAAAAGTTAAAACGATCGTTGATATGAAACCTGTAGTGCCAACTGGGGCCGATTGAAAATTTAACTCATTGAAATAATGGGAAATTGACTGTATATGTCACGAAGATAGGTTAGGGCCAACAGCATCATTAAAGTATTGTTCTGCTGGGTGAAGGTAAGAGTTTGATGGCAATGGGATGGAAAAACTTGAACATCGAGTATTACATAGCCGGCTAATACGTCTGTCCTGTTGTTTAATCTCTTCATCTAGTGCAACTAGTTTTTCATATTGCTCAGCAAACATTTCTCGACTTAAATCAGTCAAATCATTGTCGCTATCTTCTAAAATCAACATCAGTGTTCCCATTGAAAGAAGAAGTACCTAAACAAAGCAGCCTATAACCTACCTGAAGGTAGCACCACTCGAATATTTCCATATTTTTGATTTTAATCACTTATAACAGCAAATAGACACTCTGTAGGCACCGTAAAAAACAACAAATAATTTCAAATAAAGCTTGCAATTGCCGAAAAAATTTTTCTAAGAATTTCCGTTTTAATCACCTCATAAACGGATATCACCCATGCTTAACCTATCTTCGTGACATATGCAGTCAATTTCCCATTATTTCAATGAGTTAAATTTTCAATCGGCCCCAGTTGGCACTACAGGTTTCATATCAACGATCGTTTTAACTTTTCCAATCGGGTCGGGGTTAATATTCAACGTAGTGTATATTTGTTTTTGTCTGGTTTCTGCTTTGCTTGTGGTTCGCAGGTGAATGATTGTATCGTTATCCGTGGGTAAAGTAATGGTCATGCGTTGCTGGGTCGACATCCTGTTGCGAATGCTTTCCCAGCTTAGATGGGTGTCCTGCAATCTAAGTTGATAACGCAGTACATGTACCAGGTGGTAAGCTAATAATGTGATGAATAGGTGTCCGGTAACCCGCTCTTCTTTTTTGTGATAGACAGGGCGCAAGCCTAGCTCGGTTTTCAGGCTTCTAAAGGTCGCTTCAATCTCAGTCAGCATGGTATAGGTTAGCCATAACTGTTCTTCCGACCAGTCAGGGATATTCGTTCTTAGGCAGTAAACACCACAGTGCTTATCTTTTTGGTCACTTTCAGGTTTACGTTGCCATTCTATACCGATGGCTTTGTTTTTTTTGTCATCCGCGATAACGTTAATGGTGTAATCTGCAGCAACACGGCTATGTTTTTCACGTAGTCGTCCGATACGTTCCAGTATTTTGTCGTATTTTTTAAGGGTGCCTTTTTTGCTCAGACCTGTGTGCAGTTTTTCCAGGGCCTCTTCCAGACGAGCATGGAAGCGATTACGGATACCTTGTTCTTTTTTTGCTTTTTGTTCTGAATGACAATAGAGTCGGGTTTCCCCGGTTTCTTGATCAACTTCACGATAAACAACAACATTGCTGTCCCGGGTATCCCTGACCGCTACCGGAGTTTTCTGATCTCTTGGGTTTTTTACATGTTGTTCTCGACTGACAACGAGATAATGATAATCTTGTTCGATTAACCAGACAATATTGTCAGCGCTGGCAATGCCGGCATCCATGATAACCACCGGCTTTATTTGATGAAAGGGATCCTTGTCTCGCAGTTCGTCAAGCATCAGTTTCAAGGTCGCGGGCTCACTGGCGTTGCCGGGAAAAACCTGACTACTCAATGGAAAGCCGTCACCATCCAGAACCATCCCCAGAGTAACCAACGGGCAATCAGTGCGTTTCTCTTTAGAGCGACCGAATTTCGCTTTCGGGTTTCGGGCGCACTGGCCTTCAAAATAAGTATTGGTCAGATCGTACAATACAATCTTGCGGTTTAAATTGAACAACGTCTGCTCTCGGTCAGCCAGAAAATATTCAAGAGTTGCCTGATGTTTGAGTAGCTTGTCACTGACTGTATATAATCGCGTCAGGCTGGTGTTACCGTAGTCATGACCCAGTAATTCGCCCAGGCCTGTTCGATTTTGCAACCAGTCATGTGTTTGCAGTTCACTGCCGGGTGAAACCATACGTCCTATGATAGTACCCAGGGCCGTCGCCGTATCTACTTTATTAAAGCCCAGCGCCATGAGTTTTTCGTCTAGCTGTAACTGCTGTGCGGCATGCAGTGCCAGGATTTCAACACCAATACTACGGGTATTAATGGCTTCGACATGATTAATATCGACATGATGAAAATCTCGCGTTGTTGTTTTTGAATCTAGCGGTTGTGACAGTTTTGCAGTCATCAGTGAGCTATAGCGCTGGGCTGTTGCTTCCAGAAGTTGATTTAAATCATCGGCTAAATTGAATAGCTCTTCCTGATGTGGTTCCAAACCTTGCTGTAATTGTTCGATTCTGGCCGTCAGCAAGGGCCAGTACTTTTTATCAATCGTAAAGTCCGCACCTATATTGAGCAATGTACGTTGCTTGACTTGTTTTCCTATACGCACAGATTCTACAATGCGGTAAGTGAAATAAGCTGAGCCGTCTTCAAGGCTTTTTGTTTTGGTTCTTCGAATATACATACCACTAGCATCGGTGAAAAACCAGGGAAAATCAAGGGGCAGAGCAAGTTAAGATGGCACTACAGAGACCCTCAAAAAAACACCATTGATTCCAAAGGGATTTTTACGATGAATTTTTAATGCGAATTATAAATCAATGACTTGAAGAGATAAAAGTGACGAAGACAGGTTAAAGACCTACCACTCTCTGAACATATTCACCAACACTGCAATGAAAGTATGGAACGTGCCCTGTTAGCAGAGCGTCATCCTTTGTGGGCTCGTTCATGCCCAGAGTTGAAGGATATCGACTTTATTCGCCTTGGGTTATTACGCTGTATCAGTGTAGTCGATAGTGGTCGCCATTTCCTCCAAACCAATGAACAGATTTATGGCCAGCTGCTTCCCCACTCAACGTATTTTAAATCACTGAAGTCGCATAGACGAACAAGTATGCTTGAGGCATTTGAACAGCAGAGCTATCATCTTCACTCTGAAACACTGCTATCGCAAGGCATTGATTATCTTAAAGCATTCCCAGAATTTGACGAATACACCATAGAAGCAGCGGATGGACATTTTATTGATCATGCCTGCCATACTGAAAAAAACAGCAAGGGGAAAGTTTATGCGGCCGGGGGGATTTACGCGTTGAATCTCAGAAGTGGGTTGCTCAGATTTCTTTGTCTGGTGACAAACGGAACTCAGAGACATCAAGAAATACCTGTGTTACGAAATCATATTGAAAAGCAAAACAAGGGAAATAACAGCTCTCAGAAACATCTCTATGTCTACGATAAAGCCGTCACCGACTTTGTCTGGTAGGATCGGCAGAAACGACATGCTAATTACATGATTTCAATGCTAAAACTCGATGTTCAAGTTTTTTAACCGATTGATTTTATTGATAATTTTACTGACAAAGAAAGCATCAACATCATTGTAAATCAATCACTTATAAAACAAAGCCGGAAAAATTTACTTTTCTTAGCCCAGTTATAGCTGAAAACTTGAACATCGAGTAAAAGAAAATTCAATTGCGACTCTGGTTGAGTCTATCCCTTTTGACTCCCGCCATGAGATCAATACAGGGGTTGAAGCATACAGTGTGTACGAAAACAAGGGCATCAAATTTAACGTGGTGGATTACCGTGATCCAGAAACCGGAAAACTTCACCGGTTTGTGACAACCTTGCCAATGACTATTAACCCTGGAACCATTGCCATGCTGTATTTCAAGCGATGGACGATTGAAAAGACATTCAATAACACTAAAACTCGATGTTCAAGTTTTTCCATCCCATTGCCATCAAACTCTTACCTTCACCCAGCAGAACAATACTTTAATGATGCTGTTGGCCCTAAGCGCCCTAAATCTCTGCCAATCATATGTTTTCCTGATGGCATCAGTTGAAACACATCCTTTATTAATTCACCTAACTCTTTCAGCTTATCACCAGGATCTGGAAACTCTAGCAATGACGTGATGAACTCAAGCAGTACATCCATTTGAGACTTGCGCTGTAAGCTTCCTACGGTATACGCAGTCTGATCAATGCCTTTGTTAATCGAATTAAAGTAGCTCTCGACTGACCTTATTCTACCTCTATATTCAATATTTTGGTTTTTACGTAATTGGCTAATCACCTGCGAGCCTCCAGATTCTTTAGCGGCTTCGTCCATAAAGGCTTTTTCACCATACAGCGCATCAGCCAGTACGCCTTTAATTTTAATCAGGCTATGCGCAACTTTAAACTCTTTTAATAAGCCTAATGCAATCTCTGTTTTGGTTGGGTAGGCACTGTCACGTTCAGGCTTAATAGGCCGATCTTTTTTTGCTATACCGCTCTTTTTCAACCGTTTATCTTCTTTATCCCACTGCTTTAAGGCTGGATCCGGCATATAAAAGAAAAAACCGACAGGCACTGTAATGGATGAGGTAACTAGCAGCAATAATACTATCGTTTGTCCATTAACATACCCGCCGGAGCCTTTGTGTTTCTGCTTGTAAACCTTATAAATACGTTTTGTAGACTTAGATCGTGCTCGGTCTGATTCATCAAAGGCCAACACACCTTCAGTAATGCCATAACGTTTTAAAATTAAGACCACACTCACCCGTAGCAACCAGTCCCAGGGTATACTTGCTAGGATAATGCGGCTACTTTGCAATCTCCAAGGCTTGCTCGCTCAAACTTAGCCCAGCAAACAGAGTTCATTAGCAGTATGCACGTTAAACAAGCGCCCAACCAAGCGGCTTGAATACGTGTCAAAGCCGCTCCGGGTTTTAGCTGATTGAGCGCATCATTTAAATCGTCAATATAGCTTTGGATAAAGGTGGCTGGGGCATTCATTAACATGGGCTTACACCGATAAAATTACAACAACCTCAGAATACCTGATTTTACCTTCTCAATATCAAAAACTTGAACATCGAGTATAAGGTTTACAAGCAGAAACACAAAGGCTCCGGCGGGTATGTTAATGGACAAACGATAGTATTATTGCTGCTAGTTACCTCATCCATTACAGTGCCTGTCGGTTTTTTCTTTTATATGCCGGATCCAGCCTTAAAGCAGTGGGATAAAGAAGATAAACGGTTGAAAAAGAGCGGTCAGGCGCGCCATGCTACCTCACGAAATTCCGGGACTCCTGTCGCCGTAATTCGTTCACCTACGCAGCGAATAGGAGATGCTCCAGCCGCCCTGCGTCCGCCACAGACTGAGCACAAAGCAGCTCAGTCATGGCTACCACAAATGGCTCTACGGCTATTCGGGATAAAATTTTAGCCTCCCTCGCGCGCTATCGCGCACTTCGGATTGGCAAATTTCCCTGCGCCTTCTGGAGACTATCAGCCCGTCCGGGGCTGACAGCGAGCGCAAGTCTCAAATGGATGTACTGCTTGAGTTCATCACGTCATTGCTAGAGTTTCCAGATCCTGGTGATAAGCTGAAAGAGTTAGGTGAATTAATAAAGGATGTGTTTCAACTGATGCATTAGGAAAACATATGATTGGCAGAGATTTAGGGCGCTTAGGGCCAACAGCATCATTAAAGTATTGTTCTGCTGGGTGAAGGTAAGAGTTTGATGGCAGTGGGATGGAAAAACTTGAACATCGAGTAAAAGTAATTTCAAGGAAACTAAAGCTTGGTCTTCCAATACCCGCTCACTTGAAAATCAAATGCGCCTGACTGCAATGAGCTATAATTTAATGCGCGTGTTTGAAGAGATTTCAAAAACACAAGAGCCAGAATTGATTCATCCATCGGATAAAAAATATAGCGAGGCTCTGGAGATAAGGCAGCAACAGGCTCAAAAACGAGATCGTTTTGTGAATCCATTATTTTTCCAGGCAAGAATATCTCGTATCAGCTCGTATACCATTCGGGCAGTTCAAAACGCAATAATAACAGGAATGTCTTTACAGTGCTTTATGAGCTCTCTTGTGGCGAGGTTAGTTTCACGGCATCAATTGATAGGGGAACACTGATGAAAATCAACGGTAATTCTACTCTTACTTTCTTTATACCTTTAGGAATAACAATGCCTCTTTCACTGAGTAGCCCTCGCACTTGATTAACCAGCGCAGTACGTTTGCCAACAAGGCCTTCACGTATTCTATGAACAAGTTGAATGTCTTGCTGTTCAATCGTTTTTATCGACACTGTGCGCTTATTTGGACGGGTACCCGCATCAAATATAGCAGCGGCATCATTAAAGTCATTTTTGTTCCCCACCACAAAACCCTTTACATGACGGGCATTAAGCAAAATGACTTCATGCCCTTGTTTAGTTAACTCTCTTGCCCAGTGATGAGCTCCGTCACAGGCTTCTATTCCAATTAAGCTCACTGGATAATTTGCAAAAAATATTAAAAGCTCAGCTCGTTTTAGCTTTTTCTTAACAGGTTGTGATTTTTTTTCATCAAATGTATACATGTGAAAAATATTTTTTGCTATATCCAATCCAATTACGCTATTATTCATGTCGGGCTCCTCTTTGCTCCGTTATTACTCTTAGGTGCATTATGACACTGTTGGCGGGAGAGGAGTCCATATCATCAGTTAAGGTGATTTAAAATGAACAAAGCAAAGTTTATTGCATTAACAGTATTAACAAGCGTGGCTTTAAGTGCAAATGCGAACCCTCCAGAAATGCGCTGCCACACGGATTCCTATGCTAACAAGACCTGTCAGGATAATAACGGCAACACTTGGTTTGGGCGCACGGATTCTTCGGGTAATGAAACCTGGCGCGATAATAAAGGAAATACCATGACCGGGGTTAGGGATTCATTCGGCAATATAACTTACCGGGATGGTACGGGTAAAATTCGTGGCAAAGAAGACTCTTTTGGCAATAAAGCCTGGCGTGGCAAGGATGGTAATCTTACGCTGAAAATCATGGAAACGGAGCTTAGCGAAGTGGTGATTTTTAGCCCCTGATAGGCGACAGGGCAATTCGCTGATTCGACGTGTGCTAGCAGCACGCGAGAGGAGCAAGAATTGCATTCCGAATAGCCGTCCAGCCAGTGAGGTAGTAATGACGAAGCGGCTTTTGTGCGTAGTCGTTGCGGACGCAGGGCGTTCAGGGCATCTCCCATCCGCTGCGTAGGTGAACGAATTATGGCGACAGGAGTCCCAGAATTTCGTGAGGTAGCATGGCGCGCCTGTTAAAGGGAGAACGGATGCTTTTGATAATACAACTTACCGGGATAGTTCGGGCAAGCTGATCAAGTGCTATAAAGATTCGTTTGGCACAGAAACCTGCAAATAGCCTAATCTATAGAGTCGTATTTTTGCGCGAAAAAAAAGCCTGCTGCCTCGCTGCAACAGGCATTATAAAGATAAACATATCACGAGGAAGAACATGAGTAGCGCCTATTTTTGACGGATTAATAGGCGACTGAAGTTGTTAATTTAATCACGTAACTTACAGTCATGCTATCCATTAAGCTAAAATAAGAGTTGCTCTAGTTTATAAGGTGTAACTTAATTTTCTACGGGACAGATGCGTCGAACTGTGCTCAAAAACACGATTCCTGTAACTAGTATTAGCGTGATAATAAAAGCGCCAGAGATAATACTTAAAACTGAAGTTTCCCAATTATTGAGTAGCTGAAATACACAATGCTGGTGTATCGAGGTTTATTTTAGGTGGTTTTGCCATGTTTATAGCAAACCCCTACTTAATTCCCCTTAGGCAATAGCATTTGAAACGAATGAAAAGACTATTTTTTTCATATAGTTGTAGCATAGTTTCAATTTTACCATAAATAATTATTGGGAAACTTCAGATACTTAAAATACCTGCAACGAATAAAAAACCCACTAAAATATCTTTTTGATATTCCGTCATCAACCTGCCTTGTCTGTTATAGAATAATTAGCTAACTGATCGTTAATATACAGTACATTAAAAGCTACACAATATGCGAAATTATTGTTAGTTTGTTTCCTGTAGGGAGACAATATTCAAGGCTATTGACTTTTTATATGTAGGTAGCAGGTCAAAATAAAACCCAAAACTTGTAGGATGTTCTGAGGAACGAAGTGCATCACACGACAATGGTGCGCTGCGTTCCTTAGTTTTTTACTATTGACTTAACCAGGCTAGATATAAAGCAACGCCTTCCTGTACGGTTTTAAACGGTGCGTCATAACCCGCTGCACGTAGCTTAGTCATATCGGCCTGTGTATAACTTTGATAGCTGCCTTTTAGGTGATCTGGAAAAGGGATATATTCGATCTTGCCTTGTCGATGAAATTTGATAACCGCTTCGGCTACATCTTTAAAAGATTGCGCACGGCTTGTGCCGACATTAAAAATGCCACTGACTTCCGAGTGTGCAAATAGCCAGAGATTAACTGCAACAACATCCGCTATATAGATAAAATCGCGTAATTGTCCGCCATCCTCGTATCCATCCCAACCTTTAAACAGCTTGGGATTTTCACCTTTTAACAGCTGATTATGTAAATGAAAAGCAACACTAGCCATGCTGCCTTTATGCTGTTCGCGTGGACCGTAGACATTAAAATAACGTAGGCCGACAACCTGAGTGCCAACACCCAGATTCAGGCTGCGCACATATTGGTCAAATTGCCATTTTGAATAGCCATAGACATTGAGTGGCCCTTCATATTCTCGGCTTTCGGTAAACTGCTTTATGCTTCCATAGGTTGCAGCCGAAGAAGCGTATATAAAAGCAACTGAATGATCCAGACAGTAATGTAATAAGCGTTTGGAATACTCATAATTATTCTGCATCATATATTTACCGTCCCACTCTGTGGTAGCGGAGCATGCCCCCTCGTGGAAAATAACCTCTATATTGTCAGGTAGATCCGTTTTTGTTTGTACTCTTTTGATAAAGTCATCTTTATCCCAGTAATCAGCGATATCACAGTCAACAATATTACGAAACTTAGTGCCGTCGCTTAAATCGTCAACAATAATAATATCAGTACGCCCCTGCTGATTAAGCGTTTTAACAATATTGCTGCCGATAAATCCAGCACCGCCTGTGACAATAATCATAGCTATTAGCCTTGGTGTGTTTGTTGTAAAAATGAGAGTAGGGCTAAATAGCGCCCGGTTAAACCCAGAAACTGCAGTTGAGTACAGGTTTATTCACAAAACTGTGCAGCGGAGGACACTCCACCCAACAGGAGACAAGTTTTTACGATCATTAGTGTAATATTCAGCCGTTTACAATGTTATATAGCGGTCAACTGCGGTTTCTAGGGATATGAAAACCTACTATCGATTCAAAGCTTAATATGAATATTTGCATAGAGTGTAAAAGGGATAAGGGAGCAGGAAATAAATAATTGTCCAGTAATTAGCAGGATTTTTGTTTGTATTCAAGACGTAGTAACAGGCGCATAGCAGGCTACGTAAAGTTACTATAACGCAGAAGACGGACAAAAAGACCAGCAGTTTTGGATGAAGTGTGTTTCCATCTCCCTTATTGTACGATGCCTTGCACCCTCACTAAGCTGGTAATGTCAGCTAAATTTTCAAGTATCGCCCTATCCTACGAATAGCAATAGTTTACACTTCATGACGATCTTTAGCTTTTTCATTCGCATGATGAAAGCAGCTGTAGTAACAATTTCGTATGGCTAATTGTAGCCAACTAACTACAGCAGATAAAGCTAAATTTTACACGTAGACTAAGGAACGTGCAGGAATAACTTAAACAACTGGCTTGTCTTTTTATCCGTCTTCTGCGCTATAGTAACTATACGTAGCAGGCTATGTGTCTGTTTCTAAGCCTTGAATACGAATAAAAATCCTGCGCCAGGTACTTTAATAAGCCTAATGCAATCTCTGTTTTGGTCGGGTAGGCACTGTCACGTTCAGGCTTAATAGGCCGATCTTTTTTTTGCTATACCGCTCTTTTTCAACCGTTTATCTTCTTTATCCCACTGCTTTAAGGCTGGATCCGGCATATAAAAGAAAAAACCGACAGGCACTGTAATGGATGAGGTAACTAGCAGCAATAATACTATCGTTTGTCCATTAACATACCCGCCGGAGCCTTTGTGTTTCTGCTTGTAAACTTTATAAATACGTTTTGTAGACTTAGATCGTGCTCGGTCTGATTCATCAAAGGCCAACACACCTTCAGTAATGCCATAACGTTTTAAAATTAAGACCACACTCACCCGTAGCAACCAGTCCCAGGGTATACTTGCTTTACGAAACACCCAGGATAATGCGGCTACTTTGCAATCTCCAAGGCTTGCTCGCTCAAACTTAGCCCAGTAAACAGAGTTCATTAGCAGTATGCCCGTTAAACAAGTGCCCAACCAAGCGGCTTGAATCCGTGTCAAAGCGGCTCCGGGTTTTAGCTGATTGAGCGCATCATTTAAATCGTCAATATAGCTTTGGATAAAGGTGGCTGGGGCATTCATTAACATGGGCTTACACCGGTAAAATTACAACAACCTCAGAATACCTGATTTTACCTTCTCAATATCAAAAACTTGAACATCGAGTAATAGCAATCAGTTAAGCCAGCGTTTTCTTGATGTGCCAGGTATTGGGGCAATAACAGCCACCATCATTGCCTCAGACATAGGGACAGGTAAAAGCTATCAGAGTAGCCGAGATTATGCAGCCAGCTTAGGGATTGTTCCGAGACAACATAGCAGTGGTGATAATCAGGTTTATTTAGGAATTAGTAAGCGAGGTAACCGCTATATTCGTATGATGTTAATTCATGGAGCACGATCGGTGTTAAAGCACTGTAGTGGTAAAAAAGATAAATTAAGCCTATGGCTACAAGCACTCATTGAGCGGCGTGGATTTAATAAAGCCGCCGTTGCGCTGGCCAATAAAAATGCCCGAATACTGTGGGCGATGGCGAGTCAGGATAAAGAATATGATGCAGCTCTGACATAGTTAGAGTGCATAAGCAGGGTTACCCACCCTTTGCCCACCGACTGCGAGCTAGGAGGGCTCTTCGTCTGTGGACAAAGCGTGGATAACCCTGAGATAACCGAGTAACCAAGATTGCGGAGGCAAGTTAACCAATATTGATGACAACAACAGGTCAGACCGATACTTTTACAGAACCCGTGCAACCCAGAGAGTCCATTGCGAGACCGTTAGGCTGGTAGGGTCAAAAAGTATGCGAATAGATTCATCAGGAGTCCTGAGGCAAAAAAGCCTCTGTTAGAGACCGAATATATGGGTTGTATCCGATAGTAACAGTAAATTAAGTGACTTGCTATTAATCTTATCTCAGCACTTCCGCTGGTTTTTCATTACTAGCGCAGCGTATTAAGCGGATATTCAGTTTTTTTGCCAGCATTTTTAAATTATCATAATGCTGTTGAAATTTTTTCTGGTAGTTCAATATCCGTTGCGTATCACTGGTATCAACCACTATATCGCTAATCCGATCGGTAAACCGGTAACGACCTTTGCCTGGCAATTGACTTTCTAGCGGGTCATAAACCAGAATCATAATCACCTCGCAGTGCTTTGCAAGTTTCGCCAGATGATTTTCAGTTCGATGGTTTATGCCCCGAAAATCACTGATGATATAAACTAGGCTTCCAGGCTTTACATGATGGGTTAAACGCCCGATAACCTGCTCTAGATTTATAGGGCTCTGTTTACTTTCGGTTTTAACCAGTGCATTAAAAAAATGCAAGACTGCCTGTCTGCCATTTTGCGGCTTTAATTCCCTGCAAGCGGTATCGGTAAATATCTGCCCCCCAATCCGATCACCATGTCGCTCTGCAATCCAGGCTAATAGCCCGGCCAATTTTGCCGCCTGCACTGCTTTGAAAACGCCCCGTGTGGCAAACTGCATCGAGGCTCGATAATCTACCGAGATAAACACCGGGCGCTCACGTTCCTCACGAAATAACTTGGTATGCGGCTTTCCAGTGCGCGCGGTGATCCGCCAGTCGATACTACGTATATCGTCGCCCGGTTGATACATGCGTACTTCGTCAAATTCCATACCTCGTCCCTTGGCACGAGATAAATATCCACCACTCTGTGGCGCACGTATACGGGAGCGAAACAGTTTTAGTGAGGCAGCGGGTCTGGCAAGCTTGATTAGCATGCCCAGGTTTACGCTGACTAATTCACTTTTTTCTTGTTTTTCCATTAAGCTAGAGGCCTCAGTTGAATACGGATTTTGTGGAAAACCTGAGTGCGAAAGGCAAGGCACGGCTCTTAGTCAATGGCCGTAGTTCTTGGCCAGCGCTGTAACGCAGTATTTCGCCCTCAAATTTATTCACAAAACCGTGAAGCGAGGTATATTCACCCAACAGGTGACAAGTATTTGCATTCATATGTAATATTCAGTCACTTATAGTGTTATATAGCGGTCAGCCACGGTTTCTAGATTTAGGGCACGGCAATCCTGGCAATTAATTGCTGAATAAAATCATCACTGCTTATCCCTTCCGCTTCTGCTTCATAAGATAAAATCACCCGATGACGTAACACATCAAAAGCCATGTTCTGGATATCTTCAGGTGCAACAAAATCCTTGCCACTTAACCAGGCTTTAGCACGTGCACATCGATCCAGTGCAATACTTGCGCGTGGACTGGCACCGTACTGTACCCAGCTCGCTAAATCTTCTCCATAAGCCGCCGGATTCCGAGTGGCAAGAATAATTTGTAATAAATAATCTTCCAGACTATCTGCCATATATATATTTAGTACTTCCTGACGTGCGGCAAACAGGCTTTCCTGACTAATTGCTTGCAGGCCTTGTTTTTCAGCTAGATTATCTTGCATAGCTTCATTACGCGCCAGGCGCAGAATAAGCTTTTCATGTTCTGCCTGTGGATAATCAATTTTTACATGTAGTAAAAACCGGTCTAACTGCGCTTCAGGTAAGGGGTAGGTGCCTTCTTGTTCGATCGGGTTCTGGGTAGCCATCACCAAAAATAGAGGTGGTAACGGATAAGTTGTTCCGCCCACAGTAATTTGCCGTTCCGCCATGGCTTCTAGTAAAGCCGCCTGTACCTTGGCTGGAGAGCGATTAATTTCATCCGCTAAGACCAGGTTATGAAACAATGGTCCTTTCTGAAATTCAAAACTGCCTTGCTCGGGGCGATATATTTCGGTACCGGTTAAGTCGGCAGGTAATAAATCAGGGGTAAATTGCACACGGTGAAAGTCCGCCTGTATGCCTTTGCTTAACGCATTTATTGCGCGAGTTTTTGCTAGCCCGGGCGCCCCTTCAACCAGGATATGTCCATCTGCAAGCAAGGCAATTAGCATGCGCTCGATTAACACATCCTGGCCAATAATTTGCTCACCAATAAAGGTTTTTAAATGTTGTATGGCGATAAGGCTATCGCTTGAACTGCTCTCTGACATAGCTAGTGCTTATTCTATCTGAAAAATAAAAGGTGTATTTTAGTATAAATTTTCTATTTGCACATAAATATACAGGACAGTAAACTTTAATGCTTTCTGTTTTTCCGTGAAGCAACTTAAATCCTGCCCCATAATTTATCTAGATACCGATAAAAAGCACAATATTAATAGGTTTTAATTTAATGGAATAAGGTATAATTCGCTGCTTTTTATAATGGAGAGAACGTCAAGAGGGTTTGGTATGTGTTGGAGTGGAGAAGCGTCAGCAGTTTTAGCCGTTGCCGGGCTGGGTACTGCTGCTTATATTGCGGTAAAAGGGGAGTCTAAAGAATTATGGATTCCATTAATTTATTTCGCATTAATGGCATCAGTGTTCCCATTGAAAGAAGAAGTACCTAAACAAAGCAGCCTATAACCTACCTGAATGTAGCACCACTCGAATATTTCCATCTTTTTGATTTTAATCACTTATAACAGCAAATAGACACTCTGTAGGCACCGTAAAAAAACAACAAATAATTTCAAATAAAGCTGGCAATTGCCGAGAAAATTTTTCTAAAAATTTCCGTTTTAATCACCTCATAAACGGATATCACCCATGCTTAAAGACCTACCACTCTCTGAACATATTCACCAACACTGCAATGAAAGTATGGAACGTGCCCTGTTAGCAGAGCGTCATCCTTTGTGGTCTCGTTCATGCCCAGAGTTGAAGGATATCGACTTTATTCGCCTTGGGTTATTACGCTGTATCAGTGTAGTCGATAGTGGTCGCCATTTCCTCCAAACCAATGAACAGATTTATGGCCAGCGGCTTCCCCACTCAACGTATTTTAAATCACTGAAGTCGCATAGACGAACAAGTATGCTTGAGGCATTTGAACAGCAGAGCTATCATCTTCACGCTGAAACACTGCTATCGCTGAAAATCCTGGAAACGGAGCTTTAGCGAAGTGAAGATTTTTAGTCCGCGATAGCCGTAGGGCCGTTGTTTTGTCGGAGTCTGAGCGTTAGCGAAGGTGGAGACAAAATAAAAGGCCATCCGACACGGCGTCAAGTCATTTGGAGCCTATGTTCCGACCCCTTGTTGGGTCGGGACGAGGTGACGAGGACGAATCGGGGCCGCCGGAGGCATAAGTGGTCGCGTTAAGTTTTTGCTGCTTGCTTGGGCTGGGATGCCCAAAACAAGCTTTCGCAAAAATAGCGACTCCCCGACGTAAGGCATTGATTATCTTAAAGCATTCCCGGAACTTGACGAATACACCATAGAAGCAGCGGATGGACATTTTATTGATCATGCCTGCCATACTGAAAAAAACAGCAAGGGGAAAGTTTATGCGGCCGGGGGGATTTACGCGTTGAATCTCAGAAGTGGGTTGCTCAGATTTCTTTGTCTGGTGACAAACGGAACTCAGAGGCATCAAGAAATACCTGTGTTACGAGATCATATTGAAAAGCAAAACAAGGGAAATAACAGCTCTCAGAAACATCTCTATGTCTACGATAAAGCCGTCACCGACTTTGTCTGGTGGGATCGGCAGAAACGACATGCTAATTACATGATTTCAATGCTAAAAGAAAATTCAATTGCGCCTCTGGTTGAGTCTATCCCTTTTGACTCCCACCATGAGATCAATACAGGGGTTGAAGCATACAGTGTGTACGAAAACAAGGGCATCAAATTTAACGTGGTGGATTACCGTGATCCAGAAACCGGAAAACTTCACCGGTTTGTGACAACCTTGCCAATGACTATTAACCCTGGAACCATTGCCATGCTGTATTTCAAGCGATGGACGATTGAAAAGACATTCAATAACACTAAAAGTAATTTCAAGGAAACTAAAGCTTGGTCTTCCAATACCCGCTCACTTGAAAATCAAATGCGCCTGACTGCAATGAGCTATAATTTAATGCGCGTGTTTGAAGAGATTTCAAAAACACAACAGCCAGAATTGATTCATCCATCGGATAAAAAATATAGCGAGGCTCTGGAGATAAGGCAGCAACAGGCTCAAAAACGAGATCGTTTTGTGAATCCATTATTTTTCCAGGCAAGAATATCTCGTATCAGCTCGTATACCATTCGGGCAGTTCAAAACGCAATAATAACAGGAATGTCTTTACAGTGCTTTATGAGCTCTCTTGTGGCGAGGTTAGTTTCACGGCCTCAATTGATAGGGGAACACTGATGATTAATGGAGTTATTGCAAGCTGCGACCTATGTTTATATTGATGAATGTAGTTCCCCGATGAATCAGGTGATGACGCTGTTTGGCTATCTGCATGTCGCCTTTCAGCCATTTTTTGTCAATATGGTGGCGATGTACTTTATACCCGAAAGTGTCAAACTAAAAATCAGAACCACTGCGTATACCTTATGCGCGGTAGCTGCCGTTGCGATGATTGTTAAAATGTTTCCATTTGCCTGGGCAGGTCTGTGTATTATTGGCACAGAAGGTTTTTGTGGCGATCAGGTTTGCTCTGTTTCTGGTGCATGGCTATTTGGTTTTGACTGGGGCTTACATGTATTTGTCTATATTTTAGCGGCTTTTGTTATGCCGGTTATCTATGGCTCTTGGCGATTTGTTGCCTTTCATTATGTGGTCGGCCCCTGGATTTCAGACATAACCACTGATGACCTTAATGAATATGCTGCCGTATGGTGCCTGTTTTCCATCGTATTATGTGTATCGGTTATTAAAACGCCGATTAGAAAGTATTTGCATGTTCAAACCTGGCCTTTTTATAAGCGCACCATCAGTGACTCTTTATAAGCTGAAGTTTCCCAATAATTATTTATGGTAAAATTGAAACTATGCTACAACTATATGAAAAAATAGTCTTTTCATTCGTTTCAAATGCTATTGCCTAAGGGGAATTAAGTAGGGGTTTGCTATAAACATGGCAAAACCACCTAAAATAAACCTCGATACACCAGCATGGTGTATTTCAGCTACTCAATAATTGGGAAACTTCAGTTTTTAAGGAGTAAGGATTTAAAAATACCGGAAGGTATGGTGCAGGATTTTGGTTTCACATTCGTGTTAGTAAAACAAACGCATAGTTGGCTGCGATGTTTTTTGTAGTGCGATTGTGGAACGAAAAGACACATCAGGCTCGGGTATCGCTTCTAAAAACAGTCTGCAGCTTTAGCATTGTCAGTCTCTGTTTTTGGCAATGCCAAAGCTTTAGAGTAGAAAAAACAGGTGATATAACCCATTGAGTTTTGTGCTGACTGTGGTAAAGTTTTGCATAACTTTTCTTCAGAAGTAACTCCCCCCTTTAATTTATATGCTTTTTTTATCCCGTAAATGCCAGACTCTACTGGCGTGTTCTGTTCTCAGTCTAGTATCTGTTTCCATCTCTGCAGATACTCTTTCCAAAACCATACAAGTTGAAAATTCTATTCAGAACAGCGCTAAAAAATCGCAAATGAATATAGACGGACTAGATGACCGGACGCGTAAGATGTTAGAGCAATATCGCTCAGTAACGCGACAAACAAAGACTTTACTAACTTATAATCAGCATTTACAAGCATTACTTGAATCACAGGAACTGGAAAAGATCTCGTATACACAGCAACTGGAGCAAATCGAAACGACCCAGCAAGAAATTGTGCCATTGATCCTGAATATGCAGCAGAGTCTGGAGCAATTTATTCAGCTGGATATCCCCTTCTTGCCTGCAGAACGCAGTGAGCGTGTTGAGCGCTTAAAAGCGATGATGACCCGGGCGGATGTGACTAATGCAGAAAAGTTTCGTCGCATTATCGAAGCCTATCAAATAGAAAATGATTACGGTAATACCATAGAAGCCTATCGCGCCAATATACAACTTGAAGGCGAAACCAGCTCGGTTGATTTTTTACGCCTAGGTCGTGTTGCCCTGTACTATCAACGCCTTGATGGCAGTGAAACCGGCTACTGGAATAACTCCCTAAAGCGCTGGGAGCAATTACTCGGTGAATATCGCAATCCTATACGTCAGGGATTACGCATAGCGCGTAAAGAAGCAGCTCCCGATTTATTGACCTTACCGGCACCAACAGCTGCGGAGGCTAAGCAATGAAAATAGTTATCAGTTTTTTGCTGGCAATTTTAACCTGTAATTCTGCATGGTCCGGCAGTAACGATCTGGATAAGCTACTGCTTGATGTTAAGCAGCGGCAAATACTTGAACGCAAGATCAACCGTAGCCGAGAAGCAAAATTTCTGACTGAAAAACAAAATCAGCAGCAATTACTACAAGCAGCTAATGCGGAACTGCATAAGCAAAAAAAGCTCAGTGCCCAGTTAAAAACGCAACTGGAAAGCAATGAAGAGCTACTCGCTAAATTTGCTGCGCAATTAAAATCACGCAGTGGCGAACTAGGTGAGCTATTTGGTGTAGCCAGGCAAGCGGCTGGGGATTTAAAAGCCGACCTGCTCCACTCTATGGTCTCGGCTCAATACCCTGGTCGTGGTGAAGCGCTCGACAGCCTGATTGAAAGCAAAGCACTACCTACGATAGATCGACTAGAAAACCTGTGGCTCACCCTGCAACATGAAATGACGGAATCAGGCAAAGTCGTGCGCTTCAAGCAACAGATTCAGAGTGCTAGCGGCAATAGACAGGAAGCTGAAATTATTCGTATCGGGGCATTTAATGCTATTGCCAACGGTGGATATTTACGTTATTCACCGGAAACAAAGGTACTCACCAGCCTGGCACGCCAGCCGGAAGACAGATATCTGGATTTAATTGATGATTTTAGCCATGCAGATTCTTCACCGGCACCACTAGGTATAGACCCCACTCGTGGTGTGATGCTCAGCATGCTGATTCAAACGCCTAATACCCAGGAGCGTATTCAACAAGGTGGGGTGGTCGGTTATATTATTCTGATGCTAGGTGCACTGGGATTTATTTATGCCATATTACGTTTATTTATTCTGGCAAACATAAGCAAAAAAATGCAGCAGCAAATGGATAGTGAAACTGCTTCTGCTGATAACCCTCTGGGTCGAGTTTTATATGCCACAGAACAAAGTTCAATAGAAGATACGGCAACACTGGAACTTATTCTGGATGAAGCCATTACCCGCGAAGTGCCCAAGCTGGAGAAAGGAATATCTATGATTAAACTTTTTGCTGCTGTCGCGCCGTTATTAGGTTTGCTGGGTACAGTTACCGGGATGATTGCAACATTTCAATCAATTAGCTTGTTCGGCACCGGAGATCCCAAGCTAATGGCGGATGGAATTTCTCAGGCGCTGGTGACCACTATGCTGGGTTTATGTGTTGCTATCCCATTATTGTTTCTGCATAACTTACTGTCCTCGCGCAGCAAGGAATTAGTACAAATTCTTGATGAACAAAGTGCCGGCATCATGAGCCGACGTGCGGGTAAGTAATGCCTAGGCAACTCGCGTTTTTTGAAGATATTCGTAACTTCCTGTATTCGGGCGGTGATGTTTTATGGCCGATTTTACTGGTTTCCATCTGTTTATGGTGCCTGATAATCGAGCGACTGATATTTTTTCAGCAAAATTATCCGCAGCTAAAAGCAAACTGTCTGGCAGATTGGGAGCAACGTGAAGATAAAAATTCTAGCTATGCTTTATTTATACGCCGGGAATTAATTTCACAGGGTTTATTGCAGATGAATCGTGGCGTTGCGATTATCAAGGTGCTGATTGCCTTATGCCCGTTACTGGGTTTATTGGGTACGGTAACCGGGATGATTCATGTGTTTGATGTCATGGCAGTCACGGGTACCGGTAATGCTCGAGCAATGGCAACAGGTGTGTCGCAGGCAACCATCCCGACCATGGCAGGGATGGTTATTGCCATCACCGGACTGTATTTCAGTAAGCTTATCGAAGAACGTGTCAGTGATGAATCGCATCATCTGGCGGATTTACTTAAATACCATTAAATATAACACCCCTTGTAGAGCGGACTTTAGTCCGTCCTTTCCATTGCAGTATTTAAACTAGCGGACTGAATTCCGCTCTACAGATATTCAATTGAGATAAAAAATATGCGCCGCAGAGCTAATCGTTCCTCATCAGAACATAATGCCGATATTGATATGACTCCCATGCTGGATATTGTCTTTATCATGTTGATTTTCTTTATCGTCACCACTTCATTTGTTAAAGAATCGGGGATTGATGTTAACCGCCCTAGCGCATCTACCGGCGTAAGCAAGGCACAGGCCAATATCATTGTCGGCATTAGAGCCAATGGTGATGTCTGGATCGATAAACGCCTGGTTGATTTTCGCGCCGTGCGCGCTAATGTCGCGCGCCTGCATATGGAAAACCCGCTAGGCTCGGTGATTATTGCCGCAGACAAAGACACTAAAACCCAGGCCTTAGTCCAGGTCATTGATCAAATACGTTTAGCAGGCATTATGAACCCGGCAATTGCTACCGAGTCGGAATCACAGTGAACCGTTTTGCACTCTCACTGTTTGCTGGAATTGCCATCTCTCTGGTTTTATTCTGGGCGATGCATACTATGATTAGTCATAATCAGCAGAGCTTAAAAAAAACCAGTGACTTGCACTTAACTGAGTTTGTGCGTTTTAAGCGCGATACAAAAATTCAAAGCAAGGATCGTCTGGTTCCAGAAAAGCCCAAACCAACTGAGCGTCCGCAACAGCCTAAATTAAAAATGCGCAGTGTCCAGCTAAAACAGACTGACATACCCACTATGGATATGCCTAAGCTGGATATGCCTAAGCTGGATATCCCCATGCAAAGCAGTAGCTTTGGCGGTTCAATGCTGACCGGATTGCAAATAGCTAAGGGAGAAATCAGCACTAATGTCATTCCCCTGGTTAGAATCCCTCCAACTTACCCTATGCGCGCGGCTAACCGCCATATTGAGGGCTGGGTAAAAGTTGAATTTACCATTACTACAGAAGGTAAGGTCAAAGATGCGGTCGTTATTGCATCTCATCCTGGCTCTATCTTTAATCGTGCAGCACTGAAAGCTATCAGGCGCTGGAAATTTAAACCTCACATTATCGCCGGTGAGGCATATGAGCAACGGGCAGCGCAAACTTTAAAATTTAACCTCTCCCGATGAAAAAATCTATCCGTATTAGCCTGAAAATCAGCTTGTTAGCGCTAAGTCTATGTGGCGCTTCAACTGCGCTCTATGCCGAATCGGAAAAATCTACCACTATTTCTCCCTGGGCTTATAAGCAGTTGAATAAGGCCGAACAGTTAATTGCCAAACAGGAATACGCTAAGGCACGTACAAGATTAGAAAAAGTGCTTGCTGAGGTCAAAAAAAACAGCTATGCACAAGCTATCGCACTACGCAGTCTGGGCGCTGTTTACGCACTGGAAAATAAACATCAAAAAGCTACCAGCCTCTTAGAACAAGCCTTGGCAACTCAAGCCCTAAACGCTGAACAGCAACAGGAGGCTTTGTTAAATCTGGGGCAATTATATATGGCAATAGAGCATTATAAAAATGCGGTCGCTATATTAGAGCCGTGGCTTGTAAAGCAACCGGATACAACTAATACGCAAGTCAGAGTTTTGTTAGCGAATGCCTATGCACAATTAAAGCAGTATCGCAAAGCCCTGCCTTATATTGAGCATGTTATCAAACACGCCAAAAAACCTAAAGCAAGCTGGTTACAACTCAACCTTGCTCTGTATTACGAGCTGGAAAACTACCCACAAGCAGCGATAGTATTACGCCGCCTGATCTCGCTGTACCCGGATAACAAAGATTACTGGCAACAACTCACATCGATTTACCAGCAATTGCAACAATATGAACGTGCATTAACAATCAACAATCTTGCTTATAATAAAGGCTTTCTTGCTAGCGAACCTGAAATCATACAATTATTTAATTTATTTCTATATAACAAACAGCCTTATCAGGCAGCTTCATTATTAGCCAGGGAACTTGATGCCGGGCGCGTCAAATCCACTGCGAAAAACTGGGAATTACTTGCCAGTGCCTGGACAACTGCGCGTGAATATACACATGCAATTAATGCCCTGGAACAGGCATCTACCTTACATGATAAAGGTGATTTATATCTGCAGCTTGGACGAATCCATGTCGAACAGGAGAAATGGCAGGACGCAGTGGTTGCAATTAAAAAAGCACTTAAAAAGGGCGGCTTAAAGCAAACTGAGGAAGCTTATATTTTACTGGGGATTAGCTATTTTGAAAGCGGACAGCTAAAATCTGCCAGGAGTGCATTTGATAATGCAATGAAATACGCGAAAACCAGAAAATCTGCACAACAATGGCTAAAGTTTATCTCTTCGGATGTGAGCAGTTAATAAAGCCAGGTTAAAAATTATCCAGCTGTTATTTATTTGATATAGAAACCAGGATTTATTAATACTCGATGTTCAAGTTTTCAGCTATAACTGGGCTAAGAAAAGTAAATTTTTCCGGCTTTGTTTTATAAGTGATTGATTTACAATGATGTTGATGCTTTCTTTGTCAGTAAAATTATCAATAAAATCAATCAGTTAAAAAACTTTAACATCGAGTAATAGCTGAAATCATGTATTCTGTAGGGTGGGGTGATTCGCTTTGTGCCTCAGCACACCCTACAGGTTTCTGATGTTATTTAACCCTCAATCCATCGTTCAACCAACACTCCCAATCACTTAAATCGTAGTCGACCCCAACCTCAGGAGATGACTAAATTGCAAGCCAAAAAACGCTCCACCTACTCGCTACACTTTACCACCAGTTCCTTATTTATTACTTTGATTATCGTTTTTGGTGGCATCTTAAGCTGCCAAAACTATAACAAGTCATCCGAGATTCTTATCGCTTCCCATCAGTGTTCCCATTGAAAGAAGAAGTACCTAAACAAAGCAGCCTATAACCTACCTGAAGGTAGCACCACTCGAATATTTCCGTCTTTTTGATTTTAATCACTTAGTAACAGTAAATAGACACTCTGTAGGCACCGTAAAAAAACAACAAATAATTTCAAATAAAGCTTGCAATTGCCGAAAAAATTTTCGTTTTAATCACCTCATAAACGGATATCACCCATGCTTAAAGACCTACCACTCTCTGAACATATTCACCAACACTGCAATGAAAGTATGGAACGTGCCCTGTTAGCAGAGCGTCATCCTTTGTGGGCTCGTTCATGCCCAGAGTTGAAGGATATCGACTTTATTCGCCTTGGGTTATTACGCTGTATCAGTGTAGTCGATAGTGGTCGCCATTTCCTCCAAACCAATGAACAGATTTATGGCCAGCTGCTTCCCCGCTCAACGTATTTTAAATGTAACTACTCAGCGAAGCTGAGTAGTTCAATGAAATTATAAAGCAAATTCAGGTAACTTTCCCTCAAAGACCAAGGTCATTGCCTGAGTTGCACTTAGACCTTGTTTACGGCACGTTGATAAATACCCTCTGACACGACAAAATATCTCTGCACCCTTGGTACTACGAAAGCAGCCGGATATTTTCTGTTGAACCTTGGTCATCCGAATCGAATTTTCTGCGGCATTATTGGTAAATGGCACCCAGGTATTTGTCATGAAGCGCAAGACATCCTCTTCATAATTAATCAGCCTTTCCAGTAAGTTTCTAGCTTTACTGCGTTTTATTCGCTCCCGTTTTACTTCTTTAGGCTTATCGGGTGGTGGGCATTCGATCTCCGCTTTGCCAAGTAATTCTCTGTATTGTACCTTCCATTTTTCTGCTTCTTTATGTAGTAGCATGCCACCTGCTTCATTGACGGCATCATTCATTTTTTCAAGTAGTCGTTTCATTTCAAGCGCCCACTCCTGTTTATCCTGCTCCCAGGCGCGCGTTAATTCCCTCAAATGATGTGCATTACAAAGCGAATGAGTACAATCATATTTATAGTAGGGCTTCCAATGATCATGACATAAAATCCCATGAAAATGGGGTAAAATACCAATGTCATTCATTGCCTCTGTGCCACGTTTGGCATGGGGAAAGAAGTGTGTCCACTGAACATTGGAGGCCCCATGTAGCCAATGGCGCTTACCATTAATATTAATGCCTGTTTCATCCGCATGAATGCACGCTGATTCGACTAAGTGTTCTTTACTGATAGTTTCAAACCCAGCCAACTTCTCATAGGCCAGTTCATTGAAATTATAGATAGAGCCTTCACTAATCGGCATACCTAATTGATCAGCGAAATACTCCTGTATTCGGTTGTAGGGCAATAACTGATATTGCGAAAGATAAACCACATGGGCTTTTATCCCATTACCATATTGCGCAGCCTTAGTAACCTCATCTGGAAAAGGAGCGATAAAACACTGACCTTTTCCATTTATCAACCGTTGCGCCTGGTATTCTGTCACTACCCTTGAGATATCAATATCGAATACCTGGCGTGTTTCAAAGCCATCTGCCGTGTATCGCCCTTTTGGCAAGGTACGGCGATCAATGGTAATGATCTCGATTTCATCCGGGTCATCTATTTTTTGAAGTGTCGTGCCGACATGCGATTTTTGTCCGCCAGAAGGCTTATCTGATTTTTTTCGATTCCCTTTTTTACGGTTGGGGATCACTTGCAGGTGGTTTACTGCTATTTTTGCTGTTCAGTGTCACTCGATTGAGTAATACCGTGACTAATAATAGAATCACTTCCAGTGCTGATTTTAGCGCAGGCGATATATCACGCTCAGTTTCAAGTAACTGTTTGGCATGACTGATTGCGGAATCAACATCGATGAAGTCTATTTTCAAAGGGTAACCTGTATTGCTTTAAGGACAGGCTTATTATCTCATGGGTTTTAAATCCCGAATTTTCCTTGTTTTAAGCGATTGTAAGGCGAATAAAAAAGTTCTTCGAGGTCGTAGATGTTTAAGGGGACATTTTGTGATGACTATAGCGATAGAAGCAATAAAGCGTGGATTAATCGACTGTTGGGCAGTTTACTAAAAATCACAAAAACCAGACTAAAACCCTGTCAAGAACTTTTTTAATTATTCAGGCGCGCCATGCTACCTCACAACATTCTGGGACTCCTGTCACCAACATTCATTCGCCTACGCAGCGAATGGGAGATGCCCTGGTCGCCCTGCGTCCGTCTCAACTACTCAACTACGCACAAAACCCTGCTCAGTTAAGTCTACCTCAAATGGCTGGACGGCTATTCGGAATGCAATTCTTGCCTCCCTCGCGCGCTACTAGCGCACTTCGGATCAGCGAATTGCCCTGTCGCCTACCAGAGACTAAAAATCATCACTCCGCTTAGGCTCCGTTTCCCTGATTTTAAGCGTACGCTGAGTAGTTACAAAATATCTTCACTTACTAATTACTAATTTCCTCTTTACATCCTCAAGCGTGGTTACGTTGCCATCTCCAATTTCCACTAGCCCTTGAGCAACGGCCTTCATGAATTGAATTTCTTCTTCATGGCATTCATACTCTTCAAGCCCCTGAACTACAGCTACTCCTCGACCCCGACTAGTAAGTAAAATGGGGCGTCGAGTATCTTTAGCTCGTTTAACAATTTTTCCCGGGTTTATTTTTAGATCTGACAGAGGGACGACATCTTCTGAAAATTTTGTTTGCATCGATTAGTCCTTAAGTGTTCAAACAGTCCTGATTATAGCACCTGTTAACAGCTGCTACTAAGTAAGCATAACAGCGACGTTCTACTGAACATCGTGCTATCAACGAGCCTTATAGTGCCCCGAATATAATAATTCTGAAGCTTAATATCGCTGTTTACCATGGGCTTGCCCGGCAAACGGTTCTTATTGTTCGTAGTATTCATTTAGTAACTATTTAGTTGCATCTGTTTACGGTTGCATTACAATCGCTGAAAATCATGGAAACGGAGCTTAGCGAAGTGGTGATTTTTAGTCCCTGATAGGCGACAGGGCAATTCGCTGATTCGACGTGTGTTAGCAGCACGCGAGAGGAGCAAGAATTGCATTCCGAATAGCCGTCCAGCCAGTGAGGTAGTAATGACGAAGCGGCTTTTGTGCGTAGTCGTTGCGGACGCAGGGCGTTCAGGGCATCTCCCATCCGCTGCGTAGGTGAACGAATTATGGCGACAGGAGTCCCGGAATTTCGTGAGGTAGCATGGCGCGCCTGGGCAAGGTTGTCACAAACCGGTGAAGTTTTCCGGTTTCTGGATCACGGTAATCCACCACGTTAAATTTGATGCCCTTGTTTTCGTACACACTGTATGCTTCAACCCCTGTATTGATCTCATGGCGGGAGTCAAAAGGGATAGACTCAACCAGAGTCGCAATTGAATTTTCTTTTAGCATTGAAATCATGTAATTAGCATGTCGTTTCTGCCGATCCCACCAGACAAAGTCGGTGACGGCTTTATCGTAGACATGGAGATGTTTCTGAGAGCTGTTATTTCCCTTGTTTTGCTTTTCAATATGATCTCGTAACACAGGTATTTCTTGATGTCTCTGAGTTCCGTTTGTCACCAGACAAAGAAATCTGAGCAACCCACTTCTGAGATTCAACGCGTAAATCCCTCCGGCCGCCGCTGAAAATCCTGGAAACGGAGCTTTAGCGAAGTGAAGATTTTTAGTCCGCGATAGCCGTAGGGCCGTTGTTTTGTCGGAGTCTGAGCGTTAGCGAAGGTGGAGACAAAATAAAAGGCCATCCGACACGGCGTCAAGTCATTTGGAGCCTATGTTCCGACCCCTTGTTGGGTCGGGACGAGGTGACGAGGACGAATCGGGGCCGCCGGAGGCATAAGTGGTCGCGTTAAGTTTTTGCTGCTTGCTTGGGCTGGGATGCCCAAAACAAGCTTTCGCAAAAATAGCGACTCCCCGTAAAATAGCAAGTCGCTCATATTCGCTTAATTTATTATTAGGAGAAGGCAATGGTCAAACAAAAGACTCAGAATCAGGCCACGGCTTGATCCCTCTTCATCTAATTGTTTGGCCTCACGCCCCCATCCTTCATAAAGCTTCCAGTCCTCAAAGAAAACCTCAATCAGCCATCTCAACGTATAGGCTTGAATAATATCTTGTGTGCGCCAAGTCAGGTCTGTCGCCACTAAATAGCGATAGTCGTTTTCACCGTCATATTTTAAGGCAATGACAAAGCGTTTTTTACTGTGAGAACTCACCTTTAATCGTGCACTGCTGACAGTCACTTTAATCTCTTTGCCGCCACGTACGCGTATTATCTGATCAATGCCTTTGTTAATCGAATTAAAGTAGCTCTCGACTGACCTTATTCTACCTCTATATTCAATATTTTGGTTTTTACGTAATTGGCTAATCACCTGCGAGCCTCCAGATTCTTTAGCGGCTTCGTCCATAAAGGCTTTTTCACCATACAGCGCATCAAGCCAGTACGCCTTTAATTTTAATCAGGCTATGCGCAACTTTAAACTCTTTTAATAAGCCTAATGCAATCTCTGTTTTGGTCGGGTAGGCACTGTCACGTTCAGGCTTAATAGGCCGATCTTTTTTTGCTATACCCCTCTTTTTCAACCGTTTATCTTCTTTATCCCACTGCTTTAAGGCTGGATCCGGCATATAAAAGAAAAAACCGACAGGCACTGTAATGGATGAGGTAACTAGCAGCAATAATACTATCGTTTGTCCATTAACATACCCGCCGGAGCCTTTGTGTTTCTGGGTAGTGGGTTAAACCTGTGTTTAGCATGAGAGCAATAGAATAAGAAAGTGATTTATTGCATAATTCCCTCATGAAATATTATCAAGAAATCACCTGCCCTAACTGTACTAATTCCAACCTGATGAAATCAGGTAGTAGCGATCGTGGTGTGCAGCGATATCGTTGCCAGACCACAGCTTGCTCAACCAACACCTTCATGTTGGAATATTGTTATAAAGCATGTGAATTTGGAACCAAAGAACACGTTGTCGAAATGGCTATCAATAGTAGTGGCACTCGAGACACGGCTAGGGTTCTTAAAATCACCTGAATTCAATTCATAAGTGCATAACCCAATAAATTTTTCATATCTATCCCAGTCAGCCCTTCAAATACCTCATAAGGTGTTTTGTAATTGAGACACTTTTTAGGGCGACTATTTAGCTTATCAACGGCTATAAAAACCTCTTTTATCGTAACATCAATCAACTCCATTACTTTAGGGAAATACTGTCTTAATAAGCCATTAGCATTCTCATTTTGCCCTCTTTCCCAAGAGCTGTAGGGAGTCGAAAAATACGTATCAGGCTTAATAGGCCGATCTTTTTTTGCTATACCCCTCTTTTTCAACCGTTATCTCTTTTTCCCACTGCTTTAAGGCTGGATCCGGCATATAAAAGAAAAAACCGACAGGCACTGTAATGGATGAGGTAACTAGCAGCAATAATACTATCGTTTGTCCATTAACATACCCGCCGGAGCTTTGTGTTTCTGGGTAGTGGTTAAACCTGTGTTTAGCATGAGAGCAATAGAATAAGAAAGTGATTTATTGCATAATTCCCTCATGAAATATTATCAAGAAATCACCTGCCCTAACTGTACTAATTCCAACCTGATGAAATCAGGTAGTAGCGATCGTGGTGTGCAGCGATATCGTTGCCAGACCACAGCTTGCTCAACCAAACCTTCATGTTGGAATATTGTTATAAAGCATGTGAATTTGGAACCAAAGAACACGTTGTCGAAATGGCTATCAATAGTAGTGGCACTCGAGACACGGCTAGGGTTCTTAAAATCACAATAAAAATACGGTGACTCGTACTTTAAAAAACAAAGAAAACAGTCTTGTTCAAGTGAACCCTCTTTTTCAGACCTTTGATCAAGGGAAACCATTGGAAGTCAGACTAGAACAGGTCTGCTGTGATGAAGCCGAAATGGATGAACAGTGGTCTTTTGTAGGAAATAAAAGCAATCAACGCTGGCTATGGCATGCTGTTGATCATAAAACCAACACGGTACTCGCTTATGTTTTTGGCAAGCGTAAGGACATTGTTTTCAAAGAATTAAAAGCGTTACTTTTGCCTTTAAATATCAGTCGTTATTACACCGATGACTGGGGCGCTTATGAACGTCATCTCGATGCTGAGAAACATGAAATAGGTAAGAAAAACACCCAAAAAATTGAACGTAAAAACTTGAATTTTAGAGCATGGATAAAACGATTAACTCGTCGAACAATCTGCTTCTCTAAGTTAGAGAAAATGCATGATATTGTGATTGGTCTGTTAATAAATAAGGTGGAATTTGGCAGGGATATTCATGCAAAAACACAGATTTAACCCACTACCTGTTTCTGCTTGTAAACCTTATAGATACGTTTTGTAGACTTAGATCGTGCTCGGTCTGATTCATCAAAGGCCAACACACCTTCAGTAATGCCATAACGTTTTAAAATTAAGACCACACTCACCCGTAGCAACCAGTCCCAGGGTATACTTGCTTTACGAAACACCCAGGATAATGCGGCTACTTTGCAATCTCCAAGGCTTGCTCGCTCAAACTTAGCCCAGCAAACAGAGTTCATTAGCAGTATGCCCGTTAAACAAGTGCCCAACCAAGCGGCTTGAATCCGTGTCAAAGCGGCTCCGGGTTTTAGCTGATTGAGCGCATCATTTAAATCGTCAATATAGCTTTGGATAAAGGTGGCTGGGGCATTCATTAACATGGGCTTACACCGATAAAATTACAACAACCTCAGAATACCTGATTTTACCTTCTCAATATCAAAAACTTGAACATCGAGTGATACCAACAATATCACAGGCTTTGCCCTTTCTGGCACCTTGTCCAATGGCTTCATTGATCCATGTGACATAATTTACGCGCTCTGAGTGAGGAATTAAGCGTCCTCGTTTTCCTCCCAGAGCGCATCCAGCTTTTTTCTAAGCACCAATAAGGCCGCTGTTTCTGCAAGTGCTTTCTCTTTGCGATTAAGCTCTTTCTTTAATTTTTTGTTTTCACTACGTAATTGTTTTAATACGTTTTTATCTGTTTTTTTCTTGCGTCACGTTTTGCTCTGATCCTTTAATAAAATGGGTCTTCCAGGACTCAAGTTCAGCTTTATAAAGCCCATGTGTACGACAATATTCATTACACTCTTGCTCGCTCAGGGTACTTGTTTCTATAATGGCTGATAATTTTCTCTCGGCTGTCCACTGTATAGGAGAATGGCTTGTGTTTTTAGTGTTTTTGCACTTCTTATCAACATAAGTTTGCTTCCACGTATACAGCGTTCCGTAAGGAATATTTTCGGCCTTAGCTAATTCAGGTACGCTCATATTTAAGGGGGGAAGCATTTTGTTAATGATGGCATCTTTTCTTTCTTTTGGGTATTGAGTTGTCATGGTTTTATTTTTCCGCCCCTTGTTTGAGTTATTATTTTTCAAATAAGGCGAAAACTATCCTGACACGGGGGGTGATCAATAAAATGTCCATCCGCTGCTTCTATGGTGTATTCGTCAAGTTCCGGGAATGCTTTAAGATAATCAATGCATTGCGATAGCAGTGTTTCAGAGTGAAGATGATAGCTCTGCTGTTCAAATGCCTCAAGCATACTTGTTCGTCTATGCGACTTCAGTGATTTAAAATACGTTGAGTGGGGAAGCAGCTGGCCATAAATCTGTTCATTGGTTTGGAGGAAATGGCGACCACTATCGACTACACTGATACAGCGTAATAACCCAAGGCGAATAAAGTCGATATCCTTCAACTCTGGGCATGAACGAGACCACAAAGGATGACGCTCTGCTAACAGGGCACGTTCCATACTTTCATTGCAGTGTTGGTGAATATGTTCAGAGAGTGGTAGGTCTTTAAGCATGGGTGATATCCGTTTATGAGGTGATTAAAACGGAATTTTTTAGAAAAATTCTTCGGCAATTGCAAGCTTTATTTGAAATTATTTGTTGTTTTTTTACGGTGCCTACAGAGTGTCTATTTGCTGTTATAAGTGATTAAAATCAAAAAGATGGAAATATTCGAGTGGTGCTACATTCAGGTAGGTTATAGGCTGCTTTGTTTAGGTACTTCTTCTTTCAATGGGAGCACTGATGGTATTTTCAGCAACGGATAATTCAGTACCAGCCTGCAAACAAAGTAAATTAATCAAATCGGCACGCTTAACAGTGTAAAAATCACCTTCTTCTTCGGCAAAGCGGGGTAAAAGAGGAATAAGTGCTTTAATCAAGAGTGCTGACATAGCTTGGTTTATCTGGCTTAAATGAGTTTATGAATATAATAAATTAGAGAAAGGCTTGGTGTTTTTACAACGATAGGTATGAAAGTCGCGTTGATCTGTGCTTAAAATCCGGCCATGTCCTAAATGTTCCGCCAATAAAACTAAAGAAGCATCGGCTAAGTCCATTGGCAGATCAGCGTATTGCCTCATTAATGCAACTATTCTTTGTTTATCCGCCAACAAGGTTTCAATTTGAAAAACACTGAATGCATTCTGCTGGTAGCTATCCATAAACGCCAGCATATCGAATGTGTTCCTCGACGTTTAAGCAACAAATGGCATACGCTGAAAATCCTGGAAACGGAGCTTTAGCGAAGTGAAGATTTTTAGTCCGCGATAGCCGTAGGGCCGTTGTTTTGTCGGAGTCTGAGCGTTAGCGAAGGTGGAGACAAAATAAAAGGCCATCCGACACGGCGTCAAGTCATTTGGAGCCTATGTTCCGACCCCTTGTTGGGTCGGGACAAGGTGACGAGGACGAATCGGGGCCGCCGGAGGCATAAGTGGTCGCGTTAAGTTTTTGCTGCTTGCTTGGGCTGGGATGCCCAAAACAAGCTTTCGCAAAAATAGCGACTCCCCGACTTCAGTCATCACGGGATACGTTGTGATAAGCGGCTCATTGATTGTTGCCAAAGTATTGATAGCGATTTGATGGTGCTTATCATCAGGATTAACTAAAGCCACCCAAAAACCGCTATCGGTGATGATCATACTTTATCGCTCCAGTCTAAATGGTCTTTATAGTTTTCTGATAAGTCACTCACATCTGGCATACTGCCTAAAAATCCTGTTTTTTGTAAAATATCTAGTAACTACTCAGCGTAATTTAAACTCATAACAGATTGATTTAAAATAATAATTAATGTATCTCTCTGAATTTTAGCCCAATTTTCACCCCTTTTTAAAGGTGAAAATGACTAAAGTCAGGTTAAATTAAAATATATCCATTTGATTTTAAAGTTAAAAAATACGCTGAGTAGTTACAATATCTAAAACTTTTTCACCTTCGGTTTGTGACTTACTTTGGTTATAAATTTCATCAATTGCGAGGGCTATAAGCTCAGAGGTGCTTTTTTTAAATGATTTTTCTAAGCTGTGTAATCTTTTTACACGTTGATTGTCGAGTTCTGCGGTGATTTGCATGGCCTACTCTCCTTATAAAACTGAAGTTTCCCAATTATTGAGTAGCTGAAATACACAATGCTGGTGTATCGAGGTTTATTTTAGGTGGTTTTGCCATGTTTATAGCAAACCCCTACTTAATTCCCCTTAGGCAATAGCATTTGAAACGAATGAAAAGACTATTTTTTTTCATATATAGACTTTCAGAAAATTAATTTACGAACAAACAAAAACGACAGAGGGGAAACTGGCTTATAATTTTCGTCCCAACACTAACGGAAACAGTCAAAAAGGGTATCCCTCACTTTTTCAAAGTCAATTGTAGACCGACTAAAAAAAAATATGGCGACAGCTCTCAAGCTAAGTAATATTTGTTTATGTCGATTAACTCAAGCTCTACTCTGGTTCAGTGAATGCATGGGAATCAAAGAAATAGCACGCCTAATGGGAGTCTGTGAAAAAACCATTATAAATTGGCTGAAAACATTCATGCATAAAGGTGTCGGTTGGTTAATAGGGCAACACTATCAAGGACGTGGTCGGAAGTCAAAGTTAACTAAAGACCAGAAAAATAAATTGGTTGAGTTGATAAAGAAAGGCCCAGAAGACAATGGATTTCATTGTGGAATATGGAATACTGCGATGATTGCCGAGCTTATTTGGTTAAAATTTGAAGTTCGTTATAACTTGAACTACTTATCAAGCCTAATGAAAAAACTGGGCTTCAGTTATCAAAAAGCTCGTTTTGTGACTGATCGCCAAGAAGAAGAAAAGTACGAGCTTGAAAGAAAAACGTGGCTGGAAGAAACATTGCCTGCCATTATGGAAAAGGCGGTAGAAGAAAAGAGTGTCGTTTTATTCGGTGATGAGGTGTCATTTGCTATGTGGGGTTCATTGGCACGAACCTGGGCTCCAATAGGAGAGCAACCCACAGTGAAAACATCAGGGATTCGAAAAGGGTTGAAAATGTTTGGTACGATCGAACTCGAAGGAGGGAGTTTTCAATACCGAGAATCATTGGCTTATGAGATAAAACCAAAGTCACTTAGACTTTTAAAAGAAGCTGGGCTGCCTCAAGAATTTTTAGCTATTCTTAAAAGCTTAAAAAATGAGAAATATCCAACACAGAAGCTTTTTATGGAAGCGATATATTCTATTGCCGACAACGTCTTAATCGAGAGTTATAAGCCAATGATATTACAACACGCTGAAACATCTGGGCGTTTTAATGGTGAAAGCTATGTTGAGTTTTTAACACAATTGCTGGCTTATTATAAAGGCAAGATTATTCTAATTGAAGATGGTGCCCCGTATCATGGAAGCGGTGTTATTAAGGAATTTAAGTTAGCTAATGTAGATCGTTTGACAGTAGAACGTCTCCCTGCGTTCTCGCCGGATTTTAATCCGATTGAGAAATTATGGAAAAATACGAAACGCGATTCGACTCATATGAAGTATTTTAAAACTTTTGAAGATCTTCATGATTCAGTTGTGCAAACTTTTAACACTTATATGCATGATGCCAGTAAAGTGATTTGTGTTATGCAAAAATTGCGGGAAGATTTCGTTGTTACCGCCTAAGTTTAAGCGCTCCAAATTTGGAAATTATTTATCTGAGAAACTATAGTTGTAGCATATTTTCAATTTTACCATAAATAATTATTGGGAAACTTCAGTTCAAATATAGCTTTTCTTTTAACCAGACAGGCATTGCCACAAGAAAAGAACGTAAGCCGCGAGGCGCATAGGCAAGATATGTTTCTAATAAACGTTCAAATTTGAGTAACGGCTTATCATAAAACACCACATAATCTACATCATCCAGATTGATGCCAGCTTCTTGCAGACAATAAGCAATTGCCTGCGCTGCGGCAATGATCTCCCCGTCTTTTAAAAAGGCAGCTGCACTATCATGATAGTGCAGCTGAAATTCCCAGAATATTCATCAAATTATAACCATAAATTTATTTAACTATTAAAGCGGAAATAAATGCTCAGCACTATTTCTCATGTTTCTCTTTGTCACCAGGACTGTGTATGTACTTCGCACGTTCACGGATACGGAGCATTTAATTCAGAGTACGGAGTTAACGGAGCTAAAGCCCCCGTTTCCAATACTGCTTACTTAAGTATTAAATATTAACAAACAATAGCTTGCATTTGTAGGCAGGGTTAGCTTATCAAGCAAAGCGCGATAAGCTAACCCAGAATTTTCCCATAAATCAATGTGTTGACGGGTTACGTTTTTTCGCTACACTAATAAATATTAACGTTTGATTTAAGCACACAGTTTATTGATTGCATCTAAATATTTATTGATAACAAATTGCTCATCAAATTGTCTTTGCATTTTTTCTCTACCCTTATTTCCCATTTGAACTCTTTCCTCTACACTAAGGTTCAGCATCATTCCCAGTTTTTGTACCAGATCTCCAGTATCTCTCGTTTTACACAAAAAACCATTGATGCCATCATCGACCACATCTCTGCAACCCACATTATCTGTAGTCACTATGGGCTTTGCCATGCTCGCACTTTCAAGCAAGGTTCTTGGCGTACCTTCCCGGTAAAAAGAAGGTAAAACTATACAATCAGCTTGCGCAATTTCCTGTTGAACATGATCACTTACCCCTAAGTATTGTACATCATCATCATCCACCCAATTGTCCATTTGCTGTTTAGAAATTGCGGCTTTATTTTCTACATCTAGAAAACCCAGTAATTGAAATTCAACATGCGGATATTTTTCTTTTATAATTTTTGCCGCTTCAACATATTCTTTTACCCCCTTGTCCCAAAGCATTCTTGAAATAAGTAAAAAGCGAAACACTTTATCATTTTTTATAGTCGTAACTGGCTTAAACTTTTCTAAATCCACGCCACTCCCGGGCAAAATATCACACTTTGACTTTTCTACTAATCCTTTATCCGTAAAAAGCTTAAAATCATCAGCATTTTGAAAAAATATTTTGTCGGCTTTAGATTGAGAGTATTTATATAGCCCTTTTGCAATGCTTGTCACAAAGTTGTGCTTGATAAAAAGTGTACCTAAACCAGCAATATTGTTAATGCATTGAATACCCAAAAAATAACTCGCTAGCGTCCCATAAATATTGGGCTTGATGGTGTAATGTAAAACAATATCTGGCTTTATGTGTTTATAAAGTCGATAAAACTGGATAAAGGTTTTTATATCTTCTTTAGGATTTGTACCTTGATTACTAATATAAATATCATGATATGTAAATTCTTTTTTTAAAATATCACTATATTGATCATAAGGGGCAATTAACACGACTTTATAGCCTGCCTTTTCGATACTGCGAATCAGGTTCAGTCTGAAGTTAAATAAATTCCAGGATGCATTGAGGACAATTGCAATTGTTTTCTTTGTCATTGTTTGCTGCAGTCAATTTAATCTGTCACCGCTGATTTTCCAGCCAGGCCTGAAACATCAAAATATCCCATAAATAATAATGCCAGCGACGCTTTCCGCTAGCATGCTCTTGCCACATCTTGCGGATTGGGGCGGGGTCAAAGAAACCTTCTTCTTTGAGTCGTTTTTCATCCAGAAAAGCGTCTGCCCAGTCGCGCAAAGGCCCTTGCAGCCAGTGCTCGATGGGCACACCAAAGCCCATTTTTGGCCGTTCCATCAGCTCACGCGGCACATAACGGTATAATACTTCGCGCAGCAGCAATTTCCCTTTACCATCTCGGTATTTAAGTGGCATAGGTACCTTCCAGGCAAACTCTACTACACGGTGATCCAGTAATGGAACCCGGGCTTCTAGGCTAACCGCCATACTCGCTCTATCTACCTTGGTTAAAATATCATCGGGCAAATAAGTCAGGCTATCGAGATACATCATCTGCTCACGAAAGTCCGTTAGTTTTGGCATTTGCTCAGGGTGATTAAACAGTGTTTTCGGTTCAGTCGCCCCCAGCACAATCTGGTCAGGCGTTTTCCAGTGAGATACCAGGCGGTGATAATAAGATTCGCCAGAAGCCTCTTTTACGACATCCGTCAGTTTAGGCAGACGGTCAGCTAAATGTGGAATCTGTAGGCTTTTGGGTAGAAAACCTAGTAAATATTCCAGCGGAGCTGCAGGGAAAATCTGCATCATCGTTCCGATAAATTGGCGAACGGGTATAGGTAGCATTTGTAGCTTATGCCATATCTGATAACCCTGAGTATAACGATTATAGCCACAGAATAGCTCATCTCCTCCATCACCAGATAGACTTACTGTGACATGTTTGCGCGCCAGTTGACTGACCAGCAAGGTAGGAATTTGTGATGAATCGGCAAATGGTTCATCCCAGATTGTAGGTAGTCGCGGAATAACCGCCATGGCTTCCTCTGGTGTAACATACAGCTCGGTATGCTCGGTACCCAGATGCTTTGCTACCGCCTGAGCATGAACAGCCTCGTTATAGCCTTGCTCATGAAAGCCAATGGTAAAGGTTTTTACCGGGCGTGACGACTGCGCCTGCATCAATGCAGCCACTATGGTTGAATCATAGCCTCCCGATAAAAAAGTCCCTAAAGGAACATCGGCCGCCATACGACTATGAACTGCATCCCGTAGCAGTGTATCTAATTCATCAACCAGACCCTTGGCATCTGTTTTGCCTTGCATCGCGATACCTTGCTCTGCAAGCTCTGCCAAATTCCAGTAACACTGAGGTTCGGAAACTTGATTACCTGCATCACGAATGACTACGTAGTGAGCCGGTGGCAGTTTATTAATTCCCTGGTAAATGCTCCAGGGTGTCGGCACACTGCTATGACGCAGAAATAATGTTAAGGCATTGCGGTCTATCTCGGGCTGCCATTGCGGGTGTGCATTAAATGCTTTTAATTCGGAGCCAAATAAAAACCGGCCGTTATTATTACCATAATAAAGTGGCTTTTCGCCCATACGATCACGCGCCAGAAAAAGGCTGCTCTCAGTGCTATCCCACAGGGCAAAGGCAAACATACCATTGATGCGTTGCAGTGTTTTTTCTAGCCCCCAATGGCGTAATGCTGCTAATAGAGTCTCGGTATCTGAGTGTCCCTTCCAGGCAAAATGCCCGCCTTCACGTTCTAAATCTTTTCGTAACTCAGGGTGATTATAGATCTCACCATTAAACACCAGTGTATAACGACCACAGGGAGAGTTCATCGGCTGATGCCCTGCAGGCGAAAGGTCAATAATGGCCAGGCGGCGATGCGCCATTGCTAAATCTCCCCCTGTATTCAGCCAGGTTCCAGCACCATCAGGACCTCTATGTTGAATACGCAAAGCCATCTGCTCAACGATAGAGACATCTGCCCCCCGCTTATCCCAATAACCAACTATGCCACACATTATCTATTCCTGGTTTTTCTATAAGAAAGTTCCAACCTTCATCCCCTCGATAAAAATCAGCCCACTATAACAATGCAATCCTGACCGAGAGAAGGTTAATTAATTTTACATTTTTAAATTGTGATACAAATCAACATACTGCCCAACAATTTCACTCAGGGTGAAATTATCTTCAATTCGTCTACGCGCCTGCTCCCCTAGCAATCGCCGCTCAGTAAGAGGCAAAGTAAGCAGTGATTCAATCCCAGCCGCAAGCGCTGTTTTATCTCTAGGAGGTACGATGGCACCATAGTCGCCAATAAGCAATCCACTATCCCCTACATCGGTTGCAATACAAGGCACGGCAACCGCCATCGCTTCACCTAAAACATTCGGAAAGCCTTCCCCCCAGGCGCTACAAAGACAAAGAACATCGATGGCGCTCATTAAATCGGCCACATCACTACGCTCGCCTAGCAGGTGAAACCTATCTTGTAATGTCCCAGGAATTTGCTGTCTAAGGCTGGCGTTTTCCATGCAAACACCCCGACCACTTAGTACAAAATGAACATTAGCGTGTTGCAAGGCAATTATCTCTGCTGCCTGTAAAAAATTAGCATGATCCTTCATCGGGTGTAACCGGGCTACATGTCCGACTACCAAAGCTTCTACAGGAATAGTTAACTCGGAGCGTATGCTCTGTCGTGCATCCTGAGAAAAACGAAACCGCTGCAGATCAATTCCATTAGCAATCACCTGCCCATTCTTACTCGCAAAGCCAAAAGCCTCATGCTGCTGTCGTGAAAGTTGACTATTGTATAGCAATGCATCCGGGGCTTTAGAAAAAAACCGGTTTGCTCTGATAACTTGCCGGGTCAAAAACTTTTCATTGCCAATCTGATATAAAGTCTGACGGATATTCCAGACTAGGGCGGCTCTTTCCGAAAGCATGGAGCATGCTTGAGTTGCCGCCAGATTACCGTGATACATCCAGCCTTGAATGACATCTGGTTGTAATGTTTTTACGATATTTCGTAGTTTTAATAAGCCTGCCAATGTAGGCCGCCCTGCAGGCATTTCCAGTGTTGTGACGAGCACACCTAATGCTTTAATCAGAGGCCCGAAAGTACCTGCATCAGTCATTGAGATTACATGGCTATCAAATTTTGTGCTTAAGCCGCCCTGCAATAAATTGTATAGCGCACGTTCTGCGCCACCAGTGGTTAGGCCAGTAATAATATGCAGTACTTTCATATTGTAGCTGTAGGTAATTGATTATCTGAACTTTGCATATCGACTTGTCGTTGTGTTGAGGGCTTTGAAGCAACCAGCCGCGTACCAATAATAAATGCAAATAACAGCAATACAGCGGGGTGCTCAAGGTTATTATGCGTAAACAAACTGTTGAGAGCAATTTGCACAAGCATGATTTTTCCTAAGCACGAGGCCATCTTCCACATTAATACCAGCAAGCCTATATACAAGGCAAGCTGAATGAATCCTCCTTCCAGCCATTGTTGCAAATACATATTGTGCGTCTCGATCATCGCCCACTCTTTCGTATAGCCAATACCGTAACCGAAAAAAGGAGCCTCCCTGATCATATTTATCGAAAACTTCGCTATATCCCATCGGCTACTTGCTGAGAAATTTTCTAATGAGGCTTTACCAATACCCAGCCTGCTGAATGTATCCATAGTCATATATTGCTGCAGATTCAGTTTATTGATAATACCTTCCGTCACCCCGGAAAAAAGAGCAAGTAAAAGTAAAACAATAAACGCAGTGATCGACAATATTATCATCCAGCGCAAACGTCTTTCGCCATCAGCGTACCTCAGGATGCTTAGCCCTATAACTGCCACCCCCCAGGATAGCCAGGAAGCCCTGGAGAATGTTACCAGCACCCCCAGTCCACAGAATGCAATGTAACTCCATTTCAAACGATTGGGAACAAGCAAAAAACCGCCAACCATAGTTAAGGCAATAATATCGCCTGCAATGGTCGGGTTGCTGTAGAATCCAGCGCCTCGTCCTGTAACAGTGCTAAAAGTTAGCTCAATAAAATCCCATAGGCACATTGCTGACCCAGCCAATGCCAAAATGGCAAGAACTGTAGCTAATTCTATTACGCGAACTGAATGATTCACCAGCAACACAAAACACGTAAAAAGAGCTGCTCCTTCCAGTGCTACTATCAGGCTCTCTGTCGCAATGCTGCTTTGGGATGAATATAAATAAGTGATGCTAGTCCATAAAGTATATAGACCCATCCATACGCCTATACTTTTAAGTCCCTGATCTATTGGCTCTAGCCTCGCGGGATATAAGATGCGTTGAGTTATCACCCAGAAACAAGTGAAAAAAATGATAAGCAGGTAGCTGTATAAGGGTTTGAATTTATAGCTCAGAAACATTTGATAATAGGCGTAACTACCAATCCAGAATGCCATGATGATTAAGAATATTTCAGCTGAAAAGCTGCGGTTATTTTTATCTTTTTCAAAGCTCATAAGTGATCACCTATTTCGATATAGTCCTTGCCTTTCATTTTATCGATTATCTTAGGCCATTACTTTTTTCACTGAACAATGTCCTCTCAGTCCTGTCTAGTAGCGACTTTACGCTAAATTCATTAATAACCCGCTTACGCGCCTGCTGGGAGAGTCGCGTAAAATCCTCGCTTTCAAGCAAAAGTAGCTCATTCCATGCCGTAAATAATGCTTGGCTATTATTTGCTGGCATCACGCGCCCCGTATTGCCAATGACTAGGGCTGAATCTCCCACATCAGTAGCTACGCAAGTTGTACCACATGCCATTGCCTCGCCGAGTACATTTGGGAACCCTTCACCATATAAAGATGATAAGGAAGCAATATCAAGAGCATTATACACAGCGTGCATATCAGCATGCCGCCCCGCCCAGATCAGCACATTATCTAGGCCCTGGTCAGTTGCCGTTTGGTGCATGGACTTTTCGTACTCCGCCTCGCCTGCGCCTACGCAGACAAAACGTAGCTGCTTGTGTTTCCGCTGCCCAAGTGCCGCTGCCTCAAGGAAAACAGCATGACCTTTCATAGGATCAATACGCCCTACCACCCCAATTAATAGTTCATTCTCAGCTACACCCCATGCTTTACGTAATGCTTCACCCGCCAGCTTGTCAGGGTAGTAGCGTTCAGTATTGATACCATTAGGGATAACAGTTATTTTTTTTCCAGGAAAGCCATGTGCCACCGCAAATTTTAATCCGGCATGTGAATTGGCAATGATGATGTCCGCAAACCGCGATAGTCTGCATTCAAGGCGATAGCTCCAGCGAGATAACCAGTCATATTCCTCCAGATTCATATTAGAAGCGCGTACCCCCCAGGCCACCCGGGTGTCAGGAATAAAGGGGTTTATAAGTACAGAAAGTATATTGGCTACCCCTAAATAGCTATAAATAACATCAGGGGGTTGCTGGCGTAACACCCGGATTAAACGCAACAAAAACCCAAGAAGATCCCAGCGTCCTTTTTTGTGTAAGCTTAATAGTGTTACTTTTGTATCGGCAAATTCATGCGCATAAAAGCCACCACTGTAGAAAGTAAGCACTGTTACTTTATATCCTCGCTCTGCCAGGCCTTTAGCGGTGACCACTAGTTGTCGTTCGGCACCGCCGGCATCCAGTGCGCGAATAAAGAAAATAATTTTTTTCATGTTTCTGCTAATAACATTTCTACTACATTTATTATAAGGAGCATTATCTTGTACTTATACCAATTTTAACAGCCAAGGCTTAGGCTTAATCATCAAATTTCAGAAGAGAAGAATCTTTCATAACTGAAGTTTCCCAATAATTATTTATGGTAAAATTGAAACTATGCTACAACTATATGAAAAAAATAGTCTTTTCATTCGTTTCAAATGCTATTGCCTAAGGGGAATTAAGTAGGGGTTTGCTATAAACATGGCAAAACCACCTAAAATAAACCTCGATGCACCAGCATTGTGTATTTCAGCTACTCAATAATTGGGAAACTTCAGTTATTTGGTTTTTTTGGCATGAAATGATAGACAAGTGAATCAAGACCGAATTCCATGCTAATAACGAGTTTTTCTATATGATGCAGAGATGCAATACCTGCATAACGCTTATCTGTAAATTGCTTCTCAATAACGGTGGGTAGCGATGACGGTAATACCTCTTTCCCCCATAGATAACTGATAAGTTCACTTCTTCGTGCTGAGATGTCCTGACCCTGGTGGAGTGATATCACTCGATGTTCAAATTTTTGATATTGAGAAGGTAAAATCAGGTATTCTAAGGTTGTTGTAATTTTATCGGTGTAATCCCATGTTAATGAATGCCCCAGCCACCTTTATCCAAAGCTATATTGACGATTTAAATGATGCGCTCAATCAGCTAAAACCCGGAGCCGCTTTGACACGGATTCAAGCCGTTTGGTTGGGCACTTGTTTAACGGGCATACTGCTAATGAACTCTGTTTGCTGGGCTAAGTTTGAGCGAGCAAGCCTTGGAGATTGCAAAGTAGCCGCATTATCCTGGGTGTTTCGTAAAGCAAGTATACCCTGGGACTGGTTGCTACGGGTGAGTGTGGTCTTAATTTTAAAACGTTATGGCATTACTGAAGGTGTGTTGGCCTTTGATGAATCAGACCGAGCACGATCTAAGTCTACAAAACGTATTTATAAGGTTTACAAGCAGAAACACAAAGGCTCCGGCGGGTATGTTAATGGACAAACGATAGTATTATTGCTGCTAGTTACCTCATCCATTACAGTGCCTGTCGGTTTTTTCTTTTATATGCCGGATCCAGCCTTAAAGCAGTGGGATAAAGAAGATAAACGGTTGAAAAGAGCGGTATAGCAAAAAAAGACCGGCCTATTAAGCCTGAACGTGACAGTGCCTACCCGACCAAAACAGAGATTGCATTAGGCTTATTAAAAGAGTTTAAAGTTGCGCATAGCCTGATTAAAATTAAAGGCGTACTGGCTGATGCGCTGTATGGTGAAAAGCCTTTATGGACGAAGCCGCTAAAGAATCTGGAGGCTCGCAGGTGATTAGCCAATTACGTAAAAACCAAAATATTGAATATAGAGGTAGAATAAGGTCAGTCGAGAGCTACTTTAATTCGATTAACAAAGGCATTGATCAGATAATACGTGTACGTGGCGGCAAAGAGATTAAAGTGACTGTCAGCAGTGCACGATTAAAGGTGAGTTCTCACAGTAAAAAACGCTTTGTCATTGCCTTAAAATATGACGGTGAAAACGACTATCGCTATTTAGTGGCGACAGACCTGACTTGGCGCACACAAGATATTATTCAAGCCTATACGTTGAGATGGCTGATTGAGGTTTTCTTTGAGGACTGGAAGCTTTATGAAGGATGGGGGCGTGAGGCCAAACAATTAGATGAAGAAGGATCAAGCCGTGGCCTGATTCTGAGTCTTTTGTTTGACCATTGCCTTCTCCTTCACCCAGAGCAAATAGCCCGCATTGAAAGCAAACTACCTGCGTATACCGTAGGAAGCTTACAGCGCAAGTCTCAAACGCTGAAAATCATGGAAACGTAGCTTAGCGAAGTGGTGATTTTTAGTCCCTGATAGGCGACAGGGCAATTCTTGCTCCTCTCGCGTGCTGCTAGCACACGTCGAAAAATAAACCTTCCCACATCCCGGCAATTTTTTGCATGGATAGCCTGTCTCGAATTTCAATAGCCTGGGCTGCATATTGCTGACGTAATATTTTATCACTCATCAGCACGGCTAATGCTTCGACTAATGCCTGATGATTATTTTGTGGCACTAACAAACCATCAACTTTATCATGGATAATATCGCGTGGGCCGGTATCACAATCAACACTTACCACAGGTAGGCCATAGGCCATGGCTTCGACTAGAGTGTTGGGAAAACCTTCAAAAAGTGAACTCATCACATACAAATCTGCAGTTTCGTACCATTCTCCCAGATTACCAACTGCCCCTGGAAATAAAACTCGCTGCTCAAGCATTAGTTCAGCTCGTTGCTTTTCCAGTGAATTCCGACAAGAGCCTTCGCCAAGAATAATTAAGCTCCAATCAGGAAAGCGGGAGGCTAATACTGCAAAAGCAGATAATAGGCGGTTAAATCCTTTTTGTGGAGACAGTCTCCCAACGGCTATAAGCTTAAAGTTTTCGCCTTTCGCAATATTAGGACTAACTCTGGGTGAGTGTATAGCGATCGGGTAGGTAACGGCATTTGGAATTATGGGTACATATTGTGCGAATGTCTCTGCCTTTAGCCAGAGGGCTGTCTCCTCTGTCAATGCGGTGACGGCATCCAGGTGACGATAGCTACGCTTGCGTAACCACTCCCATGCTCTGCCCAGAGGTAACATTGGAGGATGAATACGCTCAGAACCTATCACCGTAATATTTAGCCCCCTTGCAGCCAGTGCCAGCAATATATTAGCAGTCGTCATAATAGCAAGTGCAACATCAGGTTGCTGCTGTTTAAGTACGTTACGCAGGGCTTTGGTGCGCTGGACATTGCTTTGGATTGCCGTCAATAGTCCGGAACTTTCCGCGTCAAGACATAAGGCGATACGCTGAATATCCGGATGTAGCTGGTAAAAGTCCTGTTCACACCCGGTCATAGTAACAAGAGTAATATGCCAGCCTTTGTCAGCCCAGTAATTGGCAAGATTGGTGCTGGCTCGTTCAGCTCCGCCAGAGGAAAGCGAGTGAATGAACAGTATGAGCCTCATTTAGGTACTCTGCTTACAATAAGAATATAGGGTGAAAATGCCTTGCTAACAGGAAGCTCTTTTATATGAGACTCAAAAAACCACGATGCTTTTGAAATGCGGGTGAGTTGTTTGTAAATAAAAAAATTAAAGCTCTTCTGCTCTTTAAAACATGAAGATACCACACTAAAATTGGATGATCCCAGGTAGTCTCCCCACAATACATCTAAGCCAGCAGCACGGTGGCCGTCAATAAATGAAGGAAGATCGTGCGGCACATGCATATCATATATTTCTTTATCCCATAATCGTGTTAAAACGCCATTAACGCCTGCCATATTTGGAATTATTGAGAATATCAGCCCACCTGGTATTGAATACTGACTAATTACGCTAAGTACCTCAGCTAAATCTTTGAAGTGTTCAACTACACCAAAACTCATCACAAAATTAAATTTCTTAATCAGGCCTACTGGTGGTGAAAACATATCTGCATGAACCACATCAATATTGACACCATTTGCTTTTGATTTTTCTTCAAGCAACTGGCAGCCCTCTTCAGAATAGTCAAGTCCTGCGCAATAGGGTGGCTTTAGCTCGTTGATGACTCTAATTATCCAGTCAGAATTACCAGCCCCAATCTCAAGAATGCTTCCCTCACCGTAGAACTCGATAATTTTATCCATTATTAATTTATCGCAATATTGCTTATAGTCCCTTTTATACTCATCTAATAACAATAATTCGTTCGAGTTTCCATTGGCATAGATTGAATCCCAATAATTTTTATTCGTTATACCTGGTTTTTCTTGTTTATTTTTCGCATCCATTTCAAGCTCCTAGAATAGACGGTGACAGTTTTGGGAGTATTTCACGACTTCAGGTTTTTGACACTAGTGCTGCACTAGCGACTATTGATTTGTTTAAAAAGATCAATATCATAATAGTCGATATGAAATATACCATCGCAGTAGACAAGGCAATGCCAGCAACGCCGAAATGTTGCATAAACAGGTAATTGCCTGCAATATTGATAATTAAACTAACGGCCGCAATTTTCATTAGAATATCATTTTTTGTCATCGCACTAATCAACCTCACACCCAATATCCCCAACATATAAAAAGGTAATTGTAATAGGTAGTATGCCTGTACCTGAGATACAAGCCGAGTATCAGCAGAGGTAAATGCGCCTCTTTCAAATAACAATTGAATAATAGGCTGTGAAAAAAGAAACAATAACACGGTAGCAGGCACACTGATAAAGACAATTAACCATGCATATGTTCTAAAGGTATGGCGCAAGCCCACCCAGTCTTTATGCCCTACCAGACGTGAAAAATGGGGGAGTACGGCCGTACCCAACGCCATGGAGCCAATACTTAAGATCATGGCCACCACCTTATTGGCATAATTAAGTGTGGCAACACTGCCAGGCTCTAGCATCGCTGCCATGGATTGGTCCACCAGCCCCGTGCCACTCATTAAAAATGCCCCTGCGATCATGGGTGTATATTGGCCAATCACTGTGCGCAACTCTTCCGTCATGCCATGCCATCTAGGTAACACAGGGATATTCTTACGCACCGCTGCAATTATCAGTACCAGTAATTCTAGCGCGGCACCAAGCACAGCTCCTTCCGCTAAAGCAAAAATACCCCATTCATCAGTCAGGGTGATTAACGCAATAACCATACATATCGGAGTCAGGGCAGGAGCCAGGGCGACTGTTGCAAAACGTTCTCTCGCATTGATAATGGTGGCAAAAAGCTGGCCGATCCCTGTGAATACTAGAACAGGCAATAACCAGTAAAAAAGTGTCTGGGTAAGCAGCATAGTCTGCTCATTAAAGCCTGATCCTAGTATCGATAGTATCGTAGGCGCAAATACCGCCAAGATCCCCGCTGCCACTAGCAAGAACAATACACCTACCAGCATCAGCGAAGAAAATAACTTATTTGCTGCTTGTATACCCTGATTTTCACGAGTGCGAATATAGGTGGGCATCATTGCAGCACTAAATGAGCCTGACAATACATTGATGGCAAAGGCGGGTAAAAGATAGGCAAATAGAAAGGCATCAACCATATCGCCGGTACCAAAATAGTCGGCAATCACCAGCTCTTTAGCTGCTGCCATCAGCTTGACGACTAAGGTCATTACCGCAACGACTGCCATGCCAGAAAATATGCGCCGATTAGTCGAAGCAGTGTGCCTGGTTTTACTACGGGATTTTTGTTTTTTTAGCATTATAAATAGATACTTCGTGTGGTCACGGTTACGCTATTATGCAGGATGACAAACTTGGGTCAGCTTGCACCTTGAATCATCAGTGTTCCCCTATCAATTGAGGCCGTGAAACTAACCTCGCCACAAGAGAGCTCATAAAGCACTGTAAAGACATTCCTGTTATTATTGCGTTTTGAACTGCCCGAATGGTATACGAGCTGATACGAGATATTCTTGCCTGGAAAAATACAGGCGCGCCATATTTTTTATCCGATGGATGAATCAATTCTGGCTGTTGTGTTTTTGAAATCTCTTCAAACACGCGCATTAAATTATAGCTCATTGCAGTCAGGCGCATTTGATTTTCAAGTGAGCGGGTATTGGAAGACCAAGCTTTAGTTTCCTTGAGAAATTACTTTTAGTGTTATTGAATGTCTTTTCAATCGTCCATCGCTTGAAATACAGCATGGCAATGGTTCCAGGGTTAATGGTCATTGGCAAGGTTGTCACAAACCGGTGAAGTTTTCCGGTTTCTGGATCACGGTAATCCACCACGTTAAATTTGATGCCCTTGTTTTCGTACACACTGTATGCTTCAACCCCTGTATTGATCTCATGGCGGGAGTCAAAAGGGATAGACTCAACCAGAGTCGCAATTGAATTTTCTTTTAGCATTGAAATCATGTAATTAGCATGTCGTTTCTGCCGATCCCACCAGACAAAGTCGGTGACGGCTTTATCGTAGACATAGAGATGTTTCTGAGAGCTGTTATTTCCCTTGTTTTGCTTTTCAATATGATCTCGTAACACAGGTATTTCTTGATGCCTCTGAGTTCCGTTTGTCACTAGACAAAGAAATCTGAGCAACCCACTTCTGAGATTCAACGCGTAAATCCCCCCGGCCGCATAAACTTTCCCCCGCTGAAAATCATGGAAACGGAGCTTAGCGAAGTGGTGATTTTTAGTCCCTGAAAGGCGACAGGGCAATTCGCTGATTCGACGTGTGCTAGCAGCACGCGAGAGGAGCAAGAATTGCATTACGAATAGCCGTCCAGCCAGTGAGGTAGTAATGACGAAGCGGCTTTTGTGCGTAGTCGTTGCGGACGCAGGGCGTTCAGGGCATCTCCCATCCGCTGCGTAGGTGAACGAATTATGGCGACAGGAGTCCCGGAATTTCGTGAGGTAGCATGGCGCGCCTGTTGCTGTTTTTTTCAGTATGGCAGGTATGATCAATAAAATGTCCATCCGCTGCTTCTATGGTGTATTCGTCAAGTTCCGGGAATGCTTTAAGATAATCAATGTCTTGCGATAGCAGTGTTTCAGCGTGAAGATGATAGCTCTGCTGTTCAAATGCCTCAAGCATACTTGTTCGTCTATGCGACTTCAGTGATTTAAAATACGTTGAGTGGGGAAGCAGCTGGCCATAAATCTGTTCATTGGTTTGGAGGAAATGGCGACCACTATCGACTACACTGATACAGCGTAATAACCCAAGGTGAATAAAGTCGATATCCTTCAACTCTGGGCATGAACGAGCCCACAAAGGATGACGCTCTGCTAACAGGGCACGTTCCATACTTTCATTGCAGTGTTGGTGAATATGTTCAGAGAGTGGTAGGTCTTTAAGCATGGGTGATATCCGTTTATGAGGTGATTAAAACGGAAATTTTTAGAAAATTTTTTTTCGGCAAATGCAAGCTTTATTTGAAATTATTTGTTGTTTTTTTACGGTGCCTACAGAGTGTCTATTTGCTGTTATAAGTGATTAAAATCAAAAAGATGGAAATATTCGAGTGGTGCTACCTTCAGGTAGGTTATAGGCTGCTTTGTTTAGGTACTTCTTCTTTCAATGGGAACACTGATGCCTTGAATATGAAATGAAAGGTCTGCGCCTTATTTGATGACGTAAATGTGTATCCTGCATGTTTTTTAATTTCATTTTTTACTCATATAGCTTAACTTTAACTGGCGATAATAAGTTTCTTCTGCCTTACTCAGTGCCGCAATAAAACCTTCTTTCCCATCTAGAAAACCGGCACGAAGAATATAGGCTCGCACAAATGTCCAGTTAGATCGGACTAAAGCTTTGCCTAAGCTACTTTGTTTGCCTTGAGCATGCGCTTTTATTGCAGCAGCAGTGGAGTATTGATCATTTTTAACTAAAACTTGCTCCAGACTTGTATAGCTATGATGTATTAATGGACTATTGAGCTGACCTACATCGCCCTCTATTAATACTCGTTCATGAACTATGTCCTGACTAAATTTAGCATTTTCACGTATAAACAAGCGCAATACGTAGTCAGGCCACCAGCCACCGTGGCGCATTTCTTTGCCCAGAAAATAAGTCAGTCTTGGTATTTCATAGGCTATGGCTATATGCCGGCCAGATTTAATCGTTTGCTGGATCTGTTGTTTAAGTTCTGGCGTTACTCGCTCATCTGCATCAATAGAAAACACCCAGTCTCCTGTTGCTTGCTGTAATGCCAGATTTTTTTGATAACCAAACCCCTGCCATTGCTTATTAATAAGGATATGCTGGGTATATTCCCGACAAATATCCAAGGTATTATCATCACTACCAGAGTCGACGACAATAATTTCATCAGCCCAGGAAATTGATTGCAAGCAGTCGCGAATTAAATCTTGCTCATTTTTGGTGATAATAATAATACTGAGTTTTATTTCTTGCATAATGAACTTTATAGCGAGTTAGTCATGTTGTTTATAGCAATCTTAAGTACTTTTCATGCGCCAGTTTACACTTTTGTTATCTTTTCCCTTTTTTAAACGCCCATCACTGACCGCTTTTCTAAAAGTATATGCGCGGGATGCCTAATTTATTAGCGGCTTAGTTAGACGTCATGCCTTGATCTAAATACTGCTGTGCTTGCTCCAAAACATCAGGTGATAGATAGGTCCTCCTTTCCGGGATGGACGGGGTTCAAAAATGAATAGTATAATGATCCCCAAAAACTAGACCAGCATTTAAGATAGAATCTTGCCCTCAAAACTGAGGATTAAGAAATGACCATAAATCGGAAGAAGCATAGCACGCAAACCAAAGTAAAAGTGGTATTAGACGTACTAAAAGGGGAAAAGACAAGAGCTGAAATTACCGCGAAATATGGTATTCATGCAACACAAATCAACAATTGGAAAAAAGCTGTATTAGAGGTTATTCCTGAAGCATTCTCGACTAAAAGGAAACAACAGGATAATGACCAGCAGGCTTTAGTTGACGATCTGTACAAGCAGATAGGGCAACTGGAAGTAGAGAATGATTTTCTAAAAAAAAATCTATGACTCTTCCACTTGCGACTCGAAAAATGTGGATAGAGCCAGGTCATTCAGAGTTAAGTGTCAGAAAGCAGTGTTGCTTGTTGAGCATCAACAGGTCAAGTTTATATTACCGACCCGTTGGCATAGATGACTATACCCTGATGCTGATGCTGATGCATGAATTGGATAAACAATATACCGAAACACCCTTTTACGGTGTCTTGAAAATGACGGAGCATTTGAGATCTCAAGGGCACCAGGTCAATCCGAAGCGAGTGAGACGGTTACTAAGGCAGATGGGGCTGGAAGCGGTATATCCAAAGCCAAGACTAAGTCAGGGCAACTCAGAGCATAAGATCTATCCTTATTTACTGAGAAACCTGCAGATCGAGCGATGCAATCAGCTCTGGAGTACGGATATTACCTACATCCGCATGAAGCATGGTTTTGTCTATCTGATGGCCATTATTGACTGGCATAGCCGATATGTACTTAATTGGGCGTTAAGTACGACAATGGACGCAGACTTTTGCATAGCAGCCCTTATTGGAGAAAGGAATCCGTGTTAGCATGGATGGCAGAGGCCGCGCATTGGATAATATTTTTGTTGAACGATTGTGGCGATCAGTCAAGTATGAAAAGGTCTATCTGAATGACTTTCAGACAGTGAATGAAGCATATTTAGGGCTGAAAGACTATTTTGAATTTTACAATCACAGGCGAATTCATCAGTCCTTGGACTATCGAACGCCAGCGGAGGTTTATTATAAAAAAACGGTCTATACGTGAGAGTCCCTGCAGGCGGACTCCATGTGGTCAAAGCGTGAATTTCCTACGGAACGTGTGGATAAGCTGATGGAAAACGATAAAGCCGTTTCCCACGAACTTACCCACACTAATTCACCCTTTGACCACATTTCACCGCAGTCGGCAAAGAGTAGTATCAAAACGCCTGCGGCGCAATAATAACAAATTATTAATATAAAAAGGGAAGGGCTATCTTAACTATTTAATAAATTGGTCTGGACAATGGGGGAGTATTATATAGGCTCCTTTTTCACATAGTTGTCTTAATGAGCGCATGACGCTACTCGTAGAGATACCAAAGGTTGTGATAATATTGCTAGAGAGGCAGGATCCGGCATTGATAAGTTCAGAGGTGAGATGTCTACATAATTTTTAATTGTCGATCTGGTGAGAATAGACCGGTATACCACCGGGAAAATAAAACCATTCATCATTTTGGCTATCAACACTGACCTGAGCATTGATAACGGTAGTACCCTGAGGAATTATTGGGGGCATGAGCGGTTGCATTAGATCGATTCCTCACATGATATTAGTGCTTAGTTTAACTCAGATTGGTACCACTTTCATTTCTTTAGAGGATTGTTAGTACTATTTGATGGTGATGTTATAGTATGCTGTTTATTTTTTTGGTTTCGGTCGTTTTTACTGATCACCGAGTCAAGATGTCTGAACTTATGCAATGATTAATAGTACCTCTCATGCAATCAATATCTTATTCACTTAGTTTTCCTTGGCCTTCCTTCTGATCTGCAGGTTGCAGCAATTCAAGCACTGCTGACACCATCGTGTTGATACCCGTTATCAAGCTCGCCTCTATATCCGGATAAAATCTGGATGAATGTAGCGAAGGTGGTGATTCGTTTTTGTCTGCATAGTCATCCAAACGTTGCACGCTGACTGCACCCAGCAAGTACATCAGGCTTGGAACTCCAGCTTTGCCGTAACGACTGAAGTCCTCACCACCCATCGACATTGCAGATAGCTCAACATTATCTTGTCCCAACTGTTGCTTCAAGACACGCGTAAGGCGAGCTGATAATTCAGGATCATTATATAGCGATGGCGTACCTTTACTAATTTGAATTAGAGGTTCTAGTGCATTATTACTAATCGCGACGGCAAGCGCCTTGCGCTCTATTGCTGCTAGCAAATGTTCGCGCACCTCTGCGGAAAAGCTGCGCACCGTCAATTTAAGTTCAGTAGTGTCACCGGGTCGATCTCTCGACTGACAATGGTTTGTAACTCCATTACCAATTGCGCAGCCTGAATAATCGGGTCATTTGCAGTATGCGGATAAGCACCATGTCCGCCCTTGCCGTACAGAGTTATTTCGACAGTATCGACATTAGCCATACTGAATCCGGAGCGTATACCGATTTTTCCAGTCGCCAGAGTTGGGGAGGCATGCAATGCGATTGCAAAATCAGGTTTGGGAAAGCGCTTAAAAAGACCGTCTTCCAGTATAGCCCGCGCTCCCGCACCCTTTTCTTCTGCAGGTTGCCCCACTAGCATCAGCGTTCCTTGCCACAACGAGCGATGACTCGCCAGGTAGCAGGCAGCACCAATAATATTAGTCATATGCACATCATGTCCGCAGGCATGCATCACTCCGGTTTCGCGGCCATCGCTGAAAATCCTGGAAACGGAGCTTTAGCGAAGTGAAGATTTTTAGTCCGCGATAGCCGTAGGGCCGTTGTTTTGTCGGAGTCTGAGCGTTAGCGAAGGTGGAGACAAAATAAAAGGCCATCCGACACGGCGTCAAGTCATTTGGAGCCTATGTTCCGACCCCTTGTTGGGTCGGGACGAGGTGACGAGGACGAATCGGGGCCGCCGGAGGCATAAGTGGTCGCGTTAAGTTTTTGCTGCTTGCTTGGGCTGGGATGCCCAAAACAAGCTTTCGCAAAAATAGCGACTCCCCGATTTCTTGTCGTCATCCATTTTCATGGAGCCGTGGTCATGGAAGATTTTTATCTTTTTGGTCGAGCCTAATGCTACGCGCTCAAAATCTAGCACCCTGTTCATGGCAAAGGATTTACCATTTAACATTGGGCGCATGGGTTTCATCGAAATACCTATCGGAATAGGCTGGCTTTTATTATCCACATCTCGCTCGGTTAATCGCTGGAAGGGCACTAGTGTTTTTGGTAAGGCAGGAGAATCACTAACTTTCTCAACGACTTTGAAAGTTGCTATAGCAAATTTATCGCCCTGGCCCAGACCACCAGCCATCATTCCTCCGCCCATGCCGCCACGCATACCACCGCCCATTTGCTTAGCAACAGATTTTTTCCCCAGACGTTTTTTTCCTATCATCGGTGGCATTGCACCTTCAAAAGGCAGACTGTACATCACCAGTTTAGAGCCTACAGATCTACCGCTAAAATCCAGCCATAAATCGACCCGTTCTCCTGATGCCAGCATGATATAGGGTAGCGTTACCGGTTTTTCCAGCAAGCCGCCATCGGTTCCAATTGCAGTCAGAGGTGTACCATCATCCCAGCCCAGTTTATATATGCGTGAGTTGGACCCATTAACAGCCCGAAAACGATAAGCGCGCGATTTCACCGAGAATTCGGCATTAGGCGTGCCATTGACTAAAATGCTATCACCTAAAAAACCCAGCATTCTACCGTGCATGCCATGCAAATAGCTTAACCCATCTTCGTCACTTTCATCCGCTGAAAATCCTGGAAACGGAGCTTTAGCGAAGTGAAGATTTTTAGTCCGCGATAGCCGTAGGGCCGTTGTTTTGTCGGAGTCTGAGCGTTAGCGAAGGTGGAGACAAAATAAAAGGCCATCCGACACGGCGTCAAGTCATTTGGAGCCTATGTTCCGACCCCTTGTTGGGTCGGGACAAGGTGACGAGGACGAATCGGGGCCGCCGGAGGCATAAGTGGTCGCGTTAAGTTTTTGCTGCTTGCTTGGGCTGGGATGCCCAAAACAAGCTTTCGCAGAATTAGAATTTTGTTATATTTACAACTGAAGTTTCCCAATAATTATTTATGGTAAAATTGAAACTATGCTACAACTATATGAAAAAAATAGTCTTTTCATTCGTTTCAAATGCTATTGCCTAAGGGGAATTAAGTAGGGGTTTGCTATAAACATGGCAAAACCACCTAAAATAAACCTCGATACACCAGCATTGTGTATTTCAGCTACTCAATAATTGGGAAACTTCAGTTTACAACAATACGCCCTTTTTTATTAGCTGACAATAGCCATAAAATAATTACTGTATTTGCAGCAAAGAACGTTAATATTAAGGAGGAATTAAAGAATGCTATGTTGCTATTGGCCTACCGCTTATCGCGTATACAACCCTGATTCATCAGAAAATTTCCACACACGGGTAATGACTAAAACATCGACTTCCTGAAGTAATGCTTTGGGTAAAGGCGGGAAAGGTGCGCTTATACGAACAATGCGTTTCGCTGCCTGATCCAGTGCTGGATAGCCGGATGATTTGCTAATACGCATACTGTATATACTACCATCGGGTTTGATACCCACATACATGGTGAGCGAACTGGAAAAACCTGGTCGTTTTGCTATTGCCGGGTAATTTAGATTACCCATATTTTCTATTTTACGCTGCCAGTCAGTAATATACTGTGCAGCAAGGTATTTATGCGTGCTAACTGAATTGATAAATTTTATGCGCTTCTGGTCACTGCTGGGTTTTTTGTAGCGAATTTTTTCACCCAGTTGTGTAAGTTGCTGGCGCAGCACATCCATAGATAATTTTGGCCGATTTACTTTACTAGTTTGCTCGGTTTTTTGCATCTTATGATTTTTTTCTACCGCACTTTTTTGAGTAATGACGCGCTTACGCATAACACTCTGCCTAGGCTTCATTTTCTGCGCGGGTGGCTTATTTTTCCTGCGACCATTGCTGCTTTGTTTGCGCACCTTTGGAGTTGGCTTATCGCGTTTCTCCCCTGCGCCTAGCTGATTATTTTGCGCTAGAAACTCAGCTTTTTTAGGCGCTTTTTTTGCTTCCCGGCTTACCAGGGTAATCGCAATGGGCTTACTGCTTTTATCTGCCTTGGGCTTGCTAAAATTTATGCCTAATATAAGCAACGCATGAATCGCTGCAGCAAAAAACAAGCTGATTAGCAGGGTATCATCATTAGATAAAGGCGAGGGGCGTTGAAATACGTGTTCTGTCATGCGACCGCTGTCAGCCCCGGACGGGCTGATAGTCTCCAGAAGGCGCAGGGAAATTTGCCAATCCGAAGTGCGCGATAGCGCGCGAGGGAGGCTAAAATTTTATCCCGAATAGCCGTAGAGCCATTTGTGGTAGCCATGACTGAGCTGCTTTGTGCTCAGTCTGTGGCGGACGCAGGGCGGCTGGAGCATCTCCTATTCGCTGCGTAGGTGAACGAATTACGGCGACAGGAGTCCCGGAATTTCGTGAGGTAGCATGGCGCGCCTGTAGGTTTTAGCGATTTCTGCTTCGATATGATCCATCAATTTTGCACAGATATTAATACCAAACTGCTTATCCAGTTCTTGCACACAGGTAGGGCTGGTCACATTGATTTCAGTTAAATAATCGCCAATCACATCTATACCCACAAACATCAGGCCTTTTGCTTTTAAGGTCGGGCCTACTTGCCCGGCAATCCAGGCATCACGCTCGCTTAATGGCTGGCCTTGTGCAAACCCTCCTGCAGCCAGGTTGCCACGGGTTTCACCCTGCGCAGGAATACGCGCCAACGCGTAGGGAATGGCTTCGCCATTAACAATCAAGATACGCTTATCGCCCTGTTTTATTTCTGCTAAATATTTTTGCCCCATCACATGTCGCTGACCATGCTCAGTAATCATCTCAATAATCACGCTGATATTTGGATCATTGCTACGTAAATGAAAGATCGAAGCGCCGCCCATACCATCTAGCGGCTTTAAGATAATATCCTGATGTTCTGCAAGAAACTCGCGAATCAAATCGGCGCGGCGTGTGACTAGCGTATCCGCACAGCACTGTGGAAACCAGGCGGTATAGAGTTTCTCATTGGCATCACGTAAAGACTGCGGTTTATTGACTACATACACGCCCTGTTGCTCAGCCAGCTCCAATATATGCGTCGCATAGATATATTCCTGATCAACCGGTGGATCTTTACGCATAATAATGCAATCTAATGAATCCAGCGCCAGGGTTTGCTCACTGATAATCTGGTACCAGTCCCTTGCATCGCGCTGCACCTGTATTTTCCGGATCTTGGCATAGGCTTTACCTTTGCGTAAAAATAAATCCTCCATTTGCATATAATACAATTCCCAGTCACGCGCCTGTGCTTCCAGTAGCATGGCAAAGCTGGTGTCTTTGTTAATATTGATGTGGTCAATCGAATCCATGACTATGCCAATTTTAATTGTCACGATAGTAATCTCTTTGATAAATGGGATAAGCTACAAGGCAGGACATGTATTATCTCTATATAATTAAAGGGTGCCATTGCCCAGTAAGCAGCTAAATTTTTTAGCATTATTAGCTAGTACAGCACCCGGTAACAAAATTAACAACTTTATAGCATTAAGCTTTTGTGTCTATTACGGTTCATAATCAGTTGAATTTTAAGGGATGCTCTACTAGCTTGAGTATAGCGTGTTTTTTAGTCGATGCGCGTGATTATATCAAGAAAATAATTAAATTATTGTTTACCTAGCCTGAAAAATTTGATATAAAGTTCGGCTAACTTTGAATAAAGGCACATTAGAGGAATATCATGTCAAAAATTTGTCAAGTAACGGGTAAGCGCCCAGTTACCGGAAACAATGTATCTCACGCAAAAAACAGAACCAGAAGACGCTTTAATCCTAACTTGCACCATCATAAGTTCTGGGTAGAAAGTGAGAATAGATGGATACGTTTAAGATTATCAGCAAAAGGTATGCGTATCATTGATAAGAAAGGTATCGATACTGTATTAGCAGAAATGCGTCAACGTGGCGAAAAAGTTTAAGGAGTAATATCATGCGCGATAAAATAAAATTAGTTTCTTCAGCAGGTACTGGTCATTTTTATACTACCGATAAAAATAAGCGTACTATGCCAGAAAAAATGGAAATCAAAAAATTTGATCCTGTTGTTCGTAAACATGTCATGTACAAAGAATCAAAAATTAAATAACTCTTTTTTGCCGATCCGGTACAGTCTTTAGCTGTAATCGCTAGTGGGCTATAAAGTTTTATTGGTAGAGTAAGCTCGACAATCCTCTGGGGTTGTCATGGCTTACTAGCCCATCGAAGCTTATCCAATGCTGCTTTTAATTTCTCCGCTTGCTTATACAGTAGTCGGCATTGCTTTTTAAATAAAGTCAATTCAGAGTTCAGGCGCTCATTCTCTGCAGCCAGGATCTGGTTTTTCTCTTGCAGGCTGATTTCCACACTACTCAAAGCCGCGCTCTCTGGCTCTTCACTATCCTGGGTCGCGTGCTCGGCCTCATCTTCTGCTATTGCTGCAACTGCTTGCTTCACTGTACTTTGCATGCCGTCATTTAAGACTAGCGCATTCACACCTTGCTTAATCAACTCAAAAGCCGCCGCTTCACTCAACCTGCTATCCGCACAAACAACAATCCTGGCTTGCGCCTGCTTCAACTCATTGATAGACAAGCGTAGCCTGAAAAAAGGGACATTATGGCTACCTTCTATATGGCTTTTTTTGTACTCTTCTACAGAATGTATGTCTAAAACCAATAGGTCTGGATCTTGCTCTCGCTCCAGCTCTAAATCCTTGTAATCAATATATTTTAGTGCCGGAAACTTAATAAACTTGATAAAGCGCTCTGCATCAATACGCGATGCCTGCATATCCGAAACAGCAGTGACTGTCATATTTCTAGGTTCGTCCAGGAGTATCTCCTGTTCACCAAAAGTATCACCGGCAGAGAGCTCCTGATATATTATTTCCTTGGTCTGGTCTGAGGCTTTGCGGCTTAATGAGCAGCGCCCTTTTTTAATTAGACCTGAATTCGTATAATAAGTGCATAACCCTCTGCAAGTATTGGCTAGACTAACACCTGTTGAATTAAGACAAGACATAGGTGTAAAGTAAACAGCTACCAAACAATTTACAGAGGCTACAAATGAGCTATACACACCTATGTCCTGAAGAAAGATATTATATAGAATCGGGGAGTCGCTATTTTTGCGAAAGCTTGTTTTGGGCATCCCAGCCCAAGCAAGCAGCAAAAACTTAACGCGACCACTTATGCCTCCGGCGGCCCCGATTCGTCCTCGTCACCTCGTCCCGACCCAACAAGGGGTCGGAACAAGGCTCCAAATGACTTGACGCCGTGTCGGATGGCCTTTTATTTTGTCTCCACCTTCGCTAACGCTCAGACTCCGACAAAACAACGGCCCTACGGCTATCGCGGACTAAAAATCATCACTTCGCTTAGGCTACGTTTCCCTGATTTTCAGCGATTGAATTAAAAAAGGGAACTTCACAGAATAAAATAGCAGAAGCCTTAGAACAAAGCCAAAGCAATATTTCACGCGAGATTAAACGCAATACAGGTCAAAGAGGCTACAGGCATAAACAAGCAGAAGATTTTGCCCAAGAACGACACAAAAACAAGCCTAAAGAGGTTAAATTAACGGATGAAATAAAAGGCATTGTTAATGTTCGCATTGAGGATGACTGGAGTCCTGAGCAGATTGCAGGGCGGTTAAAACAAGAGGGTATAATTAGTCTTCATCATGAAACAATCTACCAGCATATTCTGGCGGACAAAAGGCAGGGGGTGAACTATACAAGCATCTTCGGCATCAGAACAAAACCTATCGCAAGCGGTATGGGTCAGCCCATAATAGGACAGGAATCCCTAATAGAGTCGATATAGATGAGCGTCCTGAAGAGGTCAACAACCGTAAGCGTATAGGTGATTGGGAGGCAGATACAATCATTGGGAAAAATCACAAAGGGGCGATTGTAACGTTGGATGAGCGAGTCTCTAAATTACGGTTGGCCTTCCCTTTAGCGGGGAAAAAGGCTCAATATGTATTAGACGCAACTATTTTAATGCTTGATCCTATAAAAAGCTTTGTTAAAACAATTACTTTTGATAACGGGAAAGAGTTTACCATGCATGAAAAAATAGCAGAAGCACTAGGTTGTGATACGTATTTTGCGACTCCCTACAGCTCTTGGGAAAGAGGGCAAAATGAGAATGCTAATGGCTTATTAAGACAGTATTTCCCTGAGGTTTTTATAGCCGTTGATAAGCTAAATAGTCGCCCTAAAAAGTGTCTCAATTACAAAACACCTTATGAGGTATTTGAAGAGCTGACTGGGATAGATATGAAAAATTTATTGGGTTATGTACTTATGACTTGAATTCAGGAGAAAACAATAATCCCCTATATCACCTTGCTGAAAGATCACCTCACCTTTAGTGAATTTGACCTCTTCCAGACTCATCAAAACCTGCTGTAAATTTACTGCAGGCAAGCGCTGAAACACCGGCGACTGCAGCAGAGCAGCTAGCCAATCTGTAGATGCATCAGCTTCGTTGTCATCATTTTCAACTTTATACACGTTTTCTAGTTCGTTATAATCTATATTTGTTTTATCCAATACATTAAGTTGCAAACGAATAAAGCTTACATGATCAAGGGCGCGAGAAGATACCTTACGCGGGAACTGATGCGCCAATGCAAATTTTGCCGCATCGGTCCCGGCCTTTATTGTTTCAAGTATGAAGTCATCGGCCTCTATAGAAATTGTGCCACCAATCAGATAAATAAATGACTCTGTTGCATCACCTACGCTGAAAATCAGGGAAACGGAGCCTAAGCGAAGTGATGATTTTTAGTCCGCGATAGCCGTAGGGCCGTTATTTTGTCGGAGTCTGAGCGTTAGCGAAGGAGGAGACAAAATAAAAGGCCATCCGACACGGCGTCAAGTCATTTGGAGCCTATGTTCCGACCCCTTGTTGGGTCGGGACGAGGTGACGAGGACGAATCGGGGCCGCCGGAGGCATAAGTGGTCGCGTTAAGTTTTTGCTGCTTGCTTGGGCTGGGATGCCCAAAACAAGCTTTCGCAAAAATAGCGACTCCCCGATATTAAATAAAAAACTGCCCTTAGCTGCTTCTGTCACATCGCAATCAGCGCATAATTCTTTAAACTGCTGTGCTGGCATGGTTGCCAGGGGGAACAATTTACGTAGCGCTAGACCTTGTTCTGATTTGGGATTTACAGACATAGAAACTCTTCAATGGTAGGCGCGGAAGGCTGTTATTAAGGTGCGGGATTGTAATCTGGCTTTTATCCATAAGCTTGGATTATAATCGAATGTCATCACTAGCAATATTTTTATTGATAATTGCAAAGGCTTGCATATTCAAAGCCTGTTTATGACAGATCTTTACAGGTAAGATAGCAGCATATGATTTCTTTTTTCCCAGGCTTTTCAACAGACAAGTATGATACACCCGACTGACAAGCAATTTCTTCCTCTTAATATAGCAATCCTGACTGTTTCCGACACACGCGGCGAAGCCGAAGATATCTCCGGAAAAACTCTGGTTGAACGACTGCTACAAGCAGACCATAAACTGTATGCAAAAAAGATTGTTGCAGATGATATTTACCAGATCCGCGCCGTAGCATCCAACTGGATCGCCGATCAACAGGTCAATGTTATTATCAGTACCGGCGGTACTGGTGTTACAGGCAGAGATGGCACTCCTGAAGCATTTTCACCCTTGCTGGATAAAACACTGGACGGCTTTGGCGAGGTATTTAGAATGCTATCTTATCAACAGATAAAAACCTCCACCATTCAATCCCGCGCTATTGCCGGCGTAGCTAATGCAACATATATTTTTTGCCTGCCAGGCTCATCCAGCGCATGTCGTACTGCCTGGGACAGTTTAATAAGCGAACAATTAGACTTTCGCACCAAACCATGTAATCTTGTACAATTAATGCCACGTTTACTGGAAAAATAATGCACCCTGTCTTTTTATTATTAAGCGCTGTCAGCGCATTCCTTGCTGTAACCATGGGCGCGTTTGGCGCACATGCCTTAAAAGCCGTGTTAGCCCCTGATATGCTGGCCGTCTACAAAACAGCTGTAACTTATCAGATGTGGCATGCTTTAGGCCTGGGCATTATTGCTCTGCTCAGGCAGCAAAATCCCGATCAACACATAGTCGTTTATGCTGGCTGGCTAATGTTTGCCGGCATTATTTTATTTTCGGGAAGCCTGTATGTACTCAGCTTATCCGGTATAAAATGGCTAGGAATGATTACTCCGATTGGTGGACTCTGTTTTTTAAGCGCCTGGCTACTCGTTAGCCTTTTTGCTTATAGGGCATACAAATCAGGCAATACCTAAACACCCACGAACAGACCGGCCACTTGCATCAAAATTGCAATCATGACAATGCGAAATTTAGTATATATAGAACACCATGAACAATAAACACACGCAGGAAGTCAAGCCTCAAACCATTTACCTTAAAGATTATCAGCAGCCTAAATATCTAGTTGAAACGGTTGATTTAAATTTTATTCTTGAAGCCGAATATACTCGCGTGGTCTCCCGATTAACGATTACGCATAACCCGGATAATAAAACTAAACAGGCCCCATTAGAACTATTAGGCGAAGATATCACTTTAATCAGCGTGGCGTTAAATGGCGTGGCGCTGACGGATAATCAGTTCGAGCTGACAGACGAATCATTAATCATTCCCGATGTCCCACAAAATACCACGTTCACCCTGGCTATAGAAAATACCATTAATCCGCAGGCCAATAGTGCGCTGGAAGGCTTGTTTGTTTCTAATGATATGTTATGTACTCAGTGTGAGGCACAGGGCTTTCGCAAAATCACCTTTTTCCTTGATCGCCCTGATGTAATGGCGCGCTTTACCACTACGCTAATAGCCGATAAAACTCAGTATCCGGTTTTATTATCTAATGGTAATAAAATCGCACATGGCGAATTAATTGACAATCGTCACTGGGTCACCTGGGAAGACCCGTTTAAAAAACCATGTTATTTATTTGCGCTGGTTGCCGGGCAACTGGAATGTATAGAAGATAACTATACTAGCATCAGCGGTCGCAATATTACCCTGCAAATTTTTGTCGAAACACATGATATCGATAAATGCGCTCATGCCATGCAGTCATTGAAAAATGCCATGCACTGGGATGAACAAGTATACGGGCGTGAATATGATTTAGACCTATATATGATCGTTGCCGTGGGGCATTTCAATATGGGAGCCATGGAAAATAAAGGGCTGAATATTTTTAACACCAAATTTGTGCTGGCGTGCCCCGGTACTGCGACCGATATGGATTATGGGCATATAGAAGGGGTTATTGGGCATGAATATTTTCATAACTGGACGGGGAATCGCATTACTTGCCGCGACTGGTTTCAATTAAGTTTAAAAGAAGGCTTTACAGTTTTTCGTGATCAAGAATTTACTGCCGATCAGACCTCCAGAGCGGTTAAGCGTATCGATGATGTTAATATGCTGCGTACCCGTCAATTTGCTGAAGATGCTGGACCTTTAGCCCACCCAATACGCCCTGAAGCATATATAGAAATTAATAATTTCTATACCCTTACAGTGTATGAAAAAGGTGCGGAAGTTGTACGTATGATCCGTACTTTATTAGGCACTGAAAATTTTCACCGAGGCGCTGATTTGTATTTTCAGCGGCATGATGGCCAGGCTGTCACCTGTGAACACTTTGTTAAGGCAATGGAAGATGCAAATGATAAAGACTTGAGCCAGTTCAGACGCTGGTATGCACAGGCCGGAACTCCCTCAATTAAGGTTGAGAAGAATTATGATGAAAACCTGCAGGCATTGACACTCACCTTAAGCCAGACTATTCCAGGTCAGGCAAATGCAGCGATTTTGCATATTCCCATTAAAGTCGCACTATTTGCCGCAGATGGGGCAATGATGGACGCCACTGTATCCGGGGTAGCGTCAATCAATAATGAGCTGACACTGGAGCTAACCGATCAAACGCAGAACTTTGTCTTCAACAATGTCCCCAGCACACCGATAATCTCAATATTGCGCGATTTTTCTGCTCCGGTTAAGTTACAAGTATCACGCCCACTTACTGAGCTTGCATTTTTATTGCAGTACGATAATGATAGTTTTAATCGCTGGGAAGCAGGGCAACAGTTAAGCGCTAGCATCATTTTTCAGCTTATTGCAGCAATTAAAGAAGACCAGAATACCGGCATTCCCGCCACCATAGTCAAGAGCTTTAAGAGCATACTGGAACAATCCTGGACAGATCTTTCTTATCTAGCTTGCCTGCTCTCTTTGCCTGCTGAAAATTATCTGGCTGAGCAAATGACTGTGGTCGATGTAGATGCCATTCATCAGGCAAGGCAGCTATTAAAACGCACTCTCGCGGAGCAGCTTAGCAATCAGTTTACGGTTCTTTATCAACAGCATCACCAAGATGAAAGTGGCGAGCTGAACTCGACAGCAATCGGCAGGCGACGAATTAAAAACCTGTGTCTGGATTATTTAAGCCAGCTAGACAACGAAGACAGTTATCAGCTAGACAATGAGCAGTTTGCCAAAGCAAACACAATGACCGACCAGGTTGCCGCACTGGGTGCAATTGTCAACACAAACAATCCGAAAAAACAGGATTGTTTGCAACAGTTTTATCAGCAATGGCAAGACGAAGCACTGGTTATTGACAAGTGGTTTAGCTTGCAGGCGTCGAGTTCACAGCCAGGCACTTTTGCTGTGGTGCAAGCTTTATTAAAACACCCGGCCTTTGATTTAAAAAACCCCAATAGGGTTCGCTCTCTGGTAGGAGCTTTTAGTCAAGCTAATGCGCTTCATTACCATGCTAAAAATGGCCAGGGCTATCAATTTTTAGCCGACCAGGTGATTGCGTTAAATAGCCTTAACCCGCAAGTTGCCTCGCGCATGGTCAGTGCCTTAACCCAGTGGCGCAGGTTTGACACACAACGGCAGGATCTTATGAAGCAACAATTAGAGCGCATTATCAATACTGAAAACATCTCCAAAGACGTATTTGAAATTGCCAATAAAAGCCTAGCTTAATATTTGTTTTCACCAAGAAGGCTATGAAGACCATCAGTGTTCCCCTATCAATTGAGGCCGTGAAACTAACCTCGCCACAAGAGAGCTCATAAAGCACTGTAAAGACATTCCTGTTATTATTGCGTTTTGAACTGCCCGAATGGTATACGAGCTGATACGAGATATTCTTGCCTGGAAAAATAATGGATTCACAAAACGATCTCGTTTTTGAGCCTGTTGCTGCCTTATCTCCAGAGCCTCGCTATATTTTTTATCCGATGGATGAATCAATTCTGGCTGTTGTGTTTTTGAAATCTCTTCAAATACGCGCATTAAATTATAGCTCATTGCAGTCAGGCGCATTTGATTTTCAAGTGAGCGGGTATTGGAAGACCAAGCTTTAGTTTCCTTGAAATTACTTTTAGTGTTATTGAATGTCTTTTCAATCGTCCATCGCTTGAAATACAGCATGGCAATGGTTCCAGGGTTAATAGTCATTGGCAAGGTTGTCACAAACCGGTGAAGTTTTCCGGTTTCTGGATCACGGTAATCCACCACGTTAAATTTGATGCCCTTGTTTTCGTACACACTGTATGCTTCAACCCCTGTATTGATCTCATGGCGGGAGTCAAAAGGGATAGACTCAACCAGAGTCGCAATTGAATTTTCTTTTAGCATTGAAATCATGTAATTAGCATGTCGTTTCTGCCGATCCCACCAGACAAAGTCGGTGACGGCTTTATCGTAGACATAGAGATGTTTCTGAGAGCTGTTATTTCCCTTGTTTTGCTTTTCAATATGATCTCGTAACACAGGTGTTTCTTGATGCCTCTGAGTTCCGTTTGTCACCAGACAAAGAAATCTGAGCAACCCACTTCTGAGATTCAACGCGTAAATCCCCCCGGCCGCATAAACTTTCCCCTTGCTGTTTTTTTCAGTATGGCAGGCATGATCAATAAAATGTCCATCCGCTGCTTCTATGGTGTATTCGTCAAGTTCTGGGAATGCTTTAAGATAATCAATGCCTTGCGATAGCAGTGTTTCAGAGTGAAGATGGTAGCTCTGCTGTTCAAATGCCTCAAGCATACTTGTTCGTCTATGCGACTTCAGTGATTTAAAATACGTTGAGTGGGGAAGCAGCTGGCCATAAATCTGTTCATTGGTTTGGAGGAAATGGCGACCACTATCGACTACACTGATACAGCGTAATAACCCAAGGCGAATAAAGTCGATATCCTTCAACTCTGGGCATGAACGAGCCCACAAAGGATGACGCTCTGCTAACAGGGCACGTTCCATACTTTCATTGCAGTGTTGGTGAATATGTTCAGAGAGTGGTAGGTCTTTAAGCATGGGTGATATCCGTTTATGAGGTGATTAAAACGGAAATTTTTAGAAAATTTTTTCGGCAATTGCAAGCTTTATTTGAAATTATTTGTTGTTTCTTTACGGTGCCTACAGAGTGTCTATTTGCTGTTATAAGTGATTAAAATCAAAAAGATGGAAATATTCGAGTGGTGCTACCTTCAGGTAGGTTATAGGCTGCTTTGTTTAGGTACTTCTTCTTTCAATGGGAACACTGATGGCCTAAGAACGAATATCCCTGACTGGTCGGAAGAACAGTTATGGCTAACCTATACCATGCTGACTGAGATTGAAGCGACCTTTAGAAGCCTGAAAACCGAGCTAGGCTTGCGCCCTGTCTATCACAAAAAAGAAGAGCGGGTTACCGGACACCTATTCATCACATTATTAGCTTACCACCTGGTACATGTGCTGCGTTATCAACTTAGATTGCAGGACATCCATCTAAGCTGGGAAAGCATTCGCAACAGGATGTCGACCCAGCAACGCATGACCATTACTTTACCCACGGATAACGATACAATCATTCACCTGCGAACCACAAGCAAAGCAGAAACCAGACAAAAACAAATATACACTGCGTTGAATATTAACCCCGACCCGATTGGAAAAGTTAAAACGATCGTTGATATGAAACCTGTAGTGCCAACTGGGGCCGATTGAAAAGTTTAACTCATTGAAATAATGGGAAATTGACTGCATATGTCACGAAGATAGGCTAAGCTGATAGATATTGCCTTCAAGCCGGCTATCGGCACGAAGGTGTAGTTTGCCTTTTCTAAGTTCAACGCCTTCCAACTCTTTATTTTGCGAGTAAGTGATTAATTGTGTCTGGCCATTTACTAGCACTTGCCCCAGTCTGGTTTCGGCAAGGCTTCGGGGAGTCGCTATTTTTGCGAAAGCTTGTTTTGGGCATCCCAGCCCAAGCAAGCAGCAAAAACTTAACGCGACCACTTATGCCTCCGGCGGCCCCGATTCGTCCTCGTCACCTCGTCCCGACCCAACAAGGGGTCGGAACATAGGCTCCAAATGACTTGACGCCGTGTCGGATGGCCTTTTATTTTGTCTCCACCTTCGCTAACGCTCAGACTCCGACAAAACAACGGCCCTACGGCTATCGCGGACTAAAAATCATCACTTCGCTTAGGCTACGTTTCCCTGATTTTCAGCGATCGAGTCGCCAGCCGTGTGTAATTTGGCCATTAATCTGGTCTTGTACAGTGTAGCCAGTGCCGTCAAAGTCAAGCCATAGTTCGCGTGAGATAGATAAGTTATTAGGTTCGGGCTGAGGGTCACCGCGCCTAACTATCTTAAATTGCATCTTGTCGCCTTGCTTAACACTCGATGTTCAAGTTTTTCCATCCCATTGCCATCAAACTCTTACCTTCACCCAGCAGAACAATACTTTAATGATGGTGTTGGCCCTAAGCGCCCTAAATCTCTGCCAATCATATGTTTTCCTGATGGCATCAGTTGAAACACATCCTTTATTAATTCACCTAACTCTTTCAGCTTATCACCAGGATCTGGAAACTCTAGCAATGACGTGATGAACTCAAGCAGTACATCCATTTGAGACTTGCGCTGTAAGCTTCCTACGGTATACGCAGGTAGTTTGCTTTCAATGCGGGCTATTTGCTCTGGGTGAAGGAGAAGGCAATGGTCAAACAAAAGACTCAGAATCAGGCCACGGCTTGATCCCTCTTCATCTAATTGTTTGGCCTCACGCCCCCATCCTTCATAAAGCTTCCAGTCCTCAAAGAAAACCTCAATCAGCCATCTCAACGTATAGGCTTGAATAATATCTTGTGTGCGCCAAGTCAGGTCTGTCGCCACTAAATAGCGATAGTCGTTTTCACCGTCATATTTTAAGGCAATGACAAAGCGTTTTTTACTGTGAGAACTCACCTTTAATCGTGCACTGCTGACAGTCACTTTAATCTCTTTGCCGCCACGTACACGTATTATCTGATCAATGCCTTTGTTAATCGAATTAAAGTAGCTCTCGACTGACCTTATTCTACCTCTATATTCAATATTTTGGTTTTTACGTAATTGGCTAATCACCTGCGAGCCTCCAGATTCTTTAGCGGCTTCGTCCATAAAGGCTTTTTCACCATACAGCGCATCAGCCAGTACGCCTTTAATTTTAATCAGGCTATGCGCAACTTTAAACTCTTTTAATAAGCCTAATGCAATCTCTGTTTTGGTCGGGTAGGCACTGTCACGTTCAGGCTTAATAGGCCGATCTTTTTTTGCTATACCGCTCTTTTTCAACCGTTTATCTTCTTTATCCCACTGCTTTAAGGCTGGATCCGGCATATAAAAGAAAAAACCGACAGGCACTGTAATGGATGAGGTAACTAGCAGCAATAATACTATCGTTTGTCCATTAACATACCCGCCGGAGCCTTTGTGTTTCTGCTTGTAAACCTTATAAATACGTTTTGTAGACTTAGATCGTGCTCGGTCTGATTCATCAAAGGCCAACACACCTTCAGTAATGCCATAACGTTTTAAAATTAAGACCACACTCACCCGTAGCAACCAGTCCCAGGGTATACTTGCTTTACGAAACACCCAGGATAATGCGGCTACTTTGCAATCTCCAAGGCTTGCTCGCTCAAACTTAGCCCAGCAAACAGAGTTCATTAGCAGTATGCCCGTTAAACAAGTGCCCAACCAAGCGGCTTGAATCCGTGTCAAAGCGGCTCCGGGTTTTAGCTGATTGAGCGCATCATTTAAATCGTCAATATAGCTTTGGATAAAGGTGGCTGGGGCATTCATTAACATGGGCTTACACCGATAAAATTACAACAACCTCAGAATACCTGATTTTACCTTCTCAATATCAAAAACTTGAACATCGAGTTAAACCAAAGTTGTTGGTTTTTTATAGTAGGGTAGGCAATGCTCTTATTAAGAACTCGGACTGAAATAATGCCCGTAAGTGTGGGGATAGCAAGACTTTCAGGGGTATGGTCCCAAAAAAATGAAGCTTGTATCTGGTAGTGTCCAGCATCAAGCTTGATGGCAGGATTATTGTTGTAACTGATGACTAAGGCGGGTTTATTGTTAACAGTTACATTTTGGGGCCAATGATCAGGATTGCCAGGTAAGGTGATATAGCTTTTATTGTAAATCTGCCAGTTACTGGTAAATTTACCCTGCTGCTTTTGTATATCAAGATTAAGTTGACTAGGCCACGCACAGTATTTTGTCTTTGTATCATTATAAAAGAAAGGACAATGCAGCTGAGTGTCATCTTCAAGCACCCAGTCTACCCAGGGTTGTAATGGCTTTGGGACTTTTTCAGCTGGTAAGGCGTTTACACTTAGAGGCGTCAGAGTTAGTAAACTGAAGTTTCCCAATTATTGAGTAGCTGAAATACACAATGCTGGTGTATCGAGGTTTATTTTAGGTGGTTTTGCCATGTTTATCATCAGTGTTCCCCTATCAATTGAGGCCGTGAAACTAACCTCGCCACAAGAGAGCTCATAAAGCACTGTAAAGACATTCCTGTTATTATTGCGTTTTGAACTGCCCGAATGGTATACGAGCTGATACGAGATATTCTTGCCTGGAAAAATAATGGATTCACAAAACGATCTCGTTTTTGAGCCTGTTGCTGCCTTATCTCCAGAGCCTCGCTATATTTTTTATCCGATGGATGAATCAATTCTGGCTGTTGTGTTTTTGAAATCTCTTCAAATACGCGCATTAAATTATAGCTCATTGCAGTCAGGCGCATTTGATTTTCAAGTGAGCGGGTATTGGAAGACCAAGCTTTAGTTTCCTTGAAATTACTTTTAGTGTTATTGAATGTCTTTTCAATCGTCCATCGCTTGAAATACAGCATGGCAATGGTTCCAGGGTTAATAGTCATTGGCAAGGTTGTCACAAACCGGTGAAGTTTTCCGGTTTCTGGATCACGGTAATCCACCACGTTAAATTTGATGCCCTTGTTTTCGTACACACTGTATGCTTCAACCCCTGTATTGATCTCATGGCGGGAGTCAAAAGGGATAGACTCAACCAGAGTCGCAATTGAATTTTCTTTTAGCATTGAAATCATGTAATTAGCATGTCGTTTCTGCCGATCCCACCAGACAAAGTCGGTGACGGCTTTATCGTAGACATAGAGATGTTTCTGAGAGCTGTTATTTCCCTTGTTTTGCTTTTCAATATGATCTCGTAACACAGGTATTTCTTGATGCCTCTGAGTTCCGTTTGTCACCAGACAAAGAAATCTGAGCAACCCACTTCTGAGATTCAACGCGTAAATCCCCCCGGCCGCATAAACTTTCCCCTTGCTGTTTTTTTCAGTATGGCAGGCATGATCAATAAAATGTCCATCCGCTGCTTCTATGGTGTATTCGTCAAGTTCTGGGAATGCTTTAAGATAATCAATGCCTTGCGATAGCAGTGTTTCAGAGTGAAGATGGTAGCTCTGCTGTTCAAATGCCTCAAGCATACTTGTTCGTCTATGCGACTTCAGTGATTTAAAATACGTTGAGTGGGGAAGCAGCTGGCCATAAATCTGTTCATTGGTTTGGAGGAAATGGCGACCACTATCGACTACACTGATACAGCGTAATAACCCAAGGCGAATAAAGTCGATATCCTTCAACTCTGGGCATGAACGAGCCCACAAAGGATGACGCTCTGCTAACAGGGCACGTTCCATACTTTCATTGCAGTGTTGGTGAATATGTTCAGAGAGTGGTAGGTCTTTAAGCATGGGTGATATCCGTTTATGAGGTGATTAAAACGGAAATTTTTAGAAAAATTTTTTCGGCAATTGCAAGCTTTATTTGAAATTATTTGTTGTTTTTTTACGGTGCCTACAGAGTGTCTATTTGCTGTTATAAGTGATTAAAATCAAAAAGATGGAAATATTCGAGTGGTGCTACCTTCAGGTAGGTTATAGGCTGCTTTGTTTAGGTACTTCTTCTTTCAATGGGAACACTGATGATGTTTATAGCAAACCCCTACTTAATTCCCCTTAGGCAATAGCATTTGAAACGAATGAAAAGACTATTTTTTTCATATAGTTGTAGCATAGTTTCAATTTTACCATAAATAATTATTGGGAAACTTCAGTTAGTAAAACAAACAGCCAGATAGTACGTGTCATAGCAAGTCCCTCTATAAAAACAGTCTAAGACTCGATGTTCAAGTTTTTTAACTGATTGATTTTATTTATAATTTTACTGACAAAGAAAGCATCAACATCATTGTAAATCAATCACTTATAAAACAAAGCCGGAAAAATTTACTTTTCTTAGCCCAGTTATAGCTGAAAACTTGAACATCGAGTA
>NZ_BLYC01000014.1 GCF_019721995.1 Bathymodiolus japonicus methanotrophic gill symbiont | reverse complement strand
ATAATTATGATGTGTGGCAATTAAATCCACTGCTTCTCTAACCTGATTGCCCATGCCGACTTGCAGTAAAGTAAGCCCATAGCGACAATCAAGACAGTTTTAAATGTTGCAGGCAATGCATAAATATCAATCTGGCGTAATAAATCATTTTGTGAGCGGGCAATGACATAGATTAATAAGGCGACAATAACAGCGCGAGTAGCATATGTGCCGTGATCATCAACGGTGCAGATGGGTTTTTACCACGATGGAACCCAGCCAGCCCTGAAAGCCCACTAACAGAAATACAGTCAGGGATAAATAAAACACTGCTTTATCTGTTTTCAGGTAGGCGCGTGATGCCCAGAGTGTTAAGAAAATTAAAAAACCGATTGTCACCCCGGTAAGGCGGTCAGGTATTCAGTCCAGGTTTTGATGACATTAAAATCGGTATTGGTATAGCCAACAGCATAGATTTCATGATAATTGGCGGGCAGCTGAGCTTCGCTAGTTGGCGGGATTAGCTGTCCAAAACAGGTAGGCCAGTCAGGCAGCCCATGCCGGCTCCAGATGCACGGACAATACCGCCTACTAAAATAACAAAATAGACGGCGAAAATTGTCAGTGTACCTAAGCGCCTAAAGCGTCGTGCAATGTCAGGGTTCATTTGTATTGTGCGGCTTTCATTATGATGTTAATTCAGAGTAATTTTATCGCAGGATTGATTAGCAAGTTGGAGATTTACATCATTAACTGCCTGATCATGCAGTACCACTAATAGCTGAGTTATATTGTCTTGCACTGCAACTAATACGACCATGCCCCGTACCTTAGACTCATTATCAGTAACTGAACAGCCAGGGCTAATTTCAGCAGCCGTAGCACAGCGTGCTTGATACATGGTGCGCTTATTCTTGCCTAAATAGTGTGTGCGAGCTACGATTTCCTGGCCGGTGTAGCAGCCTTTTTCAAAGCTGATCGCACCCAGTTTATCCAGGTTAAGCATTTGTGGCACAAATTCTTCACTAGTCCGTGTATATAGCCAGGGAATCCCCGCCTGAATATCCAGGCCTAACCAGGCGCTAGAGCTGATTAAGCTTATGTCTAGCTGCTGGCTTAGCTCTAACCAGAATAAGCGGCTTTGTTCGGGGGCGCCGATAAACAGAAAGCTGTTTTTCTAGTTGCGGGTATGGGTATAACAGCTCTTGTGGATTCAGTTTGATATTTGCAATACCACTAATACATAAGTCATCACTATGATCTGTCATTTTTACGTCAGAACGTAACACATACATTTGCAGCTTTTTTCTAACCGATTCGAGTAACTCGTGCGTAAGGATGAGCTGAAATGAATCTTGATGCCGGATAATGATAAAGCTACTGATTGTACGACCTTTGGCATTGCAATATGCACCCAAAACAGGCTGCGCATCAAGCAATGCTTTAATATCACATGTTGTTTGACCTTGTAAAAAATCTGCCGCATCTTTCCCCGAAACCGTTAATATGCCTAAATGCGTAAGTGGCGCTAAGATTGCCTGCTTATCGGTTGGTACAAAGCTTAATAGTTTTTGTGTAGCCAGGTAGTCTATCCAGTCAGCATGCATAATAGTGTTCTAGGAATTCTTAATAAGTTCATAATAGAGGTCAATATTATAACGGGATATGCTTTTTATTGCCGCGAATTCCTGGCCGTGTAGTCACATAATAATCGAACAAGCAGGAGTAAAAAACTTTAGATTTTTTACTCTGGGTTATTATTAAGAAAAATACGCTTAACTGAAGTTTCCCAATAATTATTTATGGTAAAATTGAAACTATGCTACAACTATATCATCAGTGTTCCCCTATCAATTGATGCCGTGAGACTAACCTCGCCACAAGAGAGCTCATAAAGCACTGTAAAGACATTCCTGTTATTATTGCGTTTTGAACTGCCCGAATGGTATACGAGCTGATACGAGATATTCTTGCCTGGAAAAATAATGGATTCACAAAACGATCTCGTTTTTGAGCCTGTTGCTGCCTTATCTCCAGAGCCTCGCTATATTTTTTATCCGATGGATGAATCAATTCTGGCTGTTGTGTTTTTGAACTCTCTTCAAACACGCGCATTAAATTATAGCTCATTGCAGTCAGGCGCATTTGATTTTCAAGTGAGCGGGTATTGGAAGACCAAGCTTTAGTTTCCTTGAAATTACTTTTAGTGTTATTGAATGTCTTTTCAATCGTCCATCGCTTGAAATACAGCATGGCAATGGTTCCAGGGTTAATAGTCATTGGCAAGGTTGTCACAAACCGGTGAAGTTTTCCGGTTTCTGGATCACGGTAATCCACCACGTTAAATTTGATGCCCTTGTTTTCGTACACACTGTATGCTTCAACCCCTGTATTGATCTCATGGCGGGAGTCAAAAGGGATAGACTCAACGAGAGTCGCAATTGAATTTTCTTTTAGCATTGAAATCATGTAATTAGCATGTCGTTTCTGCCGATCCCACCAGACAAAGTCGGTGACGGCTTTATCGTAGACATAGAGATGTTTCTGAGAGCTGTTATTTCCCTTGTTTTGCTTTTCAATATGATCTCGTAACACAGGTATTTCTTGATGCCTCTGAGTTCCGTTTGTCACCAGACAAAGAAATCTGAGCAACCCACTTCTGAGATTCAACGCGTAAATCCCCCCAGCCGCATAAACTTTCCCCTTGCTGTTTTTTTCAGTATGGCAGGCATGATCAATAAAATGTCCATCCGCTGCTTCTATGGTGTATTCGTCAAGTTCCGGGAATGCTTTAAGATAATCAATGCCTTGCGACAGCAGTGTTTCAGCGTGAAGATGATAGCTCTGCTGTTCAAATGCCTCAAGCATACTTGTTCGTCTATGCGACTTCAGTGATTTAAAATACGTTGAGTGGGGAAGCAGCTGGCCATAAATCTGTTCATTGGTTTGGAGGAAATGGCGACCACTATCGACTACACTGATACAGCGTAATAACCCAAGGCGAATAAAGTCGATATCCTTCAACTCTGGGCATGAACGAGCCCACAAAGGATGACGCTCTGCTAACAGGGAACGTTCCATACTTTCATTGCAGTGTTGGTGAATATGTTCAGAGAGTGGTAGGTCTTTAAGCATGGGTGATATCCGTTTATGAGGTGATTAAAACGGAAATTTTTAGAAAAATTTTTTCGGCAATTGCAAGCTTTATTTGAAATTATTTGTTGTTTTTTTTACGGTGCCTACAGAGTGTCTATTTGCTGTTATAAGTGATTAAAATCAAAAAGATGGAAATATTCGAGTGGTGCTACCTTCAGGTAGGTTATAGGCTGCTTTGTTTAGGTACTTCTTCTTTCAATGGGAACACTGATGACTATGAAAAAATAGTCTTTTCATTCGTTTCAAATGCTATTGCCTAAGGGGAATTAAGTAGGGGTTTGCTATAAACATGGCAAAACCACCTAAAATAAACCTCGATACACCAGCATTGTGTATTTCAGCTACTCAATAATTGGGAAACTTCAGCCCTTAAAAACAATTCAGGCAAAAAAAGAAACCGCCACGATAAGAGGGGAAGTCGTTCCTTTCCAGACCAAGATGACTCAGGCGGCTCAAATGCTGATTGCAATTGCAGAACATTTTTCCACCGCTCCGATATTGACAGTCACTGATAGCTGGTTTGGCAACAATGGCCTATGGAAGCCTGTTTACAACATCAGTGTTCCCATTGAAAGAAGAAGTACCTAAACAAAGCAGCCTATAACCTACCTGAATGTAGCACCACTCGAATATTTCCATCTTTTTGATTTTAATCACTTATCACAGCAAATAGACACTCTGTAGGCACCGTAAAAAAACAACAAATAATTTCAAATAAAGCTTGCAATTGCCGAAGAAATTTTTCTAAAAATTTCCGTTTTAATCACCTCATAAACGGATATCACCCATGCTTAAAGACCTACCACTCTCTGAACATATTCACCAACACTGCAATGAAAGTATGGAACGTGCCCTGTTAGCAGAGCGTCATCCTTTGTGGGCTCGTTCATGCCCAGAGTTGAAGGATATCGACTTTATTCTCCTTGGGTTATTACGCTGTATCAGTGTAGTCGATAGCGGTGTTTTTCAAGATAGTTTTCGCCTAAATTATTTAAGCCGCCTCCGCTGAAAATCCTGGAAACGGAGCTTTAGCGAAGTGAAGATTTTTAGTCCGCGATAGCCGTAGGGCCGTTGTTTTGTCGGAGTCTGAGCGTTAGCGAAGGTGGAGACAAAATAAAAGGCCATCCGACACGGCGTCAAGTCATTTGGAGCCTATGTTCCGACCCCTTGTTGGGTCGGGGACGAGGTGACGAGGACGAATCGGGGCCGCCGGAGGCATAAGTGGTCGCGTTAAGTTTTTGCTGCTTGCTTGGGCTGGGATGCCCAAAACAAGCTTTCGCAAAAATAGCGACTCCCCATGTTTCCTTTAATAGGCTACGCTCAAGTAGTGTAGCGGCATCTTCGCCACTTTCTTGTTCATACACTTCAGCCCGACTATTTTTCGGCTATAAATGTCCTCTATCATATATAAATAGTAGAACTGACCCACGATGGGTGTTGGCATGTAGCTGATATCCCACGTCCATACCTGGTTCGCTTTTTCTGCGATATAACTCGTTGGCTTGGAGGTGTTTTTGCGCTCTCGCTGAAAATCATGGAAACGTAGCTTAGCGAAGTGGTGATTTTTAGTCCCTGATAGGCGACAGGGCAATTCGCTGATTCGACGTGTGCTAGCAGCACGCGAGAGGAGCAAGAATTGCATTCCGAATAGCCGTCCAGCCAGTGAGGTAGTAATGACGAAGCGGCTTTTGTGCGTAGTTGTTGCGGACGCAGGGCGTTCAGGGCATCTCCCATCCGCTGCGTAGGTGAACGAATTATGGCGACAGGAGTCCCGGAACTTCGTGAGGTAGCATGGCGCGCCTGTTAGCCCGCCCTCTATCGCTGAAAATCAGGGAAACGGAGCCTAAGCGAAGTGATGATTTTTAGTCCGCGATAGCCGTAGGGCCGTTGTTTTGTCGGAGTCTGAGCGTTAGCGAAGGTGGAGACAAAATAAAAGGCCATCCGACACGGCGTCAAGTCATTTGGAGCCTATGTTCCGACCCCTTGTTGGGTCGGGACGAGGTGACGAGGACGAATCGGGGCCGCCGGAGGCATAAGTGGTCGCGTTAAGTTTTTGCTGCTTGCTTGGGCTGGGATGCCCAAAACAAGCTTTCGCAAAAATAGCGACTCCCCGAGTGTGACTTGTTCTGCTTTATGCAACACTCGATAAAATGATGATTCGGAGGCAATGTAGATGCCTTTGTCTGCCAGGATAGGGACGATTTGACTCGGTGGTAAATTGGCATACTCGTCCTCATTACACTCGATGTTCAAGTTTTCAGCTATAACTGGGCTAAGAAAAGTAAATTTTTCCGGCTTTGTTTTATAAGTGATTGATTTACAATGATGTTGATGCTTTCTTTGTCAGTAAAATTATCAATAAAATCAATCAGTTAAAAAACTTGAACATCGAGTTACAGGTCATTAAAATAGCGAGTTGCTCATATTCGCTTAATTTATTATTACTCGATGTTCAAGTTTTTCCATCCCATTGCCATCAAACTCTTACCTTCACCCAGCAGAACAATGACGCAACGACTACGCACAAAAGCCGCTTCGTCATTACTACCTCACTGGCTGGACGGCTATTCGGAATGCAATTCTTGCTCCTCTCGCGTGCTGCTAGCACACGTCGAATCAGCGAATTGCCCTGTCGCCTATCAGGGACTAAAAATCAACACTTCGCTAAGCTACGTTTCCATGATTTTCAGCGGTAGCAACCAGTCCCAGGGTATACTTGCTTTACGAAACACCCAGGATAATGCGGCTACTTTGCAATCTCCAAGGCTTGCTCGCTCAAACTTAGCCCAGCAAACAGAGTTCATTAGCAGTATGCCCGTTAAACAAGCGCCCAACCAAGCGGCTTGAATCCGTGTCAAAGCGGCTCCGGGTTTTAGCTGATTGAGCGCATTATTTAAATCGTCAATATAGCTTTGGATAAAGGTGGCTGGGGCATTCATTAACATGGGCTTACACCGATAAAATTACAACAACCTCAGACGCTGTCAGCCCCGGACGGGCTGATAGTCTCCAGAAGGCGCAGGGAAATTTGCCAATCCGAAGTGCGCGATAGCGCGCGAGGGAGGCTAAAATTTTATCCCGAATAGCCGTAGAGCCATTTGTGGTAGCCATGACTGAGCTGCTTTGTGCTCAGTCTGTGGCGGACGCAGGGCGGCTGGAGCATCTCCTATTCGCTGCGTAGGTGAACGAATTACGGCGACAGGAGTCCCGGAATTTCGTGAGGTAGCATGGCGCGCCTGATACCTGATTTTACCTTCTCAATATCAAAAACTTGAACATCGAGTTTTAGGAGATGGGCGTATGGCATCCGACCTTCTATCGGCCTCTACTCCTCCGTTAACTTGCCAGTTTTGTAAGGTACGAATGCTGATACCAACAATATCACAGGCTTTGCCCTTTCTGGCACCTTGTCCAATGGCTTCATTGATCCATGTGACATAATTTACGCGCTCTGAGTGAGGAATTAAGCGTCCTCGTTTTCCTCCCAGAGCGCATCCAGCTTTTTTCTAAGCACCAATAAGGCCGCTGTTTCTGCAAGTGCTTTCTCTTTGCGATTAAGCTCTTTCTTTAATTTTTTGTTTTCACTACGTAATTGTTTTAATACGTTTCTATCTGTTTTTTCTTGCGTCACGTTTTGCTCTGATCCTTTAATAAAATGGGTCTTCCAGGACTCAAGTTCAGCTTTATAAAGCCCGCGTGTACGACAATATTCAGTACCTCTTGCTCGCTCAGGGTACTGTGTCGTATCAGCTGGAAGTGGAGACAAATAGAGGCCATCCGAACGGCGTCAAGTCATTTGGAGTCCCTATGTTCCGACCCCTTGTTGGGTCGGAACGAGGTGACGAGGACGAATCGGGGCAGCCGGAGGCAGAGTGGTCGCGTTAAGTATTTTGCTGTTGCTGGGCGGATGCCGCAAAACAGCTTTGATGCGATAATGTAATGACGAAGCTGTCTTTTTTTCTGCGTCACGTTTTGCTCTGATCCTTTAATAAATGGGTCTTCCAGGACTCAAGTTCAGCTTTGATAAAGCCGCGCGTGTACGACATATTCATGACACTCTTGCTCGCTCAGGGTAGCTGTCGCTTGAATGGCTGATAATTTTTTCTCGGTTGTCCACTGTATAGGAGAATGGCTTGTGTTTTTAGTGTTTTTAGTGTTTTTGCACTCGCTGAAAATCAGGGAAACGTAGCCTAAGCGAAGTGAAGATTTTTAGTCCGCGATAGCCGTAGGGCCTTTTATTTTGTCTCCACCTTCGCTAACGCTCAGACTCCGACAAAAACAACGGCCCTACGGCTATCGCGGACTAAAAATCTTCACTTCGCTAAAGCTCCGTTTCCAGGATTTTCAGCGGGTGTGTATAGCTCATTTGTAGCCTCTGTAAATTGTTTGGTACTCGATGTTCAAGTTTTCAGTTATAACTGGGCTAAGAAAAGTAAATTTTTCCGGCTTTGTTTTATAAGTGATTGATTTACAATGATGTTGATGCTTTCTTTGTCAGTAGAATTATCAATAAAATCAATCAGTTAAAAAACTTGAACATCGAGTGGTACAGGCGCGCCATGCTACCTCACGAAATTCCGGGACTCCTGTCACCGTAATTCGTTCACCTACGCAGCGAATAGGAGATGCTCCAGCCGCCCTGCGTCCGCCACAGACTGAGCACAAAGCAGCTCAGTCATGGCTACCACAAATGGCTCTACGGCTATTCGGGATAAAATTTTAGCCTCCCTCGCGCGCTATCGCGCACTTCGGATTGGCAAATTTCCCTGCGCCTTCTGGAGACTATCAGCCCGTCCGGGGCTGACAGCGGCTGTTTACTTTACACCTATGTCTTGTCTTAATTCAACAGGTGTTAGTCTAGCCAATACTTGCAGAGGGTTATGCACTTATTATACGAATTCAGGCATAAATAATTATTGGGAAACTTCAGTTTATCTACTGACCTTTATAATTTATTCAATCCAGATTTTGCTCCTTTAATAGCGCCATCAGTACCACCATCAACAATAGATCCAGTTACTGCACCGCTTATCGCGCCGTCAACACCACCTGACGCACTTTCAGTTGCTACGTCTTTAGCCATATCGGTGACCGACTTTCCGTCTACCTTTGCTGCTTGCTCAGAGACCTGACCTGCTGTATCAGCAGCTGCATTTGCACTGTTTGCAGCGTTATTGACGTCCTCTAGACCCAATGCCATTGCATTTTGTGTGCTAAAGATGAAAAGACTCGCGAAGATTATTTTTTTAAACATGGTATTTCCTTAAGTTAATGAACAGTTATATCTGGCAGCGAACTGCCAGGTTGGTAAATAAAAATTAATATAAACTGCAGGGTAAATATTTCAATTCCTGGTTTTTGGCAGGACAAGGAATCAACAATGAGTACAACATCCCTTAAAGTTGAAAAACTATGAAACCAGTTAACTGAATGGTAAGCGTAGTTAATTTTATTTAGTGGGCGCCGTATGAATATTAATTAATATTATTTCTTACAAAGCAGTTTTGATGCCAAGAAATATTTTATGTCTGGTTTTGTGAAATTTCACCAACAAATCAAGGGAGTGGGGTGTTTCAATCAGCGGCAAGGTAATTCTAATAATTTTTTGTTAAGTAGCCAATTATTATTTTAAATTTTTGCGTCGTGATATAGCGAATGTTTGTGAGGGTTAAGCCCAGTGATTCAGTGCAATATTGCACTGTGAGCGAGGTTTTATTATGCAGATGACCGCTATAACTATACCATAGAATCACAACTAGTCACCCTAATTAAGAGTCGTCTGTTAGCGACATAAGTGAGTATGGATGAAAAAACCTGATAAAAATTCTGGGCTGTCATATTCCTTTAACAAACGACATGCATGATAAGCATTTTACAAAGTGAAAATATCGATGCATGCAAGCTATTATTTACAAAAGTTAGTCATGGGAAAACAGTCGAATGATGATGAATACCTTGGAGTGGATGCTGAAATAAGCCAGGATGTTATTGATTTAATCAGTTTAAAGTCAGAGCCCTTTGCCTGCCAGAAAACATATCGACCAGAACCTTATCTGATGCAGCTGGATGAATATGAGTTAGCTATGGCGAGCTGAATCGGGTGCTGTTAGCGTGGGAATATTGATAGGGGTGGAGCAATTCTTCTACTGAAGTTTCCCAATAATTATTTATGGTAAAATTATTGGGAAACTTCAGTTGGTAAGTATGTTTATCAAAGCATTTATGCTCATACAGAGAGAGCTGGATGTGAAGTTATCGAATTAAATGTACAAAGGGGTTTTGCTGAGAACGGCCTTTTAGGTCGAATTTAAACCACGTTTTATAAGCGTGGTAGTTAATTTCATTCTGGTGATGACAGTGATAAGATAATAAACTTAAAAATAATAATGAAAAAGAGGTGAAAAACTATGAAATTTAATGTGTTCTTTTTATTTGCTTTACTATTCGTTTTTTCCGGTCAACTATTCGCAGCGAGTGAAGGTCGTGAAGGGGATTGGGTGAAGAAAACTGTTACTGGAGACATCAAAGCAACAGCGGGCTGTAAAGACAAAGCTAAAGCAGAAAAACAGACTATTCCAGGGAGTTATCGCTTTAAAAAATATACCAAAATAATGTGCCAGAATATTGCTTATGGCTGGGGTCGGGATAAGGTTCTGGATGATGGGGAATTAGTTTGTGAAGCTTGTGAGGGCGAATACGAAGGTAAGGAAAAATACCGTTGCTATATGGCGAATGTAAAAGTTCAGTGCAAGATCGTTAAGCGCGGCTTTTAAATCACACTTCCATTAGCGAATTAACTACCAGTTTTTAATGCAACTGGTAGTTATATTTCCGCTTACAGAGTGGGTCACCCCCCCCCTTGCCTTCTTAATGCACATTTTATCCATTTGCGTGCGTCATTGGTATTAGCATAGACGTCCGTCCGACCATAATATCTACGGCCTTGCGTAATCTCTTAAATACCGAATCCTGACGATACGGTATGCCATGTTTTTTACATACCTCGACAACTTTTGGTTGTACATATTGATACTGGTTTAAAGGAATATCCGGCCATAAGTGATGCTCTATCTGGTAATTTAACCAGCCATAAAAAAAGTCATTAAAGTCTGACCCAGTAGGGTAATTCACTGAACCGAGAATTTGACGCAGAAAGAATTCCCCGCGCCCTTTGCCTTTGTCTTCAAACATCATCACATCATCACCAGCGTGGTTAGGGACAATAACCAGGAATGAATGCATATTGGTAAAGGCCTCCGCTAACAACGATGTTAGTAAGACGCTGCTTGCTGCAAAAGTACCTAGCGGTAAAAATAACAAGGGCAACAAAATAAAGCGAAAACCAATATATGGCAAAATACTTTCTAGCCATAATGCACGGCCTTGTTGACTAAATGGGCTCCATGCCTGTATCCGGGTCATTGCCGGTAACACTTCTCGCTTTTTCCTAGCCTGACTAATACGTAATTCTTTATGTGTGCGGGGTGTGTAATACAGGATTTTCCAACTCGTCGTAAACAAGGCAACGATGGCATAACGTAAGCCCATAGGAGTATTAGACTGTCTTAACCATTGCATATTGTGTTGTAAATGGTCAGGGTCGCGTTTTTCACCAAGATTATAATGATGCAGGATGTCGTGCTCTTGATGCCAGCCTGCAGGGGTGATCCAGTCTGGCCAATCAATAAAGCGCCGCCATCCCTGGGCAAATTTCGTACTGGTATAACTGGCGGGAATATTGGCAATTTTATCATAGCCTTTATGCACGATGGGATGCGTCATTTGTGTCCAGCGGGTAAAGCTGCCCTGGCTGATTAATAACGCTGAAATAGGATTAGGGAAAATCCAGGCCGTGCCGTAGCCCAGTAGCGAACATAGCTGTCCCCATCGCTCCATCTTTTTTAAATGCTTAAAGTCCTGCTCACAAACGCGGGCTAATACTTCTTTATGAATCTCATCTAGATCTTTAGCAAGTGCTTCTCTGTCTACGTTTTGGTAACTTTTTAAACTCATATTTTTATGTGTTCTGCTCAGCTAAGGGCTAGCCAGAAAAAAGGTATCACTCCATTATCATTATGCAAGAATAACTTAAACAACTGGCTTGTCTCGTTATCCGTCTTCTGTATTGTAGTCACTTTACCAGGCGCGCCATGCTACCTCACGAAATTCCGGGACTCCTGTCGCCATAATTCGTTCACCTACGCAGCGGATGGGAGATGCCCTGAACGCCCTGCGTCCGCAACGACTACGCACAAAAGCCGCTTCGTCATTACTACCTCACTGGCTGGACGGCTATTCGGAATGCAATTCTTGCTCCTCTCGCGTGCTGCTAGCACACGTCGAATCAGCGAATTGCCCTGTCGCCTATCAGGGACTAAAAATCACCACTTCGCTAAGCTCCGTTTCCATGATTTTCAGCGATAGCTGGCTATGCGCCAGTTTCTACGCCTTGAATACGAATAAAAACCTGCACCTGAGTGGCGGTGTGCTCAATTCATTCAGAGCGCGTTGCTTTGCGTAACTATAATGAAGAAGTGCCTGATTACCCATAACCCTCAGCCATATTCAAATACGCTCGCCATTCCTGCATGTTGTTAGCAGGAATCTATAGGACTAAGCAATAGATTCCCGATAAAAGACTTCGGGAATGACGAGCATGTTTTTATAAAGTAGTGATATTAAATATTTTAGTCATGTTGGCTGAGCCTTGTACGTAATCAGGAAGAAGTATTAGGCAGCCGTTGAACGATAATATTCGATTGCTGCAGCAACTCCGCTACCGGGAACAAGGTCAAAGCCATTATCCAGTAATGCCATTTCCACGCCGGCAATAGCGCCTAGCATAGAGACGTCATTCATATCACCGATATGGCCAATACGGAATACTTTGCCCATAACTTCTGTTAAGCCCGCGCCTAAGGAAATATCGTACTTATCAAAGGCGGTGGCAATCACGTCGCGGGCATCTTTATCTTCAGGTACAACGATAGCTGACACAGTATCTGATTCAAAGCCAGGCTGTGCACAAAGCTTTAAACCCCAGGCTGCAATTGCTTTACGCGTACCCTCGGCTAAACGATGGTGGCGCGCATAAACATTTTCCATGCCTTCTTCTAGTAGTAAATCCAGTGCAGCACGTAGGCCGTGAATCATCGGAGTAGAAGGGGTGTATGGAGTATACCCCAATGCATTTTGCGCCATTTGGTCTTTAAGGTCCAGGAAGCAGCGAGGGAAAGTGGCTGTTTCGGTCAGCGCCAGCGCTTTTTGACTAAACGCAAGAATTGCTAGGCCTGCAGGTAACATAAAGCCTTTTTGTGAGCCGCTGATTGCGCCATCTATGCCCCATTCATCCATACGGAAATCAAGGCTTGCAATTGAACTTACGCCATCAACAAATAATAGCGCAGGGTGATTTGCAGCGTCCATTGCTTTACGTACGCCTGCAATATCACTGGTTACACCGGTTGCTGTTTCATTATGGGTGGCCAGGACTGCTTTAATTTCGTGCGTATTATCTGCCTTTAAGCGTGCCTCTATGTCATCTAACGGAATGCCTTTGCCCCACTCAACTTCATGCATTTCAACATCCAGACCTAGACGCTGTGCCATGTTCATCCATAAATGACTGAATTGGCCAAAGCGATAGATAAGCACTTTATCGCCCGGGTTTAACGTATTGGTTAATGCAATTTCCCAGCCTGCTGTACCTGTTGCAGGGAAGATAAAAGCCTGGCCTGTTTCTGTTCTAAAAACCTTTTTTAAGTCTTCTAAAACCGGCTTAAGTAACAGCGGGAAAGTCGGTGCACGGTGATCTTCCATAGGAAGGTGCATGGCACTTAATACTTCATGTGGGGAGTTAGTTGGACCAGGAATGTATAGGTGGTTACGACCAGCCATTGCGTTGCCTCTTAAAAGGTTAAAATTATCGGAAAAATTCATCAATTATGACATAGATAATGATTAACATCAAGTGGTGAAAAATCAAAGCTGAACCGGCGGATAGAAAAAAATAAGCTGATGGGCTATATGCAGTACTTTCGTCTGCCTAATTACCGTGTTATTATTGGTTTTTTAGACAATACTGGATCATCAGTGTTCCCCTATCAATTGAGGCCGTGAAACTAACCTCGCCACCGCTGTCAGCCCCGGACGGGCTGATAGTCTCCAGAAGGCGCAGGGAAATTTGCCAATCCGAAGTGCGCGATAGCGCGCGAGGGAGGCTAAAATTTTATCCCGAATAGCCGTAGAGCCATTTGTGGTAGCCATGACTGAGCTGCTTTGTGCTCAGTCTGTGGCGGACGCAGGGCGGCTGGAGCATCTCCCGCTGAAAATCAGGGAAACGGAGCTTTAGCGAAGTGAAGATTTTTAGTCCGCGATAGCCGTAGGGCCGTTGTTTTGTCGGAGTCTGAGCGTTAGCGAAGGTGGAGACAAAATAAAAGGCCATCCGACACGGCGTCAAGTCATTTGGAGCCTATGTTCCGACCCCTTGTTGGGTCGGGACGAGGTGACGAGGACGAATCGGGGCCGCCGGAGGCATAAGTGGTCGCGTTAAGTTTTTGCTGCTTGCTTGGGCTGGGATGCCCAAAACAAGCTTTCGCAAAAATAGCGACTCCCCGAGCGTAGGTGAACGAATTACGGCGACAGGAGTCCCGGAATTTCGTGAGGTAGCATGGCGCGCCTGTTAAATAATCCCGCCTATTATCAGGGTAAAAATAGGGCGACCACATATAAATAATTTCGGCTTCATTCGCTGAAAATCAGGGAAACGGAGCCTAAGCGAAGTGATGATTTTTAGTCCGCGATAGCCGTAGGGCCGTTATTTTGTCGGAGTCTGAGCGTTAGCGAAGGTGGAGACAAAATAAAAGGCCATCCGACACGGCGTCAAGTCATTTGGAGCCTATGTTCCGACCCCTTGTTGGGTCGGGACGAGGTGACGAGGACGAATCGGGGCCGCCGGAGGCATAAGTGGTCGCGTTAAGTTTTTGCTGCTTGCTTGGGCTGGGATGCCCAAAACAAGCTTTCGCAAAAATAGCGACTCCCCGATACGCCCGCGACATGTATTTTCCAGTTGTTGTATTAATTTTTATCACTTCACCCGTTTCCAGGTATTCCGGTACTTGAACCTCCATTCCGGTGGGTAAAACAGCGGCCTTTGTGCGTGCGGTAGCCGAAGAGCCTTTAATGCCCGGGGCTGTTTCCATGATTTCCAGCTCAACCGATGCCGGGAGTTCTATACCCAGGATATTACCATCCATAATCAAGGCAGTAATACCCTCTAGGCCTTCGGTAATATAACCAGTCTGTCCTTCCAGTTCATCTTCGTTGAGCATGTACTGGCTATAATCTTCTGAATCCATAAACACATAGCTGTCACCATCACTATAGGAATACTGTACTTTTACGCGAATACAGTCTGCTTCTTTCAGAAAGTCATCGCCTTTATAGGATTCATCCAGCTTTTGTCCTGTTTTAAGATTCGTGTAGCGAATCTTATACAGTGTTGAAGCGCCGCGCGATGATGGACTTCTTGAGTCTACTAGTTTTACGGCATGGGGCGTGTTATTGATTTCAATAATCATTCCACGTTTTAAATCACTGGCTTTGGGCATAATATTTCCTGGTTTTGGAGGAGGGAGGCGATTACCAATCTTCACTTCGGCTGAAAGTTTTTAAGGAACGCGCACGGAATAAGTTTGCCATACCAGTTACGCTGACATAGGATTTATGTTCGTATTCAAGGTGTTAACAGGTTAGGCAACTATTTCTACAACGCAGGGTGACGAGCATAAAGACAAGCAAGTTGTCGAAGTTATTCCGTGCACATTCTTAAGCTATTTGCTGTTGAATAAAGCTAACAATCTGGTCTAATTCAATTTCCTGATTTTCACTTGCAGTACGCGCACGATATTCAACGGTATTAGTATCCAGGCCACGGTCGCCAAGAACAATACGGTGTGGAATGCCGATCAACTCCATATCTGAAAACATAAATCCGGCACGTACTTTACGATCATCAAACAGCACTTCGATTCCAGCATCGCACAGCTCTTGATAAAGTTTATTTGCTGCAACGCGTAAGCGTTCTGATTTATGCATATTCATTGGACATAATGCCACTGTAAAAGGTGCGAGCCTAGTTGGCCAGATGATGCCATTGTCATCATGATTTTGCTCAACGGCCGCCGCAATTATGCGTGATATACCTATACCATAGCAGCCCATAGTCATGGTTTCACTTTTACCTGCTTCATTAATTACATTAGCCTTCATTGTTGCGCTGTAGGTGGTACCTAGCTGGAAGATATGACCGACTTCTATGCCGCGTACTATGGTTAAAGTACCATGACCATCCGGGCTAGGGTCACCTTCGACAACAGAGCGCAAGTCAGCAATTTCACTAGGCATAGGTAGGTCTCGTTCCCAGTTTGTTCCGGTGAAATGCTTCCCTTGCTGATTAGCACCACATACAAAGTTAGATAATACGGTGACACTGCGATCAGCAATAATCCTGATATTTAAGTTGATAGGGCCTATTGAGCCTGGTTTACATTGACAGGCATTAACCACTTCTTCATCACTTGCAAATTCAAGCGGGGTAAGAATGCCGTCAATTTTTTCCGCTTTAATTTCATTTAGATCATGATCGCCTCTTAATAACAGTGCTATCAAGCTATCATCTTCGCCACGTACAATCAGTGTTTTAAGGCATTGCCGGGCTGAAATATTTAAGAATTCAGCCAGATCTTCAATGCTGTGCTGGTTGGGGGTATCAACAAGTGTAAGGGGCAAGGTAGCCTCTGCAGCTTTTTCCGCTGGCATGATTGCTTCAGCTTTTTCTACATTAGCTGCATACTGACTAGCGGATGAAATAGCGAGGGCATCTTCGCCTGAATCTGCCAGCACATGAAACTCATGAGACACCGCGCCGCCAATAGAACCTGAATCGGCAATCACCGCGCGAAAGTCCAGCCCCAGACCCGTAAAGATATTTGTATAGGCCAGATACATGACATCGTATGTTTGTTGCAGAGATTCATTGCTGAGATGAAATGAATAGGCATCTTTCATAATAAATTCGCGAGAGCGAATAATACCGAAGCGCGGACGGATTTCATCACGAAATTTTGTTTGTACCTGGTAATAGGTAATAGGTAATTGCTTGTAACTCTTTAGCTCGTTACGCGCCAGGTCGGTAATAATTTCCTCATGCGTTGGTCCCAGACAGAAATCTCTATTGTGACGATCCTTTAAGCGCGCTAGTTCCGGACCATATTTTTCCCAGCGACCGGTTTCCTGCCATAGTTCTGCAGGTTGCAACGCTGGCATCAGTACTTCCAGCGCACCTGCTTTTTGCATTTCCTGGCGCGTAATTTGCTCAACTTTTCGCAGTACACGCAGGCCTAACGGGAGCCAGGTATACAGTCCAGAAGCCAGCTTGCGTATAAGTCCCGCTCTAATCATTAATTTATGGCTGGCGATTTCAGCATCGGCTGGTGTTTCTTTAACAGTACTAAGTGGAAATTGTGAGGTACGCATGTATCTTTATGAAAGGGTATATGGAAAAAGTGGTCATTTTACCTAGGCAAAGAATGTTTAGCTATGCCTTATAGAATTAAGTGTGCTTTTCAAGCAAAAAAACAGCAGCATATTGTAGGCTGAGGTTGAGGTACGAAACCCAGCAACAAAAAGCCGGGATGATACAAGTTCCATCCCAGCATACAGAACCAAATACACAAAAATTTTTACAGCCACATATAACTGACGTTTTAATCAGGGTATAAATATTTGTCAGCTAAAGATTTCGTTAAGAAAGTTTTTCATGCTTTGCCAGGATCGTTTATCAGCAACTTCCTTGTAAGCAGTACCTAAAGATGGGGTATTCGCTTTAGGATTGGTAAACGCATGTACGGTATTGCCATACTGGTGTAACTGCCAGTCCACTTTTGCATTAGTCATTTCCTGGCAAAAAGCTTGTACTTGATCATCTGATGCCATCGGGTCGTCATGACCATGCAGGGCTAAAACTTTTGCCAGTACGGGTTTAGTAGCCTTGTTTTGAGGCTGGATTAATAAACCATGAAAACCGACAACTCCTTTAATATCAGCGCCCATACGCGCCAGATCCAGTACACATAAACCACCAAAGCAAAAGCCGATAGCCGCAATGCTCTTATCATCAACCCAGGGTAATAATCTTACTGCATACAGTGCAGCATCAATACGTTGCTGTAGTAACAGTCGGTCATCCATAAAGGGCTGCATTAAAGCGGCATTTTCTTCCGGGCTACTGCCTAAAATTCCCTGACCATACATATCCAGGGCAAAAGCAACATAACCTAATTCGGCTAATTGCCTAGCTTTATTATATTCACAAATTCATCGCGCCCGACCCAGGTATGGGCAATTAATACGGCGGGGCGCCTACCTTCAAAGGCATCGTCATAAGCAAAAAAAGCCTGTAATAAGGTGTCACCATCCAGGTAATTGACGGTATTAGAAAATATTGCCATGACAGTCGTTAAATATTGCCGAAATTATAGACTTCGACCCGGTTAACCAGCGGCTTTAAGCGCTTGTGTAACATGTCTTTATGTTGCTGGCTTTGCATATACTTTTTAAGCGCCTGAACATTTTTAAACGTAACAGTGACAGCAATATCGAAGGTATCATTTACATTAGGCTTGTCACTGGAAATAACCGCGCTGACATGACGCGATAAAACGCCAGGTAAGGTTTTCAAAGAGCGTCTAATATTAATAAATTTTTCACGCATTTGCGCATTCCCCGGCTCTTTTAACCAGATCACAACAACATGGCTGACGCGCTGATCTTGCACGGCGTGACTAAGGTACGCAGTACAAAATAAACCCACGAATAATAAGCTTTGTAGTATTTTTTTCATTATATTTCTCATGATTTCTTTAGTTGCTCTAAAAAGCCAGTTGAGGCCTCCTCGATTAAATCCAGCACTGTTTCAAACCCATAGGTACCACCAAAATAAGGGTCGGGTACTTCAGTTGTATTCAGATGTGACGCATATTCCAGAAATAACTTGATTTTATGCTGATGCTCTTCAGGACAGGCTTCTAGCATAATGGCATGATTGTCCTGATCCATGGCTAACAAGTAATCATAGTCTTCAAAATCACCCATAACAACTTTTCGCGCGCGCAACATACTCAGGTCAACCTCGCGATCTTTTGCCGCTCTTTGCGAACGCAAGTCAGGAGCCTCTCCTATATGGTAAGCATGCGTGCCTGCTGAATCAATATCAAAGTTATTCTGTAATTGTTGTTCCTGGATTAATTTGTTAAATACACCTTCAGCACTGGGTGATCTGCAAATATTGCCCATACAGACAAACAGGACTTTTACTTTATTTTGATTACTCATATTATTTTTGGTTATCACTATTTAGGCAACTGAGGTTTCCCAATAATTATTTATGGTAAAATTGAAACTATGCTACAACTACAGGCGCGCCATGCTACCTCACGAAATTCCGGGACTCCTGTCGCCATAATTCGTTCACCTACGCAGCGGATGGGAGATGCCCTGAACGCCCTGCGTCCGCAACGACTACGCACAAAAGCCGCTTCGTCATTACTGCCTCACTGGCTGGACGGCTATTCGGAATGTAATTCTTGCTCCTCTCGCGTGCTGCTAGCACACGTCGAATCAGCGAATTGCCCTGTCGCCTATCAGGGACTAAAAATCACCACTTCGCTAAGCTCCGTTTTCATGATTTTCAGCGTATGAAAAAAATAGTCTTTTCATTCGTTTCAAATGCTATTGCCTAAGGGGAATTAAGTAGGGGTTTGCTATAAACATGGCAAAACCACCTAAAATAAACCTCGATACACCAGCATTGTGTATTTCAGCTACTCAATAATTGGGAAACTTCAGTTTAGGCAATAGACTGTATTTTATTAAATATTGGTATTACTCGATGTTCAAGTTTTTTAACTGATTGATTTTATTGATAATTTTACTGACAAAGAAAGCATCAACATCATTGTAAATCAATCACTTATAAAACAAAGCCGGAAAAATTTACTTTTCTTAGCCCAGTTATAGCTGAAAACTTGAACATCGAGTATTAGGTAACTCGCAACAAATAACCCACTCACCCGCTGAAAATCAGGGAAAGTAAACAGCTACCAAACAATTTACAGAGGCTACAAATGAGCTATACACACCTATGTCCTGAAGAAAGATATTATATAGAAATTGAATTAAAAAAGGGAACTTCACAGAATAAAATAGCAGAAGCCTTAGAACGAAGCCAAAGCAATATTTCACGCGAGATTAAACGCAATACAGGTCAAAGAGGCTACAGGTATAAACAAGCAGAAGATTTTGCCCAAGAACGACACAAAAACAAGCCTAAAGAGGTTAAATTAACGGATGAAATAAAAGGCATTGTTAATGTTCGCATTGAGGATGACTGGAGTCCTGAGCAGATTGCAGGGCGGTTAAAACAAGAAGGTATAATTAGTCTTCATCATGAAACAATCTACCAGCATATTCTGGCGGACAAAAAGGCAGGGGGTGAACTATACAAGCATCTTCGGCATCAGAACAAAACCTATCGCAAGCGGTATGGGTCAGCCCATAATAGGACAGGAATCCCTAATAGAGTCGATATAGATGAGCGTCCTGAAGAGGTCAACAACCGTAAGCGTATAGGTGATTGGGAGGCAGATACAATCATTGGGAAAAATCACAAAGGGGCGATTGTAACGTTGGATGAGCGAGTCTCTAAATTACGGTTGGCCTTCCCTTTAGCGGGGAAAAAGGCTCAATATGTATTAGACGCAACTATTTTAATGCTTGATCCTATAAAAAGCTTTGTTAAAACAATCGCTGTCAGCCCCGGACGGGCTGATAGTCTCCAGAAGGCGCAGGGAAATTTGCCAATCCGAAGTGCGCGATAGCGCGCGAGGGAGGCTAAAATTTTATCCCGAATAGCCGTAGAGCCATTTGTGGTAGCCATGACTGAGCTGCTTTGTGCTCAGTCTGTGGCGGACGCAGGGCGGCTGGAGCATCTCCTATTCGCTGCGTAGGTGAACGAATTACGGCGACAGGAGTCCCGGAATTTCGTGAGGTAGCATGGCGCGCCTGTACTTTTGATAACGGGAAAGAGTTTACCCTGCATGAAAAAATAGCAGAAGCACTAGGTTGTGATACGTATTTTGCGACTCCCTACAGCTCTTGGGAAAGAGGGCAAAATGAGAATGCTAATGGCTTATTAAGACAGTATTTCCCTAAAGTAATGGAGTTGATTGATGTTACGATAAAAGAGGTTTTTATAGCCGTTGATAAGCTAAATAGTCGCCCTAAAAAGTGTCTCAATTACAAAACACCTTATGAGGTATTTGAAGAGCTGACTGGGATAGATATGAAAAATTTATTGGGTTATGTACTTATGACTTGAATTCAGGTCTTTATCAGACAAAAAAACCTTTGCTTTTAACTCTTGCTAATCTGGTGAGTTCATCGGCTAAATCATGGTTATTCGGTAGCGCCTTGTTTTCAGATGAATCTTGTACAACTTCGGTAACAGGGGAGGGTTCACTAAAAATATTGGATAATTTAGTTTCTACTTTCTCTGCTTCGGTTGGCAGTTCTTCTGCAGTATCGGAATCAGGGCTAATAGCTGATTCTAGCAGGTCACACCAGAGCAGAAGATCTTCAGCTGAGCGAGCGAAAGAATGCGGAGATAAACGTAAATCGCCTTCACGATCATCAGTGTTCCCATTGAAAGAAGAAGTACCTAAACAAAGCAGCCTATAACCTACCTGAAGGTAGCACCACTCGAATATTTCCATCTTTTCGATTTTAATCACTTATAACAGAAAATAGACACTCTGTAGGCACCGTAAAAAAACAACAAATAATTTCAAATAAAGCTTGCAATTGCCGAAAAAAAATATTTCTAAACCGGTTTGTGACAACCTTGCCCAGGCGCGCCATGCTACCTCACGAAATTCTGGGACTCCTGTCGCCATAATTCGTTCACCTACGCAGCGGATGGGAGATGCCCTGAACGCCCTGCGTCCGCAACGACTACGCACAAAAGCCGCTTCGTCATTACTACCTCACTGGCTGGACGGCTATTCGGAATGCAATTCTTGCTCCTCTCGCGTGCTGCTAGCACACGTCGAATCAGCGAATTGCCCTGTCGCCTATCAGGGACTAAAAATCACCACTTCGCTAAGCTCCGTTTCCATGATTTTCAGCGAATGACTATTAACCCTGGAACCATTGCCATGCTGTATTTCAAGCGATGGACGATTCAATAACACTAAAAGTAATTTCAAGGAAACTAAAGCTTGGTCTTCCAATACCCGCTCACTTGAAAATCAAATGCGCCTGACTGCAATGAGCTATAATTTAATGCGCGTGTTTGAAGAGATTTCAAAAACACAACAGCCAGAATTGATTCATCCATCGGATAAAAAATATAGCGAGGCTCTGGAGATTAGGCAGCAACAGGCTCAAAAACGAGATCGTTTTGTGAATCCATTATTTTTCCAGGCAAGAATATCTCGTATCAGCTCGTATACCATTCGGGCAGTTCAAAACGCAATAATAACAGGAATGTCTTTACAGTGCTTTATGAGCTCTCTTGTGGCGAGGTTAGTTTCACGGCCTCAATTGATAGGGGAACACTGATGTTCACGATAGTAAAAATTAACTATAGACTTTCAGAAAATTAATTTCCGAACAAACAAAAACGACAGAGGGGAAACTGGCTTATAATTTTCGTCCCAACACTAACGGAAACAGTCAAAAATGGTATCCCTCACTTTTTCAAAGTCAATTGTAGACCGACTAAAAAAAAATATGGCGACAGCTCTCAAGCTAAGTAATATTTGTTTATATCGATTAACTCAAGCTCTACTCTGGTTCAGTGAATGCATGAGAATCAAAGAAATAGCACGCCTAATGTGAGTCTGTGAAAAAACCATTATAAATTGGCTGAAAACATTCATGCATAAAGGTGTCGGTTGGTTAATAGGGCAACACTATCAAGGACGTGGTCGGAAGTCAAAGTTAACTAAAGACCAGAAAAATAAATTGGTTGAGTTGATAAAGAAAGGCCCAGAAGACAATGGATTTCATTGTGGAATATGGAATACTGCGATGATTGCCGAGCTTATTTGGTTAAAATTTGAAGTTCGTTATAACTTGAACTATTTATCAAGCCTAATGAAAAAACTGGGCTTCAGTTATCAAAAAGCTCGTTTTGTGACTGATCGCCAAGAAGAAGAAAAGTACGAGCTTGAAAGAAAAACGTGGCTGGAAGAAACATTGCCTGCCATTATGGAAAAGGCGGTAGAAGAAAAGAGTGTCGTTTTATTCGGTGATGAGGTGTCATTTGCTATGTGGGGTTCATTGGCACGAACCTGGGCTCCAATATCGGGGAGTCGCTATTTTTGCGAAAGCTTGTTTTGGGCATCCCAGCCCAAGCAAGCAGCAAAAACTTAACGCGACCACTTATGCCTCCGGCGGCCCCGATTCGTCCTCGTCACCTTGTCCCGACCCAACAAGGGGTCGGAACATAGGCTCCAAATGACTTGACGCCGTGTCGGATGGCCTTTTATTTTGTCTCCACCTTCGCTAACGCTCAGACTCCGACAAAACAACGGCCCTACGGCTATCGCGGACTAAAAATCTTCACTTCGCTAAAGCTCCGTTTCCAGGATTTTCAGCGGGAGAGCAACCCACAGTGAAAACATCAGGGATTCGAAAAGGGTTGAAAATGTTTGGTACGATCGAACTCGAAGGAGGGAGTTTTCAATACCGAGAATCATTGGCTTATGAGATAAAACCAAAGTCACTTAGACTTTTAAAAGAAGCTGGGCTGCCTCAAGAATTTTTAGCTATTCTTAAAAGCTTAAAAAATGAGAAATATCCAACACAGAAGCTTTTTATGGAAGCGATATATTCTATTGCCGACAACGTCTTAATCGAGAGTTATAAGCCAATGATATTACAACACGCTGAAACATCTGGGCGTTTTAATGGTGAAAGCTATGTTGAGTTTTTAACACAATTGCTGGCTTATTATAAAGGCAAGATTATTCTAATTGAAGATGGTGCCCCGTATCATGGAAGCGGTGTTATTAAGGAATTTAAGTTAGCTAATGTAGATCGTTTGACAGTAGAACGTCTCCCTGCGTTCTCGCCGGATTTTAATCCGATTGAGAAATTATGGAAAAATACGAAACGCGATTCGACTCATATGAAGTATTTTAAAACTTTTGAAGATCTTCATGATTCAGTTGTGCAAACTTTTAACACTTATATGCATGATGCCAGTAAAGTGATTTGTGTTATGCAAAAATTGCGGGAAGATTTCGTTGTTACCGCCTAAGTTTAAGCGCTCCAAATTTGGAAATTATTTATCTGAGAAACTATAGCACTGGTTTAACTTCAGCTTCGCTAAAGATTTCCATGGAAATTCCCCGGGTTGCATCTGCTGGCAGTTTTTCATTTTCCAGATCTTGCAGTGTTGTTAATAAATTTTCTTCCGCTATATCATCAAACACTTGCTCAGGATTTTTGCTGATTTTCATTACGCAGTGCGAGTTTATTGCGACTTCAAATGCGCTTATTGCTGAAAAATCAATCTGCGACTTTTTTTGCCGTAAGAAATATATAATACAGAATTTTACTGATCGAAAATCAGCGTACATAAGCTGATTTTAGAATCATAGAGAACGCTCTCAGAAGAGCCAATTTTGTTATTGCCAGGTAATGACTTTCTGGATTTGTAAAAAAATAAGAGTGCCAGGATGATCAGCACAAATGAAATGATAAGGATGCTAAGTAACATAAGAGAGACTACGTTATTCTGAACGGAAAGCTAGTTTTTCTGGCGGTATTTTAGCAGGCAAAAAAAGCATGGTTGAGTACAGTGCATCAGTTTATCGCGCCATTAAAAGATTAATGACGCGGTAAACTGATGTGATAACAAACGCTTAATTAATACGTACTGCGATTTCGCCGCCGGCATTTGCCTTAACCGCACAGAATTTGAATTCCGGGATTTTAGCGGAGGGGTCTAGGGCTTCATTAGTAATCAAATTAGCACTGGCTTCGTTATAGCAAAAAGCCATAAACAAACTGCCTTTTTGTATACCGATATCGGCACGCGCATAAGCCGCAATCTTACCGCGACGTGACTCAATAGTCAGAATATCACCTGGTTCAATACCTAGTTTCACAATGTCTTCAGGGTGTACCATAACCACCGGGTCTGGCTCAATGGCATCCAGCGTAGTGGAGTGACGTGTCATACTCCCCGTATGCCAGTGTTCCAGTTGACGGCCAGTGATAAAGATCAGTGGGTATTCTTCATCCGGCATTTCATCTGCATGAATATACGATGCTGGTACAAAGCGGCCTTTTCCAGATTCTGTCGGGAAGCCATCGGTAAAGATAACCGGCTCTCCAGGATCACCTACGTTCTCTAAAGGATAGGTTAGTGAATCTTCATGCTTTAATCTATCCCAGGTCATTCCTGCAATACTGCCCATCGCCTGACGCATTTCATTAAATACATCTTCAGGGCCAGTATAAGTCCAGCCACAACCTAGGCGATTGGCGATTTCCTGCAGAATCCATAAATCCTGTTTTGCTTCACCTGGCGGCTTGACAGCTTTACGCCCCATTTGTACGCGTCTATCGGTATTCGAGAATGTACCGTCTTTTTCATAGAAAGCAGAGGCGGGCAGAATAACATCTGCAAAGCCAGCGGTTTCTGTCAAGAAAATATCCTGTACTACCAGGTGCTGCAAATGCGCAAATGCTTCACGCACATGATTTTGATTTGGGTCTGACATGGCAGGGTTTTCACCCTGAACAAACATACCAAATATTTCATTATCTAATATCGCATGGATCATTTCTACGGTGGTTAAACCCGACTTTGGTTCAAGCTTTACATTCCATAATTTTTCAAATTTAGCTTGATTAACCGGATCTTCAACAGGCGCATAGTCAGGGTAGACCATAGGAATCAGGCCTACATCAGATGCGCCCTGTACGTTATTTTGTCCACGCAAAGGGTGCAGGCCTGTGCCGGGCCGGCCAATTTGTCCTGTCATTAGTGCCAGGGCAATTAAACAGCGTGAATTATCTGTGCCGTGTATATGCTGTGAAATACCCATGCCCCAGAGAATCATAGAGTTATTTGATGTTGCGTACAGCCTGGCGACTTCGCGCAAGGTGTCGGCATCAATTCCACAGATAGGTGCAACTTTTTCAGGACTATAATCTTTTAGATGCTGCTGCATAAACTCGAAATCTTCGGTATGCTTTTTGATATAGTCATCATCTTGCAAGCCTTCATCCAAAATGACGTGCATGATGCCATTCAGTAGCGCAACATCGGTATCCGGGCGGAACTGTAAAACATGTGATGCATACTTGGCAATCGCGGTACGATTTGGGTCAATAAGAATAATTTTAGTACCGGTTTTGGTCGCATTTTTCATAAAAGTTGCACCAACCGGATGGTTTACCGTGGGGTTAGAACCAATGATAATAACCACATCGGCTAATTTTACATCTTCAACCGGGTTAGATACCGCGCCAGAGCCTAGGCATTCTAATAGGGCAACGACAGAAGACGCATGGCAAAGCCTTGTGCAGTGATCGACATTATTTGAACCAAAGCCGGTTCTAATCAGCTTCTGAAACAGATAAGCCTCTTCATTACTGCCTTTAGCGGAACCTAGTCCTGCCAGCGCTTTTTTTCCTTTTGCATCACGGATTTTTTTTAGTCCACCGGCTGCAAGGTCTAAAGCTTCATCCCAGCTTGCCTCGCGAAATACTTTATCCAGGTCATTTGGATCCAGTAATGCTGTAGTTTTGGCAACCCCATTACGTCTGATTAACGTCTTGGTTAATCGTAACGGGTTGTGGATATAGTTAAAGCCATAGCGTCCCTTGACGCATAGACGGAATTTATTGGTATCTCCATCCCGGCCTTCGGTGTACAGGATTTTATCGTCTTTAACATGGTATTTGATCAGACAACCTACACCACAATACGGGCAAGTTGAGTTAACTGTTTTATCCGCGATTTCCAGTCCGACATTATTAGCCGGCATCAATGCACCTGTTGGGCAGGCTTGCACGCACTCACCACAGGCAACACAGCTACTGGCAGCCATAGGATCTGCTATATCAAAGACAATTTCAGCATGCGCTCCACGATTCGCAAAGCCGATTACATCATTCATTTGCTCTTCGCGACAAGCACGCAGGCAGCGGGTACACTGGATACAGGCATCCATATTCACTGCAATGGCAGGATGCGATAAATCAGCAGCAGGTTGAACGCGAGATTCAAAGCGTGGCGCACCCACTTGTAATTTTTTAACCCATTGGTCTAATTCAGAATCTAGTTTATAGGGTGATTCCGCTTGTTTAGGCATATCAGACAAAAGCAATTCCAGTACCATTTTTTGCGATTTAACTGCACGTTCACTCTTTGCCTGTACATTCATGCCAGCACTAGGCGAGCGGCAACAAGAAGGCGCCAGGGTTCTTTCGCCCTCAATCTCAACGACACAGGCACGACAGTTACCATCGGCGCGCAAACCTTCTTTATAGCAAAGGTGCGGAATTTCCTTGTTATAGCGCTTTGCAGTCTGCAGAATTGTTTCGTCAGTAAAAGCGGAAACCTCTTCACCATCAAGAGTGAAGTTGATCATCGGTTCGTTTAATGTATCCGGGTTAGCAGTCATAGTTTTTATTCACCTGCAGTTGGGTAAAAATTATCGTCCAGAATCTGAGAGAGTGTCCAGGGGCAAGAGCTTGGGAATGTCTGTTTGTCTAATGCCGTTTCCTGTGATGCTTTGATAACAGATTTCGCATAAGCTTTTTTCAGGATAGTGTCTAGTTGCGGTTTGAGACTTGAATTTTCGTATAAGGTTTCTGAGAAGTTGATACGCTGTCCTTCAATGGTTAATTGCCAGCTACGACCCTGACGGATAGGCTGATATTGCCATTTAAGTAAATGAATTAGCAAAACTGTTAAGCGGCTATCAAGTTCGCGCCTTTCAGACCGTCCCATGGTTTCGACTTCCTCAAGTAAATTATCAATATCCAGCTCAGAGAGCCTGCCTGCTTTAAGTAAGTCAGCTTGCTCCTGTGTCCAGCCATAAAAATCAGAGTCGTAATTGTTCATCAGCGTATTGGTCTAGATTTCCTGCGGAAAGTACTTGATAGCGCAACGTAATGGGTTAGGCGCAGCCTGTCCTAAACCACAAATAGACGCGTCGACCATCACCGAGGATAGTTCTTCCAGTAAATCGGTATCGCAGTTTTCCTGTTGCATCAGTACCGCAGCTTTCGCTGTACCTACACGACAAGGAGTACATTGGCCGCATGACTCTTCTTCAAAGAATTTCATTGCATTAATGGCAAGTTCTTTGGCGCTGTCCTGGTTAGAGAAAACAACCACGGCAGCAGAACCAATAAAACAACCGTATTCGTTTAAGGTGTCAAAGTCCAGCGGAATATCAGCCATAGACTCAGGTAATATTCCACCTGAAGCACCGCCAGGAAAGTAACCATAAAATTCATGGCCTTCCTGCATACCACCACAGTACTCTGCAATCAACTCACGCATAGTGATTCCTGCTGGGGCAAGATGTACGCCGGGTTTATTGATACGGCCAGAGATAGAGAATGAACGTAAGCCTTTACGCTCATGACGGCCAAAGGAGGTAAACCACTCAGGGCCTTTTTCCACGATATCACGTACCCAGTAAACCGACTCCATATTGTGTTCCAGAGTAGGGCGGCCAAATAATCCCACTTCGGCAAGAAAAGGAGGTCGCAGGCGTGGCATACCACGTTTTCCTTCAATAGATTCAACCATGGCTGACTCTTCGCCACAAATATAGGCACCAGCACCTCGGCGTAAATGTATTGGCGGTAAACCGGCAGGCATCCTATTCTGTAGATTGGCAATTTCTTTGCTCAGGATTTCACGGCAACCTGCGTATTCATCGCGTAGATAAATATAAATCTCATCGCAACCTACACACAGAGCCGCAATTAACATACCTTCCAGAAAGCGGTGCGGGTCTGATTCCAGATAATGACGATCCTTAAATGTGCCTGGCTCGCCTTCATCGATATTTACAGCCATCAAGCGTGGACCTTCAAAACTGCTGACGATACGCCATTTTCTACCGGCCGGGAATCCAGCTCCACCCAGGCCACGTAAGCCTGAGTCTTCCATTTTCTTAATTACGATTTCGCTTGAAATAGAACCGTCCAGCACGCCTTTCAGGGTTTGATAGCCTTGATCTGCTAGATATTTCTGCATACTGATGTAATCAGTAATAGCAGCTTTAGTATCTTTATTATTGACCGCTGTGCTGACCAATTCAACGCTCGCATTATCGATAGCTTGTTGTCCAACGACTGCCACCGGTGCATGTTGACAGCGACCGACACAGGGTACTTTTTGTATTCTGACTTGCTCGGTATTTAAGCCATCTTCTAACGCCGTTAATAATTCATCCGCACCTGCCATGGCACAGGATAGTGATTCACAGACGCGAACAGTTAAAGGAGGTGGGGGCGTCTGGCCTTCTTTAACCACATCGAAGTGATGATAAAAAGAAGCGACTTCAAAGACTTCAGCGGGGGAAAGCTTCATTTCGTGTGCGAGTGCCACGAGATGTTTAGAAGATATATGCTGGTATTGATCCTGGATCTTATGCAAATGCTCTATTAATAAATCATGTTGACGAGATTCATCCGCGAGTAGCGATTGAACTTGTTCTAAAGCTACAAGGTCGACAGCATGACCCTTGGGGCCTTTGCGTTTTTTCTTGGTGATCTGATCCGGGCTTATGCTAATAACTGCCACTCGTTTTTCTCCCAACTCTTTATCGTTATTTAAAGAAAGCTATTCTTATACGCCAAAAAACTGTTCTACTAATCCGGCAAATACTGACCACTTTACCAAATCTGTCAGTTGCTATTCAAGTAATCTTTTCTTTAGTTGTACATCACAAATAATGATATTATCACTATTCGGTGTGTTTGACCGTTTTAACCTTGTTAAGGAACAGACTTTGAACCCTCAACATTTATTGACCTTTGCCCAGGCGCGCCATGCTCCCTCACGAAATTCCGGGACTCCTGTCGCCATAATTCGTTCACCTACGCAGTGGATGGGAGATGCCCTGAACGCCCTGCGTCCGCGTCGCCTATCAGGGACTAAAAATCACCACTTCGCTAAGCTCCGTTTCCATGATTTTCAGCGGTTGTTGCCAGATTAAAAAGTATCACATTAACAGCTCAGCAGTTAAATGTGGGGCAGCCTTCTGTTTCAGGCCAGTTAAAATTATTACAGACTTTTGTAGGAGAGCCACTTTATGAACGTAAAGGGAATCAAATCAAGCTGACAGCAGCAGGTGAAGGATTGTTAAGGTACGCTGACAAAATGGATAGCTGTTATAGCAAGGCGCTGGAATATGTACGTAGCTCATCAGTGTTCCCCTATCAATTGAGGCCGTGAAACTAACCTCGCCACAAGAGAGCTCATAAAGCACTGTAAAGACATTCCTGTTATTATTGCGTTTTGAACTGCCCGAATGGTATACGAGCTGATACGAGATATTCTTGCCTGGAAAAATAATGGATTCACAAAACGATCTCGTTTTTGAGCCTGTTGCTGCCTTATCTCCAGAGCCTCGCTATATTTTTTATCCGATGGATGAATCAATGCAGTCAGGCGCATTTGATTTTCAAGTGAGCGGGTATTGGAAGATCAAGCTTTAGTTTCCTTGAAATTACTTTTACTCGATGTTCAAGTTTTTTAACTGATTGATTTTATTGATAATTTTACTGACAAAGAAAGCATCAACATCATTGTAAATCAATCACTTATAAAACAAAGCCGGAAAAATTTACTTTCGCTGAAAATCAGGGAAACGTAGCCTAAGCGAAGTGATGATTTTTAGTCCGCGATAGCCGTAGGGCCGTTGTTTTGTCGGAGTCTGAGCGTTAGCGAAGGTGGAGACAAAATAAAAGGCCATCCGACACGGCGTCAAGTCATTTGGAGCCTATGTTCCGACCCCTTGTTGGGTCGGGACGAGGTGACGAGGACGAATCGGGGCCGCCGGAGGCATAAGTGGTCGCGTTAAGTTTTTGCTGCTTGCTTGGGCTGGGATGCCCAAAACAAGCTTTCGCAAAAATAGCGACTCCCCGATCTTAGCCCAGTTATAGCTGAAAACTTGAACATCGAGTTTTAGTGTTATTGAATGTCTTTTCAATCGTCCATCGCTTGAAATACAGCATGGCAATGGTTCCAGGGTTAATAGTCATTGGCAAGGTTGTCACAAACCGGTGAAGTTTTCCGGTTTCTGGATCACGGTAATCCACCACGTTAAATTTGATGCCCTTGTTTTCGTACACACTGTATGCTTCAACCCCTGTATTGATCTCATGGCGGGAGTCAAAAGGGATAGACTCAACCAGAGTCGCAATTGAATTTTCTTTTAGCATTGAAATCATGTAATTAGCATGTCGTTTCTGCCGATCCCACCAGACAAAGTCGGTGACGGCTTTATCGTAGACATATAGTTTCTCAGATAAATAATTTCCAAATTTGGAGCGCTTAAACTTAGGCGGTAACAACGAAATCTTCCCGCAATTTTTGCATAACACAAATCACTTTACTGGCATCATGCATATAAGTGTTAAAAGTTTGCACAACTGAATCATGAAGATCTTCAAAAGTTTTAAAATACTTCATATGAGTCGAATCGCGTTTCGTATTTTTCCATAATTTCTCAATCGGATTAAAATCCGGCGAGAACGCAGGGAGACGTTCTACTGTCAAACGATCTACATTAGCTAACTTAAATTCCTTAATAACACCGCTTCCATGATACGGGGCACCATCTTCAATTAGAATAATCTTGCCTTTATAATAAGCCAGCAATTGTGTTAAAAACTCAACATAGCTTTCACCATTAAAACGCCCAGATGTTTCAGCGTGTTGTAATATCATTGGCTTATAACTCTCGATTAAGACGTTGTCGGCAATAGAATATATCGCTTCCATAAAAAGCTTCTGTGTTGGATATTTCTCATTTTTTAAGCTTTTAAGAATAGCTAAAAATTCTTGAGGCAGCCCAGCTTCTTTTAAAAGTCTAAGTGACTTTGGTTTTATCTCATAAGCCAATGATTCTCGGTATTGAAAACTCCCTCCTTCGAGTTCGATCGTACCAAACATTTTCAACCCTTTTCGAATCCCTGATGTTTTCACTGTGGGTTGCTCTCCTATTGGAGCCCAGGTTCGTGCCAATGAACCCCACATAGCAAATGACACCTCATCACCGAATAAAACGACACTCTTTCTTCTACCGCCTTTTCCATAATGGCAGGCAATGTTTCTTCCAGCCACGTTTTTCTTTCAAGCTCGTACTTTTCTTCTTCTTGGCGATCAGTCACAAAACGAGCTTTTTGATAACTGAAGCCCAGTTTTTTCATTAGGCTTGATAAGATAGTTCAAGTTATAACGAACTTCAAATTTTAACCAAATAAGCTCGGCAATCATCGCAGTATTCCATATTCCACAATGAAATCCATTGTCTTCTGGGCCTTTCTTTATCAACTCAACCAATTTATTTTTCTGGTCTTTAGTTAACTTTGACTTCCGACCACGTCCTTGATAGTGTTGCCCTATTAACCAACCGACACCTTTATGCATGAATGTTTTCAGCCAATTTATAATGGTTTTTTCACAGACTCACATTAGGCGTGCTATTTCTTTGATTCCCATGCATTCACTGAACCAGAGTAGAGCTTGAGTTAATCGATATAAACAAATATTACTTAGCTTGAGAGCTGTCGCCATATTTTTTTTAGTCGGTCTACAATTGACTTTGAAAAAGTGAGGGATACCATTTTTGACTGTTTCCGTTAGTGTTGGGACGAAAATTATAAGCCAGTTTCCCCTCTGTCGTTTTTGTTTGTTCGGAAATTAATTTTCTGAAAGTCTATAGAGATGTTTCTGAGAGCTGTTATTTCCCTTGTTTTGCTTTTCAATATGATCTCGTAACACAGGTATTTCTTGATGTCTCTGAGTTCCGTTTGTCACCAGACAAAGAAATCTGAGCAACCCACTTCTGAGATTCAACGCGTAAATCCCCCCGGCCGCATAAACTTTCCCCTTGCTGTTTTTTTCAGTATGGCAGGCATGATCAATAAAATGTCCATCCGCTGCTTCTATGGTGTATTCGTCAAGTTCCGGTAATGCTTTAAGATAATCAATGCCTTGCGATAGCAGTGTTTCAGCGTGAAGATGATAGCTCTGCTGTTCAAATGCCTCAAGCATACTTGTTCGTCTATGCGACTTCAGTGATTTAAAATACGTTGAGTGGGGAAGCAGCTGGCCATAAATCTGTTCATTGGTTTGGGGGAAATGGCGACCACTATCGACTACACTGATACAGCGTAATAACCCAAGGCGAATAAAGTCGATATCCTTCAACTCTGGGCATGAACGAGCCCACAAAGGATGACGCTCTGCTAACAGGGCACGTTCCATACTTTCATTGCAGTGTTGGTGAATATGTTCAGAGAGTGGTAGGTCTTTAAGCATGGGTGATATCCGTTTATGAGGTGATTAAAACGGAAATTTTTAGAAAAATTTTTTCGGCAATTGCAAGCTTTATTTGAAATTATTTGTTGTTTTTTTACGGTGCCTACAGAGTGTCTATTTGCTGTGATAAGTGATTAAAATCAAAAAGATGGAAATATTCGAGTGGTGCTACCTTCAGGTAGGTTATAGGCTGCTTTGTTTAGGTACTTCTTCTTTCAATGGGAACACTGATGACGTAGCTTGCAAAAAATAAGTACCGGGGTTCTGCATATCAGCGCTACCATGACCATTGCTAGTTATTATTTGCCTAAATTTGTTGTTGAATTACAGAAAAATCATGAGGGTGTCCAGGTGTTTATGAAAACCCTGGATACAGCTTGGACGTTAGATGATTTGTATAGTCTGGACCTGGGTTTTATTGAAGGCTCGTTACAAGGCGTTGAACTTCCCAGTAATTATCAGTTTATTCCCTGGCAGCAAGATGAAATCGTACTGGTAATACCTGAAAATCATGAGCTTACCATGCAATATAATGAATTTGTTCCGCTGGACGTATTTACCCAGCATCAGGTTATCTGGCGGGAGCAAAGCTCAGGTGGCCGACAGGTCGTTGAAGCGGCTCTGGCTGCTGCAGGCATAAATGCTCCGGTTAATATCGAAGTAACCGGCGTTTCTGCTGTAAAAGAGTCGGTCAGAGCCGGGTTAGGCATCGGTTTTTCATCATCGCTTGCGTTAAAAAATGAAACCAGGGGACTTGTGTCACGCAGAATAGGATCGCAACAGGGACTTACCTGGCAATTAAATATTATTGCGCCAAAGCCTGCCTTGCAATCTCGTGCAACCAAAGCTTTTCTAAAATTATGTATGCAAGAAAACACCCTAAGTTGATTCACTATTTCTGGAGTAAGTGCGTGTCTGTTGTATTACTGATTATATTGTCATTAGCGGTAAGTCCTGCATGGGCCGTGTTTAATATTAAACAGGTTACGCAAGGCATCTATGTGCATCAAGGGCTTATAGAACTCCCCAATGTACATAATCATGACGCCATCGCCAATATAGGTTTTATCGTTGGTAAAACCTGTGTTGCCGTGATTGATAGTGGCGGCTCGCCTGCACAAGGTAAGCAATTAAAACACAGCATAAAGAAAGTCACCTCAGTGCCGATTTGCTATGTTATTAATACCCATGTTCACCCTGACCATATCTTTGGTAATAGTGCCTTTAAACAGATAGCCAATATAAAATTTGTCGGGCATAAAAAACTTGCCAGGGCAATGGCTGAACGGGGGGCTTTTTATATTGCGCGCTCTCAAGAGCAGATTGGCGTCAAATTGAACAGGCACGATATCGTTATCCCGACTCTTACAGTCGCTAATAGCTTAACTCTAGATTTAGGCGGACGTAAGCTGGTATTAACCGCGCATACTGACAATGATTTAAGTGTACTAGATAAAAAAACCAATACAATCTGGTTATCAGATTTATTATTTATCGGCCACTTGCCGGTATTAGATGGCAGTTTGCTGGGCTGGCTTGCTGAACTAAACAAACTGGAGCACCGCCAGTTTGATGTGGTAATTCCAGGGCATGGCCCCATCGTGCGTGACTGGCCGGAGGGTATACAGGCAGAAAAACACTATTTGCAATATCTGCAAAAAGTTGTGCGCAGCAAAATCCAGCAAGGCGTTTTTCTGGAAGAGGTTTTGCAGACAGTTAGTTACCCGGATAAACAGCAGTGGCAATTATTCAATGACTTTCATAAGAAAAATCTGAGTAGCGCTTATGCTGAGCTCGAATGGGAAGACTAAAGCGGCAAAATATTAGCAAGAGCCTGCGTTATCAGATAAATCTACGGATTTTTTTTTCTGCTTTATTTATTCTGCTACTAGGCGGGTCGATTTCTATCTGGCATGCGCGCAATGCTATCGAGACAGAAGTTGCCTCTTCTGTTAAGTTAGCTGTTCAGTTGATCGAATTGAGCTATGAAAATAATACTGCATTAAGCCTGAATAACCGTGCCTGGATTATGCAATTGAATTCACTTAATGCGCTCAACTCAATACGCCACTTAAATATCCAATTAAAGAAATCTTCGGGCAAGGTGATTAGCCTGCTCAAGGAAAATTACCCAGATGAGCAACAGGGAACGCCGCCCAGCTGGTTTATCAATCTAGTCGGCAAGTCCTACCCGCCCACTGAGTATCCAGTTATCAGCGCAGATGATCAGCAGATTATCCTGATGATCCAGGCGAACCCAATGGATGAAATTACCGAAGCCTGGCAAGAAACCATCTTGTTTTTTATTTCTTTATTATTATTTACCTTGCTAGCATTTATTACCGTCAATCTGGCATTTAATCGCTCGCTTAAATCTATCGAGCAGATTGTTGCCGGCTTAAAAGCTATCGAGACAGGTAATTATCAGCAGCAATTACCTGCGTTTAATACCCAGGAATATGCCAGCATAGCCAATGCTATCAATCATATGACCGCTGAATTAAGGTTTGCACAGCAGGAAAATAGCGCGCTAACAAAACACCTGTTAAATATTCAGGAAAAAGAGCGCCAGCTACTTGCGCAGGAACTGCATGATGAACTGGGCCAATCCCTGACAGCGATTAAAGTCATGGCGGTGACCGCACGGCACCCCAAATCCGATACCCAGAAAATCACCCAGACGATTACCGAGATCTGCGACCATTTAATCCAGGTGGTACGTACTATGATGTATCAGTTGCATCCTTTGATATTAACCGAGCTGGGCTTAAAAGCAGCACTGGATAATATGCTGAAACAATGGCAGGGCAGACACCCGGATTTAAGTGTATCAGTAGAATGCTCTGACAGCGTAGATGCTCTGCCGCCCGAAGTGACCATCCACCTGTTTCGAGTGATCCAGGAATGTCTGACAAATATCGTACGCCATGCGGTAGCGCGGCATGTGCAAGTCGAGTTAAACATCAACAACAATACCGTTTTTTTAATGGTCAAAGATGATGGTCAGGGATGTGATATGGATAAAGTAAATTCGGGATTTGGGTTGCGCGGTATGCGCGAGAGAATAACGACGCTAGGCGGGGAACTTAATATTAGCTCATGCGAACAGCAGGGAATGACTATTATGGCGAAGATACCGCTATGAAGAAAATTAAAATAATACTGGTCGATGACCATGCCGTAGTGCGGGCAGGGTTCAGAATGTTACTGGCAACTAATGATCAGGTCGAAGTGATAGCTGAAGCCGAGCGTGGCGAGGAAGCCATGCAGCTATATAAAGATCTGCAACCTGACATAATGGTGATGGATATTTCCATGCCTGGAATCGGTGGGCTAGAGGCTATCCGGCGTATATGCGCACGCGATTATCAGGCGAAGATTCTGGTATTCAGCGTACATAATGAGCAGGTCTTTATTAATCAGGCGATCAAGGCTGGGGCAAAAGGCTTTATTAGTAAAAACAGTGCAGCTGATATATTAATTGATGCCATACAGCATATTATTAGCGGCAAATCTTATATGGAAGAAGGCTTAACTCAGGCTGAAATGCAGGAGAATAAGGCATTGCCTATCGACCATCAAACAATAATCGATACCTTGTCTAGCAGGGAGTTCGATGTATTTTTATTATTAGCCAAAGGAAAAACAGCACATAAGATTTCGCAAGAGCTGTGTTTAAGTTATAAAACTATCGCTAATTACAGTACCCAGATTAAGAAAAAATTAAATGTGGAAACAGTTGCAGAACTCACTCATATTGCGTTATTGTCTGGCGTAATCAATCACTAAATTCTTATATAGGTGTTTTATGAAAAGATCAAAAAATTGTTTGTTGCTACTTATTGCTTTTGCCTTGCCAGGTCTGTGTTTTGCTGCAAAGGATGAAAAGACCTGGAATCAGGTGTTAAAACCGCAGTTCTTTGCTGGGAAAACGATAAAAAAAGGGAATGATATTATCCAGCTTACGCTGAAAATCAGGGAAGGTGACAGCAAGCCTACCCCAGACTAAAGAAAAATATATTAAGCGAATTATATTACTGATTGATAAAAACCCGGTGCCTTTAATTGGCGAATTTGAATTTACGCCTGAGAGCGGCAAGGCTGATATTGCTATGCGCGTAAGGGTCAACACCTATAGTTACATACGAGCGATTGCCCAAATGAATAACGGTGATTTGTATATGGTGAAAAAATTTGTCAAAGCCAGTGGCGGTTGCTCTGCACCGATAGGCGCAGATTATGATGCCGCCATGCAACGCCTGGGTAAAATGAAATTCAGACTGGATAAGGATATACAAAATGGCAAGCCGACCATGGCGCAATTACTGATCAGTCATCCCAACGTCACCGGTATGCAAATGGATCAGGTCACACGATTTAAGAGAAGAGCGCATTTTATCAAGCAGATTCAGGCGCGCCATGCTACCTCACGAAATTCCGGGACTCCTGTCGCCATAATTCGTTCACCTACGCAGTGGATGGGAGATGCCCTGAACGCCCTGCGTCCGCAACGACTACGCACAAAAGCCGCTTCGTCATTACTACCTCACTGGCTGGACGGCTATTCGGAATGCAATTCTTGCTCCTCTCGCGTGCTGCTAGCACACGTCGAATCAGCGAATTGCCCTGTCGCCTATCACTCGATGTTCAAGTTTTCAGCTATAACTGGGCTAAGAAAAGTAAATTTTTCCGGCTTTGTTTTATAATTGATTGATTTACAATGATGTTGATGCTTTCTTTGTCAGTAAAATTATCAATAAAATCAATCAGTTAAAAAACTTGAACATCGAGTAATAGGCTTTCCGTTTTGATTATTGCCGCAGCTGCTGCGCTGGCATTACCTGTCGCGGTTAAATTGATTATTGATCAGGGATATTTACTACAGCAGAGTGATAAACTGAATCAATACTTTCTCCTGCTACTGGGTATAGTTACCCTCATGGCGGTATTTTCTGCTACTCGATATTATTTGGTTATGTGGCTAGGTGAGCGCATTGTTGCCGATATACGCGCAAAACTATATCAACATATTCTACAGATGGAGCCTGCTTTTTTTGAGTCTACTTCCACTGGCGAAGTGCTGTCGCGGCTGACGACGGATACCACAATAGTTCAATCCGTAGTCGGTGCAGGTATTTCAGTCACCTTGCGTAGTACTTTGCTACTCGTCGGTAGTTTGATCATGTTATCAGTGACTAATCTGCAATTGACCGGTTTAATTTTAATTATCGCCCCACTCATTATTCTGCCATTAATCATTTTCGGACGTAAAGTCAGACGCCTATCCAGAAAAAACCAGGACTGCATCGCCGAATCCAGTGGTATAGCTGGAGAAACCTTTAATGCGATACATGTATTACAATCCTATAATCTGGAGAAATTTTATGCTCAGCGTTTTAACGCCTCCGTTGAAAATTCATTTGCTACCGCCAGGCACCGCTTAACCCATCTTCGTCACTTTCATCCGCTGTCAGCCCCGGACGGGCTGATAGTCTCCAGAAGGCGCAGGGAAATTTGCCAATCCGAAGTGCGCGATAGCGCGCGAGGGAGGCTAAAATTTTATCCCGAATAGCCGTAGAGCCATTTGAGGTAGCCATGACTGAGCTGCTTTGTGCTCAGTCTGTGGCGGACGCAGGGCGGCTGGAGCATCTCCTATTCGCTGCGTAGGTGAACGAATTACGGCGACAGGAGTCCCGGAATTTCGTGAGGTAGCATGGCGCGCCTGTTTCTAAGCCATTGATTCATCGGTTTAAGCGATTTTTTGTCGAAAAATTCTCTTTAAAATCAATGGTGTTTTTTTTGAAAGTTTTGTAGTGTCATTTATATTATTTTTGTCGATAAATTCATTGACTTTTGTCAAAAAAATCATCATTATTTGAGTGTAATTTACATGCGACAAAAATACTCTAAAAAATCCAACGTTTTATACAAAAACACAAAATCTGTAGTGCCAACTGGCTACTTTTTAAAATTTCAACCAATTGATTTATAACAACTACATCATCAATAGTGACGAAGATGGGTTAACTGCCCGAGCCTTGCTGGCTGCTTTTGCCATATTCACAGTGTTCGCTGGCTTAATGGCAATTATCTGGTTAGGTGCCCAATGGGTACAAGCAGGAAAAATGTCGCTGGGTGAGCTCAGCCAGTTTTTGCTTTATGGCGTGATGGTTGCCACCAATTCTGCGGCATTAAGTGAAGTCTGGGGCGATATCCAACGGGCTGCTGGTGCTATGGAGCGTATTTTAGAATTGTTAAAATCTCAACCGGGCATTGTTTCAGCGCAAAACCCTGTTGCTATCCCCCTTGCTAAACCTCAAGCCATCAGCTTACAGAATGTCTTTTTTAATTATCCCTCAAGACCAGAACAGCATGCACTGCATAATTTTACACTGGATATTACAGCTGGCGAAACAGTCGCACTGGTAGGCCCTTCAGGTGCAGGTAAAAGTACCGTTTTTCAATTGTTATTGCGTTTTTATGCAATGCAGCAGGGGAAAATCTGCATCAATGGAGTTGATATTGCGCAAGCTGATACCACCCAACTTCGACAGCACATTGCCATCGTTCATCAGGAAACCTCAATATTCGCCACTAGTGTGCTAGAAAATATCCGCTTTGGCAAACTGGATGCCAGTGATGAAGAAGTCAGAATGGCTGCCAAAGCCGCAGCAGCCGATGAATTTATCCAGCACTTACCCGAGCGCGTTATGATACTTTTCTAGGTGAACGAGGGCTGCGGTTATCTGTAGGCCAACGTCAACGAATTTCAATTGCCCGCGCCATTCTCAAAAATGCGCCTATATTATTACTGGATGAGGCCACTAGTTCGCTGGATGCTGAAAGTGAAAAACTGGTTCAGGATGCGCTACAGCATTTAATGCAAAATCTCACGACTCTGGTTATTGCACATCGCCTTGCGACCGTGCTAAAGGCGGATAGAATTGTCGTGATGAACCACGGTAAAATTGATGCTATTGGGAGTCATCAGCAATTACTTGAGCAAAAGGGGCTTTATGCCAGGCTAGCGACGTTGCAGTTTAGTGAGATGTTGTAATCAAACATTCATTACAGTAGGTACATGCTGAATTAATTTAAGATAAAATGTGCACCGACAGTGACACCTTCAACCTAATTTATAAAACCACATTCTACTGATTTAATCATCAGTGTTCCCATTGAAAGAAGAAGTACCTAAACAAAGCAGCCTATAACTCGATGTTCAAGTTTTTGATATTGAGAAGGTAAAACCAGGTATTCTGAGGTTGTTGTAATTTTATCGGTGTAAGCCCATGTTAATGAATGCCCCAGCCACCTTTATCCAAAGCTATATTGACGATTTAAATGATTCGCTCAATCAGCTAAAACCCGGAGCCGCTTTGACAAGGATTCAAGCCGTTTGGTTGGGCACTTGTTTAACGGGCATACTGCTAATGAACTTTGTTTGCTGGGCTAAGTTTGAGCGAGCAAGCCTTGGAGATTGCAAAGTAGCCGCATTATCCTGGGTGTTTCGTAAAGCAAGTATACCCTGGGACTGGTTGCTACGGGTGAGTGTGGTCTTAATTTTAAAACGTTATGGCATTACTGAAGGTGTGTTGGCCTTTGATGAATCAGACCGAGCACGATCTAAGTCTACAAAACGTATTTATAAAGGTTACAAGCAGAAACACAAAGGCTCCGGCGGGTATGTTAATGGACAAACGATAGTATTATTGCTGCTAGTTACCTCATCCATTACAGTGCCTGTCGGTTTTTTCTTTTATATGCCGGATCCAGCCTTAAAGCAGTGGGATAAAGAAGATAAACGGTTGAAAAAGAGCGGTATAGCAAAAAAAGATCGGCCTATTAAGCCTGAACGTGACAGTGCCTACCCGACCAAAACAGAGATTGCATTAGGCTTATTAAAAGAGTTTAAAGTTGCGCATAGCCTGATTAAAATTAAAGGCGTACTGGCTGATGCGCTGTATGGTGAAAAGCCTTTATGGACGAAGCCGCTAAAGAATCTGGAGGCTCGCAGGTGATTAGCCAATTACGTAAAAACCAAAAAATTGAATATAGAGGTAGAATAAGGTCAGTCGAGAGCTACTTTAATTCGATTAACAAAGGCATTGATCAGATAATACGTGTACGTGGCGGCAAAGAGATTAAAGTGACTGTCAGCAGTGCACGATTAAAGGTGAGTTCTCACAGTAAAAAACGCTTTGTCATTGCCTTAAAATATGACGGTGAAAACGACTATCGCTATTTAGTGGCGACAGACCTGACTTGGCGCACACAAGATATTATTCAAGCCTATACGTTGAGATGGCTGATTGAGGTTTTCTTTGAGGACTGGAAGCTTTATGAAGGATGGGGGCGTGAGGCCAAACAATTAGATGAAGAGGGATCAAGCCGTGGCCTGGTTCTGAGTCTTTTGTTTGACCATTGCCTTCTCCTTCACCCAGAGCAAATAGCCCGCATTGAAAGCAAACTACCTGCGTATACCGTAGGAAGCTTACAGCGCAAGTCTCAAATGGATGTACTGCTTGAGTTCATCACGTCATTGCTAGAGTTTCCAGATCCTGGTGATAAGCTGAAAGAGTTAGGTGAATTAATAAAGGATGTGTTTCAACTGATGCCATCAGGAAAACATATGACTGGCAGAGATTTAGGGCGCTTAGGGCCAACAGCATCATTAAAGTATTGTTCTGCTGGGTGAAGGTAAGAGTTTGATGGCAATGGGATGGAAAAACTTGAACATCGAGTATCAGGGACTAAAAATCACCACTTCGCTAAGCTCGTTTCCATGATTTTCAGCGAAAGTCACCTTTAACGATAAACCTATCCTGACGGCTAAAACAGATATTGCAATCAGCGCTGATCCTAATTTTCGTTTTTATTTTGTACCCACTGAAAAAGGAGTCTTAAAAGCTGAGTTTACCGATACCTCCTGCGAAAGCCCGGTGAGCCGTAGTGTTTGTCAGTCGGGCAAGACTTATACCAAATCCTATACTGTTTCACCTTGAGCGTATTGTATTTTTCATGCCGGCTTAAAACCAGTCTTTTTTGAGGGGTAAAAAATGCACACATTATTCCGCCTGTTTTTATTTGTAATATTAAGTCAAATAAGCTCGGTAGTTAATGCCGCGCCTTTTGCCTATATTACAAACTTCGATAGCGACACGGTATCAGTGATTGATACTGTGAGTAATACGGTTGTCGACACAATACCTGTTACTGGTAAGCCCTATGGTGTTGCAACTAGCTCTGACGGCAAACGTGTGTATATTGGCAGCCTTGGTAGCGGCACGCTGTCTACAATAGATGCTGTTAATAATACGCTTATCGGTACTGCTGTCACTGTTGGTTCATTGCCTATAGGTGTCGCAATTACCCCAGATAATAGCCGCGTGTATGTTGCCAACTTTGGCAGTGATACAGTGTCTGTTGTTGATACTGCCAGTAACCCTGTTTCGGGGAGTCGCTATTTTTGCGAAAGCTTGTTTTGGGCATCCCAGCCCAAGCAAGCAGCAAAAACTTAACGCGACCACTTATGCCTCCGGCGGCCCCGATTCGTCCTCGTCACCTCGTCCCGACCCAACAAGGGGTCGGAACATAGGCTCCAAATGACTTGACGCCGTGTCGGATGGCCTTTTATTTTGTCTCCACCTTCGCTAACGCTCAGACTCCGACAAAACAACGGCCCTACGGCTATCGCGGACTAAAAATCTTCACTTCGCTAAAGCTCCGTTTCCAGGATTTTCAGCGATTGGTCTTCCAGTCCTCGTTGATGATGGTCCTACCGGTATAGGTGTCAGCTCTGATGGTACGCGAGTATATGTAGCAAATTATAATGCTAACACGGTATCAGTAACTGAAGTTTCCCAATTATTGAGTAGCTGAAATACACAATGCTGGTGTATCGAGGTTTATTTTAGGTGGTTTTGCCATGTTTATCATCAGTGTTCCCCTATCAATTGAGGCCGTGAAACTAACCTCGCCACAAGAGAGCTCATAAAGCACTGTAAAGACATTCCTGCGCTGAAAATCAGGGAAACGTAGCCTAAGCGAAGTGATGATTTTTAGTCCGCGATAGCCGTAGGGCCGTTATTTTGTCGGAGTCTGAGCGTTAGCGAAGGTGGAGACAAAATAAAAGGCCATCCGACACGGCGTCAAGTCATTTGGAGCCTATGTTCCGACCCCTTGTTGGGTCGGGACGAGGTGACGAGGACGAATCGGGGCCGCCGGAGGCATAAGTGGTCGCGTTAAGTTTTTGCTGCTTGCTTGGGCTGGGATGCCCAAAACAAGCTTTCGCAAAAATAGCGACTCCCCGATTATTATTGCGTTTTGAACTGCCCGAATGGTATACGAGCTGATACGAGATATTCTTGCCTGGAAAAATAATGGATTCACAAAACGATCTCGTTTTTGAGCCTGTTGCTGCCTAATCTCCAGAGCCTCGCTATATTTTTCATCCGATGGATGAATCAATTCTGGCTGTTGTGTTTTTGAAATCTCTTCAAACACGCGCATTAAATTATAGCTCATTGCAGTCAGGCGCATTTGATTTTCAAGTGAGCGGGTATTGGAAGACCAAGCTTTAGTTTCCTTGAAATTACTTTTAGTGTTATTGAATGTCTTTTCAATCGTCCATCGTTTGAAATATAGCATGGCAATGGCTCCAGGGTTAATAGTCATTGGCAAGGTTGTCACAAACCGGTGAAGTTTTCCGGTTTCTGGATCACGGTAATCCACCACGTTAAATTTGATGCCCTTGTTTTCGTACACACTGTATGCTTCAACTCCTGTATTGATCTCATGCTGGGAGTCAAAAGGGATAGACTCAACCAGAGTCGCAATTGAATTTTCTTTTAGCATTGAAATCATGTAATTAGCATGTCGTTTCTGCCGATCCCACCAGACAAAGTCGGTGACGGCTTTATCGTAGACATAGAGATGTTTCTGAGAGCTGTTATTTCCCTTGTTTTGCTTTTCAATATGATCTCGTAACACAGGTATTTCTTGATGTCTCTGAGTTCCGTTTGTCACCAGACAAAGAAATCTGAGCAACCCACTTCTGAGATTCAACGCGTAAATCCCCCCGGCCGCATAAACTTTCCCCTTGCTGTTTTTTTCAGTATGGCAGGCATGATCAATAAAATGTCCATCCGCTGCTTCTATGGTGTATTCGTCAAGTTCCGGTAATGCTTTAAGATAATCAATGTCGTAACTACTCAGCTTCGCTGAGTAGTTCAATGAAATTATAAAGCAAATTCAGGTAACTTTCCCTCAAAGACCAAGGTCATTGCCTGAGTTGCACTTAGACCTTGTTTACGGCACGTTGATAAATACCCTCTGACACGACAAAATATCTCTGCACCCTTGGTACTACGAAAGCAGCCGGATATCTTCTGTTGAACCTTGGTCATCCGAATCGAATTTTCTGCGGCATTATTGGTAAATGGCACCCAGGTATTTATCATGAAGTGCAAGACATCCTCTTCATAATTAATCAGCCTTTCCAGTAAGTTTCTAGCTTTACTGCGTTTTATTCGCTCCCGTTTTACTTCTTTAGGCTTATCGGGTGGTGGGCATTCGATCTCCGCTTTGCCAAGTAATTCTCTGTATTGTACCTTCCATCGCTGAAAATCATGGAAACGGAGCTTAGCGAAGTGGTGATTTTTAGTCCCTGATAGGCGACAGGGCAATTCGCTGATTCGACGTGTGCTAGCAGCACGCGAGAGGAGCAAGAATTGCATTCCGAATAGCCGTCCAGCCAGTGAGGTAGTAATGACGAAGCGGCTTTTGTGCGTAGTCGTTGCGGACGCAGGGCGTTCAGGGCATCTCCCATCCGCTGCGTAGGTGAACGAATTATACGGGGAGTCGCTATTTTTGCGAAAGCTTGTTTTGGGCATCCCAGCCCAAGCAAGCAGCAAAAACTTAACGCGACCACTAATGCCTTCGGCGCCCCAGACGTCCTGCGTACGTGCCACTTCGCCATTACCATCGTAAACTCGGTGCTGGCTTCGTAACACTCCCTCAAATGACTGGACGGCGTTCCGGAATGCCTTTTATTTTGTCTACACCTACGCTAGCGCTACGATTCCGACAAAACAACGGCCCTACGCCTTCTGGGGACTACCAGCCCTCGCGTTCGCTCTCCATGGCTGGCAGCGGGCGACAGGAGTCCCGGAATTTCGTGAGGTAGCATGGCGCGCCTGTTTTCTGCTTCTTTATGTGTAACTACTCAGCGAAGCTGAGTAGTTCAATGAAATTATAAAGCAAATTCAGGTAACTTTCCCTCAAAGACCAAGGTCATTGCCTGAGTTGCACTTAGACCTTGTTTACGGCACGTTGATAAATACCCTCTGACACGACAAAATATCTCTGCACCCTTGGTACTACGAAAGCAGCCGGATATTTTCTGTTGAACCTTGGTCATCCGAATCGAATTTTCTGCGGCATTATTGGTAAATGGCACCCAGGTATTTGTCATGAAGCGCAAGACATCCTCTTCATAATTAATCAGCCTTTCCAGTAAGTTTCTAGCTTTACTGCGTTTTATTCGCTCCCGTTTTACTTCTTTAGGCTTATCGGGTGGTGGGCATTCGATCTCCGCTTTGCCAAGTAATTCTCTGTATTGTACCTTCCATTTTTCTGCTTCTTTATGTAGTAGCATGCCACCTGCTTCATTGACGGCATCATTCATTTTTTCAAGTAGTCGTTTCATTTCAAGCGCCCACTCCTGTTTATCCTGCTCCCAGGCGCGCGTTAATTCCCTCAAATGATGTGCATTACAAAGCGAATGAGTACAATCATATTTATAGTAGGGCTTCCAATGATCATGACATAAAATCCCATGAAAATGGGGTAAAATACCAATGTCATTCATTGCCTCTGTGCCACGTTTGGCATGGGGAAAGAAGTGTGTCCACTGAACATTGGAGGCCCCATGTAGCCAATGGCGCTTACCATTAATATTAATGCCTGTTTCATCCGCATGAATGCACGCTGATTCGACTAAGTGTTCTTTACTGATAGTTTCAAACCCAGCCAACTTCTCATAGGCCAGTTCATTGAAATTATAGATAGAGCCTTCACTAATCGGCATACCTAATTGATCAGCGAAATACTCCTGTATTCGGTTGTAGGGCAATAACTGATATTGCGAAAGATAGACCACATGGGCTTTTATCCCATTACCATATTGCGCAGCCGCTGAAAATCAGGGAAACGGAGCCTAAGCGAAGTGATGATTTTTAGTCCGCGATAGCCGTAGGGCCGTTATTTTGTCGGAGTCTGAGCGTTAGCGAAGGTGGAGACAAAATAAAAGGCCATCCGACACGGCGTCAAGTCATTTGGAGCCTATGTTCCGACCCCTTGTTGGGTCGGGACGAGGTGACGAGGACGAATCGGGGCCGCCGGAGGCATAAGTGGTCGCGTTAAGTTTTTGCTGCTTGCTTGGGCTGGGATGCCCAAAACAAGCTTTCGCAAAAATAGCGACTCCCCAACTTAGTAACCTCATCTGGAAAAGGAGCGATAAAACACTGACCTTTTCCATTTATCAACCGTTGCGCCTGGTATTCTGTCACTACCCTTGAGATATCAATATCGAATACCTGGCGTGTTTCAAAGCCATCTGCCGTGTATCGCCCTTTTGGCAAGGTACGGCGATCAATGGTAATGATCTCGATTTCATCCGGGTCATCTATTTTTTGAAGTGTCGTGCCGACATGCGATTTTTGTCCGCCAGAAGGCTTATCTGATTTTTTTCGATTCCCTTTTTTACGGTTGGGATCACTTGCAGGTGGTTTACTGCTATTTTTGCTGTTCAGTGTCACTCGATTGAGTAATACCGTGACTAATAATAGAATCACTGTAACTACTCAGCGTAATTTAAATTCATAACATATTGATTTAAAAATATAATTAATGTATCTCTCTGGTTCTTAGTTTAATTTTCACCCATTTTTAAGGTAAATATGACTAAAATTAGGTCAGAATAAAATATATCCATTTTATCAATACCGTCGCCAATTTTAATTTAAGCCAAAAATGACAATCTTACACCTATATAAATCAATCGCTTATAGTCTGTAAGATTCATAAAAATGAGTGTATTTTCATTTTGGCGAAGGTATTGTTTTATTTTTAAAGTTAAAAAATACGCTGAGTAGTTACGAATCACTTCCAGTGCTGATTTTAGCGCAGGCGATATATCACGCTCAGTTTCAAGTAACTGTTTGGCATGACTGATTGCGGAATCAACATAGATGAAGTCTATTTTCAAAGGGTAACCTGTATTGCTTTCAGGCGCGCCATGCTACCTCACGAAATTCCGGGACTCCTGTCGCCGTAATTCGTTCACCTACGCAGCGAATAGGAGATGCTCCAGCCGCCCTGCGTCCGCCACAGACTGAGCACAAAGCAGCTCAGTCATGGCTACCACAAATGGCTCTACGGCTATTCGGGATAAAATTTTAGCCTCCCTCGCGCGCTATCGCGCACTTCGGATTGGCAAATTTCCCTGCGCCTTCTGGAGACTATCAGCCCGTCCGGGGCTGACAGCGAGCGTGGATTAATCGACTGTTGGGCAGTTTACTAAAAATCACAAAAACCAGACTAAAACCCTGTCAAGAACTTTTTTAATTATTCAGGTGCGCCATGCTACCTCACAACATTCTGGGACTCCTGTCACCAACATTCATTCGCCTACGCAGCGAATGGGAGATGCCCTGGTCGCCCTGCGTCCGTCTCAACTACTCAACTACGCACAAAACCCTGCTCAGTTAAGTCTACCTCAAATGGCTGGACGGCTATTCGGAATGCAATTCTTGCCTCCCTCGCGCGCTACTAGCGCACTTCGGATCAGCGAATTGCCCTGTCGCCTACCAGAGACTAAAAAGCATCACTCCGCTTAGGCTCCGTTTCCCTGATTTTAAGCGTACGCTGAGTAGTTACTCAATGTCTTGCGATAGCAGTGTTTCAGAGTGAAGATGGTAGCTCTGCTGTTCAAATGCCTCAAGCATACTTGTTCGTCTATGCGACTTCAGTGATTTAAAATACGTTGAGTGGGGAAGCAGCTGGCCATAAATCTGTTCATTGGTTTGGAGGAAATGGCGACCACTATCGACTACACTGATACAGCGTAATAACCCAAGGCGAATAAAGTCGATATCCTTCAACTCTGGGCATGAACGAGCCCACAAAGGATGACGCTCTGCTAACAGGGCACGTTCCATACTTTCATTGCAGTGTTGGTGAATATGTTCAGAGAGTGGTAGGTCTTTAAGCATGGGTGATATCCGTTTATGAGGTGATTAAAACGGAATTTTTTAGAAAATTTTTTCGGTAAATGCAAGCTTTATTTGAAATTATTTGTTGTTTTTTTACGGTGCCTACAGAGTGTCTATTTGCTGTTATAAGTGATTAAAATCAAAAAGATGGAAATATTCGAGTGGTGCTACCTTCAGGTAGGTTATAGGCTGCTTTGTTTATGTACTTCTTCCGCTGAAAATCATGGAAACGGAGCTTAGCGAAGTGGTGATTTTTAGTCCCTGATAGGCGACAGGGCAATTCGCTGATTCGACGTGTGCTAGCAGCACGCGAGAGGAGCAAGAATTGCATTCCGAATAGCCGTCCAGCCAGTGAGGTAGTAATGACGAAGCGTCTTTTGTGCGTAGTCGTTGCGGACGCAGGGCGTTCAGGGCATCTCCCATCCGCTGCGTAGGTGAACGAATTATGGCGACAGGAGTCCCGGAATTTCGTGAGGTAGCATGGCGCGCCTGCCATCGTGTATCGTTATACTTTTAGCTCTTTTAACTCGATGTTCAAGTTTTCAGCTATAACTGGGCTAAGAAAAGTAAATTCTTCCGGCTTTGTTTTATAAGTGATTGATTTACAATGATGTTGATGCTTTCTTTGTCAGTAAAATTATCAATAAAATCAATCAGTTAAAAAACTTGAACATCGAGTTTAAGCAAAGAGAAAATACCGGACAGATCTGGCAACGCGAATATCAGGGGGTTTACTGGCCGGCAAGAACACTTAACTGAAGTTTCCCAATAATTATTTATGGTAAAATTGAAACTATGCTACAACTATATGAAAAAAACAGTCTTTTCATTCGTTTCAAATGCTATTGCCTAAGGGGAATTAAGTAGGGGTTGCTATAAACATGGCAAAACCACCTAAAATAAACCTCGATACACCAGCATTGTGTATTTCAGCTACTCAATAATTGGGAAACTTCAGCTAATTGATACAGCACTATATTAATGCCCAGCCTTTCTTATCGCGATATTGTAGCGACAGGCGCGCCATGCTACCTCACGAAATTCCGGGACTCCTGTCGCCGTAATTCGTTCACCTACGCAGCGAATAGGAGATGCTCCAGCCGCCCTGCGTCCGCCACAGACTGAGCACAAAGCAGCTCAGTCATGGCTACCACAAATGGCTCTACGGCTATTCGGGATAAAATTTTAGCCTCCCTCGCGCGCTATCGCGCACTTCGGATTGGCAAATTTCCCTGCGCCTTCTGGAGACTATCAGCCCGTCCGGGGCTGACAGCGCTAGATGCAAGGTAAAAGGCATGCATTCAACCTGGGTAAATCTTTATTTTAAAAGCGGATTTATCGTTAAATTCACTTATTAAATCCCTGGAACAGACGTGGACTAGTCTATAATAATGATATAAATAGCAATCTTCCAGTAGTAAAAACAATCACATACTGCTATAATACAACTAAGATTATAGACTCTTGAGGAGGAGGTATGCGAAAACTAAGTATTTTATTTATTCTGGTTATTTTTAGTATCTCAGCCAGTTTTGCGGCACAAACTAAAATAAAATCAATGCGTATCAGTTCGTCCAGCGACAATACACGCTTGGTATTTGATGTGTCTGTGATTCCGACTCATAAGGTTTTTCGCTTAACAAACCCGGACAGGTTGGTTATTGATTTCAGCAATTCTTATTTAGAAAAAAACCTGAGCCAGCCTGAAAAACAACACCCCTTATTAAGCAGGTTACGCACGGCGCATCGGAATAAAAAAGATTTGCGCGTGGTGATCGATTTACAGCAAGCGGTTGCCCCCAAAAGTTTTGTCTTACAGGCAAATAAAAAGTATGGGCCACGCATCGTGATTGATCTGCCAATTAAAGGTAAAGCGCGGGTTGCGAAAACAGCGCCCACAAAAAAATATAAACCCGTTAAAACCGCTAGTCGCTATGCCAAGCCCTTTATAGTCGCTGTTGATGCAGGGCATGGGGGTAAGGCATCTGGCGCAAGAGGCAAGCATGGAACGCTGGAGAAAAAGGTTGTATTTCAAATTGCCACCAAGCTGGCCGCCCTGATTAATAATCAACCCGGCATGAAAGCCATTATGGTACGTAAGGGGGATTATTATGTTAGCTTGCGCGAGCGCATGAAGATTGCCAGAAAAGCCAATGCTGATTTATTTGTTTCCATCCATGCCGATGCCTTTAGAAAGTCCAATGTAACCGGCGCCTCGGTTTTCACCTTGTCTCGTCGTGGTGCATCGAGTGAAGCAGCACGCTGGCTGGCAAAACATGAAAATGCCGCAGATTTAATTGGCGGGGTTAGTCTGGATGACAAAGATGATATTCTCGCATCGGTGTTATTAGATTTATCACAAACAGCTTCACAGGATATTAGCCAGCTGGTAGCACAGGAAGTGCTGAAGAACCTTGCCCGCATTGGTGACCTGCATTCGCATAAAGTACAAAAAGCTGGATTTATGGTACTGAAATCTCCGGACATCCCGTCCATTCTGGTTGAAACTGCTTTTATCTCTAACCCTAAAGAAGAGCGCCGATTGAAAAGTAGTAAATATCAATTGCAAATGGCGAATGCTATTAAAAAAGGCATTATGTCTTATGCTGCGAAACATTCCCTCGCGTTAAATGGCTCTTCAGCATTTGCCGATGTATCCGCGCATAAAATTTCTAAGGGGGAGACATTATTAGGAATAGCACTAAAATATGGAATTACTTTAGACCAGATTAAACAGGCGAATGCCATTTCAAAAAGCAATAATATTAGGGTAGGGCAGGTATTATCTATCCCGGTAGGGATTTAACATGTTTCAGGCGCGCCATGCTACCTCACGAAATTCCGGGACTCCTGTCGCCGTAATTCGTTCACCTACGCAGCGAATAGGAGATGCTCCAGCCGCCCTGCGTCCGCCACAGACTGAGCACAAAGCAGCTCAGTCATGGCTACCACAAATGGCTCTACGGCTATTCGGGATAAAATTTTAGCCTCCCTCGCGCGCTATCGCGCACTTCGGATTGGCAAATTTCCCTGCGCCTTCTGGAGACTATCAGCCCGTCCGGGGCTGACAGCGAAGGAAGCTAAATTACTTACAGGGATGTAAGGCCAGAAACTAATGCTATTTTAAATAGCCCCCATGCTTTAAATTGACTTTGTAACTCGGGTTCATTTTTGAACGCCTGGAGAAAAATATACTCAGGTGCTAAATCTGTGCCATTTGGCCAAACAATAGTCTCTAATTCCTTATCAACCACTAAATTTGAAACTCAGCTTTATTTTTTAATTGCTCAAATACTTTTCCTTGCAAAGCATCTGCTAAATCAACAATACCTTCCCGACCGTTATTAAACGATACTTTCACTTTATAGTCTTGTAAATATTTAGCACTTGTAACGTGAATAAACACAGCATATTACTCCCGCTGAAAATCATGGAAACGGAGCTTAGCGAAGTGGTGATTTTTAGTCCCTGATAGGCGACAGGGCAATTCGCTGATTCGACGTGTGCTAGCAGCACGCGAGAGGAGCAAGAATTGCATTCCGAATAGCCGTCCAGCCAGTGAGATAGTAATGACGAAGCGGCTTTTGTGCGTAGTCGTTGCGGACGCAGGGCGTTCAGGGCATCTCCCATCCGCTGCGTAGGTGAACGAATTATGGCGACAGGAGTCCCGGAATTTCGTGAGGTAGCATGGCGCGCCTGTGAAGAGTTTAGAGCCTAAAACTGTGACGCAATTTGCAACTGAATTTTTTCTGCCATTGCTTTGCTGTTTTCCGCATCACGAATAGGGCGACCGATTACTATATAATCCGCACCATTCTGAAAAGCCTGCTCTACGCTAACGACACGTTTCTGATCATCTTCTATACGGTTGTCAATAGGACGTACACCTGGGGTAATTACCAGTAATTTATGATCCAGTTGTTCACGTAACATTGGAACTTCCAGACCGGATGAGACGATACCATCACAGCCTATAGCCAGTGCACGTTTAGCTCGAGAAAGTACCAGTTGTTGTACATCACATTGAAATCCAAGATCATCTAGATCGCCCCGATCCAGGCTAGTTAACGCCGTAACGGCCAGCACTTTCAAGTCTCCTTTCTCTTTAGTAGCCGCCTGCATAATCGAATCATTACCGTGAATAGTTGCCATATCAACGCCTTTGCTGCGTAACGCTTTAATCGCACGACCCACAGTAGCCGGAATATCAAAAAATTTCAGATCAACAAATATTTTTTTATTTCGAGATTTTAACCATTCTATAAATGCGAAATAGTCACCAGACATAAATATTTCCATGCCCACTTTGTAGTAAACCACCGTATCACCGAGCTCCTCGACTAATACCTTTGCTTGCGCAATGCTAGGGAAGTCCAGCGCCATTATAAGTCGTTCATTAGTCGGAATGGGTTTTGTCGAAATATTGTCTTGAGTCATAATTAAAAATATTGTTATAAGTTGCAGTTACGCTATTTTAACCCATGTAAGTGTACTGAACAGCTGTTATTCAGGTATTAACCCCACTGCGGCATCAAGTTCTTCCGCTGTCAGCCCCGGACGGGCTGATAGTCTCCAGAAGGCGCAGGGAAATTTGCCAATCCGAAGTGCGCGATAGCGCGCGAGGGAGGCTAAAATTTTATCCCGAATAGCCGTAGAGCCATTTGAGGTAGCCATGACTGAGCTGCTTTGTGCTCAGTCTGTGGCGGACGCAGGGCGGCTGGAGCATCTCCTATTCGCTGCGTAGGTGAACGAATTACGGCGACAGGAGTCCCGGAATTTCGTGAGGTAGCATGGCGCGCCTGCGCTACATTATAAAAAAAATGCGCTGAAAACCGAATCCCACCGCCACGCATGGCGCACACCACGTTATTTTCCTGCAGATGTGTATACAAAGCTTGCTGGGTCATTTGCGTATGCCTAAAAACTACTATGCCTGATTGTAAGTGAGCCGATGCATTGCTTAATAACTCTAAACGGGGGTGTGACTGTATCGCATCCATTAAATAACGGGCATTAGCCAGCACTTGCCTTTCTACTGTAGCCATACCAGTGTCAAGTAATACTGATAAACTAGCTGATAATGCATGTATACCTAAGGTATTTGGGCTACCGCACTCAAAGCGCTGCGCTGCAGGGTGGGTATCCCATGGCTTATTTTCATAATTATGCGTATCGTGCATCATATGCCAGCCATATTGAGTCAGTTTTAATTGCTCTCGTGCCGCAGGGCTACTATAAAATACCCCCAGGCCTTCGGGCCCCAGCATCCATTTATGCCCATCGGCCATAACAAAATCAGCCTGATATTTTTGCACGTCAAATTGTACTGCACCAATGCTTTGTATGGCATCAATACAAAATAAAATATGCTGCTGTTTGCAAAACTCACCAATTCTTTGAAGGTTCATACGCAAGCCACTGGCAAATTGTATCGAGCTAATGCTAATTAAACGCGTATGCTTGTCTACCAATGCAAACAGCGCATCCTCGGGTGTTTCGGCAGTAGACAGGTTTGCTTCGCGAAACTCAACTTGCTGGTCAGCCAGGGACTGCCAGACGATACGGTTGGATGGGAATTCTTCATTACTCGATACGATATTATCTCCAACTTGCCAATCCAGGCCGTAGGCGACAAATGACAGCGCTTCCGAGGTGTTTTTTACCAGCGCAATATCAGTAGTGCAGGGGGCGTTCAACAAGGCTTGTAATTGCTTAATTTATTATTAGGAGATGGGCGTATGGCATCCGACCTTCTATCGGCCTCTACTCCTCCGTTAACTTGCCAGTTTTGTAAGGTACGAATGCTGATACCAACAATATTACAGACTTTGCCCTTTCTGGCACCTTGTTCAATAGCTTCATTGATCCATGTGACATAATTTACGCGCTCTGAGTGAGGAATTAAGCGTCCTCGTTTTCCTCCCAGAGCGCATCCAGCTTTTTTCTAAGCACCAATAAGGCCGCTGTTTCTGCAAGTGCTTTCTCTTTGCGATTAAGCTCTTTCTTTAATTTTTTGTTTTCACTACGTAATTGTTTTAATACGTTTTTATCTGTTTTTTCTTGCGTCACGTTTTGCTCTGATCCTTTAATAAAATGGGTCTTCCAGGACTCAAGTTCAGCTTTATAAAGCCCATGTGTACGACAATATTCATTACACTCTTGCTCGCTCAGGGTACTTGTTTCTATAATGGCTGATAATTTTTTCTCGGCTGTCCACTGTATAGGAGAATGGCTTGTGTTTTTAGTGTTTTTGCACTTCTTATCAACATAAGTTTGCTTCCACGTATACAGCGTTCCGTAAGGAATATTTTCGGCCTTAGCTAATTCAGGTACGCTCATACTTAAGGGCGGAAGCATTTTGTTAATGATGGCATCTTTTCTTTCTTTTGGGTATTGAGTTGTCATGGTTTTATTTTTCCGCCCCTTGTTTGAGTTATTATTTTTCAAATAAGGCGAAAACTATCCTGACACGGGGGGATAATAACAGGAATGTCTTTACAGTGCTTTATGAGCTCTCTTGTCAGGCGCGCCATGCTACCTCACGAAATTCCGGGACTCCTGTCGCCGTAATTCGTTCACCTACGCAGCGAATAGGAGATGCTCCAGCCGCCCTGCGTCCGCCACAGACTGAGCACAAAGCAGCTCAGTCATGGCTACCACAAATGGCTCTACGGCTATTCGGGATAAAATTTTGGCCTCCCTCGCGCGCTATCGCGCACTTCGGATTGGCAAATTTCCCTGCGCCTTCTGGAGACTATCAGCCCGTCCGGGGCTGACAGCGGTTGAAAATGCAGGCGTTTCCAGTTTTTATTTGGGTAAAAAAGGCTTAGCCTATATTTCTCAGGAGATTGATACAAGGGAGCTAACAAGATGAATCACTATATTGATATTTTGATTAAGCCCGATGCAGAAATGCGAAAAAATGTATTGCTCAATAAAGTCTATACTAAACTCCAAAAAGCATTATTTACACTAAACTCAACGGGAATTGGTGTAAGCTTTCCTCAATACAAAGTCATGCTAGGCAATAGACTAAGAATACATGGAATAGAAGAAAAGCTGACTGAATTACAAGCCACTGATTGGCTTGGAGGGTCGGCTGGTTATTGTGATGTGAGCCCTATACAAGCAATTCCTAACGAAGTCGTTTACCGAACTATTTCGCGTAAGCAATCAAATATGACAGAAGCAAAATTAAGAAGGCTAATTAAAAGAGATTCTATTTCATTAGATGAGATTAAAGGGTATAAAGCCAAAATGTTTCAAAAATGGCTTGATAACCCGTACCTTGAATTGGATAGTTTATCCAATGGGCATAAACATAGGCGCTATATAGCTTTTGGTGAACCTGTTAAGTCAAATAGTGAAGGTAAATTTGACTTTTTTGGTTTAAGTAAAACCGCCGCTGAAAATCAGGGAAACGTAGCCTAAGCGAGGTGATGATTTTTAGTCCGCGATAGCCGTAGGGCCGTTGTTTTGTCGGAGTCTGCAGGCGCGCCATGCTACCTCACGAAATTCCGGGACTCCTGTCGCCATAATTCGTTCACCTACGCAGCGGATAGGAGATGCCCTGAACGCCCTGCGTCCGCAACGACTACGCACAAAAGCCGCTTCGTCATTACTACCTCACTGGCTGGACGGCTATTCGGAATGCAATTCTTGCTCCTCTCGCGTGCTGCTAGCACACGTCGAATCAGCGAATTGCCCTGTCGCCTATCAGGGACTAAAAATCACCACTTCGCTAAGCTCCGTTTCCATGATTTTCAGCGAGCGTTAGCGAAGGTGGAGACAAAATAAAAGGCCATCCGACACGGCGTCAAGTCATTTGGAGCCTATGTTCCGACCCCTTGTTGGGTCGGGACGAGGTGACGAGGACGAATCGGGGCCGCCGGAGGCATAAGTGGTCGCGTTAAGTTTTTGCTGCTTGCTTGGGCTGGGATGCCCAAAACAAGCTTTCGCAAAAATAGCGACTCCCCGATATAATGTGTTCACTGCCGCACAGGCAGTTTAGAAACCAGTAACAACAGATGCAAAAATATATTTATCGGTCACTGCAATACAGGAAAATGCTAAACAGACTTCATAAATAAATTAGAACCTTTTTTTTTGATTTATAATTAAGTAAGTGAGTTACTGAAGTTTCCCAATTATTGAGTAGCTGAAATACACAATGCTGGTGTATCGAGGTTTATTTTAGGTGGTTTTGCCATGTTTATAGCAAACCCCTACTTAATTCCCCTTAGGCAATAGCATTTGAAACGAATGAAAAGACTATTTTTTTTCATATAGTTGTAGCATAGTTTCAATTTTACCATAAATAATTATTGGGAAACTTCAGGTGAGTTATATAAGCGCAGAAAATAGGTTTGCCAGTGCGGTTTGTTTTTCCTTGCTTATGCTGATAGTAGACTGATTAATAAATACTTTATGAAAATACTGAATGTTTATTTTAATAATATCAATTCCCTGGCAGGTGAAAGCCGGATTGACTTTGATAAAGCGCCTATTGCGGATGTCGGTGTATTTGCGATTACCGGGCCGAATGGTTCAGGAAAAACCAGTATTTTAGATGCAATTAGCCTGGCTTTATATGGCGAGACATTTCGCTTTAAGAAGCCGGCTGAAAATGTTATGACCAGAAATACAGCCGTGTGTTTTGCACAGGTTGAATTTATCGTCAGCGGTGAAAAATATCGTTCTAGCTGGCAGGTAAAACGCCAGGATGATGCGCCTGAGGGTAAAGTTCAGGCTTCGCAGATGCAGCTGGTTCATGTTAATGGCGCGGATGAAATTATCGAACGTGAAGCGCATAAGGTGCGGGCGTTTAATACTGAAATAACAGGCATGGATTTTCGCCGTTTCAGTCGCTCGATTATGCTGGCGCAAGGTGATTTTGCGGCTTTTCTAAATGCCCTTGATGCTGAGCGCCTGGATATACTAGAGCGTATTATCAGTAAGGATATTTATACTGATTATAAGCAACAGATTCATCTGCTAACCCAGCAGGCGGAGCAGCAATTAGCAAGCTTGCAAATACGCCTGGATGAGATCGATTTGATGTCCGATGCGCAGCTTGAAGCTGCTGAACTGGATTTAGCAGATCAGAAAATCACTTTTTCTGAGTTAAAACAGCAAAATACCAGCTTGTTGCAATTACAGGCAGGTTTACAGAATCTGCAAAAACTAGAGCAGAGTATTAGCCAGTTACAGCAAGCGCAAGCCGAGGATCAGCAACGTACAGTTCAAGCGCAGGAAGGCCTTGCGACCATTGCTAAGTCTACAGATGTACTGGAATTCAAATCAGGACTGGATAGTGTCGCCGAGAAACAAGCGCTAATAGACCAGACACAAAAGCAACAAGCAATTTACCAACAGGATTTGCAGAAAATTCAGGATAAACTTGCAGTTGATGGTGCCGATGAAAGTAAATTAGCTACCTTGCCTCGGCAGGATACTTCAGTGGTGCAGCGAAGAATCGCTAACTTTAAAACTAAAGTTGCACAGATTAAAACCGATAGGCAATCGGAAGCTGCGCTGTTAAATGCAATAGAAGTGCAATTGCCAGAAAAAAAGCAGACGCTATCAACGGTGGATAGCTGGTTGTCAGAGCGGAAAAAAGATCATATTCTAATTGAGAATATGCCTGAACTAGGACGCTTAAAAAATCTGCGTAATCGTAGTGCTGATATCCAAAAGCAGCTTAAAGCCTATAACAAAATTCATAAAAACAGCACTTCAGCATCGGTTAAAAATCTAAAGCGTCTGGCATCTTCCAAAAAGGAAATTAGCGCTGCCAGGAAATATCTTGAGAAACTACATCATCAGCTGGAGTTTATCGCTGATGGACATACTTTTGAAGAGATGCTTGCCTTACATGCTGAGCAAAAGGAACGCGTAGCGAATTTTGTTGAATTACTCAGTTTGGCAAAAGTACATAGACGTTTTGTTAAGAAAGGCTTTTCTAAGCGTTATGAGCATTTTGACAAAGCGCGATTAGAGCATCAGCTAGAAGTTAAACAGAGGAAAATTGAAGAAGCGCAAAATATTCAGAAAATCTTAGAAAAAACAGTTTATCGTGAACAATTAACGATTAAACTGACCGAAGATCGAAAAAATCTTGAATATGACACTCCTTGCCCCTTATGCGGATCTTTGACGCACCCGTACACGAGTCATGCGCCTAATCCTAATGATTCGCGAAAAGCGCTAAGTGACCAATCCGCTATCGTAAAAGCATTGCAGAATGATGTGAAACGAATTTCTCAGCAGTTAGCTGCATATACTAAGGTAAAAGACAAAAACAGAGAACATGCAGAACGAATTAATCGAGTGGAAGCAGAATGGCTGAGCTTGTGTACGCGGCTTAATGCAGTCAGTGATGGCTTTGACATTGGTGGTTTTCGGGGCATGAAAAGCCGGATAAAAAAAGAGAAACAAGACCTGAAAGAAATTACTGACTTGATAAAGCGCTATCAGGGGAAGAATAAAGAAATCGCTAAACAGGATGTCTGGATTGTAAAAAAACAGACTGCACTGGAAAAATTGCAGGCTAAGCAAAAGGTACTTGATGAAAGTGGGCAGGGGCGGCCGCAAGAAATAGTTGTTATGGAAGCAGAACTGGCTAAATGTATGCAGGAAGAAAGTAGTCTGGCTAAGCTGACCAGTACCATATTAGCCGAGCTAGATGAGAAATTTCCTGGTTCCGGTAAAGAAGATGGTTTGTATGATTTGCTTAGTAGGCGTCGGCAAGATTACCAGAGCTACAATTATCGGCAAAAATCCCTGGCTGATGAGATAGCGCAAATAAGCGCTAAAGTCACGGCGAGTAATGAAGTATTACATGAACAGGATCAGCAGTTACAGGCATTGTTTGCGCAAATTCGTGAGCAGGAAATAGCGCAAATGTATTTTTCTAAACTGGACCTGCAAGCGCAGCTGACAGGGCAGAAAAAAACTATTGCGCAATTAGAGCTGGAATTAAATCAAAAGCTTGCTGCTTTAAATGTTCAATTACAACATTCTGGGTACCCGTCCTTGGATAAGGTCAGGGAATTGATAGATCTCAGTGCTCACAGGGATGATATTCAGGCTTCATTATTGCAGTTAGAGAAAAATATTGCGCAATACCCTGCCGAAATTGAGGCGTTACAGAAGCAGCTTGATGCTGAGCGAGAAAATATTTCTACTCAGGAAACGCTTGAAGAGCTTTCGATTCAGCTTAGGGATAAGCAGGTGCAGATGGAAATTGCGCAGCAAGAAGTGGCAACAATAGCAAACAGCCTGCAAAAGCAGCAGCAGTTACATCAGCAAAATGCACAATTGCTTAAACATGTTGAGCAGCAGAAACAATCCTTGCAAGAAAAGCAGCAACAGCAACAGAAGATTGATGCCGAGCCGGAAAATATTTTCCGCCGCAGGGTGCAGATAGCGGTTGCGGAAAAGCTGCTGGTGTTGACTAATAGTTTTCTGGATAAAATTAATGGCCGCTATCATGTGGCAAGTGTGCCTAGTGAGCAGGGGCTGGCAATTGAGATTATTGATAATAAGCAGAAGCAAAGCAGACGGGCAGTAAAATCGTTGTCGGGAGGCGAGACTTTTGTGGTTAGTCTGGCGATGGCATTGAGCTTATCTGAAATAGCCAATAATGGCAGGGCCATTGATTCGCTGTTTATTGATGAAGGCTTTGGTAATCTGGATGCAGAGACCTTATATACAGTGGTGAGTACATTAGAGTCTTTAAAAGCGCATGGTAAGACAGTAGGTATTATTTCCCATGTTCAAGGCATTAAAGAACGCATTAAAGCGCAAGTGGAACTTATTAAAGAACCTAATGGAATGAGTCGTATTGTGCTGCAGGAGTAGCAAACAATAAGCCTATCATTTTCAAACCCCATTGTGAGTCACGTCTGACTGAAATAGTCTGGCAATAGTTTTTAATGATGGGGTTTAAAGCAGTTTTTAGGCAGTTTGATGGAATAAAGCTACCAAGATTGCGAAGAGTTTTTGATTCTGGTCAAACTACCTCAAGAGGAGCATAGTTATTCTACATGACGATTGAGGTCGTTTAGTCAGGAGCAAAAAGGCAAGTAAGGCTGGTAATTTTTTGCGTTAGACTGGCTAATATTGGCGCATATTGACAGCGTTTCTTTCCCGAGCATGCTTTCACTTTGATAATCCATTACAAACATATCATTATAGCTAGTGTAAACGTCTAAGTACTGATTCCAGGGGTAAACAGGTCGTGCAATAGGTTGTGTTGGTAGTGGGAAGGTAAGTAGATCCAGCAGGCCAACAGAAATACGTCCGGCTGTATTGAGTACACCTAGCCCAGTACCACCGGTCAGGCCATAAAGTAGATTGGTTCGGTTAGTCACGATAATAATATTTTTGGGGATTTCAATGATGCCGAGAGAAATATTAGCTAAAGCAATCAGGGTTTTATTGCCTATTTTAGCGCCATATGACTTTTCAGTCGACTCGGGTGCTGCTGTTTCAGTTGCATTGCTTAACCCATCTTCGTCACTATTGATGATGTAGTTGTTATAAATCAATTGGTTGAAATTTTAAAAAGTAGCCAGTTGGCACTACAGATTTTGTGTTTTTGTATAAAACGTTGGATTTTTTAGAGTATTTTTGTCGCATGTAAATTACACTCAAATAATGATGATTTTTTTGACAAAAGTCAATGAATTTATCGACAAAAATAATATAAATGGCACTACAAAACTTTCAAAAAAAACACCATTGATTTTAAAGAGAATTTTTCGACAAAAAATCGCTTAAACCGATGAATCAATGGCTTAGAAAGATGAAAGTGACGAAGATGGGTTAAGCTGGCAAAAGAGATAAAAGGGCTGGTGAATAAAGCCAAGGCAATTGTTTTGTTAAATTTCATCAGGTGACCTTAGATTGTGGATGTGTTTAAAAATTAGTATAGCAGAACTTTTTAAGAACTCAGACGCAGGAGAATAAAAATAGTACGCTCAGACTGTATTTATGTAAATTAGCTATTTTGCCCTGATTTTTACTGGTTACGTGTTAGCATATGACAATAGTGTCCAGACAGTAATGCAAGTATTTGTAAGTTTCGCAGGCACACTTTCACAAGGGAGTTTTATGGCCGAATATTACGACCCAGAAACCTATCCATCACAATGGAATTATCTTCAGCCTGGTACAGTAGTTGATGACTATATTATCGAGCGTGAGATTGCGCATGGCGGTTTTAGCTCGGTGTATTTAGCCCGGCACAGGGTAACTCAAGTGCAGGTGGCGATTAAAGAATATTTACCGCGCAAGTTGGCACATCGCACCTGGAATAATGATATCGTCGCAAATAGTGATGAATCGCAGAAGCTATATTAAAACACCCGAATATTGTTGAGGTGGTCAGTTTCTTTCATGCTAATTCTACTGTTTATCTGGTCATGATGTACATTTATGGTATTACGCTGGATAAGTTATTGCTAATGCAAAAAATCAATATTAATAATGCCTGGTTAATACAGGTATTTAGCACATTGCTAGACGGCTTACAGTTAATTCATCAGCATAATTTTCTGCACTTGGATATCAGGCCTGCTAATCTAATGATCGGGCCTGGTAATAGTGTTGTGTTGCTTGGTTTTGGTGCTATTCAGGCCTTTCCGCTAAGCAGTAATAAACAGAAAGCCCAGGTGTTAAGTAAAGGTTTTTCGCCTATCGAACAATATTCTGCAACAGGTGTTTTGGGCGCATACGCTGTCAGCCCCGGACGGGCTGATAGTCTCCAGAAGGCGCAGGGAAATTTGCCAATCCGAAGTGCGCGATAGCGCGCGAGGGAGGCTAAAATTTTATCCCGAATAGCCGTAGAGCCATTTGTGGTAGCCATGACTGAGCTGCTTTGTGCTCAGTCTGTGGCGGACGCAGGGCGGCTGGAGCATCTCCTATTCGCTGCGTAGGTGAACGAATTACGGCGACAGGAGTCCCGGAATTTCGTGAGGTAGCATGGCGCGCCTGTTCTAATATCTATGCAGTAGGGGGGTAGTATGCGCACTTGCCTGGATTTAAGTGTGCCGCCTCAGGCACCTGACCGGGTGGATAATAATGATTTTCCTTTGGCGCAAAAAGCGCATGCAGGTAAATTTGATAGTAGGCTGCTAGCAGTTATTGACTAGGCTATGGAGGTAAATCCTGAAGATCCCCCTCAATCAGTAGCGGAGTTGCGAGAAGCCTTAATAAATATCCGCTAGTGCTGTTACTCGGCTTTAGGCGATATAAGTTTTGAACCGGTGAATCCTGAGTGCCGAGCGCTTGTAAAAATGTTAATATACTGGTTTTTTCAAAAGCTGAATTGAATGCGGTTAATTCGTGGTATAAAAAACCTACCCTCCTATGCTTCCGGCTGTGTACTCACTATCGGAAATTTCGATGGTGTGCATAAGGGGCATAGTGTTGTCATCCACAGGTTAGCTGAAAAAGGTGCGTTACTGGGCTTACCCGTTGTGGTTATGGTATTTGAACCACAACCACAGGAATTTTTTCTGAAAGACAATGCGCCTTCGCGACTAACGCGGCTAAGAGAAAAAATTATCCACTTTAAACATTTGCCGGTTGATAATTTGCTGATTGTTAATTTTAATCAGAGCTTTGCAAATTTAGATCCCGCGTATTTTATTCAGGAAATTTTAGTACAGCGCCTAAATGTTAAATACTTGGTCGTCGGTGATGATTTCCATTTTGGTAAAGCGCGACGCGGAAATTTTGCATTACTGCAGCAAGCCGGCAAGCAATTTAATTTTAAGGTGATTGATACCGCCTCATATTCAGTTAAAGGCAGTCGAGTCAGTAGTACCTTGATTAGGGATGCGCTGAGTAATGGTGATTTGGCAACCGCTGAATCAATGTTAGGACGTCACTACTCGGTATGTGGCAGAGTAGTGCATGGTGAACAACTGGGGCGCAAGATTGGATTTCCTACTGCGAATATTCAGATGCAACGTAAAAATACTCCAATACAGGGCGTGTTTGCGGTGACTATGACCGGGATCGGTAGCGATCCGATATGCGGGGTAGCCAATGTCGGTACCAAGCCAACGGTTAATGGCGGAGCAAAGGTGTTGCTGGAAACGCATTTGTTTAATTTTGACCAGGATATTTATGAAAAGTATGTAGAAGTGCATTTTAAACACAAAATGAGGAATGAGATGCGCTTTCAATCAGTGGATGATTTAAAACGGCAGATTCAATTGGATACTGCACAGGCAAAGACTTTAATGCAAAATTAGAAATACTAATGACCATCGATTATAAACAGACACTTAACCTACCCAAAACAGCTTTTCCTATGAAAGGTAATTTGGCACAGCGTGAACCTGAGCGCCTAAAAAAATGGACTGAAGCGCAACTTTATCAAAAAATTCGCAAGCAATTTGCAGGCAAGCCGCAATTTATATTACATGATGGCCCTCCTTATGCGAACGGTGCCATTCATATTGGTCATGCGGTAAATAAAGTACTGAAAGATATTATTTTGAAGTCTAAAACTCTCTCTGGCTACGATACCCCGTATGTGCCTGGCTGGGATTGCCACGGTCTGCCGATTGAGTTAATGGTTGAGAAGAAAGTAGGTAAGGCAGGAGGCAAAGTTTCTGCTGAGGTATTTCGTAAAGCCTGTCGAGAATATGCGAGCAAACAGGTCAAAATGCAAAAAGATGAGTTTGTGCGTCTGGGTGTTTTGGGCGAATGGGATAAGCCATATCTGGCTATGGATTATAAATTCGAAGCAGATATTGTTCGCTCCCTGGGTAAAATAAATGCAAAAGGACATCTGAGCAAGGGCTCTAAACCAGTACACTGGTGTACAGATTGCGGCTCTGCTTTGGCGGAAGCAGAAGTAGAATATGAAGACAAGCAGTCACCAGCAATTGATGTGCGCTTTGAAGTGATTGATGAAAAGCAGTTTTTTGCCAGCTGTCATCATGTGCCTGAACATGAAGGAGAAGGGCCGCTATCAGTAGTGATCTGGACTACCACGCCCTGGACTCTGCCGGCTAATCAGGCGGTCAGCCTGAATCCTAAGTATGAATATGTCGTTGTGCAGTGCGAGAAAGACGGGCAGAAAGAGCGTCTGGTACTGGTCAATCAATTATGGAATGATGCTGTGGCACGCTATGGCATGGAAAACTGCCGTGTGCTGGCTTATTGCAATGGGGATGCACTGGAAAATCAATTGCTGATGCATCCTTTTTATCACCGTAAAGTGCCTATCGTTTTAGGTGATCATGTAACTGCTGAGGCCGGTACAGGTGCAGTACATACTGCACCTGGTCATGGGCAGGATGACTATGTCGTAGGTCAGCGTTATGGTCTGCCAGTGGATAATCCGGTGGGTGATAATGGCGTGTTTCTACCCAATACAGAGTTGTTTGCCGGGGAACATGTGTTCTCGGCGAATGACCATGTGATTGAAGTATTAACGAGCAAGCATAAGTTACTGCATCACGAAGCATTACTCCATAGCTATCCGCACTGCTGGCGACATAAAACACCGATTATTTTTCGCGCAACACCGCAATGGTTTATTTCCATGGACAAAGGCGAATTGCGGGCAAAGGCGATGCAGGAAATCGAAAAAGTCGAGTGGATCCCTGACTGTGGGCAAGCGCGAATTGAAGGTATGGTGGAAAACCGGCCAGATTGGTGTATCTCCAGGCAACGTACCTGGGGAGTACCGATTCCATTCTTTGTACATAAAGAAACGCAGGAGCTACATCCTGAAACAGATAGATTGATTGAAGATATTGCGCTACATATAGAGCAAAAAGGCATAGAAGCCTGGTTCGCACTGGATAAGGCGGAATGGTTAGGGGATGAGGCCGAGCACTATGAAAAAACGTCGGATACGCTGGATGTCTGGTTTGATTCAGGTGTTACTCACGAGGCAGTGCTGCATCAGCGTGAGCAACTGAGCTTTCCCGCTGATCTTTATCTGGAAGGTTCTGATCAGCATCGTGGCTGGTTTCAGTCATCATTATTATCCTCGGTTGCAATCAATGGTGTGGCTCCGTATAAAGCTGTTTTAACCCACGGATTTACTGTGGATGCCGAAGGCAAAAAAATGTCTAAGTCACGTGGTAATGTGGTAGCGCCACAAACAGTAATGAAATCTTTAGGCGCTGATGTTTTGCGGCTTTGGGTGTCGGGTACAGATTATCGGGGTGAGATGACAGTATCCGATGAGATCTTAAAGCGAACTTCGGATGTTTACCGGCGCTTGAGAAATACTTCACGTTTTTTATTATCCAACCTGAATGGCTTTGACCCAGCGCTACATTGTGTGCAGGCTGAGGATATGCTGGCTTTAGATCGCTGGATTGTCGATCGGGCATATCAGTTACAGGAAGATGTTATACAGGCTTATGATCAATATCAGTTTCATGTGATTAATCAGCAAGTACATCATTTTTGCGCGATGGATCTAGGCGGTTTTTATCTGGATATTATCAAAGATCGTCAATACACCGCCCAGGAAGATAGTCCGGCGCGACGCTCAGCGCAAACAGCCATGTATCATGTGATGGAGGCGCTAGTGCGCTGGCTAGCGCCAATTACCAGCTATACTGCCGATGAAATCTGGCAATACATGCCGGGTGAACGTAGTGAGTCAGTGCTACTGGAAACGTGGTACCAAGGCTTATTCCCATTAGCGGATGATGCAATGTTTTGCAATACAGACTGGGAAACAATAATGTCGGTACGTGAAGCTGTTAGTAAACGGCTTGAGCAGTTGCGCAAGTCTGATGTAATCGGAGCTTCGCTAAATGCAGAAGTGACTTTATATTGTAGTAAGGATTATGCGAGTGTTTTAAACAAACTAGGTGATGAATTACACTTTATTTTTATTACCTCCCAGGCACAGGTGTTAGCAATAGAAGAAGCACAAAGTGATACGGCAGAGACTGAGCTGGATGGATTGAAAGTTAAAGTTGTGGCTTCCGAACATGAAAAATGTGTGCGCTGCTGGCATTATCGAGGAGATATCGGTAGTCATGACGAACACCCGGAACTTTGTGAGCGTTGCATAGAAAACGTAGCTGGCGAGGGTGAAGTTCGGCAGTTTGCCTAAGCTTACTACACTGTAGGGCGTGGCTTTAGCCCGCCAATATCAGAAAAAGCGGGCTAAAGCCACGCCCTACATATGCTTACTTTTTAAAACAATTATTATGATGAAATGGCTATGGCTGTCTATTTTGGCAGTGATATTAGATCAGCTAAGTAAAATCTGGATTGGTAGCACGATGAGTCTATATCAATCTATTCCGGTATTTCCTGGATTTAATATTACTTATGTACATAATTTTGGTGCGGCTTTTAGTTTTCTGAGTGATCAGGGCGGTTGGCAGCGTTGGTTTTTTGCACTACTTGCTGCGTCAATCAGTGTTGGCATCGTTTTCTGGATAAAACGCCTGAAACCACAGGAAATCTTGTCAGCGATTTCACTTAGCTTAATTCTCGGTGGAGCTATCGGTAATCTAATTGACCGGGTTATGTATGGCTATGTTATCGACTTTTTTGATGTCTATTATCAGAGCTGGCACTGGCCGGTATTTAATATTGCCGATTCAGCAATAACTGCAGGTGTAGCTCTTATGTTATTAGAATCTTTTATACATAAAGAGCAGGAAGGCTGATGACCAATCTATTGCGTAAGTTGAGCGAAACATTGGTAAAGCCCCTGCAGACTTCAGGCAATCAACCACAGACAACAAAAATAGCTAATCAAAGTGCAACAATGACAGAACTAGCTGAACAGCGGATTAATTTTATTGCCCAATTGCATGAAGCCTTTTTGCTTAATAAAGGCTATGGTGCTTTTGCATATATCTCTATCACCGACATCAGTGTTCCCATTGAAAGAAGAAGCACCTAAACAAAGCAGCCTATAACCTACCTGAAGGTAGCACCACTCGAATATTTCCATATTTTTGATTTTAATCACTTATAACAGCAAATAGACACTCTGTAGGCACCGTAAAAAAACAACAAATAATTTCAAATAACGCTTGCAATTGCCGAAAAAATTTTCTAAAAATTTCCGTTTTAATCACCTCATAAACGGATATCACCCATGCTTAAAGACCTACCACTCTCTGAACATATTCACCAACACTGCAATGAAAGTATGGAACGTGCCCTGTTAGCAGAGCGTCATCCTTTGTGTGCTCGTTCATGCCCAGAGTTGAAGGATATCGACTTTATTCACCCGCTGAAAATCCTGGAAACGGAGCTTTAGCGAAGTGAAGATTTTTAGTCCGCGATAGCCGTAGGGCCGTTGTTTTGTCGGAGTCTGAGCGTTAGCGAAGGTGGAGACAAAATAAAAGGCCATCCGACACGGCGTCAAGTCATTTGGAGCCTATGTTCCGACCCCTTGTTGGGTCGGGACGAGGTGACGAGGACGAATCGGGGCCGCCGGAGGCATAAGTGGTCGCGTTAAGTTTTTGCTGCTTGCTTGGGCTGGGATGCCCAAAACAAGCTTTCGCAAAAATAGCGACTCCCCGATTGGGTTATTACGCTGTATCAGTGTAGTCGATAGTGGTTGCCATTTCCTCCAAACCAATGAACAGATTTATGGCCAGCTGCTTCCCCACTCAACGTATTTTAAATCACTGAAGTCGCATAGACGAACAAGTATGCTTGAGGCATTTGAACAGCAGAGCTATCATCTTCACGCTGAAACACTGCTATCGCAAGGCATTGATTATCTTAAAGCATTCCCGGAACTTGACGAATACACCATAGAAGCAGCGGATGGACATTTTATTGATCATGCCTGCCATACTGAAAAAAAACAGCAACAGGCGCGCCATGCTACCTCACGAAATTCCGGGACTCCTGTCGCCATAATTCGTTCACCTACGCAGCGGATGGGAGATGCCCTGAACGCCCTGCGTCCGCAACGACTACGCACAAAAGCCGCTTCGTCATTACTACCTCACTGGCTGGACGGCTATTCGGAATGCAATTCTTGCTCCTCTCGCGTGCTGCTAGCACACGTCGAATCAGCGAATTGCCCTGTCGCCTATCAGGGACTAAAAATCACCACTTCGCTAAGCTCCGTTTCCATGATTTTCAGCGTAAGCAGCTTGTTTTTACATGCAAAGTTTTTAGCGAGTTATTGAAGTAAGGAAGGAGTTGTTTGGTAGGGATACTTGATGGCTGTAGACACAACAAACCCGACTTTTTATCGTCTAGCCTGTAGTTTTTAACATCTGATTTAGCTTTCCCCAGTCAAAGTATTTCCCCGGGTCGGCTTTACGCTGTGGAGCAATATCACTGTGCCCGGTAATGTCACTCAGGTTTAGTTTAGGGTAGGTAGCAATCAAGTTCTGAATTACAGTTGCTAGTTGAGAATATTGTGCTTCGGTAAATGCACAGCACACGGTTCCCTCTAGCTCTATGCCGATAGAAAAGTCATTACATTTATCACGCCCTTTATATTCGGAGGCTCCAGCATGCCAGGCGCGCTTATTGAAAGGGACGTATTGTGTTATTAAGCCATCACGCTGGATCACAATATGACTGGATACATGTAAATGGCAGATTTCAGTAAAACCGGGATCAGCTAGTGCATCGAGTTGATTAGTAAATAATTGCGCTATGTAGGGTGTGCCGAATTGACCTTCTGGCAAGCTGATGCAATGAATGACAATAAGTGACATGTCGCTTTCATCTTCACGTGCATCACAGTTGGGCGAGTTAATTTTATCTGCTGTTGTTAGCCAGTGGTTGTTGATTTTCATTATTAAACGCAAGGTGGAAAGGAAAAAACCGAGTATATAAAAAATCTATTACTATCCGCTTTATTATATGGAATAATGCGGCTTGAGTTATGGGTATTTATCAGTGATGCTCTTAACGTCTATCTTTACAATAATAATTAGCAAGGGGAATAGTGTGTTTGAATTTATCGTGGTTCTATTAATTGCAGCTGCAGGATGGTTTTATTGGAGCAAAAAAAATAATGATATAGAAGGTTCGTCATCTATACCTGAAGCTAAGCAACCCCCTGAGACACCGCAGCCAGAGCCTAGTATAGAAGAACCTGAAGTTACAGCAGCAGAGCCAGAGCCAGTAAAAACCGAACAGGTAGTAACAGAGCTGGATGAGGCGGTTAACGAGATTCCTGAAGATTCTGCATTAAGACGCCATTTTCTACAGAACCAGGCAGCTCAAGATCAAAAAGATATTGATTCTAGCGCTTCTGCTGACGCTAAAGATTCAGTGGTTGAGCCAGTAAAACCAGTAATGACAACAACTGAGATTCCTGTAGAAAAGGAAGTTAAGCGTGATGTTATTCAACAACTGGTTGCAGAAACTGAAGCAACAATGCCGCCGCGACCTACAGATTCAACTTTAAAGCGTCATTATGATACGCAATTAATGAGTATTGTTTTGAGTAAATTGCAAGAATCGAAATAGTCTCGATTGATCACTGGTGCGTAGTGCGAATGATATGCTGCGTATCATATTCTTAAAACACGCCTTAATTTTTTCTTTGTTATTTTCTTATTATAAATGACTTATTCCGACCCTATCAATATTCAAGCTTTTCTGGATGAAGATATAGGTAGTGGTGATATTACCGCCTTAATCATTCCGCAATCGATTGAGGCTGTTGCGAAAGTCATTACACGTGAGGCGATGGTTTGTTGTGGGCAAGACTGGTTTAATGCTGTTTTTCAAGAATTAGATCCAAGTATAACTGTACAGTGGCATGTTCAAGAAGGGCAGTGGTTAGAATCTGGTACTTTATTATGTACACTAAAGGGCAAAGCCAGGCCATTATTAACCGGAGAGCGAACTGCGCTAAATTTATTACAAACGCTGTCGGCGGTTGCTACCCAGGCAAGTTTATATGCAAAGGAAGTTGCAGGGACTAATTGTAATGTGCTGGATACCCGCAAAACCATTCCGGGTTTACGGAATGCGCAAAAATATGCGGTGGCCTGTGGTGGTTGTTATAACCAGCGCATTGGCTTATATGATGGTATTTTAATTAAAGAAAATCATATTATCGCGGCGGGCTCTATTGCAAAAGCCATTGTCCAGGCAAGGAAGATCAGTGATAAATTACTGGAAGTCGAGGTCGAGACTATGGCTGAGCTAGATCAGGCATTAGCAGCGCAGCCGGATAGAATTATGCTGGATAATTTTTCTGTTGCGCAGTTAAAACAAGCGGTTAAAAAAGTAGCTGGCCTCTGTGCTCTGGAAGCCTCGGGTAATGTTGTATTAAGCAATATACGCGAGATTGCCGAGACTGGAGTTAATTACATTTCCATAGGCGCGTTAACTAAAAATATCCAGGCTATCGATTTATCCATGCGTATCGTTTTGGAGCGAAAGTCATGCAAGACATAGCAAATATACTGCAACATATTACCCAAGGCGTGTATGTGGTTGGTGTTGCCGATGGAGATAAAACCAATGCCTTTACTGCAGCATGGGTGATGCAGGTGTCTTTTTCACCGGTACTATTAGCTATCAGCATTAATCCTGAACATTACTCATATCAATTGCTTAAAAAAGGCAATCGCTGAAAATCATGGAAACGTAGCTTAGCGAAGTGGTGATTTTTAGTCCCTGAAAGGCGACAGGGCAATTCGCTGATTCGACGTGTGCTAGCAGCACGCGAGAGGAGCAAGAATTGCATTCCGAATAGCCGTCCAGCCAGTGAGGTAGTAATGACGAAGCGGCTTTTGTGCGTAGTCGTTGCGGACGCAGGGCGTTCAGGGCATCTCCCATCCGCTGCGTAGGTGAACGAATTATGGCGACAGGAATCCCGGAATTCCGTGAGGTAGCATGGCGCGCCTGGTTTGCAGTGTTAATGTTTTAAGTCAGGAACAAAGCCATTTTGCCGAGCATTTTGGCCAGTCTGGAATTAGCGATAAAATGGCAGTCGGAACCTGGGTGGCTGCATCGACCGGGGCGCCAGTGCTGCAAGAGAGTCTAGCGTATTTTGATTGTAAAGTAAGCCATGAAACTTCGGCTGGTGATCACCAATTAGTTATTTGTGAGGTACTGGAAGCACGGAAGCTGAATGTTGGGGGCAGCTATGCTGTATGGCGATACCGGAAGTATGGATAAGAGTAATGAACTCTATTGATACGGTTAGTTAATAGCAAGCACAAAGACAGGTATAGTTATAACGAGGGGATATTTTTTAAAAATATTAATGACCGCACTCTGATAATTCAGTAAAATCGTTCTAATAATTCGGTAATCCGGATGACGCTGTTGTTGGGCGTATTTATTCTATAACGGGAAGGGCCGCGAGGTGCTTCCCGTTTTTTATACATTTTAGGTGCTTACATTGAACAAACCTGCATTATTAATGTTAGAAGATGGAACCGTATTTCATGGTGTATCCATAGGCGCGGATGGTTGTTCTGCTGGAGAAGTGGTGTTCAATACCTCTTTAACCGGTTATCAGGAAATCCTGAGCGATCCATCCTACGCGAAGCAAATCGTTACCTTAACCTATCCGCATATTGGTAATGTAGGTACCAATGATGAGGATAATGAATCAACCGGGGTCTTTGCCAGTGGACTGGTTATTCGTGACCTGCCCGTGCTTGCCAGTAATTTCCGCTCGCAAAAAGGCCTGTCTGAATATTTACAGGCTAATAATGTGGTTGCTATCGCCGATATTGATACCCGTCAATTAACTCGCTTGTTACGTGACAAGGGTGCGCAGCGGGGCTGTATCATCGCGGGTGAGGAAATTGATGAGGTTGCAGCTAAAAAAGCACTCGATGCATTTCATGGACTTAAAGGGATGGATTTAGCAAAGCAGGTAAGCACCACAGAGTCTTATGAGTGGACGGAAAATACCTGGGATTTACAACAAGGCTATATTCAGGCAGAGAATTCCACTAAGTATGTGGTCGCCTATGATTTCGGGGTTAAGCGTAATATTCTGCGCTTATTAGCGAATCGCGGATGCCGGGTGACGGTAGTGCCGGCAACAACTACTGCAGCAGATGTTCTGGCCATGAACCCAGATGGTGTTTTTCTCTCGAATGGTCCGGGTGATCCAGAGCCATGTACCTATGCGATAGAGGCTATTCAGATAATTTTAGAAAAGCAGATACCGGTATTTGGAATTTGCCTGGGACATCAGTTATTAGCTCTGGCCTGCGGTGCGAAAACAGAAAAAATGAAGTTCGGCCATCATGGTGCTAATCATCCGGTACAAGAGAAATCTAGCGGGCGGGTGATGATCAGTAGCCAGAACCATGGTTTTGCAGTAGATGAAAAAACCTTGCCGGATAATTTAACTGCAACCTATCACTCTTTATTTGATGGCAGTTTACAAGGGGTAGCGCGTACTGATATTCCGGCCATGAGTTTTCAGGGACATCCAGAAGCGAGCCCGGGTCCGCATGATGTAGAGTCATTATTTGATGACTTTATGGCAATGATGCAGCAAGCCAATTAATCACAGCAGAGTAATGATACTAGTATGCCAAAAAGAACCGACATAAAATCCATTTTATTATTAGGAGCGGGGCCGATTGTAATTGGTCAAGCCTGTGAATTTGATTATTCAGGTACACAAGCCTGTAAAGCTTTGCGCGAAGAAGGGTATCGAATTATCCTGGTGAATTCCAATCCGGCTACGATTATGACCGATCCGGAAATGGCGGATGCCATTTATATCGAACCTATAGACTGGCAGACAGTCGAGAAAATTATTGAAAAAGAGCACCCTGATGCGGTATTACCGACCATGGGTGGACAGACAGCATTAAATTGTGCCTTAGACCTGGATAAGCATGGCGTATTGGAAAAATACGGCGTAGAAATGATCGGAGCAACGAAAGAAGCCATTAATATGGCCGAAGATAGAGAGTTGTTTAACTTGGCGATGGGAAGGCTGGGTTTTGAAGTCGCGCGTTCGAAAACCGCACATAGTATGGAAGAGGCTTTTGCAGCGCAAGCAGAAGTCGGATATCCAACAGTAATTCGCCCATCATTTACAATGGGCGGCAGTGGTGGTGGTATCGCCTACAATAAAGAGGAATTTATTGAGATTTGTGAGCGCGGCTTATATTTATCGCCAACTGATGAATTGTTGATTGAAGAGTCGGTGCTCGGCTGGAAAGAGTATGAAATGGAAGTGGTGCGTGATAGCAATGATAATTGCATCATTATCTGCTCTATCGAAAACTTTGACCCGATGGGCGTACATACGGGTGACTCAATTACTGTTGCACCTGCGCAAACACTAACTGATAAAGAGTATCAGATTCTGCGTAATGTCTCACTTGCAGTATTGCGTGAAATTGGTGTAGACACAGGTGGTTCGAATGTGCAGGTTGCCATTAATCCGGCCGATGGTCGTATGGTGGTAATTGAAATGAACCCAAGAGTGTCACGCTCTTCGGCACTTGCATCAAAAGCAACCGGATTTCCAATTGCCAAAGTGGCGGCTAAACTGGCAGTGGGCTATACGCTGGATGAATTGAGAAATGAAATTACTGGTGGCGCTACCCCAGCTTCATTTGAGCCATCAATAGATTATGTGGTGACTAAAGTACCACGCTTTACCTTTGAAAAATTCCCTCAAGCAGACGATAGACTGACCACGCAGATGAAATCAGTCGGAGAAGTTATGGCTATCGGGCGTACGTTTCAGGAGTCATTACAAAAAGCCTTGCGTGGCCTGGAAATTGGGGTTGATGGTCTGGATGAAATTGTCGATTTTAACGAATCAGATGCCAGCGATAAAATACAGCGTGAAATGCGTCATCCCGGGCCTGACCGCTTATGGTATGTGGCAGATGCATTCCGCAGTGGTATGTCATTTAATGATGTGCATGAAGCAAGTAAAATTGATCCATGGTTTTTAGCGCAAGTGGAAGACCTGGTGTTAACCGAGAAATCTCTGGCAACAAAAACCTTGGCAACTATTAAGGGCGACGAGTTATTTCGCTTAAAGCAGAAGGGCTTTTCTGATGCGCGCCTAGCAAAACTGCTGGATACCAAAGAATCGGATATTCGCAATGCACGACATAAGCAGAATATCCGTCCTGTCTATAAGCGCATTGATTCTTGTGCAGCCGAGTTTTCATCAGATACTGCCTATTTATATTCTACCTATGAGCGTGAATGTGAAGCGCGGGTGTCTGATAAAGAGAAAATTATGATTTTGGGTGGCGGTCCAAACCGGATCGGGCAGGGAATCGAGTTTGATTACTGTTGTGTGCATGCGGCTTTAGCGCTGCGTGAAGAAGGTTTTGAAACCATTATGGTGAATTGTAATCCGGAAACAGTGTCCACCGATTTTGATACTTCAGACCGCTTATATTTTGAGTCTTTAACGCTGGAAGATGTGCTGGAGATTATTCATCTGGAAAAACCCAAAGGCGTGATTGTACAATATGGTGGTCAGACGCCACTTAAACTGGCACGTGCTTTAGAAGCAGCAGGCGCGCCCATTATTGGTACCTCGCCTGATGCAATTGACTTGGCAGAAGACCGGGAGCGATTTCAGAAATTACTCACTAAATTAGATTTGAAGCAGCCGCCTAATGGCACGGCTAGTTCAACCGAACAGGCACTGAATGTTGCCAAAGAGTTAGGCTTTCCATTAGTAGTGCGCCCTTCTTATGTCTTAGGTGGACGAGGTATGGAAATCGTTTATAACGAAGAAGCACTACAACGTTATATGCAGGAAGCAATCAATGTATCAAATGACTCTCCGGTGCTGCTGGATCGTTTTCTGGATGATGCTATTGAAATGGATGTGGATGCAATTTATGATGGTGAAACCTTATTAATCGGTGGCCTAATGCAGCACGTCGAGCAAGCTGGGGTGCATTCGGGTGATTCGGCCTGCTCGATTCCACCATATGATTTAGCACCGCATTTACAGGATCAGTTACGGGTGCAAGTAAAGCAAATGGCCGAAGCGCTGGGTGTACGCGGCTTGATGAATACCCAGTTTGCGATTCAGGGTGAAAATATCTATGTTTTAGAGGTTAATCCGCGTGCATCGCGTACTGCGCCATTTGTTTCTAAAGCTGCGGAATATCCCCTGGCGAAAATAGCTGCGCTGTGTATGGCAGGAAAGTCACTTAAAGAGCAGGGCATTACTAAAGAGCGGGTTCCGGAGTATTTTTCAGTTAAAGAAGCGGTATTTCCCTTTGTTAAATTTCCTGGTGTAGATCCATTGCTTGGGCCGGAAATGAAGTCTACCGGTGAGGTGATGGGTGTAGGCAAGACGTTTGGCGAGGCCTTTGCTAAGTCACAGCGTGCCGCAGGTGTGGATTTAAGCCATAGCGGTAAAGTACTGATGAGTATCCGCGAAGCAGATAAGCCGAAAGTAGTTGAAATAGCGCAGATGCTGATTACAAAAAATTATCAGATCGTTGCAACCCGGGGAACAGCGAGGGTCATTAAGGATGCTGGAATAGATTGCGAAGTGGTTTATAAGGTTAATGAAGGCCGGCCTAATACTGTGGATATGATTAAAAATGACCAGGTTCAATTAATTGTAAATACCACTGAAGGTGTAAAAGCGGTCGCAGATTCTTTCACTATGCGTAGAGAAGCGCTACAGCATCATGTAACCTATTACACTACTATGGCAGGTGCAAAAGCAGCCTGCTATGCTTTAGGTGAATTAGATGCAGGGGATGTGAATTGTTTACAGGACTTGCATAAAAATCTACATTAAGATCAGTGTATCATTAACTTTAAGGGCTGGCTTACGTCAGCCTTTGTTGTGTTTGCTGATTAATTTCCAGGTATTTGTCGGGCGTGGCTTCACCCAGCCGTTAGAAACAGTAGGGGGTAGTTCGCCTTTAACACTTGTTTTTGATTTATAGAATAATATTAAAGTTTGGAGTTTTGGATGGATAAGGTACCTCTTACAGTTGTTGGAGCCGATAAGTTAAAGGCTGAATTAGAAGAATTAAAAACAGTGACCAGGCCACGTATAGTCGAAGCAATTGCAACGGCAAGAGCGCATGGTGATTTAAAAGAAAATGCTGAATATCATGCAGCGCGTGAACAACAGAGTTTTTCAGAAGGGCGGATCAATGAAATTGAAGCAAAGTTATCTAATGCACAAATTATAGATGTGACGAAAATTGATGCCAATGGAAAAGTGATCTTTGGCGCAACGGTGGAAATTGAAGATTTAGAGTCTGAGAAAAAAGTGACCTACCAGATTGTCGGTCAAGATGAAGCAGATATTAAGCAAGGGCGTATTTCAGTAGGCTCGCCTATAGCCAGAGCACTGATTGGTAAGGAAGAAGAGGATGTCATTACGGTTAAAACACCGGGTGGTGAAGTGGATTACGAGATTTTGTCTATCCAGTATATTTAGTTTTTTTACGATGTAGGGAGTGGCTTTAGCCGCTAACGCTGAAAATCATGGAAACGGAGCTTAGCGAAGTGGTGATTTTTAGCCCCTGATAGGCGACAGGGCAATTCGCTGATTCGACGTGTGCTAGCAGCACGCGAGAGGAGCAAGAATTGCATTCCGAATAGCCGTCCAGCCAGTGAGGTAGTAATGACGAAGCGGCTTTTGTGCGTAGTCGTTGCGGACGCAGGGCGTTCAGGGCATCTCCCATCCGCTGCGTAGGTGAACGAATTATGGCGACAGGAGTCCCGGAATTTCGTGAGGTAGCATGGCGCGCCTGTATCAAAATATGGATAATAGCGGGCTAAAGCCACGCCCTACAGAGGCTAAATATTCTACCGGGTGCCGTCTCTTCTTCTGGTATGCGGCGCCGGTTTCTTTTTGGCTTGTTCGGGTTTTTTGCGGTAAATAACAAAAACTTGTCCAATGCTTTGGATGGATTCAGATTTTGTTTTTGTACAGATTAGTTCCTGGAGTTGCTTACGCTCTGCTCTTTCTGCCCGAATTTTAATTTTAATCAGCTCGTGAGTATCCAACGCTAGCTCAATTTCCTTGAGCACTGCGTCCGTTAAGCCCGCCTGGCCGATCATAATAACCGGCTTTAGTTCGTGAGCTTGGGTTTTCATTTGTTTCAGTTGTTCAGAATTCACTCAGTATTTCCTTCAAATATAAATTGTAATGTAATTCTACACTAATAAGATTATATATGGCGCGCAGTAAAAGTAGCAATCAATGGATGCAAGAGCATCTGAATGATGAATATGTCAAAAAGGCAAAAGCCTTAGGGTATCGATCCAGGGCCACATTTAAGTTGATTGAAATCATCGAAAAAGACAAACTGGTGCAGACAGGGATGAATGTTGTGGATCTAGGCGCGGCACCAGGTGGCTGGTCTGAATATGTGCGTGGTATCGTGGGTAAGAAACAGAAAGTTGTTGCACTGGATATTCTGGGTATAGATCCTATTGATGGCGTGGATTTTATTCAGGGAGATTTTAGGGAAAATGAAGTTTATGAGCAGCTAAATGAAATTCTGGATGGCGCTCCTATTGATGTGGTCTTGTCCGATATGGCGCCAAATTTAAGCGGCAATAAGGCAATAGATCAGCCTGGAGCAATGTACTTGTGTGAATTAGCGTTAGAAACAGCAGAAGCTATTTTGGTCGAGGGTGGCTCGTTTCTGGTTAAAGTGTTTCAGGGGGCTGGTTTTGAAGTCTATAAAAATCAGGTAGCCGCTTCATTTAATAAGGTGCTGATTAGAAAACCCAAGTCATCCCGAGCACGCAGTAATGAAGTTTATATTTTAGCCAGGGGCTTTAAAAAATGATAATAGCCCTTATTGTAAATACTTACTGCTTTATTTTCGATAAGCTTGTGCTATACAGGCATGAATAGTGATAAGTCAGAACATATTATTGCTGATATAATCACTTGCTAATAAATTTTTGATAAGGACTGTTCTGGTCAGGGGCGAAAAAATTGAACGATATGTTTAAAAATATACTTTTATGGGTAGTCATTGCTGTGGTATTGACGTCTGTATTTAATAATTTTGGTGCCCGGGGAACGCAAAAAAAGGAAGTGCTTTCTTATTCGCAGTTTATTGATGCGGTTAAATCAGGACAAGTACAAAATGTTATTCTGGATGATGAAAATGGCATAAAGGGTCAACTGCAAGGTAGAGAGACTTTTACCTCCTATGCGCCCAATGACCCGCATCTGGTGGATGATTTATTAGCCAATGGTGTGGAAATTAAAGCGCAAGCAGCGCAGGAAGAGTCCATGCTGATGCAAATATTTATCTCCTGGTTCCCAATGCTGTTATTGATTGGTGTCTGGGTGTTCTTTATGCGTCAGATGCAAGGTGGTATGAGTGGCAAAGGTGGACCGATGAGCTTTGGTAAAAGTAAGGCGCGAATGCTCGAAGAAGACCAGATTAAAGTGACTTTTGCCGATGTCGCGGGTTGTGATGAAGCGAAAGAAGAAGTAGAAGAAATGGTGGATTTTCTTAAGGATCCAGAAAAATACCAGAAACTCGGTGGAAAAATTCCTCGTGGTGCACTCATGGTCGGGCCGCCTGGAACAGGTAAGACGCTACTGGCCAGGGCGATTGCTGGCGAAGCGAAAGTTCCGTTTTTTACCATTTCAGGTTCTGACTTTGTTGAAATGTTCGTCGGTGTCGGTGCTTCGCGTGTCAGAGATATGTTTGAACAGGCAAAGCGTCATGCACCTTGTATTATCTTTATTGATGAAATTGATGCCGTTGGCCGTCAGCGTGGTGCAGGATTAGGTGGTGGTAATGATGAGCGCGAGCAAACCCTGAATCAGTTATTAGTTGAAATGGATGGTTTTGAAGGCAATGAAGGCGTTATTGTGATTGCCGCAACTAACAGACCTGATGTACTAGATGCTGCATTATTGCGTCCGGGACGCTTTGATCGTCAGATAACGGTTAGTTTGCCTGATGTCAAAGGGCGTGAAAAAATTCTGGCTGTGCATATGGGCAAAGTTCCTGCTGAAGAAGATGTGGAAATCAAATATATCGCCCAAGGGACCCCCGGATTTTCGGGTGCTGATTTAGCAAACCTGGTTAATGAAGCTGCTTTGTTTGCCGCGAGAATGAATAAGCGACTGGTTAGTATGTTTGACCTGGAGAAGGCTAAGGATAAGCTTATTATGGGGGCGGAAAGGCACTCTGTGGTGATGGATCCTAAAGAGAAAAAAATGACCGCTTATCATGAAGCAGGGCATGCAATAGTTGGTAAAATTGTGCCTGAGCATGACCCGGTTTATAAAGTCAGTATCATGCCGAGAGGCCGTGCTCTGGGTGTGACTATGTTCCTGCCGGAAAAGGATCAATACAGTGCCAGTAAATGTAAATTAGATAGCATGATCTCCAGTTTATATGGCGGACGTATTGCGGAAGCGCAGATTTTTGGCTGGGAGCAGGTTTCTACTGGGGCATCGAATGATATCGAACGTGCAACCGAGCTGGCAAGAAACATGGTGACTAAGTGGGGCTTATCGCAGCGTCTGGGACCTTTGGCATATAGTGAAGAAGAAGGTGAAGTCTTTTTAGGGCGTTCAGTTACGCAGCATAAGAGTGTTGCCGATGAAACTTCGCATACAATTGACGAAGAGATACGCTCGATTATTGATAAAAACTATGAGCGTGCAGAAAAAATCCTGCAGGAAAATGAAGATATACTGCATGCCATGGCTGATGCCTTAATGAAATATGAAACCATTGATAAAGATCAGATTGATGACCTGATGGCGCGCCGACCAGTAAGAGACCCAAAAGGTTGGGATGATACCGAACCGCCGAATCAGGGGGTCGAGGTTGCAAGAGCGACTGAGGCTGAGTCTAAAGAGCCAGATGCACCTAATATAAATACAGCAGAGCAAAACTAAATAAAAAAAGGAGTAGTCAGTCGCTACTCCTTTTTTTTGATATGAATATATATTGAAACCGCAGTCGAGTACTATAAAACATTAAAAAAGCATCTGAGTATTACACTAATGAGCGAAAAAACTGTCACCTGTTGGATGAGTGTGCTTCGCTCCACAGTTTTTTGCATAAATCTGCGCTCAACCGCTGAAAATCATGGAAACGGAGCTTAGCGAAGTGGTGATTTTTAGTCCCTGATAGGCGACAGGGCAATTCGCTGATTCGACGTGTGCTAGCAGCATGCGAGAGGAGCAAGAATTGCATTCCGAATAGCCGTCCAGCCAGTGAGGTAGTAATGACGAAGCGGCTTTTGTGCGTAGTCGTTGCGGACGCAGGGCGTTCAGGGCATCTCCCATCCGCTGCGTAGGTGAACGAATTATGGCGACAGGAGTCCCGGAATTTCGTGAGGTAGCATGGCGCGCCTGTGAGGTTTCTAGAAAAAAATAGGATAGAGAAATATGAACAAGAAATATTTTGGTACAGATGGTATTCGCGGTACGGTCGGAGAGCAGCCTATTACGCCAGATTTTTTCCTGAAACTTGGTTGGGCTACAGGGCGAGTATTTGCCGAAGAAGGGCAGGGGTTTGTTCTGGTTGGTAAAGATACCCGGATTTCCGGCTATATGTTTGAATCAGCATTAGAAGCAGGGCTGTCTGCTGCCGGTGTCAATACGCGTCTGTTAGGCCCTATGCCTACTCCTGGCATAGCTTATTTAACGCGGACATTACGTGCGCAGGCGGGGATTGTTATCAGTGCTTCACATAATCCATACTATGACAATGGCATTAAGTTTTTTTCCACCGAAGGCACTAAATTAGCCGATGAATTAGAATATAAAATTGAACACTATCTGGATCAGCACATGACTACGGTCGCATCAGATAAGCTGGGCAAGGCTAAGCGACTTCCTGATGCAGCAGGTCGATATATCGAATATTGCAAAGCAAGTATTCCGGCAAATATCGATTTTAATGGGCTGAGAATTGTTGTTGATTGCGCAAATGGCTCTACCTACCATATAGCCCCACATGTTTTTTCTGAAGTTGGCGCCGAGGTTATTACCATTGCTTCTGATCCTGATGGTATCAATATCAATGAAAATTGTGGTGCTACCAAGCCGGAGCAATTACAGGAAGCGGTGATTGAATTTCGAGCTGATTTAGGCATTGCTTTGGATGGTGATGGAGACCGCCTGATAATGGTGGATGGTAAAGGCGAAATAGTCGATGGTGATGAGTTAATCTATATCATCGCTAAAGCGCGTCAGGATTCAGGTGATCTACATGGGCCTGTTGTCGGTACATTAATGAGCAATCTGGGTATGGAACATGGCCTAAAAAAACTCAAAATTGATCTGCTTCGCGCTAAGGTCGGCGACCGTTATGTGCTGGAACTAATGAAAAAACATAAAGGAATTTTAGGCGGGGAAAGCTCGGGACATATTATTTGCCTGGACAAAACTACAACGGGAGATGGAATAGTTGCCGCTTTGCAGGTGCTGGCCGAAATGCATAAAACCGGAAAAACCCTGTATGATTTGAAATCCGGAATGCGTAAATACCCGCAGATATTACTGAATGTCAGAGTCACTAAAAAGGTAGATATAAATAACAACGAAACGATACAAAAAGCAGTAAAGTCGGTCGAAAAAGCACTAGGCGATCAGGGGCGGGTATTACTCCGCGCATCAGGCACCGAGCCGCTGATCAGGGTAATGGTTGAAGGTGCAGATGAAGCGAAAGTTAAAAAATATGCACATTCCCTGGTTAATGATGTCGAGAATGCAATCACTGCTTGAAATACAAGGCCATAATAGCTATCATAAGCGGTTTATTTAATTCTGGAGTTTATAATGCGTAGAAATCTTGTTGTTGGCAACTGGAAGATGAAAATTAACCAGCAAAGTGCGCAGAAGCTAATTGGTGAAATTATTGCTGGTCTGCCTTCCGAAGATGCTGACATAGTCGTTTGTCCTCCGTATGTATATATTCCTGAAGTTAGTCAGCGCCTTGAAGGTACGACGATAGGCCTAGGTGCGCAGAATGTTGCAACACATTCAGAAGGTGCCTATACAGGTGAAATAGCGGCAGTAATGCTGAAAGATTTTAGCTGTAAATATGCCATCGTAGGACATTCTGAGCGTAGAGCAAACTATGCAGATACTGATGAGACCGTTGCACAGCGATTTAAGCAAGCGCTTGATGCAGATATCATTCCCGTTCTGGCTATCGGCGAACTACTCGAAGAAAGAGAGCAGGGTGTTACCTTTGATGTTGTTGCCAAGCAGTTAAATGCGGTTATAGATTTTGCTGGTATCGACAGCTTTCAAAATGCGGTTATTGCATATGAGCCTGTATGGGCGATAGGCACAGGACTAACTGCATCAGCAGAACAGGCACAGGAAGTACACCAGTATATTCGTCAATTGCTAGCGGGTAAGAACCAGCAAATTGCCGAAAAAATTCAAATTCTATATGGTGGTAGCGTTAAACCACAAAATGCACAAGCTTTATTTGCAATGCCTGATATTGATGGCGCGCTAGTTGGTGGAGATTCGTTAAATGCGGACTCTTTTTTAAAGATTTACTCTTCATTTCAAAAATAAAATGTATCAAGTTATTATCATAGGCCATGTATTAGTTGGTTTAGCCGTTATAGGATTAGTCTTAATGCAGCACGGGAAAGGTGCTGATGCTGGGGCTGCGTTTGGTAGTGGCTCATCAGGTACTGTATTCGGTGCGCAAGGTTCAGCCTCATTTTTATCCAGAACAACGGCAGTACTTGCAGCGGTTTTTTTCTCAACTAGTTTAGGATTGGCAATGCTAAGTGGCAATTCTGGAACAGATGCAGATATTATGGATACTCCCGTGGTTGAAAGTTTAGAAACTGAAATGCCTATTGTTGATGGTGAGCAGGTTATTGTTGATGAACCAGTAATTGATGAAGCAGAAGTACCTGAAGCAGTCGTTATTGAAGACGTTGTTACTGAGGAAGCTGTACCTACGATTGAAACAGACGAAATTGTTATTGAAGACGATGTAGTAACACCATAAGAAAAGCCGATGTGGTGAAATTGGTAGACACGCCATCTTGAGGGGGTGGTGACGCAAGTCGTGCCGGTTCAACTCCGGCCATCGGCACCAATAAATAGTACAAGCAAGTCCAACGAAGTGCAAGAACCTGTGAGCTGGTAAGGCTTACGGGTTTTTTACTGTCCGCTGGAGTCCAAGGAAGTGTATTGACATCCAGCGATAGTTGGCGGTATAAATGACGGTATATTTTAAATCACTAAAAAATGTACCGTCATGTCACTATCTGATACCGCTATAAAAAAACTTAAACCCAGAGAAGATAAAGCTTTCAAGGTGTCTGATGAAAAAGGCATGTATTTATTAGTACGCCCTAATGGTAGTAAATATTTTAGGTTTGATTATCGGTTTGAAGGTAAACGAAAAACATTAGCATTGGGTATTTATCCTGACACCAGCTTAAAACAAGCAAGGGAGAAACATACCAAAGCACGAGAAGCATTAGCGCAAGGTATTGACCCCAACGAAAAGAAAAAAATAGAAAAAACCGCTACTAATCATACTTTTGAAAAAAGTACCCGTGATTATTTAGCATCTATTGCCCATAATGTTAATGAAACCACCCAACATAAGAAAATAAGGCGGTTTGAATTACATACCTTCCCCAATATTGGGGCTATGCCTATTGGTGATATAAAGTCCCCAGATATTTATCAATCACTAAAACCGATGATTGAGAGTAAAAAATTAGAAACAGCTCACCGCATACACAGTGAAATAAGCCTAGTTTTTAGTTATGCCATAGCACATGGTTTAATAGATTATGACCCCGCCCAAGCAGTAGCCCCACAAATTCCTTCACAAAAAGTAACCCATAGAGCCGCATTAACTGAACCCAAAGACGTAGCCCAACTATTAAGAGATATTTATCATTACAATGGAACGTTTGTTGTGCAATGTGCTTTTAAAATATCCCCGCTATTATTTCAACGTCCTGGTGAAATTCGACAAATGGAATGGAAAGATATTGATTTTAAGGCGAAGGAATGGCGTTATTTTGTCACTAAAACTAAGGTGCTACACATTGTGCCATTATCAACCCAATCCATAGCAATATTAAATGAAATTAAGCCTTTAACGGGTAATGGTCAATATGTTTTTCCTTCTAGTCGTGGTGATGGTCGTCCTATGTCTAGCGGTACGATTCTTACCGCACTAAAAACACTAGGCTATGATAGTAACACCATGACAGCCCACGGATTTAGAACAACTGCCTCTACTTTGCTTAATGAACAAGGCTGGTCTCCAGATGCTATTGAAAGGCAGTTATGCCACATGCCAAAAGATGCCGTAAGAGCAGCTTATAATCGGGCGCAGTATTTAGATGAACGTAGGCGGTTGATGCAAGACTGGGGAAATTATTTAGATAATTTAAGAAACACCAACCATTAGCAATAAAAATAATTAACTAAATACATTAGCTTGTAAATTAGCCTTTTCTTCTTTGCTTAGTCGATTAATTAAATTGTGGGCAATATCTAAGGTGCTGTTAACAGGTGGGTTAAGATCATGTTTATAAGCTAATGTAAAAACAAAACTTGCCCCACAATGTCGAGTGTTTTCACATTGGCAATATAAATCTTTCACGGTATCACTCATTTTATTACTGGAGGTGATTATTGCTTTAGTTTGGCAATGGGGACAAGATACACGCATGGTAAACACTCCTAAATATTTTTAAGTATTTTACCAAAAATATAAAATAGCATTGAGTTAAATAATTTAACTTATAAACCTTATAGCACTGAGTTTTTTTGGAAAAAAGTTATTTTATTGTCTATATTTACAAGCTATTGGTACATTGCGTTTACCTTTTATAAATAGGACAATAGAACCAAATACACTCAGATAGACTTTAATGCACACTAAATATATTTATTCGCTTTATCATTAATTTTAAGAGGAGTTAACAATGAATCCAGAACTAGCGGCTAAACAATTAATAGAATTAACATGGGAGCATGGTTTTCCTGTTGACCCTGTAACTATTGCTAGGACTATCGGTGTTGACGTATTGGAAACATCATTACCTAATCAAGTTTCTGGTGCGCTTATAAAAGAAATAGGAGAAGATGCAAAGATTGTTATTCATCACTTAGATAGCAATAACAGAAAACGTTTTAGTTGTTCCCATGAATTAGGACATTACGTTTCAAGGGTTGAATCGAATAATGAAGATAAAGAGTATGAATATATAGACTTTCGTGACCATACTTCATCCAATGGAGATAAAAAAGATGAAGTATTTGCTAATCAATTTGCTGCCTGTTTATTAATGCCAAAAGAAAAAGTACAAGAATTAAGTCAATCAAAAAAAAGCCACATGGCTATGGCTCTATTTTTCGGCGTTTCAAATGAAGCAATGAAATATAGGTTACAAAATTTAAACTTACTTTGCTGAAGAATAAATGCTCAAAAATAAAGAGACTCTTTCCGCAAAAATTAAAACAGCCCTTGCCGATACAAATGTAACCACTAAAGCAGATCCATTAACCACTCAAAAGTAAAAGATGCAGAATCCGATAGGCTACTAAAAGAAAAGTATGCAAAGTACTTTATATTAATATTGGTTGTCCAACTTCTGATAATGAATTGCGTTTTTATTTTTGCGGGTCTAAAGGTTTTAGAGTTTGAAAAGTGGACTTTAGATTTATATATGGGAGGAACGCTTGCTGAAGTTTTTGGAATCGTACTGGTTATAACAAAAAATTTATTTCCTCCCAAAAAGTAAACTATTGTTCACTCCTGTATAACATAGTATCCAGTATAAGGTTTACCAACCTTTACCCCATCTCCTTACACACAAGTCTGATATAAGAGTGTAAAATCTCATTATTTTAGTAACGATGACTGAGACTTGGGCAGAAATGGAATTTTGTAATTTAGATTTAGGTGATTCACGGCTTAATAAAAGAGCAGTTAAATTGATAGAAACTTTTGTAAAAGCGCCTAAACTAAGCATTCCTCAGGCTTGCCAAGGCTGGGCTGAAACACAAGCGACTTATCGATTTTATGCAAATGAAAATGTGACATGGGAAAAGTTGTTAGTCGCCCATACAGATCAAGTTGAACAGCGCATTATAGTCAGTGAAGAGCCCGTTATTTTATGCTTACAAGATACGACAGAATTAGATTTTAATGGACAAGAAACTGAGGATTTAGGTCGCTTATCTTACGATGCCCAAAGAGGCATGTACTTGCATCCGACACTCTGCATTACACCAGACCGGCTCCCTTTAGGGGTTAGTGATGCGTGGATGTGGGCAAGAGGAAAAAGCAAAGCAGAAGATCAAAATAATCCCACGATAAAAGAAAGTGATCGCTGGATAGAAGGTTATGAACGTGTCGCTGAAATGGCCGAACGTTGCCCTAAAAGTCGGCTCGTTTATGTGGCCGATAGAGAAGGTGATATTTTAAGTCTTATGCAGAGAAGTAAGGCGTTAAATACGCCTGCTGACTGGCTAGTAAGAGCCAGGCATAACCGTAAATTATCAGCGGATGAAACACTGTGGGATAGCGTCGATAAGCAAGAGGTTATGAGTCGCGTTAGTTTTATTAAGCCACGAAAAAAAGGCGAAAAATCGCGACAAGTTCAGCAAGAAATTAAAGTGTTACGCTGCACTTTCCCCGTAAAAGGGAAAGAAGGTATTGAAGTAACTTTGGTTCAGGCAAAAGAAATCAACCCGCCTAAAGGGAAGTCACCGCTCATATGGCGCTTATTAAGCAATCGAAGGGTAGAAAGTGAAGATCAAGCCTGTGAGTTGATTGACTGGTATCGCTGTCGCTGGGAAATAGAAATGTTTTTTGATATTTTGAAAGTGGGCTGCAAGGTTGAAAAGCTTCAATTATCCAGTAAAGAGCGCATTGAAAAAGCCTTAGTCATGGCCATGGTTATTGCTTGGCGGGTGATGTATCTTATGCGCTTAGGTCGCATCTGTCCTGACTTGCCTGCTGAATTAATCTTTGATCCTTTAGAATGGAAATCATCTTATGGTTTATTGGACAAAAAGATACCCAAAAAAGTGCCTACACTGAATGCCGTGTTAAGAAATTTAGCGACATTGGGTGGTTTTTTAGGGCGTAAATCAGATGGTGACCCTGGTGCGAAAAGTATTTGGATCGGTTTTCAGAGGATTCAGGACTGCGTATATGGTATTCAAATGGCCAGAAAGCTAAAAGGCGTATTTTAGGACTTGTGTGTAAGGAGGTGCCTTTACCCAGTCATTATCTCATCACTTGATTTAAGGTTGACAATAAAATAAACAAAGGTTGACAATAGTTATCCTAAATAATTTTAATTATACAAACAATGACTTTAAGAACTCGCGGTAAAACTATTCGCCGTCAAATATTAAGGGATGTTAAATATCATCCAAATGATATTGCTCAACACATTAGTCAAATATTTTCAATTTCAAAGCAAGCAGTATATAAGCATTTAAAAAGGTTAGTAGATGAGGACTGGCTTGAAGCGACTGGCACAACTAGAAAAAAAATCTATAAATTAGGCCAACGAAGAGAAAATGAAATTATTCTGCCATTAGATGGTAATGCTTCAGAGCATAGTATTTATGCCCATGAATTTTCCTTTATTATAGATGGTTTGCCTAAAAATATAGAAGACATCATTTTTTATGGTTTTACAGAAATGCTTAACAATGCTATTGACCATTCTCAAGGTGAAAATTGTTTTATCTCAGTAAAAAGGAATAAAGAGGAGGTGTCGATTACTATTATTGATGATGGAGAAGGCATCTTCAAACGTATTACCAGACTCAAAGAATTATCTGATGAAAAACAAGCCATTTTAGAGCTATATAAAGGAAAGTTAACAACAGACCCAGAAAACCATTCAGGACAGGGGATTTTCTTTACTTCTAAAATGTTTGATAATTTTTATATTCTTTCCCACGAATTATTTTTTAACCATCACCATGAAAGGGATCTTGATGTTATCAGTGATAACGATGTAACAAACCCAGAAGAGGGAACAGGTGTTTATATGGCAATTTCTCTCGACTCAACACGAACAGATAAAGAAGTTTTTGACAAATTTAGTGGTAGTGAGAATGAAGGTTATGCTTTCAATAAAACAATTATTCCAGTTAATATGGCAAGAATTAATAAAGAAAATTTAGTCTCTAGGAGTCAGGCAAAAAGGTTGCTAATACGAATTGAAAACTTTGAATATGTGTTTTTTGACTTTGAAGATGTAGAATCTATTGGTCAAGCTTTTGCCGATGAAATATTTAGGGTCTATCACCAAAGACACCCAAATATTAAAATTGCTTACCAAAATACTAATAATGCTGTGGAATCTATGATAAAACGAGCAAAGGGAGATATTAAGGGATAACATGGTTTTTTTGAAGAATAGTCATCAAATAAAAACTAATCTTATAATTGAAGCAATGGCCAAAACGCCCTATACTTTAAAACCAGCCACTCGGCATAAAACAATGATAATTAATGTTACACTGTAACGAACTAACTAAGCATTACAGTGTAACGTTAATAAGTATTGAAATAACGACGGCTGGGTAATAGCCCACCAATAGCTAATAATTAAATTCGCCATTGGAGGTAAGATTCTAAGGCATAAACCTAGTTCCCATTGAAAGAAGAAGTACCTAAACAAAGCAGCCTATAACCTACCTGAATGTAGCACCACTCGAATATTTCCATCTTTTTGATTTTAATCACTTATCACAGCAAATAGACACTCTGTAGGCACCGTAAAAAAACAACAAATAATTTCAAATAAAGCTTGCAATTGCCGAAAAAATTTTTCTAAAAATTTCCGTTTTAATCACCTCATAAACGGATATCACCCATGCTTAAAGACCTACCACTCTCTGAACATATTCACCAACACTGCAATGAAAGTATGGAACGTGCCCTGTTAGCAGAGCGTCATCCTTTGTGGGCTCGTTCATGCCCAGAGTTGAAGGATATCGACTTTATTCGCCTTGGGTTATTACGCTGTATCAGTGTAGTCGATAGTGGTCGCCATTTCCTCCAAACCAATGAACAGATTTATGGCCAGCTGCTTCCCCACTCAACGTATTTTAAATCACTGAAGTCGCATAGACGAACAAGTATGCTTGAGGCATTTGAACAGCAGAGCTATCATCTTCACTCTGAAACACTGCTATCGCAAGGCATTGATTATCTTAAAGCATTCCCGGAACTTGACGAATACACCATAGAAGCAGCGGATGGACATTTTATTGATCATGCCTGCCATACTGAAAAAAACAGCAAGGGGAAAGTTTATGCGGCCGAGGGGATTTACGCGTTGAATCTCAGAAGTGGGTTGCTCAGATTTCTTTGTCTGGTGACAAACGGAACTCAGAGACATCAAGAAATACCTGTGTTACGAGATCATATTGAAAAGCAAAACAAGGGAAATAACAGCTCTCAGAAACATCTCTATGTCTACGATAAAGCCGTCACCGACTTTGTCTGGTGGGATCGGCAGAAACGACATGCTAATTACATGATTTCAATGCTAAAAGAAAATTCAATTGCGACTCTGGGCGAGTGGCTAATGATTTACTGAGTATTAAACAGAAAAAAACAACAGTAGCTTTTAGTGAATGATTGTTTTTAAGGTGGTGCGTTAAAATCGCTCTAAATGGCTAAAAATCGCAAATGCTCTCTAACACCTCAACAATCAAAAAAGATAAGAATATTTACTCCTTGACGGTATATTTGACGGTATAAATATTAATATAATTTATCAATTACTTTAATATCAATTGGTTGTTTGTCTGTTTTGAGTACTGCCATCGGGCACCAATAGAAAATCCGGCAAATTCCGGTTAAGTACAGGAAGCTCAAGAGCCATAAGACCTTGGGCTTTTTTATGTCTTAGGGTACACGCAGCTCGAAAAACTCTCAATATACCATTACCAGAGGTACGTATAAAAGCACTTAGGTTCTACTAATAAGTGTGTTGTCCAACTCTATTAATCGTTTCAGTTTGATTTTCAGGCGCGCCATGCTACCTCACGAAATTCCGGGACTCCTGTCGCCATAATTCGTTCACCTACGCAGCGGATGGGAGATGCCCTGAACGCCCTGCGTCCGCAACGACTACGCACAAAAGCCGCTTCGTCATTACTATCTCACTGGCTGGACGGCTATTCGGAATGCAATTCTTGCTCCTCTCGCGTGCTGCTAGCACACGTCGAATCAGCGAAGGGTTATTACGCTGTATCAGTGTAGTCGATAGTGGTCGCCATTTCCTCCAAACCAATGAACAGATTTATGGCCAGCTGCTTCCCCACTCAACGTATTTTAAATCACTGAAGTCGCATAGACGAACAAGTATGCTTGAGGCATTTGAACAGCAGAGCTATCATCTTCACGCTGAAACACTGCTGTCGCAAGGCATTGATTATCTTAAAGCATTCCCGGAACTTGACGAATACACCATAGAAGCAGCGGATGGACATTTTATTGATCATGCCTGCCATACTGAAAAAAACAGCAAGGGGAAAGTTTATGCGGCTGGGGGGATTTACGCGTTGAATCTCAGAAGTGGGTTGCTCAGATTTCTTTGTCTGGTGACAAACGGAACTCAGAGGCATCAAGAAATACCTGTGTTACGAGATCATATTGAAAAGCAAAACAAGGGAAATAACAGCTCTCAGAAACATCTCTATGTCTACGATAAAGCCGTCACCGACTTTGTCTGGTGGGATCGGCAGAAACGACATGCTAATTACATGATTTCAATGCTAAAAGAAAATTCAATTGCGACTCTGGTTGAGTCTATCCCTTTTGACTCCCGCCATGAGATCAATACAGGGGTTGAAGCATACAGTGTGTACGAAAACAAGGGCATCAAATTTAACGTGGTGGATTACCGTGATCCAGAAACCGGAAAACTTCACCGGTTTGTGACAACCTTGCCAATGACTATTAACCCTGGAACCATTGCCATGCTGTATTTCAAGCGATGGACGATTGAAAAGACATTCAATAACACTAAAAGTAATTTCAAGGAAACTAAAGCTTGGTCTTCCAATACCCGCTCACTTGAAAATCAAATGCGCCTGACTGCAATGAGCTATAATTTAATGCGCGTGTTTGAAGAGATTTCAAAAACACAACAGCCAGAATTGATTCATCCATCGGATAAAAAATATAGCGAGGCTCTGGAGATAAGGCAGCAACAGGCTCAAAAACGAGATCGTTTTGTGAATCCATTATTTTTCCAGGCAAGAATATCTCGTATCAGCTCGTATACCATTCGGGCAGTTCAAAACGCAATAATAACAGGAATGTCTTTACAGTGCTTTATGAGCTCTCTTGTGGCGAGGTTAGTTTCACGGCATCAATTGATAGGGGAACACTGATGACCAGCATAGGGAATAATAAAGCCTGGTTATATTTACCCGAAAAGACGATTGTACTTGGGCATGCATTTTCATTATTCAGTTCCTGTCAGGATACTATCAGCGGAGAAACATTTGATTTTAGCGTGCAAGTCAGGCTTGATGATCAGTTATATACAGGTTGCGGCAGGTCATTGCTTTAAACATAAAGCTAGTGTAATAAAAATGGTAAAATGACATCTACAATTTAACATAATATACATTATACGAAGTAAATAACGGTACCTCTTAAAAAACTTTCGTTTAAGAAAATAATAAAAATCACGAGTGATTGAACGAATAAGAACGGATAGTATTTGAATCATGAGAGCCAGGAAAGTTAATTCTGATTAATGTATAGCAAAGATCAGGCATACATACAGAAGGTGTAAAGGTTTTTGATAAATATTGAGGGATATTACATCTAACAGATTTAGAGGAAAAAATTAAACAATTGGACGGTAAACGATCAAAAGACCTGAATTCGTATAATAAGTGCATAACCCTCTGCCGACAGAAAGACGCTGTAAATCAATTAAAGAATAAAGCTGATGCCTATCGCCCATACAGGCTCATATGCAATAACCGCATTTTGAAAGCTGTCGATACCAGCAAAATCTATAACCGCATTTAACTGCTTGGCAACAACATCAAAGGTAACACCCTGCTCTCTTTCTTCGAGTAGTTCGCCGATAGCCAGAACGGGAATGATATCTGCATCAAGCGCTTGCTTAAATCGCTGTGCAACGGTCTCATCAGTATCTGCATAGTTTGCTCTACGCTCAGAATGTCCTACGATGGCATATTTACAGCTAAAATCTTTCAGCATTACTGCCGCTATTTCACCTGTATAGGCACCTTCTGAATGTGTTGCAACATTCTGCGCACCTAGGCCTATCGTCGTACCTTCAAGGCGCTGACTAACTTCAGGAATATATAAATACGGAGGACCATTGATAGATTTACGCATATCAGTAACGCCGGTCGCCAAAAACACTTGATTAACAACAAGCCCGTTTATCATGAGATAGGCCTAACAATCGCCCCTTTGTGATTTTCCCCAATGATTGTATCTGCCTCCCAACCACCTATACGCTTACGGTTGTTGACCTCTTCAGGACGCTCATCTATATCGACTCTATTAGGGATTCCTGTCCTATTATGGGCTGACCCATACCGCTTGCGATAGGTTTTGTTCTGATGCCGAAGATGCTTGTATAGTTCACCCCCTGCCTTTTTGTACGCCAGAATATGCTGATAGATTGTTTCATGATGAAGACTAATTATACCTTCTTGTTTTAACCGCCCTGCAATCTGCTCAGGACTCCAGTCATCCTCAATGCGAACATTAACAATGCCTTTTATTTCATCCGTTAATTTAACCTCTTTCGCTGAAAATCCTGGAAACGGAGCTTTAGCGAAGTGAAGATTTTTAGTCCGCGATAGCCGTAGGGCCGTCGCTTAAAATCAGGGAAACGGAGCCTAAGCGGAGTGATGATTTTTAGTCCCTGGTAGGCGACAGGGCAATTCGCTGATCCGAAGTGCGCTAGTAGCGCGCGAGGGAGGCAAGAATTGCATTCCGAATAGCCGTCCAGCCATTTGAGGTAGTCTTAACGGAGCAGGGTTTTGTGCGTAGTTGAGACGGACGCAGGGCGACCAGGGCATCTCCCATTCGCTGCGTAGGCGAATGAATGTTGGTGACAGGAGTCCCAGAATGTTGTGAGGTAGCATGGCGCGCCTGTGTTTTGTCGGAGTCTGAGCGTTAGCGAAGGTGGAGACAAAATAAAAGGCCATCCGACACGGCGTCAAGTCATTTGGAGCCTATGTTCCGACCCCTTGTTGGGTCGGGACGAGGTGACGAGGACGAATCGGGGCCGCCGGAGGCATAAGTGGTCGCGTTAAGTTTTTGCTGCTTGCTTGGGCTGGGATGCCCAAAACAAGCTTTCGCAAAAATAGCGACTCCCCGAAGGCTTGTTTTTGTGTCGTTCTTGGGAAAAATCTTCTGCTTGTTTATGCCTGTAGCCTCTTTGACCTGTATTGCGTTTAATCTCGCGTGAAATATTGCTTTGGCTTCGTTCTAAGGCTTCTGCTATTTTATTCTGTGAAGTTCCCTTTTTTAATTCAATTTCTATATAATATCTTTCTTCAGGACATAGGTGTGTATAGCTCATTTGTAGCCTCTGTAAATTGTTTGGTAGCTGTATCTGTTAGATGTAATATCCCTCAATATTTATCAAAAACCTTTACACCTTCTGTATGTATGCCTGATCTTTGCTATACATTAATCAGAATTAACTTTCCTGGCTCTCATGATTCAAATACTATCCGTTCTTATTCGTTCAATCACTCGTGATTTTTATTATTTTCTTAAACGAAAGTTTTTTAAGAGGTACCGTTATTTACTTCGTATAATGTATATTATGTTAAATTGTAGATGTCATTTTACCATTTTTATTACACTAGCTTTATGTTTAAAGCAATGACCTGCCGCAACCTGTATATAACTGATCATCAAGCCTGACTTGCACGCTAAAATCAAATGTTTCTCCGCTGATAGTATCCTGACAGGAACTGAATAATGAAAATGCATGCCCAAGTACAATCGTCTTTTCGGGTAAATATAACCAGGCTTTATTATTCCCTATGCTGGTCATCAGTGTTCCCCTATCAATTGATGCCGTGAAACTAACCTCGCCACAAGAGAGCTCATAAAGCACTGTAAAGACATTCCTGTTATTATTGCGTTTTGAACTGCCCGAATGGTATACGAGCTGATACGAGATATTCTTGCCTGGAAAAATAATGGATTCACAAAACGATCTCGTTTTTGAGCCTGTTGCTGCCTTATCTCCAGAGCCTCGCTATATTTTTTATCCGATGGATGAATCAATTCTGGCTGTTGTGTTTTTGAAATCTCTTCAAACACGCGCATTAAATTATAGCTCATTGCAGTCAGGCGCATTTGATTTTCAAGTGAGCGGGTATTGGAAGACCAAGCTTTAGTTTCCTTGAAATTACTTTTAGTGTTATTGAATGTCTTTTCAATCGTCCATCGCTTGAAATACAGCATGGCAATGGTTCCAGGGTTAATAGTCATTGGCAAGGTTGTCACAAACCGGTGAAGTTTTCCGGTTTCTGGATCACGGTAATCCACCACGTTAAATTTGATGCCCTTGTTTTCGTACACACTGTATGCTTCAACCCCTGTATTGATCTCATGGCGGGAGTCAAAAGGGATAGACTCAACCAGAGTCGCAATTGAATTTTCTTTTAGCATTGAAATCATGTAATTAGCATGTCGTTTCTGCCGATCCCACCAGACAAAGTCGGTGACGGCTTTATCGTAGACATAGAGATGTTTCTGAGAGCTGTTATTTCCCTTGTTTTGCTTTTCAATATGATCTCGTAACACAGGTATTTCTTGATGCCTCTGAGTTCCGTTTGTCACCAGACAAAGAAATCTGAGCAACCCACTTCTGAGATTCAACGCGTAAATCCCCCCAGCCGCATAAACTTTCCCCTTGCTGTTTTTTTCAGTATGGCAGGCATGATCAATAAAATGTCCATCCGCTGCTTCTATGGTGTATTCGTCAAGTTCCGGGAATGCTTTAAGATAATCAATGCCTTGCGACAGCAGTGTTTCAGCGTGAAGATGATAGCTCTGCTGTTCAAATGCCTCAAGCATACTTGTTCGTCTATGCGACTTCAGTGATTTAAAATACGTTGAGTGGGGAAGCAGCTGGCCATAAATCTGTTCATTGGTTTGGAGGAAATGGCGACCACTATCGACTACACTGATACAGCGTAATAACCCTTCGCTGATTCGACGTGTGCTAGCAGCACGCGAGAGGAGCAAGAATTGCATTCCGAATAGCCGTCCAGCCAGTGAGATAGTAATGACGAAGCGGCTTTTGTGCGTAGTCGTTGCGGACGCAGGGCGTTCAGGGCATCTCCCATCCGCTGCGTAGGTGAACGAATTATGGCGACAGGAGTCCCGGAATTTCGTGAGGTAGCATGGCGCGCCTGAAAATCAAACTGAAACGATTAATAGAGTTGGACAACACACTTATTAGTAGAACCTAAGTGCTTTTATACGTACCTCTGGTAATGGTATATTGAGAGTTTTTCGAGCTGCGTGTACCCTAAGACATAAAAAAGCCCAAGGTCTTATGGCTCTTGAGCTTCCTGTACTTAACCGGAATTTGCCGGATTTTCTATTGGTGCCCGATGGCAGTACTCAAAACAGACAAACAACCAATTGATATTAAAGTAATTGATAAATTATATTAATATTTATACCGTCAAATATACCGTCAAGGAGTAAATATTCTTATCTTTTTTGATTGTTGAGGTGTTAGAGAGCATTTGCGATTTTTAGCCATTTAGAGCGATTTTAACGCACCACCTTAAAAACAATCATTCACTAAAAGCTACTGTTGTTTTTTTCTGTTTAATACTCAGTAAAT
>NZ_BLYC01000013.1 GCF_019721995.1 Bathymodiolus japonicus methanotrophic gill symbiont | reverse complement strand
CTAACCTATACCATGCTGACTGAGATTGAAGCGACCTTTAGAAGCCTGAAAACCGAGCTAGGCTTGCGCCCTGTCTATCACAAAAAAGAAGAGCGGGTTACCGGACACCTATTCATCACATTATTAGCTTACCACCTGGTACATGTACTGCGTTATCAACTTAGATTGCAGGACATCCATCTAAGCTGGGAAAGCATTCGCAACAGGATGTCGACCCAGCAACGCATGACCATTACTTTACCCACGGATAACGATACAATCATTCACCTGCGAACCACAAGCAAAGCAGAAACCAGACAAAAACAAATATACACTGCGTTGAATATTAACCCCGACCCGATTGGAAAAGTTAAAACGATCGTTGATATGAAACCTGTAGTGCCAACTGGGGCCGATTGAAAAATTTAACTCATTGAAATAATGGGAAATTGACTGTATATGTCACGAAGATAGGTTAAAAGAGTTTAAAGTTGCGCATAGCCTGATTAAAATTAAAGGCGTACTGGCTGATGCGCTGTATGGTGAAAAAGCCTTTATGGACGAAGCCGCTAAAGAATCTGGAGGCTCGCAGGTGATTAGCCAATTACGTAAAAACCAAAATATTGAATATATAGTTTCTCAGATAAATAATTTCCAAATTTGGAGCGCTTAAACTTAGGCGGTAACAACGAAATCTTCCCGCAATTTTTGCATAACACAAATCACTTTACTGGCATCATGCATATAAGTGTTAAAAGTTTGCACAACTGAATCATGAAGATCTTCAAAAGTTTTAAAATACTTCATATGAGTCGAATCGCGTTTCGTATTTTTCCATAATTTCTCAATCGGATTAAAATCCGGCGAGAACGCAGGGAGACGTTCTACTGTCAAACGATCTACATTAGCTAACTTAAATTCCTTAATAACACCGCTTCCATGATACGGGGCACCATCTTCAATTAGAATAATCTTGCCTTTATAATAAGCCAGCAATTGTGTTAAAAACTCAACATAGCTTTCACCATTAAAACCATCTCCTTACACACAAGTCTGATATAAGAGTGTAAAATCTCATTATTTTAGTAACGATGACTGAGACTTGGGCAGAAATGGAATTTTGTAATTTAGATTTAGGTGATTCACGGCTTAATAAAAGAGCAGTTAAATTGATAGAAACTTTTGTAAAAGCGCCTAAACTAAGCATTCCTCAGGCTTGCCAAGGCTGGGCTGAAACACAAGCGACTTATCGATTTTATGCAAATGAAAATGTGACATGGGAAAAGTTGTTAGTCGCCCATACAGATCAAGTTGAACAGCGCATTATAGTCAGTGAAGAGCCCGTTATTTTATGCTTACAAGATACGACAGAATTAGATTTTAATGGACAAGAAACTGAGGATTTAGGTCGCTTATCTTACGATGCCCAAAGAGGCATGTACTTGCATCCGACACTCTGCATTACACCAGACCGGCTCCCTTTAGGGGTTAGTGATGCGTGGATGTGGGCAAGAGGAAAAAGCAAAGCAGAAGATCAAAATAATCCCACGATAAAAGAAAGTGATCGCTGGATAGAAGGTTATGAACGTGTCGCTGAAATGGCCGAACGTTGCCCTAAAAGTCGGCTCGTTTATGTGGCCGATAGAGAAGGTGATATTTTAAGTCTTATGCAGAGAAGTAAGGCGTTAAATACGCCTGCTGACTGGCTAGTAAGAGCCAGGCATAACCGTAAATTATCAGCGGATGAAACACTGTGGGATAGCGTCGATAAGCAAGAGGTTATGAGTCGCGTTAGTTTTATTAAGCCACGAAAAAAAGGCGAAAAATCGCGACAAGTTCAGCAAGAAATTAAAGTGTTACGCTGCACTTTCCCCGTAAAAGGGAAAGAAGGTATTGAAGTAACTTTGGTTCAGGCAAAAGAAATCAACCCGCCTAAAGGGAAGTCACCGCTCATATGGCGCTTATTAAGCAATCGAAGGGTAGAAAGTGAAGATCAAGCCTGTGAGTTGATTGACTGGTATCGCTGTCGCTGGGAAATAGAAATGTTTTTTGATATTTTGAAAGTGGGCTGCAAGGTTGAAAAGCTTCAATTATCCAGTAAAGAGCGCATTGAAAAAGCCTTAGTCATGGCCATGGTTATTGCTTGGCGGGTGATGTATCTTATGCGCTTAGGTCGCATCTGTCCTGACTTGCCTGCTGAATTAATCTTTGATCCTTTAGAATGGAAATCATCTTATGGTTTATTGGACAAAAAGATACCCAAAAAAGTGCCTACACTGAATGCCGTGTTAAGAAATTTAGCGACATTGGGTGGTTTTTTAGGGCGTAAATCAGATGGTGACCCTGGTGCGAAAAGTATTTGGATCGGTTTTCAGAGGATTCAGGACTGCGTATATGGTATTCAAATGGCCAGAAAGCTAAAAGGCGTATTTTAGGACTTGTGTGTAAGGAGGTGGCTTATAACTCTCGATTAAGACGTTGTCGGCAATAGAATATATCGCTTCCATAAAAAGCTTCTGTGTTGGATATTTCTCATTTTTTAAGCTTTTAAGAATAGCTAAAAATTCTTGAGGCAGCCCAGCTTCTTTTAAAAGTCTAAGTGACTTTGGTTTTATCTCATAAGCCAATGATTCTCGGTATTGAAAACTCCCTCCTTCGAGTTCGATCGTACCAAACATTTTCAACCCTTTTCGAATCCCTGATGTTTTCACTGTGGGTTGCTCTCCTATTGGAGCCCAGGTTCGTGCCAATGAACCCCACATAGCAAATGACACCTCATCACCGAATAAAACGACACTCTTTTCTTCTACCGCCTTTTCCATAATGGCAGGCAATGTTTCTTCCAGCCACGTTTTTCTTTCAAGCTCGTACTTTTCTTCTTCTTGGCGATCAGTCACAAAACGGGCTTTTTGATAACTGAAGCCCAGTTTTTTCATTAGGCTTGATAAATAGTTCAAGTTATAACGAACTTCAAGTTTTAACATCAGTGTTCCCATTGAAAGAAGAAGTACCTAAACAAAGCAGCCTATAACCTACCTGAAGGTAGCACCACTCGAATATTTCCATCTTTTTGATTTTAATCACTTATAACAGAAAATAGACACTCTGTAGGCACCGTAAAAAAACAACAAATAATTTCAAATAAAGCTTGCAATTGCCGAAAAAATTTTTCTAAAAATTTCCGTTTTAATCACCTCATAAACGGATATCACCCATGCTTAAAGACCTACCACTCTCTGAACATATTCACCAACACTGCAATGAAAGTATGGAACGTTCCCTGTTAGCAGAGCGTCATCCTTTGTGGGCTCGTTCATGCCCAGAGTTGAAGGATATCGACTTTATTCGCCTTGGGTTATTACGCTGTATCAGTGTAGTCGATAGTGGTCGCCATTTCCTCCAAACCAATGAACAGATTTATGGCCAGCTGCTTCCCCACTCAACGTATTTTAAATCACTGAAGTCGCATAGACGAACAAGTATGCTTGAGGCATTTGAACAGCAGAGCTATCATCTTCACGCTGAAACACTGCTGTCGCAAGGCATTGATTATCTTAAAGCATTCCCGGAACTTGACGAATACACCATAGAAGCAGCGGATGGACATTTTATTGATCATGCCTGCCATACTGAAAAAAACAGCAAGGGGAAAGTTTATGCGGCTGGGGGGATTTACGCGTTGAATCTCAGAAGTGGGTTGCTCAGATTTCTTTGTCTGGTGACAAACGGAACTCAGAGGCATCAAGAAATACCTGTGTTACGAGATCATATTGAAAAGCAAAACAAGGGAAATAACAGCTCTCAGAAACATCTCTATGTCTACGATAAAGCCGTCACCGACTTTGTCTGGTGGGATCGGCAGAAACGACATGCTAATTACATGATTTCAATGCTAAAAGAAAATTCAATTGCGACTCTGGTTGAGTCTATCCCTTTTGACTCCCGCCATGAGATCAATACAGGGGTTGAAGCATACAGTGTGTACGAAAACAAGGGCATCAAATTTAACGTGGTGGATTACCGTGATCCAGAAACCGGAAAACTTCACCGGTTTGTGACAACCTTGCCAATGACTATTAACCCTGGAACCATTGCCATGCTGTATTTCAAGCGATGGACGATTGAAAAGACATTCAATAACACTAAAAGTAATTTCAAGGAAACTAAAGCTTGGTCTTCCAATACCCGCTCACTTGAAAATCAAATGCGCCTGACTGCAATGAGCTATAATTTAATGCGCGTGTTTGAAGAGAGTTCAAAAACACAACAGCCAGAATTGATTCATCCATCGGATAAAAAATATAGCGAGGCTCTGGAGATAAGGCAGCAACAGGCTCAAAAACGAGATCGTTTTGTGAATCCATTATTTTTCCAGGCAAGAATATCTCGTATCAGCTCGTATACCATTCGGGCAGTTCAAAACGCAATAATAACAGGAATGTCTTTACAGTGCTTTATGAGCTCTCTTGTGGCGAGGTTAGTCTCACGGCATCAATTGATAGGGGAACACTGATGAGTTTTAACGAACTTCAAGTTTTAACCAAATAAGCTCGGCAATCATCGCAGTATTCCATATTCCACAATGAAATCCATTGTCTTCTGGGCCTTTCTTTATCAACTCAACCAATTTATTTTTCTGGTCTTTAGTTAACTTTGACTTCCGACCACGTCCTTGATAGTGTTGCCCTATTAACCAACCGACACCTTTATCCATGAATGTTTTCAGCCAATTTATAATGGTTTTTTCACAGACTCCCATTAGGCGTGCTATTTCTTTGATTCCCATGCATTCACTGAACCAGAGTAGAGCTTGAGTTAATCGATATAAACAAATATTACTTAGCTTGAGAGCTGTCGCCATATTTTTTTTTAGTCGGTCTACAATTGACTTTGAAAAAGTGAGGGATACCATTTTTGACTGTTTCCGTTAGTGTTGGGACGAAAATTATAAGCCAGTTTCCCCTCTGTCGTTTTTGTTTGTTCGGAAATTAATTTTCTGAAAGTCTATAGAGGTAGAATAAGGTCAGTCGAGAGCTACTTTAATTCGATTAACAAAGGCATTGATCAGATAATACGTGTACGTGGCGGAAAAGAGATTAATCGGGGAGTCGCTATTTTTGCGAAAGCTTGTTTTGGGCATCCCAGCCCAAGCAAGCAGCAAAAACTTAACGCGACCACTTATGCCTCCGGCGGCCCCGATTCGTCCTCGTCACCTCGTCCCGACCCAACAAGGGGTCGGAACATAGGCTCCAAATGACTTGACGCCGTGTCGGATGGCCTTTTATTTTGTCTCCACCTTCGCTAACGCTCAGACTCCGACAAAACAACGGCCCTACGGCTATCGCGGACTAAAAATCTTCACTTCGCTAAAGCTCCGTTTCCAGGATTTTCAGCGAGTGACTGTCAGCAGTGCACGATTAAAGGTGAGTTCACACAGTAAAAAACGCTTTGTCATTGCCTTAAAATATGACGGTGAAAACGACTATCGCTATTTAGTGGCGACAGACCTGACTTGGCGCACACAAGATATTATTCAAGCCTATACGTTGAGATGGCTGATTGAGGTTTTCTTTGAGGACTGGAAGCTTTATGAAGGATGGGGGCCTGAGGCCAAACAATTAGATGAAGAGGGATCAAGCCGTGGCCTGATTCTGAGTCTTTTGTTTGACCATTGCCTTCTCCTTCACCCAGAGCAAATAGCCCGCATTGAAAGCAAACTACCTGCGTATACCATAGGAAGCTTACAGCGCAAGTCTCAAATGGATGTACTGCTTGAGTTCATCACGTCATTGCTAGAGTTTCCAGATCCTGGTGATAAGCTGAAAGAGTTAGGTGAATTAATACAGGCGCGCCATGCTACCTCACGAAATTCCGGGACTCCTGTCGCCGTAATTCGTTCACCTACGCAGCGAATAGGAGATGCTCCAGCCGCCCTGCGTCCGCCACAGACTGAGCACAAAGCAGCTCAGTCATGGCTACCACAAATGGCTCTACGGCTATTCGGGATAAAATTTTAGCCTCCCTCGCGCGCTATCGCGCACTTCGGATTGGCAAATTTCCCTGCGCCTTCTGGAGACTATCAGCCCGTCCGGGGCTGACAGCGAAGGATGTGTTTCAACTGATGCCATCAGGAAAACATATGATTGGCAGAGATTTAGGGCGCTTAGAGCCAACACCATCATTAAAGTATTGTTCTGCTGGGTGAAGGTAAGAGTTTGATGGCAATGGGATGGAAAAACTTGAACATCGAGTGTAATTCAAAAATTTATCGCGCATGTCACCGTTCGGTAATTCTGCTTCCGCCCAATGCCTGAATAGTCCCTGCATCTCGAAATTTAGCTGATAAATCTGCTGTAACTGGGCTCCTCCCCTTTGCATAAAGACCAGGTCAGTTAATTTATTGCTAAAAAATAACAGCGCAATACCACTCCAATATAGCGTAAAGTCCCAGATGACTTTTATAGTCATCACTCTAGCACTCCCCATGATAGGGTATTGCTCTTCATAAACAGTGCCAAAGGCTAAAAACAGGGTACGAAATAGTTTTTCATATTCCCCTGTAGCCTGAACAATATCCTCACCGGCATAATGTTTGACAATTAATTCTGTAATAAAACTATTATTCATGGCAATAAAGTCACTACCCGGCGAATAAAACGGGTCAAGAAAGACACCCGCATCACCGGTAATCGCCCAACCATCGGCGGAAAACATTTTTTTGCAATTGTATGAATAATGCTTCAGGGTGAGAAAATCCTGAACCTGATCAACATGCGCCTCAATAATGCCGGCAAATTGCGGCTCGTATTTGCTCAGCCATACTCTTGCTCGTGCAAAAGTATTGAGCTCTGCATAGGGGTGTTTGTTAGGATCCGCAACAATCCCAATACTGGTAGCCCCCGATGACAGAGGAATAATCCATACCCAATAGCCTTTGCCCAACAAGTGATTGGTACTTAACCATCTCGGCTCTTCAACCTGCCCTTGCCATTGCGGGTCATCCACCCAGTCATCCACTCTGATCTGATGATTAATTCTAAACCATGAAGCATTGACATCATGATAGGCAGGTTTAGCGAGTTTTAATTTCCTCTTTAACAGCCCCACACGACCACTTGCATCGAGCAGCCACTAGCACTGAATGATGTGTTCTTGCTGTTTATGTAACAAGGTAACCTGGTGATCATTTTTACCTAAAGAAATATCCTTGATCTTACAATTATCCTTGAAATCTATTCCGAGCTTCAGCCCGTGCTTAATGAGAGAATTCTCAAACCGTCCTCTATCTAATTGATAGCTTTTTGAGAAGGGGTATCGACTTGGACCTAGTTCAATGCGTTGTTTAATATCCTTATTATCCTTATTGCTATAAAAGAAGCGTAAGCCTAGTTTAGGTAATTCCTTGTCCAGTTCGGCCTTTAAGCCCAACATTTCGTCAAAATAAAAACTGGCAATTTCTACCGAAGACTCACCCACTTTATGTGCTGCTTCTGGCATCGGATAAAATGCTTTTTCTGCAATCAGAATACTAAGACTATTTATTCTGCGCTTTAGTTGAATAGCCAGGGTCAGGCCAGACAAGCCACCACCCATAATAATAAGGTCATAGGATTTATGCATCAGTGACTTCCTTCAGCACATAAAGCCCAAAGTTCATTCTGCTTAGTCAAACCTAACACCTGCATCGCAGTTTGTACCCCGGAATAACTAACCCCATAGACACCGCCACCGGGTGTAGTCCAATGCCCGGAAAAATAAAGTCCTTCTATCGGAGATTGATTAGCGATACGGTTTGCACCTACTTGCTCTGGAGTGACCGCCCAGCCATAAGCAGCGCCTTTATTATTCAGGGTATAACGCTGCATGGTTGCGGGTGATCCTGCTTCTATAAACAGAATATGGGACTTCAAGCCAGGAAATTTAGTCTCAGCAAAGTCCAGCATTTTATGCGTATACTCAGCTTTAGCTAGCTGCCAGTTATCAGCCTGATTAAAATTTGCCAACACGGTTAACACCATTAAATGCTCACCCTTTGGTGCAATACTATCGTCAACCAGTGTCGGCACTGATATGCCTAACCAGGAAACCTCTCCCTGCAGGGCTCTATTATAGTTATCTTCGTGGTTAAACTGATGATAATAAAATGCCTCATGATGGGCTCCTGCCTGCACTAGATCCAGATCTGTCGCAATATAGACAACAAACAAAGAACAAGAAGCTTGCATGCGTTGCAAGCGGGCTAGATAACGGCTAGGGAAATATTCTTCACCGACTAGTTGGTAGACTGTCTGTAACATATCAGCATTCGCAATAACCGTCTTAGCGTGAATAATTTCTCCCGAGGCAAGACGTATGCCTTGAACCTGGTTATCACTGACATTAATTCTATCGACTTTGCACTTGTAATAAATCTCACCGCCAGCCTTCTTAAATCCAGTTACCAGAGTATCGGCGAAGTTCTGGAAGCCACCTTTGCAATAAAAGGCACCATCGGAAACATAGCCCATCAGCATACTTGCCCAGTAGACAAAAGAGACTCTTTCAGGAGGTAAACCCAGATACGGCCACTGAGCCGCAAAAATACATTGTAATTGAGGGTCCGAAATATAATCGCCCCAGACACTTGCGAGAGTACTGCTCCGATATTTGAATAATAAATCCAGCTCCGAGTACATCGTATCAACACCTGTTGTCGCCAAGACCTCATCACATTTAGCAACTTGTTCTGCCAGCTGTAAACAAAGTGTCAATAAGTCAACCAGCCCCTGACGCTCAGATGGAAATAAATCAGCCAATTGATTCACCATAGCGTCTATTGAAACAGGTAATTCCACCTCAATATCACCGATAGAAACAAAGGCAAAGGGGTTAACTTTGATAAACTCAAATTTCTCATACTGGCCTATGGCCTGAAGAACTTTGCGGATTATCTGCCCACCCTCAAATCCTTGTAGCCCACAACCACTGCTAAGGTGAACCCCTGCATCAAAAGAATATTTTTTGCGTTTAAAGCCATGCGCATAACCACCAGCACGGTCATGCTGTTCTAACAGCAAAACTTGCCGGCCTGATTTTGCCAGCAAAGCTGCCACAGTCAACCCGCCAATACCACTACCAATAACAACAATATCAACTTTCTTTTGCTGCATATATTGCAAATACCATAAGCTTTAATATTGCTGAGCTAGCTAAAAAACAGGCCGCGGCGCAAACCCTCACTGAAAAAATGAGGGCAGCCACATACGAAGGAACGCGCACGGAATAACTTAAAACAACTGGCTAGTCTTGTTATCCATCTTATGCGTTGTAGTAACTTTACGTAGCTGGCTATGCGCTTGTTTCTACACCTTGAGCAGGCGCGCCATGCTACCTCACGAAATTCCGGGACTCCTGTCGCCATAATTCGTTCACCTACGCAGCGGATGGGAGATGCCCTGAACGCCCTGCGTCCGCAACGACTACGCACAAAAGCCGCTTCGTCATTACTACCTCACTGGCTGGACGGCTATTCGGAATGCAATTCTTGCTCCTCTCGCGTGCTGCTAGCACACGTCGAATCAGCGAATTGCCCTGTCGCCTATCAGGGACTAAAAATCACCACTTCGCTAAGCTACGTTTCCATGATTTTCAGCGTACGAGTACAAGCCCTGTGCCAGCATATCGAGCGGTGTACTCAACTTATTCCGGGCGCGTACCTAAATGGAAATGCTCGATAATTTTAAGGCTTTTGGATATTTAATGCGCCGAGTGACCACCCCAAATCATACCCTTTTCCTTTACCTGAAAACGTTACGGTACGAGAACTTCTAGGAGCCCAGCGGCCTTCGACAGACTTGATAAATCCCGCATCACCATCCATCATAAAAGAGCTGCCATAAATATCATCTATTTTTGTGACTCCGCGAATTTTACCTTTACCATCAGTGACTTCATAAGCACCAAAAGTAAACCCACCACCTTTCAAGCTTAATTTCACCTTAGCACTTTTACCGCTGGGACAAGTTACTGTCCCTATACCCTGGTATGTTTTATAAAAAGCTGCCCAGCCTTTCATGGTGTATTTCAGATCACAATCTTCAGCCTGTGCAGTAGAAAATGACATAAAGAAAAGTGAACTAACAGCAAGACCTAAAATTTTTGTGCGCATGATTTTTCCTTATTAAATAATAAATTTTGATTATACCTAAGGCTTGATAGTTAAGCCACTAAAGGTCAGCCCCAAATTATAACCTCCTCCTACACCGGCACCACCGCCTGCAATATAGCCTTTAAATAGGGTACGCGCCTCTGCAGAGCGTGAAAAACCTGCATGCACATCTATAGAAAAATAGGTACCGTAAATATCTTTGATACTTTTGATCCCGGTAAATTTACCTTTAGCATTGTCAATATCGATGACACCTAAAGTTAATCCACCCCCATGCAAGGTCAAAGAAACTTTTGCACTCTGCCCATTGGTGCAGCTTACTAGGCCTGAACCCTTATAACCTTGATAAAAAAATGACCAGCCAGTTAAATTATATTTTATCGAACAACTTTTGCTTTCAGCCCTAGATACGTGTGGCATCAAAAAGAGCAAACCGATCAATACCTTTAAAATCGTGTATTTCATTATGCTTTGTACTTTCTGCAAATCGGTTGATTATACAGAGGTTAGCAGGCTCAGGAAGAGCAAAAAGAAAGTTAGGGCGTAAGCGAAGCGCTGTTGAACCTAAAAAAAGCAGTTGCTCACAGTCGCTAGGTTGAAGAGACTTGTCGGCCTCATTGAAAAACTGTCACACCGCAAGGTTGCGGTGTGACATATATACTCAATACAAATATAAGTAGGAGAAGTATTAGATATTACTTGAAACTAATATCTATACGACGATTTTTCTGACGACCAGATGCAGAACTATTTGAAGCAATCGGCTGGCTTTGACCATAGCCTACCGCAGTAATACGATCTTCAGTAATACCTTTAGTAATCAAAACACTACGAATAAAATCAGCACGTTGTTGTGATAACTTTTTGTTCAGTGCTGCGCTACCAGTGCTATCAGTATGGCCTTCCAAAGTCACTTCTTTTTCTGGATACTTAGCCATATAAGTCGCCAGTAAATCGATACCTGTTGAAGCACCTGGAACTAAATCTGCAGTACCTGTAACAAATTCTATATTTCCGAAAGCCATAATAATTTCACGTTCCGCTTCAGCTAATTGCATTCCCAGCAATTTATCCTGCGTGATATTTTTTTTCAAATTAAGGGAATCAGAAATCAGCTTCTCTTTTTGACTCATCAAATCGATACTATTCTGACTAGACTGCCCAGCAGCAGCAATACTTGTTGCAGTCTGAACCTGAGCATTTGCAATATAGGCTAAAGAAGTCATGTCTTCTATAGATTCAGCTGCAGTCGCATCTAATAGAGTTTTATTAGCCTTGGTTAATTCATCTGCTGCATATCTTCTCTGGATGGCAGGATTGCTAGTAGCTGCCTTATAAGCCTGCTGAGCTTCTAATAGAGATTTTGGTTGTTGTAATTCCGCACAACCTGCAGCCAGTGTTGCAATTACTGCGGGAATAAGCAGTTTTCTTACTGTCAATGTATTCATAAATATATCCAAAAAAATATTAGTTGGTAGTTTACAACATTATTTAAGCTGTGATTTCAACATTTCATAACTTTGCTGCATTTGCTTTTCAGATGCGCTTGCTTTTCCTGCTTCTGTTTTCGCTTGCGCCAGCTCACCTTCTGCTGTCGATTCTTTAGCTAAGCGTAAAGCGCTTTCATTATTACCCTCTTTCATTTCCGCTTTAGCCTGGTTTAATTTATTTTTCGCTCTTTCCAGCTCTACTGCAGCATATTCATTGGCGCCGATATTACGTGCCGACTGTAGTGTTGCTTCCGCGTATGCTAGTTCAGCTTTTGGTGCCGCGATGCCACACCCAGTTAAAACTGAAACAGCAACACCTAAAGCAATCGCTTTAATTAATGATGCAGTATTTTTTTTTGTGAACATGAACTCATTCTCCATTTTGATTTATGAAATAGTTTATTGATAACATTTCGCTATTCAATTTTATATGAGTTAACCCTAATTGCAAAATACTATATTTGCCTATGGCTTGTGGCATTAACTGAAATGCTGTGTTTACCCAGCTTTCGTAAATAGTGATGTATCAGCAAAGACAACGTCATACTCGCTCATAGAAAATTGTAAAAACATGACTTATACTCGATGTTCAAGTTTTTGATATTGAGAAGGTAAAATCAGGTATTCTGAGGTTGTTGTAATTTTATCGGTGTAAGCCCATGTTAATGAATGCCCCAGCCACCTTTATCCAAAGCTATATTGACGATTTAAATGATGCGCTCAATCAGCTAAAACCCGGAGCCGCTTTGACACGGATTCAAGCCGCTTGGTTGGGCACTTGTTTAACGGGCATACTGCTAATGAACTCTGTTTGCTGGGCTAAGTTTGAGCGAGCAAGCCTTGGAGACTGCAAAGTAGCCGCATTATCCTGGGTGTTTCGTAAAGCAAGTATACCCTGGGACTGGTTGCTACGGGTGAGTGTGGTCTTAATTTTAAAACGTTATGGCATTACTGAAGGTGTGTTGGCCTTTGATGAATCAGACCGAGCACGATCTAAGTCTACAAAACGTATTTATAAAGTTTACAAGCAGAAACACAAAGGCTCCGGCGGGTATGTTAATGGACAAACGATAGTATTATTGCTGCTAGTTACCTCATCCATTACAGTGCCTGTCGGTTTTTTCTTTTATATGCCGGATCCAGCCTTAAAGCAGTGGGATAAAGAAGATAAACGGTTGAAAAAGAGCGGTATAGCAAAAAAAGATCGGCCTATTAAGCCTGAACGTGACAGTGCCTACCCGACCAAAACAGAGATTGCATTAGGCTTATTAAAAGAGTTTAAACAGGCGCGCCATGCTACCTCACGAAATTCCGGGACTCCTGTCGCCGTAATTCGTTCACCTACGCAGCGAATAGGAGATGCTCCAGCCGCCCTGCGTCCGCCACAGACTGAGCACAAAGCAGCTCAGTCATGGCTACCTCAAATGGCTCTACGGCTATTCGGGATAAAATTTTAGCCTCCCTCGCGCGCTATCGCGCACTTCGGATTGGCAAATTTCCCTGCGCCTTCTGGAGACTATCAGCCCGTCCGGGGCTGACAGCGGTTGCGCATAGCCTGATTAAAATTAAAGGCGTACTGGCTGATGCGCTGTATGGTGAAAAAGCCTTTATGGACGAAGCCGCTAAAGAATCTGGAGGCTCGCAGGTGATTAGCCAATTACGTAAAAACCAAAATATTGAATATAGAGGTAGAATAAGGTCAGTCGAGAGCTACTTTAATTCGATTAACAAAGGCATTGATCAGATAATACGTGTACGTGGCGGCAAAGAGATTAAAGTGACTGTCAGCAGTGCACGATTGAAGGTGAGTTCTCACAGTAAAAAACGCTTTGTCATTGCCTTAAAATATGAGGGTGAAAACGACTATCGCTATTTAGTGGCGACAGACCTGACTTGGCGCACACAAGATATTATTCAAGCCTATACGTTGAGATGGCTGATTGAGGTTTTCTTTGAGGACTGGAAGCTTTATGAAGGATGGGGGCGTGAGGCCAAACAATTAGATGAAGAGGGATCAAGCCGTGGCCTGATTCTGAGTCTTTTGTTTGACCATTGCCTTCTCCTTCACCCAGAGCAAATAGCCCGCATTGAAAGCAAACTACCTGCGTATACCGTAGGAAGCTTACAGCGCAAGTCTCAAATGGATGTACTGCTTGAGTTCATCACGTCATTGCTAGAGTTTCCAGATCCTGGTGATAAGCTGAAAGAGTTAGGTGAATTAATAAAGGATGTGTTTCAACTGATGCCATCAGGAAAACATATGATTGGCAGAGATTTAGGGCGCTTAGAGCCAACACCATCATTAAAGTATTGTTCTGCTGGGTGAAGGTAAGAGTTTGATGGCAATGGGATGGAAAAACTTGAACATCGAGTTATACCCCTATTGCTTAATCCCCACCCCTTTAGCCAATAAAAATAAACAAAAAACAACTAAAAATAAAATAAAACCAATGATGATGAACATGGCAGTCATGACATCAATATCTGAAATTCCAATTAGGCCATAACGAAACGTGTTAATCATATACAGAATAGGATTACCCAGGGCAATTTTCTGCCAGATTTCTGGCAGCATTGAGACAGAATAAAACACCCCGCCCAGGTAACTAAGAGGTGTCAGCACAAAGTTGGGAATAATAGAAATATCATCAAAACTATCAGCGAAAATGGCATTCACAAAACCGGCTAATGAAAACAGTATCGCTGTCAAAACAAAGACACTCACGGTAATCCACCAGTTAATAACAGATATTTCTGTAAACAGCATGGAGATACCAGTTACCACGCAACCTACTAGCATACCTCGCGTTACACCCCCACCTATATAACCCGCTAATATCACCCAGTTAGGCACCGGTGCGACCAGCAACTCTTCAATATGGCGCTGAAATTTCGTTGAGTAAAAAGAAGATACGACATTGGCATAAGAATGGCTGATCACTGACATCAAAATCACTCCAGGCACGATATAATCCATATAGCTTACGCCATTGACTGTGCCGATTCGATCGCCAATCAACTTGCCAAAAATCAAAAAATATAATGACGTGGTAATCGCCGGAGGTAATAGAGTTTGCGGCCAGATACGGGTAAAGCGACGAATTTCTTTAAAGAACAGCGCCCTAAAGGCAATCGAATTATTCATGAATAATCGCTTCACCTTTAGCTAATTTCGGCAAACGGCCTTCCAGGCCCATTGCACCACGCATCACTAAATTTTTAAGCGGGGTAATGCGCTCAGCCAGACCCAGGCCTAAATTTCTCAGAAACTTGATCGGCATCACTTGATTACTAAAAGTACGGTAAAACAAGTCCATCACCGTCATCATCTTCAGGTTTTCATTGCGCCGCAAACGCTCGTAGCGCTTAAGCACCGCCAGATCAGCAATATTCTTGCCTTTATTATTTGCCTCAATCAGCACCTCTGCCAGCATAGCTGCATCCAGCAAGCCGATGTTCACGCCCTGACCGGCCAGTGGATTAATCATATGCGCGGCATCGCCAACTAATGCAATACCTTGTTTTACATATTCCTGCGCATGCTGGCGCTTTAATGGGAAGCTTGCAACACCCAGAATCTTATCGATTTTGCCCAAACAGTCTGGAAAAGTTGCCGTTAATTCGGCCAGTAATTCAGCATCCGTTAACGCCTTTAAGCGGCGCACTTCACCCGGCGTGTTATACCAGACTATCGAGCCGTAATTCCCGGTTAAAGGTAAAAAAGCTTGCGGGCCAGTGGGGACAAAGCGTTGCCAGGTAATATCCTGCTGCTCGTAGTCAGTTGCGACATAAATCACCATCGCATGCTGCTGATAGTCCCAGCTAGTCACACCCAGCCCAACTGTTTGCCTTAATCTTGACTGTCCGCCATCAGCACCGACCATGACTTTAGCTGATAATACCTGCCCGTCATCGAGTTCTACACTGCCTTTAGCGCCGTCATAATAAATTTGCTTAATCTTAGCGGGACAGAGAAATTTTATATTGGAAAACGTCTGCACCCTTTGCAATAAAGCTAACTGAGTAACCCGGTTCTCTACGATATATCCCAGTGCATCATAATCAATGGCATCACTATTAAATTCGGTATCACCCGCAGTTTCCCATACGCGCATGCGCTTAAACGGACACACACGCATAGTCAGCACAGCATCCCACGCGCCAATAGTTTGCAAAATCTGCTGCGAGGCTATGCTTAAAGCTGAGACACGTAAATCATGCGCCTGTTCAGGAGAAAATGCTTCAGGCATATTCTGCTCTATTAATGCCACCTTTAAGTCACTATCACCCAGTGCGCAAGCAACCGTCGCGCCGACCATGCCGCCGCCAACAATGATCACATCATATTCTTCTATCATATTGCCATTCCTTTACCAGCTAAGTACGCAATTATAGCATCCGCACCCAGCACTTTAGTCATTCTAAACAGTGTCTATTCAGCTACATTCCCAGCCTGATAGCGCGTAGGATCAGCCACTCCCGCTTCGGCAAAACCCGCTTGTTTTAGCCGGCAGGCATCACACTCACCACAAGCTAGTCCCTCTGGGCTTGCAGCATAACAGGAGACAGTGTGTGCATAATCAACCTGTAACTCTATGCCTCGCTGTATGATTTCACTTTTACTTAGATGAATAAGTGGCGCATGAATTTCAATTTTATGCCCTTCTACACCAGCCTTAGTGGCAACATTTGCCAGCGCCTGAAACGCCTCAATAAATTGAGGTCGGCAATCAGGATAACCAGAATAATCAACCGCGTTCACACCGATAAAAATATCCTGTGCATCCAGCACCTCCGCCCAACCAAGCGCGAAGGATAAAAAAACCGTATTTCTGGCCGGCACATAGGTCACAGGAATACCTTGCTGCGGAGTAACAGGCACTATCAGCGCATTATCCGTTAAAGCAGAGCCACCAATCGAACCGAGCCCAAGCTTAATAATCTTGTGCTCAATAACTTGATAATCTTGGGCTATTTTCCTGGCTGAAACAAGTTCTGCATTATGCTTTTGCCCATAGTCAAAGCTCAAGGCATAGATTTGATAAGCTTGCTGTTTTGCCATCGCTAGCACAGTTACCGAGTCTAGCCCTCCCGATAATAAAATAATCGCTTTTTTTGTCATATTGCCTGGATAATGGATTTATTTGCTCGCTATTATACTGGGTAACACAAGCAATGGAATATGGAAGGGCGCTTGCATTATTTCGTAACAAATGACTAGCCTGCAGATATACTTCACGCGGTCACGGATGCGGAAAATATAATGAACTGATTTTTGTCGAGAGTAAGGCGCACTCAAAGCATCATTAGTTCATCTCAGGTCAGGTCAGGTAGTAAGGGAATATGTCTAGCCTCATCAAAGCTAAGGGATCCTCGCCCCAGTTATGCAATGACTTTAATATGGTCAACAGAACTGCTTAATTGAGAGTCGCTTTCTCCAGCTTGTCGCATACCTTCAATATGAAACTTGATTACCTCGCGGATCTACTCTTCAATAGTTACGCCTGTTGCAACACACCCAGGATGATCTGGAACAAAAGCCGGAAATTTGATTCGGTCTTTTCAATAACAACGGCATATTTCATACTATATTTACCTCCATCCCGCTTGTTTATAAATGCTATTGAATGTTTCAAGAACAAAATCGTCACAAGGCCTCATATAAAGAACGACCAGTATTAAAACGGTTCAGAAATCACCACCTTAATCAACTGCCCTTTTTTAAGCTTAACACCAGTTTCCAGGTTATTGGCTATTGCACAGCTCTCTTTATCCCAGTCACTGCCTGCTCTTTCCAAAAATGCGGTCAGAGTCTCGCCTAACCTGGCAGGGATAATACGTAATCTTTGCTGATGAATTGCCGCCTTTTCTTTTGCCGTTAAGCGATGGAAAGATGCTATTGACTCGTTAATCGCCGAACTGGTTTTTGCGCCAGCTTGTTTATTGACCGTAATCAAACGAAACATCTGCTTATCAAAGGCAATCTAGGTCACTGAGGACTTTTGCCTACGACTATTAATATGTGTCTGGCTGGCAGGAAATCCACCAATAGTAAGTTTATTAACCGTTTGGCCAGCCAGGTTCGCTTCATTAAGAAATTCGTATGCAGCCTGAACAGGATCATCACCCTCGCCCTGCAACTGCAGAATTATAAATGCATCTTGCTGTTTTGTTACCGCGGCGACATATTGTGACTGGTTGGTGGTTTCCCAGTCAGCAGGAAAATTCAGGCCTATTTTCATTACTGGATGCAGAAACACTTGGTTAATACTCGATGTTCAAGTTTTTCCATCCCATTGCCATCAAACTCTTACCTTCACCCAGCAGAACAATACTTTAATGATGGTGTTGGCTCTAAGCGCCCTAAATCTCTGCCAATCATATGTTTTCCTGATGGCATCAGTTGAAACACATCCTTTATTAATTCACCTAACTCTTTCAGCTTATCACCAGGATCTGGAAACTCTAGCAATGACGTGATGAACTCAAGCAGTACATCCATTTGAGACTTGCGCTGTAAGCTTCCTACGGTATACGCAGGTAGTTTGCTTTCAATGCGGGCTATTTGCTCTGGGTGAAGGAGAAGGCAATGGTCAAACAAAAGACTCAGAATCAGGCCACGGCTTGATCCCTCTTCATCTAATTGTTTGGCCTCACGCCCCCATCCTTCATAAAGCTTCCAGTCCTCAAAGAAAACCTCAATCAGCCATCTCAACGTATAGGCTTGAATAATATCTTGTGTGCGCCAAGTCAGGTCTGTCGCCACTAAATAGCGATAGTCGTTTTCACCGTCATATTTTAAGGCAATGACAAAGAGTTTTTTACTGTGTGAACTCACCTTTAATCGTGCACTGCTGACAGTCACTTTAATCTCTTTTCCGCCACGTACACGTATTATCTGATCAATGCCTTTGTTAATCGAATTAAAGTAGCTCTCGACTGACCTTATTCTACCTCTATATTCAATATTTTGGTTTTTACGTAATTGGCTAATCACCTGCGAGCCTCCAGATTCTTTAGCGGCTTCGTCCATAAAGGCTTTTTCACCATACAGCGCATCAGCCAGTACGCCTTTAATTTTAATCAGGCTATGCGCAACTTTAAACTCTTTTAATAAGCCTAATGCAATCTCTGTTTTGGTCGGGTAGGCACTGTCACGTTCAGGCTTAATAGGCCGATCTTTTTTTGCTATACCGCTCTTTTTCAACCGTTTATCTTCTTTATCCCACTGCTTTAAGGCTGGATCCGGCATATAAAAGAAAAAACCGACAGGCACTGTAATGGATGAGGTAACTAGCAGCAATAATACTATCGTTTGTCCATTAACATACCCGCCGGAGCCTTTGTGTTTCTGCTTGTAAACCTTATAAATACGTTTTGTAGACTTAGATCGTGCTCGGTCTGATTCATCAAAGGCCAACACACCTTCAGTAATGCCATAACGTTTTAAAATTAAGACCACACTCACCCGTAGCAACCAGTCCCAGGGTATACTTGCTTTACGAAACACCCAGGATAATGCGGCTACTTTGCAATCTCCAAGGCTTGCTCGCTCAAACTTAGCCCAGCAAACAGAGTTCATTAGCAGTATGCCCGTTAAACAAGTGCCCAACCAAGCGGCTTGAATCCGTGTCAAAGCGGCTCCGGGTTTTAGCTGATTGAGCGCATCATTTAAATCGTCAATATAGCTCTGGATAAAGGTGGCTGGGGCATTCATTAACATGGGCTTACACCGATAAAATTACAACAACCTCAGAATACCTGATTTTACCTTCTCAATATCAAAAACTTGAACATCGAGTAATAAAAATACCTTGTTTAACATCTGCACCGACAATTAAGCCATTAAGCATGCTCAGAAAAGCCTTATGATTTTTGACCGCTGAGTTTTTTTGCTGACTGATACTGCCATCCGCTTTAAGCTCAGCCGCTCTTGTTTCAGTGGCTTTAACTCGCTTAGGTGTAGACGGGTGCGTCGCAAGAAAAGCGAACTCCTCCTCTTCCCCTTTCCGGGCAGTTTCGCGATCTCAGGCGCGCCATGCTACCTCACGAAATTCCGGGACTCCTGTCGCCATAATTCGTTCACCTACGCAGCGGATGGGAGATGCCCTGAACGCCCTGCGTCCGCAACGACTACGCACAAAAGCCGCTTCGTCATTACTACCTCACTGGCTGGACGGCTATTCGGAATGCAATTCTTGCTCCTCTCGCGTGCTGCTAGCACACGTCGAATCAGCGAATTGCCCTGTCGCCTATCAGGGACTAAAAATCACCACTTCGCTAAGCTACGTTTCCATGATCTTCAGCGAGCGTGCTAAGAAAATGGGTAATACCATCTGGATTCCAGCCGGCTTTAATAGCAAGTAACTGCCCTATCGCATCTGCATCATTTTCCTGCTCTCGGTTATAAGGCGCAAGAATTGCAGAGTTAAGCAGTGACCCTGTACCAGACACGACACTGGCTAGACAGGCGCGCCATGCTACCTCACGAAATTCCGGGACTCCTGTCGCCATAATTCGTTCACCTACGCAGCGGATGGGAGATGCCCTGAGCGCCCTGCGTCCGCAACGACTACGCACAAAAGCCGCTTCGTCATTACTTCCTCACTGGCTGGACGGCTATTCGGAATGCAATTCTTGCTCCTCTCGCGTGCTGCTAGCACACGTCGAATCAGCGAATTGCCCTGTCGCCTATCAGGGACTAAAAATCACCACTTCGCTAAGCTCCGTTTCCATGATTTTCAGCGGGGGAAGTCCTTCCTTTCCAGACCACGATGACTCAGGCGGCTCAAATGCTGATTGCAATTGCAGAACATTTTTCCACCGCTCCGATATTGACAGTCACTGATAGCTGGTTTGGCAACAATGGCCTATGGAAGCCTGTTTACAAAGCTATCGGAAGCCAGTTTAATATTCTCTCTAGGTTAAGGTGCAATAATGTACTGTACGATCGTCCAGAAAAAAGAAAACCCAAGCAGAGGGGGCGGAATAAAAAGTACGGGCAGCGTCTGGGGGCAGCCACAGACATGGCAAAAAAAGTACAACAAAAGGCCCGATCGTATACCGTGAATCTCTATGGAAAACAGCGTGAAGTCAGGGCTTATAGTCGCGTTGTCATGCTGAAAACATTGAAACGACCCGTTCAGGTTGTCTGGGTGTTTCGTCGCACACAGTGGATTGCTTTGTTTACGACCGATCTAAGTTTATCCGTCACACAGATTATTGAGTATTATGGTGCGCGATGGAAAATAGAATCCGGGTTCAAAGAGCTCAAGCAAGACATAGGGAGTCAGAAAAGTCAGTGTCGAAATGCGCAGGCAGTGACCAACCATTTGAACTTCTGTATGATGGCAACAACGCTGACGTGGATTTACGCGGATCGTTTAAAAACCGATCCGGAACGTCGGCACAAAGTGAAGGGGCGAGCCAGTTTCGCATTTTCAGATATCCGCCGCATCATTGCCGAAGCGGCTTTGGATCCGGATTTTGAAAGGGTTTGCCCCAAATACAGCAGCTCCCCTGTAAATTCGGTGGTAGCCGTTTTATTGCGAATGGTTGCTTGATGAATTTCTTAAGAAACTTCAGTGTTACTCGATGTTCAAGTTTTTTAACTGATTGATTTTATTGATAATTTTACTGACAAAGAAAGCATCAACATCATTGTAAATCAATCACTTATAAAACAAAACCGGAAAAATTTACTTTTCTTAGCCCAGTTATAGCTGAAAACTTGAACATCGAGTGTTAGAGTTATCTTCTGCATTTCTCTCAATGTCCTGTTATCTGTCTATTAATCGACTACTTCACTACACCAATACCGACCATTATCACATTTTTCTGGAAGCGAGGCCTTTAGCCCCGCAGGCTTAAGCACCTGGAACAAACCAGGCTTCACTTATCCTTAACTATCACCTGCACTCGCCGGGTAATACCACATAGTAACGTATAGGGAATCGTGCCCGCACACTCGGCTATCTCTTCTACTGGCAAGCCATCGCCCCATAACATTACCTGGTCACCTGACTTTATTTCAGTATGCCCGGTTAAATCAACCGAAATCATATCCATAGACACCCGGCCAATTAATGGCACACGCCGATTATTGATTAATACCGGTGTTCCCTGCTTTGCATAACGCGGATAGCCATCGCCATAACCTATGGATATGATGCCAATGCTCGAGTCCTTTGCAGCCTGCCAGGTTCCGCCATAGCCTACAGTATCCCCCGCTTTAACTGATTTGATTGCAATTAGCCGCGAATATAAACTCATAACAGGCTGTAAATCTAACTGCTCAGCCGTCTGCTTTAATAGTGGCGAAGCGCCGTACAGCATTAATCCAGGTCTGACCCATTCCTGGTGCGCCTCTGGCCAGGCGATAATAGCGGCCGAATTAGCGCTGGTTTTTTCGCCAGAATAGTTTTTTGTCGTGTCATTAAACAACTGTAGTTGCCGACTTGTTTTATTGTCCAGCCTATCATCTGCATTCGCAAAATGCGTCATAAAGTTGATTTCAGCCTGCACACTTTTGCATCGTTGCAGACGTTTCAGTACAGCTGCAAACTGTTCAGGGTGTATGCCTAAACGATTCATACCAGTATCAATTTTCAGCCAACCCGTAATTGGCGCTTCTATATCTGAAGCTTCCAGTAAATTTACTTGCGACTCAGAGTGTATAACAGCCTCGAATTGATAGCGTTGCAGTAATTCAAGCTCATCTGTTTGGGAAACCCCCTGTAACACTAGAATTTTCGTTTGAACTCCAGCTTCACGCAAGCTGAGCGCCGCATCAATACGCGCCACTACAAATGCATCCACTTGTGCTGCCAAGTAATTAGCAACTGTAATTAAACCATGCCCATAGGCATTGGCCTTAATCACTGCCATTAGCTTTGCACCAGGAGCAAGTTCGCGCACTTTAGCAACATTATGGCGCAAAGCCGTTATATCTAGTTCAATATGTGCAGCGGCTGAGATCACTCATAATCTCCATCGACATAAGGGTCATGTGCGTAGTTTTCAAAGCGGGTGTACTTACCCAGAAAAGTTAGGCGAACTGTACCAATCGGGCCATTCCGCTGCTTACCAATAATAAGTTCTGCCATGCCTTTATCTGGACTATCTTCATTATATACTTCATCCCGATAAACAAACATAATGACATCGGCATCCTGCTCGATACTTCCTGACTCCCGCAAGTCTGACATGACCGGGCGTTTATTCGGGCGTTGCTCCAGATTTCGGTTTAACTGAGATAAGGCAACGACTGGCACATTAAGCTCTTTCGCCAGCGTTTTTAGGCCTCGGGAAATATCCGAGATCTGTGCAACCCGGTTATCACCACTGGATGGCGACTGCATTAATTGCAGGTAATCCAGCACAATAAGACCTAGCTTTCCATGATCACGGGTTAAGCGCCTAGCTCGAGAGCGGACTTCATTTGGGGTAAGAGCCGGAGTGTCATCGATAAACAATTTGGTTTCCGCAAGTAAATTAATCGCCGAGGTCAGGCGCGGCCATTCATCATCATCCAGTTTACCCGTTCTTACTTTATGCTGGTCAATACGCCCCAGTGATGACATCATCCGCATCGCTAGTGAATCACCAGGCATCTCCATGCTATATACGGCCACAGGCAGACCACTGCCAACCGCAACATTTTCTGCCATATTCATGGCAATCGTGGTCTTACCCATCGAAGGCCGGCCGGCAATAATAATCAAGTCACCATCCTGCAAGCCTGAGGTCATTTCGTCAAGATCGGTAAAGCCGGTACTAGCTCCGGTAATATTACCTTCTTGCTCAAACATCTCTTCTATCTTTTCTACCGCAGTACCAAGCAAGTCCTTGATCGGGATAAATCCCGCCTGCCCTTTTTGACGTTGCTCCGCGATTTCAAAAACACTTTTCTCCGCGCCTTCCAGTAAGTCGCTAGTGGTCTGACCTTCCGGGTTAAATGCAGACTCGGATATATCCGTGCCTACATGGATTAACTGCCTTAATACCGAGCGATCGCGCACGATATTCGCATAAGCGATAATATTCGCCGCGCTAGGTGTATCTTTCGCCAGTACGCTTAAGTATGCCAGACCGCCAGCATCCTCCAGTTCATGCATTTTACCCAGTGCTTCTGAAATCGTCACCACATCAAAGGGAATCTGTTTTTCTGCCAAATCCTGGATAACATGAAAAATTAACCGGTGGTCTTTACGATAAAAATCCACCTCGCTGACTTTATCGGCAACCGTATCCCAGCGCTCATTATCCAGCATCAAACCACCCAGCACTGATTGCTCGGCCTGTATGGAATGAGGCGGGACTTTTAATGAGTCTACCGCTCTATCGCGAGTTTTAAATATATTTTCAGCCATACACTTATGTTATATAAAGGAATAGAATTCAGCCTTCCAAATTATGGGCCATTTGCTATAGAGACGATGGAGGGCATATACAGCACAAATTTTGTTAATACGTTAAGTTTTTACATCGCTAATAAATTTGCAAACCAGTAGGAGTAAAAAGCCTTAGCTTTTTTTGTGCCAGCAATAGCTAATATTGTACTCCTGTTTTTATACTGTAAAAAAGTGAACATAATTAGTCTAAGAAAATATGTATGATTGTACCTACCACGCTATTGTGCCTAAAAAAAACCCATAAAAAAAGGGCTGTAATCAAATAATTACAACCCTTTATTGCTGATCGGTTTATATAATATTGAGCAGGCGCTAGCCCATAAAATATAACATATCGAAAAACGATTAACGTTTTGAGTACTGAGGACGTTTTCTCGCTTTATGTAGACCGACCTTCTTACGTTCTACTTTACGTGAATCACGTGTAACAAAGCCTGCTTTTCTTAACTCTGGACGCAATGTTTCATCGTATTCCATTAACGCACGAGTTACGCCGTGACGGATTGCGCCAGCTTGTCCAGAGGGACCGCTGCCTTTAACTGTCACATTGATATCGAATTTATCAGTCAATTCTAATAATTCTAACGGAGAACGAGCAACCATTTCATCAGTTTTGCGACCGAAATACGTGTCTATTGCTTTATCGTTAATTGTAAATTTTCCAGAACCTGATTTTGCATAGACACGTGCTATCGCACTTTTGCGTCGTCCTGTTCCATAATATTGAGCTTCTGCCATGATATTAACCTGTTAGTTGCCTAAAGTTCTAAAACTTTGGGTTGTTGAGCTTGATGACCATGTTCAGGGCCCGCATACACTTTTAACTTTTTGAACATTGCACGCCCCAGTGGGTTCTTTGGCAACATTCCCTGAACTGCTTTATTAATAATACGGTCAGGAAAAGTTTGTCTTAATTTACCTAAGCTAACACTTTTCAAACTACCAATGTAACCTGTGTGGCGGTAGTACATTTTATCTTTTTCTTTATTACCAGTCACGCCGATTTTCTCGGCATTAATGACGATAATATAATCACCTGTGTCTACATGAGGTGTATATTCTGGCTTATGCTTACCGCGAAGGCGTCGTGCAACTTCAGTAGCCAGACGTCCAAGCGTTTTACCCTCTGCATCGATCACATACCAATCGCGCTTCACTTCCGCTGGTTTTGCGCTAAATGTTTTCATATTTGTATCTTTTGTAAGATTTTAAGTTAGCCGCTCATGATACTAAAATTACTATTTTCTTTCAAGTATGTAGATAAATAAAATAACAAACAACTGCTTACATCTATTCTTACCGTTTTTTCCTGGCATGTTAACACCCGAAAGCTTCATGCTGAGATCAGCAATGCTCTGCCCCTTTTTAGCTTGAAGTCAGTTGCTCTAGATTTCTATCCCAGCTATTGATTCCACAGATAATCACACTCAACATCATCAGTGTTCCCATTGAAAGAAGAAGTACCTAAACAAAGCAGCCTATAACCTACCTGAAGGTAGCACCACTCGAATATTTCCATCTTTTTGATTTTAATCACTTATAACAGCAAATAGACACTCTGTAGGCACCGTAAAAAAACAACAAATAATTTCAAATAAAGCTTGTATTTGCCGAAAATATTTTTCTAAAAATTTCCGTTTTAATCACCTCATAAACGGATATCACCCATGCTTAAAGACCTACCACTCTCTGAACATATTCACCAACACTGCAATGAAAGTATGGAACGTGCCCTGTTAGCAGAGCGTCATCCTTTGTGGGATCGTTCATGCCCAGAGTTGAAGGATATCGACTTTATTCGCCTTGGGTTATTACGCTGTATCAGTGTAGTCGATAGTGGTCGCCATTTCCTCCAAACCAGTGAACAGATTTATGGCCAGCTGCTTCCCCACTCAACGTATTTTAAATCACTGAAGTCGCATAGACGAACAAGTATGCTTGAGGCATTTGAACAGCAGAGCTATCATCTTCACGCTGAAACACTGCTATCGCAAGGCATTGATTATCTTAAAGCATTCCCGGAACTTGACGAATGCACCATAGAAGCGGCGGATGGACATTTTATTGATCATGCCTGCCATACTGAAAAAAAACAGCAAGGGGAAAGTTTATGCGGCCGGGGGGATTTACGCGTTGAATCTCAGAAGTGGGTTGCTCAGATTTCTTTGTCTGGTGACAAACGGAACTCAGAGACATCAAGAAATACCTGTGTTACGAGATCATATTGAAAAGCAAAACAAGGGAAATAACAGCTCTCAGAAACATCTCTATGTCTACGATAAAGCCGTCACCGACTTTGTCTGGTGGGATCGGCAGAAACGACATGCTAATTACATGATTTCAATGCTAAAAGAAAATTCAATTGCGACTCTGGTTCAGTCTATCCCTTTTGACTCCCGCCATGAGACCAATACAGGGGTTGAAGCATACAGTGTGTACGAAAACAAGGGCATCAAATTTAACGTGGTGGATTACCGTGATCCAGAAACCGGAAAACTTCACCGGTTTGTGACAACCTTGCCAATGACTATTAACCCTGGAACCATTGCCATGCTGTATTTCAAGCGATGGACGATTGAAAAGACATTCAATAACACTAAAACTCGATGTTCAAGTTTTTGATATTGAGAAGGTAAAATCAGGTATTCTGAGGTTGTTGTAATTTTATCGGTGTAAGCCCATGTTAATGAATGCCCCAGCCACCTTTATCCAAAGCTATATTGACGATTTAAATGATGCGCTCAATCGCTGTCAGCCCCGGACGGGCTGATAGTCTCCAGAAGGCGCAGGGAAATTTGCCAATCCGAAGTGCGCGATAGCGCGCGAGGGAGGCTAAAATTTTATCCCGAATAGCCGTAGAGCCATTTGTGGTAGCCATGACTGAGCTGCTTTGTGCTCAGTCTGTGGCGGACGCAGGGCGGCTGGAGCATCTCCTATTCGCTGCGTAGGTGAACGAATTACGGCGACAGGAGTCCCGGAATTTCGTGAGGTAGCATGGCGCGCCTGCAGCTAAAACCCGGAGCCGCTTTGACACGGATTCAAGCCGCTTGGTTGGGCACTTGTTTAACGGGCATACTGCTAATGAACTCTGTTTGCTGGGCTAAGTTTGAGCGAGCAAGCCTTGGAGATTGCAAAGTAGCCGCATTATCCTGGGTGTTTCGTAAAGCAAGTATACCCTGGGACTGGTTGCTACGGGTGAGTGTGGTCTTAATTTTAAAACGTTATGGCATTACTGAAGGTGTGTTGGCCTTTGATGAATCAGACCGAGCACGATCTAAGTCTACAAAACGTATTTATAAGGTTTACAAGCAGAAACACAAAGGCTCCGGCGGGTATGTTAATGGACAAACGATAGTATTATTGCTGCTAGTTACCTCATCCATTACAGTGCCTGTCGGTTTTTTCTTTTATATGCCGGATCCAGCCTTAAAGCAGTGGGATAAAGAAGATAAACGGTTGAAAAAGAGCGGTATAGCAAGAAAAGATCGGCCTATTAAGCCTGAACGTGACAGTGCCTACCCGACCAAAACAGAGATTGCATTAGGCTTATTAAAAGAGTTTAAAGTTGCGCATAGCCTGATTAAAATTAAAGGCGTACTGGCTGATGCGCTGTATGGTGAAAAAGCCTTTATGGACGAAGCCGCTAAAGAATCTGGAGGCTCGCAGGTGATTAGCCAATTACGTAAAAACCAAAATATTGAATATAGAGGTAGAATAAGGTCAGTCGAGAGCTACTTTAATTCGATTAACAAAGGCATTGATCAGATAATACGTGTACGTGGCGGCAAAGAGTTTAAAGTGACTGTCAGCAGTGCACGATTAAAGGTGAGTTCTCACAGTAAAAAACGCTTTGTCATTGCCTTAAAATATGACTGTGAAAACGACTACCGCTATTTAGTGGCGACAGACCTGACTTGGCGCACACAAGATATTATTCAAGCCTATACGTTGAGATGGCTGATTGAGGTTTTCTTTGAGGACTGGAACCTTTATGAAGGATGGGGGCGTGAGGCCAAACAATTAGATGAAGCTCGGGGAGTCGCTATTTTTGCGAAAGCTTGTTTTGGGCATCCCAGCCCAAGCAAGCAGCAAAAACTTAACGCGACCACTTATGCCTCCGGCGGCCCCGATTCGTCCTCGTCACCTCGTCCCGACCCAACAAGGGGTCGGAACATAGGCTCCAAATGACTTGACGCCGTGTCGGATGGCCTTTTATTTTGTCTCCACCTTCGCTAACGCTCAGACTCCGACAAAACAACGGCCCTACGGCTATCGCGGACTAAAAATCATCACTTCGCTTAGGCTCCGTTTCCCTGATTTTCAGCGGAGGGGTCAAGCCGTGGCCTGATTCTGAGTCTTTTGTTTGACCATTGCCTTCTCCTTCACCCAGAGCAAATAGCCCGCATTGAAAGCAAACTACCTGCGTATCAGGCGCGCCATGCTACCTCACGAAATTCCGGGACTCCTGTCGCCGTAATTCGTTCACCTACGCAGCGAATAGGAGATGCTCCAGCCGCCCTGCGTCCGCCACAGACTGAGCACAAAGCAGCTCAGTCATGGCTACCACAAATGGCTCTACGGCTATTCGGGATAAAATTTTAGCCTCCCTCGCGCGCTATCGCGCACTTCGGATTGGCAAATTTCCCTGCGCCTTCTGGAGACTATCAGCCCGTCCGGGGCTGACAGCGACCGTAGGAAGCTTACAGCGCAAGTCTCAAATGGATGTACTGCTTGAGTTCATCACGTCATTGCTAGAGTTTCCAGATCCTGGTGATAAGCTGAAAGAGTTAGGTGAATTAATAAAGGATGTGTTTCAACTGATGCCATCAGGAAAACATATGATTGGCAGAGATTTAGGGCGCTTAGGGTCAACAGCATCATTAAAGTATTGTTCTGCTGGGTGAAGGTAAGAGTTTGATGGCAATGGGATGGAAAAACTTGAACATCGAGTATAAGTAATTTCAAGGAAACTAAAGCTTGGTCTTCCAATACCCGCTCACTTGAAAATCAAATGCGCCTGACTGCAATGAGCTATAATTTAATGCGCGTGTTTGAAGAGATTTCAAAAACACAACAGCCAGAATTGATTCATCCATCGGATAAAAAATATAGCGAGGCTCTGGAGATAAGGCAGCAACAGGCCCAAAAACGAGATCGTTTTGTGAATCCATTATTTTTCCAGGCAAGAATATCTCGTATCAGCTCGTATACCATTCGAGCAGTTCAAAACGCAATAATAACAGGAATGTCTTTACAGTGCTTTATGAGCTCTCTTGTGGCGAGGTTAGTTTCACGGCCTCAATTGATAGGGGAACACCGATGAGCCTGGCAGTAATAGCTGTGCGAAGATCAGCATCAGTATGCTCTAGGGGAATTTTGATATTGCTTAGGCGTAACATGCTTTAATTTAATAGAAAACGGTTTATAAGCACTGTAGGGCGTGGCATTAGCCCGCTTTTTTATAAAAGGCGGGCTAATGCCACGCCCTACAAATATTCGGTATTTGATCTGTTAAATACGATAAGGCTCTAATTGCACACCCTCGACCTGTCTGCCCAGAATAATAATTATGCCGTTATAGCGCTCTGCACCCGTGGAAGAAAACTCGAAACTATAAGAGCGCCTAATATGCATTTTCCCTCTGCAATCCCGCCTCAAGGAAATCGCATTAAATGCAATATAACCATCCAGCATTTGCAAGTCCAGCTTATGGCAATGGCGTATGGTTGCCGCCAGGGCAACTTCTTTTACTTTCTGGGTACTTTGCCAGTACAGAAACCCTGCGGTAAATAACAGGATCATAAAAATCTCGCCCCACATCATCAGTGTTCCCCTATCAATTGAGGCCGTGAAACTAACCTCGCCACAAAAGAGCTCATAAAGCACTGTAAAGACATTCCTGTTATTATTGCGTTTTGAACTGCCCGAATGGTATACGAGCTAATACGAGATATTCTTGCCTGGAAAAATAATGGATTCACAAAACGATCTCGTTTTTGAGCCTGTTGCTGCCTTATCTCCAGAGCCTCGCTACATTTTTTATCCGATGGATGAATCAATTCTGGCTGTTGTGTTTTTGAAATCTCTTCAAACACGCGCATTAAATTATAGCTCATTGCAGTCAGGCGCATTTGATTTTCAAGTGAGCGGGTATTGGAAGACCAAGCTTTAGTTTCCTTGAAATTACTTTTAGTGTTATTGAATGTCTTTTCAATCGTCCATCGCTTGAAATTCGGGGAGTCGCTATTTTTGCGAAAGCTTGTTTTGGGCATCCCAGCCCAAGCAAGCAGCAAAAACTTAACGCGACCACTTATGCCTCCGGCGGCCCCGATTCGTCCTCGTCACCTCGTCCCGACCCAACAAGGGGTCGGAACATAGGCTCCAAATGACTTGACGCCGTGTCGGATGGCCTTTTATTTTGTCTCCACCTTCGCTAACGCTCAGACTCCGACAAAACAACGGCCCTACGGCTATCGCGGACTAAAAATCTTCACTTCGCTAAAGCTCCGTTTCCAGGATTTTCAGCGACAGCATGGCAATGGTTCCAGGGTTAATAGTCATTGGCAAGGTTGTCGCAAACCGGTGAAGTTTTCCGGCTTCTGGATCACGGTAATCCACCACGTTAAATTTGATGCCCTTGTTTTCGTACACACTGTATGCTTCAACCCCTGTATTGATCTCATGGCGGGAGTCAAAAGGGATAGACTCAACCAGAGTCACAATTGAATTTTCTTTTAGCATTGAAATCATGTAATTAGCATGCCGTTTCTGCTGATCCCACCAGACAAAGTCGGTGACGGCTTTATCGTAGACATAGAGATGTTTCTGAGAGCTGTTATTTCCCTTGTTTTGCTTTTCAATATGATCTCGTAACACAGGTATTTCTTGATGTCTCTGAGTTCCGTTTGTCACCAGACAAAGAAATCTGAGCAACCCACTTCTGAGATTCAACGCGTAAATCCCCCCGGCCGCATAAACTTTCCCCTTGCTGTTTTTTTTCAGTATGGCAGGCATGATCAATAAAATGTCCATCCGCTGCTTCTATGGTGTATTCGTCAAGTTCCGGGAATTCTTTAAGATAATCAATGCCTTGCGATAGCAGTGTTTCAGCGTGAAGATGATAGCTCTGCTGTTCAAATGCCTCAAGCATACTTGTTCGTCTATGCGACTTCAGTGATTTAAAATACGTTGAGTGGGGAAGCAGCTGGCCATAAATCTGTTCACTGGTTTGGAGGAAATGGCGACCACTATCGACTACACTGATACAGCGTAATAACCCAAGGCGAATAAAGTCGATATCCTTCAACTCTGGGCATGAACGAGCCCACAAAGGATGATGCTCTGCTAACAGGGCACGTTCCATACTTTCATTGCAGTGTTGGTGAATATGTTCAGAGAGTGGTAGGTCTTTAAGCATGGGTGATATCCGTTTATGAGGTGATTAAAACGGAAATTTTTAGAAAATTTTTTCGGCAATTGCAAGCTTTATTTGAAATTATTTGTTGTTTTTTTACGGTGCCTACAGAGTGTCTATTTGCTGTTATAAGTGATTAAAATCAAAAATATGGAAATATTCGACAGGCGCGCCATGCTACCTCACGAAATTCCGGGACTCCTGTCGCCATAATTCGTTCACCTACGCAGCGGATGGGAGATGCCCTGAACGCCCTGCGTCCGCAACGACTACGCACAAAAGCCGCTTCGTCATTACTACCTCACTGGCTGGACGGCTATTCGGAATGCAATTCTTGCTCCTCTCGCGTGCTGCTAGCACACGTCGAATCAGCGAATTGCCCTGTCGCCTATCAGGGACTAAAAATCACCACTTCGCTAAGCTCCGTTTCCATGATTTTCAGCGGTGGTGCTACCTTCAGGTAGGTTATAGGCTGCTTTGTTTAGGTACTTCTTCTTTCAATGGGAACACTGATGACCCACATAGTTATATTTCCAGTTCACCCTCTAGCGCCAATGCCTGTAACTCTTCTAATGGCGGCATAGCATCTAGCGAGGGTAAATTAAAATAGTCCAGAAATTCTTTAGTCGTACCGTACAAGGCAGGTCTGCCGGGGACTTCTTTATGCGCAAGCACCCTTACCCACTCCCTTTCCAGTAGAGTGCGAATCATATGCGAGCTAACACTGACACCACGTATTTCCTCTATATCGCCACGGGTAACAGGCTGCTGATAGGCAATAATCGCAATAGTTTCCAGTAGTGCACGGGAATATCTGGGTGGTTTTTCAGCAAATAAGCGCGCCACCCAGGACGCCATATCGACTTTGACTTGAAAGCGGTAACCATTGGCAACCTGATGCAAGCCAACGGCCTGTTGCCGATAGTCATAACATAGCGCATCTATGGCCACTTGAATTTGTTTTTTGTCCGGGGCTTCCAATTCCGGAAATACGCCATGTAACTGCTTAACCGTCATAGGCTGTTCTGCGGCGAATAAAAGTGCCTCGATAATGCGCTTAACTTTGGCATTTGCTGCAACAGGTGCCGCCGGTATACGGCTCGCCTGCTCGGGTGTAGCTTCGGGCTCGCTTTCTGAATCTGCCTGCTCGACTGCAATATTCGGCTGATCTTGTTGTTCTGACTCATGATCTGGTTTATTTTGCAGATTCGCTGGCGCGGGAATAATCTCTGCATTATCCTGCAAATTGGCATGTGCAGATATAGCCTCAGCCTTATCTTGCGAATTCGGTTGCCCAGCAACTGCATCTAACTGTGCCTGTAAAGAAGCAACTTGAGCAATAATCTCAGCCATCTTTTCTTTTTGTTCGGCTTTCTTCTGCCTGGCTTTTTTAACTGCAGGCGAGGGCTCTTTAGGACTTGGCTGAATAACTGCTTGGGGGACTGACTCAGGTTCTGTCTGAAAGTCTACTGGCAATTCCAGCTCGGTTAAAACTTGATGCTGAATAATATCAGGTGATATTTGCTGATTTGAGCCGGACTCGGAGCTCTCCGAAGGGCTCTGACTGGAGAATTTCGATAAGTTCTCCTTTGCTGAGTTCAAGAATGGCAAGAAACGTGACAACAACCCCTGCCTTGCCTTCTTGTCGGGTAAAGAGTCGTGTAAAAAGGAAGCTACTCGTGTCTTCGAGTCTTTCCATAATGAGGGCCATTCTTTCACGGACGGATAAGGGTTCTTTAGTAATTATATGATGACTTAATTGATCAACGCGTAGTAACACATCTTGCAAGGCCAGGACGATATCCTGTAAAGCAACTTCGCGCTGACATTTATGGATGCTCACAGTCGATGTATCCACAGTGGCAATAAAAATATCCCGCTCCATGCGCGGTATTTCGTCTAAATCTTCTGCCGCTTTTTTTATACGCTCGTATTCCTGTAGTCGGCGCACTAAAACTGCTCGCGGATCCTCTTCTTCCTCTTCCACGGTTACCTGTCTGGGTAATAGCATACGTGATTTTATCTCTGCAAGCAAAGCCGCCATCAGTAAATATTCAGCAGCTAATTCCAGCTGAAATTCACTCATTACTTCAATATAGCGCATGTACTGCTTGCTAATCCGGGCTATCGGGATATTCAGAATATCCAGATTTTGCTTTCTGATCAGATACAGCAGCAAGTCCAGTGGCCCTTCAAAGGCTTCTAAAAAAACCTTAAGTGCTTCAGGGGGGATATATAAATCTTCGGGTAATTGCAGATACGGCTCACCTGAAACGATGGCGATTGCCGTTTCATCTTGTGAGACGGCCTCCGAAATCAACTTATTGCAGTCCGGCTAAACTGAAAAACAGGTCTTTGGCAATGCTTAATGGGTAACCTAAAATGACGCCCAGGCTATTGGTCATTAATAAAATCACCAATAAATAAAAACCATATTGCTCAAACTGATTGTAATAATAACTCCAGCGACCCGGCAAAGCCCAGGATAGAATACGACTGCCATCTAAAGGCGGAATAGGCAACAAATTCAGCAAGCCCAGAACCAGATTAATCATAATGCCCGCAATACCGATATATATCATCGGAACGGTGACTTCAGCAGTATTAATTAAAATACCTACCCGGGCAAACAAAGCCCAGCCTATAGCCATACATAAATTAGCGACAGGGCCAGCTAAAGCCACAATCGCCATATCATGCTTTGGGTTACGTAAGTTCCGCACATTAACCGGCACAGGCTTTGCCCAGCCGAACACGAAGCCAGTAAATGCCAGCATTAAGCCGGGCACTAGAATCGTTCCTACCGGGTCTATATGTTTAATCGGATTTAGAGTTAATCGCCCCAGCATCCACGCGGTATTATCACCATAATATTTAGCGACCCTGCCATGTGCAACTTCATGTACGGTAATTGCAAAAATAACCGGCACAACCCAGACGACAATTTTCTGTATTAAAGTTAGTTCATCCATCTTAATCCTCCAGCATAGGTGCAGCACCAATTCCCTGACGCACAATCTCAACCTGGTTATCTATGCAGGAAATAATGGTGCTATTTTCGCCATTAACAATACCTGCATCAATAATTAAATCCAGCTCATTTTCCAGTTGCTCTCTAATCTCGTACGGATCATTCATCGCATATTCTTCATCAGGCATAATCAATGATGCACTCAGCAAGGGCTCTCCCAGTTCTTCAACGATTGCCAGCGCAATTTTATTGCCTGGGATACGTATACCAATTGTCTTGCGCTTTGCATGCATCATACGCCGGGGCACTTCTTTAGTCGCATCGGCAATAAAGGTAAATGGCCCTGGAGTCAGGCTTTTAATCAGGCGATGCGCATCATTACTCAGCTTGGCAAAGCTGGAACTTTGCGCCAGGCTTTTACACACTAGGGAAAAGTTATGCTTATCATCCAGCTTCCTGATGCGCTTAATGATATCTAGAGGCCGTTTTTCACCAACACGACACCCCAGGGCATACCCCGAGTCCGTTGGATAAACGATCACTCCCCCTTTACGTATATTCTCTACCGCCTGATAGATTAGACGTGCCTGTGGGTTATCTGGATGTATTTCAATATAATCAGCCATAAATATTACTTCTTGCTTGCTTCTCTTTCTGCTGTTGTTTGCGCCACTTTATCACGTAAATACACGGGCATGGCTTGTTCTACAGGCACTGTTTGCTGGCGCTGCACACCTATCATGCCCAGATAGGCAATCTCTGCTGAGCGAGGTAAATAATCAGCATCATAGCCAATTAGCTGTTCACCTAAACGGGTCGTTAATTCATGCTGATAGGGCTGCCAACCGGAACCTATGCCAAATCCTGTCAATTGCAAAGCATCAACCTCAGATGCAGGCTGAACTTTTTCTCTGCCTAATAATTGGGCAACACCCTCAGCATCGCGTTGATAAACAGCCCAGTATATTTCATTCATGCGCGCATCAACAGCGGTAAATATCGTATCGTACCCGGTTTTCTGCAGACATGCCTGACTGATTGCGGCTAAAGTCGACACGGGGACCACGGGCAAATCAGCACCATAAGCTATGCCCTGCATAACCCCGGTGGCAATTCTAAGCCCAGTAAAAGACCCGGGACCACAACCAAATGCAATGGCATCTAGTTGCTGTGGTTTTAACCCGGCCTCTGCCATTAAGCTATCGATCATTGGCAATAATAGCCGGGCATGCTCTCTGGGTGCTATTTCAAAGCGCTCACTGATCTCACCGTCTATAAAAAGCGCTACTGAACAGGCTTCTGTAGCGGTATCTACGGCCAGAATTTTCATTTATTTTTAAAAAACTATAAATCTTTTAGTGCATCCAGAGCTTCATCATAATTTGGCTCATGCGTAATTTCTGTGACTAATTCGGTATAAATAACCCGATCATGCTCATCAATAATAACCACCGCACGCGCGGTTAATCCTGCCAGCATGCTATCGAGTAGACGCACGCCATAATCATCAGCAAAACTGGAGCGAAAGGTAGACAATGGATGCACTTCCTTTAAGCCCTCAGCCTCACAGAAACGCCCCTGAGCAAAAGGCAAGTCAGCCGACACCATCAGTATCACGGTATTTTCACAGCGGCTCGCTTTTTCATTAAATGCCCTGGCAGATGCAGCACAAACCGGTGTATCCAGGCTAGGAACTATATTCAGGATTTTGCGCTTGCCCGCATAGTTCGCCAGGGAAACATCATTCAGTTTGCCATCAACCAGACTAAAGTCAGGTGCCTTAGAGCCAACAACAGGTAATTCACCACTGGTGTTGATAATGATTTCATCATTGCCGGGTTTAAATGTTAGTTTTGCCATATTTATTTCTCGTTATAACTGTTAGTTAGTGCTATTTCCAAGTGGGGTATGTATCGATCTGTAACAGGTTAGTTCATACTTAATTCTGATGTTAAATAATATATTCAACTGGCAAAGTATATTTTGAGCTAATTAGCCAGATTATGCATACAAATCAACACTCAAAACCTGATTTAACAAACAAAAATGTTTATCTAAACTGAAGTTTCCCAATAATTATTTATGGTAAAGGAGAAGGCAATGGTCAAACAAAAGACTCAGAATCAGGCCACGGCTTGATCCCTCTTCATCTAATTGTTTGGCCTCACGCCCCCATCCTTCATAAAGCTTCCAGTCCTCAAAGAAAACCTCAATCAGCCATCTCAACGTATAGGCTTGAATAATATCTTGTGTGCGCCAAGTCAGGTCTGTCGCCACTAAATAGCGATAGTCGTTTTCACCGTCATATTTTAAGGCAATGACAAAGCGCTTTTTACTGTGAGAACTCACCTTTAATCGTGCACTGCTGACAGTCACTTTAATCTCTTTGCCGCCACGTACACGTATTATCTGATCAATGCCTTTGTTAATCGAATTAAAGTAGCTCTCGACTGACCTTATTCTACCTCTATATTCAATATTTTGGTTTTTACGTAATTGGCTAATCACCTGCGAGCCTCCAGATTCTTTAGCGGCTTCGTCCATAAAGGCTTTTTCACCATACAGCGCATCAGCCAGTACGCCTTTAATTTTAATCAGGCTATGCGCAACTTTAAACTCTTTTAATAAGCCTAATGCAATCTCTGTTTTGGTCGGGTAGGCACTGTCACGTTCAGGCTTAATAGGCCGATCTTTTTTTGCTATACCGCTCTTTTTCAACCGTTTATCTTCTTTATCCCACTGCTTTAAGGCTGGACCCGGCATATAAAAGAAAAAACCGACAGGCACTGTAATGGATGAGGTAACTAGCAGCAATAATACTATCGTTTGTCCATTAACATACCCGCCGGAGCCTTTGTGTTTCTGCTTGTAAACCTTATAAATACGTTTTGTAGACTTAGATCGTGCTCGGTCTGATTCATCAAAGGCCAACACACCTTCAGTAATGCCATAACGTTTTAAAATTAAGACCACACTCACCCGTAGCAACCAGTCCCAGGGTATACTTGCTTTACGAAACACCCAGGATAATGCGGCTACTTTGCAATCTCCAAGGCTTGCTCGCTCAAACTTAGCCCAGCAAACAGAGTTCATTAGCAGTATGCACGTTAAACAAGTGCCCAACCAAGCGGCTTGAATCCGTGTCAAAGCGGCTCCGGGTTTTAGCTGATTGAGCGCATCATTTAAATCGTCAATATAGCTTTGGATAAAGGTGGCTGGGGCATTCATTAACATGGGCTTACACTGATAAAATTACAACAACCTCAGAATACCTGATTTTACCTTCTCAATATCAAAAACTTGAACATCGAATAAAATAAACCTCGATACACCAGCATTGTGTATTTCAGCTACTCAATAATTGGGAAACTTCAGTATCTAAAGAGTAGGCCCTGTTAGCATTCTGCTTTGCATTTTGGGCAATAATCAAATCAGAAATACCCACTCCATTTGCACCATTCTCAAAACACAATACCTGAAACTCAATAATTTCTTTCCAGTTAATATCTAGCGGCATTTTTTTACTGCATCTAGCAATTCGATTACTTTCGTTTGCTGCTTTATTTATACTCGATGTTCAAGTTTTTTAACTGATTTATTTTATTGATAATTTTACTGACAAAGAAAGCATCAACATCATTGTAAATCAATCACTTATGAAACAAAGCCGGAAAAATTTACTTTTCTTAGCCCAGTTATAGCTGAAAACTTGAACATCGAGTTATAGATAAGGCGTTAATTCGGCGAATACAATCTCGTTGGTAACGATAATATTTTCATCGATTAAAAAATCCGGATTAGCAAAATTGCCACTCCCCCGAAAGCAATCAATCCATACAGATGTATCTACTAAAACCTGTACTAATGACGATCTCTAATTGCATCCAGATTAATGTCTATAGTTTCTCAGATAAATAATTTCCAAATTTGGAGCGCTTAAACTTAGGCGGTAACAACGAAATCTTCCCGCAATTTTTGCATAACACAAATCACTTTACTGGCATCATGCATATAAGTGTTAAAAGTTTGCACAACTGAATCATGAAGATCTTCAAAAGTTTTAAAATACTTCATATGAGTCGAATCGCGTTTCGTATTTTTCCATAATTTCTCAATCGGATTAAAATCCGGCGAGAACGCAGGGAGACGTTCTACTGTCAAACGATCTACATTAGCTAACTTAAATTCCTTAATAACACCGCTTCCATGATACGGGGCACCATCTTCAATTAGAATAATCTTGCCTTTATAATAAGCCAGCAATTGTGTTAAAAACTCAACATAGCTTTCACCATTAAAACGCCCAGATGTTTCAGCGTGTTGTAATATCATTGGCTTATAACTCTCGATTAAGACGTTGTCGGCAATAGAATATATCGCTTCCATAAAAAGCTTCTGTGTTGGATATTTCTCATTTTTTAAGCTTTTAAGAATAGCTAAAAATTCTTGAGGCAGCCCAGCTTCTTTTAAAAGTCTAAGTGACTTTGGTTTTATCTCATAAGCCTCGGGGAGTCGCTATTTTTGCGAAAGCTTGTTTTGGGCATCCCAGCCCAAGCAAGCAGCAAAAACTTAACGCGACCACTTATGCCTCCGGCGGCCCCGATTCGTCCTCGTCACCTCGTCCCGACCCAACAAGGGGTCGGAACATAGGCTCCAAATGACTTGACGCCGTGTCGGATGGCCTTTTATTTTGTCTCCACCTTCGCTAACGCTCAGACTCCGACAAAACAACGGCCCTACGGCTATCGCGGACTAAAAATCATCACTTCGCTTAGGCTACGTTTCCCTGATTTTCAGCGAATGATTCTCGGTATTGAAAACTCCCTCCTTCGAGTTCGATCGTACCAAACATTTTCAACCCTTTTCGAATCCCTGATGTTTTCACTGTGGGTTGCTCTCCTATTGGAGCCCAGGTTCGTGCCAATGAACCCCACATAGCAAATGACACCTCATCACCGAATAAAACGACACTCTTTTCTTCTACCGCCTTTTCCATAATGGCAGGCAATGTTTCTTCCAGCCACGTTTTTCTTTCAAGCTCGTACTTTTCTTCTTCTTGGCGATCAGTCACAAAACGAGCTTTTTGATAACTGAAGCCCAGTTTTTTCATTAGGCTTGATAAATAGTTCAAGTTATAACGAACTTCAAATTTTAACCAAATAAGCTCGGCAATCATCGCAGTATTCCATATTCCACAATGAAATCCATTGTCTTCTGGGCCTTTCTTTATCAACTCAACCAATCTATTTTTCTGGTCTTTAGTTAACTTTGACTTCCGACCACGTCCTTGATAGTGTTGCCCTATTAACCAACCGACACCTTTATGCATGAATGTTTTCAGCCAATTTATAATGGTTTTTTCACAGACTCCCATTAGGCGTGCTATTTCTTTGATTCCCATGCATTCACTGAACCAGAGTAAAGCTTGAGTTAATCGATATAAACAAATATTACTTAGCTTGAGAGCTGTCGCCATATTTTTTTTAGTCGGTCTACAATTGACTTTGAAAAAGTGAGGGATACCATTTTTGACTGTTTCCGTTAGTGTTGGGACGAAAATTATAAGCCAGTTTCCCCTCTGTCGTTTTTGTTTGTTCGGAAATTAATTTTCTGAAAGTCTATATATCAATCTTCCCGTTATTCTTTTTTTAAATTAGAACTTTTTGATTTTCTTAATAATTCATCCAAGGCTCGTACAATAACCCCGATTTTAGTATTTGCATGGCTTAATTTCATAGCCTCAATAAGCAAATTCCCTGGTAAATCAAGAGTAGTTCTCATATAGCCCTCCGAAAAAGATGCATACAACATTACAATATTATACATAAACCTTCAAGCTCTTCGCTCTCAAGTTAAAGCAAATAATATTAGCACGCACGATATTGAACATACTACTAATGAAGGCAGGCCATGATTGTTGCTGATACAAATATCCTCTGTTATCTTTTATTACCAACTTCATACTCAGAGTTAGTTGATAAACTTTATAAACTAGACTCAGAATGGCTTACTCCAACATTATGGAAAAGTGAATTTCGTAATGTTTTAGCCCTTTATATCAGAAAAGAAATTATTACTTTTGAATAAGGCATTTTAGCTACAAGAGACACAGGCGCGCCATGCTACCTCACGAAATTCCGGGACTCCTGTCGCCATAATTCGCTCACCTACGCAGCGGATGGGAGATGCCCTGAACGCCCTGCGTCCGCAACGACTACGCACAAAAGCCGCTTCGTCATTACTACCTCACTGGCTGGACGGCTATTCGGAATGCAATTCTTGCTCCTCTCGCGTGCTGCTAGCACACGTCGAATCAGCGAATTGCCCTGTCGCCTATCAGGGACTAAAAATCACCACTTCGCTAAGCTACGTTTCCATGATTTTCAGCGGCAGAATCTATTATGCTTAATAATGAATTTGATCTTCCATCGGCTCAAGTTCTAGCATTAGTTGCTAAAAGTAATTACTCATCTTATAACTGTGAATTTATTGCTTTAGCTCAGCACCTCAATATTCCACTTGTTACACAAAACAAAAAAATTTTACGCGAGTTTCCATCTATTTCAATAGATGTGACAGATTTTATTGAAGCCTAACTCCAGTCGGGGAGTCGCTATTTTTGCGAAAGCTTGTTTTGGGCATCCCAGCCCAAGCAAGCAGCAAAAACTTAACGCGACCACTTATGCCTCCGGCGGCCCCGATTCGTCCTCGTCACCTCGTCCCGACCCAACAAGGGGTCGGAACATAGGCTCCAAATGACTTGACGCCGTGTCGGATGGCCTTTTATTTTGTCTCCACCTTCGCTAACGCTCAGACTCCGACAAAACAACGGCCCTACGGCTATCGCGGACTAAAAATCATCACTTCGCTTAGGCTCCGTTTCCCTGATTTTCAGCGTTTGCTAACTTCATTTTTTATTTGTTCTGGTCTAACTTGGTAACCTTATTTGTGCTATTTAAATTGTAGCTAACTTAAAACCTGAAGTTTCCTAGTTTTTAAAGCATAAGAATATCAGCTAATGCTTATTTTTCTGGAATATTAGACATTACTAATATTAATGGCATTCCGTTGACTAAAAGCCTTTAATTCTTTTTAAAAACAACAGGTTAATCGTGAATGAGGCCTAGTTTTAGTGTATAATGAAAGTTTCTAACACATTGATTATACAAATAAAACGACCTCATTCATGTTTATTTTACGCGATATTTTACTCCCGCTTCAAGATCATTTTTCCGAAACCACTTTAGGCCGCGAACGAGCCTCTCTGTTCGTTTACACGATCCTGTCCATTATCGTTCCTTTTACGTCATCAATGACCTCTAATCTTTGGCGTTACCTTGATACGTTGTTTGGGTTTGAGATCAAGAATAAGCGCTTTTACACTTTCATGGCTTCTTCCGCTGTCAGCCCCGGACATGGCAAAAACAGTACAACAATCGGGGAGTCGCTATTTTTGCGAAAGCTTGTTTTGGGCATCCCAGCCCAAGCAAGCAGCAAAAACTTAACGCGACCACTTATGCCTCCGGCGGCCCCGATTCGTCCTCGTCACCTCGTCCCGACCCAACAAGGGGTCGGAACATAGGCTCCAAATGACTTGACGCCGTGTCGGATGGCCTTTTATTTTGTCTCCACCTTCGCTAACGCTCAGACTCCGACAAAATAACGGCCCTACGGCTATCGCGGACTAAAAATCATCACTTCGCTTAGGCTCCGTTTCCCTGATTTTCAGCGGCGGACTAAAAATCTTCACTTCGCTAAAGCTCCGTTTCCAGGATTTTCAGCGAAGGCCCGATCGTATACCGTGAATCTCTATGGAAAACAGCGTGAAGTCAGGGCTTATAGTCGCGTTGTCATGCTGAAAACATTGAAACGACCCGTTCAGGTTGTTTGGGTGTTTCGTCGCACACAGTGGATTGCTTTGTTTACGACCGATCTAAGTTTATCCGTCACACAGATTATTGAGTATTATGGTGCGCGATGGAAAATCGAATCTGGGTTCAAAGAGCTCAAGCAAGACATAGGGAGCCATAAAAGTCAGTGTCGAAATGCGCAGGCAGTGACCAACCATTTGAACTTCTGTATGATGGCAACAACGCTGACGTGGATTTACGCGGATCGTTTAAAAACCAATCCGGAACGTCGGCACAAAGTGAAGGGGCGAGCCAGTTTCGCCTTTTCAGATATCCGCCGCATCATTGCCGAAGCGGCTTTGGATCCGGATTTCGAAAGGGTTTGCCCCAAATACAGCAGCTCCCCTGTAAATTCGGTGGTAGCCGTTTTATTGCGAATGGTTGCTTGATGAATTTCTAAGAAACTTCAGCTTAAAACTTTAATAAAGCAAAAAAACTATTTATGTAGCAGCCTTTTCAAGTTAATCCTCTTTTTCCTAGCGGACTAAAGTCCGCTCTGCGCTACGCACCCCTGCTTTTTCTTTTTAAGGATATTTTCTTCTTTTTATAATGTTCCATTAAGCGCTTTTTCTTATGTAACTGTCGATCGCTTAATTTATTTTTAACTGCTTTAAATGGGTTTTTAGGAGATTTAAAGACAATCTTTATTGGCGTGCCTTCCAGGCGTAGCTTATTACGAAAATAATTAATTAAGTAACGCCCGTAAGCCGCTGGCAATAAATCTGTCTGATTACCATGTACTACAACCACTGGTGGGTTTCGTCCACTCTGGTGCGCATATTTTAATTTAATTCTGCGCCCGTTGATCATCGGCGGCTGATGTCCTGCTACCGCATCTTTTAATATCTGCGTGAGTACCGAAGTAGACATATCCACCATCGCCGCATCATATAATTTATGTACCACATCGAATAGATTACCCACGCCGCTGCCATGCAAGGCAGAGATAGGGTGCTTCTCGGCAAAGCTTAAAAAAGGGAGCTTGACCTCAGTCTGGCGCTTAATCAATTCGCGCTGATCAAAGTCCAGCCCATCCCATTTATTAAAGCCGATAATAAGTGCACGCCCCGCATCTAGCACCATGCCTAGTAAATGTGCATCCTGATCGGTGATACCTTCACTGGCATCAACCAAGTAAATCACTACATTAGCCTTTTCTACCGATTGCAGGGCTTTAATAATACTAAATTTTTCTACCACCAGTGTCACCTTTGCCCGGCGGCGCATACCTGCAGTATCAATCAGGGTATATTTTTTGTCGTTACGCTCAAACGGAATATAGACGCTATCTCTAGTGGTACCCGGCTCATCAAAAACCACCACCCGCTCTTCACCCAGCAGGCGATTAACCAGCGTTGACTTACCCACATTCGGCCTGCCAACAATTGCGATAGCAACACCCTGGCCCTGTAGTTCGGCTTCTGTTTGCTCTATGGTTTCAGGTAATTCAGAACTGACTCGATGCAGTAATTCATTCACCCCACGCCCATGGGTTGCAGCGATAGAAACCGGGTTACCTATCCCCAGGCGATGAAAGTCTGCAACTGCAATCTCGGCATTGATGCCGTCAATCTTGTTAGTCACCAGAATAACGGGCTTGTCTAGTTTTCTCAGCATGGCTGAAATGGCTTCATCCGCGCTGTTCAAACCTTCACGCGCATCAACCAGGAACAACACTACATCAGCTTCTTCCAAAGCCAGTTCAACCTGTCTTTTGGCAACCAAGTCAATGCCATCGACATTATCGGTTATTCCCCCGGTATCCACTAGTAGATAGGGCGTTTCCCCGCGCCTTACACGACCATATTTGCGGTCGCGTGTTAAGCCGGGGTAATCGGCAACCAGGGCATCGCGAGTACGGGTTAGATAATTAAATAAAGTTGATTTGCCCACATTAGGTCGGCCAACCAGGGCGATAACGGGTAATGTCATACAAATTCCGTAGAGTAAAGCACCGAACTCTATACAAGCCCGATTAAAGTACAGAACCTAGTGGCCTGCAATTAAATAATGTAACCAAAACAATAGATTACCTGAAGTTTCCCAATAATTATTTATGGTAAAATTGAAACTATGCTACAACTATATGAAAAATAGTCTTTTCATTCGTTTCAAATGCTATTGCCTAAGGGGAATTAAGTAGGGGTTTGCTATAAACATGGCAAAACCACCTAAAATGAACCTCGATACACCAGCATTGTGTATTTCAGCTACTCAATAATTGGGAAACTTCAGTAGATTATCTATGTGCCTAAAATAAGAGCACTCTTACTGCCGCTATTGTTCCATCAGTGGTATACACGTAAACCCTACCATCTTGCACAACAGGCTGTGCGACGATAGGCTCATCAGTAATTTCTATACGCCCCAGCAAGCGGCCATCGGTTTTCGACAGCCAGTGCAAATAGCCCTCAAAATCCCCGACCACTACATATTCATCATAGACGGCAGGCTTAGATAAGCGGCGCTGGTGTAAATCGGTTTGCTTCCAATAAGATGCTCCATTGCGCTGATCTAACTGCCACACGTCGCTGCTAGCATCGCTTAAATATAAATAACTATAATCAGCACTCAGCCCCTGAAACGCTGAAATACTTTCATTACGCCATAACACTTCGCCATCAACGGGTGTTACTGCATTTATGCCACTCTTATAACTGCTGACAAAAATGGTATCATCGCTGACGATAGGCGTACCGTTCAGGTCCGTAAGCCTATCTATTTCTGAGCGCCCGCGAGGAATAGCCACACTGGTTTCCCAGATATGCGCGCCATCCAGAGCATTCATGGCAATTAGTTTTCCATTCGCATAACCAATAACTAGCATATCTCCGATAACTACTGGCGACCCTTCCCCTCTTACGCTCAGGGCAGGAATACTGTGTTCTATAGACCAGATCTGCGTACCTCTTGCCCTATCCAGCGCGATATCAAAACCATCCGCAGACCGGACAATCAGCAGATCATCAACCACCAGCGGTAAAGCCATAATCTCGCTGGATACCCGGTGTTTCCAGACAGCCTCGCCATTATTGATGCTTAGCGCCAGAACATCTGCCTTACTGGTACCGACAAACAGCAAATCTCCATCAATAACTGGGCCCGATGAAATAGGCAAATCAGTTTCCACTTCCCAGAACAGCTCACCATCAAGCAGGCTTCTCGCCTGAATCAGGCCGTCATGATCAGCAATAATAACCCGCCCCTCAGCAACGGCAGGCACTAGATTAAGCGCTAACTCATCAGTACCATCACCATCAGATTCATCCCATACAATTTCCAGTTTTACTTCTGGTTCATATTCGGTTAGTTCTGCCGGAGGTTCTGAATTATCCGAGTCCTTAAACAAATCACCGACCGCATCGCTCATATTAGTCAGCGTTGCACAGCCGCTTAGGCCCAGAATAAATATTAAAGCTAGAATTCTTCGCATGTATAAATCAGTTTTCACTTACTAGATGTATGAAATATCTGCGGCTAATTAGCTAGCTCGTTGGTATTATCAGAACTGGTTAAATCATCCAGCTTAAATTGTAATAAGGGTGAGCTACGACCTGCAGATAAAGCGGCCTGATATGCTGTACGCGCCTCTCCAATCCGGCCCATCGCAACATATAAATCGCCTTTAAGTTCTTCATAAATTGCCTCAAAGCCGCCTAGTGTAGATTGATCAATATCCGCAATAATTTCCAGACCCTGCTCGTATTCCTGTAAATCCAGCAATACTCTAATTAAACGCGCCCGCGCAACATGGGTGAGCTCTGCATCATTGCTGTCAAGCACGGCTAATTGTAGCTGCTCTTTCGCAGCGACTAAATCCTGCTGCTCGACTTTTGCTTTTGCTGCAAATAAAAGCGCATAAGTCGAATAAGCAGTCGAGTTATAATTGGTATTCAGCTTATTGGCAATTTTATCGACTGACTCTGGATTCATCGCAGCATCCGCCTTGAGCATTTGCTCATATAAGGTAGACGCCTGATTCATTTTATCCTGCTGATAGCTTTGCCATAAATTCCAGCCCAGCACTATAATGATTGCACTAATCACACCGGTAATGACGGATGAGCCATTCGCTTTCCACCAGTCTTTTAATGCTGCTACCTGTTCTTCTTCAGTTTCGTAAATTTCCACTTTATTACCTTTCTAAATATAGTTGGTTATTGTTTTAACATCTCTATCAGCTCAGCCGTTGACACAGTACACTGCGGCTGGTCAGTACGTAAAAATTTAATACTGACCTGTGAGTTTTGCACTTCATCTTCAGCCAGAATCAAAGCGTACTCAGCGCCACTTTTATCCGCTTTCTTAAACTGGCTCTTAAAGCTTGCATTGCCACAGTGCATCTGTAGCCTCAGCCCAGGCAAACAATCCCTAACTTCCTCAGCCAGCAACACGCCTGCTTTTTGCGCACCCTCACCCACTAAGATCATATACGCATCTACAGCCTGTTTATTATCCAGGTCTTCGCGATTTTCCAGTAATGCCAGTATACGCTCCATACCCATAGCGAATCCGACTGCATAATTTGGCTTGCCACCCAGTTGTTCAATAAGCCCATCATAACGACCCCCAGCACATATTGTCCCTTGCGCGCCTAGCTCTGTCGTAACCCATTCAAACACCGTTTTACTATAATAATCAAGGCCTCGAACCAGACGCTTGTTGATGGTATACGCTATGCCCAGTGCATCCAAAGTATCTGTCAGACGCTTGAAATGCGCTATGCTCTCCTCGCCTAAAGATTCCATCAGCTTCGGCGCAGCCTCTACTAGCGCCTGCATACCCGGGTTTTTGGTATCCAGAATACGCAAGGGGTTACTCTGTAAGCGACGCTGGCTATCTTCATCCAGCTGCTCCAGGTGCGCATTAAAATAAGCGACTAACTGCTCGCGATAAACTGCTCGCTCGGCAATTGTTCCCAGCGAATTCAACTGTAATTCTACGCTATCATTAATGCCTAGGCGCAGCCATAGTCGGCGGCTCAGTAAAATTAATTCCGCGTCTATATCAGCATCAGCCATGCCGTAGGTTTCCACGCCCAGTTGTACAAACTGACGGTAACGCCCTTTCTGCGGGCGTTCATAGCGAAACATCTGGCCAAAATACCATAACCTGTGCGTCTGATTATGCAATAAGCCATGCTCTAAACAGGCGCGCACACACCCAGCTGTGCCTTCCGGACGTAAAGTCAGCGAGTCGCCATTTCTATCATCGAAAGTGTACATTTCCTTTTCGACTATATCGGTCACTTCACCAATCGAGCGCTTGAACAATTCTGTTTTTTCGACAATCGGCAGGCGTATTTCCTGATACCCGTATGCGCCTAAAACCTCTCTTATATGTTGCTCAACAAACTGCCAGCGTGCGGTTTGCTCAGGAAGGACATCGTGCATACCACGAATTCCCTGAATATTTTTTGCCATAAATAAATCTTTACTGCTCTAATAATTATGTTTTATTTTTTCTGCCGCTGCAGAAAAAGGAAAGGATCGTGTTAACTGCAACTGGTATTCCTCAACCAGGTCATAGCTCTGCAGAGCCGTTTCTATTTTAATCGCCAGCTCCAGGCCAGCCAAGGTTTTTCCTTCTGCACTAAAGTAGCGTTCTATATAAGCCCGGGCAGACATCATCTCCCCTTTTGCATAGCGGATCTTAGCTGTTTCATATAAAGCCAGCGAGTATTCGGGGTTCATCTGCAAAGCTTTATAAAATTTTATCTCCGCTGCCCTTTGCTGATTTTTTTGCAGATCATATAAACCCAGATAGCTATAAGCTACCCACTTGCGCTTATAGAATGGGGCATTGACAATTCTCTGTAACTCAATAACGGCTTCTTTATGGCGCTGCTCTTCATATAAAAAAACTGCATAGGCGGTGAGTATATCGAAGTCATCAGGCTTCAGTTTTAACGCTTTATCAAAATAATATTGTGCTTTTTATGGATTTTTGCCACGCTGCTCGATCAAGGCAAAAACCTGATAAGACGTGGCGTTATTTTTATCCAGTTCTAATGAACGCAGCAGATACTCCTCTGCATAGCTATATTTTTCTAATTTATAATACGCGTATCCGAGCTCAGTTAAGGTTGCCGCACGATCCTGAGCAGAGCGATTCAGCACCATTTGCTCAGGCTCAACATAGACAATTTTTTCCTGCTCTTCTGTAGACGTACAAGCCGTGAATAAGCCGATCACCATTAATGGCCAAAACTTATTAATGCTCATGCATCGCCTCCATATGCTGTAATTTTTCAGCGCGTCTGCTTTTATCTTTAACTTTACCGACTAGCTGCCCACAAGCGGCATCGATATCTTCACCCCGTGTTTTGCGCACGGTAGTGACTATCCCGGCTTTATATAACACATCCCTGAACCGCTCAATTGCCTGCGGCGTAGAACAGGTATATTTCGTATCAGGAAATGGGTTAAACGGAATTAAGTTCATTTTAGAGGGAATACCTTTCAGCAATTTCACCAGTGCGCGGGCATCTGCCGGGGAATCATTCACATCCTCTAACATCACATATTCAAAGGTGATAAACCCTCTAGGCGATGTAGCAATATATTTCTGACAGGCTGCCATCAGTTCCTGTAGCTGATACTTCTGGTTAATCGGCACTAAAATATCGCGCAATGCATCAGTAGGTGCATGTAATGACACTGCCATACTGACATCGCACACTTCTGTTAGCCGGTGCATAGCCGGAACTACGCCCGAAGTGCTGATTGTTACCCGACGCTTGGATAAGCCAAAGGCAAAGTCCTCGGTCATCAGGTTCATCGCCGACACCACACTATCAAAATTCAATAAGGGCTCACCCATGCCCATCATTACGACATTAGTGACGCGTCCCTGCTCGCCCATGCGCTGATTGGCGGCAATCAACTGGCCAATAATCTCCGCAGTACTAAGGTTACGATTAAAGCCCTGCTGTGCTGTAGAGCAAAATGTGCAGGCTAATGCGCAACCCACCTGGGATGACACACATAGCGTTGCACGATTGGCCTCTGGAATATAAACTGCTTCGACTTTATTGCCGCCGCCCATTTCCACTACCCATTTGCGAGTGCCATCGCTGGCAACCTGCTCAAAGATAATATCTGGCGCAATAATACAGCAATGCTCTTTTAAGTAAGCACGTAAGGGCTTACTTAAATTCGTCATTTGATCAAAATCATACTCGCCTTCTTGATAAATCCATTTTATCAACTGCGTGGCGCGAAAAGGCTTTTCACCAATTTCAACAAAAAAGGCCTGCATGCCTTTTCTGTCAAAATTGAGCAGATTTATTTTTTGCTGTTTAGCGGATACGCTCACAAAGTCCCTCATCAGAGAAGAAATATGCAATTTCTCTGGCTGCTGACTCCACTGCATCTGAACCATGTACTGCATTTTCATCTATGCTAGTCGCAAAATCTGCACGGATAGTACCCGCTTCAGCTTCTGCCGGGCTTGTTACGCCCATTAGATCACGATTTTTTAATACTGCGCCTTCGCCTTCCAGCACCTGAACCATCACCGGGCCAGATGTCATAAACGCAACCAGGTCATTGAAAAAAGGACGCTCACTGTGCTCAGCGTAAAAGCCTTCAGCTTTTTCTTTCGTTAATTGCATCATCTTTGCTGCAACAATGCGTAAACCATTGCTTTCAAAGCGGCCATAAATCTCACCAATATGGTTTTTAGCAACTGCATCTGGTTTTACGATAGAAAAAGTACGTTCTACTGCCATTTTTTTAAAACTCCTAAGGTTAATTAAATATTAAAATAAAAAAATTTGTCTTTGTAGGGCGCGGCTTTAGCCCGCCTTTATATGTACAGGCGGGCTAAAGCCGCGCCCTACATTAATATCTGTTAAGGCATTGCATCGATATCATCGCCTTCAATTTCTGGCTCCATCAAGTCTTCTTTGCTGACTCCCTGCGCCAATACCAGCGGGCTTGCAACAAAAATAGATGAATAGGTTCCGATTACTACACCCACAGTTAATGCAATTGCAAAATTATGGATGATCTCTCCTCCCAATACGGCTAAAGCGATTAATACCAACAGGGTTGTCAACGAGGTCATAATGGTACGACTTAAGGTCTGGTTCAACGAGGTATTCATCACCTCTTCAGCCGAACCTTTACGTAGCAATCTAAAATTCTCCCGAATACGATCGTACACAACAATGGTGTCGTTTAACGAATAACCAATCACCGCCAAAACAGCCGCTAAAACAGTTAAATCAAATTCCATCTGTAATATCGAGAAAAACCCTAGCGTAATCAAGACATCGTGTGCCAAAGCTGCAACCGATCCCAAGGCAAATTTATACTCAAAGCGCCAGGCAACATAAATCAGGATACCAAACATTGAGTACAGTAATGCCAGCCCACCATCTTCAGTTAGTTCATCACCCACTTGCGGCCCGACAAACTCAACACGGCGTAGATCACCTTGCTCAGCCATGGCCTCACTTGCTGCAGTTGCTACTCCGGTACTCAACTGCGCATTACTTAAACCGTCGCGCGGCTTTAGGCGAATCAACACCTCTTGAGTCGAGCCAAAGTGCTGCACTGTCGCGTCGTCAAAGCCTGCCTTATCCAATGCAGCGCGCATGCTTTTAAGATCAACCGACTTGCTATAGCCAATTTCGACCAGCGTTCCACCCGTGAAATCAATGCCTAGTTGTAAGCCCTGTGCCGCCAAAGAAACAATGGCCGCAAGCAATAAAAAACCGGAAAAAAATGCCGCCAGACGGCGCTTACCTAAAAAATCTATTTGTTTAATCATCGTATATCTCCTTTCTAAATAGACAGCTTATCAAGATGCTGACGTGAGCCGTATATCCAGTTAACGACCATCCTGGAACCTAAAATAGCGGTAAACATAGAGGTTAAAATACCGATAGCCAGAGTAATCGCGAAGCCTTTAATCGGGCCTGTGCCAAAACCAAATAACACCAGCGCGACTAAAAGCGTGGTGATATTCGCATCAAAAATTGTTGCAAAGGCTTTTTCATAACCCAGAAAAATACTGGCCTGCGGTGAGTTTCTATTGCGTAACTCTTCCTTGATACGCTCGAAAATCAGTACATTCGCATCAACCGCCATACCAACGGTTAGCACTATTCCGGCAATACCCGGCAAAGTTAAGGTTGCCTGTAGCATCGATAGCACGGCAACGATCACTACCAGGTTAAAGGTCAGTGCGAGATTAGCGATAAGGCCAAAAACCTTATAATACACAACCATAAAAATCAGCACCAGGACAAAGCCTACCAGTACCGACAACATACCTTTATTAATATTATCCTGCCCAAGGCTTGGGCCTACTGTACGCTCTTCAACGATATCGACTGGTGCGGCCAAAGCTCCCGCTCTTAACAATAGCGATAATTTACGTGCTTCCTGCGTGCTATCTAAGCCAGTGGTTTGAAAGCGCTTGCTGAAGGCATCACGCACCGTTGCGATACTGATGACTTCTTCAATTTTTTCTTTATGGCGTATCTTTTTACCATTGACCATTTTGGTGGTGGTTTTTTGTTCAATAAACACCACCGCCATAGGCTGACCAATATTATCTTTGGTAAACTTACCCATTTTCTTGGCGCCAATGCCATTCAGCGTAATATTCACCGATGGCGAACCATTCTGATCCAGGCCAGATGATGCATCAACGATCTGGTCTCCGGTTATAATCACACGGCGCTTCAATAGCACCGGCGCTTTAGTATCCCGCTCATAATAAAGCCTGGAACCCACAGGTACACGGCCATTAACAGCACGCTGCACATCATGTTTGGTGTCCACCTTGCGATATTCCAGCGTTGCAGTTGTGCCCAGAATCTCCTTAGCCTGTGCGGTATCCTGGACCCCTGGCAACTGCACAACGATGCGGTTATCGCCTTGCTGCTGAATCACCGGCTCAGACACACCCAGTTCGTTGACTCGATTACGCAGGGTAGTAATATTTTGCGCCAGCGCAAATTTCTTGATTTCTTTTACTTCATGCTCAGAAATACTTAAATAGATGATCGGCTGAGTTTCATCCACCCGCATATCCAGCTTGCGAAATTCATCATCAACCATTTCGATAGCCGCTAATTTGTCCTGCTCATTACGTAGCACAACTTTCACTGCACCGTTATCATAGGCTACCGACTTATAGCGGATCTTAGCGGTACGCAATGCCTGGCGAATATCGTTATTGTAACGTTCATCAGCCTGTTTTATGGCGGCAACCATATCGACTTCTAATAGAAAATGCACGCCGCCACGTAAATCCAGCCCCAAATACATAGGCTCCGCACCTATGGATCTTAGCCATTCAGGTGTCGCCGGGGCTAAATTTAAGGCAACGATATATCGCCCACCTAGCTGATTACGCCACAAATCTGCAGCACGCATTTGTTCATCGGTATTATTAAAGCGCGCTAAAACCTTACTGCCTTCAACTTCTATCGCTTTCGCTGTAATCGCAGCATCGGTTAATATACCTTCAATTCGTGTTAACTGTAATTCTGTAATATCGGTAGAATTACTCGCCGATATTTGTACCGATGGATCATCACCATAAAGATTTGGCAATGAATAGACAATTCCCAGAACCAGAACGGTGAGAATCAACAGGTTTTTCCATAAAGGGAAATGGTTTTGCATGATAAGTCCAACAAGATAAATCAATGTCTGGCGCTGTCTGCACCAATGAAGAATGAGCGCACCCGGAAGCTAAAAACAACCTACTCCCGCGACACACTCACCTATTGTGTTCGCTCTTAAACGCTGTTTGCGACTTAAGATTTGGTTTTTTTCATTTGAACCTTATAAGTTCCTTTAGGCATTAAGCTGCTAATCTGATGACGCTGCACTTGAATAACAACATTTGTCGCAACTTCGACTTGCACAAAATTTTCATCCAGACTAACGACTTTACCTAAGACACCACCGCCTGTCACGACCTCTGCCCCTGCCTGCATCTGTTCAAGCATTTTTTTATGCTCTTTAGTCCGCTTGTGCTGAGGCCTTAAAAATAAAAAGTAAAAAAATACTAGAATCCCTATGGGGAACATCATCCCTTCCCAACCAGGTTGCGCTGCTGCCGGAGCCGCTTCTGCGAGCGCATCAGAAATAAAAAAACTCATGTCTTCCCCAATATCATATAAGTTAAAATAAAAGCCCTCTATTATGACATATACTTTGCACAGTCACCATTAAGGATTTCATTCAGCCATTTTTCCGCCAGTTTACATTCCCGGGACAACTTTGCCCCGCAGTTGATAAAATGACTTAAGGTATGCATCAAAAACTTTATTTTCTATAGCCTGACGCACCTCCTGCATTAGATTTAAATAATAATGCAGATTATGAATAGTATTTAATCGTGCTCCCAATATCTCGTGACACTTATCTAAATGCCGTAAATAAGCGCGAGAGTAATTCTGACATGTGTAACAGGCACAGCTCTCATCGATAGGCCGGGTATCAAGCTGATATTGGCTATTGCGAATTTTAATCACCCCGCTCGCCGTGAAAATATGCCCATTGCGGGCGTTACGTGTAGGCATCACACAATCAAACATATCTATGCCTCGCCTGACCGCCTCAATTAAATCTTCAGGCGTGCCCACGCCCATTAAATATCGCGGCTTATCGACTGGTAGTTGCGGATGCACCACATCCAGCATCGCCATCATCTCATGCTTGGGCTCACCCACAGAAAGCCCACCAACTGCATAACCATCAAAGCCAATATCAACCAGCCCTGCAATAGATTCATTGCGTAAATGTTCGTACATACCCCCCTGAACTATGCCAAATAAAGCAGACGCATTATCACCATGCGCTTTTTTACTCCGCTCGGCCCAGCGCAAGGATAATCGCATCGAGTCAGCCGCCTCCTGCACTGTCGCGGGATAGGGCGTACATTCATCAAAGATCATCACGATATCCGACCCCAGATCACGCTGCGCCTGCATAGACTCTTCAGGCCCCATAAAAATCTTGCTGCCATCTATAGGGGATTTAAAAGTCACCCCTGCTTCGGTGATCTTGCGCAATTCACCCAGGCTAAACACCTGAAATCCTCCTGAATCAGTAAGAATAGGCCCTTGCCAACACATAAAGTCATGCAAATCGCCATGCGCCTTAATCACTTCGGTAGTAGGCCTCAGGATTAAATGAAAAGTATTGCCGAGGATAATTTGTGCGCCTAACTCCGTCAGCTCATGCGGGGTCAGCGACTTTACCGAACCATAGGTGCCAACCGGCATAAAGATAGGCGTCTCAACAACGCCTCGGGCAAAAGTTAGACGCCCTCGTCGTGCATGACCGTCGTTATTCAATAAATTAAATTTCATCGAAAAATATTTTAACTAATTCTCAAAGTGTGGGATAAAACTGGAGTATAAAAGCTTTAGCTTTTTTCTAGTGCTGCACTAGTAACACCAATAGCTAAAGCAATTGCGCTCCTGCTTATTATCTCAGGAGAAGAGGTAAACACGTACTAAAATAACTTCCAGAACCTATCCTTGTAAAACAGACTTCAGTCTGCACGGCCATCAAATTTGTTAAAAAACGCTGATTATTGCATTACCTAAATATTGATAACTGCCTGACCGACAAAGTTTCTTGTTGCATTGTTACGATACCATTATGATGAACCCCCCATTTCCTTTTGATTGCATACTTTTATGAAATTAATTAATACTAATTTTGTGTCGCTACTATTAGCCTTAACTTTCAGCATAACTCATCAGTGTTCCCCTATCAATTGAGGCCGTGAAACTAACCTCGCCACAAGAGAGCTCATAAAGCACTGTAAAGACATTCCTGTTATTATTGCGTTCTGAACTGCCCGAATGGTATACGAGCTGATACGAGATATTCTTGCCTGGAAAAATAATGGATTCACAAAACGATCTCGTTTTTGAGCCTGTTGCTGCCTAATCTCCAGAGCCTCGCTATATTTTTTATCCGATGGATGAATCAATTCTGGCTGTTGTGTTTTTGAAATCTCTTCAAACACGCGCATTAAATTATAGCTCATTGCAGTCAGGCGCATTTGATTTTCAAGTGAGCGGGTATTGGAAGACCAAGCTTTAGTTTCCTTGAAATTACTTTTACTCGATGTTCAAGTTTTTGATATTGAGAAGGTAGAATCAGGTATTCTGAGGTTGCTGTAATTTTATCGGTGTAAGCCCATGTTAATGAATGTCCCTGCCACCTTTATCCAAAGCTATATTGACGATTTAAATGATGCGCTCAATCAGCTAAAACCCGGAGCCGCTTTGACACGGATTCAAGCCGCTTGGTTGGGCACTTGTTTAACGGGCATACTGCTAATGAACTCTGTTTGCTGGGCTAAGTTTGAGCGAGCAAGCCTTGGAGATTGCAAAGTAGCCGCATTATCCTGGGTGTTTCGTAAAGCAAGTATACCCTGGGACTGGTTGCTACGGGTGAGTGTGGTCTTAATTTTAAAACGTTATGGCATTACTGAAGGTGTGTTGGCCTTTGATGAATCAGACCGAGCACGATCTAAGTCTACAAAACGTATTTATAAGGTTTACAAGCAGAAACACAAAGGCTCCGGCGGGTATGTTAATGGACAAACGATAGTATTATTGCTGCTAGTTACCTCATCCATTACAGTGCCTGTCGGTTTTTTCTTTTATATGCCGGATCCAGCCTTAAAGCAGTGGGATAAAGAAGATAAACGGTTGAAAAAGAGCGGTATAGCAAAAAAAGATCGGCCTATTAAGCCTGAACGTGACAGTGCCTACCCGACCAAAACAGAGATTGCATTAGGCTTATTTAAAAGAGTTTAAAGTTGCGCATAGCCTGATTAAAATTAAAGGCTTACTGGCTGATGCGCTGTATGGTGAAAAAGCCTTTATGGACGAAGCCGCTAAAGAATCTGGAGGCTCGCAGGTGATTAGCCAATTACGTAAAAACCAAAATATTGAATATAGAGGTAGAATAAGGTCAGTCGAGAGCTACTTTAATTCGATTAACAAAGGCATTGATCAGATAATACGTGTACGTGGCGGAAAAGAGATTAAAGTGACTGTCAGCAGTGCACGATTAAAGGTGAGTTCTCACAGTAAAAAACGCTTTGTCATTGCCTTAAAATATGACGGTGAAAACGACTATCGCTATTTAGTGGCGACAGACCTGACTTGGCGCACACAAGATATTATTCAAGCCTATACGTTGAGATGGCTGATTGAGGTTTTCTTTGAGGACTGGAAGCTTTATGAAGGATGGGGGCGTGAGGCCAAACAATTATCGGGGAGTCGCTATTTTTGCGAAAGCTTGTTTTGGGCATCCCAGCCCAAGCAAGCAGCAAAAACTTAACGCGACCACTTATGCCTCCGGCGGCCCCGATTCGTCCTCGTCACCTCGTCCCGACCCAACAAGGGGTCGGAACATAGGCTCCAAATGACTTGACGCCGTGTCGGATGGCCTTTTATTTTGTCTCCACCTTCGCTAACGCTCAGACTCCGACAAAATAACGGCCCTACGGCTATCGCGGACTAAAAATCATCACTTCGCTTAGGCTCCGTTTCCCTGATTTTCAGCGGATGAAGAGGGGTCAAGCCGTGGCCTGATTCTGAGTCTTTTGTTTGACCATTGCCTTCTCCTTCACCCAGAGCAAATAGCCCGCATTGAAAGCAAACTACCTGCGTATACCGTAGGAAGCTTACAGCGCAAGTCTCAAATGGATGTACTGCTTGAGTTCATCACGTCATTGCTAGAGTTTCCAGATCCTGGTGATAAGCTGAAAGAGTTAGGTGAATTAATACAGGCGCGCCATGCTACCTCACGAAATTCTGGGACTCCTGTCGCCATAATTCGTTCACCTACGCAGCGGATGGGAGATGCCCTGAACGCCCTGCGTCCGCAACGACTACGCACAAAAGCCGCTTCGTCATTACTACCTCACTGGCTGGACGGCTATTCGGAATGCAATTCTTGCTCCTCTCGCGTGCTGCTAGCACACGTCGAATCAGCGAATTGCCCTGTCGCCTATCAGGGGCTAAAAATCACCACTTCGCTAAGCTCCGTTTCCATGATTTTCAGCGAAGGATGTGTTTCAACTGATGCCATCAGGAAAACATATGATTGGCAGAGATTTAGGGCGCTTAGGGCCAACAGCATCATTAAAGTATTGTTCTGCTGGGTGAAGGTAAGAGTTTGATGGCAATGGGATGGAAAAACTTGAACATCGAGTTCTAGTGTTATTGAATGTCTTTTCAATCGTCCATCGCTTGAAATACAGCATGGCAATGGTTCCAGGGTTAATAGTCATTGGCAAGGTTGTCACAAACCGGTGAAGTTTTCCGGTTTCTGGATCACGGTAATCCACCACGTTAAATTTGATGCCCTTGTTTTCGTACACACTGTATGCTTCAACCCCTGTATTGATCTCATGGCGGGAGTCAAAAGGGATAGACTCAACCAGAGTCGCAATTGAATTTTCTTTTAGCATTGAAATCATGTAATTAGCATGTCGTTTCTGCCGATCCCACCAGACAAAGTCGGTGACGGCTTTATCGTAGACATAGAGATGTTTCTGAGAGCTGTTATTTCCCTTGTTTTGCTTTTCAATATGATCTCGTAACACAGGTATTTCTTGATGTCTCTGAGTTCCGTTTGTCAACAGACAAAGAAATCTGAGCAACCCACTTCTGAGATTCAACGCGTAAATCCCCCCGGCCGCATAAACTTTCCCCTTGCTGTTTTTTTCAGTATGGCAGGCATGATCAATAAAATGTCCATCCGCTGCTTCTATGGTGTACTCGTCAAGTTCCGGGAATTCTTTAAGATAATCAATGCCTTGCGATAGCAGTGTTTCAGCGTGAAGATGATAGCTCTGCTGTTCAAATGCCTCAAGCATACTTGTTCGTCTATGCGACTTCAGTGATTTAAAATACGTTGAGTGGGGAAGCAGCTGGCCATAAATCTGTTCACTGGTTTGGAGGAAATGGCGACCACTATCGACTACACTGATACAGCGTAATAACCCAAGGCGAATAAAGTCGATATCCTTCAACTCTGGGCATGAACGAGCCCACAAAGGATGATGCTCTGCTAACAGGGCACGTTCCATACTTTCATTGCAGTGTTGGTGAATATGTTCAGAGAGTGGTAGGTCTTTAAGCATGGGTGATATCCGTTTATGAAGTGATTAAAACGGAAATTTTTAGAAAATTTTTTTCGGCAATTGCAAGCTTTATTTGAAATTATTTGTTGTTTTTTTACGGTGCCTACAGAGTGTCTATTTGCTGTTATAAGTGATTAAAATCAAAAAGATGGAAATATTCGAGTGGTGCTACCTTCAGGTAGGTTATAGGCTGCTTTGTTTAGGTACTTCTTCTTTCAATGGGAACACTGATGGCATAATTAGTCTTTCGTCACTTGCTGAAACTGCAAACCCAACAAATTCAAATAAACAACAATCACCTCAGGCAGAAAGTGTAGCGCTTTTAAATAATATTAATACACTTACCTTACGCTCTGCTGAACTAAAAGACTTGGCTGCTGAAATTCCTACTTTTGATCGCCTATTATTTATCACACTGATTATCAATATTGAAAAGGAAATCCGTGCAGACCTTGGGCGCTTAGTCAAAATTCAGCAAAAGCTAGATAAAAATAGCGCTGAATCCCGACATTTACTAAAACAACTCCAACCACTGACTACTGCTCAGGAACAGACTATTAAGTCAGAAGTGACTATTCTTAAAAACCTGATACAGGCGCGCCATGCTACCTCACGAAATTCCGGGACTCCTGTCGCCATAATTCGTTCACCTACGCAGCGGATGGGAGATGCCCTGAACGCCCTGCGTCCGCAACGACTACGCACAAAAGCCGCTTCGTCATTACTACCTCACTGGCTGGACGGCTATTCGGAATGCAATTCTTGCTCCTCTCGCGTGCTGCTAGCACACGTCGAATCAGCGAATTGCCCTGTCGCCTATCAGGGACTAAAAATCACCACTTCGCTAAGCTCCGTTTCCATGATTTTCAGCGGGTGTAAAGTAAACAGCTACCAAACAATTTACAGAGGCTACAAATGAGCTATACACACCTATGTCCTGAAGAAAGATATGGTAGTGGGTTAAACCTGTGTTTAGCATGAGAGCAATAGAATAAGAAAGTGATTTATTGCATAATTCCCTCATGAAATATTATCAAGAAATCACCTGCCCTAACTGTACTAATTCCAACCTGATGAAATCAGGTAGTAGCGATCGTGGTGTGCAGCGATATCGTTGCCAGACCACAGCTTGCTCAACCAACACCTTCATGTTGGAATATTGTTATAAAGCATGTGAATTTGGAACCAAAGAACACGTTGTCGAAATGGCTATCAATAGTAGTGGCACTCGAGACACGGCTAGGGTTCTTAAAATCAATAAAAATACGGTGACTCGTACTTTAAAAAACAAAGAAAACAGTCTTGTTCAAGTGAACCCTCTTTTTCAGACCTTTGATCAAGGGAAACCATTGGAAGTCAGACTAGAACAGGTCTGCTGTGATGAAGCCGAAATGGATGAACAGTGGTCTTTTGTAGGAAATAAAAGCAATCAACGCTGGCTATGGCATGCTGTTGATCATAAAACCAACACGGTACTCGCTTATGTTTTTGGCAAGCGTAAGGACATTGTTTTCAAAGAATTAAAAGCGTTACTTTTGCCTTTAAATATCAGTCGTTATTACACCGATGACTGGGGCGCTTATGAACGTCATCTCGATGCTGAGAAACATGAAATAGGTAAGAAAAACACCCAAAAAATTGAACGTAAAAACTTGAATTTTAGAGCATGGATAAAACGATTAACTCGTCGAACAATCTGCTTCTCTAAGTTAGAGAAAATGCATGATATTGTGATTGGTCTGTTAATAAATAAGGTGGAATTTGGCAGGGATATTCATGCAAAAACACAGATTTAACCCACTACCGAAAGATATTATATAGAAATTGAATTAAAAAAGGGAACTTCACAGAATAAAATAGCAGAAGCCTTAGAACGAAGCCAAAGCAATATTTCACGCGAGATTAAACGCAATACAGGTCAAAGAGGCTACAGGCATAAACAAGCAGAAGATTTTGCCCAAGAACGACACAAAAACAAGCCTAAAGAGGTTAAATTAACGGATGAAATAAAAGGCATTGTTAATGTTCGCATTGAGGATGACTGGAGTCCTGAGCAGATTGCAGGGCGGTTAAAACAAGAAGGTATAATTAGTCTTCATCATGAAACAATCTACCAGCATATTCTGGCGGACAAAAAGGCAGGGGGTGAACTATACAAGCATCTTCGGCATCAGAACAAAACCTATCGCAAGCGGTATGGGTCAGCCCATAATAGGACAGGAATCCCTAATAGAGTCGATATAGATGAGCGTCCTGAAGAGGTCAACAACCGTAAGCGTATAGGTGGTTGGGAGGCAGATACAATCATTGGGAAAAATCACAAAGGGGCGATTGTAACGTTGGATGAGCGAGTCTCTAAATTACGGTTGGCCTTCCCTTTAGCGGGGAAAAAGGCTCAATATGTATTAGACGCAACTATTTTAATGCTTGATCCTATAAAAAGCTTTGTTAAAACAATTACTTTTGATAACGGGAAAGAGTTTACCCTGCATGAAAAAATAGCAGAAGCACTAGGTTGTGATACGTATTTTTCGACTCCATACAGCTCTTGGGAAAGAGGGCAAAATGAGAATGCTAATGGCTTATTAAGACAGTATTTCCCTAAAGTAATGGAGTTGATTGATGTTACGATAAAAGAGGTTTTTATAGCCGTTGATAAGCTAAATAGTCGCCCTAAAAAGTGTCTCAATTACAAAACACCTTATGAGGTATTTGAAGAGCTGACTGGGATAGATATGAAAAATTTATTGGGTTATGTACTTATGACTTGAATTCAGGAGGTAAAACAAATGAACCTGGTTTCGACCACTATTTTAACCATTGATAATCAACGTCTGATTGTCCCCAATAGTAAAATTTGGGGTGATATTATCACCAATGTGACGGCAGAAAAAGTGCGCCGCATAGATTTTGTATTTGGTATAGGTTATGGCGATAGCATCAGCGAAGCAGAAAGGGTTTTACGAGATATTTTGGATCAACATGATCTGATCCTAAAAAAACCGGAACCTGTCATCAAGATACATACCCTGGGAGAATCCTCGGTGGACTTTATTGTCCGTCCCTGGGTAAAAACTCAAGATTACTGGGAGGTATACTGGGATATCTGAAGTTTCCTAGTTTTTAAAGCATAAGAATATCAGCTAATGCTTATTTTTCTGAAATATTAGATATTACTAATATTAATGGCATTCCGTTGACTAAAAGCCTTGAATTCCTTTTAAAAACAACAGGTTAATCGTAAATGAGGCCTAGTTTTACTGTATAACGAGAGTTTATAACACATTGATTATACAAATAAAACGACCTCATTCATGTTCATTTTACGCGATATTTTACTCCCGCTTCAAGATCATTTTTCCGAAACCACTTTAGGCCGCGAACGAGCCTCTCTGTTCGTTTACACGATCCTGTCCATTATCGTTCCTTTTACGTCATCAATGACCTCTAATCTTTGGCGTTGCCTTGATACGTTGTTTGGGTTTGAGATCAAGAATAAGCGCTTTTACACTTTCATGGCTTCTTCAACTTTGCCGTGGGCTGGGCTGTGGAAAACTATCTGGGAGCTGATTCCGTCTCCTGAAACAGATGGGCGCATATTGGTTGCACTGGATGACTCCATTATCACTAAAGTAGGCAAAAATATCTTCGGCTGTGAAGCCATTTTTGACCACGCGGCCGAATCAAAGCAAATATCCATGGGCATAAAATATTGTATCGGTAGGGTTGCTGAAACAGGTCAAAGGTCGCTGGGCGTGCTTATTTTTAGATTTCCGATTTTATCTGCCCTTAAAAACAATTCAGGCAAAAAAAGAAACCGCCACGATAAGAGGTGATGTCGTTCCTTTCCAGACCAAGATGGCTCAGGCGGCTCAAATGCTGATTGCAATTGCAATTGCAGAACATTTTTCCACCGCTCCGATATTGACAGTCACTGATAGCTGGTTTGGTAACAATGGCCTATGGAAGCCTGTTTACAAAGCTATCGGAAGCCGGTTTAATATTCTCTCTAGGTTAAGGTGCAATAATGTACTGTACGATCGTCCAGAAAAAAGAAAACCCAAGCAGAGGGGGCGGAATAAAAAGTACGGGCAGCGTCTGGGGTCAGCCACAGACATGGCAAAAACAGTACAACAAAAGGCCCGATCGTATACCGTGAATCTCTATGGAAAACAGCGTGAAGTCAGGGCTTATAGTCGCGTTGTCATGCTGAAAACATTGAAACGACCCGTTCAGGTTGCCTGGGTGTTTCGTCGCACACAGTGGATTGCTTTGTTTACGACCGATCTAAGTTTATCCGTCACACAGATTATTGAGTATTATGGTGCGCGATGGAAAATCGAATCCGGGCTCAAAGAGCTCAAGCAAGACATAGGGAGCCATAAAAGTCAGTGTCGAAATGCGCAGGCAGTGACCAACCATTTGAACTTCTGTATGATGGCAACAACGCTGACGTGGATTTACGCGGTTCGTTTAAAAACCAATCCGGAACGTCGGCACAAAGTGAAGGGGCGAGCCAGTTTCGCCTTTTCAGATATCCGCCGCACCATTGCCGAAGCGGCTTTGGATCCGGATTTTGAAAGGGTTTGCCCCAAATACAGCAGCTCCCCTGTAAATTCGGTGGTAGCCGTTTTATTGCGAATGGTTGCTTGATGAATTTCTAAGAAACTTCAGTTTAACATCATCCTCTCTTTATATACTCGCCTTCTATAACACCTGGTTCGGCTTTAGGTCTTTGTTGCCCCGGAACCACGCCAGCTTGTATTAAGTGCTTTTCAATAAGGTATTGTGCAATTTTTCTACGCGCAGCTGGAATTAAGCAGGCAAAGCCAATCACATCGGTAAAAAACCCCGGGGTTAATAATAAGGCGCCACCTACCAGCAATATTGGGCCTTCAACCATTTCATAAGCGGGGATTTCTCCACGCTGTAAATTTCCCTGAAACCGCAGCAGGGTTGCCAGGCCCTGATGCCTTAACAGACTTGCACCTATGATTGCAGTACTAACTACTAGCAAAATGGTAGGAAACACCCCGACAATACCGCCTATTTGCAAGAGCAGATAAATTTCTATAAACGGGACAATTAAAAAGACTAAAAAGACGAGTTGTACTGGGTTCATGATGTGACCTCTTGTTTGTCCAGTGACTAAAAGCTAACTTACGATCGTGCAATAATCTATCTACTGAAGTTTCCCAATTATTGAGTAGCTGAAATACACAATGCTGGTGTATCGAGGTTTATTTTAGGTGGTTTTGCCATGTTTATACTCGATGTTCAAGTTTTCAGCTATAACTGGGCTAAGAAAAGTAAATTTTTCCGGCTTTGTTTTATAAGTGATTGATTTACAATGATGTTGATGCTTTCTTTGTCAGTAAAATTATAAATAAAATCAATCAGTTAAAAAACTTGAACATCGAGTTATAGCAAACCCCTACTTAATTCCCCTTAGGCAATAGCATTTGAAACGAATGAAAAGACTATCTTTTTCATATAGTTGTAGCATAGTTTCAATTTTACCATAAATAATTATTGGGAAACTTCAGTTATTGGGAAACTTCAGATCTATCTACAATAAGGGCTTTTTTAAAAAAATCAAATTATACTTTACGACCTACTATTAAACCCGACTAACGCTATTTGTTTAACACCTCTACACAAATCATTGAAAACAAACTTGTGTAGGTGCTGCAATCCATTAAATTTAACTAATTATTAGCTTTGATAAATCTAACCGCTTAATGTGAAAGTTGTTAATTACATTTAGTAGGCGCTGTACTGAAGTGCTGTGTTAATATCGTGCGTAAATTCAAGCTCGATTCTCCTGGCCAGCGAGCATTTATAACAAATACATTTGCTCCTACCACATCTATGCAGATAGATACCGAGCAATGTATCAGCGTAGTAGCGATAACGATATATCAAAATATTACCTCTATCGAATAAGCTACTGACTACACATATTTATAACCCCATGCACTATTTAAAATTTACTTTTTCCTGCTTTTTTATTCTTGTTAGCCAGTGGGTTTATGCCATAAACCCAGATCAATTATTACCGCCAGAGCTGGCATTTAAGGTCTCCGCAACTGCCACAGAAAGTGGCAATGTTAAGGTATCCTGGCAGATTGCTGATGGCTATTATTTATATCGCAAGAAAATTTCTTTTAGCTCAAAAACAGACGCAGTCAGTATTGAACAAGCTGATTTACCTGCCGGAAAAGTAAAGCACGACCCAAACTTTGGTGATATGCAGATCTATCGGCATACGACAGAAAACCTATTAATACTTCAGCGCCCGACAACCGCTCTGCCATTTTCTCTATCGATCAAATATCAGGGCTGTGCAGACCTAGGGCTTTGCTACCCTCCACAGCGAGTCGTTCTAAATATTGACTTACCCGCGCAAACGACCTCTGCAAAATTCAGCGGGTCTTTTAACCCCTTAGACCAGTTAACTAAAGCACTAGGCTCGGGATTGTCACTATTTTCCAGTCAATTACTACCCGCCGATGATGCCTTTCAATTCTTTGCCACAGCAAAAGATGGCCAGACACTGACATTACAATGGCATATAGCTGATGGCTATTATCTGTATCGGGAAAAATTTGAGTTGCAGTTACCCAAAGGTTCAACCACCGACACTGACATCCTTGCTTATAATATTCCTCACGGCAAGGAAAAATACGATGAAGCTTTTGGTGATGTTGAGCTATTATATGGCGACCTCGTCTTTGATGTGCCTTTAGCGCGTACCAATACCGCTGAACATGAAATAACCCTGACAGCCAAGTTTCAAGGTTGTGCGGAGCGTGGCGTTTGTTACCCCCCGATGCAGAAAACGGTAAATATATTGTTACCTGCTATTTCAGCTGCAGCTATCTCCGGCTCCCCTGATGTAATTGAAAAAGCAGCGTCTGAACAAGACCTTATCGTAGCCTCTTTACAGCAGGACTCTTTCTTACTGACCTTACTAAGCTTTTTGGGTTTTGGCTTATTATTAGCCTTTACCCCTTGCGTATTTCCCATGATCCCCATTTTATCCGGGATTATTGTCGGTCAGGGCAAAGACATCACTCATCGCAAAGCATTTTTTCTATCGCTAAGTTTCGTGCTGGCTTCTGCAGCTACCTATACCGTTTTTGGCGTACTTGCCGCTTTATTTGGCAGTAATCTGCAGGCAACTTTTCAAGCTCCCTGGATCATTTACTTGTTTAGTGGCATCTTTGTTGTTTTATCATTTTCCATGTTTGGCTTTTTTAACCTGGAACTGCCAAAATCTATACAGTCGCGCCTGCACAATGCCAGTGACAAGCACCGGGATGGCTCTTTTATTGGTGCCGCGTTAATGGGGGTTTTTTCTTCTCTGATAGTCGGCCCTTGCGTGGCTGCACCTCTTGCGGCAGCACTGATGTATATTGGCCAGACGGGAGACGTAATCTTAGGCGGCTCTGCTTTATTTGTTATGGGCTTTGGCATGGGCATTCCACTATTAATTATTGGTGCATCAGCCGGAAGTTTATTACCAAAAGCCGGACACTGGCTTAATGCCAGTAAAACTGTGTTTGGGGTTATTATGCTGGCGGTCGCAGTATGGATGCTCGAACGCGTTCTTGCCGCTGAAATCACCATGTTATTCTGGGCGATGCTGTGCATTATTCCGGCTATTTACCTGCGCGTATTAGACCCCTTGCCTGAAGTCGATAGCGGCTGGCATAAGTTATGGAAGGGCTTTGGCGTTATCTTATTTACCTATGGTTTACTTATTCTCATTGGCCTTAGCGCCGGCAGTAACAACCCCTTACAACCCTTAAAGGGTCTCGCACACAGCGTATCCAGCCAGCAACAGCAGCCACCTTTGGTATATAAGCGCGTAGCATCTCTGGCAGAACTCAATCAACAACTTCAAGCTGCAAGCTCACAGGGAAAATTAGTGATGCTGGATTTTTATGCCGACTGGTGTATTAGCTGCAAAGAAATGGAGGCCTATACTTTAAGCAAACCTAAAGTAAGACAGGCGCTATCGCGCTTTGTTTTGTTACAGGCTGATGTCACGGCAAATAATGATCAGGATAAAGCGCTACTGAAAGCCTTTAACTTAATAGGCCCCCCTGCGATATTGTTTTTTAACCTCGATCAGCAGGAGCAATCTGCTGCACGCGTCATCGGCTACCAGGATGCAGAAACCTTTTTGCAGCATTTGTCAGAACTTTAATACTGGTTTTAAGTCCGCCCTAAAAATTTGCACATAATAATGCTTATGCCTAAACAATTTATTGCATTACTGTTTTTTTCCCTACTGCTGATTAGCACACTGTTTGCCCAGCAATTTAACCAGCAGCCACAGCACGCTATTCCCTTACCCGAATTTTCTCTGCCTGATACTGCAGGTGTTGTCCACTCAATTTCAGAGTGGCAGGGAAAGATAATAGTGATAAATCTCTGGGCGACCTGGTGCCCTCCCTGCCTGCAGGAAATCCCCGAATTTATCCAGATACAAGCTGAGTATGCTGATCAGAATGTGCAATTTATCGGCATAGCAATTGATGAGCCCGAGCTAGTTAATGACTATATAAGTTTTATCAATATCAATTACCCTATTCTAATTGCTACGACTGAAGGCGGTAAACTATCGCAAAGATTAGGTAACACAATGAGCGCCATCCCTTTTACCGCCATCGTAAATCAGCAGCAAGAAATTATGTAACTACTCAGCGAAGCTGAGTAGTTCAATGAAATTATAAAGAAAATTCAGGTAACTTTCCCTCAAAGACCAAGGTCATTGCCTGAGTTGCACTTAGACCTTGTTTACGGCACGTTGATAAATACCCTCTGACACGACAAAATATCTCTGCACCCTTGGTACTACGAAAGCAGCCGGATATTTTCTGTTGAACCTTGGTCATCCGAATCGAATTTTCTGCGGCATTATTGGTAAATGGCACCCAGGTATTTGTCATGAAGCGCAAGACATCCTCTTCATAATTAATCAGCCTTTCCAGTAAGTTTCTAGCTTTACTGCGTTTTATTCGCTCCCGTTTTACTTCTTTAGGCTTATCGGGTGGTGGGCATTCGATCTCCGCTTTGCCAAGTAATTCTCTGTATTGTACCTTCCATTTTTCTGCTTCTTTATGTAGTAGCATGCCACCTGCTTCATTGACGGCATCATTCATTTTTTCAAGTAGTCGTTTCATTTCAAGCGCCCACTCCTGTTTATCCTGCTCCCAGGCGCGCGTTAATTCCCTCAAATGATGTGCATTACAAAGCGAATGAGTACAATCATATTTATAGTAGGGCTTCCAATGATCATGACATAAAATCCCATGAAAATGGGGTAAAATACCAATGTCATTCATTGCCTCTGTGCCACGTTTGGCATGGGGAAAGAAGTGTGTCCACTGAACATTGGAGGCCCATGTAGCCAATGGCGCTTACCATTAATATTAATGCCTGTTTCATCCGCATGAATGCACGCTGATTCGACTAAGTGTTCTTTACTGATAGTTTCAAACCCAGCCAACTTCTCATAGGCCAGTTCATTGAAATTATAGATAGAGCCTTCACTAATCGGCATACCTAATTGATCAGCGAAATACTCCTGTATTCGGTTGTAGGGCAATAACTGATATTGCGAAAGATAAACCACATGGGCTTTTATCCCATTACCATATTGCGCAGCCTTAGTAACCTCATCTGGAAAAGGAGCGATAAAACACTGACCTTTTCCATTTATCAACCGTTGCGCCTGGTATTCTGTCACTACCCTTGAGATATCAATATCGAATACCTGGCGTGTTTCAAAGCCATCTGCCGTGTATCGCCCTTTTGGCAAGGTACGGCGATCAATGGTAATGATCTCGATTTCATCCGAGTCATCTATTTTTTGAAGTGTCGTGCCGACATGCGATTTTTGTCCGCCAGAAGGCTTATCTGATTTTTTTCGATTCCCTTTTTTACGGTTGGGATCACTTGCAGGTGGTTTACTGCTATTTTTGCTGTTCAGTGTCACTCGATTGAGTAATACCGTGACTAATAATAGAATCACTTCCAGTGCTGATTTTAGCGCAGGCGATATATCACGCTCAGTTTCAAGTAACTGTTTGGCATGACTGATTGCGGAATCAACATCGATGAAGTCTATTTTCAAAAGGTAACCTGTATTGCTTTAAGGACAGGCTTATTATCTCATGGGTTTTAAATCCCGAATTTTCCTTGTTTTAAGCGATTGTAAGGCGAATAAAAAAGTCCTTCGAGGTCGTAGATGTTTAAGGGGACATTTTGTGATGACTATAGCGATAGAAGCAATAAAGCGTGGATTAATCGACTGTTGGGCAGTTTACTAAAAATCACAAAAACCAGACTAAAACCCTGTCAAGAACTTTTTTAATTATTCAGGCGCGCCATGCTACCTCACAACATTCTGGGACTCCTGTCACCAACATTCATTCGCCTACGCAGCGAATGGGAGATGCCCTAGTCGCCCTGCTTCCGTCTCAACTACTCAACTACGCACAAAACCCTGCTCAGTTAAGTCTACCTCAAATGGCTGGACGGCTATTCGGAATGCAATTCTTGCCTCCCTCGCGCGCTACTAGCGCACTTCGGATCAGCGAATTGCCCTGTCGCCTACCAGAGACTAAAAATCATCACTCCGCTTAGCCCATCTTCGTCACTATTGATGATGTAGTTGTTATAAATCAATTGGTTGAAATTTTAAAAAGTAGCCAGTTGGCACTACAGATTTTGTGTTTTTGTATAAAACGTTGGATTTTTTAGAGTATTTTTGTCGCATGTAAATTACACTCAAATAATGATGATTTTTTTGACAAAAGTCAATGAATTTATCGACAAAAATAATATAAATGGCACTACAAAACTTTCAAAAAAAACACCATTGATTTTAAAGAGAATTTTTCGACAAAAAATCGCTTAAACCGATGAATCAATGGCTTAGAAAGATGAAAGTGACGAAGATGGGTTAGGCTCCGTTTCCCTGATTTTAAGCGTACGCTGAGTAGTTACGAAATTATTTATTATCAGCAGGGCGAGTTATCCGGACAGCGTTTACGCGAGCTGATTAAGCCATTATTAAGCGCTACGCCCTAAATCATCACACGATTAAGTAGTAAAAAAACCGTAGTTTTGTCGTGAACTGTTGCTAAAAAACATATATCTGGACAAAACCCTGCAAATTAGGGAAAATTGGTGAAACTTTACGTAAAATAATAAAAAACAACGTACAGAATGGCTAAAATTACAGTTCTCAATGGTCCAAACCTCAACCTACTCGGTGTTCGGGAGCCGGATCAGTATGGCAATAAAACCCTGGCTGACATTCAAGCGAGCGTTGAATCCTTCGCTAGCAAAGCAGGACATAGCTTAAGTTTTCACCAAGATAATGCCGAGCATGAGATTGTTGAATTGATTCACCAGGCTTTTGCCGATCAGGTGGATTTTATTATTATCAATCCTGCTGCATTTACGCATACCAGCGTCGCGATTCGTGATGCTTTATTAGCAACAAAAATTCCTTTTATAGAAGTCCATTTATCCAATGTTCACGCCCGGGAGCCGTTTCGTAAGCACTCCTACTTCTCTGATATTGCAGAAGGGGTTATCTGTGGGCTTGGAGCAAATGGATACGAACTGGCCCTACAGGCTGCACATCAGACACTACTCGAGAGAAAATAAATCGTGGATATTAGAAAAATAAAAAAACTAATCGAAATTATTGAAGAATCCGACATCGCTGAAATCGAAATTACCGAAGGCGAAGAGTCGGTACGTATTAACCGCTACTCATCAGCAGTCGCCCCAGCTGCTCCGGTTGCCATTGCTGCCGCACCTGCTGCGATCGCGGCACCAGCAGCAGCGGCAAGTGAGCCCGCAGCTAGCGAGCCATCAGGGCATGCGGTTAAGTCGCCTATGGTCGGTACATTCTATCGCTCGGCATCACCTGGCTCGGCTCCCTTTGTAGAAGTCGGACAATCGATTAAAGAAGGTGATACGCTTTGCATTATCGAAGCAATGAAAATCCTTAACCAGATTGAAGCTGATAAAACTGGCGTGATCAAGCAAATCCTAATCGAGAATGCACAACCCGTTGAGTATGATCAAGCACTTTTCATCATAGAATAATAATGGGGTCATACTATGTTCGATAAACTTGTTATTGCCAATCGCGGTGAAATTGCGCTACGTATTTTGCGCGCCTGTCGTGAATTAGGCGTTAAAACGGTGGCGGTTTATTCCAGCGCCGACCGTGATTTAAAGCATGTACGCCTGGCCGATGAAGCCATTTGCATTGGCCCTGCAGCCTCGGCAGACAGCTACTTAAATATCCCTGCAATTATCAGCGCTGCTGAAGTTACCGATGCCGAAGCCATTCATCCAGGCTATGGTTTTTTAGCCGAAAGCGCGGAGTTTTCAGAAAAAGTTAAGCAAAGCGGCTTTGTTTTTGTTGGTCCTGAGGCAGATACCATTCGCATTATGGGCGATAAGATCGAAGCTAAAAAAGCGATGATCGCATCCGGTATACCTTGTGTTCCCGGCAATGGCGAGCCGTTAGGAGACGACAACGCCACTAACCTAAAAATGGCAGAAGAAATCGGTTACCCGATTATCATTAAAGCGGCTGGCGGTGGCGGTGGGCGTGGAATGCGCACAGTACATACCGAAGGTGCCTTAATCAGCTCGATTGCCTTAACCAAATCAGAAGCTGGTTCATTTTTTGGCAACTCTACCGTCTATATGGAAAAATTCCTGGAAGACCCTCGCCATATTGAAATTCAGATTCTTGCTGATTCACATGGTAATGCGGTTCACCTTGGCGAGCGCGACTGCTCTATGCAGCGTCGCCACCAAAAAGTTGTCGAAGAAGCCCCGGCACCAGGCATTACCGAAGAGCAACGTAAATTTATTGGTGAGCGCTGTGCGCAAGCCTGTAGAGACATCGGTTATTTAGGTGCGGGGACATTTGAATTTTTATTTGAGAAAGGCGAGTTTTTCTTTATCGAAATGAATACCCGCGTACAGGTTGAGCATCCTGTGACTGAAATGGTTACCGGAATTGATATCGTCAAAGAACAATTGCGTATAGCCGCAGGTGAGCCACTTTCGTTTACTCAGGATGATGTGGTTTTACGGGGTCATGCGATTGAGTGTCGCCTAAATGCAGAAGACCCGGTTACCTTTATGCCGTGCCCAGGAACTATTGATCTATTCCATATGCCTGGGGGCCCTGGAATTCGCTGTGAAACGCATATATACAACGGCTATAAAGTACCCCCTTATTATGATTCCATGATTGGTAAACTGATAGCTCACGGTGATGATAGAGCCAGCGCTATAGCGCGTATGCGTACGGCACTAAGCGAAATGGTGATCGATGGTATTAAAACCAATATCCCATTACAACAGGACATTATGGCCGACAGTGCTTTTGCAGCTGGCAGTCAGAATATCCATTACCTGGAAAAGAAACTGGGTATGAACTAAGTAAGGCTGTTGGATGGACTGTATGGCGGACTTTAATCCGCCTATTTAGTTCAGCATTCTATATACCCTTTAATTATCACCATGAAGGGCATGAAGAACTTGAAAGACAACATTTACTGCATTGCTTTATTCATCCTTCTTCATTAACTTCATGCGCTTCATGGTGAAAATAGTCAGTTAACAACTACTTAATATATGAATTTTCTTTCCATGTTAGCGGACTGAAGTCCGCCCTACCCTAATCACTTTATTATGGCCTGGCATCAAATTTCTGTGATCAGTGACGCAAACACTGCAGCTGATATCTCTGATTTTCTTAGCGAACTGGGCGCGGTCTCAGTCACATTTATGAACGCTGATGCCGAACCCGTTTATGAGCCGAATATAGGCGAAACTAAAATCTGGGGGCGAACCAAAACCATCGCCTTGTATGAACTTGATGCAACGCCTGAGATCATCAAGACTCTGCTTTTCCAGCAATTTGCCGAGCATGCCCTACAGGACTGGCATGCTGAAATTCTGCAAGATCAAACCTGGGAGAGAGCATGGATGGAGCACTTCCAGCCTATGCAATTTGGCGAACGTTTATGGGTCTATCCTTCAGGTCAGGAGCAATCCATACCTGGAACTGTAAGCTTAATTCTCGACCCTGGCCTGGCCTTTGGCTCTGGCACCCACCCAACCACGGCTCTGTGTTTAGAATGGCTGGCGAAAAACGATGTTAGCGGAAAAACGGTCATCGATTTTGGCTGTGGCTCTGGCATCCTCGCCGTTGCAGCTGTTTTACTGGGTGCAAAAGAAGCACACGCAATTGATATAGACCCTCAGGCTCTAACAGCCACACTTGACAATGCACAAAAAAATGAGGTCAGCGCTAAAATTAAAACCTATTTACCCGAGCAATTTACATCTTTTGCAGCAGATGTAGTATTAGCTAATATTCTTGCCCAGCCACTCATCGAGCTATCGGATAATATTAGCAACCTGGTACGCCCTCAAGGGCAGCTGGTGTTATCCGGCGTTCTCAAAGAACAGGCGGATGAGGTTTGCAAATGCTATCAAGCCAGATTCATAATCAGTGATGCAGTGATTCAAGATGACTGGTGTCGCCTGGACGGAGTTAAAAAATAGGCGTATGGACACTTTTTGCCCAAAGTGTAAGCACCCGCAAAAAATCAGCAACCGGCAACTGAAAAAAAACACCTGCGGATTAGCTGTACACAGTGCAAATACAAGTTTAACCCACTCGTCTCTGCATCTGATCAAGCTCCCGCAGAAGATGAGACTATTATTCTCGAAGCATACCCTTGGCAAAAACCTTCAACTCCTCATTCTAGGCTCTGGGTAGTTGGGAGCCTACTAGCAATAGTGTTGCTTATTTATCAAATTATTTATTTTACCGGCTACCCCCTGGCACAAAATCCACGCGTAAGACCCTGGCTCAGTGCAATCAGCAATAAACTTCATTCGCTGCCAGCCATGGAGAGCGAAAGCGAGGGCTGGTAGTCCCCAGAAGGCGTAGAGCCGTTGTTTTGTCGGAATCGTAGCGCTAGCGTAGGTGTAGACAAAATAAAAGGCATTCCGAAACGCCGTCCAGTCATTTGAGGGAGTGTTACGAAGCCAGCCCCGAGTTTACGATGGTAATGGCGAAGTGGCACGTACGCAGGACGTCTGGGGCGCCGAAGGCATTAGTGGTCGCGTTAAGTTTTTGCCGCTTGCTTGGGCTGGGATGCCCAAAACAAGCTTTCGCAAAAATAGCGACTCCCCGCTATCCTCTACCGACATACCGTAATCTTGCCGAATATACCACTATCGGCAGTGCAATACACAAGCTCAGCGCAAATAACTACCGCGTACAAATCAGCTTTATTAACCATGCTGACTTTGCCCAGCGCTTAGCAAATATTCAAATATCTCTGCATAACTTACAAGGCGGACAGTTTGCTCAAAGAACATTCTCTCCCGAGGAATACCTAACCCATCTTCGTCACTATTGATGATGTAGTTGTTATAAATCAATTGGTTGAAATTTTAAAAAGTAGCCAGTTGGCACTACAGATTTTGTGTTTTTGTATAAAACGTTGGATTTTTTAGAGTATTTTTGTCGCATGTAAATTACACTCAAATAATAATGATTTTTTTGACAAAAGCCAATGAATTTATCGACAAAAATAATATAAATGGCACTACAAAACTTTCAAAAAAAACACCATTGATTTTAAAGAGAATTTTTCGACAAAAAATCGCTTAAACCGATGAATCAATGGCTTAGAAAGATGAAAGTGACTAAGATGGGCTAAGTAAAAATTCAACGACTCTCATTGATAGCTTGACGACTACTGATATTGATTTCTATATTACTGTCCCCGAGCAGGATATTTCTGGCTATAGCATAGAGTTAAAATAGGAAAATGAATCTTTCTTGACCCTTAAGTTTAAGACTTAATTTATTTCTTGAAATTCCACTATTTATGGATTTATTCCATACCCATTTCCTGGTTGGTTATAATACTCAACCTGATCTTAACTACAAAAACATCTTATGGCTCACCCCGAATTATTTCTAAAGAAAAATGAAGATAAACGCCTACGCAAAGGGCACCTTTGGGTGTTCAGTAATGAGGTGGATATCCAGCGCAGTCCTTTAAATCAATTTGCCCCAGGCGATATGGTTAAAATTGTCGCAAGTAACGGCCAAATAATGGGTAGTGCCTATATAAATCCAGGCACCCTTGTCTGTGCCCGGCTATTATCAAAAAAGCCAAGTGCCAAACTAGGCGCTAAAATGTTCACTGCTCGTATTAGCCGCGCCCTAGCTTTACGTGAGCGTTTTTATGACAAATCATTTTACCGGCTCATCTTTGGTGAAAGTGATGGCCTACCTGGTCTGGTTATCGACCGGTTTGGGGATGTTCTATCAGTACAAATAACCACAGCTGGAATAGAGCGGCAAAAAGAGCCACTGGTCAAAGTTTTAATTGAGCTATTACAACCACAAGCTATTTTACTGAAAAATGACAACCCACAACGGGAGTTAGAGGGCCTGTCTACAGAGTCTGTTTGCATTTATGGAGAAATACCTGAGCAGCTAATTATTGAAGAAAATAACGCACAATTTAAAATTGACATTGTTGCAGGACAAAAAACCGGCTGGTTTTATGATCATCGCAGTAGCCGCGCTCTGTTAGCCCCGCTAGCAAAAGATAAAACTGTATTAGACTTATTTTCGTACACCGGAGGCTGGGGAATTCCGGCTGCATTACACAACGCTCAACAGGTGACCTGTGTTGATGCCTCAGCTGGTGCGATTAAATTAGCTGAACACAATGCACATTTGAATCAAGTAAGCGACAACATGCAATTTATACAAAGCGATGTGTTTGACTATTTAAAGCAAGCCCGTCTGGAAAAGCGGCGCTTTGATATCGTTATTTTAGATCCTCCGGCTTTAATCAAACGCAAGAAAGACTTTAAAACTGGTTATGAAGCCTACCGCAGGCTTAACCATCTTGCATTACAAGTATTAGCAAAAGACGGTATTTTAGTGTCAGCATCCTGCTCCTACCATTTAAGCAAGGCGAATTTACACGAGATATTACGCTCTTCAGCACGACATATAGATCGAAATTTAACCATAGTCGCTACCGGTGGGCAGGCAGCTGATCACCCAATTCATCCGGCAATCTCGGAAACAGAATATTTAACAAGCTATTTTTGTGCTGTTTCTGAAAGCCTGTAACTCCAGGCGCGCCATGCTACCTCACGAAATTCTGGGACTCCTGTCACCAACATTCATTCGCCTACGCAGCGAACGGGAGATGCCCTGGTCGCCCTGCGTCCGTCTCAACTACGCACAAAACCCTGCTCCGTTAAGACTACCTCAAATGGCTGGACGGCTATTCGGAATGCAATTCTTGCCTCCCTCGCGCGCTACTAGCGCACTTCGGATCAGCGAATTGCCCTGTCGCCTACCAGGGACTAAAAATCATCACTCCGCTTAGGCTCCGTTTCCCTGATTTTAAGCGGATGTTCAAGTTTTTGATATTGAGAAGGTAAAATCAGGTATTCTGAGGTTGTTGTAATTTTATCGGTGTAAGCCCATGTTAATGAATGCCCCAGCCACCTTTATCCAAAGCTATATTGACGATTTAAATGATGCGCTCAATCAGCTAAAACCCGGAGCCGCTTTGACACGGATTCAAGCCGCTTGGTTGGGCACTTGTTTAACGTGCATACTGCTAATGAACTCTGTTTGCTGGGCTAAGTTTGAGCGAGCAAGCCTTGGAGATTGCAAAGTAGCCGCATTATCCTGGGTGTTTCGTAAAGCAAGTATACCCTGGGACTGGTTGCTACGGGTGAGTGTGGTCTTAATTTTAAAACGTTATGGCATTACTGAAGGTGTGTTGGCCTTTGATGAATCAGACCGAGCACGATCTAAGTCTACAAAACGTATTTATAACTCGATGTTCAAGTTTTTCCATCCCATTGCCATCAAACTCTTACCTTCACCCAGCAGAACAATACTTTAATGATGGTGTTGGCTCTAAGCGCCCTAAATCTCTGCCAATCATATGTTTTCCTGATGGCATCAGTTGAAACACATCCTTTATTAATTCACCTAACTCTTTCAGCTTATCACCAGGATCTGGAAACTCTAGCAATGACGTGATGAACTCAAGCAGTACATCCATTTGAGACTTGCGCTGTAAGCTTCCTACGGTATACGCAGGTAGTTTGCTTTCAATGCGGGCTATTTGCTCTGGGTGAAGGAGAAGGCAATGGTCAAACAAAAGACTCAGAATCAGGCCACGGCTTGATCCCTCTTCATCTAATTGTTTGGCCTCACGCCCCCATCCTTCATAAAGCTTCCAGTCCTCAAAGAAAACCTCAATCAGCCATCTCAACGTATAGGCTTGAATAATATCTTGTGTGCGCCAAGTCAGGTCTGTCGCCACTAAATAGCGATAGTCGTTTTCACCGTCATATTTTAACTCGATGTTCAAGTTTTTTAACTGATTGATTTTATTGATAATTTTACTGACAAAGAAAGCATCAACATCATTGTAAATCAATCACTTATAAAACAAAGCCGGAAAAATTTACTTTTCTTAGCCCAGTTATAGCTGAAAACTTGAACATCGAGTTTAAGGCAATGACAAAGCGTTTTTTACTGTGAGAACTCACCTTTAATCGTGCACTGCTGACAGTCACTTTAATCTCTTTGCCGCCACGTACGCGTATTATCTGATCAATGCCTTTGTTAATCGAATTAAAGTAGCTCTCGACTGACCTTATTCTACCTCTATATTCAATATTTTGGTTTTTACGTAATTGGCTAATCACCTGCGAGCCTCCAGATTCTTTAGCGGCTTCGTCCATAAAGGCTTTTTCACCATACAGCGCATCAAGCCAGTACGCCTTTAATTTTAATCAGGCTATGCGCAACTTTAAACTCTTTTAATAAGCCTAATGCAATCTCTGTTTTGGTCGGGTAGGCACTGTCACGTTCAGGCTTAATAGGCCGATCTTTTTTTGCTATACCGCTCTTTTTCAACCGTTTATCTTCTTTATCCCACTGCTTTAAGGCTGGATCCGGCATATAAAAGAAAAAACCGACAGGCACTGTAATGGATGAGGTAACTAGCAGCAATAATACTATCGTTTGTCCATTAACATACCCGCCGGAGCCTTTGTGTTTCTGCTTGTAAACCTTATAAATACGTTTTGTAGACTTAGATCGTGCTCGGTCTGATTCATCAAAGGCCAACACACCTTCAGTAATGCCATAACGTTTTAAAATTAAGACCACACTCACCCGTAGCAACCAGTCCCAGGGTATACTTGCTTTACGAAACACCCAGGATAATGCGGCTACTTTGCAATCTCCAAGGCTTGCTCGCTCAAACTTAGCCCAGCAAACAGAGTTCATTAGCAGTATGCACGTTAAACAAGTGCCCAACCAAGCGGCTTGAATCCGTGTCAAAGCGGCTCCGGGTTTTAGCTGATTGAGCGCATCATTTAAATCGTCAATATAGCTTTGGATAAAGGTGGCTGGGGCATTCATTAACATGGGATTACACCGATAAAATTACAACAACCTCAGAATACCTGATTTTACCTTCTCAATATCAAAAACTTGAACATCGAGTATAAGGTTTACAAGCAGAAACACAAAGGCTCCGGCGGGTATGTTAATGGACAAACGATAGTATTATTGCTGCTAGTTACCTCATCCATTACAGTGCCTGTCGGTTTTTTCTTTTATATGCCGGATCCAGCCTTAAAGCAGTGGGATAAAGAAGATAAACGGTTGAAAAAGAGCGGTATAGCAAAAAAAGATCGGCCTATTAAGCCTGAACGTGACAGTGCCTACCCGACCAAAACAGAGATTGCATTAGGCTTATTAAAAGACCTGAATTCAAGTCATAAGTACATAACCCAATAAATTTTTCATATCTATCCCAGTCAGCTCTTCAAATACCTCATAAGGTGTTTTGTAATTGAGACACTTTATTAGGGCGACTATTTAGCTTATCAACGGCTATAAAAACCTCTTTTATCGTAACATCAATCAACTCCATTACTTTAGGGAAATACTGTCTTAATAAGCCATTAGCATTCTCATTTTGCCCTCTTTCCCAAGAGCTGTATGGAGTCGAAAAATACGTATCACAACCTAGTGCTTCTGCTATTTTTTCATGCAGGGTAAACTCTTTCCCGTTATAAAAAGTAATTGTTTTAACAAAGCTTTTTATAGGATCAAGCATTAAAATAGTTGCGTCTAATACATATTGAGCCTTTTTCCCCGCTAAAGGGAAGGCCAACCGTAATTTAGAGACTCGCTCATCCAACGTTACAATCGCCCCTTTGTGATTTTTCCCAATGATTGTATCTGCCTCCCAATCACCTATACGCTTACGGTTGTTGACCTCTTCAGGACGCTCATCTATATCGACTCTATTAGGGATTCCTGTCCTATTATGGGCTGACCCATACCGCTTGCGATAGGTTTTGTTCTGATGCCGAAGATGCTTGTATAGTTCACCCCCTGCCTTTTTGTCCGCCAGAATATGCTGGTAGATTGTTTCATGATGAAGACTAATTATACCCTCTTGTTTTAACCGCCCTGCAATCTGCTCAGGACTCCAGTCATCCTCAATGCGAACATTAACAATGCCTTTTATTTCATCCGTTAATTTAACCTCTTTAGGCTTGTTTTTGTGTCGTTCTTGGGCAAAATCTTCTGCTTGTTTATGCCTGTAGCCTCTTTGACCTGTATTGCGTTTAATCTCGCGTGAAATATTGCTTTGGCTTCGTTCTAAGGCTTCTGCTATTTTATTCTGTGAAGTTCCCTTTTTTAATTCAATTTCTATATAATATCTTTCTTCAGGACATAGGTGTGTATAGCTCATTTGTAGCCTCTGTAAATTGTTTGGTAGCTGTTTACTTTACACCTATGTCTTGTCTTAATTCAACAGGTGTTAGTCTAGCCAATACTTGCAGAGGGTTATGCACTTATTATACGAATTCAGGTACTTTAATTCGATTAACAAAGGCATTGATCAGATAATACGTGTACGTGGCGGAAAAGAGATTAAAGTGACTGTCAGCAGTGCACGATTAAAGGTGAGTTCTCACAGTAAAAAACGCTTTGTCATTGCCTTAAAATATGACGGTGAAAACGACTATCGCTATTTAGTGGCGACAGACCTGACTTGGCGCACACAAGATATTATTCAAGCCTATACGTTGAGATGGCTGGTTGAGGTTTTCTTTGAGGACTGGAAGCTTTATGAGCGCAAGTCTCAAATGGATGTACTGCTTGAGTTCATCACGTCATTGCTAGAGTTTCCAGATCCTGGTGATAAGCTGAAAGAGTTAGGTGAATTAATAAAGCAGGCGCGCCATGCTACCTCACGAAATTCCGGGACTCCTGTCGCCGTAATTCGTTCACCTACGCAGCGAATAGGAGATGCTCCAGCCGCCCTGCGTCCGCCACAGACTGAGCACAAAGCAGCTCAGTCATGGCTACCACAAATGGCTCTACGGCTATTCGGGATAAAATTTTAGCCTCCCTCGCGCGCTATCGCGCACTTCGGATTGGCAAATTTCCCTGCGCCTTCTGGAGACTATCAGCCCGTCCGGGGCTGACAGCGTATGATTGGCAGAGATTTAGGGCGCTTAGCCCATCTTCGTCACTATTGATGATGTAGTTGTTATAAATCAATTGGTTGAAATTTTAAAAAGTAGCCAGTTGGCACTACAGATTTTGTGTTTTTGTATAAAACGTTGGATTTTTTAGAGTATTTTTGTCGCATGTAAATTACACTCAAATAATGATGATTTTTTTGACAAAAGTCACAATGAATTTATCGACAAAAATAATATAAATGGCACTACAAAACTTTCAAAAAAAACACCATGGATTTTAAAGAGAATTTTTCGACAAAAAATCGCTAAACCGATGATCATGGCTTAAAAGAGAAAGTGACGAGATGGGTCAGGCGCCCATGCTACCTCACAAATTCGGGACTCCTGTCGCCGTAATTCGTTCACCTACGCAGCGAATAGGAGATGCTCCAGCCGCCCTGCGTCCGCCACAGACTGAGCACAAAGCAGCTCAGTCATGGCTACCACAAATGGCTCTACGGCTATTCGGGATAAAATTTTAGCCTCCCTCGCGCGCTATCGCGCACTTCGGATTGGCAAATTTCCCTGCGCCTTCTGGAGACTATCAGCCCGTCCGGGGCTGACAGCGTAAGATAATCAATGCCTTGCGATAGCAGTGTTTCAGCGTGAAGATGGTAGCTCTGCTGTTCAAATGCCTCAAGCATACTTGTTCGTCTATGCGACTTCAGTGATTTAAAATACGTTGAGTGGGGAAGCAGCTGGCCATAAATCTGTTCATTGGTTTGGAGGAAATGGCGACCACTATCGACTACACTGATACAGCGTAATAACCCAAGGCGAATAAAGTCGATATCCTTCAACTCTGGGCATGAACGAGCCCACAAAGGATGACGCTCTGCTAACTATAATGATCCCCAAAAACTAGACCAGCATTTAAGATAGAATCTTGCCCTCAAAACTGAGGATTAAGAAATGACCATAAATCGTAAGAAGCATAGTACGCAAACCAAAGTAAAAGTGTTATTAGACGTACTAAAAGGGGAAAAGACAAGATTGGGGAGTCGCTATTTTTGCGAAAGCTTGTTTTGGGCATCCCAGCCCAAGCAAGCAGCAAAAACTTAACGCGACCACTTATGCCTCCGGCGGCCCCGATTCGTCCTCGTCACCTCGTCCCGACCCAACAAGGGGTCGGAACATAGGCTCCAAATGACTTGACGCCGTGTCGGATGGCCTTTTATTTTGTCTCCACCTTCGCTAACGCTCAGACTCCGACAAAATAACGGCCCTACGGCTATCGCGGACTAAAAATCATCACTTCGCTTAGGCTCCGTTTCCCTGATTTTCAGCGGCTGAAATTACCGCGAAATATGGTATTCATGCAACACAAATCAACAATTGGAAAAAAGCTGTATTAGAGGTTATTCCTGAAGCATTCTCGACTAAAAGGAAACAACAGGATAATGACCAGCAGGCTTTAGTTGACGATCTGTACAAGCAGATAGGGCAACTGAAAGTAGAGAATGATTTTCTAAAAAAAATCTATGACTCTTCCACTTGCGACTCGAAAAATGTGGATAGAGCCAGGTCATTCAGAGTTAAGTATCAGAAAGCAGTGTTGCTTGTTGAGCATCAACAGGTCAAGTTTATATTACCGACCCGTTGGCATAGATGACTATACCCTGATGCTGATGCATGAATTGGATAAACAATATACCGAAACACCCTTTTACGGTGTCTTGAAAATGACGGAGCATTTGAGATCTCAAGGGCACCAGGTCAATCCGAAGCGAGTGAGACGGTTACTAAGGCAGATGGGGCTGGAAGCGGTATATCCAAAGCCAAGACTAAGTCATGGCAACTCAGAGCATAAGATCTATCCTTATTTACTGAGAAACCTGCAGATCGAGCGATGCAATCAGGTCTGGAGTACGGATATTACCTACATCCGCATGAAGCATGGTTTTGTCTATCTGATGGCCATTATTGACTGGCATAGCCGATATGTACTTAATTGGGCGTTAAGTACGACAATGGACGCAGACTTTTGCATAGCAGCCCTTAATGAAACACTAAGTTCATCACAGTGTGAAATCTTTAATACGGGCCAGGGAAGTCAATTCACAACGAATCGATTTACAGGGCCCTTATTGGAGAAAGGAATCCGTGTTAGCATGGATGGCAGATGCCGCGCATTGGATAATATTTTTGTTGAACGATTGTGGCGATCAGTCAAGTATGAAAAGGTCTATCTGAATGACTTTCAGACAGTGAATGAAGCATATTTAGGGCTGAAAGACTATTTTGAATTTTACAATCACAGGCGAATTCATCAGTCCTTGGACTATCGAACGCCAGCGGAGGTTTATTATAAAAAAAACGGTCTATACGTGAGAGTCCCTGCAGGCGGACTCCATGTGGACAAAGAGTAGTATCAAAACGCCTGCGGCGCAATAATAACAAATTATTAATATAAAAAGGGAAGGGCTATCTTAACTATTTAATAAATTGGTCTGGACAATAGGGAGTATTATAATTTTTAGAAAAATTTTTTCGGTAAATGCAAGCTTTATTTGAAATTATTTGTTGTTTTTTTACGGTGCCTACAGAGTGTCTATTTGCTGTTATAAGTGATTAAAATCAAAAAGATGGAAATATTCGAGTGGTGCTACCTTCAGGTAGGTTATAGGCTGCTTTGTTTAGGTACTTCTTCTTTCAATGGGAACACTGATGTTAATCATACAAAAATATGAGCAATAAAAAATCATTACAACAGGACACTCAGATTTCAAATGGCGCTATTATGCTTGGAACAGGTCTTGCCCTTGCGTCCTTTATCGTACTTCCAGCTGTAGCCGCACGCTTTGGCATAGGCTCCAGTCTTACTGGCGCCATGCGCATTGCATTGATGAAAGCATCAGCTAAAGTCTGTAATAACCACAACTCAGGAAATGGTCTAACTCGCACAGAAACTTGCCTTCCTGGTGCCGATTGTAATTAATCGCTCCTCCGATTTAGCAGCTAATTGCTGCAAACTACCCAAAAAACCTCTACTTTTTTGCTTAAATTCTGGTATAGTCTGCGCTCAAAGCGCAACTCAACCTTACTAAATAACAGTTATATTTTTATGCTGTTTGCAAGGTTTTTTGTGATTTTCAGTTTTAAACACCATTACAATTTATACTTATGGCTGACCAAAAAAAATCATGCGATTTATGCGGGCTCCCTGTAGAAATTCAGGGCTTTAGCCTGCCAACAAAAGAAGGCAAAAAAGAATTTTGCTGTGAAGGCTGTCAAGGCATCTATCAAATGCTTAACGAAGATAATCTGCTCCCTGTCGAAGCCGATAAATAACTATTAATTCACATTTTACAGGACTTAAAATATGGCTCACAATCATGGTAAAAAAGCGGCTGTCTCCACAATGAAGCATGCACAACATATTGCTCACCACGGACTAGCCAGGCATGAAGTTTCAAATACATTAATTAAAGGTGCTGTTATGTCAGCAGGCGCACAAACAGGAAAAACTATTATGAGTAAAATTACGAAACATCCTCTGCTTTTAATCGGTATCGGTGTGGTCGCAGGCTACTATGCCCACAAGTACAGAAAAGAAATCATTTCTTCAGTCACTTCAGTGGGAGACAAAGGTAAGGACTTTGTCTTACAGCAAAAAGAGAACCTTGAAGATATGGTTGCAGAATCTAAAGAAGATCAAGAATAAATCTTCCCTTGCAAAACTGATTATTACAGAAACTGAAGATAGGGCGGTGCTTCTACGCCACGCCCTATGACTAGGGATTACCATACAAACGATGCCGAAGCATAGCATCCGTCTCATATTGCTTTAACTTTTCCACAATCACTCCAATTTCTCGTATTACTACCTCCATGTCTATACAAAAAGAAATTACCCTACGCTATAAATCATCCGGTCATGTAAGATTCCAGATCCCGGAACGTTTATGTAGCGATGAAGTCGCTAGTTTCATTGCAAATGCAATCAATAATTTTGATGGTGTGTATCGGGTTAATTTATTCAGAAATAAACAAAAACTCTCGATACGTTACACCGAAGAAAATCTTACGCGGCAAGAGTTAGTACAGCAACTTATCCAATTGCTCACCGGCCTGGAGAAAAAAGGTTTCTTCAAGCCTAAACCTGATACAGCAAAAACCAGTCGCTTATCAAGCAAACTTAAATTTCCCAACTGGAAAGGCACCGACTGGGCGAAAGATAAATACACTGAAACCAAAGAAACAGCGAAAGCGATCAGTATTTTGGCAAAACTAGGGCTGAAAAAAAAAACCGAAATTCTCACTAATCCCGAAAAAACCCTGATTACCTTTTTTAATGATGTTCTCGTGTTGTTTTTAATTAAGGTACACTGGAAATTAATCAGCAAAAAATGGATCTTGGCGCCACTGAAGTATCGTTATCAATGGCTGACCATTTTTTACCTGATGTTTTTATTTATTCGATCAAAAACCCCTAAAAGTAAATAACGCACTCGTTTTATATGACTTCCGCATTTCAGCCCAAAAATTTTAAGCTCGTTCATGAACTAAAAAACCGTATCCGGATTTTAGTTCCTATTCTGGAAAAAGATCCGGAACGAACTTATATTTTTGAAATTATTTTAAAAAAGCGCCCTGAAATAAAAACCATTAAATCCATTCCGGAAATTGGCTCGGTAACGCTGTACTTTGATCATCAAAGCTTACCTAAAGAAAATCTCCTGACCATACTAGACATGGTACTAGGCAATATAGGCAATAAAAAAATCAGCCTGCCTAACCAGGGTATAGTTGAAGACACCAGCATTCCCATACAGGATATTAGCTTATCTATTGAAGGCATGAGTTGTGCTTCTTGCGCACTATTACTGGAGATGTCCTTAAAACGAGATCCGCGCGTACATAGCGCCACCGTCAACTTTGCCTCGGCAATAGCCACAGCAAATGGGCGCTTATCACGCCAGGAGATGGCCGAAATTATCCAAAAAGTGGGTTATAACGCCAATTTAATGGACACGCTATCTCAGCGTCAGGAGCTTATAAGAAAGGAGCACCAGCGCCTGGCCAGCGCTAAAAAACGATTTATCTGGGCCAGCGTCCTTAGCGCACCGGTTGTTGCAATCGGCATGGCTATGCCTGCGGGGCGTATTTTTCACTGGATTCAATTTGCACTCACAACACCCGTGGTTTTTGCCGCAGGTGGAACATTTTTTAGCAAAGCCTGGCTACTGGCAAAAATAGGCAAGGCCAATATGGATAGTCTGATCGCTATCGGTGTTGGCTCGGCTTATGGCTATAGCATACCCTCGCTGTTAAGAGGCAGAGGGCATCTGTATTTTGAAGCAGCAGCAAGTATTATTTCCTTTGTTCTGCTGGGGCGCTATATGGAAGAGAACGCCAAGGGAAAAGCCGGAGAAGCAATTAGAAAACTGGTTGATTTACAACCCCAAACCGCCACTCTACTAAAAGACGGCAGGGAAATCACCATCGGTATTGATGATATAGAACTAGGTGATGCCTTGTTAGTGCGCCCTGGCGAAAAAATCCCCACCGATGGCGAGGTGATTGAAGGAATATCAACGGTTGATGAAGCCATGGTCACCGGCGAAAGTATTCCAGTTATTAAGGAACCCGGACATAAGGTTGTAGGCGGCTGTGTCAATGGCATGGGCCTGCTTACCATAAAGGCAACCGCCATAGGTATGGATACCGTGCTTGCCGGTATAATTCATATGGTCGATCATGCTCAGGCATCCAAATTGCCTGTACAAAAAATGGTCGATAAAATTTCTGCAGTATTTGTACCCAGCGTTATGGGGATTTCAGCGCTAACCTTTGCATCCTGGACTATTGCCGGCGCACCTTTTAGCTTTGCTTTTAGCAGTGCGGTGACCGTATTACTCATTGCTTGCCCCTGTGCATTAGGGCTAGCTACTCCGACCGCCATTATGGTCGGCACCGGCCAGTCAGCTAAGCGCGGTGTATTTATCCGTAATGGTGAAAGCCTGGAAACAGCAACCCATTTAACCGCAATTATCTTTGATAAAACCGGCACGATTACCGAAGGCAAGCCAGTGGTCACTGATTTTATTAATATCAGCCAGCTGGATAACGAAATGCTACTTACGCATATTGCCTCTGCCGAACATAATTCCGAGCACTTTCTGGCGCAAGCGATTGTTAACTATGCTCAGGCGGAACATAGTTTTGACTTTAAACCGGTTAAAGATTTCAAGGTCACTGCCGGTCGTGGCTTAAAAACAAAAGTAGGCCGCTACCAGGTACTAATTGGTAATCAAGCCTGGCTGGAAGAGCACAATATTGATATTGCTGAGTTATTGCCTCTGGCACATGATCTCGGGCTAAAGGGAAAAACACCGGTGTTTACCGCATTTAATGGTAAAGCCACAGCAATATTTGGTATTGCTGATCAACCCAGAGAATCCGCCAAACAAGCCATTGCGGCACTGAATCAGCTCAATATCGAAACCCTGATGGTCACCGGGGACACCACTGAAACAGCAGAACATATCGCGGAACTGGTGGGTATAAAAAACATTATCGCTCATGCAACTCCCGAACAGAAACTTCTGGAAATACGCACCCTGCAAGATGAAGGCGGCCTGGTCGGCATGATAGGCGATGGCATTAATGATGCCCCTGCTCTGGCAGCAGCAAATGTTGGCTTTGCCATCGGCCATGGAACCGATATTGCCATTGAGTCAGCTGACCTAACCCTGGTGAATGGTGATATTTCCAAGGTTGCTGAAACAGTAGAACTCAGCACCTATACCATGAAAATCATCAAACAAAACCTATTCTGGGCATTTGGCTACAATACTGTCGCTATCCCAATTGCAGCAATTGGCAAGCTGAACCCGATGATAGCTTCCGCTGCGATGGCATTAAGCTCAGTCTCGGTGATCGTCAACTCTCTACGCATCAACGGGAAATAATGTGAGCGAATTTTTTGCTAACCTGGATTACACGGTTTACACGCTGGCTTTATTAACCGGTTTTTTTGGCAGTGGCCATTGTGCAGGAATGTGTGGCGCACTAGTTGCTGGTTTCTTTATGAAAACCGAGAAAAAAAGTGTCTGGCCCTATATCGCCTACCACTTTGCGCGCATTAGCATGTATTTTATCGTCGGCATTAGCGCGGCTCTGCTCGGTGTTGCACTGGTTTCGACCGGTATCCTGGGCCATATTCAGGGTATTCTGCAAGTGCTGATCGGTTTCTTCGTAATTGTGCTGGCTCTGGGTATCGTGGGACTTTCACCGTGGCAGTTTTCGATGAAATATATGCCTACCAAAGTACTCAATAAAATCTTTATGTCTACAGCCCGGCGCGGCTCTGTACTAGGAGCAAGCATGGGCGGCATGCTAAATGGACTGATGCCCTGCCCGCTTACCTTTGCCATGGCAATCAATGCGACCTCCGCACCCAGCCCTGTCGAAGGCGGATTAATGATGCTGGCTTTAGGCGTTGGTACTTTGCCTACCATGCTTGTGGTAACTTTCGCCTTTGGTAAACTGGGAACCGGAGCGCGCGGCCTAATGCTTAAAGTTGCAGCTGTGCTAATGATCGTTATGGGCGCAAATACCATGTATAACGGCTTAAGATTTCTTGCTTCAGACACCGGCTTTACAGAAATGATGCACCATATGCAGTCTATGGAATTAATGAGCATAGAAAATCAGCCACAACCAGAGACAGGCACGGAAATGGATCATTCTCTGCATAATATGCCTTAATATTTGCAATGAAACTCACGCCTAAAGATCTAATAGTTTTACATCAGGCAGCCGATGTATTAGAAAACCCCAGCTTTAGCTCAAAAATCACTAAAACGGTAGGCGGTGCCGTAGAAAAAACCATTGCGATTCTTCCCGCACAGGTTGCACTGTCATTAAATGACATTACCCGCACCGCTTTGGAAAAATCCCTGGAAGGCGCTATTTTTACCTTGAATTCCCGTAAAAGCAGCATCCCCTTTACTAAGACCCACAAATTTTTCGCCGGCTTAAGTGGTGCGTTGGGTGGCGCTTTTGGACTCAGTGCTATCACTGTAGAGCTGCCTATCTCAACCACCATAATGCTGCGCTCCATTGCCGATATTGCCCGTTTCTATGGTGAAAACCTGAGTCATGGCAATACTAAAATGGCCTGCCTGGAGGTGTTTGCCTTAAGCGATACGACCAAGCACGGCTCAGAAACTGGATACTATGCTATTCGTTCAATCCTCGCCAAGGGACTCGCCGATGCGTCAGCACAACTAGGCACGCCAGTCATCAGCAAGGAAAGCGCGCCGATCGTCAGCAAAGCCATCAATCAAATAGCAGCACGCTTTAGTATTCCGGTTTCCGAGAAATTAGCTGCCCAGTCTATTCCGGTGATTGGCGCTATAGGAGGTGCCACGATTAATCTATTGTTTATTAGCTATTTTCAGGACCTGGCTCATGCTCACTTCTCATTGCGCAGACTGGAGCGCAACTACACGCCAGAAATAGTAGAATTAAATTATCAAAAGTACCTTGCACAGCAAGACTAGACTGTTCTTTTAACCTAGCATAACAATAAAAAAACCTACGTAAGCACACAAAACTCAGTATTTCATACTGCTTTTGTAGTATCATTATCAGCCGCGTAAAAAATACCCCTACCCTAAGATGAAGATAGGTCCCTACCAATTACAAAATAATCTTATTTTGGCTCCTATGGCAGGTATTACCGATCGCCCGTTCAGAAATTTATGTAAGCGCTATGGTGCGGGGCTTGCTGTGTCGGAAATGGTCGCGTCAAACCCTGCGCTACGTAAACATAAGCGCACCTTGTTAAAAGCCGATCATACTGGCGAAACTGGCCTGCGTTCAGTACAAATTCTAGGCACCAACCCCAAGCAAATGGCAGCAGCGGCACAGTTTAATGCGCAGCGTGGCGCACAAATTATCGATATAAATATGGGCTGTCCAGCTAAAAAAGTCTGTTCGGTAGCCGCAGGATCGGCATTATTACGCGATGAAAACCTAGTCAGCGATATTCTGCAGCAGGTCGTTCAGGCAGTTAATATCCCGGTAACCCTGAAAATTCGTACCGGCTGGGATAAAGACAATCGAAATGCGGTCAACATAGCCCGGGTAGCAGAGCAATCCGGCATAGCTGCTTTAACCGTTCATGGCCGTACCCGCGCTTGCGCTTTTAAGGGGGCTGCAGAGTATGACACCATTAAAGCAGTAAAAAGCGCTGTTGCCATTCCGGTCATCGCTAACGGCGATATAGACTCGGTAGAAAAAGCGAAATACGTGCTGGATTATACTTCGGCCGATGCCATTATGATTGGCCGTGCTGCACAGGGACGACCCTGGTTTTTTCAGGAAATCCAGCATTATCTGCAAACCGGTGAACAGATGGTTCAAACTGATATAGCTAAAATAAAAGATATATTAATGCATCATCTGCAAGAACTATATCTGTTTTATGGCGCACTGAATGGTGTTAGAATAGGTCGCAAACATATCGGCTGGTATTTCGATCATCTAGGCTCACTACCAGCCGCGATAAAACAACCGATTTACCAGACAAATTCCCCTGAGAATCAGCTATCACTTGTTAGTTCAGCATTTGATCTGTTCAATAATACGCTGCCATTGAGACCTGCAAGCATCGAAATAAAGTATTGATACCAATGACCATTGCTAATAATCAAACGCCCATCACCTTGTCTGCTCAGGTAAAAACAGCGGTTAATCAATACCTGGCTTCACTGGATGGTCATCAGACGACTAACCTGCATGCACTGGTACTCACTGAAGTTGAAAAGCCACTACTCGAAGCGACGCTGCAGTATTCAGGCTATAACCAGACTAAAACCGCACAAATTCTTGGTATTAGCCGTAGCACTTTACGCAAAAAGCTTGCCTTATACGGCCTATCCTAACCTCCCTTTATCTTTAGAGATTTTCATGAAAAAAAAAGTTAATCGCGCGTTAATCAGCGTTTCTAACAAAACCGGTGTACTTGATTTTTGCCGCGAACTCGACCAACTCGGTATTGAATTATTATCCACCGGCGGCACGGCCAGATTATTAGCCGAAAATAACATTAATGTTACCGAAGTCTCTGACTACACTGGCTTTCCAGAGATGATGGGTGGCCGTGTCAAAACCTTGCACCCAAAAATACATGGAGGCATCCTGGGGCGTCGTGGTGTCGACGATCAGGTGATGGCAGACAGCGGTATCAAACCCATTGATATGGTAGTTGTCAATCTCTACCCTTTTGAAGAAACCGTTGCCCGGCCTGACTGTGATTTAGCAACCGCTATTGAAAATATCGATATAGGCGGACCTAGCATGATACGTGGTGCAGCTAAGAATCATAAGGATGTCACGATTGTCGTTGATCCAGCCGATTATGCAGCAATCTTAAATGAGCTACGCGATAATGACCGGCAGTTAGCACGGCAGACCCGTTTTAATCTTGCGTTAAAAAGCTTTGAGCACACGGCAAACTACGACACAGCTATCTCACTTTATTTAGCGAAAGTAAACCAGCAGGAATTTCCCGCAACGCTGAACCTACAATTTAACAAAATTCAAAGCATGCGTTATGGTGAAAACCCGCATCAGAATGCAGCATTCTACAAGGAAAAATCACCCATATCAGGCACGATTGCAGCGGCAAAGCAACTGCAAGGTAAAGAGCTGTCCTATAATAATATCGCTGATACCGATGCCGCACTAGAGTGCGTTAAGTCATTTGAAGACAAGCCCACTTGCGTAATTGTCAAACACGCAAATCCCTGTGGTGTCGCACAGGCAGACTCCATTCTGGATGCTTATGACCTGGCCTATGCTACAGACCCTACTTCATCTTTTGGCGGCATCATTGCCTTTAACCGTGAGCTAGATGAAGCCACTGCCACCGAGATTATTAAGCGTCAGTTTGTTGAAGTCATTATTGCGCCGACGATCAGTCCTGCTGCACTGCAAGTGCTCTCTGCAAAACAAAATGTGCGGGTGCTGGAATGTGGTTTATGGAATAGCGGCAACGAACCTGGCCTCGACTATAAACGTGTATCAGGCGGCTTGCTTGTACAGGACAAGGACCACGGCATGATCAGCGCCGCTGAAGTTAAAGTCGTCAGCAAGCGCGCGCCGACCGAACAGGAATTAAGCGACTTACTATTTGCCTGGAAAGTCGCCAAATTTGTTAAATCCAATGCTATCGTCTACTGTAAAGGTGGACGTACGATCGGAGTGGGTGCCGGACAAATGAGCCGAGTTTATTCTGCTAGAATTGCAGGCATAAAAGCAGCTGATGAAGGCTTAACAGTACCTGGCTCAGTGATGGCTTCAGATGCTTTTTTCCCCTTTAGAGATGGCCTGGATGCTGCTGCCGAAGCGGGTATTACCGCAGTGATTCAGCCAGGTGGTTCGATGCGCGATAATGAAGTGATAGATGCCGCGAATGAGCATAATATCGCCATGGTATTTACCGGCATGCGCCATTTTAAACATTAAATAACGCCATATCATTACCCTGTAGTGCGTGGCTTTAGCCCGCTAATCACTAAAGAATGGCGAGCTAAAGCCACGCACTACAGGTTGAAATTCTTATCTAAAAACCTCTCGTATCTTTATGAAAATTCTTATAGTCGGTGGTGGCGGTCGTGAGCATGCCCTAGCCTGGAAAGCCAGTCAATCTCCTAAAGTCGCGAGGGTATATGTTGCCCCTGGTAATGCTGGAACAGCGTTAGAATCCAGGCTTACAAATATAGACCTACAAGTTGAAGATATCACTGGCTTACTGAACTTTGCGCAACAGGAAAAAATCGGCTTAACTATTATTGGCCCTGAAGTACCACTGGTTGCAGGCATAGTCGATGCCTTTCAGGCAGCTGGATTAAAGTGCTTTGGCCCTAGTGCAAAAGCGGCACAACTTGAAGGCTCGAAAAAATTCTGCAAAGACTTTATGGCACGGCATAATATTCCTACAGCAGAATACCAGACATTTACAGAGACCAAAGCAGCCATAGACTATATCCGCAGCAAAGGCGCCCCCATCGTGGTTAAAGCCGATGGCTTAGCCGCAGGCAAAGGCGTTATCGTTGCCCAAAGCGAAGCTGAAGCGATTGTGGCAGTGGAAGATATGCTGTCTGGCAATAGCTTTGGGGAAGCGGGTAGCCGCGTGGTTATTGAAGAATTTCTCAGCGGAGAAGAAGCCAGCTTTATCGTAATAGCCGATGGCAAGCAGGCTCTGCCCATGGCCAGTTCGCAAGATCATAAAGCGCGCGACAATGGCGATAAAGGGCCTAACACAGGTGGTATGGGTGCCTACTCCCCTGCCCCAATTGTCACTGCTGAAATTCATCAGCGGGTGATGGATGAAGTGATTAACCCAACCTTAAAAGGCATGGCCGATGATGGTATGCCCTATACCGGCTTTTTATACGCCGGCTTAATGATTAAGCCGAATGGTGAGCTAAAAGTTCTGGAATACAACTGCCGCTTTGGCGACCCGGAAACACAACCGATTATGATGCGCCTGAAAAGTGATCTGGTGGAACTATGTGAAGCAGCGCTGGCTCAGCACCTGGCCAATATCAGTACCGAATGGGACGAACGCAGTGCCCTGGGTGTCGTATTAGCCGCCGGAGGCTATCCAGACAAATACCCTAAAGGAGATATAATCAGCGGCTTACCCAAAATACAAACCAGTGACAGCAAGGTCTTTCATGCTGGTACCCGCTTAGTCGACGGCAATGTTGTTACTGCAGGTGGCCGCGTTTTATGTGCCTGTGCACTTGGTGATAATATCCAGCAGGCACAGGAAAAAGCCTACCAGTTAACGTCCAAAATCTGCTGGAATAAAGTCTATTACCGCACCGATATCGGCTTTAAAGCCCTAAAGTAATCATCAGTGTTCCCCTATCAATTGAGGCCGTGAAACTAACCTCGCCACAAGAGAGCTCATAAAGCACTGTAAAGACATTCCTGTTATTATTGCGTTTTGAACTGCCCGAATGGTATACGGGCTGATACGAGATATTCTTGCCTGGAAAAATAATGGATTCACAAAACGATCTCGTTTTTGGGCCTGTTGCTGCCTAATCTCCAGAGCCTCGCTATATTTTTTATCCGATGGATGAATCAATTCTGGCTGTTGTATTTTTGAAATCTCTTCAAACACGCGCATTAAATTATAGCTCATTGCAGTCAGGCGCATTTGATTTTCAAGTGAGCGGGTATTGGAAGACCAAGCTTTAGTTTCCTTGAAATTACTTTTAGTGTTATTGAATGTCTTTTCAATCGTCCATCGCTTGAAATACAGCATGGCAATGGTTCCAGGGTTAATAGTCATTGGCAAGGTTGTCACAAACCGGTGAAGTTTTCCGGTTTCTGGATCACGGTAATCCACCACGTTAAATTTGATGCCCTTGTTTTCGTACACACTGTATGCTTCAACCCCTGTATTGATCTCATGGCGGGAGTCAAAAGGGATAGACTCAACCAGAGTCGCAATTGAATTTTCTTTTAGCATTGAAATCATGTAATTAGCATGTCGTTTCTGCCGATCCCACCAGACAAAGTCGGTGACGGCTTTATCGTAGACATAGAGATGTTTCTGAGAGCTGTTATTTCCCTTGTTTTGCTTTTCAATATGATCTCGTAACACAGGTATTTCTTGATGCCTCTGAGTTCCGTTTGTCACCAGACAAAGAAATCTGAGCAACCCACTTCTGAGATTCAACGCGTAAATCCCCCCCGGCCGCATAAACTTTCCCCTTGCTGTTTTTTTCAGTATGGCAGGCATGATCAATAAAATGTCCATCCGCTGCTTCTTTGGGGAGTCGCTATTTTTGCGAAAGCTTGTTTTGGGCATCCCAGCCCAAGCAAGCAGCAAAAACTTAACGCGACCACTTATGCTTCCGGCGGCCCCGATTCGTCCTCGTCACCTCGTCCCGACCCAACAAGGGGTCGGAACATAGGCTCCAAATGACTTGACGCCGTGTCGGATGGCTTTTTATTTTGTCTCCACCTTCGCTAACGCTCAGACTCCGACAAAATAACGGCCCTACGGCTATCGCGGACTAAAAATCATCACTTCGCTTAGGCTCCGTTTCCCTGATTTTCAGCGATGGTGTATTCGTCAAGTTCAGGGAATGCTTTAAGATAATCAATGCCTTGCGACAGCAGTGTTTCAGAGTGAAGATGATAGCTCTGCTGTTCAAATGCCTCAAGCATACTTGTTCGTCTATGCGACTTCAGTGATTTAAAAGTAACTACTCAGCGTACGCTTAAAATCAGGGAAACGGAGCCTAAGCGGAGTGATGATTTTTAGTCTCTGGTAGGCGACAGGGCAATTCGCTGATCCGAAGTGCGCTAGTAGCGCGCGAGGGAGGCAAGAATTGCATTCCGAATAGCCGTCCAGCCATTTGAGGTAGACTTAACTGAGCAGGGTTTTGTGCGTAGTTGAGTAGTTGAGACGGACGCAGGGCGACCAGGGCATCTCCCATTCGCTGCGTAGGCGAATGAATGTTGGTGACAGGAGTCCCAGAATGTTGTGAGGTAGCATGGCGCGCCTGAATAATTAAAAAAGTTCTTGACACTCGATGTTCAAGTTTTTTAACTGATTGATTTTATTGATAATTTTACTGACAAAGAAAGCATCAACATCATTGTAAATCAATCACCTATAAAACAAAGCCGGAAAAATTTACTTTTCTTAGCCCAGTTATAGCTGAAAACTTGAACATCGAGTGACAGGGTTTTAGTCTGGTTTTTGTGATTTTTAGTAAACTGCCCAACAGTCGATTAATCCACGCTTTATTGCTTCTATCGCTATAGTCATCACAAAATGTCCCCTTAAACATCTACGACCTCGAAGAACTTTTTTATTCGCCTTACAATCGCTTAAAACAAGGAAAATTCGGGATTTAAAACCCATGAGATAATAAGCCTGTCCTTAAAGCAATACAGGTTACCCTTTGAAAATAGACTTCATCGATGTTGATTCCGCAATCAGTCATGCCAAACAGTTACTTGAAACTGAGCGTGATATATCGCCTGCGCTAAAATCAGCACTGGAAGTGATTCTATTATTAGTCACGGTATTACTCAATCGAGTGACACTGAACAGCAAAAATAGCAGTAAACCACCTGCAAGTGATCCCAACCGTAAAAAAGGGAATCGAAAAAAATCAGATAAGCCTTCTGGCGGACAAAAATCGCATGTCGGCACGACACTTCAAAAAATAGATGACTCGGATGAAATCGAGATCATTACCATTGATCGCCGTACCTTGCCAAAAGGGCGATACACGGCAGATGGCTTTGAAACACGCCAGGTATTCGATATTGATATCTCAAGGGTAGTGACAGAATACCAGGCGCAACGGTTGATAAATGGAAAAGGGTCAGTGTTTTATCGCTCCTTTTCCAGATGAGGTTACTAAGGCTGCGCAATATGGTAATGGGATAAAAGCCCATGTGGTTTATCTTTCGCAATATCAGTTATTGCCCTACAACCGAATACAGGAGTATTTCGCTGATCAATTAGGTATGCCGATTAGTGAAGGCTCTATCTATAATTTCAATGAACTGGCCTATGAGAAGTTGGCTGGGTTTGAAACTATCAGTAAAGAACACTTAGTCGAATCAGCGTGCATTCATGCGGATGAAACAGGCATTAATATTAATGGTAAGCGCCATTGGCTACATGGGGCCTCCAATGTTCAGTGGACACACTTCTTTCCCCATGCCAAACGTGGCACAGAGGCAATGAATGACATTGGTATTTTACCCCATTTTCATGGGATTTTATGTCATGATCATTGGAAGCCCTACTATAAATATGATTGTACTCATTCGCTTTGTAATGCACATCATTTGAGGGAATTAACGCGCGCCTGGGAGCAGGATAAACAGGAGTGGGCGCTTGAAATGAAACGACTACTTGAAAAAATGAATGATGCCGTCAATGAAGCAGGTGGCATGCTACTACATAAAGAAGCAGAAAAATGGAAGGTACAATACAGAGAATTACTTGGCAAAGCGGAGATCGAATGCCCACCACCCGATAAGCCTAAACAGGCGCGCCATGCTACCTCACGAAATTCCGGGACTCCTGTCGCCGTAATTCGTTCACCTACGCAGCGAATAGGAGATGCTCCAGCCGCCCTGCGTCCGCCACAGACTGAGCACAAAGCAGCTCAGTCATGGCTACCACAAATGGCTCTACGGCTATTCGGGATAAAATTTTAGCCTCCCTCGCGCGCTATCGCGCACTTCGGATTGGCAAATTTCCCTGCGCCTTCTGGAGACTATCAGCCCGTCCGGGGCTGACAGCGTACGCACAAAAGCCGCTTCGTCATTACTACCTCACTGGCTGGACGGCTATTCGGAATGCAATTCTTGCTCCTCTCGCGTGCTGCTAGCACACGTCGAATCAGCGAATTGCCCTGTCGCCTATCAGGGACTAAAAATCACCACTTCGCTAAGCTCCGTTTCCATGATTTTCAGCGTTTGAAATTATTTGTTGTTTTTTTACGGTGCCTACAGAGTGTCTATTTGCTGTTATAAGTGATTAAAATCAAAAAGATGGAAATATTCGAGTGGTGCTACCTTCAGGTAGGTTATAGGCTGCTTTCGCTGTCAGCCCCGGACGGGCTGATAGTCTCCAGAAGGCGCAGGGAAATTTGCCAATCCGAAGTGCGCGATAGCGCGCGAGGGAGGGCTAAAATTTTATCCCGAATAGCCGTAGAGCCATTTGTGGTAGCCATGACTGAGCTGCTTTGTGCTCAAGTCTGTGGCGGACGCAGGGCGGCTGGGGCATCTCCTATTCGCTGCGTCGGGGAGTCGCTATTTTTGCGAAAGCTTGTTTTGGGCATCCCAGCCCAAGCAAGCAGCAAAAACTTAACGCGACCACTTATGCCTCCGGCGGCCCCGATTCGTCCTCGTCACCTTGTCCCGACCCAACAAGGGGTCGGAACATAGGCTCCAAATGACTTGACGCCGTGTCGGATGGCCTTTTATTTTGTCTCCACCTTCGCTAACGCTCAGACTCCGACAAAACAACGGCCCTACGGCTATCGCGGACTAAAAATCTTCACTTCGCTAAAGCTCCGTTTCCAGGATTTTCAGCGTAGGTGAACGAATTACGGCGACAGGAGTCCCGGAATTTCGTGAGGTAGCATGGCGCGCCTGGTTTAGGTACTTCTTCTTTCAATGGGAACACTGATGATTCTGTACGTAATTTTCATGTCTTCAAAGTCCGCTC
>NZ_BLYC01000012.1 GCF_019721995.1 Bathymodiolus japonicus methanotrophic gill symbiont | reverse complement strand
ATTACACCGATAAAATTACAACAACCTCAGAATACCTGATTTTACCTTCTCAATCATCAGTGTTCCCCTATCAATTGAGGCCGTGAAACTAACCTCGCCACAAGAGAGCTCATAAAGCACTGTAAAGACATTCCTGTTATTATTGCGTTTTGAACTGCCCGAATGGTATACGAGCTGATACGAGATATTCTTGCCTGGAAAAATAATGGATTCACAAAACGATCTCGTTTTTGAGCCTGTTGCTGCCTTATCTCCAGAGCCTCGCTATATTTTTTATCCGATGGATGAATCAATTCTGGCTGTTGTGTTTTTGAAATCTCTTCAAATACGCGCATTAAATTATAGCTCATTGCAGTCAGGCGCATTTGATTTTCAAGTGAGCGGGTATTGGAAGACCAAGCTTTAGTTTCCTTGAAATTACTTTTAGTGTTATTGAATGTCTTTTCAATCGTCCATCGCTTGAAATACAGCATGGCAATGGTTCCAGGGTTAATAGTCATTGGCAAGGTTGTCACAAACCGGTGAAGTTTTCCGGTTTCTGGATCACGGTAATCCACCACGTTAAATTTGATGCCCTTGTTTTCGTACACACTGTATGCTTCAACCCCTGTATTGATCTCATGGCGGGAGTCAAAAGGGATAGACTCAACCAGAGTCGCAATTGAATTTTCTTTTAGCATTGAAATCATGTAATTAGCATGTCGTTTCTGCCGATCCCACCAGACAAAGTCGGTGACGGCTTTATCGTAGACATAGAGATGTTTCTGAGAGCTGTTATTTCCCTTGTTTTGCTTTTCAATATGATCTCGTAACACAGGTATTTCTTGATGCCTCTGAGTTCCGTTTGTCACCAGACAAAGAAATCTGAGCAACCCACTTCTGAGATTCAACGCGTAAATCCCCCCGGCCGCATAAACTTTCCCCTTGCTGTTTTTTTCAGTATGGCAGGCATGATCAATAAAATGTCCATCCGCTGCTTCTATGGTGTATTCGTCAAGTTCTGGGAATGCTTTAAGATAATCAATGCCTTGCGATAGCAGTGTTTCAGAGTGAAGATGGTAGCTCTGCTGTTCAAATGCCTCAAGCATACTTGTTCGTCTATGCGACTTCAGTGATTTAAAATACGTTGAGTGGGGAAGCAGCTGGCCATAAATCTGTTCATTGGTTTGGAGGAAATGGCGACCACTATCGACTACACTGATACAGCGTAATAACCCAAGGCGAATAAAGTCGATATCCTTCAACTCTGGGCATGAACGAGCCCACAAAGGATGACGCTCTGCTAACAGGGCACGTTCCATACTTTCATTGCAGTGTTGGTGAATATGTTCAGAGAGTGGTAGGTCTTTAAGCATGGGTGATATCCGTTTATGAGGTGATTAAAACGGAAATTTTTAGAAAAATTTTTTCGGCAATTGCAAGCTTTATTTGAAATTATTTGTTGTTTTTTTACGGTGCCTACAGAGTGTCTATTTGCTGTTATAAGTGATTAAAATCAAAAATATGGAAATATTCGAGTGGTGCTACCTTCAGGTAGGTTATAGGCTGCTTTGTTTAGGTACTTCTTCTTTCAATGGGAACACTGATGTTCTCAATATCAAAAACCTGATTTTACCTTCTCAATATCAAAAACTTGAACATCGAGTTTTAGGCTTAGCGTTTAAAGCGGATATTGATGACTTAAGAGAAAGTCCTGCCGTAGGCATCCGCACTTAACCTATCTTCGTCACTTTTATCTCTTCAAGTCATTGATTTATAATTCGCATTAAAAATTCATCGTAAAAATCCCTTTAGAATCAATGGTGTTTTTTTTGAGGGTCTCTGTAGTGCCATCTTAACTTGCTCTGACCCTTGATTTTCCCTGATTTTTCACCGATGCTAGTGGTATGTATATTCGAAGAACCAAAACAAAAAGCCTTGAAGACGGCTCAGCTTATTTCACTTACCGCATTGTAGAATCTGTGCGTATAGGAAAACAAGTCAAGCAACGTACATTGCTCAATATAGGTGCGGACTTTACGATTGATAAAAAGTACTGGCCCTTGCTGACGGCCAGAATCGAACAATTACAGCAAGGTTTGGAACCACATCAGGAAGAGCTATTCAATTTAGCCGATGATTTAAATCAACTTCTGGAAGCAACAGCCCAGCGCTATAGCTCACTGATGACTGCAAAACTGTCACAACCGCTAGATTCAAAAACAACAACGCGAGATTTTCATCATGTCGATATTAATCATGTCGAAGCCATTAATGCCCGTAGTATTGGTGTTGAAACCCTGGCACTGCATGCCGCACAGCAGTTACAGCTAGACGAAAAACTCATGGCGCTGGGCTTTAATAAAGTAGATACGGCGACGGCCCTGGGCACTATCATAGGACGTATGGTTTCACCCGGCAGTGAACTGCAAACACATGACTGGTTGCAAAATCGAACAGGCCTGGGCGAATTACTGGGTCATGACTACGGTAACACCAGCCTGACGCGATTATATACAGTCAGTGACAAGCTACTCAAACATCAGGCAACTCTTGAATATTTTCTGGCTGACCGAGAGCAGACGTTGTTCAATTTAAACCGCAAGATTGTATTGTACGATCTGACCAATACTTATTTTGAAGGCCAGTGCGCCCGAAACCCGAAAGCGAAATTCGGTCGCTCTAAAGAGAAACGCACTGATTGCCCGTTGGTTACTCTGGGGCTGGTTCTGGATGGTGACGGCCGCTGTCAGCCCCGGACGGGCTGATAGTCTCCAGAAGGCGCAGGGAAATTTGCCAATCCGAAGTGCGCGATAGCGCGCGAGGGAGGCTAAAATTTTATCCCGAATAGCCGTAGAGCCATTTGTGGTAGCCATGACTGAGCTGCTTTGTGCTCAGTCTGTGGCGGACGCAGGGCGGCTGGAGCATCTCCTATTCGCTGCGTAGGTGAACGAATTACGGCGACAGGAGTCCCGGAATTTCGTGAGGTAGCATGGCGCGCCTGTTTCCATTGAGTAGTCAGGTTTTTCCCGGCAACGCCAGTGAGCCCGCGACCTTGAAACTGATGCTTGACGAACTGCGAGACAAGGATCCCTTTCATCAAATAAAGCCGGTGGTTATCATGGATGCCGGCATTGCCAGCGCTGACAATATTGCCTGGTTAATCGAACAAGATTATCATTATCTCGTTGTCAGTCGAGAACAACATGTAAAAAACCCAAGAGATCAGAAAACTCCGGTAGCGGTCAGGGATACCCGGGACAGCAATGTTGTTGTTTATCGTGAAGTTGATCAAGAAACCGGGGAAACCCGACTCTATTGTCATTCAGAACAAAAAGCAAAAAAAGAACAAGGTATCCGTAATCGCTTCCATGCTCGTCTGGAAGAGGTCCTGGAAAAACTGCACACAGGTCTGAGCAAAAAAGGCACCCTTAAAAAATACGACAAAATACTGGAACGTATCGGACGACTACGTGAAAAACATAGCCGTGTTGCTGCAGATTACACCATTAACGTTATCGCGGATGACAAAAAAAACAAAGCCATCGGTATAGAATGGCAACGTAAACCTGAAAGTGACCAAAAAGATAAGCACTGTGGTGTTTACTGCCTAAGAACGAATATCCCTGACTGGTCGGAAGAACAGTTATGGCTAACCTATACCATGCTGACTGAGATTGAAGCGACCTTTAGAAGCCTGAAAACCGAGCTAGGCTTGCGCCCTGTCTATCACAAAAAAGAAGAGCGGGTTACCGGACACCTATTCATCACATTATTAGCTTACCACCTGGTACATGTACTGCGTTATCAACTTAGATTGCAGGACATCCATCTAAGCTGGGAAAGCATTCGCAACAGGATGTCGACCCAGCAACGCATGACCATTACTTTACCCACGGATAACGATACAATCATTCACCTGCGAACCACAAGCAAAGCAGAAACCAGACAAAAACAAATATACACTGCGTTGAATATTAACCCCGACCCGACGCTGAAAATCATGGAAACGTAGCTTAGCGAAGTGGTGATTTTTAGTCCCTGATAGGCGACAGGGCAATTCGCTGATTCGACGTGTGCTAGCAGCACGCGAGAGGAGCAAGAATTGCATTCCGAATAGCCGTCCAGCCAGTGAGGTAGTAATGACGAAGCGGCTTTTGTGCGTAGTCGTTGCGGACGCAGGGCGCTCAGGGCATCTCCCATCCGCTGCGTAGGTGAACGAATTATGGCGACAGGAGTCCCGGAATTTCGTGAGGTAGCATGGCGCGCCTGTTGGAAAAGTTAAAACGATCGTTGATATGAAACCTGTAGTGCCAACTGGGGCCGATTGAAAAATTTAACTCATTGAAATAATGGGAAATTGACTGTATATGTCACGAAGATAGGTTAAGGTAATTCAAGAAAAATTCGGTGAAGTGCTGATTGTGGAGCCTAATATTAAAGAATTGCCTACACGCTTACAAGCCGGAAATGTGCAATTAGTGAGCCTTGGAGAAAGCCTGGAGAGGGCGAATATTATCGTGACCTTAACGGACCATTCTATTTTAAGCAGGTGAAGCAATCGGTATTGCAAGAGAAAGTGATCATTGATGCGCGCGGTATCTGGGAAAAGGACTAATTGATGTTAGGAAAGATAAAAATTGCCATGATAGGCTTAGGCTATGTGGGCCTGCCTTTAGCCGTTGAGTTTGGCAAAAAATATAATACAGTAGGGTTTGATATTAATCAGGCGCGGATTGATCAGTTAAAATCAGGCCATGACCATACTCTGGAAGTGAGTGATGAGGAGCGTGCAGAAGCAAAACAATTAAGCTATACCCCTAATACTGAAGATATTAGTTTATGTAATATTTATATAGTAACTGTTCCAACGCCGATCAATGAATATAAGCAACCTGATTTAACTCCATTGGAAAAAGCCAGCTGCTTAATAGCTAAGGTTATTAAGCAGGGTGATATTGTTATTTATGAATCAACGGTTTATCCGGGTGCAACAGAAGAAGTGTGTGTGCCGATTATAGAGCAGGATTCTGCGCTAGTGTTTAATAAGGATTTTTTTGTAGGCTACAGCCCAGAGCGTATAAACCCAGGCGATAAAGAGCACCGCGTAACAAATATTTTAAAAGTAACATCTGGTTCGACGGATGAAATTGCCGAGCAGGTTGATCAGCTATATAAAAGTATTATTACGGCAGGGACCTACAAAGCGAGTAGCATTAAAGTCGCAGAAGCGGCAAAGGTGATCGAAAATACCCAGCGTGATGTCAATATCGCGCTAATAAACGAGCTTGCGCTAATCTTTAATCGTTTAGGTATTGATACCGAAGAAGTATTGCAGGCTGCGGGGACAAAATGGAATTTTTTACCTTTCCGTCCTGGGCTAGTGGGCGGGCATTGTATAGGTGTTGATCCGTATTATTTAACCTATAACTCGATGTTCAAGTTTTTCCATCCCATTGCCATCAAACTCTTACCTTCACCCAGTAGAACAATACTTTAATGATGCTGTTGGCCCTAAGCGCCCTAAATCTCTGCCAATCATATGTTTTCCTGATGGCATCAGTTGAAACACATCCTTTATTAATTCACCTAACTCTTTCAGCTTATCACCAGGATCTGGAAACTCTAGCAATGACGTGATGAACTCAAGCAGTACATCCATTTGAGACTTGCGCTGTAAGCTTCCTACGGTATACGCAGGTAGTTTGCTTTCAATGCGGGCTATTTGCTCTGGGTGAAGGAGAAGGCAATGGTCAAACAAAAGACTCAGAATCAGGCCACGGCTTGATCCCTCTTCATCTAATTGTTTGGCCTCACGCCCCCATCCTTCATAAAGCTTCCAGTCCTCAAAGAAAACCTCAATCAGCCATCTCAACGTATAGGCCTGAATAATATCTTGTGTGCGCCAAGTCAGGTCTGTCGCCACTAAATAGCGATAGTCGTTTTCACCGTCATATTTTAAGGCAATGACAAAGCGTTTTTTACTGTGAGAACTCACCTTTAATCGTGCACTGCTGACAGTCACTCGCTGAAAATCAGGGAAACGGAGCCTAAGCGAAGTGATGATTTTTAGTCCGCGATAGCCGTAGGGCCGTTATTTTGTCGGAGTCTGAGCGTTAGCGAAGGTGGAGACAAAATAAAAGGCCATCCGACACGGCGTCAAGTCATTTGGAGCCTATGTTCCGACCCCTTGTTGGGTCGGGACGAGGTGACGAGGACGAATCGGGGCCGCCGGAGGCATAAGTGGTCGCGTTAAGTTTTTGCTGCTTGCTTGGGCTGGGATGCCCAAAACAAGCTTTCGCAAAAATAGCGACTCCCCGATTAATCTCTTTGCCGCCACGTACACGTATTATCTGATCAATGCCTTTGTTAATCGAATTAAAGTAGCTCTCGACTGACCTTATTCTACCTCTGTATTCAATATTTTGGTTTTTACGTAATTGGCTAATCACCTGCGAGCCTCCAGATTCTTTAGCGGCTTCGTCCATAAAGGCTTTTTCACCATACAGCGCATCAGCCAGTACGCCTTTAATTTTAATCAGGCTATGCGCAACTTTAAACTCTTTTAATAAGCCTAATGCAATCTCTGTTTTGGTTGGGTAGGCACTGTCACGTTCAGGCTTAATAGGCCGATCTTTTTTTGCTATACCGCTCTTTTTCAACCGTTTATCTTCTTTATCCCACTGCTTTAAGGCTGGATCCGGCATATAAAAGAAAAAACCGACAGGCACTGTAATGGATGAGGTAACTAGCAGCAATAATACTATCGTTTGTCCATTAACATACCCGCCGGAGCCTTTGTGTTTCTGCTTGTAAACCTTATAAATACGTTTTGTAGACTTAGATCGTGCTCGGTCTGATTCATCAAAGGCCAACACACCTTCAGTAATGCCATAACGTTTTAAAATTAAGACCACACTCACCCGTAGCAACCAGTCCCAGGGTATACTTGCTTTACGAAACACCCAGGATAATGCGGCTACTTTGCAATCTCCAAGGCTTGCTCGCTCAAACTTAGCCCAGCAAACAGAGTTCATTAGCAGTATGCCCGTTAAACAAGCGCCCAACCAAGCGGCTTGAATCCGTGTCAAAGCGGCTCCGGGTTTTAGCTGATTGAGCGCATCATTTAAATCGTCAATATAGCTTTGGATAAAGGTGGCTGGGGCATTCATTAACATGGGCTTACACCGATAAAATTACAACAACCTCAGAATACCTGATTTTACCTTCTCAATATCAAAAACTTGAACATCGAGTATAAAGCACAGTCCATCGGCTATAACCCGGAAATTATCTTATCCGGTCGACGTATTAATGATGGTATGGGCGAATATGTGGTTTCGCGTTTAATTAAGCTGATGTTAAAAAACCGCTTGCATGTCCGTGAATCTGACATTTTAATTATGGGCCTGACTTTTAAAGAAAACTGTCCTGATTTACGTAATACGCGAGTGGTCGATATAATTAATGAATTACAAACTTATGGGGTTAATATCCATGTTTATGACCCTTGGGTTGATCCAGAAGAGGCACAGGCTGAGTACGGCATTAAACCAATAGCGACACTAGAAGAAGGCAGGTTTGATGCTGTCTTATTAGCAGTTGCACATGAACAATTTAAAAAAATGCATATTGCACAGATTAGAGCTTTAGGTAAACCTGACTCAGTCATCTACGATCTTAAATATTTATTTCCAGCAGAACTAACAGACGAGCGTTTATAAAATGAAAGTAATGGTTACTGGCACAGCCGGTTTTATTGGTAATCACCTGGCGATAAAATTATTAGAGCGCGGCGATGAAGTGATAGGCATTGATAATCTTAATGATTATTATGATGTTAATTTAAAATTAGCACGCTTAGATCGAATAAAAGATCATCAAAACTATACTGATGTGCGAGCCGATATTGCGGATAGAGAATGTATGGAGCAGCTATTTAAACAGCATCAGCCGCAGCGCGTCGTGAACCTGGCTGCTCAGGCGGGCGTGCGATACTCTATCGAAAATCCACATGCGTATATAGAAAGTAATATAGTGGGCTTTTTAAATATACTAGAGGGCTGTCGGCATCATAATGTAGAACATTTGGTGTACGCATCGAGTAGTTCGGTGTATGGTGCGAATGAGACCATGCCTTTTTCTGTGTATGATAATGTCGATCACCCCTTAAGCTTATATGCCGCGTCCAAAAAATCTAACGAATTGATGGCGCATACCTACAGTAATCTCTATAACTTGCCAACAACGGGCTTGCGTTTTTTTACCGTCTATGGTCCCTGGGGGAGACCGGATATGGCTTTGTTTTTATTTACCAAAGCGATAAAAGAAGGCAAGAAACTTCAGGTATTTAATTATGGTAAGCATCGGAGAGACTTTACCTATATAGATGATATCGTTGAAGGTGTAATTAGAACACTGGATAATATTGCCCAGCCTAATCCTGACTGGAGCGGTAAAAATCCGGATTCTGGAACTAGCAAGGCTCCTTGGCGAGTTTATAATATTGGCAACCAGAGCCCTGTGGAGTTGATGGATTATATAGAAACTCTGGAAAAATACCTGGGTAAAACTGCAGAAAAAGAACTATTACCTTTACAACCAGGTGATGTACCCGATACCTATGCTGATGTAGAAGCGCTAGTACAAGATGTAGGCTACAAACCCGATACAACGATCGAACAGGGCATAGAGAAATTTGTCACCTGGTACAATGAATACTATCGCTGAAAATCATGGAAACGGAGCTTAGCGAAGTGGTGATTTTTAGTCCCTGATAGGCGACAGAGCAATTCGCTGATTCGACGTGTGCTAGCAGCACGCGAGAGGAGCAAGAATTGCATTCCGAATAGCCGTCCAGCCAGTGAGGTAGTAATGACGAAGCGGCTTTTGTGCGTAGTCGTTGCGGACGCAGGGCGTTCAGGGCATCTCCCATCCGCTGCGTAGGTGAACTAATTATGGCGACAGGAGTCCCGGAATTTCGTGAGGTAGCATGGCGCGCCTGCAACTTAATGCGGATTTGCATAAAGTTGTAGGCCTAGTTTAGTTACAGTAAGTATTTAATAAAATGTTATCCAGGACATGCATCAGATTGACCAAACAATATTGCATCTATTTTAATATCACCAGCGCCATTAGTGCCATTACAATACCAGAAGCTAGTCGGGATGGCATCCTCATCAACATACAGTTCATAGGTGTAATCAACTGAACCATCTTTGGTAGGATATGTGTAGGTAATAGTATGAGCAGCCGCATCTGATGACCAGGTTCCGATTTTTTTGGTTGGATCAATAGAAGGACTGATACCTCGTTTCCAGTCAATCAAATCGCCATTTTATTTATGGTATTCTTGTGATTTTTCTCCTTGAGTTACACAAACGGTGGTAAAGGATAATCTAGCGTCAGGATCCATTACTTGAGTGCTACTACAATTAGCATTGGCATTGCCTAAGAGCACAAGGCTCGTTAGAGTAATATAACTTATTGTACCGAGTAGATTTTTCATTTTTAACTCCATTGGAAATCGAGGGTCTAAATCACAGTATATTTGAAACAATTGTTAAACTGAAGTTTCCTGGTTTTTAAAGCATAAGAATATCAGTTAATGCTTATTTTTCATTAATATTAGATATTACTAATATTAATGGCATTCCGTTGACTAAAAGCCTTGAATTCTTTTTAAAAACAACAGGTTAATCGTGAGTGAGGCCTGGTTTCAGTGTATAATGAAAGTTTATAACACATTGATTATAGAAATAAAACGACCTCATTCATGTTCATTTTACGCGATATTTTACTCCCGCTTCAAGATCATTTTTCCGAAACCACTTTAGGCCGCGAACGAGCCTCTTTGTTCGTTTACACGATCCTGTCCATTATCGTTCCTTTTACGTCATCAGTGACCTCTAATCTTTGGCGTTTGCCTTGATACGTTTGTTTGGGTTTGAGATCAAGAAATAAGCGCTTTTACACTTTCATGGCTTCTTCCAAACCTTTGCCGTGGGCTGGGCTGTGGAAACTATCTGGGAGCTGATGTCCGTCTCCTGAAACCGATGGGCGCATATTGTTTGCACTGGATGACTACATTTCACTAAAGTAGTCAAAAATAATCTTCGGCTGTGAAGCCATTTTTGACCACGCGGCCAATCGACATCAAGCAAATAGCCATGGGCACAAAATATTTGTATCGGTAGGTTGCTGAAACTCGATGTTCAAGTTTTTGAGATTAGAAAAGGTAAAAATCAGGTATCTGAGTTGTTGTAATTTTTATCGGTGTCCCCATGTTAATGAATGCCCCAGCCCCTTTATTCCAAAGCTATATTTTGACGATTTAAATGATGCCGCTCAATCAGCTAAACCCGGAGCCGCTTTGACACGGATCAAGCCGCTTGGTTGGGCACTTGTTTACGGGCATTCTGCCTAATGAACTCTGTTTGCTGGGCTACGTTTGAGCGAGCAAGCCTTGGAGATTGCAAAGTAGCCGCATTATCCTGGGTGTTTCGGTAAAAGCAAGTATACCCTGTGACTGGTTGCTACGGGTGGAGTGGTGGGTCTTAATTTTAAAAACGTTATGGCATTACTGAAGCTGAAGTTTTCCCATTATTGAAGTAGCTGAAATACACATGCTGGTGTATCGATGTTTATTTTAGGTGGTTTTTGCCATGTTTATAACTCGATGTTCAAGTTTTTTTCCATCCCATTGCCATCAACTCTTACTTCACACCACAGAACAATACTTTAAATGATGCTGTTTTGGCCCTAAGGCGGCCCTAAATCTCCTGCCGTCATATGTTTTCCCTGATGGCAATCAGTTGAAACACATCCGCCTGAAAATCATCACTTCCGCTTAGGCCTATTTCCTACGTTTCCCTGATTTTTCAGCGGGGGCGAGCCAGTTTCGCCTTTTCAGATATCCGCCGCATCATTGCCGAAGCGGCTTTGGATCCGGATTTTGAAAGGGTTTGCCCCAAATACAGCAGCTCCCCTGTAAATTCGGTGGTAGCCGTTTTATTGCGAATGGTTGCTTGATGAATTTCTAAGAAACTTCAGTTGTTAAATACAATGCCTGAAAAAAACAGTTTTTCTGTTGCTGCCTAATTTGAATAGGTTTGTGCAAATTTTTTAATAAAATGGTTTAAATTTTCTGTTACTAAATGATTAATACCTGCCGCTGCGCTACGACCTCCACCGGTAGGGAATGATGCACAAAGTTGATCCGCTTTTGTTTTATTATTTACCGGAGCCCTGACACTGACTTGATAGTCATTATCTGGTGTAAAAGTGAGTACTGCATGCGCTCTATCTGGGTGCTGATTAGCGAGGTCATTGCTAAAAACACCACTGACACGTCTTGCCCAGGTTTGGTCAGTTAGTATAAAAACGGCAATGTTTTCGTTGTTGTATTCTGCTTGTACTTGTTCAGCACGTTGCATATCCTCTAAATATCCATTTTCTAATTGCTGATAAATAGGCTGATTATTAGCTATAAAATCAAGTGGTGAGGAATAAATAGCCATTTCAAGATAGAGTCTATCTGGGGCAAAGTGCAAGTCTGCCAGACAGCTACCATAGCCATTGTAATTAACATAAGTACCCAGCTTTGTAAGCTGCTCCAGTATTTCCGCACTGATATTTATGCTGGAGGCAAGCTGTTCTGCACTAGCATGCAGGTTATCACCAAAAGCTGCGGTAATAGCCCATAAAGGAAACTGGCCTTGCAAGTGCTGGTTAATAATTAAGCTGGTGCAGGTATCTTCGCTGGTATTAATCAGCGCGGTAAAGTTTGGGTGATAGGGTATATCACCAGGCTGATGATGGTCTGCATAAAAAATATGGGCACCACTTTGCAGAAAAGCAGTCACTTCTTGTATGTTTTTATGCAGGGAAATATCTAAAGCTGTTAATTGATCTCCAGCCTGGATATTAATTTTATTTAGTAATTGTATATCCCGTTTTATGCCAGTGACTAGGGTGGATTCAAGTGGCTCATCAAGGCGTAGCTGAACTAAGGCACAGATGCCGTCTGCATCGCCATTAAAGACATCGTAGTTCATTGTGCTACTTTGTTTTCGGAAAGGATATGTCGGTCACGTAATAATGCAATCACTTGCTCGGCGCTTTCTTCAAGAGATAGAGAGTTGGTATCAACTTTTAATTCCGGCTTTACTGGCGCTTCGTAGGGCGATGAAATCCCGGTAAAGTCTTTAATTTCGCCATTACGGGCTCTTTTATAAAGGCCTTTGAGATCTCTTGTTTCGCAGACTTCTAACGGACAATAGCAGTGTATTTCAATAAAATCACCGTGTGGCATCAGGCTTCTGGCCATTTCCCGCTCTTCTTTAAAAGGTGATATAAAAGCTGTTAGAGTAATGACGCCTGCTTCTAACATTAGCTTTGCAGCTTCACTGATGCGGCGGATATTTTCTTTTCGATCCCTGTCGCTAAAACCTAGGTCTTTATTTAGCCCGTGGCGCACATTATCACCGTCGAGTACAAAAGTATTTAGACCAAGCAGGTAGAGTTTTTCTTCTACCGCATGCGCAAGAGTTGACTTTCCTGATCCCGATAGGCCGGTAAACCAGAGCACAACAGACTTATGGTGGTTTTTTTCTTCTCTGCGCTTTCTGCTTACTGTGAATTGATGCCAGACGACATTGCTGGATTTTTCAGCTTGTTTATTCATATTCGGAGAATTTATAAAGGTAGAATGTTTAGGAGCTGAAGTTTCCCAATAATTATTTATGGTAAAATTGAAACTATGCTACAACTATATGAAAAAAACAGTCTTTTCATTCGTTTCAAATGCTATTGCCTAAGGGGAATTAAGTAGGGGTTTGCTATAAACATGGCAAAACCACCTAAAATAAACCTCGATACACCAGCATTGTGTATTTCAGCTACTCAATAATTGGGAAACTTCAGCAATGGAAATAACGCTGGCGAAAATCGGACGTTCGATAAAAAATCGAGAAAACATAACCTTATCCTGCTGTTGATTCTGTTATAGGCTGTACTACGCTGCCGGGTCTGGCTTGTTGCAAGCCATTAATAATGACTTTATCTTCAGCTTTAATTCCCTGCTCAATAACGACCATGCCATCAATGCACTGCCCTAGCGTAACAGGGCGTTTTTCCACCTTGTTTTCCTTATTAACCACTAATACATAACGCCCACTTTGGTCTGCAGCGATGGCACGCTCACTGACTAATAATGCATCTGGCGTTTCACCTATAGGCAAGCGTAAACGGACAAACAGGCCGGGTAGCAAGCGCACTGGCTTCTCAGTATTTGAAAAAACACCACGTGATTCTATGGTACCGGTACTGGTATTGATTGATGACTCGCCAAAATCTAATATGCCTTCGTGCGGGTAGCCTTCCTCATTTGCTAGCCCTAAGAAGAGAGGAATATGTAATTCTTGATCAGACATTGTGTCAGAGTCATGTCCTTGTTCCACAGACTCCTCATTACGTAACTCCAGCAAGCTTAGTAAATCACGTTCATTTAAGTGAAAATAAGCATACATGGGTTTGTATTCGGTTATGGAGGTTAATAAACTGAGGTTTCCCAATATTTATTTATGGTAGAATTTAAACAATGCCGCAACTATATGAAAAAAATAATCTTTTCATTCGTTTCAAATGCTTTCGCCTAAGGGTACTTAAATGGGGGTTTGCTATAAACATGGCAAAGCCACCTAAAATAAACCCCGACGTGCCAGCGTTGCGAGCTTTAGCTACTCAATAATTAAGAAACTTCAGTTAATAAAGTAGCCTCCCCTTCACCAACTAGGTTACCAACATCGACCAGATTTCTTCCTACACGGCCACTGATCGGAGCCATTACCTGAGTATATTCCATTTGAATTTCTGCACTACGTACCCGGGCAGCTTTAAGGCCAATTGCAGATTGTGCAACATCACGCTCAGTTGAATGGCGTAGATGCTCGGTTTTAGAAATATAATTTTTCTGTATTAATTTATCGGCGCGATCCAGTTCTGCCTGAGCTCGTTTCAACTTGGCTCTGGCACTGGCTAACTCGGCCTGATAAGGCTCCGGATCAATAACAAATAGTAAATCTCCCTGCTCTACATGAACACCCGGAAAAAAGTGCATACTTTCTAATATACCAGAAACCCTGGCTCTAACTTCAGCATAACCTACCGACTGTGTAGTCCCGGTAAATTCTAGATAGTCGGTAACACTCTGCTGTATTGGCTTACTAACGGTGACTTCTGGGGCTGGCGGTGCAATATATTCATTTCTTGATTCACAGGCAGATAAAAACAATAACAGCAAAGTAGTCAGTAATTGGCCATAGCCACGGGATAGAAACAAGCTCATAGTATACCTAAGTGATATGATGTGATGTGTAGTGAGACAGAATAGACTTATTAAATCACAAGCCCATGACAAGTAGAATATTTTTATTGCTATCACTCTATATTAATTTATAGCTTTAATTAGAGGGCTTTTCTACAAACTAGTCTTGCTGCCGGCAATATTCCAATGGAATCACTGCATCTTTTAGGGTAAAGTAATATTTCTATAAACAATTATATTGATCATCCAATGAAAAAATTTTACGCTCCTTTTGCACTATTGCTGCTTACTGTACTACTTTCAGCATGTACTAATACAAAAGACATAGAAGTAGAGACAGCATCTGACCCTAAAGTTAACCTGTCCGCTTATTCAACTTACGCCTGGTTAGGATCTGCAGAGATACTAAACGATCCGGAAGGAAAATGGCAGCCTGCAAAATTTGATATCTCCAGCGACATTAAATTTCTGATAGACAGCGAATTACGCGATAGCGGCCTGACTGAAGTGGCAGACGCGGATGCAGAAGTTGCAATCAGCTTCTTTACTGGTGTCGATATGGCGGCTCAAGAGTTAAAAGCTGATCCGGAAACAGATGTGGAGATCCCTGAAAATGTGCCAAAAGCAGCGTTAATCGTTGTCGCTCTGGATATTAAAACGGGGTTTGTTATCTGGATAGGCGTAGCGACGGGTAACGTCAATGAAAACTCTACCGTTGCAGAAAAAAAGGCGCGTATAGCTTATGCTGTGAAGAAGATGTTTAACCCACGCTTTTATGATTCATGGTTTAAATAAAACCTATATTGTAGTTGGGGTGCCTTTCAAGTCACCCTACTCCTTTAGTCCCACCACGAGACAGTGTGAAGCTAAAAACCCTACTTTCTATGTTTCAGGATTAAGGATTTAATAAAAAACCGAAAACCAGGGTGTGCTAAGCAACAAAACGCATCACATATAATAGTGCGCTTCTTTGCCTAAGATATATAGTTTTAGGTATCAAAAATCTTGGTTCCTTAGCTAATACACAGCCTACACACTTAGTTCGGGCAATAATAGTCACATCATTCCAACTCGTGAAAGATAAAGCTTATGCCTATCAATCGAAATTCCGTACTACCGCTGAAAATCATGGAAACGGAGCTTAGCGAAGTGGTGATTTTTAGTCCCTGATAGGCGACAGGGCAATTCGCTGATTCGACGTGTGCTAGCAGCACGCGAGAGGAGCAAGAATTGCATTCCGAATAGCCGTCCAGCCAGTGAGGTAGTAATGACGAAGCGGCTTTTGTGCGTAGTCGTTGCGGACGCAGGGCGTTCAGGGCATCTCCCATCCGCTGCGTAGGTGAACGAATTATGGCGACAGGAGTCCCGGAATTTCGTGAGGTAGCATGGCGCGCCTGGGCTGTGAAGCCATTTTTGACCACGCGGCCAAATCGAATCAAAGCAAATATCCATGGGCACAAAATATTGTATCGGTAGGGTTGCTGAAACAGGTCAAAGGTCGCTGGGCGTGCTTATTTTTAGATCTCCGATTTTATCTCCCCTTAAAAACAATTCAGGCAAAAAAAGAAACCGCCACGATAAGAGGTGATGTCGTTCCTTTCCAGACCAAGATGGCTCAGGCGGCTCAAATGCTGATTGCAATTGCAGAACATTTTTCCACCGCTCCGATATTGACAGTCACTGATAGCTGGTTTGGCAACAATGGCCTATGGAAGCCTGTTTACAAAGCTATCGGAAGCCGGTTTAATATTCTCTCTAGGTTAAGGTGCAATAATGTACTGTACGATCGTCCAGAAAAAAGAAAACCCAAGCAGAGGGGGCGGAATAAAAAGTACGGGCAGCGTCTGGGGGCAGCCACAGACATGGCAAAAACAGTACAACAAAAGGCCCGATCGTATACCGTGAATCTCTATGGAAAACAGCGTGAAGTCAGGGCTTATAGTCGCGTTGTCATGCTGAAAACATTGAAACGACCCGTTCAGGTTGTCTGGGTGTTTCGTCGCACACAGTGGATTGCTTTGTTTACGACCGATCTAAGTTTATCCGTCACACAGATTATTGAGTATTATGGTGCGCGATGGAAAATCGAATCCGGGTTCAAAGAGCTCAAGCAAGACATAGGGAGTCAGAAAAGTCAGTGTCGAAATGCGCAGGCAGTGACCAACCATTTGAACTTCTGTATGATGGCAACAACGCTGACGTGGATTTACGCGGATCGTTTAAAAACCGATCCGGAACGTCGGCACAAAGTGAAGGGGCGAGCCAGTTTCGCCTTTTCAGATATCCGCCGCATCATTGCCGAAGCGGCTTTGGATCCGGATTTTGAAAGGGTTTGCCCCAAATACAGCAGCTCCCCTGTAAATTCGGTGGTAGCCGTTTTATTGCGAATGGTTGCTTGATGAATTTCTAAGAAACTTCAGTTTTCAAAGGTAGCCATTGTTTTCCATAATCCTGAAATCCCTGAGCGTTTTTTTTCTCTGTGTATAACACTAACTGAAGTTTCCCAATAATTATTTATGGTAAAATTGAAACTATGCTACAACTATATGAAAAAAATAGTCTTTTCATTCGTTTCAAATGCTATTGCCTAAGGGGAATTACGTAGGGGGTTGCTATAAACATCATCAGTGTTCCCCTATCAATTGAGGCCGTGAAACTAACCTCGCCACAAGAGAGCTCATAAAGCACTGTAAAGACATTCCTGTTATTATTGCGTTTTGAACTGCCCGAATGGTATACGAGCTGATACGAGATATTCTTGCCTGGGAAAATAATGGATTCACAAAACGATCTCGTTTTTGAGCCTGTTGCTGCCTTATCTCCAGAGCCTCGCTATCGCTGAAAATCATGGAAACGTAGCTTAGCGAAGTGGTGATTTTTAGTCCCTGATAGGCGACAGGGCAATTCGCTGATTCGACGTGTGCTAGCAGCACGCGAGAGGAGCAAGAATTGCATTCCGAATAGCCGTCCAGCCAGTGAGGTAGTAATGACGAAGCGGCTTTTGTGCGTAGTCGTTGCGGACGCAGGGCGTTCAGGGCATCTCCCATCCGCTGCGTAGGTGAACGAATTATGGCGACAGGAGTCCCAGAATTTCGTGAGGTAGCATGGCGCGCCTGATTTTTTATCCGATGGATGAATCAATTCTAGCTGTTGTGTTTTTGAAATCTCTTCAAACACGCGCATTAAATTATAGCTCATTGCAGTCAGGCGCATTTGATTTTCAAATGAGCGGGTATTGGAAGACCAAGCTTTAGTTTCCTTGAAATTACTTTTAGTGTTATTGAATGTCTTTTCAATCGTCCATCGCTTGAAATACAGCATGGCAATGGTTCCAGGGTTAATAGTCATTGGCAAGGTTGTCACAAACCGGTGAAGTTTTCCGGTTTCTGGATCACGGTAATCCACTACGTTAAATTTGATGCCCTTGTTTTCGTACACACTGTATGCTTCAACCCCTGTATTGATCTCATGGCGGGAGTCAAAAGGGATAGACTCAACCAGAGTCGCAATTGAATTTTCTTTTAGCATTGAAATCATGTAATTAGCATGTCGTTTCTGCCGATCCCACCAGACAAAGTCGGTGACGGCTTTATCGTAGACATAGAGATGTTTCTGAGAGCTGTTATTTCCCTTGTTTTGTTTTTCAATATGATCTCGTAACACAGGTATTTCTTGATGTCTCTGAGTTCCGTTTGTCACCAGACAAAAAAATCTGAGCAACCCACTTCTGAGATTCAACGCGTAAATCCCCCCGGCCGCATAAACTTTCCCCTTGCTGTTTTTTTCAGTATGGCAGGCATGATCAATAAAATGTCCATCCGCTGCTTCTATGGTGTATTCGTCAAGTTCTGGGAATGCTTTAAGATAATCAATGCCTTGCGATAGCAGTGTTTCAGCGTGAAGATGATAGCTCTGCTGTTCAAATGCCTCAAGCATACTTGTTCGTCTATGCGACTTCAGTGATTTAAAATACGTTGAGTGGGGAAGCAGCTGGCCATAAATCTGTTCATTGGTTTGGAGGAAATGGCGACCACTATCGACTACACTGATACAGCGTAATAACCCAAGGCGAATAAAGTCGATATCCTTCAACTCTGGGCATGAACGAGCCCACAAAGGATGACGCTCTGCTAACAGGGCACGTTCCATACTTTCATTCGCTGAAAATCCTGGAAACGGAGCTTTAGCGAAGTGAAGATTTTTAGTCCGCGATAGCCGTAGGGCCGTTGTTTTTTCGGAGTCTGAGCGTTAGCGAAGGTGGAGACAAAATAAAAGGCCATCCGACACGGCGTCAAGTCATTTGGAGCCTATGTTCCGACCCCTTGTTGGGTCGGGACGAGGTGACGAGGACGAATCGGGGCCGCCGGAGGCATAAGTGGTCGCGTTAAGTTTTTGCTGCTTGCTTGGGCTGGGATGCCCAAAACAAGCTTTCGCAAAAATAGCGACTCCCCAAGCAGTGTTGGTGAATATGTTCAGAGAGTGGTAGGTCTTTAACCCATCTTCGTCACTATTGATGATGTAGTTGTTATAAATCAATTGGTTGAAATTTTAAAAAGTAGCCAGTTGGCACTACAGATTTTGTGTTTTTGTATAAAACGTTGGATTTTTTAGAGTATTTTTGTCGCATGTAAATTACACTCAAATAATGATGATTTTTTTGACAAAAGTCAATCGCTGTCAGCCCCGGACGGGCTGATAGTCTCCAGAAGGCGCAGGGAAATTTGCCAATCCGAAGTGCGCGATAGCGCGCGAGGGAGGCTAAAATTTTATCCCGAATAGCCGTAGAGCCATTTGTGGTAGCCATGACTGAGCTGCTTTGTGCTCAGTCTGTGGCGGACGCAGGGCGGCTGGAGCATCTCCTATTCGCTGCGTAGGTGAACGAATTACGGCGACAGGAGTCCCGGAATTTCGTGAGGTAGCATGGCGCGCCTGGAATTTATCGACAAAAATAATATAAATGGCACTACAAAACTTTCAAAAAAAACACCATTGATTTTAAAGAGAATTTTTCGACAAAAAATCGCTTAAACCGATGAATCAATGGCTTAGAAAGATGAAAGTGACGAAGATGGGTTAAGCATGGGTGATATCCGTTTATGAGGTGATTAAAACGGAAATTTTTAGAAAAATTTTTTCGGTAATTGCAAGCTTTATTTGAAATTATTTGTTGTTTTTTTACGGTGCCTACAGAGCATCTATTTGCTGTTATACGTGATTAAAATCAAAAAGATGGAAATATTCGAGTGGTGCTACCTTCAGGTAGGTTATAGGCTGCTTTGTTTAGGCACTTCTTCTTTCAATGGGAACACTGATGATAAACATGGCAAAACCACCTAAAATAAACCTCGATACACCAGCATTGTGTATTTCAGCTACTCAATAATTGGGAAACTTCAGTAACACTAATACCGCACTTATTTAACTTTGCGATGGCGGTGAACAAGACCTTAATTCAGGTGGATATAAAAGTCACGGCGCATCAATTACTTGGTTCAGTTACATAGTGTATTAAATAACAGTCAATTGCGGGTTATAGATGCATACTTTTTTAAAGTGTTCTGATAAAACATGAGATACTTATGCTAGTTTCTTATGTTTAACAAATACTATTATTCTATGTTTAAAAAACTCTACGACCAGGCCATACAGTGGTCTAAACACCGCCATGCTACAAAATATCTGGCGACATTAAGCTTTGCCGAGTCTTCTTTTTTTCCTGTGCCCCCTGATGTTATGCTGGCTCCCATGGTGCTGGCTCACCAGTCTAAAGCTTTGCGCCTGGCTTTAATTACTACCCTGGCATCGGTGTTAGGAGGGATGCTTGGTTATGCAATTGGTTATTTTGCATTTGATCTAATTCACCCCTGGCTGCAAGGTTCACATTACTGGTCAAAGTATCAACTTGCGGAGCAATGGTTTAAGGATTGGGGTTTCTGGGCTATTTTCATCTCAGGTTTTTCTCCCATACCTTATAAGGTTTTTACCATTGCGGCAGGGGCTTTATCCATGATGTTTTTGCCTTTTGTACTTGCTTCTTTTGTTGGACGGGGTGCTCGTTTCTTTCTGGTTGCTAGTTTATTGTCCTGGGGAGGCGAACGCTTTGAAAGCAAGTTACGCCAATATATGGATGTTATTGGCTGGGGCGTGGTAGTGTTAATTATTCTAGGCGTAGGTGTTTACAAATCTGAAGTTTCCCAATTATTGAGTAGCTGAAATACACAATGCTGGTGTATCGAGGTTTATTTTAGGTGGTTTTGCCATGTTTATACTCGATGTTCAAGTTTTTCCAGCCCATTGCCATCAAACTCTTACCTTCACCCAGCAGAACAATACTTTAATGATGGTGTTGGCTCTAAGCGCCCTAAATCTCTGCCAATCATATGTTTTCCTGATGGCATCAGTTGAAACACATCCTTTATTAATTCACCTAACTCTTTCAGCTTATCACCAGGATCTGGAAACTCTAGCAATGACGTGATGAACTCAAGCAGTACATCCATTTGAGACTTGCGCTGTAAGCTTCCTACGGTATACGCAGGTAGTTTGCTTTCAATGCGGGCTATTTGCTCTGGGTGAAGGAGAAGGCAATGGTCAAACAAAAGACTCAGAATCAGGCCACGGCTTGATCCCTCTTCATCTAATTGTTTGGCCTCACGCCCCCATCCTTCATAAAGCTTCCAGTCCTCAAAGAAAACCTCAATCAGCCATCTCAACGTATAGGCTTGAATAATATCTTGTGTGCGCCAAGTCAGGTCTGTCGCCACTAAATAGCGATAGTCGTTTTCACCGTCATATTTTAAGGCAATGACAAAGCGTTTTTTACTGTGAGAACTCACCTTTAATCGTGCACTGCTGACAGTCACTTTAATCTCTTTGCCGCCACGTACACGTATTATCTGATCAATGCCTTTGTTAATCGAATTAAAGTAGCTCTCGACTGACCTTATTCTACCTCTATATTCAATATTTTGGTTTTTACGTAATTGGCTAATCACCTGCGAGCCTCCAGATTCTTTAGCGGCTTCGTCCATAAAGGCTTTTTCACCATACAGCGCATCAGCCAGTACGCCTTTAATTTTAATCAGGCTATGCGCAACTTTAAACTCTTTTAATAAGCCTAATGCAATCTCTGTTTTGGTCGGGTAGGCACTGTCACGTTCGCTGAAAATCATGGAAACGGAGCTTAGCGAAGTGGTGATTTTTAGTCCCTGAAAGGCGACAGGGCAATTCGCTGATTCGACGTGTGCTAGCAGCACGCGAGAGGAGCAAGAATTGCATTCCGAATAGCCGTCCAGCCAGTGAGGTAGTAATGACGAAGCGGCTTTTGTGCGTAGTCGTTGCGGACGCAGGGCGTTCAGGGCATCTCCCATCCGCTGCGTAGGTGAACGAATTATGGCGACAGGAGTCCCGGAATTTCGTGAGGTAGCATGGCGCGCCTGCAGGCTTAATAGGCCGATCTTTTTTTGCTATACCGCTCTTTTTCAACCGTTTATCTTCTTTATCCCACTGCTTCAAGGCTGTATCCGGCATATAAAAGAAAAAACCGACAGGCACTGTAATGGATGAGGTAACTAGCAGCAATAATACTATCGTTTGTCCATTAACATACCCGCCGGAGCCTTTGTGTTTCTGCTTGTAAACCTTATAAATACGTTTTGTAGACTTAGATCGTGCTCGGTCTGATTCATCAAAGGCCAACACACCTTCAGTAATGCCATAACGTTTTAAAATTAAGACCACACTCACCCGTAGCAACCAGTCCCAGGGTATACTTGCTTTACGAAACACCCAGGATAATGCGGCTACTTTGCAATCTCCAAGGCTTGCTCGCTCAAACTTAGCCCAGCAAACAGAGTTCATTAGCAGTATGCCCGTTAAACAAGTGCCCAACCAAGCGGCTTGAATCCGTGTCAAAGCGGCTCCGGGTTTTAGCTGATTGAGCGCATCATTTAAATCGTCAATATAGCTTTGGATAAAGGTGGCTGGGGCATTCATTAACATGGGCTTACACCGATAAAATTACAACAACCTCAGAATACCTGATTTTACCTTCTCAATATCAAAAACTTGAACATCGAGTAAAAGTAATTTCAAGGAAACTAAAGCTTGGTCTTCCAATACCCGCTCACTTGAAAATCAAATGCGCCTGACTGCAATGAGCTATAATTTAATGCGCGTGTTTGAAGAGATTTCAAAAACACAACAGCCAGAATTGATTCATCCATCGGATAAAAAATATAGCGAGGCTCTGGAGATAAGGCAGCAACAGACCCAAAAACGAGATCGTTTTGTGAATCCATTATTTTTCCAGGCAAGAATATCTCGTATCAGCTCGTATACCATTCGAGCAGTTCAAAACGCAATAATAACAGGAATGTCTTTACAGTGCTTTATGAGCTCTCTTGTGGCGAGGTTAGTTTCACGGCCTCAATTGATAGGGGAACACTGATGGAATATATAGATAAGCAGTGCTTGCTTAAATTAAGGCAGGAAAAAGAAGGCAGCATGCCTGCAAAACGGTCAACTGACAGTGTGGAAAAGTCCAGTCAGGTGTCGAGTCCAGGTGCGGCGATTGAGGAACAGTTTCAGTTCGAGGATGAGCAACAGATGAAACCGGTTCACAACGCGCCGCACGTGAATGTACCCAGAGCATTTGATTATGTCAATCCAAAGCTGTCCAATATGCAGCGCCAGTTAGATGAACATAATAGAGAATTACAGAAACTGCAAAACGCACAGTAGTGATTGCCTATAACATTTGTGTAGCATCTGTTGAAAAGATAAATTAATAAACTTTAATGTTAAATCAACAAGATAAAAATAGCACAATCGATCGAAACGAAACAGTTGTTGAACTTGCAGAATTTAATTTAATTCAGCAGTTTTTTACCCGTTCTGCACAGCGTAAAGCTACTCGTCTGTCGATTGGTGATGATTGTGCATTATTGGCCATTCCCGAGGGATATGAATTGGCAATTACCACCGATACTATGGTGGAGAATATTCATTTTTTTCCCGATGTGTCGCCGGAAGATTTAGGGCATAAATTGCTTGCGGTTAATTTAAGTGACTTGGCCAGCATGGGGGCAGATCCCGTTGCGATCACCTTGGCGCTCACCATGCCCAATGTTGATTCGGCTTGGCTTAAAGCGTTTGCTGGTGGTATGTTTACTTTGGCTGATCAATATCAACTGGATTTAATTGGTGGCGATACAACGTCAGGTCCCTTGACTTTAAGTATTCAAGCGCTGGGTTTAGTGCCTAAGGATCAGGCATTAAGACGCTCGGCTGCAAAAGTGGGTGATTTGATTTATGTGACAGGATGTTTTGGCGATGCTGGTCTGGGCTTAAAAATCAAACAAGGTTATATAGGGCAGGGCATTCAGCAGGCTATGGAGCGATTTAATCGACCTGAGCCTCGTATTAAAGAAGGTCTGGCTATTCGGTCCCTGGCAAATGCCTGTATTGATATTTCAGATGGTCTGGCTGCCGATCTGGGGCATATTTTGAGTAGCAGTAATGTTGGTGCCAAGCTGGATTATGCGCAAATACCGATGTCGCAGGCTGTAATTACATATATGCAACTAACGGGTGACTGGCGGATGCCATTGACTGCGGGTGAAGATTACGAATTATGTTTTACCATTGTGCCTGAAAATGTCAGCAAGCTAAATGTAGCCTGTACGTGTATAGGTGTTGTGGAAGAGTCTCGGGGTTTGAGATTAATACGCGATGGCAAAACTTCAAATTTTAATATAAGTGGCTTTGAGCACTTTTTATGAGTTATAAATCATGTTTTTGACTAGAGTAGGAAAAAATCAATTAACAGCGCGGGAAATATTAATAGATCCCGTTTTATGTCTGGCCTTTGGCTTTGGGTCGGGGCTTGCAAGAAAAGCACCGGGAACCTTTGGAACTTTAGCGGCTGTGCCCATTTATTTAGTTTTAGTACAGGCAAATAACTGGGTGTATAGCATTGTCGCCGTGTTGTCCTCAATTATAGGCATCTGGATTTGTGGCATTGCAGCAGATAAATTAGGCGAACATGATTTTGGCGGTATAGTCTGGGATGAAATTGCCGGTTTTTTGATAACTATGTGGTTTGTAGTCTTTAGCTGGCAGAATCTAATAGCAGGATTTGTATTGTTTAGAATATTCGATATTTTCAAGCCCTGGCCAATAAGATGGATAGATCAAAAAATATCAGGTGGCTTTGGTATTATGCTGGATGATGTAATTGCAGGGCTGATGGCTGGGCTAGTGCTAGTTTTTTTAAATTTATAATAAATTAAACTTGCTAGAATTAGAATATCTAGTATAATTAAAAAAATCAATCGCGGGGTGGAGCAGCTTGGTAGCTCGTCGGGCTCATAACCCGAAGGTCGTAGGTTCAAATCCTGCCCCCGCTACCAGATTTTTAAGGACCCCTTTTTGGGGTTTTTTTGTTTCTAGGTGAAGGGAAATAGTGATATAGGTTGTATTGAAGGGGCTTTAGCCTCTTTTTTTATGTGTGCAAGAAAGTGAGGCGTAATGAAACAAGCTCCTGAACATTTGCTTAAATTAATTGAACCCGTGGTCGAAGGGCTGGGTTATGAATGCGTAGGGGTTGAGTATAACTCTCATCCGAAACATGGTTTTTTGCGTATTTTTATTGATATTGAGCAGGGCGTTGGGATGGAAGACTGCTCTAAAGTCAGCCATCAGGTAAGCGGGGTGCTGGATGTAGAAGGCCCTATTGCAGGGGAATATAACCTGGAAGTTTCATCGCCGGGCATGGATAGGCCGCTTTTTAAGTTAAAGCAATTTGAGCAGTTTATTGGTCATACTGCACAGGTGAATTTATTTAAGCCTGTCGGCGGTAGACGCAAAATAACAGGGTTGATCGAAAAGGTTGAGGATAATAATGTTTATCTGCAGCAGGATGGTCAGGTTTATAAAGTTCCATTTCAGGCGATGTCGAAAGCAAAGCTTGAGCCAGACTATTCAATTTAAGGAGGATTAGATGGCAGATAAAGATGTTTTGTTGGTTGTAGATGTTTTTTCCAATGAAAAAGATATAGAAAAAGAAATCATATTTCAGGCGATTGAATCTGCACTGGAGAGTGCCACTATTTCGCGTTATGAATTTCCTATTCTGGCGCGCGTTTCGATTGATAGAGAGAGCGGTGCTAATACGACTTACCGACGCTGGCAGGTGGTTGAAAAAAGTGATGAATTTCCTGGTGGTGTAGAATTTCCGACGACACAGATTGCCCTGAAAATTGCGCAATTAGATGATCCGGAAATCGAAGTCGATGATTTTGTCGAAGATGAAATTGAGCCAGCCGAATTTGGACGTATTTCAGCGCAGGCAGCAAAGCAGGTTATTATCCACAAAGTACGGGAAGCTGAACGAAAAAAAGTGGCTGATGCCTATATGGATAAGGTCGGCGAATTACTCACGGGGGTGATTAAGCGTATTGAAAAAGGTAGTGTCTATATGGATTTAGGTGGTAATGCAGATGCTTATATTCCTCGCGAACACATGATTCCAAGAGAAACAGTACGAGTTGGTGACCGTATACGGGGGTATTTAAAAGAGGTGCGTACCGAAGTGCGCGGGCCGCAATTATTTGTTAGCCGTACAGCGCCAGAATTATTATTAGCTTTATTTCGCCTGGAAGTGCCTGAAGTAGGTGAGGGGTTGATTAATGTATTAGGGGCTGCACGAGACCCAGGTTCAAGGGCAAAAGTAGCGGTACGCAGTAACGATTTGCGTATAGATCCAGTTGGCGCTTGCGTAGGTATGCGTGGCTCTAGAGTGCAGACCATTTCCAATGAGCTTAATGGCGAACGGATAGATGTCATTTTATGGAATGAAAATGAAGCTCAGTTTGTGATTAATGCCATGGCACCGGCTGAAATTGAGTCTATCGTCGTTGATGAAGACAAACACACCATGGATGTTGCGGTATCAACCGATAGCTTATCGCAGGCGATAGGGCGTGGTGGACAAAATGTGCGTCTGGCGACTGAATTAACTGGTTGGGAACTTAATGTTCGAGATGCTGATGAAGTTAACAAAGATTCTGAAGAAGTGTTACACAAATTAGTTGATGGATTTAAAGAGCAATTGAATGTCGATCAGGATATTGCAACTGTGCTAGTTGAAGTTGGCTTTAATACAGTTGAGGAAATTGCCTATGTGCCGAGTAGTGAAATGCTGGAGATTGACGGTTTTGATGCAGAGTTAGTGGAAACATTAAGATCTCGTGCAAAAGATATTTTGCTTATCAATGCGATTGCATCTGAAGAGAAAATTGAAACAGCAGAACCTGCAGAGGATTTGCTAGCTATGGAAGGTATGTCGGAAGAGCTGGCATTTGAGTTAGCGAGCAAAGGCATTATAACGATGGACGATTTAGCGGAGCAAGCGGTAGATGATCTGCTTGACTACGAGGGGGTGAATGAAGAAGTGGCTGCTAAATTAATTATGAAAGCGCGCGAACCTTGGTTTGCTAATGAAAACAGCGAGGGCGAAAAATGAGTGATAAAACAGTACAAGAATTAGCTGGCATAGTTGGCATACCTCTGGAGCGCTTATTAGAACAAATGAAAGAAGCGGGTATTGCTGCACATTCTGCGGATGACAAGATTAATGATGACGATAAAATGACACTATTAGGGCATTTGCGAAAACGTCATGGAAAAGATGAGCAAACCGATGCCAGTGTTGCTAAAAAAGTGACCTTAAAGCGCCGTACGGTAACCTCTTTAAAACAGGGCACAGTCTCTGGAAAAGATACCAAAACGATTAATATTCAGGTCAACAAGAAAAAAACCTATATCAAGCGTGAAGATGCTATTTCAGCAGAAGAGCGAGCAGAACTTGAGCGGGTTAAAAAAGATCTGGAAGAGCGAGCAAAAAAGCAGGAAGTTGAAGAACAGTTACATAGGGATAAGACCGCCAGAGAAAAAGCTGGACTGGAAGCAAAGCAAGCTGCAATCAGGAAGAAGGAAGAAGATGCTCGCGCCGAACGGGTGAAAAAAGAAAAGGAAACCGAGGCTGAGCGGCATCAGGCTGAAAAAGCTAAACGTCTGGAAGCATCAGTTGAACGCAATGCTGATAAAGTAAGAAAAATGGCGGCAGCGAAGAAAGCAGCGGCAGAGCGTAAAGCAGGAGGTGGGGGCGGGAGAAAACCCGCGACTAACAGACCTGGCGGTGCGACAAAACCAGGTGCTAAACCAGCAACTGTGCATAGACGGGCTGATAAGCCAGCCGGTGGCGCCAAACCAGCTTATGGTAAAAAAGGTCGCAAAAAAGGAGGCCGTGGTAGACAGGAGCAGCAATTTGTCGATCCTAATGCTAAGCATACTTTTGAAATGCCGACTGAAATTGGGGCTAAAGCTATTAATATTCCAGAAAATATTATTGTTTCTGAGTTAGCTCTGCAAATGAGTGTAAAAGCAGCAGAGGTGATCAAGCATTTAATGAAGCTGGGTATTATGTCGACCATTAATCAGAGTATTGATCAGGAAACGGCAGTCATCCTAGTTGAAGAAATGGGGCATAACCCGGTCATGACGAGTGAAGAAGATCATGAAACCGATATGCTGGCGGAACATACTGAAACGGATGAACGCAATGAATTTCCTAGAGCACCTATCGTGACAATTATGGGGCATGTTGATCACGGGAAAACGTCTTTACTGGATTACATTCGTAAAACCCGTGTCGCGTCAGGTGAAGCAGGTGGGATTACCCAGCATATTGGGGCTTATCAAGTTAAAACAGACCATGGTGCGGTAACTTTCCTTGATACTCCCGGGCATGCCGCTTTTACAGCGATGCGTGCGCGTGGAGCGGATGTGACCGATGTCGTTATTGTGGTTGTTGCTGCGGATGATGGAGTCATGCCGCAAACTAAAGAAGCGGTGGAACATGCACGTGCTGCGGGTGTGCCAATGATTGTTGCGATCAATAAAGTTGATAAAGCAGAAGCTAATCCCGATAAAGTAATGCAGGAACTAGCAGCGATTGAGGTAGTGCCTGAAGAATGGGGCGGCGATGTGCAATTTATCAAAGTTTCTGCCAAAACAGGCGTAGGGGTTAATGAATTAATTGAATCGCTGATTTTACAGGCTGAAATCCTTGAATTAAAAGCGCCTAATGAAGGTAAAGCTTCCGGCCTGGTTATTGAATCTAGACTCGATAAAGGGCGTGGTGCTGTAGCAACGATTATGGTTCAGAAAGGAACGCTGGAACAAGGTCAGATTGTATTATGTGGTCAAGAGTATGGCCGTATTCGAGCCATGTTTAATGAAAATGGCGAGACTGTTAAAATAGCAGGGCCTTCTACTCCGGTAGAAATTCTGGGGCTTTCCGGCACGCCTAACGCAGGTGATGATTTTGTTGTGGTAACTAATGAGCGAGCAGCCAGAGATCTTGCAGAACATAGAGAAGATAAGAGCAAGCTAAGACATAATGCCGCACAAAAATCATCAAAGCTGGAAGAAGTATTTTCTAAAATGGCTGCGGGCGAAACGTCTAATTTAAATATTATTATTAAAACAGATGTGCAAGGTAGTCTGGAAGCTCTGCGTGAATCACTGATTAAACTGTCTACTGACGAAGTATCAGTAAAAATTGTATATGGCGGTGTGGGTGGTATCAATGAAGGAGATGCGAATCTGGCATTAGCTTCAGGTGCAATTTTGATGGGCTTTAATGTCCGTGCCGATGCGACTGCCAGAAAATTGATTCAGGAAAAAGGTATAGACCTGCATTATTATAGTGTGATTTATGATGCTATTGATGAAGTGAAAAAATCACTCAGTGGCATGTTATCACCAGAGATCAAAGAGAAAATCGTCGGTCTGGCAGAAGTTAGAGATGTATTCCGCTCACCAAAATTTGGTTCGATTGCGGGTTGTATGGTGATCGATGGCTTTGTTAAGCGTAATTTACCGATTCGAGTGTTACGTGACAACGTGGTCATTTATGAAGGCCAATTAGAGTCATTACGCCGCTTTAAAGATGATGCCAATGAAGTCAAAATGGGTATGGAATGCGGTATCGGAGTTAAGAGCTATAACGATGTTAAAGTCGGTGATCAGATTGAAGTTTTTGAACGCTTTGAAGTGCAGCGTGAACTCTAATGGCTAGAGAATTTAAGCGTAGTGCGCGCGTTGCCTCGCAAATGCAAAAGGAATTAGCGATCATTTTGCAACAGGGCATTAAAGACCCGCGCATAGGCTTTATTACCGTTAATGAAGTTGAGTTAAGTAAAGACCTGGCGACGGCTAAAGTTTATATTACTGCTTTGGGTGCAGATACTGAGGGGCAGAAAAATAACATAAGCTGGCTGAATGATGCGGCACCTTATATACGCTCGGAAATGGGTAAACGAATGCGGCTTAGAAACGTGCCTTATATCAAGTTTTATTATGATAATTCCTTTGAAAAAGGCATGCGCGTCTCGGAATTATTAGCGGAACCAAAGCCAGTACAAGACACCTCAGAAGGTGAAGATTAACGTATGGCACGACGCAAAAAAGGCCGTGATATTCATGGTATCGTACTGTTAGATAAAAGGCAGGGTATTAGTTCTAATAAAGCACTGCAGGAAGTAAAGCACCTATATAATGCCAATAAAGCAGGGCATACGGGGAGTCTTGATCCCCTGGCAACGGGCTTGTTGCCCATTTGTCTGGGGGAGGCAACCAAGGTTTCTGCTTATATGCTAGAAGATGATAAGCGTTATCAAACAGTTATTCAGTTAGGTGTTATGACCGATACTGGCGATGTTGATGGTAAGGTGCTGGAAGTTAAAGAAGTGCCTGAAATTAGTCAGCAGCAACTTGCAGCGTGCCTTGCGGGGTTTGTTGGAGAGATCGAGCAAGTGCCACCGATGTATTCCGCACTAAAACATAATGGTAAGAAACTTTATGAGTTAGCACGTGAAGGCATTACCGTTGAGCGTAAGGAACGTAAAATTACTATTTATGCCATCGAATGCCTGAATTTTTCAGATGGCTTGCTGACTCTGGATGTACAGTGCTCAAAAGGGACATACATCAGGACTTTAGCTGAAGATATAGGTCATGCCTTTAAGTGCGGCGCAACAGTAAAAGAATTACGCCGTACTGCCGCAGGTATGTTCAAGCTGGATGACGCGCTAACTATAGAGCAATTAAAAGCAATACCGACAGATGATGCGTTACAAGCGATATTACAAGCCGTTGATAAGCCGCTACAGGCAATTCCAGCTGTCAATATTTCCTGCTCTGATATGGATCTAGTTGTACAAGGCCAGCAAATATTAGCACCTGTTCAGGACGTTAGGCAGGGCTTATGTCGTTTATATAACCAGCAGCAATTTTTAGGCTTGGGCGAAATGTTAATGAATGCTAAAATACAGCCTAGAAAATTATTTAAACTGAATTAAATTTTCGTGTTTCTACACCCTATCGTGGAAACATATTAACCAGAGAGCCAAGACTCTTTACACTATAATCATAGGGATTAAAATGCCATTTACAGCAGAACAAAAAAAAGCAGTTGTTGAAGAATACCGTCTATCTGAGACCGACACGGGTTCATCAGAAGTTCAAGTTGCTTTATTAACCGCCCATATCAATCATTTAACACCGCATTTTGCGGCACATAAAAAAGATAATCACTCACGTCGTGGACTCTTGAGAATGGTTAACCAGCGTCGTAAGTTGCTGGATTATCTGAAGAGAACTGACAGCGAGCGTTATAAGTCTTTAATTGCACGTCTAGGCTTACGTAAATAAAAGCTAAAATAATAAAAGCGGTACACTGTACCGCTTTTTTATTGTCTAGTGCTTGGGTCGCACGTTACAAATCCAATTTATAAAACTAAGGAAAAACAATAGTGAATCTGAATCCAGTCAGAAAAGAATTTCAATACGGTGAACAACTCGTCAGTATTGAAACAGGTGAAATTGCACGGCAGACTAGCGGCGCAGTTATGATTGATGTTGAAGGTACATCGCTTTTAGTCTCAGTCGTTGGTAAAAAAGAAGCCTCTAAAGGTGACTTTTTTCCATTAACAGTGAACTATCAGGAAAAAGCGTATGCTGCTGGAAAAATTCCGGGGGGATTTTTTAAACGTGAAGGCCGTCCGACAGAAACAGAAACCTTAACCTGTCGTCTGATTGATAGACCGATTCGTCCTTTATTTCCTAAGGGCTATACTAACGAAGTGCAAATTATCATCACGGTTGTTTCATTAAACCCCGATGTGGATCCGGAAATCCCGGCATTATTAGGAGCGTCTGCTGCGTTAGCCGTATCTGGCCTGCCTTTTAATGGCCCTGTAGGTGCTGCACGCGTTGGCTATATCAATGGTGAGTTCGCTTTAAATCCGAATAAAGAACAACTAGAAGAATCATTATTGAACCTAGTTGTTGCCGGTACTGAACACGCTGTATTGATGGTTGAGTCTGAAGCGGATAACCTAACTGAAGAAATCATGTTGGGTTCGGTTTTATTTGGCCACGAGCAAATGCAGGTTGCGATTCAGGCAATTAATGAATTTGCTGCAGAAGTTAATACGCCTCTGTATGAGTGGGTTGCACCAGTCGCAGATACAGAACTAGAAGCATTAGTAACTGCAGAAGTAGAAGCCTCTATTGCGACTGCTTATCAAATTGCAGAAAAATTAGTACGTCAGGATGCTTTAAGCGAAATTAGAGCCGCAGTGGTTGAAAAATTAACTGCAGATGAGCAATATCAGGAAGCTGATATTCGCGACATTATTGAAGAAATCGGAAAAAGAGTCGTACGTAGCGCAATTTTAAGCGATAGAAAACGTATCGATGGACGTGAATTAGATGTCGTCAGACCCATTGCAGTACGCACCGGTGTGTTATCTCGCACTCACGGTTCGGCATTATTCACGCGTGGTGAAACACAGGCGCTAGTTGTAGCAACATTAGGTACTGAGCGTGATGCGCAAATTATTGATGCACTGGCTGGTGAGTATAAAGAGCCATTTATGCTGCATTATAATTTCCCTCCATACAGTGTTGGGGAAACAGGTTTTGTAGGCTCACCCAAACGTCGTGAAATTGGTCATGGCCGTTTAGCGAAACGTGGAGTTGCGGCTGTTATGCCGGATATGGCTGAATTTCCATATATTATCCGTGTGGTATCAGAAATTACCGAATCAAACGGCTCTAGCTCGATGGCTTCTGTTTGTGGTACTAGTCTGGCACTTATGGATGCAGGGGTTCCTCTGAAAGCACCGGTTGCAGGTATTGCCATGGGCTTGATTAAAGAAGGCGATGATTTTGCCGTGCTGTCTGATATTGTGGGTGATGAAGATCATTTAGGTGATATGGATTTCAAAGTAGCGGGTTCTGAGCAAGGAGTTACTGCTTTACAGATGGATATCAAAATTGATGGAATTACCTCTGAAATTATGAGTACTGCTTTGGAACAAGCTAAAGCAGGGCGCTTGCATATTTTAGGTGAAATGAATAAAGTCTTATCGTCAACTCGTGAAGAGATGTCTGATTTTGCCCCCAGAATTATTACCTTTAAAATTGACCCGAGCAAAATTCGTGAAGTTATTGGTAAAGGTGGAGCTACCATTCGTGGTATTACCGAGCAAACCGGTGCGAATGTTGATCTAAGCGATGATGGCACAATTAACGTATCTTCAGTCGATAAAGCAGCAGGAGAAGCGGCTAAGAAGATCATTGAAGAAATTACCGCTGAAGTTGAAGTGGGTAAAATCTACGAAGGAAAAGTTGCCCGCTTAATGGACTTTGGTGCATTTGTGACCATTCTTCCGGGTAAAGATGGTCTGGTGCATATTTCTCAAATTACTAATGAGCATGTCGATAAAGTCAGTGACAAGCTATCAGAAGGTGATATTGTTAAAGTGAAGGTGCTGGAAATTGACCGTCAAGGTCGTGTAAGATTAAGTATGAAAGAGGTAGAGAAAGAAGCAAACTAAGCGCTTTTTTTGATTATCACTATAAGGAAGGGTCGCAAGGCCCTTTTTTTATGGCTGATTGTGAGAGAAGTGTTTACACTACGTATACTTTGTGAAAGTTAGGGACATATTATGGGATTAGCACTTAAAGACTGAAGTTTCCCAATAATTATTTATGGTAAAATTGAAACTATGCTACAACCGCTGAAAATCATGGAAACGTAGCTTAGCGAAGTGGTGATTTTTAGTCCCTGATAGGCGACAGGGCAATTCGCTGATTCGACGTGTGCTAGCAGCACGCGAGAGGAGCAAGAATTGCATTCCGAATAGGAGATGCTCCAGCCGCCCTGCGTCCGCCACAGACTGAGCACAAAGCAGCTCAGTCATGGCTACCACAAATGGCTCTACGGCTATTCGGGATAAAATTTTAGCCTCCCTCGCGCGCTATCGCGCACTTCGGATTGGCAAATTTCCCTGCGCCTTCTGGAGACTATCAGCCCGTCCGGGGCTGACAGCGTATGAAAAAAATAGTCTTTTCATTCGTTTCAAATGCTATTGCCTAAGGGGAATTAAGTAGGGGTTTGCTATAAACATGGCAAAACCACCTAAAATAAACCTCGATACACCAGCATTGTGTATTTCAGCTACTCAATAATTGGGAAACTTCAGTTAAAGATACTGCCTATCATAATTACACCGATTATCTGCAGTGGACAGATAATAACTATGAACTGATTGATGGCGAGGCTTATTTTATGGCTCCTGCGCCAAATTTAGAGCATCAAGAAGTAGTTGGTGATATTTACTTTCAATTGCGCTTAGCTTTAGCAGGCAAAAAATGTCGCGCCTTTATTGCACCTATCGATGTGCGGCTCGCGCAAGGTCAAGATGACGCTGATGAGCTGGTTGATACGGTGATTCAACCCGATGTGTTAGTGGTCTGTGATGAGAATAAATTAGATCGTCGCGGGGTGCGTGGTGCGCCTGACTGGGTATTGGAAGTACTGTCACCAGCAACCGCAAGTCATGATCAAATCAAAAAACGTGATCTTTACGAGCGTCATGGCGTGCGTGAATACTGGTTAGTTCATCCTACCGATAGGGTTTTGACCATTTATCTACTAGAGGGCAAGGAATTTTCAAAGCCTCGAATAGTTGAATTATCGGGTGAAACTGCGCTTACTGTGCTGGATGATGTGCTGATTCAATGGGATGATTTACTCACGCGATTGCCTTTGGCAGAGGATCTTTACTAGAGTGCCAATCGATAGTATATTTTTGTACCATGAAGAGCAAAAAGGAACTGAAGAATCGCTATATCTATATGTCCTGAGTTTCATGCTACCTGAATTCAAGTCATAAGTACATAACCCAATGAATTTTTCATATCTATCCCAGTCAGCTCTTCAAATACCTCATAAGGTGTTTTGTAATTGAGACACTTTTTAGGGCGACTATTTAGCTTATCAACGGCTATAAAAACCTCTTTTATCGTAACATCAATCAACTCCATTACTTTAGGGAAATACTGTCTTAATAAGCCATTAGCATTCTCATTTTGCCCTCTTTCCCAAGAGCTGTAGGGAGTCGAAAAATACGTATCACAACCTAGTGCTTCTGCTATTTTTTCATGCAGGGTAAACTCTTTCCCGTTATCAAAAGTAATTGTTTTAACAAAGCTTTTTATAGGATCAAGCATTAAAATAGTTGCGTCTAATACATTGTTGAGCCTTTTTCCCCGCTAAAGGGAAGGCCAACCGTAATTTAGAGACTCGCTCATCCAACGTTACAATCGCCCCTTTGTGATTTTTCCCAATGATTGTATCTGCCTCCCAATCACCTATACGCTTACGGTTGTTGACCTCTTCAGGACGCTCATCTATATCGACTCTATTAGGGATTCCTGTCCTATTATGGGCTGACCCATACCGCTTGCGATAGGTTTTGTTCTGATGCCGAAGATGCTTGTATAGTTCACCCCCTGCCTTTTTGTCCGCCAGAATATGCTGGTAGATTGTTTCATGATGAAGACTAATTATACCTTCTTGTTTTAACCGCCCTGCAATCTGCTCAGGACTCCAGTCATCCTCAATGCGAACATTAACAATGCCTTTTATTTCATCCGTTAATTTAACCTCTTTAGGCTTGTTTTTGTGTCGTTCTTGGGCAAAATCTTCTGCTTGTTTATGCCTGTAGCCTCTTTGACCTGTATTGCGTTTAATCTCGCGTGAAATATTGCTTTGGCTTCGTTCTAAGGCTTCTGCTATTTTATTCTGTGAAGTTCCCTTTTTTAATTCAATTTCTATATAATATCTTTCTTCAGGACATAGGTGTGTATAGCTCATTTGTAGCCTCTGTAAATTGTTTGGTAGCTGTTTACTTTACACCTATGTCTTGTCTTAATTCAACAGGTGTTAGTCTAGCCAATACTTGCAGAGGGTTATGCACTTATTATACGAATTCAGGCTAATCAATAATAGTTAATGAGTTATTTACATGACAACAGTTGATGCAGCAAGTGCTGATCAACAGGCATTTGATATAGAAGCCTTTCTAAAAAATCTGACCCGCTTGCCAGGCATTTATAAAATGCTAAATGATAAAGATATTATCGTTTATATAGGCAAAGCCAAGAATTTAAAGAACCGGGTCTCCAGCTATTTTAGAAAAGGCGCGGCATCACCAAAGCAACAGGTGATGGTTGCGAAAATAGCGCGTATAGAAGTGACTGTTACACATACAGAAGCTGATGCCTTGCTATTAGAAAGCCAGCTGATTAAAAAACACAAGCCGCGTTATAACATCTGTTTACGTGACGATAAATTCTACCCTTTTATTTATATTTCTGCTGAGCAGCAATTCCCGCAAATTACCTCACATCGAGGTGCAAAAAAGAAACAAGGTAATTATTATGGCCCATACCCTAGTGCCGGCGCAGTAAGAGAAACCTTAAAGCAATTGCAGAAAATATTCCCCATTCGCCAGTGTGAAGACTCCTATTATAAGAATCGCTCCAGGCCGTGCTTGCAGCATCAAATCGAGCGATGTACAGCGCCGTGCGTAGGTTTGATTAGCCAGGAAAAATATGCCGAAGATGTGAATAATACCCAGTTATTTTTGGCAGGCAAGGGTAGTTTATTAATCGATAAACTAGTGCAGAATATGGATAACCTGGCGGCTGATCTGGCGTTTGAACAGGCGGCGATTATCAGAGATCAGATCAGTCAGTTACGCACGATTTTAGAAAAGAACTATGTGCATGGTGAGCGCGGTGATGTTGATATCGTTGCCTGTGCAACCAGGGCAGGGGTTGCCTGTGTACAGATATTTTTTATCCGTAATGGGCAAAATCTGGGCAATAAAACTTTCTTTCCCAAAATCAGTGATGAATATACTCCCGAAAGTATTTTGCAGGCATTTATTCCGCAATATTATTTAGATAAAAATGTTCCTTATGAATTAATCGTCAGTCATCAGCCAGCAGAGGTGGGGTTGTTAACTGAAGTACTTGCATCACATGCCGGGCATAACGTGGCTATTTCACCCAATGTACGTAGTGATCGTGCTAAATGGCTGCAAATGGCCTGCACAAATGTCGAAAATGCATTGCTTACTAAATTATCTGATAAACAGGGTATTTATGCGCGGTTTTTAAGCTTGCAGGAAGAACTGGGTTGTCAGGAAGTTCCTAGGCGGCTGGAATGTTTTGATATTAGCCATACTCAGGGCGAGTACACAGTGGCTTCCTGCGTGGTTTTTGATCGTGAAGGGCCGGTAAAATCAGCTTATCGGCGCTTTAATATTGCCGGAATTACCCGGGGTGATGACTATGCTGCGATCTATCAGGCGGTTGCCAGGCGCTTTAGACGTCTGGTAAAGGGTGAGCATGAGGCGCCGGATATCTTATTTATTGATGGTGGGAAAGGGCAGGTTAATGAAGCTGAAAAGGCATTAGCGGAATTACAGGTAAATAATGTTATGATAGTCGGTGTTTCTAAAGGTCCTGATAGAAAAGCTGGTATGGAAAAAATGATTTTGCCAGGTCAGCAGCAACCTATCGATGTAACACCTGGTGCCAGTGGTTTATTACTTATCCAGCATATCCGAGATGAGGCACATCGCTTTGCTATTACTGGACATAGAACACGCAGGGGCAAAGCAAAAAAACAGTCTACCTTAGAAACAATAGCAGGATTAGGGCCGAAAAGGCGACAGATTTTATTAAGGCAATTTGGCGGTATGCAGGGAATCTCCCGGTCGGGAGTCGATGCACTATGCAGTGTAGATGGAATTAGCCGGCAATTAGCACAACGAATATACGATACATTCCATCATCAAGATGATTAACTTAAATATTCCCACATTACTAACGCTATCACGTATTGCGTTAATACCCATATTGGCTGTTTTTTTCTATATTCCGTGGGAATATTCAAATATTGCGACCACAGCTATTTTCATAGTTGCTGGTATTACTGATTGGTTAGATGGCTATTTAGCAAGAAAAATGCAGGTGGAAACCCCGTTTGGTGCGTTTTTAGATCCTGTCGCTGACAAGGTTATGGTTGCCTTTGTTTTAGTTTTATTAGTACAGGTAGAGTCGAGTATCTGGATGACCCTGCCTGCTGCAATTATTATTGGTAGAGAGATTACAATTTCATCATTACGCGAGTGGATGGCACAAGTCGGCCAGCACGCGACGGTAAAAGTTTCACAAATAGGAAAATGGAAAACAACAGCGCAAATGATCGCAATAGGTTGCTTGTTGTATAGTGAGGAATTTGTAGGCGTTTCGATGCAATTATTCGGTTTGGGGATGTTGTATATTGCGGCAATTTTAACTCTATGGTCAATGATGAGTTATTTAAAAGTCGCTTATTCCACCATGACCGATTGAACAATAATAGACTGGAATAAATCTAAAAAAAACAACATGGATCAGGAAATACAAAAAGACAAAGAAGAGCTGCGTAATGATATCTTAACTGCAGCGTTAAAATTATTTGCAGAAAAAGGCTATTTTAATACATCTCTAACAGAGATAGCTGAGCTGTCCGGGGTTAAAAGCAGTGCTGGAATTTACAAGCATTTTAAAAATAAGCAGGAAATAGCTCAGGCCTTATATCATTGGATTATCGACAGGCTAAGTGTATCGATTGATGATATACGCCGACGCAATCGTAAGTCCTCAGAGCAACTTAGAGAAATCGTTGATTTATGGTTTCGCTTAACTGATGACGCGCCTGAAGTCATGCGGTTTCTATTAGTGCTTAATATCAGTGAGTTTCTTCCCGAAGAAAAGCCGATCATGGCGACACCGCCATTTGTAAAAATTATAAAGGTGTTACAAAACGGAATTAAGACGGGTGAAATAAAGGCAATAGATGCCCAGCGAGCTTATTGCCACTTTTTCGGGATTATAGAAAATACCTTAAAGCAGGTACTAACCGGAACTTTACAGAAAAAATCCTATTACTATGAAGGTGATGCCTGGTTATCCGCCTGGGGAACCATAGTTAAAAAATAAGCCATAGGCCGGGAAAGTTTTTTATTGCGTAGCACTAAAAAACGTAACTCGGCAAAAGTTTAATAGTATGCCTCATTCAGAATTTCTCTCATTATCAATTCCCTTTTTGTAATTGCTCAATATCCTGTAATAACTTCTGACTATGCAGGCTAGGTGTAACGCTGCGATAAATCTTTGCAATTTTTCCAGTTGGGTCAATGATAAAACTATGCCGCTTGCAGAATTTAATCGGGCCCAACTTAAATAAGGCACCATACGCTGCGCTAACTTTGCCTTCCGGATCAGCGAGCAGGGTAAACGGTAAAGATTGCTTTGCAGTGAAATCAAGATGACTCTTGCTATTATCAGTGCTAATGCCTACCACCTGAGCTTTTAAATTTGCAAAGGCCTGATGATCGTCGCGCAATGCACAGGCTTCTTTAGTACACCCCGGGGTATTATCTTTAGGGTAAAAGTATATAACCAGCCACTGGTCCCGGTAATCTGATAATTGATGCAGGTTTTCATGTGCATCATAAAGCACAAAGTTAGGTGCTGCCTGATTGAGTTCTAGCATGTGTCTGTACTCACTGTTTATAAAAATAAATTAAACGGCTCTACCAGAACCGATTCACCAGGGATTACATCTCCCTGTGCTTGTGCAAGGATAATATAGCAATTAGCGCGACTACTGGCACTTAATATATTAGAACCTTGCTTACCGGCAGAGATTACCTCAAATTCACCCGCATCAGTCTGGCTTAATACGCCTCGTTGAAACTCCTGCCTACCGGCTTGTTTATATAAGTTGCTGTTACAAATTGCCTGAAAGCGTATCGGCGTGTTATTAGTCAGGCCGCTTAACTGGCGCAGGGCCGGTGTAACAATTTGCTGAAACGTGGCAAGAACCGAAATGGGGTTACCCGGCAGGCCAAAGAAATAACAGCCCTGTATATGCCCAAACGCGAGAGGTTTCCCGGGTTTAATGGCCAGCTTCCATAAAGCGACCTGGCCAATTTCATCTAATATTTGCTTTATATAATCGGCATCCCCGACAGATGCACCGCCACTGGTGATAACCACATCATGGCTTTGCGCCGCCTGTGATAAGCATTGGCTAATCATTGCTTTATTATCCGCAACAACGCCAAGATCACTGACTTGATAACAAGGATTATCGAGTAAAGCAGCTAGGGTATAGCGGTTGCTATCATATATTTGCCCTTCAGATAATTGACTACCTACAGGGCGTAACTCATCGCCGGTTGAAAAAAAAGCGATGCGTATTTTACGTTTCACCTGCACCTGGTAAATGCCCGCAGATGCAAGTAAACCTAAATCAATCGCAGTTAATTGCTTTCCAGCTGGTAATAAACAATCATGCTGTCTGACATCTTCACCTACTGAACGGGTATGCTGCTGTGCTTGTGTGTTGGTAGGGAAATGAATAGTCACATCACTTATCTCGACCTGCTCCTGCATAATCACACTGTCAGCACCGTTAGGCAAAACAGCGCCGGTAAAAATGCGTACACATTGCCCGCGCTTTAGCGTTTTCTTAAAAGGGCGGCCTGCCCATGAAATGCCTATCTGAAGCAAGTCAAAATCAGAACTCTGAATATCCGCACTATTAAATGCATAGCCATCCATCGCTGAATTTGCAAAGGTAGGCAGGTCAATAGGAGCCGTACATCCTACACTCAAAACGCGATCTTTGGCAGTATGTAAGCTTAGCATTTCATCGCCTGTCAGGGTTGATAGCGCACTGGAAATATTCTTCAGTGCCTGGTCAATGCTTATTAATGATTGTGTATGGCATAAATCAGTCATGATTTTTCTAAAAAAATGTGCAGGATAAAGTCAGCTATTTGAGGAATATTATTTAAGTCCATGCTGACTATTTTCCTTTCTACTGTGATTGTTTGATCAGCGGCGATGGCAATAATGCTGCTGTCATCAGGATAAAGCAGTGGCAGTCCAAGGCTGGGGCGATGTAATTCGATCTTGGGAAAGCGCTCTCGCTTAAAGCCTTCAACCAGAATTAAATCCAGGCTGGATTGGTCAAAAAACTCAAGTTGTTCATCCAGTACAGGTTCTTGCTGTGTAGTAAACTCGGTAATGATTGCGCGTCTATGGCTAGAAACGAGCATTACTGGCGTGGCACCTGCCTCGCGCAGGCGAAAGCTATCTTTGCCGGGCTTGTCTATTTGAAAATTATGGTGGCTATGCTTAATTAAACCAACGCGTATTTGCTGCATGCGTAACTGGGGAATAAGCTGGGTTAATAAGGTTGTTTTTCCCGTGCCGCTAGGTGCAGCAAAACCTAGTATCGGGATATGTGCATTGTTCATGGTAAATTAATGGTTATAGATTTTGCATTATTATACTTGCTGACTAGCTAACTGAGTGAAGTATAATTACGCATCATTAATATTATCACTGCACAAATCAATGCTAATAGACTCTCATTGCCATCTAGATAAACTCGACTTAACCCCCTACCAGAATGATTTTTCCTGTTTTATGCAGGAGGTGGAAAAAACTAACATTGAACATATGCTCTGCATTAGCATCGACCTGGAAGCTTATCCTGCCATGTGTGATCTGGTTGCACCTTATCAAAATATTTCTTTATCGGTAGGTGTGCATCCTAATGTTGATGAGGGGCAAGATCCCAGTACAGATGAACTTATTGCCTTGGCGGATAATGATAGGGTGGTGGCTATTGGTGAAACAGGCTTGGATTATTTTCGCAGTGAAGGCGATTTATCCTGGCAGCATGAGCGCTTTATTAATCATATCGCTGCGTCTAAAGTGACTAAAAAGCCACTGATTATTCATACCCGTGAAGCAGGCGATGATACCTTGCGTTTTTTAAAAGAGCAGGGCGCTGATGAAGTCGGCGGCGTAATTCACTGCTTTACCGAAGACTGGGATTTTGCACAGCAGGCGATGGACTTAAATTTTTATATCTCATTTTCTGGAATTGTCACTTTTAAAAATGCTAAAGCAATTCAGGAAGTGGCAAAAAAAGTACCTGCAGACCGGTATTTAATCGAGACCGACTCACCTTATCTTGCCCCGGTTCCGTTTCGGGGTAAGTCTAATTACCCTATCTATGTGCAGCACGTTGCGCAATATATAGCGGATTTACGTGGGAGTAGCTTTGATACTATTAGCCGGCAGTCTAATGAAAATTTTCGCCGACTGTTTAATGTTTAAGCTGAAAAAATATAAGTTTTGCTCATATCTCTATTACCTTTCTTAGAGTGTGATAATAAATGCTGGGAAAGTGGCCTTTTTATTGCTATGCTCGAAATAAGCAATACTTATGGAGGATGCTATGAAATTCATCAGGTTTTTTGCAACATTGGGCATGGGTGATGTCGGACTGGTTGGTGAAAAAAAATGCCAGCCTGGGGGAAATGTATCAGAAGCTGAGTCATCTGGCCGTTAATGTTCCCAATGGCTTTTCAACCACTCGTGATGCTTATCAATTCGCTGGGCAAAACAATCTTGCCCAGCGAATTGATGCGCTGATTGCTGACCTGGATATAGGAAACATTGCTCAGCTACAGGCAAGTGGTAAAGCGGAGCGCGAATTAATTCTTAATGAGCCTTTGCCTACTGAGATAGAGCAGGAAGTAACGGAAGCCTATCGTCAGCTTTCTGCAGGTTAGGTTACGCTGAGAAAAACATTGATGTTGCCGTGCGCTCTTCAGCAACGGCTGAAGACCTTCGCTGTCAGCCCCGGACGGGCTGATAGTCTCCAGAAGGCGCAGGGAAATTTGCCAATCCGAAGTGCGCGATAGCGCGCGAGGGAGGCTAAAATTTTATCCCGAATAGCCGTAGAGCCATTTGTGGTAGCCATGACTGAGCTGCTTTGTGCTCAGTCTGTGGCGGACGCAGGGCGGCTGGAGCATCTCCTATTCGCTGCGTAGGTGAACGAATTACGGCGACAGGAGTCCCGGAATTTCGTGAGGTAGCATGGCGCGCCTGCCCGATGCAAGCTTTGCCGGGCAGCAGGAGAGCTTCTTAAATATACGTGGTGAATTATCCTTATTGATTCATGTACGCAAATGCTTTGCCTCACTGTTTTCGGGGAGTCGCTATTTTTGCGAAAGCTTGTTTTGGGCATCCCAGCCCAAGCAAGCAGCAAAAACTTAACGCGACCACTTATGCCTCCGGCGGCCCCGATTCGTCCTCGTCACCTCGTCCCGACCCAACAAGGGGTCGGAACATAGGCTCCAAATGACTTGACGCCGTGTCGGATGGCCTTTTATTTTGTCTCCACCTTCGCTAACGCTCAGACTCCGACAAAACAACGGCCCTACGGCTATCGCAGACTAAAAATCTTCACTTCGCTAAAGCTCCGTTTCCAGGATTTTCAGCGACCGATCGCGCCACCAGTTATCGCCATAGCCGTGGCTTTGATTATCGCCAGGTTGCATTATGTGTGGGTATTCAGAAAATGGTGCGTAGTGATCGCGCTACCAGTGGCGTTATGTTTACACTGGATACGCAAAGTGGTAATGATAATGTCATTATGATAAATGCTATTTTCGGTCTGGGTGAAAATATCGTAGGCGGCCGGGTTAATCCGGATGAATTTTTTGTCTTTAAACCGACCTTGCAAGCGAATAAGTCAGCGATTATCAAACGTCAACTCGGCTCCAAAGAGATGAAGATGATCTATGATGATAAACTCAAAACGCTGAATGTTTCTACTACGCTTAACGAACGCGCACGTTTTACGCTGAACGATGATGAGGTAATGACCCTGGCGCGCTATGCACTTACCATTGAAGAGCATTATGCCATGGCAATGGATATAGAATGGGCTAAAGATACCGCAGAAGGTGAATTTTATATTGTTCAGGCACGGCCTGAAACCGTGTATTCCAGGCAGTTGCATGGCAAGAAAATTCAAAGTATTAAGAAATATATAATCAAAGAGGATACCTCTAAACGTAAGCAGTTATTAAGTGGCTTAGCCATAGGCGAGAAAATAGGGTTTGGTGTTGTAAAGGTGATAGCTAATTTAAGTGAAGCGTCCCGATTTAATGCTGGTGAAGTGCTGGTCACTGATATTACTGATCCAGATTGGGAGCCATTAATGAAAAAAGCGGCAGCCGTAGTCACTAATAAAGGTGGGCGTACCTGCCATGCTGCGATAGTTGCCAGGGAAATCGGTGTCAGCACAATAGTCGGTACTTCGAATGCCATGCAGGTATTGCAAGAAGGATCCGAGGTGACAGTGTGTTGTGCCGAGGGTGAAACAGGCTATGTTTATCAGGGGCAGATCGACTTTGAAATTGAGTCGATTGACTTGCAGGATTTGCAAGAGCCTAAGACTAAATTATTTATGAATGTTGGTAATCCTGAGCAGGCATTTGGCCTGGCAGCTATTCCTAACCAGGGAGTAGGGCTAGCACGTATGGAGTTTATTATTAACAACCATATCAAGGCACACCCCATGGCACTATATGATATGCAGCAGGGACGTTATGTTAAAGGGAGTGAAAAGATCGAGCAGCTGATGCAGGGTTTTGCTGATCCCCTGAGCTTTTTTTGTAGACAAGCTCTCAGCAGGCATAGGTATGATTGCTGCCGCGTTTTATCCTAAGCCGGTGATAGTGCGAACCAGTGATTTTAAGACGAATGAGTACAAACATATGCTCGGTGGTGAAGTGTATGAGACCGATGAGGAAAACCCGATGATCGGCCGCTGAAAATCATGGAAACGTAGCTTAGCGAAGTGGTGATTTTTAGTCCCTGATAGGCGACAGGGCAATTCGCTGATTCGACGTGTGCTAGCAGCACGCGAGAGGAGCAAGAATTGCATTCCGAATAGCCGTCCAGCCAGTGAGGTAGTAATGACGAAGCGGCTTGTGTGCGTAGTCGTTGCGGACGCAGGGCGTTCAGGGCATCTCCCATCCGCTGCGTAGGTGAACGAATTATGGCGACAGGAGTCCCGGAATTTCGTGAGGTAGCATGGCGCGCCTGGTTCCCATTGAAAGAAGAAGCACCTAAACAAAGCAGCCTATAACCTACCTGAAGGTGGCACCACTCGAATATTTCCATATTTTTGATTTTAATCACTTATAACAGCAAATAGACACTCTGTAGGCACCGTAAAAGAACAACAAATAATTTCAAATAAAGCTTGCAATTTCCGAAAAAAATTTTCTAAAAATTTCATCAGTGTTCCCCTATCAATTGATGCCGTGAAACTAACCTCGCCACAAGAGAGCTCATAAAGCACTGTAAAGACATTCCTGTTATTATTGCGTTTTGAACTGCCCGAATGGTATACGAGCTGATACGAGATATTCTTGCCTGGGAAAATAATGGATTCACAAAACGATCTCGTTTTTGAGCCTGTTGCTGCCTTATCTCCAGAGCCTCGCTATATTTTTTATCCGATGGATGAATCAATTCTGGCTGTTGTGTTTTTGAAATCTCTTCAAACACGCGCATTAAATTATAGCTCATTGCAGTCAGGCGCATTTGATTTTCAAGTGAGCGGGTATTGGAAGACCAAGCTTTAGTTTCCTTGAGAAATTACTTTTAGTGTTATTGAATGTCTTTTCAATCGTCCATCGCTTGAAATACAGCATGGCAATGGTTCCAGGGTTAATAGTCATTGGCAAGGTTGTCACGAACCGGTGAAGTTTTCCGGTTTCTGGATCACGGTAATCCACCACGTTAAATTTGATGCCCTTGTTTTCGTACACACTGTATGCTTCAACCCCTGTATTGATCTCATGGCGGGAGTCAAAAGGGATAGACTCAACCAGAGTCGCAATTGAATTTTCTTTTAGCATTGAAATCATGTAATTAGCATGTCGTTTCTGCCGATCCCACCAGACAAAGTCGGTGACGGCTTTATCGTAGACATAGAGATGTTTCTGAGAGCTGTTATTTCCCTTGTTTTGCTTTTCAATATGATCTCGTAACACAGGTATTTCTTGATGTCTCTGAGTTCCGTTTGTCACCAGACAAAGAAATCTGAGCAACCCACTTCTGAGATTCAACGCGTAAATCCCCCCGGCCGCATAAACTTTCCCCCGCTGAAAATCCTGGAAACGGAGCTTTAGCGAAGTGAAGATTTTTAGTCCGCGATAGCCGTAGGGCCGTTGTTTTGTCGGAGTCTGAGCGTTAGCGAAGGTGGAGACAAAATAAAAGGCCATCCGACACGGCGTCAAGTCATTTGGAGCCTATGTTCCGACCCCTTGTTGGGTCGGGACGAGGTGACGAGGACGAATCGGGGCCGCCGGAGGCATAAGTGGTCGCGTTAAGTTTTTGCTGCTTGCTTGGGCTGGGATGCCCAAAACAAGCTTTCGCAAAAATAGCGACTCCCCGATTGCTGTTTTTTTCAGTATGGCAGGTATGATCAATAAAATGTCCATCCGCTGCTTCTATGGTGTATTCGTCAAGTTCCGGGAATGCTTTAAGATAATCAATGCCTTGCGATAGCAGTGTTTCAGAGTGAAGATGATAGCTCTGCTGTTCAAATGCCTCAAGCATACTTGTTCGTCTATGCGACTTCAGTGATTTAAAATACGTTGAGTGGGGAAGCAGCTGGCCATAAATCTGTTCATTGGTTTGGAGGAAATGGCGACCACTATCGGCTACACTGATACAGCGTAATAACCCAAGGCGAATAAAGTCGATATCCTTCAACTCTGGGCATGAACGAGCCCACAAAGGATGACGCTCTGCTAACAGGGCACGTTCCATACTTTCATTGCAGTGTTGGTGAATATGTTCAGAGAGTGGTAGGTCTTTAAGCACGGGTGATATCCGTTTATGAGGTGATTAAAACGGAAATTTTTAGAAAAATTCTTTCGGCAATTGCAAGCTTTATTTGAAATTATTTGTTGTTTTTTTACGGCGCCTACAGAGTGTCTATTTGCTGTTATAAGTGATTAAAATCAAAAATATGGAAATATTCGAGTGGTGCTACCTTCAGGTAGGTTATAGGCTGCTTTGTTTAGGTACTTCTTCTTTCAATGGGAACACTGATGATGTTTATAGCAAACCCCTACTTAATTCCCCTTAGGCAATAGCATTTGAAACGAATGAAAAGACTATTTTTTTTATATAGTTGTAGCATAGTTTCAATTTTACCATAAATAATTATTGGGAAACTTCAGTTTAAAAATCTTTGATGGTTATAGCATAGGCTCTAACGATTTGACTCAGCTTACACTGGGAGTTGATCGGGACAGTACTTTAGTTGCGCATATTTTTGATGAGCGTAATGAGGCAGTGAAGCGCATGTTAAAAATGGCAATTGATGCGTGTAAAAAAGAGGGCAAATATATTGGTATCTGTGGTCATGCTCCCTCTGATTATCCCGAGATCACTGAATTTCTGGTGGAAAATGGTATTAGTTCAATTTCGCTGAACCCCGATTCGGTACTTAAAATGCGTCAGGTTGTTGTGGAGCTAGAAAAAAGACTTATTTAAACCCTCAGTAGGGCGTGACTTTAGCCCGCCATTTTGCTTGGTATTTGATCGTTGGCGTGCTAAAGCAGCGCCCTACAAGGTAATGAGGCAGCAATGAAAAGATTATTTTTTGCTTTATGGCCTAGTGAGCAGACGAGAAAGCAAATTGATAACTTTAATCAATCGCTTAAACTAGATGGATTAAGAAAAGTAAGCTCAGCTAATTTACATATCACTTTGCTGTTTCTGGGCAATACAGATGCTAAAATTGAATGCTTGCTCAGGTAAATGGCAGGGAATATCAGTGTGCAGCCATTTAAATTACAGTTTAATCAGCTGGATTTTTGGCAAAAGCCTAAGATATTATGTTTAACAACGCAACGTTATGATGCGCAATTAACTATTCTGGTTGAAGCCTTAAATCAACTAGTCGAGCAGTGTGGTATACACACTGAAGAAAGACCGTATAAACCACATATTACCTTGGTAAGAAAAGCACAAAAGCCAGTAGATATTAACGTATTGCCGATAGCCTGGCAGGTAAATTCATTTTGTTTAATAGAATCTTGCAGTACGCCTAATGGCGTAGTGTACCAGGTGCTACAGCGCTGGAATTTCGAGGGTTAAAAAATATAAGGTGCGCAGCAGTAAATCCATGTACCTTGGATATACCGCTTCCAGCCCCATCTGCCTTCGCTGAAAATCAGGGAAACGGAGCCTAAGCGAAGTGATGATTTTTAGTCCGCGATAGCCGTAGGGCCGTTATTTTGTCGGAGTCTGAGCGTTAGCGAAGGTGGAGACAAAATAAAAGGCCATCCGACACGGCGTCAAGTCATTTGGAGCCTATGTTCCGACCCCTTGTTGGGTCGGGACGAGGTGACGAGGACGAATCGGGGCCGCCGGAGGCATAAGTGGTCGCGTTAAGTTTTTGCTGCTTGCTTGGGCTGGGATGGGATGCCCAAAACAAGCTTTCGCAAAAATAGCGACTCCCCTAGCTCCGTTATTACTCTTAGGTGCATTATGACACTGTTGGTGGGAGAGGAGTCCATATCATCAGCCTACGGTATTCAAGTTCAATATCAACGATTAAAACGACTCGCCAAAGCTATCCTGATAACGGGCCTTAAATTGCTCCATAGTGAAGTGATGATTCTGTGTACCATGATGCTCAATTTTTATCGAACCCAGTAATGAAGCAATACGGCCAGTGGTAGCCCAGCTATACTCATTCATAATGCCAAACAACAAACCTGCGCGATAAGCATCACCGCAGCCCGTTGGGTCACTTAACTGCTTCGCCTTTGCCGAAGGAATGTCTATACATTCGCCTGCTGTGTATATCTTGGAGCCTTCGCCGCCTAGAGTTATTACCAGCGCATCTACACGTGCGGCAATTTTCTCCAGGCTTAAGCCGGTCCCCTCCTGCATTAATTCAGACTCATAGTCATTAAAGGTCGCCCAGGTTGATAAATCCAGTAATTCCAGCAATTCTTCGCCACTGAACATCGGCATGCCCTGGCCAGGATCAAAGATAAACGGTATTCCAGCATCCGCAAATTCCTGTGCATGCTGCTGCATACCTAGCTTACCATCAGGGGAAACTATGCCTACTTCTATACCCGCATTCTGAGGTACTGAATTTGTATGTGAATCATTCATCGCACCGGGGTGAAAGGCAGTAATCTGGTTATCGTCTTCATCGGTAGTAATATATGCCTGCCCAGTATAATGGTCATTTAGCTTGGAAATATACTCACAAGTGATTTTGCATTGACTCAACCATTGTGCATACGGTTCAAAATCATGACCGACTGTCGCCATAATTTTGGGTTGTTCACCGAGTAATTGTAAATTATAGGCAATATTCCCCGCACATCCGCCAAACTCCCGGCGTATTGCAGGAACTAAAAAAGATACATTTAACATATGTACTTTTTCGGGAAGAATATGGTTTTTGAACTTATCATGAAAAACCATAATGGTATCGTAGGCCATAGACCCACAAATCAATGCACTCATTTATTATTTCCTCTAAATTAAAATTAGCGAACAGGTTAACGCTGCCAGCGCTAACGATAGCATAACCGCTGCCGAACCTATATCTTTTGCCCGACCAGAAAGTTCATGGTGTTCAGGGCCGATTCTATCAATTGCCGTTTCCACCGCTGAATTTAATAACTCCACCACCAGCACAAAAACAACACTAGCAATCAATAAGAGCCTTTCAATTTTATTAGCTGTTAGCCACAACGCCAGAGGGGCTGTTATTAGCAACAATAATAACTCCTGTCTAAACGCTTCCTCATGTTTCCAGACTGCTCTAAATCCCGTGTATGAATAAAACACTGCATTCACAATGCGCTTCAGGCCTTTGGTCTGTTGTCCAGCCATTTTTCCACAATCTCCTGTCAAGTAAAATATGCTTAATGTTTTTTGCTTACTCAAGTCTCACAACAGACTTAAGTCATTGATTTATAACACTGGCTATTATTTGGTCAATTTAACAAAATCATAATAATTACAGTCCTTTAACGTTCTTGCTAGCAAACTATCCACAAAGTTATACACAGCTAATGTGGATAAAGTTTTATGCTTACATTGCTCCTCTGCAAGCTAAATCAAGATATCGCTTGTTCATAACCTTCTGCATCCGGTAAGTTTTCTAAACCATCCTTATTATTAATTTTTAAGCTAAATAACCAGGGGCTGTTATCAGCAGCAACAACAATAATAACTCCTGTCTAAACGCTTCCTCATGTTACCAGACTGCTTTAAATCCCGCGTATGAATAAAACACTACATTCACAATGCGCTTCAGGCCTTTGGTTTGTTGTACAGCCATTTTTCCACAATCTCCTGTCAAGTAAAATCTGAAGTTGCCTAGTTTTTAAAGCATAAGAATATCAGCTAATGCTTATTTTTCTGAAGTATTAGATATTACTAATATTAACGGCATTCCGTTGACTAAAATCCTTGAATTCTTTTTAAAAACAACAGGTTAGTCGTGAATGAGGCCTAGTTTTAGTGTATAATGGAAGTTCCTAACACATTGATTATACAAACAAACCGGCCTCATTCATGTTCATTTTACGCGATACTTTACTTCCGCTTCAAGATCATTTTTCCAAAACCACTTTAGGCCGCGAACGAGCCTCTCTGTTTGTTTACACGATCCTGTCTATTATCGTTCCCTTTACGTCGTCGATGACATCTAATCTTTGGCGTTGCCTTGATACGTTGTTTGGGTTTGAGATCAAGAATAAGCGCTTTTACACTTTCATGGCTTCTTCAACTTTTCCGTGGGCTGGGCTGTGGAAAACTATCTGGGAGCTGATTCCGTCTCCTGAAACAGATGGGCGCATATTGGTTGCACTGGATGACTCCATTATCACTAAAGTAGGCAAGAAGATCTTCGGCTGTGAAGCCATTTTTGACCACGCGGCCAAATCGAATCAAAGCAAATATCCATGGGCACAAAACATTGTATCGGTAGGGTTGCTGAAACAGGTCAAAGGTCGCTGGGCGTGCTTATTTTTAGATTTCCGACTTTATCTGCCCTTAAAAACAATTCAGGCAAAAAAAGAAACCGCCACGATAAGAGGTGATGTCGTTCCTTTCCAGACCAAGATGGCTCAGGCGGCTCAAATGCTGATTGCAATTGCAGAACATTTTTCCACCGCTCCGATATTGACAGTCACTGATAGCTGGTTTGGCAACAATGGCCTATGGAAACCTGTTTACAAAGCTATCGGAAGCCGGTTTAATATTCTCTCTAGGTTAAGGTGCAATAATGTACTGTACGATCGTCCAGAAAAAAGAAAACCCAAGCAGAGGGGGCGGAATAAAAAGTACGGGCAGCGTCTAGGGTCAGCCACAGACATGGCAAAAACAGTACAACAAAAGGCCTGATCGTATGCCGTGGATCTCTATGGAAAACAGCGTGAAGTCAGGGCTTATAGTCGCGTTGTCATGCTGAAAACATTGAAACGACCCTTTCAGGTTGTCTGGGTGTTTCGTCGCACACAGTGGATTGCTTTGTTTACGAACGATCTAAGTTTATCCGTCACACAGATTATTGAGTATTATGGTGCGCGATGGAAAATCGAATCCGGGTTCAAAGAGCTCAAGCAAGACATAGGGAGTCAGAAAAGTCAGTGTCGAAATGCGCAGGCAGTGACCAACCATTTGAACTTCTGTATGATGGCAACAACGCTGACGTAGATTTACGCGGATCGTTTAAAAACCAATCCGGAACGTCGGCACAAAGTGAAGGGGCGAGCCAGTTTCGCCTTTTCAGATATCCGCCGCATCATTGCCGAAGCGGCTTTGGATCCGGATTTTGAAAGGGTTTGCCCCAAATACAGCAGCTCCCCTGTAAATTCGGTGGTAGCCGTTTTATTGCGAATGGTTCCTTGATGAATTTCTAAGAAACTTCAGGTAAAATATGCTTACGCTGAAAATCAGGGAAACGGAGCCTAAGCGAAGTGATGATTTTTAGTCCGCCGCTGAAAATCATGGAAACGGAGCTTAGCGAAGTGGTGATTTTTAGTCCCTGATAGGCGACAGGGCAATTCGCTGATTCGACGTGTGCTAGCAGCACGCGAGAGGAGCAAGAATTGCATTCCGAATAGCCGTCCAGCCAGTGAGGTAGTAATGACGAAGCGGCTTTTGTGCGTAGTCGTTGCGGACGCAGGGCGTTCAGGGCATCTCCCATCCGCTGCGTAGGTGAACGAATTATGGCGACAGGAGTCCCGGAATTTCGTGAGGTAGCATGGCGCGCCTGGATAGCCGTAGGGCCGTTATTTTGCCGGAGTCTGAGCGTTAGCGAAGGTGGAGACAAAATAAAAGGCCATCCGACACGGCGTCAAGTCATTTGGAGCCTATGTTCCGACCCCTTGTTGGGTCGGGACGAGGTGACGAGGACGAATCGGGGCCGCCGGAGGCATAAGTGGTCGCGTTAAGTTTTTGCTGCTTGCTTGGGCTGGGATGCCCAAAACAAGCAGCAAAAATAGCGACTCCCCCGCTGTCAGCCCCGGACGGGCTGATAGTCTCCAGAAGGCGCAGGGAAATTTGCCAATCCGAAGTGCGCGATAGCGCGCGAGGGAGGCTAAAATTTTATCCCGAATAGCCGTAGAGCCATTTGTGGTAGCCATGACTGAGCTGCTTTGTGCTCAGTCTGTGGCGGACGCAGGGCGGCTGGAGCATCTCCTATTCGCTGCGTAGGTGAACGAATTACGGCGACAGGAGTCCCGGAATTTCGTGAGGTAGCATGGCGCGCCTGGAATGTTTTTTGCTTACTCAAGTCTCACAACAGACTTAAGTCGTTGATTTATAGCACTGTCTATTATTTGGTCAATTTAATAAAATCATAATAATTACAGTCCTTTAACGTTCTTGCTAGCAAACTATCCACAAAGTTGTACACAGCTAATGTGGATAAAGTTTTATGCTTACATTGCTCCTCTGCAAGCTAAATCAAGATATCGCTTGTTCATAACCTTCTGCATCCAGCAAGTTTTCTAAATCATCCTTATTATTAATTTTTAAGCTAAATAACCAGGTGTTAAACGCGTCTTCATTCACTTGCTCCGGCGCATCGGCTAAAGTTTCATTCACCGCCATCACAGTTCCCGCTATTGGGCTAAATAAATCCGAGGCTGTTTTAACTGACTCAACAACCGCACACTGCTCTTCCATAGCTAACTGACGCCCTACTTCAGGTAACTCTATATAGACTAGGTCACCTAACTCTTCCTGCGCAAAATCGGTAATGCCCACTTTAATAATATTATCGTCTTCTAACTTCACCCACTCATGAGTGACTGCATATTTTAGATCTTCCGGGGTTTGACTCATTCTCGTTTTACCTTCGTTTTTAATTATTATCAGTGTGGGTATTTTATCCTAAATTCTGCTTTTGACCGCTAATATTACCATCAGTGTTCCCCTATCAATTGATGCCGTGAGACTAACCTCGCCACAAGAGAGCTCATAAAGCACTGTAAAGACATTCCTGTTATTATTGCGTTTTGAACTGCCCGAATGGTATACGAGCTGATACGAGATATTCTTGCCTGGAAAAATAATGGATTCACAAAACGATCTCGTTTTTGAGCCTGTTGCTGCCTTATCTCCAGAGCCTCGCTATATTTTTTATCCGATGGATGAATCAATTCTGGCTGTTGTGTTTTTGAACTCTCTTCAAACACGCGCATTAAATTATAGCTCATTGCAGTCAGGCGCATTTGATTTTCAAGTGAGCGGGTATTGGAAGACCAAGCTTTAGTTTCCTTGAAATTACTTTTAGTGTTATTGAATGTCTTTTCAATCGTCCATCGCTTGAAATACAGCATGGCAATGGTTCCAGGGTTAATAGTCATTGGCAAGGTTGTCACAAACCGGTGAAGTTTTCCGGTTTCTGGATCACGGTAATCCACCACGTTAAATTTGATGCCCTTGTTTTCGTACACACTGTATGCTTCAACCCCTGTATTGATCTCATGGCGGGAGTCAAAAGGGATAGACTCAACCAGAGTCGCAATTGAATTTTCTTTTAGCATTGAAATCATGTAATTAGCATGTCGTTTCTGCCGATCCCACCAGACAAAGTCGGTGACGGCTTTATCGTAGACATAGAGATGTTTCTGAGAGCTGTTATTTCCCTTGTTTTGCTTTTCAATATGATCTCGTAACACAGGTATTTCTTGATGCCTCTGAGTTCCGTTTGTCACCAGACAAAGAAATCTGAGCAACCCACTTCTGAGATTCAACGCGTAAATCCCCCCAGCCGCATAAACTTTCCCCTTGCTGTTTTTTTCAGTATGGCAGGCATGATCAATAAAATGTCCATCCGCTGCTTCTATGGTGTATTCGTCAAGTTCCGGGAATGCTTTAAGATAATCAATGCCTTGCGACAGCAGTGTTTCAGCGTGAAGATGATAGCTCTGCTGTTCAAATGCCTCAAGCATACTTGTTCGTCTATGCGACTTCAGTGATTTAAAATACGTTGAGTGGGGAAGCAGCTGGCCATAAATCTGTTCATTGGTTTGGAGGAAATGGCGACCACTATCGACTACACTGATACAGCGTAATAACCCAAGGCGAATAAAGTCGATATCCTTCAACTCTGGGCATGAACGAGCCCACAAAGGATGACGCTCTGCTAACAGGGAACGTTCCATACTTTCATTGCAGTGTTGGTGAATATGTTCAGAGAGTGGTAGGTCTTTAAGCATGGGTGATATCCGTTTATGAGGTGATTAAAACGGAAATTTTTAGAAAAATTTTTTCGGCAATTGCAAGCTTTATTTGAAATTATTTGTTGTTTTTTTACGGTGCCTACAGAGTGTCTATTTTCTGTTATAAGTGATTAAAATCAAAAAGATGGAAATATTCGAGTGGTGCTACCTTCAGGTAGGTTATAGGCTGCTTTGTTTAGGTACTTCTTCTTTCAATGGGAACACTGATGAATATTACAGCGAATACTTTATAACTGAAGTTTCCTAGTTTTTAAAGCATAAGAATATCAGCTAATGCTTATTTTTCTGAAATATTAGATATCATTAATATTAATGGCATTCCGTTGACTAAAATACTTTAATTCTTTTTAAAAACAACAGGTTAGTCGTTAATGAGGCCTAGTTTTACTGTATAATGAAAGTTTATAACACATTGATTATACAAATAAAACGACCTCATTCATGTTCATTTTACGCGATACTTTACTTCCGCTTCAAGATCATTTTTCCAAAACCACTTTAGGCCGCGAACGAGCCTCTCTGTTTGTTTACACGATCCTGTCTATTATCGTTCCCTTTACGTCGTCGATGACATCTAATCTTTGGCGTTGCCTTGATACGTTGTTTGGGTTTGAGATCAAGAATAAGCGCTTTTACACTTTCATGGCTTCTTCAACTTTTCCGTGGGCTGGGCTGTGGAAAACTATCTGGGAGCTGATTCCGTCTCCTGAAACAGATGGGCGCATATTGGTTGCACTGGATGACTTCATTATCACTAAAGTAGGCAAGAAGATCTTCGGCTGTGAAGCCATTTTTGACCACGCGGCCAAATCGAATCAAAGCAAACCGCTGTCAGCCCCGGACGGGCTGATAGTCTCCAGAAGGCGCAGGGAAATTTGCCAATCCGAAGTGCGCGATAGCGCGCGAGGGAGGCTAAAATTTTATCCCGAATAGCCGTAGAGCCATTTGTGGTAGCCATGACTGAGCTGCTTTGTGCTCAGTCTGTGGCGGACGCAGGGCGGCTGGAGCATCTCCTATTCGCTGCGTAGGTGAACGAATTACGGCGACAGGAGTCCCGGAATTTCGTGAGGTAGCATGGCGCGCCTGTATCCATGGGCACAAAACATTGTATCGGTAGGGTTGCTGAAACAGGTCAAAGGTCGCTGGGCGTGCTTATTTTTAGATTTCCGACGCTGAAAATCCTGGAAACGGAGCTTTAGCGAAGTGAAGATTTTTAGTCCGCGATAGCCGTAGGGCCGTTGTTTTGTCGGAGTCTGAGCGTTAGCGAAGGTGGAGACAAAATAAAAGGCCATCCGACACGGCGTCAAGTCATTTGGAGCCTATGTTCCGACCCCTTGTTGGGTCGGGACGAGGTGACGAGGACGAATCGGGGCCGCCGGAGGCATAAGTGGTCGCGTTAAGTTTTTGCTGCTTGCTTGGGCTGGGATGCCCAAAACAAGCTTTCGCAAAAATAGCGACTCCCCAATTTTATCTCCCCTTAAAAACAATTCAGGCAAAAAAAGAAACCGCCACGATAAGAGGTGATGTCGTTCCTTTCCAGACCAAGATGGCTCAGGCGGCTCAAATGCTGATTGCAATTGCAGAACATTTTTCCACCGCTCCGATATTGACAGTCACTGATAGCTGGTTTGGCAACAATGGCCTATGGAAGCCTGTTTACAAAGCTATCGGAAGCCGGTTTAATATTCTCTCTAGGTTAAGGTGCAATAATGTACTGTACGATCGTCCAGCGCTGAAAATCATGGAAACGGAGCTTAGCGAAGTGGTGATTTTTAGTCCCTGATAGGCGACAGGGCAATTCGCTGATTCGACGTGTGCTAGCAGCACGCGAGAGGAGCAAGAATTGCATTCCGAATAGCCGTCCAGCCAGTGAGGTAGTAATGACGAAGCGGCTTTTGTGCGTAGTCGTTGCGGACGCAGGGCTTTCAGGGCATCTCCCATCCGCTGCGTAGGTGAACGAATTATGGCGACAGGAGTCCCGGAATTTCGTGAGGTAGCATGGCGCGCCTGAAAAAAGAAAACCCAAGCAGAGGGGGCGGAATAAAAAGTACGGGCAGCGTCTGGGGTCAGCCACAGACATGGCAAAAACAGTACAACAAAAGGCCCGATCGTATACCGTGAATCTCTATGGAAAACAGCGTGAAGTCAGGGCTTATAGTCGCGTTGTCATGCTGAAAACATTGAAACGACCCGTTCAGGTTGTCTGGGGGTTTCGTCACACACAGTGGATTGCTTTGTTTACGACCGATCTAAGTTTATCCGTCACCATCAGTGTTCCCCTATCAATTGATGCCGTGAAACTAACCTCGCCACAAGAGAGCTCATAAAGCACTGTAAAGACATTCCTGTTATTATTGCGTTTTGAACTGCCCGAATGGTATACGAGCTGATACGAGATATTCTTGCCTGGAAAAATAATGGATTCACAAAACGATCTCGTTTTTGAGCCTGTTGCTGCCTAATCTCCAGAGCCTCGCTATATTTTTTATCCGATGGATGAATCAATTCTGGCTGTTGTGTTTTTGAAATCTCTTCAAACACGCGCATTAAATTATAGCTCATTGCAGTCAGGCGCATTTGATTTTCAAGTGAGCGGGTATTGGAAGACCAAGCTTTAGTTTCCTTGAAATTACTTTTACTGGATGTTCAAGTTTTTGATATTGAGAAGGTAAAATCAGGTATTCTGAGGTTGTTGTAATTTTATCGGTGTAAGCCCATGTTAATGAATGCCCCAGCCACCTTTATCCAAAGCTATATTGACGATTTAAATGATGCGCTCAATCAGCTAAAACCCGGAGCCGCTTTGACACGGATTCAAGCCGCTTGGTTGGGCACTTGTTTAACGGGCATACTGCTAATGAACTCTGTTTGCTGGGCTAACCTATCTTCGTCACTTTTATCTCTTCAAGTCATTGATTTATAATTCGCATTAAAAATTCATCGTAAAAATCCCTTTAGAATCAATGGTGTTTTTTTTGAGGGTCTCTGTAGTGCCATCTTAACTTGCTCTGCCCCTTGATTTTCCCTGGTTTTTCACCGATGCTAGTGGTATGTATATTCGAAGAACCAAAACAAAAAGCCTTGAAGACGGCTCAGCTTATTTCACTTACCGCATTGTAGAATCTGTGCGTATAGGAAAACAAGTCAAGCAACGTACATTGCTCAATATAGGTGCGGACTTTACGATTGATAAAAAGTACTGGCCCTTGCTGACGGCCAGAATCGAACAATTACAGCAAGGTTTGGAACCACATCAGGAAGAGCTATTCAATTTAGCCGATGATTTAAATCAACTTCTGGAAGCAACAGCCCAGCGCTATAGCTCACTGATGACTGCAAAACTGTCACAACCGCTAGATTCAAAAACAACAACGCGAGATTTTCATCATGTCGATATTAATCATGTCGAAGCCATTAATGCCCGTAGTATTGGTGTTGAAACCCTGGCACTGCATGCCCCGCACAGCAGTTACAGCTAGACGAGAAACTCATGGCGCTGGGCTTTAATAAAGTAGATACGGCGACGGCCCAGGGCACTATCATAGGACGTATGGTTTCACCCAGCAGTGAACTGCAAACACATGACTGGTTGCAAAATCGAACAGGCCTGGGCGAATTACTGGGTCATGACTACGGTAACACCAGCCTGACGCGATTATATACAGTCAGTGACAAGCTACTCAAACATCAGGCAACTCTTGAATATTTTCTGGCTGACCGAGAGCAGACGTTGTTCAATTTAAACCGCAAGATTGTATTGTACGATCTGACCAATACTTATTTTGAAGGCCAGTGCGCCCGAAACCCGAAAGCGAAATTCGGTCGCTCTAAAGAGAAACGCACTGATTGCCCGTTGGTTACTCTGGGGCTGGTTCTGGATGGTGACGGCTTTCCATTGAGTAGTCAGGTTTTTCCCGGCAACGCCAGTGAGCCCGCGACCTTGAAACTGATGCTTGACGAACTGCGAGACAAGGATCCCTTTCATCAAATAAAGCCGGTGGTTATCATGGATGCCGGCATTGCCAGCGCTGACAATATTGCCTGGTTAATCGAACAAGATTATCATTATCTCGTTGTCAGTCGAGAACAACATGTAAAAAACCCAAGAGATCAGAAAACTCCGGTAGCGGTCAGGGATACCCGGGACAGCAATGTTGTTGTTTATCGTGAAGTTGATCAAGAAACCGGGGAAACCCGACTCTCGCTGAAAATCATGGAAACGGAGCTTAGCGAAGTGGTGATTTTTAGCCCCTGATAGGCGACAGGGCAATTCGCTGATTCGACGTGTGCTAGCAGCACGCGAGAGGAGCAAGAATTGCATTCCGAATAGCCGTCCAGCCAGTGAGGTAGTAATGACGAAGCGGCTTTTGTGCGTAGTCGTTGCGGACGCAGGGCGTTCAGGGCATCTCCCATCCGCTGCGTAGGTGAACGAATTATGGCGACAGGAGCCCCAGAATTTCGTGAGGTAGCATGGCGCGCCTGATTGTCATTCAGAACAAAAAGCAAAAAAAGAACAAGGTATCCGTAATCGCTTCCATGCTCGTCTGGAAGAGGCCCTGGAAAAACTGCACACAGGTCTGAGCAAAAAAGGACCCTTAAAAAATACGACAAAATACTGGAACGTATCGGACGACTACGTGAAAAACATAGCCGTGTTGCTGTAGATTACACCATTAACGTTATCGCGGACGCTGAAAATCAGGGAAACGGAGCCTAAGCGAAGTGATGATTTTTAGTCCGCGATAGCCGTAGGGCCGTTATTTTGTCGGAGTCTGAGCGTTAGCGAAGGTGGAGACAAAATAAAAGGCCATCCGACACGGCGTCAAGTCATTTGGAGCCTATGTTCCGACCCCTTGTTGGGTCGGGACGAGGTGACGAGGACGAATCGGGGCCGCCGGAGGCATAAGTGGTCGCGTTAAGTTTTTGCTGCTTGCTTGGGCTGGGATGCCCAAAACAAGCTTTCGCAAAAATAGCGACTCCCCGCTACAGTGCCTGTCGGTTTTTTCTTTTATATGCCGGATCCAGCCTTAAAGCAGTGGGATAAAGAAGATAAACGGTTGAAAAAGAGCGGTATAGCAAAAAAAGATCGGCCTATTAAGCCTGAACGTGACAGTGCCTACCCGACCAAAACAGAGATTGCATTAGGCTTATTAAAAGAGTTTAAAGTTGCGCATAGCCTTATTAAAATTAAAGGCGTACTGGCTGATGCGCTTTATGGTGAAAAAGCCTTTATGGACGAAGCCGCTAAAGAATCTGGAGGCTCGCAGGTGATTAGCCAATTACGTAAAAACCAAAATATTGAATATAGAGGTAGAATAAGGTCAGTCGAGAGCTACTTTAATTCGATTAACAAAGGCATTGATCAGATAATACGTGTACGTGGCGGCAAAGAGATTAAGCGGGGAGTCGCTATTTTTGCGAAAGCTTGTTTTGGGCATCCCAGCCCAAGCAAGCGGCAAAAACTTAACGCGACCACTAATGCCTCCGGCGGCCCCGATTCGTCCTCGTCACCTCGTCCCGACCCAACAAGGGGTCGGAACATAGGCTCCAAATGACTTGACGCCGTGTCGGATGGCCTTTTATTTTGTCTCCACCTTCGCTAACGCTCAGACTCCGACAAAACAACGGCCCTACGGCTATCGCGGACTAAAAATCTTCACTCGCTGTCAGCCCCGGACGGGCTGATAGTCTCCAGAAGGCGCAGGGAAATTTGCCAATCCGAAGTGCGCGATAGCGCGCGAGGGAGGCTAAAATTTTATCCCGAATAGCCGTAGAGCCATTTGTGGTAGCCATGACTGAGCTGCTTTGTGCTCAGTCTGTGGCGGACGCAGGGCGGCTGGAGCATCTCCTATTCGCTGCGTAGGTGAACGAATTACGGCGACAGGAGTCCCGGAATTTCGTGAGGTAGCATGGCGCGCCTGAATATGGTATGGCGCGAAATGGCAGAGAAAATAGTAATGATTTAACTATAATAAATAATAAATGTGTTGCATACTAAAGAACGTGCACGGAATGGCTATATCCCTTATTTTCTATTCTATGCAAATTAAATATTGCTAAAATAATAGTTCATTAAATATGCGTAGTTCTTTATGACTCAATATGTCCCCATCACTGTTTGTCACGACTGTGGATTATTACAGCAGATAAGTGATATGCCTGAGGATGGCGCGGTTAAATGTTGCCAATGTGATGCGACTTTACGTAAGTGTCAGCGTATAGCACCTGCTAAAAGTATTGAGCATACTCTGGCACTGGTTATAACCGCTCTGGTTTTATTGGTGATCTCCAATGTTTACCCTATTATCCAGGTAGATGCAGAAGGCCACGAGATGGCAGCCACATTATTTGGTTGTGTGAAATACCTGTTTAATAATGAGATGGAATTTCTTGCCGGGCTGGTGTTTTTAACCACTATTGGCGCACCTGTTATACAATTGGCAGGTTTATTGTATATTCTTTTGCCGGTTCATTTTAATCGAATCCCTCCTTTTGCACCGCAAATGTACCGTTTAGTGCGTATTGTTACCTCATGGAGTATGCTAGAGGTGTTAATGCTGGGTATTCTGGTTTCAGTGGTTAAATTATCTGCATTAGCCACTGTGGTGCCAAGCATTGCATTATGGACTTTCGCTTTGCTAATGATTTTTATCGCTGCTATTTTGAATGACCTGGACACCGAGATGCTTTGGGGACAGATTAGCCCCAAAGTTCAAGGAGTAGAGCTACAAAAATTTAAGTCGGGAGTACAATTAATTAATTGGCATAACTGTCATTTATTATGCACAGTTACTGCCGGGCATGAATCCAGCTGCCCCCGTTGTGATGCTCCAATACATCTACGCAAACCAGATAGTTTTAATCGTTGCACAGCACTAGTTATAGCCGCTTTTGTTATGTATATTCCGGCTAATTTATTACCGGTTATGGAGGTTACCAGTTTAGGAAAAACTGAGGGTGATACGATTATTAGTGGCGTTATTTATCTGGCAACATCTGGAGACCTGCCGTTAGCGATCATCCTGTTTATCGCAAGTATCTGTGTGCCCACTATTAAATTAGCCATCCTGTCATTTCTATTGATTTCAGTACACTTTAAATCACAATGGCGCCCTAAGGAACGAACTCACCTGTATCGACTTACCGAATTTATTGGACGCTGGTCGATGGTGGATATTTTTGTCGATACATTAATGGCTGCTTTAATTCAAATTTCGGGGCTGATGGTGATAGAAGTCGGTGCGGGAGCGGTTGCCTTTGGCGCCGTAGTGGTATTAACTATGTTAGCCGCAATGGCGTTTGACCCCCGATTAATCTGGGATAATATGGAGAAAGTAAATGAGTGAGCCGAGTCAGGGTGAAATGATGAATCACTTGCCTGAGAGCAATATTCAGGCACGGTCAAAAATCTCTATCGTCTGGATAGTACCTGTGGTGGCTATTTTAATTGGTGCCTGGATAGGCTTCAAAGCCTGGTCTGAAATGGGGCCAAAGATTAGCATTACTTTCAAGACAGCGGATGGCTTGCAGGCTGGAAAAACTAAAATAAAATATAAGAATGTCGAGATCGGTGTAGTACAGAGCATTCATATCAATCATAAGACAGACGATGTGATTGTCAAAGCCGAAATGGTTAATGATGTCAAATCCTTTCTTACCGATAAAACACGATTCTGGGTTGTTCGAGCGCGTATTAATGCTAGCGGTGTATCAGGTCTGGATACTCTTCTGTCCGGTGCTTATGTCGGTATAGACTTAAGTGCAGATGGCAAGCAAACAAGAAAATTTAAAGGCCTGGAAATTCCACCCGTGATTACGGGGAAAATCCCCGGCAAACATTTTGTATTGCATACCAAAGATCTGGGTTCTATTGAAAGAGATGTGCCTATTTTTTATCGAAAATTTAGTGTCGGTAGTGTCGAAGATGTCAAACTTAATGATGATGGTGAGTCAGTTACGGTCAAAATTTTTATCAAGGCACCCTTTGATCAATGGGTAAATCACACGACTAAATTCTGGAATGCCAGTGGTGTTGATTTTTCATTAACTTCTGATGGTCTTGATGTAGATACTGAATCTCTAGTCTCGTTACTCATTGGTGGAATAGCATTTGAAACAAGCGACTTGAGTAGCGATATTACGCAATCAAAAAGTAACAGCAAGTTTATATTGCATGCAAGTCATGCAGATGCGTTAAAAAAATATTACACACTTGGATTTCATTATATACTTAATTTTTCTGAGTCTGTACGAGGTCTATCAGTAGGTGCGCCCGTTGATTTCAGAGGCCTGCAAGTTGGTGAGGTGACTGAGATTGCACTCTCGTATGATGTTGAGCTGAATGAAATTACTGTTCCGGTAACCATAATGATTGATTATGGTAGGCTTGCAATGAAAGGAAACACAAAAGATTCACAGCAGATTTTTGAAACGCATAAAGGCCGTACTGAGTATTTTGTCAAGCAGGGTCTAAGGGCGCAATTGCAAACGGGAAGTCTATTGACGGGGCAGTTGTATGTTTCTATGGATTTATTTCCTGATGCTAAACCAGCAACAATAGACTGGAGTTTAGAACCCCCCGAATTTCCTACAGAACCAGGAACCATGGCGGAGCTTAAACTTCATTTAAGTAGCATTTTGGAAAAAGTGGATGCTATGATGACCCAGGTTAAAGAGTTGAGCTATAAGCTGAATCATAATCTGGAGCCTGAATTATCTGGCACTTTGAAGCGCGCTGAAAGTACCCTGGTCACTATTCAGGATACCTTGAAAAATGATTCACCACTGCAACAGGATTTGCAAATCGCATTACGCGAATTTACTAAAGCGGCTCGCTCGATTAGAACCCTGACTGATTATCTGGAAAGACATCCGGAATCATTAATACAAGGAAAAAAAGGAGACTAAAGATGCATAACAATACTAATTTATCTGTAGCGCTTATTTCATTAACTTTGTTTTTCGCAGGCTGCGGAAGCTCTCCTATTGCCAAGCTGTATATTCTGGATGCAACGGATAGTCATAATTCGATACCAGCAGTGACTATGGAAGGTCACAGTGTTGTTGTCAAGGTTGGTCCTGTCTCGATTGCGGATACCTTGAATCAATCACAGATTGTTACGCGCACTGGGCCAAATATGTTGGTTGCGGATGAATTTAACCGCTGGAGTGGTGACTTGCAGAGTAATATTACAAGTGTGATTGGTGAAAACATTTCCACATTACTTCCTACGGATCAGGTTATTTTAAGTCAGGAAATAGCCTTGTTACCGATTGATTTTCAGGTGCTGGTTAATATCCGGGAATTTGATGGTCCATTGGGAGGTGTTGTCACCTTAAATGCTGACTGGACGGTTGCGGCTAAAAGTAAAGATAAAACCGTCGTTAGCAAAAAATCAGTGCTACAGGAAAATACTGATGGCACAGACTATCAGGCTTATGTTGCTGCGCAAAGCAGCTTATTGGAAAAGTTGAGTCAGGAAATTACTGCAGAGATTAGAAAGCAGCTGATTAAATAAGACAGTGTAGGGCGTGGCTTTACTATAAATATTAAGGAGACAAGATGAGTATTTTAGCCAGTAAAATGTCAACAATAGACAAGGTGATTTATATAAGCCTAGTTTTGCTTGCCCTTTTAGGCATGGCAATCACCAATTTTTCCCCAGCTGATGCACATATATACTGGTTATTCATGACTCTGGTTTTTGCAATAGGAGCGATTGTGACCGGATGGCATAAAGCAGATGATAAAAAGGCAAAAGCACGGTTGGTAACTGCGCAATTAATTCACTGGGGTAGCACGCTGATTGCTGTAATGGTGGTGTATGCTTTTTTGCATTCAGGTCAGATCCAGAATGAAACAGTGTCACTTATCATTATGTTGATTCTGTCATTATCAACCTTTTTAGACGGCATTCATGTCGGCTGGCACTTCTACATGCTTGGCGTTCTATTGGCCATTTCTACAGTGATTATTACTTATTTAGATGAGTATATCTGGATCATCGCCATTATCGCTTTGGTTTTTATTGGTTTATCTTTTCTCTGGAATAAGTATATAGGCCGCAATAAAAAATAAAACGTTCTAGCTTTCGCGTGCTGAATATAAGGACTCCGCATCAGTGTTCCCCTATCAATTGATGCCGTGAGACTAACCTCGCCACAAGAGAGCTCATAAAGCACTGTAAAGACATTCCTGTTATTATTGCGTTTTGAACTGCCCGAATGGTATACGAGCTGATACGAGATATTCTTGCCTGGAAAAATAATGGATTCACAAAACGATCTCGTTTTTGAGCCTGTTGCTGCCTTATCTCCAGAGCCTCGCTATATTTTTTATCCGATGGATGAATCAATTCTGGCTGTTGTGTTTTTGAACTCTCTTCAAACACGCGCATTAAATTATAGCTCATTGCAGTCAGGCGCATTTGATTTTCAAGTGAGCGGGTATTGGAAGACCAAGCTTTAGTTTCCTTGAAATTACTTTTAGTGTTATTGAATGTCTTTTCAATCGTCCATCGCTTGAAATACAGCATGGCAATGGTTCCAGGGTTAATAGTCATTGGCAAGGTTGTCACAAACCGGTGAAGTTTTCCGGTTTCTGGATCACGGTAATCCACCACGTTAAATTTGATGCCCTTGTTTTCGTACACACTGTATGCTTCAACCCCTGTATTGATCTCATGGCGGGAGTCAAAAGGGATAGACTCAACCAGAGTCGCAATTGAATTTTCTTTTAGCATTGAAATCATGTAATTAGCATGTCGTTTCTGCCGATCCCACCAGACAAAGTCGGTGACGGCTTTATCGTAGACATAGAGATGTTTCTGAGAGCTGTTATTTCCCTTGTTTTGCTTTTCAATATGATCTCGTAACACAGGTATTTCTTGATGCCTCTGAGTTCCGTTTGTCACCAGACAAAGAAATCTGAGCAACCCACTTCTGAGATTCAACGCGTAAATCCCCCCAGCCGCATAAACTTTCCCCTTGCTGTTTTTTTCAGTATGGCAGGCATGATCAATAAAATGTCCATCCGCTGCTTCTATGGTGTATTCGTCAAGTTCCGGGAATGCTTTAAGATAATCAATGCCTTGCGACAGCAGTGTTTCAGCGTGAAGATGATAGCTCTGCTGTTCAAATGCCTCAAGCATACTTGTTCGTCTATGCGACTTCAGTGATTTAAAATACGTTGAGTGGGGAAGCAGCTGGCCATAAATCTGTTCATTGGTTTGGAGGAAATGGCGACCACTATCGACTACACTGATACAGCGTAATAACCCAAGGCGAATAAAGTCGATATCCTTCAACTCTGGGCATGAACGAGCCCACAAAGGATGACGCTCTGCTAACAGGGAACGTTCCATACTTTCATTGCAGTGTTGGTGAATATGTTCAGAGAGTGGTAGGTCTTTAAGCATGGGTGATATCCGTTTATGAGGTGATTAAAACGGAAATTTTTAGAAAAATTTTTTCGGCAATTGCAAGCTTTATTTGAAATTATTTGTTGTTTTTTTACGGTGCCTACAGAGTGTCTATTTGCTGTTATAAGTGATTAAAATCAAAAAGATGGAAATATTCGAGTGGTGCTACCTTCAGGTAGGTTATAGGCTGCTTTGTTTAGGTACTTCTTCTTTCAATGGGAACACTGATGCTGGAATAAGTATATAGGCCGCAATAAAAAATAAAACGTTCTAGCTTTCGCGTGCTGAATATAAGGACTCCGCTGTTGCATAACTGAAGTTTCCCAATAATTATTTATGGTAAAATTGAAACTATGCTACAACTATATGAAAAAAACAGTCTTTTCATTCGTTTCAAATGCTATTGCCTAAGGGGAATTAAGTAGGGGTTTGCTATAAACATCATCAGTGTTCCCATTGAAAGAAGAAGTACCTAAACAAAGCAGCCTATAACCTACCTGAATGGTAAATACTCAGCGTGTTTTTTAACTTTAAAATCAAATGGATATATTTTAATTTAACCTGACTTTAGTCATTTTCACCTTTAAAAAGGGGTGAAAATTGGACTAAAATCCAGAGAGATACATTAATTATTATTTTAAATCAATCTGTTATGAGTTTAAATTACGCTGAGTAGTTACCCTGAATGTAGCACCACTCGAAATTTCCATCTTTTTGATTTTAATCACTTATAACAGCAAATAGACACTCTGTAGGCACCGTAAAAAAACAACAAATAATTTCAAATAAAGCTTGCAATTGCCGAAGAAATTTTCTAAAAATTTCCGTTTTAATCACCTCATAAACGGATATCACCCATGCTTAAAGACCTACCACTCTCTGAACATATTCACCAACACTGCAATGAAAGTATGGAACGTGCCCTGTTAGCAGAGCGTCATCCTTTGTGGGCTCGTTCATGCCCAGAGTTGAAGGATATCGACTTTATTCGCCTTGGGTTATTACGCTGTATCAGTGTAGTCGATAGTGGCCGCCGCTGAAAATCATGGAAACGTAGCTTAGCGAAGTGGTGATTTTTAGTCCCTGATAGGCGACAGGGCAATTCGCTGATTCGACGTGTGCTAGCAGCACGCGAGAGGAGCAAGAATTGCATTCCGAATAGCCGTCCAGCCAGTGAGGTAGTAATGACGAAGCGGCTTTTGTGCGTAGTCGTTGCGGACGCAGGGCGTTCAGGGCATCTCCCATCCGCTGCGTAGGTGAACGAATTATGGCGACAGGAGTCCCGGAATTTCGTGAGGTAGCATGGCGCGCCTGCATTTCCTCCAAACCAATGAACAGATTTATGGCCAGCTGCTTCCCCACTCAACGTATTTTAAATCACTGAAGTCGCATAGACGAACAAGTATGCTTGAGGCATTTGAACAGCAGAGCTATCATCTTCACTCTGAAACACTGCTATCGCAAGGCATTGATTATATTAAAGCATTCCCGGAACTTGACGAATACACCATAGAAGCAGCGGATGGACATTTTATTGATCATACCTGCCATACTGAAAAAAACAGCAAGGGGAAAGTTTATGCGGCCGGGGGGATTTACGCGTTGAATCTCAGAAGTGGGTTGCTCAGATTTCTTTGTCTAGTGACAAACGGAACTCAGAGGCATCAAGAAATACCTGTGTTACGAGATCATATTGAAAAGCAAAACAAGGGAAATAACAGCTCTCAGAAACATCTCTATGTCTACGATAAAGCCGTCACCGACTTTGTCTGGTGGGATCGGCAGAAACGACATGCTAATTACATGATTTCAATGCTAACGCTGAAAATCCTGGAAACGGAGCTTTAGCGAAGTGAAGATTTTTAGTCCGCGATAGCCGTAGGGCCGTTGTTTTGTCGGAGTCTGAGCGTTAGCGAAGGTGGAGACAAAATAAAAGGCCATCCGACACGGCGTCAAGTCATTTGGAGCCTATGTTCCGACCCCTTGTTGGGTCGGGACGAGGTGACGAGGACGAATCGGGGCCGCCGGAGGCATAAGTGGTCGCGTTAAGTTTTTGCTGCTTGCTTGGGCTGGGATGCCCAAAACAAGCTTTCGCAAAAATAGCGACTCCCCGAGCATGACCATTACTTTACCCACGGATAACGATACAATCATTCACCTGCGAACCACAAGCAAAGCAGAAACCAGACAAAAACAAATATACACTGCGTTGAATATTAACCCCGACCCGATTGGAAAAGTTAAAACGATCGTTGATATGAAACCTGTAGTGCCAACTGGGGCCGATTGAAAATTTGACTCATTGAAATAATGGGAAATTGACTGTATATGTCACGAAGATAGGTTAAAGGTACTCTGTCCTTGATTACAGATGCTCATGAAATTGCCGAAGGCAGTTTCGTACAACTAATATTAGAGAGCAAAGCTAAAGCGAACTATAAAGGTAATAGTACGATTGGTCGGGCAAGGATGAGCAGTGATTTATTTTTGTCATATATTAATGGTAAGCCAGAAATGACGGGAAAAATAAACGCCACAATTTAAGGGTACAGATTTTTTCGGCCAGAAAAAATCTGTACAGACCCGGAAAGGTAAATTTAGCCTTGTTAGTAAATTAACAGGGAAAGGTGGGAGAATACATGAAATTGCTGCAAACATAAATGGAGAAGTCAGTTTTGCACTAGAAAATGAAACGATAAGCAGAAGTGAAATGGAGATAGTCTTTCTCAATCCAGTGGGCTGGTTTTTCAGTCAGGGTATTTCTGCTGATGAAATACAGATCTCATGCGGCCTGGCACAATATAAGATTAAGCAGGGCATTATCAACTCCAACGTTTTTTTTATAGACGGGCCTAAGCTGTTAATTCGGGGAAAAGAACAGATTAATTTAGCGAATGAAACGATTAATTCTATCTATCATTTGCAAAAAAAGAATATTCTTAGCAATGCTATTTTGCCTGTTTCATTTGATAGCGATGTTCCTATTAAAGTGACTGGCCATCTGGCTAATCCCACAGTAGAGCAGGCACCTCTGGATTCTATTGAAGCTAAAGCAAACCGCTATGTTTTTGCCCCGATTGCAACAGTCCCGCGAGAGATATTAGGAGCTGTATTAGATATTTTGGGGGATGGATAAAGAAACGCAGAGTCCGTGTAATAAATGCCTGCAGAATTAACTCTGTTGAGGCCTGTAGGGCGGACTTTAGTCCGCGATTATATCCGCAGGGTGGGCTTTGGGAGAAAGCGGACTGAAGTCCGCTCTACAGCAAAGCAAGTAGTGCTATGACTCTAAGATTTCCTTAGCTTTTTCAAAAGCTGCAATAAAGTCTAAATAAACTGGCTTATTACCTGATAGCATAGCGCTAAGCAGGGCATGCTGCACTTTGTATTTAATATTACCTACCGCTAAGGGGCCGACTGCAACCGCATTTTTTGTACCTCCCAATGGCGTACCAAAATCATTGACGTGTACCCCGGCAATACCCGCAGGTGGTACGGCATTAACATCACCGACTACTTTAAGTTGTTTGGCGTGGCCTAATACTTCGGTACTTAAAATCTGAATACCTGCTTTAGCTGTACAAAAAATCAAATCCACATCTTCGATAAGTTTTATTTTATCTTCATCAAAGGTCGCGACAGTGCCAGATAAATTACATTCAAAACGGCGGTTATACTCGTCAGCCAGGCTTTGAGCCTCATCCTCGGAGAAATGATCTACCAGAATAGTTTCTGCGCCAGCTAGGGAGGCAATAACACCGGTTGCAATGCCGACCGGGCCTGTGCCACCAAAAACCAGAGCTTTACAGTCTTTTAGCTGTTTATTAAATTTAGCATTGAGCTCTTTTTCCACACAGGCAACCAGCGCGGCAGCAGTGGTAAATGCGCCACTAGGATCAGCTAAAACCGAAACCTCAAAAGGTGGAACCATGGATTTTTTTGCACTATTGAGCATATCTATTGCCACACCTAAATCCCGGCCACCAATAAAAATACCAGTTTGCTTAACACCTTTAGGCCCACGCGAGAAAATAACATCCTGAGTCATTCGATGCATGCTTTCCGGTTTGACATTGGCATAAGGCATTAAAATGTCGAAATCGCAGTCTAATGCCATATTGACATCAAAAGGACTGTTATTAGGCAGCGGGTCAAACATGTGTAATATGCTTCTTTTAGCCATGAGGTTTCCTTAGGTAGTTAGTCGAGTTGATCGAATGAGTCGCACAAAATTAAGTGCATTATTTGGCTGCCTGGATAAACTCGCGAGCCGTTGCAAAAGCGTGTTCAAAATGTAAGAAAATAGGTTTTTCTACTTCGGTCATTTTCTTTAAAAGCATGCTTTGAACCTGATATTTTACATTGCCAATGGCTAATGCACCAACACCTATAGCTCCGCTGTTAGACCCCACAATGGCTGTACCATTATCAAAAGCATCTAATCCAACGACACCTGAGGGTGGCACTGCATTTACATCTGCGGCTACTTTTAATTGAGTTGCAGAGGTAACTAGTTCAGCACTTAATAATTCAATGCCTGCTGCGCCAGTGGCAAAAACGACATCAGCAGTTTTAATATACTCTGCTTTCTTGGTATCAACACCTGCCGCAATGCTAATTTTACCTGCGCCAAATTTCTGGTTACACATATCTGCAATACGCTGAGCCTTGTCTAATTGACGCCCGATAATTGTTACATTCGCGCCCGCTTGAGCCGCCAGAACTGAAACGATTTGGCCAACGGGTCCTGTGCCACCTAAAGCTAAAATTGTTTTATCTTCCAGAGTGGTATCAAATTCTGTATTTAATTTATCTTCAACAACAGCAACCATTGCTGCAGCCTTTGTAAATGCACCACTAGGGTCTGCAAATACGGAGACTTCAAAGGGAGTAAACATCGATTTTTGTGCGCTTGCCAGCATATCCATTGCTTGCTGTGTGTCGCGACCGCCTATAAAAATTCCGGTATTTTTTAAACCTTTTGGACTACGCGAAAAAATTGTATCCTGAACCAGGCTACAGACTACATCAGGCTCAACATTTATATAAGGTATCGCTGCCAGCCCGCCCGCCCGCATCAACAGTCATATTGACATCAAAAGGACTGAGGTTTTTTGCAGTAGTGAACATATGCAAGATAAATGGTTTGGTCATGGTTTCCTCTATAAATGCAACTTAATAAATATTAATCAACATACAAGTATAAAATAAAAATCATGTCAGCACATTGAAATTTTTAAATTCTAATAGGGTAAATTATATATGGGCTTTGATATGTACTTCTGTTTACAATTTCAGATTAGGCATTGTGCCAGTTACTAGCCATTGGGAACATTCTTAACCAAGCTCTTGTTCTGCATATTGTTGATATAATAATGACTCGTCTTTTTGCAGGATATCACGCCAGCGGTCATTAGTGCCTTTATGGATAAAAGTCTGTGGTAACTACTCAGCGTACGCTTAAAATCAGGGAAACGGAGCCTAAGCGGAGTGATGATTTTTAGTCTCTGGTAGGCGACAGGGCAATTCGCTGATCCGAAGTGCGCTAGTAGCGCGCGAGGGAGGCAAGAATTGCATTCCGAATAGCCGTCCAGCCATTTGAGGTAGACTTAACTGAGCAGGGTTTTGTGCGTAGTTGAGTAGTTGAGACGGACGCAGGGCGACCAGGGCATCTCCCATTCGCTGCGTAGGCGAATGAATGTTGGTGACAGGAGTCCCAGAATGTTGTGAGGTAGCATGGCGCGCCTGAGTTTCGGTTGAGTAATAATTTGCTCAACCTGTGCATATGCCTTTCCTCAGTTGTCTCTATTCTCTTTAATACAAAAAAACAAATTATAAGCTTTAGTCAACTGGCGGCGTTAATATGGTATTTTTTGGATTCTGGGTGGTATCTAGTTCAGGGTAATCCTGAGTATAGTGCAAGCCACGGCTTTCTTTACGTGCCAGGGCACTTTGGATAATCAAGTCAGCAACAATTACCAGGTTGCGTAGTTCTAATAAATCGTTGCTGATACGGTAATGATGATAGTAATCGGCTATTTCATTTTTCAATAATTCCAGACGGTGAGCTGCTCTGTGCAGGCGTTTGTTGCTACGCACTATGCCGACATAATCCCACATAAAACGGCGCAACTCGTCCCAGTTGTGTGCAATCATGACTTCTTCATCCGAGTCTATCACTTGTGATTCATCCCAGTCTGGAATGACGGGCATAGATTCATCAAGTTTATGTCTCAGAATGTCTTCTCTGGCACGCTCGGCAAACACCAGGCATTCTAATAATGAATTACTCGCCATACGATTCGCACCGTGAAGTCCTGTATGTGCGACCTCTCCCAGGGCGTAAAGACCGGCGATATCGGTTTTTGCATAGCTGTCGGTCATTACACCACCACAGGTATAGTGGGCGGCAGGCACGACTGGAATTGGGCTTTTGGTAATATCAATATTAAGTTTAAGACATTGTTGATAAATCGATGGAAAGTGACTTTTAATAAACACGGCAGGTTTATGGCTAATATCCAGATACACGCAATCTATTCCGTGTTTCTTGATTTGATGATCGATGGCACGGGCAACAATATCCCGCGGTGCGAGTTCGGCTCTAGCGTCATAGTGCTGCATAAACGTTGAACCATTGGGTAATATCAATTTACCGCCTTCACCGCGCACTGCTTCGCTGATTAAAAATGAATTGTTATCCGGGTGATACAGGCATGTCGGGTGGAACTGCATAAATTCCATATTGGCAATACGACAGCCCGCACGCCAGGCCAGGGCAATGCCGTCACCGGTGGATATATGCGGGTTTGTGGTATACAGGTAGACTTTGTTCGCACCACCAGTGGCAAGTGCAACGGTGCTTGCTGTAAAGGTTTTTACCTGTTTACTATGTGTATCTAAAACATAGGCACCTAAGATGCGTTGCTGCTTAAAGCCCAGCTTATGCGCGGTAATTAAATCAATGGCGTTGTGATGTTCTAGTAATACGATATTAGGGTGTCGCCTAGCTTTATCTATCAGTGATAACGAGAGCGCTTTCCCGGTTGCGTCATCATGATGCACGATACGCCGTTCTGAATGCCCGCCTTCCTGGTTTAGGTGTAATTCAGCATCGCCTTTTTTATTTTGTCTTTCGGTAAAAGACATACCTTGATGACGCAAAAAGTCGATACTTTTTTTGCCATACTCGACTGTCAGCCTGACTATCTCGGGGTCACATAAACCAGCGCCGGAAATGATGGTATCTTGTATATGCGATTCAATTGATGTCGGCTGAGAGTCCAGTACTGCAGAGATACCACCTTGGGCATAATAGGTGCTGCCTTCTGTCAGTGCAAATTTGGATAACACTGCAACCTGGTACCGGTCTGCCAGTTTAAGTGCCAGGCTTAGGCCTGCTCCTCCACTTCCTATAATGAGTACATCGTAGCTTTGCTTCTTAGGCATGACTTACGGCTCGATACTGAGAAATAGAACGAATATGGGCTATCATTAAGCTAAAACTCGCAGTTGAGTACGCAGATTTATTCACAAAATCATGAAGCGGGGTATACTCACCCAGCAGGTGGTAAGTGTTTATGATCATTTTATTAAATATTCAGTTGCTTAGTAAGCTGAAGTTTCCCAATTATTGAGTAGCTGAAATACACCATGCTGGTGTATCGAGGTTTATTTTAGGTGGTTTTGCCATGTTTATAGCAAACCCCTACTTAATTCCCCTTAGGCAATAGCATTTGAACCGAATGAAAAGACTATTTTTTTCATATAGTTGTAGCATAGTTTCAATTTTACCATAAATAATTATTGGGAAACTTCAGCTTAGTAAGCTGCATGGCGATCAACTATGTTTTCTAGGGTTAAGGTGTATTCTTCAATTTCCGTAGGATTATTATACTTCACGTGACTAGGCATGCGTATGCCTAATTCAGACGTATTTTTTGTAGGTAGGGTGTTCAGAGCTGGGTGATCAGGAAGAATTTTTGAGGAGGATTTATTTTGCATATTAAACACTTGCTATTTTTGTGTGCTTTTGGTGTTAGTTTTTTTCATTTCAGAGTATTGTCTGTGCCGAGGTCACTACTGGGCAGGTGGTTTCGTTCGACATCTCACGTGATAGCTTGCAAGAGAAAATGGATAAGCTGGCAGCTAAGCCAGGAGTCGACCCAGAAAGTAAAGCCAGAGAGATGAACCTGTATCAACTGTCGGATGAAAATATCGCTGATCAGCAATGGTTTACGTTTCTAGCCGGTTACTATCAAGACATATTGAAGACTGCAGCAGAAACACTAAGAAATAAGCCAACTTCCACAATGATCCGGGAGTATGCAGAGTTATTTAATCCGGACCAGCACTATTCAGAACAACAACTAGCATTGCAGATCGTTAACTCAAAAGGAATGTTGCGCACGCTGAATGATAAATTAAGCAAGCTAGAAACTGAGTTAAATAAATTGAAGCTACGCCCCCAGCAGATAAGACAGGAAACACTCAGCGCTGAGAAGCGCTTAAAGCAGGCTAAAGTTGATATCTGAAGTTTCCCAATTATTGAGTAGCTGAAATACACAATGCTGGTGTATCGAGGTTTATTTTAGGTGGTTTTGCCATGTTTATCATCAGTGTTCCCATTGAAAGAAGAAGTACCTAAACAAAGCAGCCTATGACCTACCTGAAGGTAGCACCACTCGAATATTTCCATCTTTTTGATTTTAATCACTTATAACAGCAAATAGACACTCTGTAGGCACCGTAAAAAAACAACAAATAATTTCAAATAAAGCTTGCAATTGCCGAAAAAAATTTTCTAAAAATTTCCGTTTTAATCACCTCATAAACGGATATCACCCATGCTTAAAGACCTACCACTCTCTGAACATATTCACCAACACTGCAATGAAAGTATGGAACGTGCCCTGTTAGCAGAGCGTCATCCTTTGTGGGCTCGTTCATGCCCAGAGTTGAAGGATATCGACTTTATTCGCCTTGGGTTATTACGCTGTATCAGTGTAGTCGATAGTGGTCGTCATTTCCTCCAAACCAATGAACAGATTTATGGCCAGCTGCTTCCCCACTCAACGTATTTTGAATCACTGAAGTCGCATAGACGAACAAGTATGCTTGAGGCATTTGAACAGCAGAGCTATCATCTTCACGCTGAAACACTGCTATCGCAAGGCATTGATTATCTTAAAGCATTCCCAGAACTTGACGAATACACCATAGAAGCAGCGGATGGACATTTTATTGATCATGCCTGCCGTACTGAAAAAAACAGCAAGGGGAAAGTTTATGCGGCCGGGGAGATTTACGCGTTGAATCTCAGAAGTGGGTTGCTCAGATTTTTTTGTCTGGTGACAAACGGAACTCAGAGACATCTCTATGTCTACGATAAAGCCGTCACCGACTTTATCTGGTGGGATCGGCAGAAACGACATGCTAATTACATGATTTCAATGCTAAAAGAAAATTCAATTGCGACTCTGGTTGAGTCTATCCCTTTTGACTCCCAGCATGAGATCAATACAGGAGTTGAAGCATACAGTGTGTACGAAAACAAGGGCATCAAATTTAACGTGGTGGATTACCGTGATCCAGAAACCGGAAAACTTCACCGGTTTGTGACAACCTTGCCAATGACTATTAACCCTGGAACCATTGCCATGCTGTATTTCAAGCGATGGACGATTGAAAAGACATTCAATAACACTAAAACTCGATGTTCAAGTTTTTGATATTGAGAAGGTAAAATCAGGTATTCTGAGGTTGTTGTAATTTTATCGGTGTAAGCCCATGTTAATGAATGCCCCAGCCACCTTTATCCAAAGCTATATTGACGATTTAAATGATGCGCTCAATCAGCTAAAACCCGGAGCCGCTTTGACACGGATTCAAGCCGCTTGGTTGGGCACTTGTTTAACGGGCATACTGCTAATGAACTCTGTTTGCTGGGCTAAGTTTGAGCGAGCAAGCCTTGGAGACTGCAAAGTAGCCGCATTATCCTGGGTGTTTTGTAAAGCAAGTATACCCTGGGACTGGTTGCTACGGGTGAGTGTGGTCTTAATTTTAAAACGTTATGGCATTACTGAAGGTGTGTTGGCCTTTGATGAATCAGACCGAGCACGATCTAAGTCTACAAAACGTATTTATAAGGTTTACAAGCAGAAACACAAAGGCTCCGGCGGGTATGTTAATGGACAAACGATAGTATTATTGCTGCTAGTTACCTCATCCATTACAGTGCCTGTCGGTTTTTTCTTTTATATGCCGGATCCAGCCTTAAAGCAGTGGGATAAAGAAGATAAACGGTTGAAAAAGAGCGGTATAGCAAAAAAAGATCGGCCTATTAAGCCTGAACGTGACAGTGCCTACCCGACCAAAACAGAGATTGCATTAGGCTTATTAAAAGAGTTTAAAGTTGCGCATAGCCTGATTAAAATTAAAGGCGTACTGGCTGATGCGCTGTATGGTGAAAAAGCCTTTATGGACGAAGCCGCTAAAGAATCTGGAGGCTCGCAGGTGATTAGCCAATTACGTAAAAACCAAAATATTGAATATAGAGGTAGAATAAGGTCAGTCGAGAGCTACTTTAATTCGATTAACAAAGGCATTGATCAGATAATACGTGTACGTGGCGGCAAAGAGATTAAAGTGACTGTCAGCAGTGCACGATTGAAGGTGAGTTCTCACAGTAAAAAACGCTTTGTCATTGCCTTAAAATATGAGGGTGAAAACGACTATCGCTATTTAGTGGCGACAGACCTGACTTGGCGCACACAAGATATTATTCAAGCCTATACGTTGAGATGGCTGATTGAGGTTTTCTTTGAGGACTGGAAGCTTTATGAAGGATGGGGGCGTGAGGCCAAACAATTAGATGAAGAGGGATCAAGCCGTGGCCTGATTCTGAGTCTTTTGTTTGACCATTGCCTTCTCCTTCACCCAGAGCAAATAGCCCGCATTGAAAGCAAACTACCTGCGTATACCGTAGGAAGCTTACAGCGCAAGTCTCAAATGGATGTACTGCTTGAGTTCATCACGTCATTGCTAGAGTTTCCAGATCCTGGTGATAAGCTGAAAGAGTTAGGTGAATTAATAAAGGATGTGTTTCAACTGATGCCATCAGGAAAACATATGATTGGCAGAGATTTCAGGCGCGCCATGCTACCTCACGAAATTCCGGGACTCCTGTCGCCATAATTCGTTCACCTACGCAGCGGATGGGAGATGCCCTGAACGCCCTGCGTCCGCAACGACTACGCACAAAAGCCGCTTCGTCATTACTACCTCACTGGCTGGACGGCTATTCGGAATGCAATTCTTGCTCCTCTCGCGTGCTGCTAGCACACGTCGAATCAGCGAATTGCCCTGTCGCCTATCAGGGACTAAAAATCACCACTTCGCTAAGCTCCGTTCCATGATTTTCAGCGAGGGCGCTTAGAGCCAACACCATCATTAAAGTATTGTTCTGCTGGGTGAAGGTAAGAGTTTGATGGCAATGGGCTGGAAAAACTTGAACATCGAGTAAAAGTAATTTCAAGGAAACTAAAGCTTGGTCTTCCAATACCCGCTCACTTGAAAATCAAATGCGCCTGACTGCAATGAGCTATAATTTAATGCGCGTGTTTGAAGAGATTTCAAAAACACAACAGCCAGAATTGATTCATCCATCGGATAAAAAATATAGCGAGGCTCTGGAGATTAGGCAGCAACAGGCTCAAAAACGAGATCGTTTTGTGAATCCATCGCTGAAAATCATGGAAACGGAGCTTAGCGAAGTGGTGATTTTTAGCCCCTGATAGGCGACAGGGCAATTCGCTGATTCGACGTGTGCTAGCAGCACGCGAGAGGAGCAAGAATTGCATTCCGAATAGCCGTCCAGCCAGTGAGGTAGTAATGACGAAGCGGCTTTTGTGCGTAGTCGTTGCGGACGCAGGGCGTTCAGGGCATCTCCCATCCGCTGCGTAGGTGAACGAATTATGGCGACAGGAGTCCCAGAATTTCGTGAGGTAGCATGGCGCGCCTGTATTTTTCCAGGCAAGAATATCTCGTATCAGCTCGTATACCATTCGGGCAGTTCAAAACGCAATAATAACAGGAATGTCTTTACAGTGCTTTATGAGCTCTCTTGTGGCGAGGTTAGTTTCACGGCCTCAATCGCTGTCAGCCCCGGATGGGCTGATAGTCTCCAGAAGGCGCAGGGAAATTTTCCAATCCGAAGTGCGCGATAGCGCGCGAGGGAGGCTAAAATTTTATCCCGAATAGCCGTAGAGCCATTTGAGGTAGCCATGACTGAGCTGCTTTGTGCTCAGTCTGTGGCGGACGCAGGGCGGCTGGAGCATCTCCTATTCGCTGCGTAGGTGAACGAATTACGGCGACAGGAGTCCCGGAATTTCGTGAGGTAGCATGGCGCGCATGTGATAGGGTAACACTGATGAAATTTTTAGAAAATTTTTTTCGGCAATTGCAAGCTTTATTTGAAATTATTTGTTGTTCTTTTACGGTGCCTACAGAGTGTCTATTTGCTGTTATAAGTGATTAAAATCAAAAAGATGGAGATATTCGAGTGGTGCTACCTTCAGGTAGGTTATAGGCTGCTTTGTTTAGGTGCTTCTTCTTTCAATGGGAACACTGATGGAAGATCATGGAAACGGAGCTTAGCGAAGTGTTGATTTTTAGTCCCTGATAGGCGACAGGGCAATTTGCTGATTCGACGTGTGCTAGCAGCACGCGAGAGGAGCAAGAATTGCATTCCGAATAGCCGTCCAGCCAGTGAGGTAGTAATGACGAAGCGGCTTTTGTGCGTAGTCGTTGCGGACGCAGGGCGTTCAGGGCATCTCCCATCCGCTGCGTAGGTGAACGAATTATGGCGACAGGAGTCCCGGAATTTCGTGAGGTAGCATGGCGCGCCTGTGCGTATTTTAAGCTTCGTAAAGAGAAAGGTATAAATTATGATATGGCTTATGATATTATGACCGATGTTAGTTACTTTGGAACCATGATGGTGCATTTAAATCATGCCGATGGCATGGTTTCCGGAGCGGTTCATACCACACAGCATACGATACGCCCGGCCTTCCAGATTATTAAAACCAAGCCAGGTACTTCTATAGCTGAGGTTTCCCAATTATTGAGTAGCTGAAATACACAATGCTGGTGTATCGAGGTTTATTTTAGGTGGTTTTGCCATGTTTATAGCAAACCCCTACTTAATTCCCCTTAGGCAATAGCATTTGAAACGAATGAAAAGACTATTTTTTTCATATAGTTGTAGCATAGTTTCAATTTTACCATAAATAATTATTGGGAAACTTCAGTTCTATCGCTGAAAATCAGGGAAACGGAGCCTAAGCGAAGTGATGATTTTTAGTCCGCGATAGCCGTAGGGCCGTTATTTTGTCGGAGTCTGAGCGTTAGCGAAGGTGGAGACAAAATAAAAGGCCATCCGACACGGCGTCAAGTCATTTGGAGCCTATGTTCCGACCCCTTGTTGGGTCGGGACGAGGTGACGAGGACGAATCGGGGCCGCCGGAGGCATAAGTGGTCGCGTTAAGTTTTTGCTGCTTGCTTGGGCTGGGATGCCCAAAACAAGCTTTCGCAAAAATAGCGACTCCCCGCAGTATCTAGTGTTTTTTTTATGTGCCTGGAAGATCGGGTGTTAGTTTATGGCGATTGTGCGATAAACCCTGATCCAGATGCACAACAATTAGCTGAAATTGCAGTGAGTGCTTGCGACTGCAAAGATGTATAATATATCACCTCGTGTCGCGATGCTGTCTTATTCCACGGGAGAATCAGGTAAAGGAAAGGCAGTGGATAAAGTACGTCAGGCAGTGGCCATAGCCAGAAAGTCTCATCCTGAATTAAAGATAGAAGGACCGATGCAATATGATGCGGCAGTCGATGCCAGCGTTGTGCGGACAAAATTGCCTGATAGTGAGGTGGCAGGACAGGCAAATGTATTTATTTTTCCTGACCTCAATACCGGGAATAATACCTATAAAGCTGTGCGGCGCTCTTCTGGTGCAATAGCAATAGACCCAATTTTACAAGGCTTGAATAAGCCTGTAAATGATTTAAGTCGTGGCTGTACAGTAACCGATATCGTAAATACGGTTGTTATGACAGCCATACAATCACAATCTGAAAACTAAACTAAAAATAGAGGATTAAGCTATATGTTTCAATTATTACTTGATACAGCTGACGTAAAAAAAATCGCTGAAATTAACGAATATCTACCGGTAAAAGGGGTCACAACTAACCCATCAATTATGGCAGGTTCTGGTACAGGCGTTAATCATGTTTTACCAGCTATTGTAGAAGTTTTAGGAGAGGATACACTACTTTTTGTACAGGCATTAAGTACAACTGTTGATGGTATTGTTGAGGAAGCAAAGCAACTATCAGCAATGCCATACAAAAATATTACAGTCAAAATTCCTACTACGCCTATTGGCTTGGCTGCAATGAAACAATTACGTAATACTAATATTCGTACTTTAGCAACAGCTATTTATACAGTACAACAAGGTTTTTTAGCGGCATTAAATGGCGCTGATTATATGTCACCTTATCTAAATCGTATTGATACGCTTAATAATAATGGTGTGGGTGTTTGTGCGGAAATTCAGCACTTATTAGAAGTGCATGATTTACCAACCATTCTTACTCCAGCAAGTTTTAAGTCGACTCAGCAAGTTATGGATGTTTTGGCAACGGGTTGTAGCGCGATTACATTACCTGTTGATGTGATTGAGCAAATGGTTAATTTCCCAGCGGTTCAACCTGCGGTAGAGAAGTTTAATAAAGACTGGTCAGCTGCTTTTGGTGATAAACTGTCTTATAACAGCTAAGATTGTTATAACAACCGTCATACTGGATTTTGCAGGCCATGGAAGGCTGCGCGGTTGAATACATAGAAGAGAAACCTCCGTTTCTCTTCATTTACGTAGCGCAGGCCAGCATATAGACTAATGGACTACTCACCTGGGGAAGCAATGTAAGGTGCAGCAGAATATGTTGCAACAAACATTTATGCTCGAATGGTGTTTATGTTGTTGTATAAGTTAGATACCCAAAACCAACTGATGCAATAAATGAACCTAGCCGCTATTAAAATGTATGAACACAGATAAAAACATATCGATAAAAGTAAAATCAAAAACTGAACGCCGTATCATGGAAGAACCAGAGCTTGAAATGATATCGGAATGGAATTATAAAAGAATCGCTTATGCACTTATTGTGCTAATCCTGTTAGTGATTATTCCCGCTTATTATTTCAGTAGCCAGGATAATAGCGACTCAGAAAAATCACCTCCCTTAAAGATGCAAGTTGCTAATCAGGCCGCTGTTAGGCAAGACTCTCTAGATAAATCAGCATTAGAACCCACTCAAAACCAGCTATTACAGAGCCAGAATCTGTAAAAGTGATCTCTTCAGCAGTGGTAATCAAAGAAACAATCAGCGTTGAACCGCAGGTACCAACCGAAGAAATAATTGGTAAACCAGCGACTGCTCAAATTACGGCAAAACAACCGGTAGAGAATATAGCTATACAAAACGCGCAAGCAGAGCGGGATATTATTCAAAGCATAGATTTAAACCCTTATATAGCCCGTGCACAACTTGCACAGGGGGTTACTAAACTAGAGCCTTATGGCAATATAGAATTACCTATTCTTGTTGATAGCAGTAAAGCATATGGCGTGACATATTTTACTGAAGTCATTAATATGCAAGGAGCGGCTATTTAGCATGAATGGCTTAAAGAAGGTCATTCTGTTTATAAACGGAAAATTAATATCCGCGGTAATCGATGGCGAATTTCTACCAGTAAGCTCTTTCCTTATAATTCTATAGGTCGGTGGCAAGTACGTACTATTACCCAGCAAGGTGATATATTGCATAAAATCGATTTTTCTTTACAAAAAAGATAAATATAATAGTGTTTTTTATTATTTTTGTTATAGTTAATCGGCAGTGATTTTTTTCTGCATGGAAATAATCACTTAACAACTATAATCGTCTTTTAAAAGGTTAAAACAATTATGACTGATTTAAATAATTTATCTGTCAATGAATTACAATCAATGATAGAAAATGCGGAGTCAGCGTTAAAAAACAAACAGGCAAGTAAGCGTAAAGAAGTATTTGCACAGATTAAAGAGCTAGCGGCTTCTGTCGGTGTTACAGTTGAAATACACGAAGCTGAAAAAAAGCAAAAACGTAAGGGTATAAAGGTAGCACCGAAGTATCGCAATCCTGATGATGCCAGTCAGACATGGACAGGTCGGGGGGTAATGCCTAGGTGGATGCGTGCACTTACTGAAGCAGGCCATGATAAATCAGAATATTCGATTTAGGCGATTGTAGGAAAAGAATACACCAGATTGCGCAGGATTTTTGTTTGTCTCCAAGGCGCGATAACATGCACATAGTCATTCTATGTAACTGCTGTCACAACGCAGAAGACGGGCAAAAAGACCAGTAAAGTGGTATATTTTTTGACAGAAACCACCTTAGTTCTGTTGTTTATGCAAGACAAAGAAGCGGCCAATAGCGTCGCTTTTTTTATACGTACGATTAACCCTGTCATAACCTTGTAAACCGCTGAATATTAAAAATAATGATCGTAAAAACTTGTCACCTGTTGGATGAGTGTCCACCGTTGCACAGTTTTGTGAATAAATCTGTGTACGAAATCCTGCCTTACAGATTTTGCTAAGGGCTATGCCATTGCCTGCGAGCTTTGCCTTGACTTTCATGTACAGATTTTCCACAAATTCTGTACTCAACTGCGGTTTCTAGGTTAAATAATATTAAAATGTGGATACAAAAAGAATTTCATTTAGCTGCAAAGCCGAGAGGTTTTCATTTAATAACGAATGAAGTCTCGCAGGCTGTACAAGATATTGAGCGAATTGAATGTGGCTTGTTTAATTTATTTATTAAACATACCTCTGCTTCATTAACCATTAATGAAAATGCAGATGCTACTGTTAGAGCAGATTTTGAAAGCCACTTTAATAAATTTGTTCCGGAAAGAGCACCTTATTATCGACATGACTACGAAGGTGATGATGATATGCCCGCATATTTAAAAAGCAGTATATTAGGTGCCAGTATTAACATACCTATTAGCCAGGGCAGGTTAAACCTGGGTATATGGCAAGGTATTTATTTATGTGAACATCGAAATCATGGTGGTAGTCGTACCGTTGTAGCAACGATTTCAGGAGCGGTATATGACTAAAGCAGTCATCAGTGTTCCCATTGAAAGAAGAAGTACCTAAACAAAGCAGCCTATGACCTACCTGAAGGTAGCACCACTCGAATATTTCCATCTTTTTGATTTTAATCACTTATAACAGCAAATAGACACTCTGTAGGCACCGTAAAAAAACAACAAATAATTTCAAATAAAGCTTGCAATTGCCGAAGAAATTTTCTAAAAATTTCCGTTTTAATCACCTCATAAACGGATATCACCCATGCTTAAAGACCTACCACTCTCTGAACATATTCACCAACACTGCAATGAAAGTATGGAACGTGCCCTGTTAGCAGAGCGTCATCCTTTGTGGGCTCGTTCATGCCCAGAGTTGAAGGATATCGACTTTATTCGGCTTGGGTTATTACGCTGTATCAGTGTAGTCGATAGTGGTCGTCATTTCCTCCAAACCAATGAACAGATTTATGGCCAGCTGCTTCCCCACTCAACGTATTTTGAATCACTGAAGTCGCATAGACGAACAAGTATGCTTGAGGCATTTGAACAGCAGAGCTATCATCTTCACGCTGAAACACTTCTATCGCAAGGCATTGATTATCTTAAAGCATTCCCGGAACTTGACGAATACACCATAGAAGCAGCGGATGGACATTTTATTGATCATGCCTGCCATACTGAAAAAAACAGCAAGGGGAAAGTTTATGCGGCCGGGGGGATTTACGCGTTGAATCTCAGAAGTGGGTTGCTCAGATTTCTTTGTCTGGTGACAAACGGAACTCAGAGACATCAAGAAATACCTGTGTTACGAGATCATATTGAAAAGTAAAACAAGGGAAATAACAGCTCTCAGAAACATCTCTATGTCTACGATAAAGCCGTCACCGACTTTGTCTGGTGGGATCGGCAGAAACGACATGCTAATTACATGATTTCAATGCTAAAAGAAAATTCAATTGCGACTCTGGTTGAGTCTATCCCTTTTGACTCCCGCCATGAGATCAATACAGGGGTTGAAGCATAAAGTGTGTACGAAAACAAGGGCATCAAATTTAACGTGGTGGATTACCGTAATCCAGAAACCGGAAAACTTCACCGGTTTGTGACAACCTTGCCAATGACTATTAACCCTGGAACCATTGCCATGCTGTATTTCAAGCGATGGACGATTGAAAAGACATTCAATAACACTAAAACTCGATGTTCAAGTTTTTTAACTGATTGATTTTATTGATAATTTTACTGACAAAGAAAGCATCAACATCATTGTAAATCAATCACTTATAAAACAAAGCCGGAAAAATTTACTTTTCTTAGCCCAGTTATAGCTGAAAACTTGAACATCGAGTAAAAGTAATTTCAAGGAAACTAAAGCTTGGTCTTCCAATACCCGCTCACTTGAAAATCAAATGCGCCTGACTGCAATGAGCTATAATTTAATGCGCGTGTTTGAAGATATTTCAAAAACACAACAGCCAGAATTGATTCATCCATCGGATAAAAAATATAGCGAGGCTCTGGAGATTAGGCAGCAACAGGCTCAAAAACGAGATCGTTTTGTGAATCCATTATTTTTCCAGGCAAGAATATCTCGTATCATCTCGTATACCATTCGGGCAGTTCAAAACGCAATAATAACAGGAATGTCTTTACAGTGCTTTATGAGCTCTCTTGTGGCGAGGTTAGTTTCACGGCCTCAATTGATAGGGGAACACTGATGAAAGCAGTTGCTTTGGCATTTGAAGAATATGGTGATGCTGATGCGCCAGCCTTATTGATATCACATGGTTTTTTTGCATCGTCACGTAATTGGCGACAAATTGCCAGGAAATTAGCTGAGCATTTTCATATCTATCTTTTAGATATGCGTAATCATGGGGACTCTCCGCACGTTAGCGTCATGGATTATCCATCTATGGCTGCAGATATTGAATTCTTTCTCGATAGCCAGGAATTATCTAATGCAAATATATTAGGCCATAGTATGGGAGGAAAAGCTGCCATGTGGCTAGCCTTATCACGGCCTGAGTATATTAATAAGTTAATTGTAGCGGATATTTCCCCGTTTAGTTATCGGCATAGTTTTGATAACCTTATTCAGACATTAAAGCAATTGCCCCTGGAAGAACTAACTAATCGCAAACAGGCGGATCGTTTATTAAGTAGCGCAATACCTGAATCGAGTTTTAGGCAGTTTTTACTGCAGAACCTGGTTTTAAAAGAAGGTAAATATAGCTGGCGTATAGATTTAGATGTTTTTGCGCAGACTGCAGATAATATTATTGCTTTTCCTGATACGGATGGGTTAAATATTTATCTGGATAAAGTATTATTTTTAGCAGGTGAAAAATCTAATTATATTGATCAGCAGAGTGTTAAAAAATTATTCCCCAATGCTGTCATTAAAACGATAGACGGTGCAGGGCACTGGTTACATGCGGAGCAGCCTGAACTGTTTTGTGATGCTGTGAATGAATTTTTGCATGAGTCAAACCATGTATAAAACAGCCAACATAATTTACCTGATTACGTACAAGGCTCAGCCATTATGACAAAAATACTTAATATTAGTTCTTTATAAAAAAACCGACTTCGTCATTCCCGAAGTCTTTTACCGGGAATCTATTGCTTGGACCTATAGATTTCAGCTAATAACATGCAGAAATGACGAACGTATTTGAAAGTGGCTGAGGGTTATAAAAATCAGGTAAATCTATACGTAGCCTCTTTCGGCGCTAAACCGAAATATGCAATGAGCGTCCACTTAAAGCCAGTGCGCTTTCATGTATTGCTTCGGAGATAGTCGGATGGGCATGTATAGTGCGTGCCAGGTCTTCTGCTGTCGCTGAAAATTCCATCGCAAGTACTGCTTCTGCAATGAGTTCTGATGCCATGGCGCCTATAATATGCACGCCTAAGATAATTTCTGTATCTGCCTGCATAATCATTTTTACCATCCCTGTGGTTGCTCCCTTGATTTGTGAGCGACTGGTTGCGCTAAAGGGGAAGGTGCTGGTTTTGATATTTTCACCTATGGCCAGCAGGTTTTGTTCTGTTTGACCTACCCAGGCTATTTCAGGATCGGTATAGATGACATTTGGAATTGTATGATAGTTAATGGGCGAGTGTTGGTCTGCGATATGTTCGGCAACAAAAATCCCTTCTTCGATACCTTTATGTGCCAACATAGGTCCAGACTGGGTAAGGTCTCCAATTGCATAAACACCGGGTAGTGTTGAGCAGCAATTCTCATCGACATGTACGAAACCATCTTCATCTAACAGCAGGTCAGCAGATGCTGCGATGAGTGTTTCTGTATTGGGTTTTCTGCCAGATGCAACCACTAGCTTTTCAAAGCTACACTGATGTCGTCCTTGGTTATCTTCATATTCAATATTAATCAGCTCTTGATTTATTTCGGTCGAAATAACCCGTGCGCACAGGCGGATATCCAGTCCCTGTTGAGTGTAAATTTTAAAGGCTTCATCAGATATTTCCTGATCAGCCATGGTCATAAATGCCTCTTGTGCCTCCAGCAAGACAACTTTTGTGCCTAATTTATTCCAGATACCTGCAAGTTGGATACCTATAGCTCCGGCACCAATAATTCCCAATGTTTTTGGGATGCTTTGTAAGTTTAGTGCGGTTTGTATATCCAGAATACTGTCATTATCTATAGGAGCGAAGCTTAGCGCTATAGGGCTGGAGCCAGCAGCAAGGATGATTTTATCAGCAGTTATAACCCTGGGTAGTTTATCACTAAAGGGGATGATTTCTACCCGGTTAGGGTTGATAAGCTGGGCATGGGCTTTGATCGTTTCAACTTTATTATCGATAAATATCTTTTCGATCTGCTTATTTAAAAGTTTAACTATTGAGTCCTTGCGCCTCTGCATGGAGGGAATATCGGCCTGGATATTATCAACGCTGATGCCATGATCAGCGATGCCATTGTTAACTAGATTGAATACTTTAGCAGACTCCAGCAGCGCTACTGCAGAGATACATCCGCCATTGACATAGTTACCGCCCAAACAGTGAGTATTTTTGCTGGAGTCCCAGTTATCAATGCATGCTGTTTTAAGGCCTAGTTGCGTAGCGCGGTCGGCAGCAACATAGCCTGCCGGCCCTGCTCCTATAACGATAACATCGAAATCTTTTTTTAGTTCAGACATGATGATCCTGGCCTAAATATTAAGTAGTAAATGCGCTGGTGACTCCAGTCCTTCTTTAATGGCGACTAAAAACTGCACGGCATCTCGCCCGTCTACCAGGCGATGATCATAGGATAAAGCAAGGTACATAACGGGGCGAATAACGATTTCACCATTTTCAACCACAGGTCGTTCAGTAATCGCGTGCATTCCCAGTATGGCACACTGTGGTGGATTTAGAATTGGCGTGGACAACATTGAGCCAAAGATACCGCCATTAGTAATGGTAAATGTACCACCATTTAGCTCCTCATAAGAGAGCGTGCCGGCTTTAGATTTTTCACCAAAATCAACAATATTCTTTTCTATGCCGGCAAAATCCAATTGATCGGCATCACGCAATACCGGGACAATCAGCCCACGGGGAGAGGCAACAGCAATACCCACATCATAGTATCCGTGATAGATAATATCCTCACCATCTATCGATGCATTAATTGCAGGAAAGCGCTTAAGTGCTTCTATCGATGCTTTAATAAAAAACGACATAAAACCTAGCTTAACATTATGCTTAGCAATAAAATGCTCTTGATATTGTTTGCGCAGGTCGATGACACTTTGCATGTTGACCTCGTTAAAGGTAGTTAGCATGGCGGCATTCTGCTGCGCCTGTAATAAACGCTCTGCAACTTTTGCGCGCAAGCGAGTCATGGGTACGCGCTGTTCAGAGCGTACACCGTTACTGCTCATTACTGGTTTGGAGTTGCTGCTGGGCTCTGATTTTTGTGCAGGTGCAGTTTCTGGCTGAGGCGCAGTTTTTGGTTCAGGAGTAGCTGGCGAGGTAGTGTCCGAAGTATTACTTGCCAGGTAGTCCAATACATCACTTTTAGTGATACGTCCACCTTTTCCGGTGCCTGAAATTAACGCTGGGTCCAGGTTGTTTTCAAATATTATGCGCCGTACCGCAGGGCTTAAGGGGATTTCTGTACTTGTAGTCTCAGGCTTCACAACAGTTGAGGGTGCAGGTTTAACATTAGTGTCTATTTTTGCCAGTAAATCCCCTCCTTTAACAGTACTTCCATCATCTACAAGTATTTCAGTAAGTACGCCGGATCCGGGAGCTGGCACTTCGAGTACGACTTTATCGGTTTCCAGGTCGACCAGGTTTTCATCCTTATTAACAGTATCGCCTACTTGCTTGTGCCAAGCGATTAACGTTGCATCTGCAACAGATTCAGGTAAAGTAGGAACGTGAATTTCTAAGCTCATGATGTTTTCCTTGTGGCAGTAGTTTGACCATATAGCGCCGATTCTACTACTTCTTTTTGTTGTTCTAGGTGCTTTGCTAAACTACCCACCGCCGGTGATGCAGAAGCTGGGCGACCACAGTAAATTAATTCCAGATGATCCGGTTTAAAAATTGAAAAATTATGTCGTGATTGATACCATGCCCCCTGATTTTGCGGCTCTTCCTGGCACCAGACGACGGTTTCTATATTTGGGTAGCGGGTAAATATCAGGGAGTAATCACGAATTGGAAAGGGGTACAATTGCTCAATCCTGACAATGGCTACATTTTCTGGGTTGTTCTGTGTACGTGCATCCAGTAAATCATAATAAACCTTGCCCGAGCAAAGGATTAGGCGGGTGACTTTTTGCGCATCGATAGTCACGTCCGTTTCAGGAATAATGGTGTGAAAATGTCCATCTACCAGATCTTCCAGTGTTGAAACTGCGGCTTTATGCCGGAGTAAACTTTTTGGCGACATGATGATAAGCGGCTTACGATAAGTACGTATGACTTGTCTGCGTAATAAATGAAAGATCTGTGCCGGGGTTGAGGGTACACAGACTTGCATATTCTGGTCAGCACATAATTGCAAATAGCGCTCCAGTCGTGCCGATGAATGTTCCGGTCCTTGTCCTTCCAGACCATGTGGTAATAGCATTACTAATCCTGATAAGCGTCCCCATTTGCTTTCGCCTGAGCTGATAAACTGGTCGATTACTACCTGTGCTCCATTGGCAAAATCACCAAACTGGGCTTCCCAGATAGTCAGTGTTTCGGGAACGGTTGAGCTGTATCCGTATTCAAAGCCTAGTACACCCGCTTCCGAAAGAATGGAGTCAAATACTTGTGCGCGCCCTTGCTGCACATCCAGGTGTTTGATGGGAATATAGGATTCGCCATTTAGCTGGTTATGTAAAATAACATGCCGATGGAAAAAGGTGCCACGCCCAACATCCTGGCCTACCAGGCGCACATTAAATTGATCCATCAGTAGTGTTGCATAGGCCATGTTTTCGGCAAAGCCCCAGTCTAGTGGCATTGCCCCGGCAGCCATTTTCCGGCGATTGTCCATGATCTTTACCACCCGGGGATGTAGTTCAAATCCTGGCGGTAAGCGGTGTGACTGGTTATTGCAAAAGCGTATGCGCTCCAGAGCAACCCTGGTATCACAGGCACTGTCCCATTGCTGACCCACATATTTATCCCAAAGTTTGGAATAGGAATAATTAGAGTCATTAATGGGGCGAGATACTGTTTTTCCAGCATTCAGTAAATCTTGATACGATTGCTCTATAGCCCGTACCTGTTGCTCGGTTAAAACCACCTGCTCAATCAGTTTAGTTGCATAAAGAGTGCAGGTGGTGGGCAGTGCATTAATTTGCTTGTACATCATAGGCTGAGTTGTCGATGGTTCATCAGCTTCATTATGTCCACGGCGTCGATAGCAAATTAAATCAATGACCACATCCTTATTAAAAGTTGCGCGGTAATCTATTGCCATTTGGGTTACAAAAAGCACAGCTTCCGGGTCATCGCCATTTACATGAAAGACCGGAGCTTGAATCATATTGGCAACATCGGTGCAATACAGCGTCGAGCGGGCATCGAATGGATTGCTAGTGGTAAAGCCGATCTGATTGTTAATTACGATATGGATAGTGCCACCAGTTGCAAATGCTCGGGTTTGTGCCATATTCAGAGTTTCCATTACAATGCCTTGCCCAGCAAATGCGGCATCGCCATGAATAAGAATAGGAATAACAGTATTGGTGCTGTTTTTTCCGTACCTGTCTTGACGTGCCTTGACTGTACCTTCAACGACAGGGTTGATAATCTCTAAATGCGAGGGGTTGAATGCCATGGTGACATGAGCCTCGCCACCTTCGGTTTGCATATTAGAGGAAAAGCCCATATGGTACTTGACATCACCGGTAATGACTCCTCTGTCAGTGGTCGCTGTACCTTTAAATTCACTGAAAAGTTGTGCAGGGCTTTTACCCAGGATATTAATTAAAACATTAAGGCGTCCTCGATGTGCCATACCAATAACCAGTTCTTTGGTATTATGACGCCCCGAGCGTTGAATAATCTCATCCAGTATGGGAATCAGACTTTCGCCGCCTTCAAGTGAAAAGCGCTTTTGACCGACAAAATTCCGATGCAGGTATTTTTCTATGCCCTCAGCAGCTATTAACTGTTCTAATAGCCAGAGTCTTTTTTTATCATCAATATTTTCACCTGGCTTAGTGCCCTCCAGGCGATTTTTAATCCAGCGCTTAATATCTGCATCAAAGATATGCATATATTCAGTGCCGACATTACCACAATAAATCTCTTTCAGTGTGCTGATAATATCTTTTAATGGTAAACGATCGACGCCGTATAAAGTTCCCGTATCAAACAGGGTGTCCATATTCGGCTCAGATAAGCCATAATAATTAGGATCCAGGTCTGGTACATTACGATGGATTTTTCCCAGTGGATTATTGGTTGCCATTTCATGCCCGTGGGAGCGGTAATGATTTATTAGTCGAGCAACGGCTGACTGTTTTTTTACACTTTCTTCAGTAAAGCCCTGTAATTCAGCGATACGCGAGGGGGTAGAAGTAGCCAGCAGAGCAAAGCGTTCCACCACAGGACTATGTGCAATATCACGTCTATCGTGTGTTTGTGGGAGTTGGAAAAATTTCTCTCGCCAGGTATGTTCGATAGAATCGGGGTCTTCGAGAAATTTTTCGTAGAGATTTTCTATATAAGGGGCATTACTTCCATACAGAGCAGAGGTATCTTGAAAAAATTTAAGCAAGTCACTCATGAATAAATCCAGTTTATCGTACAGGTTTCAGTATGTTCGGCTGTAAGCTGTATAGTACCAAGAAAGTTTAGCTTGGTGAAAGACTAAGTGAATTAAAATTTATCTACGTATGGCATAATCGCAGGCAAAAACAATAGCCTAAAAATAGACTTAATGATAATGAACAGCTCTGATAATCAATGGCAATTCTGGATTGACCGTGGTGGCACCTTTACCGATATCGTTGCACGCAAGCCCAGTGGTCGATTAATTAGCCATAAGTTACTATCAGAAAATTCGCAACAATATCACGATGCTGCCCTGCAAGGGATTAAAGAGTTGTTACAATAGGATAGTGAGCAGCAGGCATGCAAAATTTCTACTGTAAAAATGGGTACCACGGTGGGTACGAATGCGCTATTGGAGCGACAAGGTGAGCCGACCGTTTTACTAACTGAAGTTTCCCAATAATTATTTATGGTAAAATTGAAACTATGCTACAACTATATGAAAAAAACAGTCTTTTCATTCGTTTCAAATGCTATTGCCTAAGGGGAATTAAGTAGGGGTTTGCTATAAACATGGCAAAACCACCTAAAATAAACCTCGATACACCAGCATTGTGTATTTCAGCTACTCAATAATTGGGAAACTTCAGTTTTGTTAATGATGGCATCCGCTTAAAATCAGGGAAACGGAGCCTAAGCGGAGTGATGATTTTTAGTCCCTGGTAGGCGACAGGGCAATTCGCTGATCCGAAGTGCGCTAGTAGCGCGCGAGGGAGGCAAGAATTGCATTCCGAATAGCCGTCCAGCCATTTGAGACGGACGCAGGGCGACCAGGGCATCTCCCATTCGCTGCGTAGGCGAATGAATGTTGGTGACAGGAGTCCCAGAATGTTGTGAGGTAGCATGGCGCGCCTGTTTTCTTTCTTTTGGGTATTGAGTTGTCATGGTTTTATTTTTCCGCCCCTTGTTTGAGTTATTATTTTTCAAATAAGGCGAAAACTATCCTGACACGGAGGGGAATCGGTGCGCCAAGTATTAGGGACACTAAGCAGTGGCAGCTTTGAGATGAGCATGGACGAGGGTGCAAAAATTGTTGTCTGCATAAAAATTAATCAGCAGCAAAGAACTGCAACAATTGACTTTACAGGCACCAGTGCACAATTAGATAGTAACTTTAATGCTCCTGCCGCAGTTTGCAAGGCTGCTGTTTTATATGTGTTTCGTACCCTGGTTAAAGATGATATCCCATTAAACGCAGGTTGCCTGCAACCTTTAAAAATCATTATTCCACAAAACCCAATGCTCAACCCCCTATACCCTGCTGAAGTCGTGGCGGGTAATGTTGAGACATCACAATATATCGTTGATACTCTGTATGGTGCTTTAGGTGTGCTGGCGAGTTCGCAAGGAACCATGAACAACTTTACCTTTGGTAATGTATTACGAAACCATCTGCGGTGGTGCAGGCGCTGATTTTGATGGCTGTGATGCAGTGCATACGCATATGACCAATTCCATAATTACTGACCCCGAAGTTTTAGAGTGGCGCTTTCCGGTATTATTAGATGAATTTTCTATACGTCAAAATAGCGGTGGTGCAGGCAAACATCAGGGTGGTAATGCTGTGGTTCGGAAAATAACATTTTTAAATCCGATGACCGTGAGTATCTTATCCAGCCACAGATTAAAGCCGGGCTTCGGCTTGCAGGGTGGGTTAGCTGGCAGTTTAGGGCAGAATACTGTATTGCGCTATAACGGTGAAATTGTTAAATTGACTGGCTGTGCAGAGGTAAATATGCAGCAGGGTGACAGCCTGATTATTGAAACACCTGGTGGTGGCTATGGATATCAAGATTAGGAATAGGGCGCTTGTAACTTGTTTGTGAGACACTGATGAAATTTCGATTTTACCATGAAGTTCATGAAGGGCTTGAAGTTACAATACCTTTTCTTCATTCTCTTCATGAGCTTCATGGTTAGAAAACAAGTTAGGTAACACGCAATAAATAACCTATCAATATTGCGCAGGATTTTTGTTCGCCTTCAAGGCGTAGACACGGCGCATAGGCGGCTACGGTGTGCCACGAGAGCAAATTTTTTATTTTTTCTCGTAACGGTAAGAAAGATGAAGGATGGCCCTTCGGTGGCGACTTCCAGTAGTCGTTATCAAACCACCGTGAGTTGCGTTGATTAAGAGTCAGGGTGATAAGCGTCACGGGAAAAGGCAGGACAAAGATTCTGTCAGGTGTGAAATTCGGAGATGAGCGCAAGCGAACCACTGATGAAGTGTCGAAAGCATGTACGGTGATATCAAAAATGGAGCTTCGTAACTGTTCCATGATGAGTTTAAGGGTAAACTGGTTACTGCTTAAATGGTGTCCGGCATAAAAGTGGCATGAACTTATTTTAGGCTTTTTTACGGAACGTGGGGAAACGTTTGTTGATACCGAGCAATTTGCAGGGACTTGTTACAAAGCCGCCAACTGGATCTACGTAGGTAAAACTAAAGGGCGTGGCAAGTTAGGGCCGGCTGGCAAACAAAGTGTGCAAATCAATGACTTATGGCTTTATCCGCTGAGCCGTCAGTTTAGAAGCCGCCTAACTCGCTGATTCTAGGTAGTATGTGTTAGCCGAATATTTACGAACGTGGGAACCTATCGTACTGATGTTAAGGGAGAAACCCAAGCGGAAGCCCCGCAAGGGTCTTAGTACCGATGCAGAACACAGGGGCGGACCAGCTCGTAGTAGTGATGAAGTTTCTGTAATGGAAATGGAGCGAAGGGGCTGACATGCCTATGAGCAACCTTTAGTCAACCAGAAAAGGGCTGAACTAAAGGTTTATTCAAACTTGGTAATTGCAAGGGGCATGAAGAGCCGTATGAAGCGAGAGTTTCAAGTACGGATCTGTGAGAGCCTGAGGGGGAAGATCCTTGGGCGACTCGACTAAAGTCACTACAACGCAGAAGACGGACAAAAAGACAAGCAAGGTGGGTGGGTTATTTCTTGCGAGTTACCTTACCACACACCAGCGGGTTAAAAGACTGTGAAAGTATCCGTCATTTGGAGTATAAAAACATGTTTTTATACTCCTCACAGCAATCAATACAATAACTTAAAAACTGAAAGATGCATTTATTGAATACTTTCACAGTCAGTAAAGCCGCGTACGACATCAGGGGGTGTTAATCGACCAGATGTAATCAACGACCAGATCCAGTTCCTCGGGGCTTAGAATATTGTTTTTGCCAAAGGGAGGCATGCTGGTTTGTGGGTTGAATTCTGTGGCATCCCAGATAATCGCTTTGAGTTGAGCTTTTGTTTGATATTTTGCTCGCATATTAATTAGCGCTGGGCCTATATTCCCCGGGTCTTCTCCATCTTCAATAATATGACAGGCAAGGCAATTGCCTTTGCTACGCTGAAAGCTTAGGTCTTTGCCTTGTAGCCAGGCGCTTCTGCATATCAGGGTAGGTGCAAGCAGCTAGTAGCAGGCTTAAAGCTATAGATAACTGTATTTTCATTTGAATAATGGCTGGTATGCCAGAGTCGATTGATAGGGTGTTGCGGAAAAAACCCCTCCGATAACGGCTAACAGGTCAGCCCCTGCATCGAGTAATACTGCGCCATTATCAGGTAATATGCCGCCTATTGCGACGATAGGGACTTTGATTCGGAGTTTAGCTTGCTCTAAGCTAGCAATATGCGCTGCTGCGGCCAGAGGTTTAGAGCTGGAAGGGAAGAATCGCCCAAAGGCCACGTAATCAGCAGAGTCTTGCTGTGCTTGTAATGCCAGTTCGACACTGTCATAACAGGACACGCCAATAATAGCGCTTGAACCTAATAGCTCGCGTGCATGACTAAGTAAACCATCTTCTTTGCCAATATGTACACCGTCTGCGCCTATATGTTTAGCTAAAGTAATATTATCATTAATAATCAGAGGAATATTACCTGCGTGGCAGAGTTCTTTCAATGCACCTGCCAGGTAAGTTGGATCTATAGGCCGTTTATCCCGATATTGCAAGACCTTAATGCCACCTTTGATAGCCTCACTGATATCAGCAATGATTTGTTCAACTGTTTTGTTTTCAGTCTTTGTTATGGCGTATAGGCCAGTTTTAGGGAAATTCATTAGCAAAATGTCATGATAAAAACTTAGACATGTTCTTGCATCCAGAATAGGCGATTAGGAATATGCTGGCCTTTGCCAGGCTGATAAGCTGCGTGTAAGCTATTCCAGGTATATTCCTGCGCTTCCTGTACGCAGGTTTCTACTTTTAGGTCATGCGCCATTAATGCAGCGATACTTGATGCCAGGGTACAACCTGAGCCATGATAGCTATGCGGTAATCTATCCCAGTTGTATGTTTCTATTACTGCTCTTTTATGGAAAAGTTGATTGCTAACTACGGTGCTTTGCTCATGCGAGCCGGTAATCAATACGTATTCACAGCCGAGCTCTAATAGTTTTATGCCCGATGATTGTAGGTCATTAGATTTTGTAAGCTGGCGAGCCTCAAGGCTATTTGGGGTAAGTATTGTGGTACGCGGGAGCAACAGTTCTATGATGGATTGTATCAATGCATTACTGGATAAGGATGCTCCACCGCCTGCCGCAAGAATAGGATCTAGGACTACCGGTATTGTAGGATTTTCGCTTAAAATAGTGCTGATGGCCTTAGCTATTTGCTCATGACCTATTAAGCCAATTTTTATGGCTTTTACAGGTAAATCCTCTAAAATAGTCTGCGCTTGGGAAATAATTGCTTCAGGCGATTGCGGCAGCATTTCTTTTACATTGCTGGTATTTTGCTCTGTTAACGCGGTAATAACGTTTGCAGCATGACATTGATGACTAGTGATGGTTTCAATATCCGCTTGTATGCCTGCACCACCACTAGGGTCATGACCAGAAAAACAAAGCACAACGGGTTTAGTTATTTGCGTCATAATTAATAAAATTTGATCATAAAATATGTTGCTATTTAACCAGAATGTTATTCATAAATCCTTATTGATTTTTAGCTTTATGTTATTTTCTGGTTGTACAACGGCTAAGGACCCACTTGGGATCTATAAAATTACTCAAATCAGGACTGATGCCAAGGCAATATTCAAGCGCCAGAATGCGGTCGTAAGTGAGGTCATGATGCTAACGATGGATGAAGAGAATAATACTTTGTCCGAGGCTGAGCAGGAAATGATGGATGCCTGTTTTGAATTAAATGCTTATGCTATACGCGTGCGTGACAAGCAAGGTATAATACTCCCCATTGTCCAGACCAATTTATTAAATAGTTAAGATAGCCCTTCCCTTTTTATATTAATAATTTGTTATTATTGCGCCGCAGGCGTTTTGATACTACTCTTTGCCGACTGCGGTGAAATGTGGTTAAAGGGTGAATTAGTGTGGGTAAGTTCGTGGGAAACGGCTTTATCGTTTTCCATCAGCTTATCCACACGTTCCGTAGGAAATTCACGCTTTGTCCACATGGAGTCCGCCTGCAGGGACTCTCACGTATAGACCGGTTTTTTTTATAATAAACCTCCGCTGGCGTTCGATAGTCCAAGGACTGATGAATTCGCCTGTGATTGTAAAATTCAAAATAGTCTTTCAGCCCTAAATATGCTTCATTCACTGTCTGAAAGTCATTCAGATAGACCTTTTCATATTTGACTGATCGCCACAATCGTTCAACAAGAATATTATCCAATGCGCGGCCTCTGCCATCCATGCTAACACGGATTCCTTTCTCCAATAAGGGCCCTGTAAATCGATTCGTTGTGAATTGACTTCCCTGGTCCGTATTAAAGATTTCACACTGTGATGAACTTTATAATCCCCCAGCAAATCCAGACAAGAAATCAAAGCAATCTTATTCCAAATTAGTTACTATTTGTAAAAAATTGGAGTATTAAAATGAGCAGAAAAAGAACGGTCTACAGTGCTGAATTTAAAAGCAAGTTGGTATTAGAAGTTTTAAAGAATGAAAAAACACTGCAAGAAATTGCCAGTGCAAATAACATCACACCTAAGAACCTACAAAACTGGAAAAAAATATTCTTAGACAATGCAGAAATAGCAATGGAGCCCTCCAAAGCCGTTAAAGATTACAAAGAGGATCTATTAGCAGCTCAAGAACAAAATGAGATGCTCACAAAAATCGTAGGAAAAATGACGGTTGAAAAGGAGTGGCTCGAAAAAAAGCTAAAAAGCTTGGACTCATCTGATAGAAAACAGTTGATTGAGCCCAAGCTTAACACTCTACCTCTAACACAGCAGTGTGCATTATTAGGATTAAATAGAAGCAATCTCTATTACAAAAAAAGAGAGAATAAAAAGAAAGAAGAGATCAAAACTCAGATTAATCACATTTTTAAAGACATCCCTATTTATGGTGCGGCTAAAGTACACCAGCAGTTGCTTGAAGGTGGTTTTAAAGTCAGTTTAAACACGGTGGCGAGTTATCGGCAGCAGATGGGCTTGAAAGCCGTATTAGCGGTAAAACAAGTCAATACAACGATCCCCATAAAAGAACATAAAAAATATACTTATAAGCTTAGAGATCTTGATATATCACACGCTAACCAAGTTTGGAGTACAGATATAACCTATATTAAAACCAAAGAAGGGATGGTTTATTTAGCGGCGATTATTGATTGGCACTCAAAAGCAGTGCTCGCCCATAAAATATCAAACACAATGGATTCTTTTTTAGTTATGGATGTATTAGATGAAGCGCTTTCTCTCTACGGAACACCTGAAATTTTTAATACGGATCAAGGCAGTCAATACACCAGTGAAATTCATACCCAACGACTAAAAAACAAAGGCATTACTATTTCTATGGATGGAAAAGGACGAGCAACGGATAATATTTGTATTGAACGGTTTTGGCGAAGTGCAAAATGTGAGCGTATTTATTTAAATGAATATGGTTCAATTAGAGCGTTAATAGAAGATGTTGATGACTATATTGAGTTTTATAATCATCAACGGTTTCATGAAACCCTGGACTATAAAAAACCAATGAATGTATATAGAGAAAGTATTTTAGCTAATGAACAGCAGAATGAAGCGGCTTAGGAATATGGAATAAGGATTGTTGAAAAATCTGTCTTGACTCTTTGGGGTGCTATATAATTCACCTAACTCTTTCAGCTTATCACCAGGATCTGGAAACTCTAGCAATGACGTGATGAACTCAAGCAGTACATCCATTTGAGACTTGCGCTGTAAGCTTCCTACGGTATACGCAGGTAGTTTGCTTTCAATGCGGGCTATTTGCTCTGGGTGAAGGAGAAGGCAATGGTCAAACAAAAGACTCAGAATCAGG